>NZ_JBBCVY010000001.1:0-1240281 GCF_037146255.1 Paenibacillus sp. MMO-58
TTTATGCAATTATCGATGACTTAGAAAATAAGCTAGAGCCAGTCATTGAAGAAGCGATAAAGCTAGCTAACAAGTAACTTATTATATGTTGGCTTTCAACTAACGGGAAACTATAGCTCAATACAGATTGCAGCAGCCGGCCATGAGCAGCTGCTTTTTCATTGCGGGAGGATAACGTAATTGCTGCGTAGAAATTGTTATGACGAAATGGAAGAAGATGGTGGGAGAGTGAGTGTAGAATGGACCCTCGTCAAATTGAGTCTCTATGTAATGAATTAGAGCTTGGTGATATAGTAATTGGTCCTACTGCGATATCAGGCGGTTTATTACATCGGATGTATGCAGTACAAACCACCTTGGGGAGATACGTAGTCAAAGCTTTAAACCCTGAAATTATGGCCAGACCAACAGCCATGCAAAACTTCATCAAATCAGAACTTATTGCTAATCGTGCTGCAAACTATGTACCTTCTCTTCCGGCTAAGACGTTTAATGGTGCTTCGATTCAGCAAGTGGGTGAGCAATTCTGTCTCGTATTTGAATGGCTGGATGGAAAAAGCCTTAAGCCCAGTGAAATAAATTCAGGTCATTGCAAAATAATGGGCAGCATTCTTTCTTCTCTACATACGGGGGATTTCTCTGACCTTGGGATAGTTAATCATTCCTCAGAAGATCGGGGACTAACTGACTGGAACTTCTATTTGAAAAAAGGGCAAGAGAGTAATGCCGAATGGACGAATTTATTATATGAAAACAGCCAAATGCTTAACGATTGGAATATCGAAGCTATAAATTCAGCTAAGCAAATTTCAACGGATATGGTCATCAGCCATGGAGACCTAGACCCTAAGAATGTTTTATGGAATGATAAACCTGCACTGATTGATTGGGAATGTGCAGGTTATAGAAACCCTAAACTTGACTTAATTGAAACGGCTATTTATTGGTCTGAAAATGAGTCGGGCGAGATCGACCAGGAAAAGTTCTTATCTTTCATAGAAGGCTATAAAGGAATAACACAAAACCATATCCATGCAAACTGGAGAATGATTTTGGCAAGTGGCTTTTTAGGTGAGTTGGACTGGTTAGAATATTGTCTAAAGCGGTCTTTATGGATTGATTGCACAGATCAAGATGAACAGAAAGCCGGGACCGAACAGGTTGCTGGGACAATACTAAATATTAAGCGTTATGCAGAGAAAATTAATGAAATTGAAGAATGGCTGAATGGACGATTACGCTAACGAGAGACATTAGTTCAATACAACGACAGCAGCCGGCGCATTAAGTACGGCTGCTTTTTTTGTTGAACGGGTAGGATACTTCAACCAGTGGACATAAAATATGTTAATATTGGGATAAATTAACCAATTGGGGGGTGGAGAACGTAATGGCAAACTACTCTTTAGACAATTACCATGAAATAGAGAACATTTACTTACATGATAGTGAATTGCAAGAGATAACGATAAATTACAGAGGTAAAGAAGTTAGTTTGAAATTGGTTACAGCAGTTACAAGAGAGAACCCCTCCCAAACGGTTGAGTTTTTATTTGAGCAAGTAAGTTACATCCATGTCCCTATTAAAGAGCCATGGGGTAGTGGATTTTATATTTTTTCTATAGAAGCAGAGTTAGCAGAGGATAATCGTATTATTACAAGCGTTATCTTAAATTCTGGTGATATAGTGAAATGCATTTCTGTATCAATTAGAACCAGTGATTAAGCTATCGGGGAACGATAGTTCAATTAACACATAGGCAGCCGATCGAGGATCAGCTGCCTTATTTATAGAAGAAGGACAGGATAGTCCCCCAAGAAATGATATAATATAAATATAAGTTTAAGATAAATAATGAGGTGGGAATTATGGGGAATTGTGCAGATGTTTTAATAGTCATTGATTTGCAAAATGGTGTATGTTACAACAAAGAGCATTTGTATAAAATGGAAAAATTGCTTGCTATAGTAAATGAAAGAATTCTCTTATACAGAAAGTTAAATAAACAAATTATTTTTGTTCAACACTGTGATGATGAATTAGTACCTGGAGACGAACAATGGGCTATTAATGCAAAACTTGATGTTCAAGCACAGGACGTATTGATAAATAAAATACATGCAAATTCATTCTACAAAACGAACTTAAAAGAAAATTTAGATCAATTAAATGTAAACAGTATAGAATTTTGCGGTGCCCAAACTGAATACTGTATGGATGCTACTATTAAATTCGCTCATGGACTCGGTTACAAAAACCTTATGGTAAGAAACGCAACCTCCACTTTAAATAATCCATTTATGTCAGCAGAAGAGACTATTAATTTTTATGAAAATATGTGGAGTCATAGATATCTACAGTTCATTTAAGCCAGGAGTTGTTAAATGAAACTCTTATAAATTAAGTCCTGAAGATATGACTGATATTAAATGGTTAAGTGAAGATATGTTTATGGTCGAATATCCAAATGGATACGTAGTTGATGTCGGATGGTATGGCAGGTTTTCAACTCTTAACGGCGTTTTTATTATACATATTATCAAGAACACAGAATGGAGCAACCCAGTATTCAAAGAAGAATATCGGTCAGTAACAGCTTTGTATGAAGGAATGAAGATAGCAATTCAAAAAGTAAACCAGTTAATAAAGTAATAGTTGCTTGTAAACCGAATATGGAAGTGGCTTCATATAACACCATATTCACGCATAGGGCATTCTCTTCTCGGTCCTCCGATGATTTCGAGATTGAACTAACTGGGAACGATAGTTCAGCAACGCGAGCAGCCGGCGTATTCCTTTCGGCTGCGTTTTTATAGAACTAAAGTTTAGCAACTAATTGACCAATGTAAACGAACAAATATCGCCAATTGCAGATGGAGGAAGGCCCACTCAGTAGTTTAGCTGACTCCATCTCGTTCAGTTAATGGGTCAGATATTAGGGGTTATTTTTCTAATTGATGCGGAGGTCTAATGAAACGTAAAACTAAGCTAAGCGTTGCTTTTATCGGAGTAGCTGCTGTATTTTTATATTGCTGGCTGGTCGGTTTTCCCGCTGCATGGACGATGCAAATGGCGGATATCGCAAATAACACGGAGAAGTTTACGGATAAAAACGGTTATGCCGTTCCTGGGGAGTATTCCGTTTCCGTCGATTGGCAGATTTGGAGAGCAACGTGGGGAAAGAACTGTACAATGACGGGGCGCACCGCATTTTTGTGAGTTGGCTTGATAACGTCGGTTTGCAAGGTGGAGGCTATCGGATTGGCTTTCGAGCAGTCGGAACTTATTCGCGAAACGGAGCTTCATTAATTTCGGGCACACAATACAAGACACTAGGCGAAAATAATTTTTCGATAGAAATGGTAGCGAAAATGAAGTCCGAATATAAGGGAAGCATTTATGAAAGCGCCACATACGGCGGCGGTGGACTTAATTTCAAGGATGGGGATGAATTTTCTTTTTACCTTTTTCCGAATAATGCCTATGAGAAGGATGGAATCACGCTAAATGAAAATGGGATAGTCCGCCTGACAGTTACGGGATTGTATCAAAATCTATGGTCCAGGAAATAGAAATAAGAGTTCGATTTATTCGGCAACCGATTAAGCTAAACGGGGAACGATAGTTCAACCAAGACAGGGAGCAGACCGCCGCGGCGCTGCTCCCTGTTTCATTGAAGTAACGGGCAGGATAGTTCCAATATGTGGTAGTATGGAGACGATGCATATGAGTGCTTTTATAGTTCACTCCATACATTCAGCTAACAGGGGACGACGTCAAAGGAGATGTTTCGTATTGAAAAGAAAATACTTGGTCTTTTCCTCCTTATTAATTATTTTGTTACTTGTAGTAGCTTTAGAAGTGACCCATTTTGGGGGAAAGCAAAGAGAATTGGTGTACGTCTATGATGAAAGTATATTTCATGAATTTACGATTGACGATTCGGGTTACGTCACCTTCAGATGTGACATAACCATAAGAAACCGAAGTAAAACTGAAGTGAAATTTTACATGACGGCAGATGTAACTAAGGATATTGGATTAACTAAAGGAAAATTCGCTTATTCATTTGAAGGTGAATCGCAAAATTACAAAGTTTATACTATTGCTCCGAATTCTAAACAAACTTATCCTGTGGAGTTTACAGCACTTAGTGGCGATAAAAAGACTAAGAAGGATAGGTTGCCCCCGAAAGAGGTTATTCTCACCTCATTATAAAGCAGTCGGTTAGATTGGATTTCAATGATGGGCTGGATATTATGAGTAAGATGGGGTATTTCGTTGTATGCTTAGTCCCTTAAGCTATCGGAGAACATTAGTTCAACTTTTCTGCAGGGAGGTCGGGGGCATAGAGAGCATTCGTTTTGTTAAAGCACTAATTTATTGGGACAAAGATCCAAGCAAATATCCCTGTAATACCTGGTTACCAGATCTTATCGTGCACTATGGAAGCATAGAGGGTAAACAGTTAACCGGTGAAGCCTGGACCGTACCTGTTAGAATTACAAGTTTAATTGAAGGCACTCATGATGCAGATGTATGCTTTTTAGTTGATGATGCACCATGGCATCTTCTTGTCAGCGGATATATGTTTAAATTATGGGCTGGGAAGGAAATTGCATCTGTTAAAGTCTTATAGTATGCAATAGGAAGTTGAGCTAACGGGAGACGATAGTGCGGCAGCTGATAGGGATCAGCTGCCGCTTTTTATGGAATAAAAGGGAGGATAGGTGGGATTCTGATGTTAATTAATAGGTATTATAGTCCCTTGATCATATAATCATTTAATAGTAAAAAGTAAACATGTAGTGAAATGGAGGAAATTTACTATGCACATAGTTTGGTCGACTTTAATTGTTCAAGTTGTAGTATTAGTCGCTTTTTTAACGTTTCTTATATGGGGAATAGTTAGAATAATAAGGGTCTTAAAGAAGTAGTTAACCTTTTTTGAACTAACTGGGAACTATAGCGTAACAATGAGACAGCAGCCGGCCTCAACGATCGGTTGTTTTTTTGTTGAACTAAAGGGAGTTTAGCGTAATTACTAGTGGTATAATTTAGTTGAATGTATATTGTATTTATATTAAATACAGGAGGATACATTTTGGAAAAGCACATATATCTAATGTCTATGGAGGTTTTATTGCTTTCAATTCTATATAGTTATGGGATAAGAAAGAATGGTGTGAGTGCGTTAAGTATCTGGTTATCACCACTTCTTGAGAAATTAATCTTCTTAAGAAGTTTTAATCAAAAGATACCACTGGAATCAATTATTGCGCGGTTGTTGTTTAATGTTCTTTTAACATCACTTTTATTAACCTGGTTGTTTAAGCTAATTTCTATTGAGATTTTAGACTATATAACTTCACTTGTTTTTATTATTTTCTTGTTGAATGGTTTCGTTGGATTTATCGGATTTACTATATCTTATATTTTATTTAGAAAAAAGTAATAGTAAGATGAGAGCCTTATGATAATGAGTCGGTAAGGAAATGAGCCGAATCCGTAGTAAGCTTTTCAACTAACGGGACACGATAGTTAAACAAAGGAACAGGAAGAGGCTGCCGGCGCTGATTGGCAGCTTTATTACGGGCAGGTTAACGCAACTACTGATCAGCAGGATGCGTATTTATAAGAGAAGCCAATTACCTGTTAGTCAAAATTCAACAGATAGGAAGATTGTATCAAATGATGAAGCAAACTAAATTCACCTTGCTATCTCTAGCACTAGCCGCAGCTTTAACGATTCCAGCAGTAATTAACGCTGATTCTGAAGAGGTAACACCGACAGAATCCAATTCCCCAATCGTAACTCCAGCCACGTCGCCAGAAGTACCTGACGAAGGCTTTGAATCTATTACGCCGTTTATTAAGGGTAACCAACAGCCTCTCACAACCGTGACCGCTTCTACTTCTGGCGCCCCCGCCTATTTTGTAATACCAGCTGGTTATGGACATGGAAAATTTTATTTTCACAACACAGGTAAAGGCGTGCTAACGGTTACGATGAAACACTCGTCAGGGTTAGAGTATATTGCAGCAACTATACAGCCAGGACAAGCATATACATGGAGAAGTACGACGGATTATCCACAAGGAATGCGCGGTGGTGATTATGCCATCTCATTCCAGTGTTCCACTGGTGTAAGTGTAGAGTGGTCTGCATCCGCTTCCGATAGTGTAACTTGAAGAAATAACATTGAATGAAGATCTGGGATTGATAAAGGGAAGTCGGATGAATTGGTATCTTCACTTTTTACGTTAAGCTATCGGAGAACGTTAGTTGAGAAATAACCTGGAGGAGCTGCTGGCGCTGGTCGGCAGCTTCATTACGTTAACGGGCAGCTTAACAGAATGATCCATAAAATTAACGTACACTGAGGTAATATATAGTAATAACCTGAATGGAGAAGGTTTTGAAATGGATAACTTGTCCATCCGAGACGAGATTGAAGAACTACTCAAATCACTAAAAAGTCATGAGCATTTAGTTGAAAGGAACAAAAATGTATGGAGACCAGTGATCAAAAATATCGAAGAGAAATTCATTCAAAAGCAACATTATACAAATAGTTTGCATTGGGGTTGGCAGAGACTTAGAGATCCACAATACTTGTTTAGACTAGTTGACGTACCAAATAATTATATTAAGTACTTTGTAACCGACGATAGGGTTTGGTTTATTGTAGAGGATTACAGAGATAAAATGTGGCTATATGAAGGAGACCCGAATTTTATTTCAAAGAATGTAATTCCTGAACTTATGCATCTTAGGGAATATTACTTAGTTTCCAAAAAGTACGAATGGTTACTATGCGTTAATCACCATAATATTGTGTTCGGATCAGGGCAAGTGATAGTGAATAAAATGAAAACATTTGAAGGGCAGAACTCAGAAGAAATTATTTGAAATAATTGAACCATGTGATTGACCGGAGAACGTTAGTTCAACCCATCTTAGAGAAGTAGGTTTGGAAGCCTCAGCTCCATTTTTATTTAACTAATGGGGTAGGATCCTTTAAATATCGGATATGTTAAACTCTAATGTTGATTTTTGATCATAAGAAAACCGCCTTGGGGAATAAGGCGATTTGTTAGATTACTCCGAACTGACAGCGTCTGACCTGATTACGAAAGCATATTCCCGCAACTGCTCGTCCCATTTACCTATTAATCGAAATCCTCTTATCAACTTTCCTGGTTCGTAGTCGTTACTATTCGAACTAAGTTTGGAGCTTAAATTTTCTTTAAGCTTAAATGAACCAACCTTATCCGTTAATTCCAAAGAAACGGATTCCGTTGCAAGTGAGGAATACTTCATTGTTCCGTCTTCTTGCAAAACATAGTCATACATCTCAATGGATTCTGGAATCGTATCGCTAAAATGAAGGTAGCTGTTTACGTTTTGGATATGGTAAACGCCCTTGACACGCTTTTTACCATCGGATTTGAATCGGTAATGAGCCAAGCCTTTTGAGTTCGCATAAGAACTGAATGCCCGCCATGCATCCGTGCAAAGCACGTTTTAGTCGGATATATGTGTCGCGTTTTCTTGACTTACGTTCAATGATACTCCGCTTGCCCTTTTCTGAGTACAGAAAATAGGTCTCGTCCATTTCATCGATACTTTGGAAACAAATTGTTACTGATTATCTCAGCTATGCTGCTTCAAACTCATCGACTTCTAACAATTGGGAAGAGATGCTTAAACCATATCAATTGCGCATTGAAAAGTTAGGCGATGCTCAAAAAACACTTGTGATAGCTGAAAAAGATATCGGCTCAATAGAAATAAAATGGTTATTTAAATAAAATAGCTCCGCAAGGCGGATTGAGCTAAACTATACGTCACCATCGTTACTCATAATCACCGTGATCCGGCTTGGAATATTGGCCAGATTCGTGCTCACGATCTCTACTCTATAGTCAGCTCGGAGCGTATCCAGCACCTCAGGTACGTTTATTCTGAAGCGCTTTAGCTTACCGTCATCCCGAAGCACGTTAATGATGTTGCCTTCTTTGTTTATAATACGGCCTTGAATCGTTCGCCGCGCCTTCGTCAGAAGGTCTATTAGCATTACTACGAGGAGCCCCAAAAACACTAGGCTCACAAGAAAATACGTGCCATGTAAGCTCAGAGTCAGAGCGTCATCTTCTAATCATCGCAGCTCATGATTTTCGTTCTGCACTCTACCTGCTTTTGCTTATCATCTATTTACAAACGATGTCGTGTATGTAACCACACCCAACACCCAATCACCTCAAACATGCATTTGGTTTAATTTGGATAATAGTATACACGATTGGGGTGAAGGAGAGAACAACTTTATGCGCTTATACTGTTGCCATTTAGCCACGGGGCCATTGCCGCCTGTATTAAGGTAGGGTCACTCGGTTAGCCCATTCAACTACCATGAAAGAACGAATTTACTTTAATGCTCTGTGGTGCAAATATGAGATGCATGGATGGCTAACGGGAAACTTTAGTTGAACAACAAGACAGCTGCCAACAAGCAATTGGCAGCTGTCTTTCATTGAACAATTGGGGAGAATAGTATCACGTTGCGAATAATTTAAGTCATGGTTAATTTACGAAGTTTATAAAAAGACGAAGGAATTGGTTCTCATGAGCATTAAATCGGAGGAATTCTTAATAAACATGTTAGAGTTCTTACCTTCAACAGGTAATGGTTATGAAAAATCAATTGAGCGTTACGGTGAGGTATTAGAAACCGTCATAATTGAGGACTTCTTCTTGCCTGATATTATTAAGTTACTAAGCGAGAATAGAAACATCAAGCTGTTAGAAAGTATTTTTGATGTACATGAACGAGTCATTAACTTTCTGGCTCAGTATGGTGGGCTGACGATAAAACAGCCAGCATATAAAGTTCCGAATAAAACCACTAGCTTTCATTTTAATCCGAATAAAGCGATAAATCATATTAATAAAGAACGAGTTGAAACTTATGAGGAACGTATTAATTCTGCGTTGGTAGTTATTGGTGAAGCTGATAATGAACATCTAATTTTAATGATGACTCCTTCAGGGGGAATTTATGGAGCTCTCGATGATTATCTGACTTTTCTCGGTAATAACCCAAAAGAAGCAATTGAAGCTTTATGTGAAGGTAAGGAAACTTTTTAGACTCTTTATTAAACTAGGAACGTTAATTCAGCCATCAAGGAGCAGTTTGTCACTACGGCAGCTGCTCCTTTTATTAAACTAAAGGGTAGTATAATGAAACTTAGGGGGACTATTACAGAATATCAAATGTTGTGGTAACGAATGTACTCGTTTTATCATAGAAATACATGTACATATAGATTTTTTAGTTGTGCTTATTAAGTATTTCTATCGATTGGAGTATTGTGATATAACTCATGAAATGCTAGCATAAACCTAATAATATATAATTCCCATGAGAAAAGTATGCTTTACGAATGAAAATTAATGAATAGGAGAGGTCGTATCAATAGCCGACTATTCGATAGAAAGTAGGTGGATCTCATGATGCAAAAACAAGTGCTCGTTCGCGAAGCGACGGCGGAAGACCGTGACGCGGTCCGGGACGTGCTGCTGGACGCCTATGGGCAATACGCGAATACGTTATCCGAAGAACGCTGGGAGCAATATAAAGAAAACATCGTCGCCGCCGCGAGCGCCGGGGCAACAAAAAACCGGCTAGTCGCCGAATTAGACGGCCGCATCGTCGGCAGTGTGTTCCTGTTCGAATCATCGGAGCAAGCGTACGGTTACGTCGGCATCCACACGCCAATCATCCGTCTGCTCGCCGTCTCACAGGAAGCCCGCGGCCATGGCGTCGCAACGCAGCTCATCCGCGAGAGCGCCGGGATCGCGCTCGCGTCCGGCGCCGAGCTTCTTCATTTGCACACGTCCGACATGATGGATTCTGCGGTTCGTCTATACGAACGTCTCGGCTTCGAACGGGCGAAGGAGTTCGACGTAAAGAACGGGGAGACGCTCGTCAAAAGCTATCGGCTTCGCCTACGGGAATCCGCGATATTGAACGCCCGCTAAACAAGCGAGGATACGAGGAAGAGATTCCCACGCCTTGACAAAAAACAGCTCAAGTTCGTGGAGCGTGTGGGAAATGAGCATTTTAGAGAATGAATGGCTTTAGAAAACGGCACGAAAAGAACCATGCAGAAAAGCAAAGATCATTACGCTAACTGGGAACATTAGTTTAAATCAAAGACCGGCAGCAGATCAGAGATCCGCTACCGGTCTTTGTTGAATTAAAGGGCAGGTTTAGTTCCAATATATGGTATCCTTATTGTGATAAGGAGGGGATATCGATTGGATGGCGGAAATCGGCTCCTAGAATCCTTAAAGTAAGCAAAGAATCTAAGCTAGACGGGAGACTTTAGCTCAACATCACGATAACCAGACAAAACAGGAAACTGCAATCATCAACAAAATTAGTGATGAGGAGATGTATGTATTGGGGGAATTTAAGTATAAGGGCATAATTCTTAGTACAGTCACAGTTCTGGCACTGGCAAGCTCTGTTTATCTTCATTACTCAAAAGACAAAAGTGAAGAACGATATGACTTTCTTCAAGAACAAGCGAACAAAACGTTTCAACGTCAATTGGGGCAGGTAAGCGAATGTTTTGGTGTGCAAATAGACGACTCAGCTTACACAAAATGTATCGCTGCTGTTGCTGCTGCAGATTCGATTCCGCACCTCACTACCTATGAGCAGGGACAAGGAGAAACAATCGATTTTCTCTTGAAAAAGCTATATATAGAGATGTTGGTTCCAGATAATAAGTCCACTATTATTAACCATCACGACCAATTATTTAGTCTATTCGGGCGCTTAGCACAGAACCCAGCCGATTCGCAGTTAAAGCAACAATTGGAAGAAATCATTGAAGGTTTAAAATTAAGTTAGTTATTTGAGCGAAATGTGAGTGTTAAGAAAACGAAGCCTGCTCATGTTCAACTATCGAGCTTAACGTTGAACTACCCCGAAAATTACTCTTAGCTCAGACCTAAAAATGGCAGCACGAAAACAAACCCAGCTTTTACGGTTTTTAAAAACTGTGCTTCTTAGGGAAATATGAAAATTCGAAATGGTTAAGATGCTTCTGAGGTTGAGAGAGCAACCTGAAAACCAAGGTTTTCAAGCCTACGAATGGCTTGTTTCATAAGGGTTTCCTGTTGTCGCTGTTCAAAGTGCACTCATGTTCCCGCGCAAGGCTAATTCTAGTTCTTCTTTCTTTTTCTTTAAGGTTCGTCTTGCGAAGGCAGCCAGCTTTTCTGGATCTTCTTCCCCCTCGATCATAGCCCCCATCATATCGCGGCTGCTTACGCCCATAATGTCGGAGACAACAGCAGCGAGTTTAATATTGGCACCTTCCAGAACCTTCTGGACGCGGTTGTGTTCACGGGATCGTTCCTGAATCAGGCTGCGCCGGTAACGGACTAATTCGCGAAGTTCGCGTTGGTTACGGTCAGGAATATAACTCGGCTTAAGTAGCCCGTGACGCAGCAAGTTGCAAATCCACTCTGCATCTTTGACGTCTGTCTTCCTGCCAGGGACTGCCTTAATATGTTGGGCGTTAACGACAAGAAACTGAATCTCCTCGGCTTCAAGCAGATTGACAATGGGTTTCCAGTAGACGCCGGTGCTCTCCATGGCCACATGTGTACAGCGATGCTGCTTGATCCAGTCGATCAAGTCAAGCAAGAAAACCGTGTGTGTACGAAACGTCTTAATCTCCTTTCCTTCGGAAGTCACGATGCAAGCGGTAATGGACTTCTTGTGAACATCCAAACCGCAAGCGCGCTCGATGAGGACATCCATAACATTCACCTTTCTACGGCAATTAGAATGGAGGACTGGGCAACAACCAGAAAATGATTAATCTACCCCGCGTGCTTCCAAAAAGGAGCGACATACCGTGGTGCACCATGATCGTTGGAGTCAGACTAACGGGTGGGTTCGCAACACCATAGCTTAACGACCTTCCTCACCAGCCGTAAGAATAGTATAGAACGCAGCAGCAAAATTTTCATTATTCTGTGGTGCCCCGAGAGGGGCATGGATGGCTAACGAGAAACTTTAGTTCAATGATCATCCAGGAGCAGTTTGCCGCGGCAGCTCCTTTTTCGTTAAGGGAGTTTAATGTAAAAATACCCTATATAATTAATCTATTTGTCTCCAAACTTCTTTCCGAATTCCTCCATTAAATCGATGATTGGAATCAACTCCTCACCTTTTGATGTTAATGAATATTCTACACGCGGAGGTACTTCTGGATAGATTTTACGATTAATTAAGCCATCAGCTTCTAATTCTCGAAGTTGTTTTGTTAGGGAGCCTTGTGAAAGTCCCCATAATCGAGTCTTAATTTCATTATATCGACGCGGGCTAAACTTTAAAAACCAAAGAATCAGATACTTCCAACGTCCCGAAAGTATGTTTTGAGTGTAGGCAATGCCATATACCTCCCTATGATCTTTCTTACATTCATCACTAAATCCATCTTCATCTATTCTAGACACCTTAATCACTCTTTTCTGCTGTTAGGTACGAAAAAGTGTACTATGTCAATTTTTATTGCCTTCTTCAAATATCCGAGCAACGTATATATATTAGTACATGTATACAGATTACTCAAACTTGGGACATAAAATAGAATATTGGAGGGATAGAAATGAGATTTGGAATTATAGGTGCAGGACCAATTGGGTCTAATATTGCGAAAAAATTGGTTGAAAATGGACATGATGTTAAGATTGCAGATGCTCGTGGAATTGAACGCTTGGAAGGAAAAAAGCTTTCAGGAACACCTGTAATCGTTGGAGATGTAATTAAAAACATTGATGTTCTTATAACATCTATCCCTTTTCATGCGCTACCAAGCATTCGCAACATTATTGATAAAGTTGGGGAGGAAGTAGTCATTGTAGATACCTCAAATTATTATCCTCAATTGAGCGGTAAAATCGAAGAAGTTGAGAACGGGATGGTTGAAAGTGTTTGGGTATCCAAACAATTAGGGAAATCCATCATTAAAGCATTCAACAATTTCTTGGCCTATACGTTAGAGCATCATGGAACTCCCGAAGGGACGAATGGACGCATTGCTATAGCGGTTGCTGGCGATGACCTATCCCATAAACAAATCATCATGGGTGTAGCAAACGATCTAGGCTTCGATTCCGTAGATAGTGGTTCTTTAAACGATTCATGGAGACAACAACCAGGAACCCCTGCATACTGCACCGAACTTACAAAAGAGGAACTGTCTATTGCCTTAACTAAAGCGAATAAAGAAAAAGCTCCAATTTTACGTGATAAGGTGATGGAAAAGCTGTATTCTACTGGCGGTTCCTTTTCAATTCAAGATGTTGTTAAAGCAAATAGAGAAATCTTCAATTCTTAAGTTAGAAACCTTTATCTAGGTAATTGACGTTCAACTAACTGGGAAACTATAGCTCAATACAACAGGACGGCAGCTGACCCTCAAGTCAGCTGCCGTTTCATTAAGTACGCGAATGTAGTGCTATTTTGAGGTATCGGCATTAAGCAAACGGTCGGTCGGATTACCTTGCGCTTCGTTCGATACAGCCTCCCATGCCTCCCAAGCGGCTAATCGATCGGCATAGGCTCCGCGTACCAAAGGCAAGACTCCAGCACCGACCGCAAACCGCAGAGGCGGGTTCTGAGCGTCTACGATTTGAAGAATCGCTTCGGCTGTTGCCCGCGGATCGCCTCGGTGTTCAGTCGATAAACGACCGAACACCTGATTTCGAAGGTTAGTGTAGACTTCCATTCCCTGTGATGTCTTCATGGACAAGGGACTTCCAAAATCGGTTGCAAAGGCGCCGGGCTCAAGTAACGTCACCTTAATGCCGAAGCCTTTAACTTCTTGCGCGAGGCTATCGTGCAGTGCTTCGACCGCCCATTTGGAAGCGCAATAGAAGCCGATGAGCGGTGCCGCAACAATGCCCATGGCGCTTGAGACTCCGAGAATGTGCCCGCTGCCCTGTAGCCGAAGCAAAGGCAGGGCAGCTTGGATGACCCGAAGAGTACCAAAGTAATTGGCGTCAAATAGTTCGCGGACGTCGGATTCGTCAGCCTCCTCAGTCGTGCCAACCAACGTGTATCCGGCATTGTTTAAGACGACGTCCAGCCTGCCGAAATGCGCATATGCCTGTTGAACGACACGCTCGACCTGACGGGCATCCGTCACATCGAGCGCTAGGGGGAGAACGGCTTCTCCAAAACGTTCCTTAAGTTCGTTGATGCTTTCCAGAGTGCGGGCGGTCGCGGCAACCTTATCCCCGCGAGAGAGAGCAGCCTCGGCCCAAATGCGCCCTAACCCACGAGAGGCTCCGGTAATGAACCAGACTTTGTTTTCCATAGTATTCTCCTCCAATATGTTCCTGTGTGTAGTATTTTAGCTCTCTGTCGTTCTTGTCTAATGTTACGGCGTATCAGCTTGATACGGAACTTCAAATAGGTTAGCATGGTGTTAACTATTGGTTTATGCAAAAGGGGGGCTTTTTGAATGAATGAACAACTGAAGACGTTTGTTCAAGTGGCGCAGTCCGGAAGCTTCTCTAAGGCAGCCGAACAGCTATTTATTTCTTCCACCGCGGTAATGAAGCAAATGAATTTGTTGGAAAAGCAAGCCGGAATCCCTCTTTTTAACCGTACCAACCACGGTGTCAGGCTCACAGAGGCAGGCGCAGCTTTTATCAAGGATGCAGAATTTATGCTGCAATATTATCAAGAATCTCTGATCCGTATGCGTCAGGCCGCACAAACAAATCGGCATATTGTTCGGGTCGGCACTTCTATGCTTAACTCATGTAAGGTTTTGATTGATTTGTGGAATGGAATTAGCGACTTATCGCCGCAAATCGGAATAAGTATCGTTCATTTCGAAGATGACGCACATACCCTCCCAACCACTTACCGTACGATCGGCCAATCGTTTGATATCATGGTAGGGCCATTTCTTGCAGACCGCTGGAAGGATTACTACCGTGTGCTTGAATTGGGGAGTTACCGTTTTTGCTTTGCCGTATCTCGGCACCATAGACTGGCTTCTAAGAAAACACTTTCTGTCACAGATTTGTATGGGGAGAGATTGGTTGTGGTGAATGGCGGGAACTGCTCAGTCATTCATGACATACGTGATTTTCTGATAAAGAATCATCCTCAAATACGAATTAAAGAGGTTCCCCGACTCTACGACCTTGATGGGTTTAATCGCTGCGAGGAAAGCAATACGGTTATGCTGACATTGGAGGCGTGGGCAGATATTCATCCATCCTTGGTGACGATCCCAAGTGATTTGGATTTTGCAGTTCCATATGGATTGCTATATTCATTACATCCATCGGAGGTAGCTAATCAATTTATAGAAATCATAAAAGAAATGAATGCTAGCAAATAGGGGGACGCATTCATCTAACGGGAGACATTAGCTCCACCACGAACAGTTGCCGGCAAACATCGGCAGCTGTTTTTCTTGTAGAAAGGGCAGGATAGCCGAATAGTTTCAAGAATAATTCAATAAAAGATTATTCATATTCAATAGATGTGCAAAATTTTAGTCACTATGAGAATTGCTTTGCAAAGAAAGATGAAAGGATGAGGATTCATGGAAGTAAATGTGTTAGAGCGTTTACCAAATCCAATAATTTTAAAAAAGCTAATGAAAATCCAAGCATCACTAAATATTATTCTTTGTCCGGAAAAATGGCTCCGTTACCATAGCTTTGTTCAAGATTGGGATGAGAGTGTTTGTATGGCGAAAATTGATAATGGAGCTGGTGATCATCTTATTATTTTGTTTTCCCCTGTAGGCTCCATAATAAAAGGCTTCGATCATGAATCTGAATTAAGCCCATATGCGCAAGATGAACATAAAGTAGTGCAAGGGATTTATGATGAAGTGCCAAAGGAATTATTATCTTTACTTGAAGACGATGCAATTGAAAAAGACGATGTGACTTTTTGTTTTTGGCGTAAAAACAGTGACACTAACTGGCACAAGGGAAACGTGGAGATTCCAGAAGGTGAAAGCGATGGTTCTGATTTTTTAGTGGGCTGTATATTCCATACACCAGAGGATTTTATAGAATTTGCAATAGATTATTTTGAATTATCACCATCAATAGATGTTGTTGCGAAAATTTACGATGATTTCCCCATAACGGAAGAGATGATCAATATCTTAAATCCCGACTGTGATGTAAAGGGGGTTCTTCAAGAATTAGAGTTATTACGCTTAAGGAGTTAGTGAAGATAAAATGATTTTGAGCGTGACCGCCGGCTCAGCGAAATCATTAGTCTTGATTCATGGATTGCAGAAGGCGTGCACAGGTCGTGAGTAGGTCCGAGTTTTGCTGCTGCAGATAAGATTGTTGCACTAACGCCATTATCTGCGCAGGAAGAGCGGATCTGGAACGTTATGAAGAACGCATTTCGTTTCCGGCATTGGACGTTAATTCCATTAAGCAATCTACTATGAAGCTATCGGTTCGATAGGCAGCTTCATACGTTAAGATGAGAGAGCACATATTGTCGATGATAAACTATAAGAAGTGACCCTATGGATCGATTAGACGAGAATATCGTTTTGTGGAAGAAGGCAGCAATTGTTCTTTAGTTGGATGATGAACAAAAGTGCTGTATAAAGATTCCACTTCGCACTGCTGTGTGTTATTGTCAAAGTGCTACCTTGAAGTTTATCATACCGTGTCCAAGGACGGCAGCAACGCGAGAAGCCAATAAGGCTAACCCTTCCGTCGCCTGCGCAGCCGACAGATCACCAAGGTCGTATATCTGCTTCCACCCGAATGCCCCTTTAAGCAAGTCCGAGACCATTTGCTTTGAAACAGTATCGTTTCCACACATAAACAGGTCATGATCTCCGTTAGCGACTATACCCGGATCCACCATAACGTCCAAGAGGACTTTTTCGCTTAGATTTTCTTCTCCAGACATTTCGAGTGCCGCAAGTTTCTCCGGTTGCCGAGATCCGAGCATCACGGTATAACCTTGCTTAGCAAATGCCAATCCTAATGTTCTGCCAGCATTGCCGGCTCCGATAATACCAATTTTCATCTGTATTCTCCTCCTTAACGAGCCATACTGGGGCCCCTAACACGAGCATATTCCAAATGCCATACTTGCGAAAGAACGCAAAATGTTTAGGTATAGACTGTTTTTCTAGTTCAACTAACTTTTTGTAAGGAGGGTTTGGCTATGAATCAGCCAGATGAGCTTCTCTGCTTCCCGGCAATTGTTTCCGCTATCGAAGTCATTAGCGGAAAATGGTCGTATTCTGTGATTTCGCAGTTGTGTCAGGGCACACAGCGCTTCAACCAACTGCGTCGAAACCTGCCTGGCATTAGTATCAAGTCGCTGACCGATACGCTTCGTCATCTTGAGAATCGTGGCATCATTAGTCGTAAAGTGGTTTCAACAGTACCGGTTACCGTCGAATATGCATTAACCGAGAGTGGAAGGGCATTCAATGAGGTTCTTGTACGAATGCGTGACTGGGGAGTTACGTGGGGTAGGTACAATCTTGCTGAAGATTAACATTCATTCTCAGAGTCCAGCTCTACATGATGGTTTGCATGCAGGACTATTTTTTAGTGCTTATTAGCGGCGGATCATAGGCAAGGATCAAAAAATTGCAATGGGAGTGAAGAGGAAATATTTTTACAATCTAAATAGAAAAGGACAGGGAGATTACCCTGTCCTTTTTTTTTACAGATGAGGACAAATGCATGATGAGTTTACGCTTAATCAAGTTTACAGATCGACTTTCCAGTTTCCCATCATCTTGGCGACTTCCGGATCGCGGTACGATAAGAAAAGACTTTTCCGCGTATCGAGAGTGGAAATTTGTTCGATGTCGTCCATGCTCAATTCAAAATCGAAAATGTTAAAGTTTTCGACGATCCGTTCTTTTTTTACCGACTTCGGGATTACAACGACTCCACGCTGAACAAGCCAGCGAAGCACGACTTGGGCGACGGACTTGTTGTGTTTTTCTGCGATTGAAGCCAGCACTTCGTTCCCAAACAAGTTGTTAAGTCCTTCAGCCAAAGGTGCCCAAGACTGGTGCTGCACTCTCTGCTCTTTCATAAAAGCGGCGCTCTCGATCTGATGGTAGAACGGGTGTGTTTCGACCTGATTGACGGCGGGCACGATTTCGTTATGCACGATAAGGTCCATCAATCGGTCAGGCAGGAAATTGCTGACCCCGATTGCCTTGATTTTGCCTTCACGGTACAGCTCTTCCATCGCACGCCAAGCGCCATAGTAATCGCCGAAAGGCTGGTGAATAAGGTATAAATCCAGATAGTCGAGCTGGAGCTTCTTCAGGGATTTGGCAAACGCCAGCTTGGCACTCTCGTAGTTGGCATCCTGAACCCAAAGCTTGGTTGTGATGAACAGCTCCTCACGTGGTATACCGCTGCGCTTGATCGCACGGCCCACCGCTTCCTCATTCAGATAACCGGAGGCAGTATCGATTAGGCGGTAACCAGCCATCAGCGCTTCATATACGGATTTCTCGCATTCTTCAGCATCAGGAACTTGGTAAACACCGAAGCCAATGATTGGCATTTTCACACCATTGTTTAATGTTACGGATTGCATTGTAATTCCTCCCAGTGTTCGAATGTATAACAGCAAACGGCCCCCCCCTTAAATCGGACGCTGCGGCGGGGTTTCCAGTTACGAACCGTTTGCGTTACACTAAGCTTAGAACCTTCGTGTTACACGAAGTCAAGCTGTTATATTATTTATTTTTCAAGGGGGATTTCACATGCATACAGTAAAAGAAGCCGTTCAAATAACGGGACTCACTGAGCACGCAGTACGCTTTTACACGGATAAAGGTCTGGTGCCAAGCGTACAACGTAACAAAAACAATATTCGGATGTTTGATGATGAATCGATCAACTGGCTGCATGGCATCAAATGCCTCAAGCAATCCGGGATGCCGATCGAAGTTATCAAAATGTACGTTGATCTCTGTCTTGAAGGGGATACGACCCTCTCGCAACGCTATTCACTCATGATGGAGCATAAAAAGGAGGCAGTCGCTAGGCTTGAAGAAGCCAAACAGCATGTTGCCCATTTGGAACAAAAAACCCTACTATATCAGGCCATTCTGGAGCACCGCTCTCCAGACACAATGAATCCTGGTAACTGGGACAAAATCAAGCATATGCATAGTGACGTATTTTACTCGCCGGCTATTCAGAAAACGTAAGACATGTTTATCCATATTTCGTTGATGTAATTGAGTCATACAGGGTGAATGGATTTCGCTGATTTAATAAGCAAACTGGGAATGCTAGTCCAATAAGTACATGGTAGATGTTTATAATTTTTTATAATGGTTAAACTATAAAAATATCTATCGATTGTGTTTAACTGATATTCATGACTAAACTGTGTAAGTCGGACCGTCTGAAGGTGCTGACAAAGAATATACATTAGATCAACGATAAATAAACCGCCAAGGCATTGTGCCCTGGTGGTTTTTCTTATACCCGTTTCCAACGCTCAGGTGGGTAATAAAGCGACTTGCTGTTCGCGGAGCAATCGAGGTAACGCATACCCTTTGTTAGTAGCGGATTCTCCCCAAGAGAACCGCCACCATTAAAGTAAAGGGTAGATGAATTTCAATATGTGGTATTATTGAGTGAAAATTAAAGAGAATTGATTAAGGAGGCCTGCAATGAAAACTCCTGAACAGTATGAATTAGAATACCTATTTGTTAGACTTAAAGAGAAAAATCATTACATCCTTATAGAAAAACAAAATGGCAGCTGATCCAGATGATCAGTTGCCATTTTTTTGTTGAAGAAAAGGGACAGGATAACGTTATAAAACAATAAATTTTTGCGTCTTTATAAAAGAGATGTTTTTTATTGATTTATGTGAAGGAGGGGAACGATGAGGATGACCCACTATAATAGAAGTAAAGGGCAGTTATATAGGCATGCGGTAAAAATGAGTTGAGGCAGTAAGTTCAGTTTTGCAGTACGTCCCCCACAAAGGAGTTAATCATGTCACAACAACGTAAGATTCTTTCTACCATAACCATACTCTATACTATTTTGATTATTTATTTTTTATTTCTCGCTTTCGGTAGAGTAGGCGCCGCAGAGCGAACGACTGGCTACACCTTTATTTTTTTACCGGAAGATTTCTTTAAGTTGCCAAGTATATCTGATCTTCTAGATCCTACCCTGATGGATTTTGTAGGATTTGGAAACCTCGCAGCCTTCATTCCTTTCGGCATATTGATCCCATTGTTATATCGGATCACCTTTGTTAGATTCATTACATTGTTCTTTCTGTCGATTCTCTTAATGGAAACCATACAGGCACTAACGTTGCTCGGCAGCTTCGATGTTAACGACGCCATTCGAAACTCATTAGGCGCAGCAGTAGGTTTTGGGGCATACAAGCTTGGTGTTCGCTCAAAAAACGGTTGGCGCAATATTGCGATGACCGCGATTTCCTGCATGGTTCTTTTATTAGGGGTATGGGGATTGTGTGGGATTGTAGATAAAGCGTTCACCAAAGAAGAAGGTCCCTTTGTGGCGATAAACGAATTGAAAGACAGCTCCGGAAATTCAGCAATGGGAAAACAAACGAATAGCTTTAAAATTAGCGGTCAAAACGTAAAACCCGGTTATAATATGTATGGCGTCGAAGGTAAAAATTTAGAAACGTTCACATATACGTATAAGGAGAAGTTTATTTTCTCCTTTTATTACGGAATACCTGATCAAACGGATCATTCCGGAAGCATCCGTGTTTCCGTTAATGGGAGCGAGGTAATGACCGGCTCTGGAGAGGATCAACGTCGTTATCCGGAACTGTTCACGGCTATATGCGAGATTCCTGTCGAAGCGGGGAGCGAGCTCACGATAACGATTGAGGGGAACGAAAAAATATGGGATGTTGGGTATAGGAAGATGAAATATTTTTGGAACTGAGTCAATCGCCTTACTTACAGGTGACAGGTCTTTTTTTAATTTTCCTCAATTAATCCGACAGACGAATAACTTGCCGTTTCAGCTAGTGCGGAGGAAACCGTATCACAGTAATTCTTTACCCGAGAAACGTTAGTTCAGCGATCCAGGGAGCAGTTGCCGCCGCGGCAGCTGCTTCTTTTCATTCAGCAGCAGGGCAGAATAGTTGTAATTATTATCTACCCTTTTTAATAACTTGAGAGGTGCTAAAATGATTATATATTGCTATTGAGAACAGGGGCTGGGACCATGACCGTATATGAAAAACCAAAATTGGCCGTAAGTGAAATCGAGGAAGTGTTGCGGAAGCATTTTGGGCCAGGTGCGGCCGAAATAACCCCATTGACTGGGGGCAACTTGAGCACTGTGTTTTCCTTTGTTCATGAAGGCAATGGATACGTCGTCAAATTCAGCGAATTGGAAGGCGCTTATCAGACGGAAGGCTTTGTCTCTGACTTGCTGTCCGTTCAAGGCATTACTTTTCCGAGATGCTTAGCGCTGGGGAAATACGGTCCGTTGGCTTATATCATCATGGAACGGATGGGTGGACGCAATCTAGCTGATTACACGGTAGAGCAACAGGCCTCTCACTTACCTGAGCTTATCAGTATCCTTACCAAACTGGCTGGCGTGGACGTCGGATCAACAAACGGATTTGGGTGGATCGGGCCTGATGGCAACGGAACTTACGCATCCTGGAAAGACTTCGTCATTGCGTGCAACGCGGAGGATCAGACCGGGACGTTCTGGGAAAACTGGCACGACCTTTATCGAACTTCTTGCTTAGAGCGAGACGTTTATGAAGAAATCTATAACCGCTTGATGAGCTGCATATCGTATAACGAACCACACAGAGGTTTTATACACGGGGACTTTCACCAGTGGAATATCTTGTCGAATGGCGATTGTATTACCGGCATCATTGACGGTAACTTTATATACGGCGACTCCCTCGTGGACCTAGCGATTCTCGATCGGCATATGCCGTGGAGCGGCGCCATTAAGGCGTACCAAGGTTTTCAAGCCAAATGTGGCATCACGATACCTAACTTCAAAGAACGGCTAATTGGCGCTTATTATTTCAAGGGACTCGACGGACTACGATTCTATGCGAAGATGGGATGGAAAGACGCCTATCATAGCACACGGCATTTTCTTCTTAACCTCGAGAGTTGAGCGGAAAGACGAAAGTGGAGTTGCTTTTACGGCTTTCACAACTATCGGGAAACTATAGCTCCATAAACAAGCGGCAGCGACTGGATGATAATGATAGGCTCCCCCTATGGTAGACAGGTGAGAAAATAAACCTAACTGCAAGGGGAGCATATCAATTTTGTCCAAGAATGCCGCTATTTCTTTATCTCTCTTTTCAATACAAGCCTAACTTTATGATCGTCTATCTTAAATCAAGCCTGATTGGGATAGATTTGTATGGAAAAACTCAGCGAGCTTCAAAACTGCAATCGTTACATACTCGTCTTTGTCGTAAGTATCGACATGGGTGGCGCCATCTAACCAGAACAGTTCCTTTGGCTCTTTTGCTTTCGCAATTGCTTCGGTTGTCATCCACGACGTGACCGCTTGATTTCCTGCGATCATGAGGAGTGGACGAGGAGAAATCTGCTCAATGAACCGGAACGCCTCAAAATAAGCGATTCGGTCAATACTGTTCCATGTAAAGAACTTAGCCGAACGTTGATGCTGCGCGCGGTCAGTGCAGTAGTATTCCCATCCCTCGAAGGCGTGCAGATCACCCATTGCGCGAGCTTGATCTTCGGTTTCAGGAAAAATCGGAAACATGCTGATTCCTTCCCCGCGGGCTTCCGATGTTCGAGCCTGCGCCGCTGCATTGAGCATGCTCTTGAAGATGGCAGGGTCTTGTTTGCCGTCACTTCCGTTACGGAATTGAAGATGGATGTCGGCCGCGCTAACAGTGGCTACGGCCTTAATGCGGTGGTCGGTAACCGTGGCCGGAATAACGTAACCACCAGAGGCGCAGATGCCAAGCGCACCGATTCGCTCCGGGTCGACTTCTTTGCGTATGCTAAGGAACGAGACGGCGGATTTAAAGTCCTCTACTCGATGGTAGGGATCCTCAAGCCCCCTTGGCTCGCCTCCACTTTCTCCCTGATAGGCTGCATCAAAGGTAAGTGTGATGAGTCCTTGCTCGGCAAGGCGTTTCGCATAGAGTCCCGCGCTCTGCTCCTTTACCGCGGTGCCTGGATGCCCGATTACTATCGCCGGGCGCGGACCGTCAACATCTCCTTTTGGGCTGTATAGATGGCCGGCAATCTTTACTCCCGCACTCTCGAAGGTGACGTCCATTTTCATATAATTTTGCATGTATAATTCCTCCAATTTTTTTGTTTGATCTTTTCAATAACTCCGTAGGCCCGGTGACAGACCTGCAGCATCAAATCTCTACTCATAATTCAACAGTAGTCCATTAATGAATGTTGATACATTTGTGAACATGTATATAATTATACTCGGGTGCAGAAAACCCGCAATTGTTAGATCAGAGCAATTTGTTAATTAGTGAACACAGGTTAAAATATTGTTTATTATTTCTTGAAAGTTGGAGAATCTTATGTCTAAAACGGATCGAAGAATAGGCAAAACGCAAGAAGCAATCAAGGCCGCTGTAATAGATTTGATGTCTGAAAAGAATTTCGATGACATTACGATTCGAGACATATCCGACCGGGCCAATGTGAGTAGAGGGACCATTTACCTTCATTACTTAGACAAATATGATTTACTCGATAAGCTTGTTGAGTCGCATATTAATGAGCTCCGGGAAATTTGCATAATGGGAGCAGATCTAGACTATTTTAGCGGCTCACCGCTATGGACCGAATATTTCGAACGAAATTATTCGTTCTTTTCGTTAATGCTAGCGAGTAAAGGAGCTCCATATTTTCGCACTCGGTTTCTTGACTTTCTTATCGAACAATTTAAGCAAGAGGTAGACGTCACCACGGGAAAGAACCAGGGATTAAAAGATGAGGTAATAGTGAGATTCGTAGCATCCGCATTCGTGGGGGTAGTGGAGTGGTGGTTTATAAATGACAAGCCGATCCCGCATCATGTCTTGGCTGAACAACTCGGGTTATTGTTTGAGAGAAATTTGTAAAGGAACATACAATCAGGTGGCTAATGTAATAATGGGTACACTTTTAATACGGACTTGAGAACGTTTGTTGAAATAAGAACCCTGCTAATGAGTAGGAAAGGATGATTTCAGTGGTGAAGAAACCCGTCAATTTGGATGAATTAGTCGGCGAGATTGAAATTGATTTAGATGATACGTTTACTTTTATAGACGTTACAACAGGGGAAGTGATCACGTTAACTAGAGACGAAATTAGAGTTGCTGAGGATGAATGGCCGCTTGAAAAATTCCCGGAATGGCAAAGAGAGAACATTCAAAGGGCAATTTGCATTCTTGAGGATGAACAAGGGAAATATGTTGACTTTACGTTGAAAAACGACTTCAACGAATATGAACTCATAGAAGAGTTCATTAGGAATCTTGAAGATAAAGAGATCAATAAAGCATTAAATACCGCAATTATTGGGAAAGGCGCATTTCGCAGATTTAAAGATAAAATAATAGAATTTGGCATTGATAAGCAATGGTATACCTACAAGGAAAACAAGATAAAGGAATTGGTGATTGAATGGTGTATTGAACATGATATTGAGATTCAAAATTAAAAACCACCTAAAAAAAGCTGCTGCCACGGCAGCTTTCTTTACTGTTAACGTGCAGGAATTTTGCAATATATGTAAATATTTAACTGTATGTATTGAAGGCCGAAATGGGGGGACGAAATGAAGTTTTATATAGCGTCCAGTCTTAGAAACATAGAAAATGTGCGTGAAGTCGCTGAGATTTTGAAAGCATGTGGTTTTCAACATACATACGACTGGACAATACATTCGAAAATAGACTCCATCACTAAACTCCGTAAAATTGGCCAAGAAGAAGTTTCAGGGGTTTTAGCTGCAGATGTTGTAATTGTCATGTTTCCAGCAGGCAAAGGGAGTCATGTCGAGTTGGGAATAGCTCTGGGAGCAGGAAAGAAAATTTATTTATACTCCTCGACTAATGATCTGAACAAAATCGGAAATACATGTACTTTTTATCATGTAGATTCAGTTGAACAGAGGATTGGTTCCTTAGATGACTTGATAAATTCAATCTGTCTTGAATACCAGTATCTTTAAACGGAACTGGATTCCCTGTTCAAGGAAAAGTGCTTTTAATGGGAGTGCCTTTCTCACTTGACGGTAAACATTAGAGGAAGTGACTGGACTGACTTATAAAGAATGGTCCGAGAATTGGGGAAGGAAATACGGATGATGAACTCGTGATCAAGCTGTCTTTCCTTTATAAACATTCATAATCTCAAATTTTTCACGTAATAGGAGGAAGAAGTGCAGATGAGCCATCCTTACCGCCCCTTGCATGCTCCACAATTGCAGCCGCAGTTGCATAACCTCTCGCACAACTTCCGGGAGTTTGCGCCGAGCCGTCGCCTGGCGTCGCATGTAGCTGCCTATTGGACGGTGGATTTCGTGCCGGTACCGGGAAATCCGGGACATCGAGTCATCCCCGATGGCTGTGTCGATATTATAGTGGACCTGTTCGCTTCATCAAGCAGGCAGGCCGCTTATGTCGTAGGGCTAACGACACAAGTCGAAGTTTTGCAATTTGCAAAAGCACGCTCGGTATGGGGCATCCGGCTGTATTCGGAGTCGGCCCGCACGATCCTGAAGTCTCCTATATCGAAAATAACGGCAAAGCGTGTGTTTTTGGAAGATCTCTGGGGTCAAGAGGCTCTCGATTGGGTTGAAAAGCTGCTGACTGCCCAATCGTTACCAGACAGGATCGAGGTCGTAGAGCAGCAATTGGGCCGAATACTGGCTGCGACCGAGGCACCTGCCCCCACTTTGATCTACCAGAGCATGCAGTATATATACGAGGTTAAAGGTAATCTTTCCGTAACGGATTTGGCGGATAAAGTGAACTTCAGTGAGAGGCATCTGCGAAGGGCCTTTGAACTGGAGCTTGGCCTCAGCCCGAAGGAGATGCTCGGCATCGTCCGCTTTCAAAGCGTGCTGGAGGAATTGTACAGCGGAGACTATTTCAACATGACGGATTTGGCGCTTCAACACGGGTACTACGATCAGTCGCACTTCGCCGGCGTTTTTAAGCGATATTACGGACTTCCACTCAAACGGCTGACCAAGCAGGAGTGAGGAAGTCCGTTTTTTACTATTTTGCAATGAGGGACAATTACTATAATGGGAGTGAAATCAAGCAAGGCGAGGGGAGCTGCAGAGCATGACGGTAATGTTGAAACGAGTCGCGATTTATGTGGAAGAGATGAAGAGGGCGTTGGATTTTTATCGCGTGCTGGGGCTGACTATTCCAGACGGCGCCGACGAAGCGCATCACGTAGACGTGGAGCAAGAAGGAATTGTGTTTGCATTCGATATGGTGGAATCGGTAAAGCGTGTTTTTGAAGGCTGGGAAGATCCTGTCGGCTACCGGACCGAGCTCGCCTTTCAGTTCTCCAGCAACGAAGCGCTGGATGACGTGTACCGTCAGTTGACGACGCTTGGGTATGACGGCTACCTCGAGCCGCGAGATACACCGTGGGGAGAGCGATATGCGATCATAAAGGACCCCGATAACAATTTAATCAGTCTCGTCGCTTAGCGAAGAGAAGGGCCTGCTTGTTGCTTACAGAGGAATAAATGAATATTATCCGATTTCTTTAGAACAATTGGTTTCTAAAGAAACGGAGCATTGAACTCGCAGGAACATTAGTTATCACACCTCCTCAGGCACTTCTTTTGTACGTAGGTATTCGGCAATTTGTTGTGTTAAGAAGCCTGGGCATAGATAAACCGCCAAGACGCATGCCTTGGCGGTTTATTTATCGTCTAACTGTAACAATTAGAGAACATTCGGACCAATCACTTCTCCGCTGAGATGGATCTCATTGATGACTGGATTAGTAAAATTAGTAATAGGGGTAGGCATGCCACTTTCAGTTGAGACGTTGAAACCCGAAGCCGACCCTGCTGCGACTGTCAAATAATAGTTGGCGGTGGCGCTGCTGACAGCTGTATCGGTACATTGAAACGTTGTCGTGAACCTTCCTGTAATAACAGTCGGACCCATACCCTCTGAGTTAATTTGGGTTATGCTCCCGGAATCTATTACCGAACAAATTCGTTCGCCGGTTAGAGGTGCATCACGGTAGATACTGAATTGCATGACTTGGCTTGAAATAGATAACTCAGGAGCATTTTCGCTTAAATAGGAGAAGCTCCACACAATGGTGGCGCTTATTGGTATCCGGCTGCCCAAATTAATAGTATTTAGCGTAATGAATCGATCACTTATTTGTGTCTCGGGACCAAATGCAGCGGTGGCAATCGGGAGTGTAACACTGGTGATTGGAGGTGCTCCGGTGACCATCGGATCTGGGATTTCAAAGGAATCGAAAGAAGTCAGCAAACCTACACCTGAAGGACCAGGCAAGCCTTGAGGGCCAGCAGGGCCTTGTGAACCGGTCGGCCCGACATCTCCTTGAAGCCCTACAGATCCATTAGAGCCAACCGCACCAGTTGGCCCTGGCGGTCCGCTAGGACCAGGCGGGCCTTGACGAGTAATGATTCTAACTTTGTGCGATCGGCGCCGGCATATTTTCTTGTTCTTTTTTTTGCGGTGGCGAGGTACAACACACTTCATAACATACACTTCTCCTCAGACAATTAGTTTGAATTAGGACGGATGACCTTCCCGCTGAAGTGAATTTCGTTAATGGTTGGATTCATAAAGTTGGTGATGGGGACAGGTGGACCATTAAATTGAGCATTAAGTCCTGACGCGACTCCGGAAGCTGCAGTCAAATAATAAGTAGCGCTCGGCCCTGCTACTTGTGTATCGGTACATTCAAACGATGTTGTAACGGTGCCGCTAATCAATGTCGTTCCCGTTCCCTCAAGGTTAATTTGAGTAATCTTACCAGAATCTACAGTCGTGCAGATGCGCTGGCCGAATAAGGGAATGTCTCTGAAAATGCTGAAATTCATTTTCTGACTTGCTGTAGCAAGTTCAGGGGCGGTCAAGGAAATAAAACTAAAACTCCACACGATTGTAACTTGCAGCTCGATTCTACTAGAAACATCAATATTATCGAGAGAAAGGAATTGATCACTGACGACAATTTCTGGTCCGGTTTCTGCAGGAAAGATCGGAAGCGTAACGGTTTCAATAGGCGAACTTCCAGGAACCATCGGGTCCGGAATCTCGATAAAGTCATAGAACGCAAGCAGTCCGCCCGGTAAACCCTGAGGCCCTGGAGCTCCTTGAAGCCCTCTTTCCCCTGTTAGTCCCTGAGGTCCTGTTGGTCCCTGAAGCCCCTCAGGTCCTGCAGGACCTGAATGGCCTATAGGACCCATGGGTCCAGAGTTGCCTTCGAGCAGCACTATTTTCAGACGGATACATTTGTTGGCCGATTTGTTGGCCGATTTCTTTTTGTAATAAACAGGATGTTTTTTAATAGTAGTTTTCTTGTTATGACAATCCATTTACACACCCCCTGGACTGATAACTTATTTTATGTTTGCAAATAAAAACAGTGTTGGTTAATCAACTATATTGATAGACAACAACCCAAGCTCAAGCAGGCTTTGCATACTCGCATAGGCCCTCTTGAGCTTGGTCGCTCTTCAATCGTATAGATTATTCACTAGAACTACTTCATTATTCAATCATGCATACGTTTTTCTCTATATGCTGTAGGGCTGATTAAGTATCGCGCTTGTGTAAATTATGGTAAAATGTGGATTATATCTTTTTGGAACGCATGAAACATTTTAGGCTGGTGATGGAATGTGAAGATGTCTAAACTTGGGGAATTGGCCGTTATTGCTATTGTAGTTGTATCCGTTGTTTTATGCATCCAATATACCGAACGCACCTACTATGGGGATGATGGGGTAGTCATCTCACCTGAAAGTAAACCTATGCTAAATGAGGTGCCGTTAGAGGTTAAAGCAACTATTGCAGAAGTTCATGGGATATTAGAAGATTTACTCGGCTGGGGTGCGGATCAGGAGTTTCAATTCACGGGTTCTGATAAAGAACAGTTAAAGGATGCCGAGGGCAAATTGGATGGCGTTCCGCCGCTTTCAAGTGACTTTTTAAGAGAGGATTTACAAAATGCTCAAAACCTTCTTAAGTTCGGTGTCATGCGTGAGGACCTGAAAGCTATTCAGTATGCGTACCGTATCCTAAATGATTTAGATATTGCCTTTAATGATTACTTTGGCACTAAAGTCTGGCACTATTCGCTTGCTGGAGTGGGTAATGGAAAGAATGTAGAGAAGGTAAGAAAATATCTGAATTTCACGGAAATGGATAAAGGATTTCATTTAGTTTTCACCGCTCAAAGGAGGGTAAAGTGAAAAAAGGCATTTTTGCGTCTGCTGTAATTGGGATTATAATGCTTATCAGCCTAACAGTCTTAAATGTTGACAACTCTAACACGGCAAAATTCATAAGGGAACTCAAGGGCTATGACCTTAAAGTGAACGATATTACGAAAGAAGTAAAAAAAGAAACACCAAATTTGGATACAAAGAAGTACACGATTTTGTTGGTGGATGAAAGCGAGCGGGTTCACATTGAAGTCCCGGAGGACGTAGAAAAATCAGTTGAAGAAAAAATACCTATATACACAAGTCCAGCAATAGATTTTACTGGAATACCGCATTTATATATAAGAGATAAACTGGTTGTAAGTTATTTCGGTCAGAATGAAAAATTGTTGAATGTATTAGAACGAATATTGGGTAAATCGCTTGTTAATTAAAATGCGCAAGTAGAGTAAGCAGTTGTCGCAGTTCTTCTACGCCAGCTGCTTTTTTATTGTCAATACTTTGTCCCCTTTCGAATAGGTATAAATATGTATCTATTATGAGGGGTGAGCGTATGTATTCAGCTGAAATCAGCCGTTCGAATCCGTCGTGTATCTTGTTTATTATCGACCAATCCGGGTCGATGTCTGATCCATTCGGGGCAAGCACGAAGTCCGAGAGCGTTTCGGACGCCATCAACCGGTTATTGCAAAATCTCGTTATCAAGTGCGCGAAGTCGGAAGGGATACGCGATTACTATCATGTCGGCGTAATTGGCTACGGCGCCGGTGTCGGTCCTGCGTTCGGAGGTGTTTTAGCGGGGAAAGAAGTGGTGCCGATTAGCGAAATTGCGGATAACCCGTCAAAGCTGGATAAGCGGTTGAAAAAAGTGCCGGATGGGGCAGGAGGACTGGTTGATCAACTCGTCAAGTTTCCGGTCTGGTTTGAGCCCGTAGCAAACGGAGGCACGCCGATGTGCGAAGCAATGAGAACGGCTCAAACCGTTCTGACTCAATGGATCAGCGAGTACACGCATTGTTTTCCGCCGGTTGTCATTCATATCACGGATGGGGAATCGACCGACGGCGATCCAACACTTGAAATGGAACAACTAAGAGCACTCTCAACCGATGACGGAAATGTCCTGCTCTTCAACCTGCACATTTCCGATAGTCCGAGCGCGGTGGATCTCCGCTTTCCGGAAACCGCGGATGCGCTGCCCGACGCGTATTCCAGGATGCTTTACGAAGGCTCAAGTTCGCTGACGCCTTTTATGATCCGAGTCGCCAATCAGGAATACGACTTGAATCTTTCTGATGGAGCGAGAGGTTTTGTGCTTAATGCGGATTTAACTCTCGTGATCCAGGCGCTTGATATCGGTACGCGTCCGGCCAATCTGCGATAGAGCTTCAGCTATGCGAATCGAAAGCGAACGTTTTTTATTGCCGAAGGCAGGAAATCGCAGCGATGAATACGAGGATGCCTCCCATAGCAGCACGCATGTTCACAAGGAGACGACATGTTGCAGATTCGCTATAGCCGATGGGGCTAGTGAGTCCTCCTTTGCTGAACTGTGGGCGAGACTGCTCGTAAAGGGCTATTGCCTTGGCAGATTGGGAGATAGGCAGATCCATAGATCAGTCTCCCCCTTATCGAAAGCCTGGCAGAAAAAAATGAGCGGCAAAATTCTCCCCTGGTATGCGCAAGAGAAGCTCAGCAGCGGGGCGTTTTCCACATTAGCGGGGATCACGTTCGAATTTCCGATGAATGCCCAGTCCGCGGCATTTGACGCGATCGCGGTCGGCGACAGCTGTATTTTTCATGTTCGAGAGGAGACGATGATCGCCTCCTTTCCTTTAGGCACAGCCGATGATTTTGGGCGTCGACCGGTTCTCATCTCGAGTAACGCGGCCAATAACGTTCAGCTTCAAACGTTTGTTCGCAAATGGAGCGGTACCGCCGAAGCGGGAGACGAGTTCTGGTTGATGACCGATGCCCTAGCCTGCTGGCTGCTCACTCGATACAAGGAAGATAGCAACGTAATAAGGATCATACAAAAGATAGATGGCGAGCGCGACTTTAATCATCTCGTGCATGAAGAAAGACGGCGGCCTCATCGTGAAGGCTATTTCTATCTTAGGAATGATGATGTTACGTTCATTCGTCTAAAACTGGTTAAAGGGAAGTGAGGCTATTGTTCTGGCCCACTCCGCAAGATTATAGGGAGGCCATCCAAAACCCGCGTATCTGCTTCAAGGACCCGGATCTGCAGGCTGGCCTTCCTGAACTGGATAAGCTCGGCCTCCCCCGTCCGATATCGGGAAGCTTCGCCAGCGTATACAAAATGAAGTGCGGCGATCGAGAGTGGGCGGTCAGGTGTTTCACTAACAATGTGAAGGATCAGAAGATCCGTTACGATGCCATCAGCTTGCATTTACGCTCCAATCCTCTTCCTTATCTCGTCCCATTCGAATATCTTTCCGAAGGCATCAACATTAACGGTCAGTGGTTTCCGATTGTAAAAATGCAGTGGGTGGAAGGAGAGTCGCTGCTCGATTACATGGGGCGGAATTTGCATCGTGCCGACCTGCTGCAAGAACTCTCCGATAAATGGATATTAATGACCCGCGAGCTGTGCTCGGCCAATATTGGGCATGGCGACTTGCAGCATGGAAATATATTGATCAACAATAATGAAATTATTCTGATCGACTACGACGGGATGTATGTCCCTGCTTTAAGCGGCATGCCAAGCAACGAGCTCGGTCATCGAAACTATCAGCACCCGGAAAGGAATGAAGGGCATTTCGGCCCCTATATCGATCATTTTTCGGCATGGGTAGTTTGGATATCGATCGCAGCTGTTCGTTCGGATCCCTCATTATGGCATTCGCTTGAAGCGGGTGAGGCGGAGGAAAGCCTTCTTTTTCGACGGAATGACTTTGTTAGTCCGGATGTTTCACGGGCGTTCGAATTACTGACGATGGTTGAAGAAGAAGCGGTACGCAAGTCCGCGAACGCCCTTCGCTCATTCGCGGCAATGGAAGTGCCGGAGGTGCCTAGACTCCCCGATCCCGATTCTGAGGGGAGGGATATGCAGCCTTCAAGCCTCCATATCTCGTCCATCTCCCGAAATATGGCATTTAAGACTTCACTAATCGTCTTGTATGATCGGTTCTTGAAGCGGAAGCCAAGGAAGGTTGCCGCCATATCGCCGCCAGAAGCTTCGTATTCCGGCGGAACGTCATGGGTGTTGGACCATATTACGTTGGACAGGGCGCCGCACAAGAAGAGACCAACGTATTTGTTTTTGCAGGACAGCTTCGTTTCCTACCTGATTTTACTCGCAGCAGCGATAGCCGCGGTTACGTTGTACAGCAGTTCCCCGGTCGCAGCGCTATTCATCTGTTCAATTATAGGTTTTGGAACGGAGATGGCTTTTTTAAGCTGGCGTTACGGAAAGGTTCCTGCCGTCCAGGAAAAGAGAGCCACGTGCGAAAATATAACAAAGCTGGAGCTTGCCCTGTCCGAATTGAGTAGCGAATTGAACGGATTAAACGATAGCAAGCAAAACTTTAGTCAAATGGAAGAGCAATTGATATACGATTGCGTACAAAGGCTCGAGGAAGCGGTTTATCGGGAAAGGCATGAAAAGGAAGCGGTGGAGAAGGAGCTTCATATTCATTTAAACGGGTTATTCGGCGAAAGACGGAACATTGACCATGAGGAAAAAACGGAGCTGTCCAGCAAATTGGCTTCGTTCCAAAAAACATGGCTGGAAGAGCAACTAATTAAACATAAGATAAGTCAGGAAAAAATTCCGGAGATCGACGATGAAATGAAACGCCGCTTAAGAACGAACGGAATTCGAACGCCGGCCGATTTTATGGACATTACGATCAATCAGTCCTATGGCCGCAAACAAATCGATAGGGCCTATTTGATTTTAAAAAACGGCGGTTCGGTTCATGTAGGCATGAGCCGGTCTCAAGCGAAGGCGCTGGTCGACTGGAAAAGAAAAGTCGAACGCAAGTATCGAACTAAAATTCCTGCAGTTCTTCCTCACAGTGAAATCTCTGCCATAGCGTTAAAGTATAAGGATCGAAAGTCAAAATTAACCGATGCGGAACAAACGTATAAAACCGTAGCGCAGGAAAGGTTAAATGTGATCAAGCAGACCCATCATCCTGAGCTGGATTCCTTAACGAGTGAATTGGAGGCTGCCAGAATCCGGCTTGAGAACGAGCTTCATCACTTTGATAGGCAGATCGATGAACGAAATAAACGCCATTCCGACATACTGGAGGAATATCGCGATCTAAACAAACGTATGTCATCGTACATGGATGTTCATTTTTTAAGTTACGTAAAGCAAGTATTCCTGTTTCGAGGGTAAACGACCATCATCCTGAGACAGCATCCCCTTCCGGTAGCCGGGAGGGGATTTTTATAGTGGTTTAAGGCGAATTCTCTTCATATTGATGTCGCAATCCCACAGTATCCTGGAGTAACTAAGTAAATATTTTTTCACTTCTTATTCCGTAAAATCTCTAATGCTATAATGAATGGAATCATATGTTATATCAAATATTCATATTTCACTTAGAGGTGATAATCATGGAATACCGTGTACTAGGACGATCCGGGTTGAAGGTAAGCGAGATCAGCTTGGGCTGCTGGGCGATTGGCGGGCCATCGTGGCGGGACGGTGAACCCGTTGGCTGGTCGGGCAATGATGACAACGAGTCTCTTGCCGGCTTGCGCAGAGCGCATGAGCTTGGCATTAACCATATGGATACAGCGGATGTATATGGCGACGGTCATTCGGAGCGGGTAATCGGACAGTTCATGAAGGATGTTCCTCGCGAATCCGTCATTGTAGCCTCAAAGGTAGGTTGGTTCAGAGGAACCGCTCCTAACGCGATGCAGCCGGTACATATCCGCCACCAGCTGGAGCAGACTCTTACGAATCTCGGAACGGATCATGTTGATCTCTATTATTTCCATAATACGAACTTTGGCCCGAACGACCGCTATCTGGAGGAAGCAGCCGATACGATGCGCGACCTTCAGAAGGAAGGCAAGGTCCGCGTGATTGGCCAATCCGCTTACAGCTATGCCGATTTTATGCGGGTATGCCCGGTAACCCGTCCGGATGTGCTGCAGTTCCATTACAACGCTTTCGGCAATGAATTTGATCGGGAGAACACCAATCTGTTCCGCTGGGCGGAAGAGCAAAACCTAGGCATGGTGCTGTTCGGACCGCTTGCCCAAGGCTTGCTGCTGGATAAATTCGATCCGGAGCATCCTCCTAAGTTCGGAGAAGGGGATATCCGTTCAACGAACCATTCTTATTCCAAGGAACGCTTGCTCGAGATCCGCAGACAGCTTCAGCCTCTTAAAGAGCATTTCGGAGATAGCACGCAGGATCTGGTTAGAGCAGCTATTCAATATGCACTGGCACAGTCTCCCAATGCATGCGTCATTCCCGGCTTCAAAAATATCCGTCAAGTGGAATCCAACGCGAAGGCAGCGGGAGAGCCGCTGACAATTCAGGAAGTGGAACTCATCCAGCAAGCCTTTGGCAGAAAATAAGAAACAAAATAAAGCTCCCTCTAATGCCAGTATGAGCTGGATGCGAAGGAGCTTTGTTTTTTAACGGAATTCAAATCCATTGCCTTGGGCCAATGGAATGGAAGAGAGACTTGCGGTTTGAATCCAGCGCATGGAGGATTCGGTTGCAGGTAAAATCGCTGATTGGCCGCGGGAGATTATCGGGATCGCAATAGCGGCATTCGAGTATTTCCGGTGAGCTTGGTATGGGATGCTGATCTCCATCGATATCCGCCAAAAAAACAAAGTGGTGCATGTCATAATCCGGGTCGTAATAGATACCCGTTAAAGCCCCAATCTCGACCGTCAGCCCGGTCTCCTCGACCACTTCTCTTGCGGCGGTCTGCTGTGCGGACTCGTTAGCTTCCGATTTGCCTCCCGGCAGATCCCAATTATTCTTGCCATAACTATGCTTGACCAGCAACACCTTGCCTTCGGTATTTGTAATAATCGCTGCTGCACCCATTAGCTTGTTCGACAAACCTATTCCTCCTTGATAGTTAAAGGTATGAGCTCTATTCCTTTAACGCCAATAACTGGAATTAGGTTGCGAGGGAGAAGCAGTCAGAAAATGATTTTAATAGAACTAGGAGGAAAAGATAATGAAGGAAACGGCTTGGAAGGCTCGATGGATATGGGGAGGGAATGAGGAAAGCCCGCGTAACGAATGGCGCTGCTTCCGCTCGACGTTTGACGTGACGGCAGATGGAGCCGAGGATACCCAGCTGCGAATTAGCGCGGATTCGAGATACGTCGCTTATGTAAACGGGGTGCAAATCGGCAGAGGTCCGGTCCGTTCTTGGCCGGAAGAGCAATTTTACGATACTTATTCCATTGGTCATTTGCTTCAGCCCGGCGACAGGAACACGATTGCCGTTCTTGTGCTGCATTTTGGCGTAACCAACTTCTATTACTTGAGGGGGAAAGGCGGGCTGCTTGCGGAAATCGCTTCAGGCGATGACGTGCTGGCAGCAACGGATTCGTCCTGGAAGACGGAGAAGCTGAGAGGTCATCATTCCGCAGCTCCGCGCATGTCCTGTCAGCAAGGCTTTGCGGAAATTTACGATGCGAGGGAATCGGATGGCGATTGGACGGAGACAATCTACGACGATTCTTCCTGGTTGCAGGCTGCAAACGTAGCTGAAGTCGGGGAAGGTCCGTGGAAAAAGCTGATTCCCCGCGATATCCCGTTTCTGACGGAAGAAAAGCTGTATCCTTCCCGCATCGAGTCCTTCCAGCGGGTGAAGCCGCCTGCCTGGACGGCAGCTATCGACCTTCGCAACGCAATGGTTCCCGGTTCGGTGGAGCACGCCAATCCTATTCAATATATGGGCTACATCGCTACGACGCTTTCACTGGCTGAAGCAGGCCAAGTGACGGTTGGCATTTTGCAATCCCGCGGCGAGAAGCTGTGGATTGACGGACAACGGATCGAGAAGAGTTATGGCAACGATCCGGAACGCTACTATGAGGTAGCTCTGGAAGCCGGCGAGCATTTCCTTCTGCTTGATATTACCCAAGGGGATCATGGGGGGGCTTACCACGTAGCGATCCATTCGGAGCAGAAGTTCTCGCTTTATTCTCCCGATTCGGCCGGGGAGACGCCGTGGCTGCTTATTGGACCTTTTGACGATACAGAATACATTGATACAAGGGAAAACAGGCAGATTGACAGGAATGAGCCTAACTATATAAAAGCGGCAGGAGCCGCTTCAATGGAGGGACTGGCTTCCGTTCGGTCTTGGATCTGCCCTCTGGATGGCGTTTATTATACCGAGCAGGACGTATTTGGCTCCAATGTATGGCGTCCTGAAGCCGAGCGGTACACCTTGCCGTCTGGTCTGAATGCCTGCCTAACGGCGGCGCAGGAATATGCGGTTATTCCGCGTTTCCGGGATGGGGATACCGAGCTCGTCATTGACCTTGGCAAGCAGCGGACCGGCTTTTTTGGCTTCAAGATCGAAGCTCCGGCTGGGACGGTTGTGGATGTATATGGCCTTGAGTATCTAAAAGCCGATTTCCGCCAGCACACATTTGGTCTCGATAATACGTTCAGGTACGTCTGCCGGGAAGGACGGCAGCAATATGAATCGCCGGTCCGGCGAGGGTTCCGTTATGCGGTGCTGACCATAAGGGGAGCGGCAGGGCCAGTTAAGCTGCATGAGGTCTATATGGTGCAAAGCACTTATCCGGTTGCGGAAGCCGGAACATTCCATAGCTCCGATCCGCTGCTGAACGATATCTGGGCGATCAGCCAGCATACGACTCGGAACTGCATGGAGGATACGTTTGTGGATTGCCCTTCTTACGAGCAGACTTACTGGGTGGGAGACAGCCGCAACGAGGCATTGGTTAACTATTATATTTTTGGCGAGCTTGATATCGTTAAACGCTGCTTGCGTCTTGTTCCTGGCTCAAAGGACAGATCCCCGCTATATATGGATCAGGTGCCAAGCGGCTGGACGAGCGTTATTCCGAACTGGACGTTCTTCTGGGTACTCGCGACGATGGAATATGTGGAGCATACGGGAGACAAGGCTTTTGCAGCCGAGATGTGGCCTGAGGTCCGCTTTACGCTTGAGCATTATTTGACTCACATCAATGAGCAAGGGCTGCTCGAAATGCGGGGGTGGAATCTGCTCGACTGGGCGCCGATTGACCAGCCGAACGAAGGGGTTGTTACCCACCAGAATCTGTTCCTGACGAAGACTCTCCGTCAAGCGGTACAAATGTCCCTCGAAGCAGGGAAAGCGGATGAAGGAGTCTCTTTTGCCGAAGCGGCCGTATTACTGGAGCAAGCCATAAATGATCATTTATGGAATGAGGAGCGGGGAGCTTACCTTGATTGCATTCATGCTGACGGACGGCGCTCGGATATCTACAGCATGCAGACGCAGGTCGTTGCTCTATTGTGCGACATCGCTCAAGGGGAGCGCAGAGCAAAGCTGGAATCCTATCTACTTCAGCCTCCGGCTTCGTTTGTGCAGATCGGCAGTCCGTTTATGTCATTCTTCTACTATGAAGCGCTGGAAGCGATGCGGCATATCCCCGCCATGCTTGACGATATCCGCCGCAATTACGGCTTAATGATCGCAAACGATGCAACGACCTGCTGGGAGATGTACCCGAATTTTACGGAAAATCGCGCCAATGCCGATCTGCTTACCCGCAGCCATTGTCATGCGTGGTCGGCAGGTCCGGCTTATTTCCTGGGACGCAATGTGCTTGGAGTTAAACGTCTGGACAGCGGCTGGAGCAAAGTGAGAATCGAGCCTTCTCCATGCGACTTGAAATGGGCAAGAGGTGCCGTTCCGTTGCCTAACGGAGGAACCATCGAGGTTGACTGGAGCATCGCGAATGAGGTCATGTCCCTTCGAATCTCCGCTCCGGAGGATGTTGAACTTGATGTTCAGCTGCCTGAAGCCCTAACCGGGAATGTATCCATTGTCAGAACGAAAAAGCTGCCCTTATAATAATGAAAGCCGGGTCCTTGTTGACCCGGCTTTTCTTTGTCTTCGGTTGTCTTCGGATATGTTAATCTTGACAAGGGCAGGCTGAGCGACTAATCCCGCTGCGAAAATAACATATTGTCCGATTGTCTGAAGCGATTGTCATCATCGCTCCGGCCTTGACGGCTGGTGCTTTTAACATTCACGAAAACGACATATTTACGCTGGCCGCCTCCATGCTCTATCCTCGGAAGTAAGCGCTGACAAGGACGAGCAAACGTTCCTTCGCGGCGAGAGCACTTGAACCCATTTGGAAGAGGTGATCCGATGCAAGATTCGAAGGCTGCCGCAACGGGCAGCATGGCGCTACGATCCGGGACATCGACCAAGCGGCTCGGAAGAAGGATCGTGCAAAACTGGGAATTGTACATTTTTGTTGCACCGGCGTTTTTCTATTTTCTTATCTTTTGTTACCTGCCGATGTACGGTGTCCAGATCGCGTTCAAATCGTTTATTCCGACCAAAGGAATAGTAGGAAGTCCTTGGGTTGGATTGGACCATTTTGACCGGTTCTTCCAATCCTATTATTTCTGGGATTTGATCTGGAATACGCTGAGCGTTAGTCTCTATGATCTAGCGATTGGCTTTCCGATTCCGATCATACTGGCGCTGGCCTTTAATGAAGTACGCAACGGCTTTTTCAAAAAGATGGCCCAGACGGTCACCTACGCACCTCACTTTATATCGGTTGTTGTTATGGCCGGGATGATCATTTCTTTCCTGTCACCGTCTACCGGAATTCTGGTTCATGTCATTCAATGGCTTGGCTTTGGCACGCCGGAATTTCTTACCGATCCCAAGTGGTTCAAGACGATGTACGTATTCTCGAATGTGTGGCAGAGCGCGGGCTGGGGGACAATCATTTATTTGGCCGCTTTATCCGGCGTGGATCCCGGACTTCATGAAGCAGCCATTATCGACGGGGCTTCGCGTTTCCAGCGCATTCGCCACATTAATATACCCGTCTTGATCCCGACGATGACCATTCTGCTAATTTTAAACATGGGAAGCTTGTTTGGGGTTGGATTCGAAAAGATTTTGTTGCTCCAAAATCCGCTTAATATGGAGTCTTCCGACGTCATCGCTACCTTCGTCTACCGTTCCGGTCTGGAGAATGCCCAATACAGCTTCTCGGCAGCGGTTGGCCTGTTTAATTCCGTAATAAACGCCATTCTGCTGATAGCCGTAAATCAGATCGTTCGTCGGACGAGCGAGAACAGCTTGTGGTAAAGTGAATGCTTACGATGAAAGAGGAGGGAGACGCATGTTCCATGGCATTAAAGAGAGCAGGGGCGATAAAATTTTTCTCGCTTGCAATTACTTGTACGTTTTTCTCGCCTTTCTGATCGTCTTCTATCCGCTGGTGTATATGATCAGCGCATCCATCAGCGATCCGAAGGCCGTGGCTTCGGGAGAGATGTGGCTGTGGCCGAAAGGCATTACGTTAGAAGGCTACAAGATGGTGTTCAAGAACACCAATATCTGGATCGGCTACGAAAATACCATCATCTATACGGTGGTTGGGACGGCGATCAACTTGTTCGTGACGCTGCCGGCAGCTTACGCGCTAAGCCGCAGAGATTTCGTCGGGAGAAATTTCTTCATGGGCATGTTTATGGTTACCATGTTCTTCAGCGGCGGTCTGATCCCAACTTATCTCCTCGTGAAGGAACTAGGCATGATGAATTCGATGTGGGCGATCGTTCTTCCGTCCGCCGCGTCCATCTGGAATATAATCGTTTCCCGTACCTTTTTTCAAAGCTCCATTCCGAAGGAGCTGCAGGAAGCCGCGCAGATTGACGGCTGCTCGAATATGCGGCTGTTTTTCAGAATCATTCTGCCGCTCTCGCTGCCGATCATCGCCGTAATGGCGTTGTTTTACGGGGTAGGCAATTGGAACAGTTATTTCTCGGCGCTGATTTATCTGAACGAGGCCGGAAAGTATCCGCTGCAGCTTGTATTGCGTCAAATCCTGGTACTTCAGGAGATGGGGGCGCAAGGAGGCGGCGCGATCGATATCTCTTCGGCAACCGCCATGAACAGCAAGGCGGAGATTGCGGCGCTCGTCAAATACGCCGTTATTATCGTCGCCACCATTCCGGTCATCGTGATTTATCCATTCTTGCAGCGTTATTTCGTTCAGGGTGTAATGATCGGTTCCGTTAAGGGCTGATCTTCCCATATCATTCAACTAAAAAAGGGAGTGTGTATTGCATGAACAGGATTTCCAGGGCATCATCCGTTATTCTCAGCGTTACCATGACAGCCAGCATGCTGGCCGCCTGCAGCTCTTCCAATGAGAACAACAATTCCGCTTCGCCATCCTCTTCTGCAAATTCTTCTTCACCCGAGGCTTCTACCGATAGCGGCGTAAAAAAAGACGGCTTTCCTATCGTTGACAAGCCGATCACTCTTAAGATGATGTCGCAGGACGTGGGCAAAGCAGACTGGAACACCATGCCGGCGTTAAAGGAAATGGAAAAGCTGACGAATATCAAGTTCACCTATCAATTGACGCCGCTGGACAGTTTCTCCACGAAGAAGAACCTCGTGTTCGCGAGCGGAGACCTGCCGGATGTCCTCTACGCTCCGGATTTGACGCCGGCTGAACAGGTGACGTACGGAACGCAAGGCGTGCTTATTCCGCTGGAGAAGTATATTGACGAAGGATACGCGCCGAATCTCAAGAAAATTTTCGACGAGCATCCGGACATCCGCAAATCGTTTACGACGCCTGACGGACATATGTATGCTCTTCCGTACATCGATCTGTCGGCTATCTGGTACCGCAGTCCAATGTGGTACAACGGCAAATTCCTCAAGGCGTTAAACGTGAAGGAGCTGCCGAAGACGACGGAGGAGCTATACAACCTCCTGAAGCGGGTGAGGGACGAGGATCCGAACGGAAACGGGAAGAAGGACGAAATACCGCTCACTTCCGTGAAGCTGGACGATCTGCGCATGTTCTTCTTTGGATTCTGGGGCATGTATGACGAGAAGATTTATGCCGACAAGGATGGCAAGGTCCACTACTCTCCGCAAGAGGAAGGCTATAAGGGGTACCTGACGTTCATGAACCGTTTGTGGAACGAGAACCTGCTGGATCACGAGACCTTCTCGCAGACCTCCGACCAGAAAAAAGCGAAAGGCCAGAATAACCAGATCGCGTTGTTTAACGACTATTTCCCTTACTTCACGCTTGGCGGCGAGCCTAGCGGGGATAATCCGCTTATGACGCCGGTCAGCAGCGAAATCGCGGGAACGCCGGTCTATGGCATGCATCCGGGCATCTCCGCCAACGGAACGTTTGCCATTACGAGCAAGGATCCGAATCCGGAGGCGACCATGCGCTGGGTTGACTATCAATACAGCTACGAGGGCGCAACGCTTATGAATCAAGGGCCTGAAGGCACGCTCTGGAAGTACAAGAACAAGGATACTCACGAGAAGGAATGGGTCGAGCTTCCGAACGGTCAGGATCGTGAAGACTTCCGGGGCACGCTTACGCCAAACTTCGGGATCTTAACCCCGGGTATCAAAATTAACGAACTAACGAACGGCCTTACGACTGAATTCGATAATTGGATTCAAAAGGAAAGCGAAGAAAAGCTGAAGCCAATCGGCAAGGCACCGTTCCCTAACGTATATCTGACCAATGACGAGCAAAGCGAAATTACATCCTTGCTGTCCGACCTCGACACATACGTTCAGCAGATGGAAGCGAAGTTCGTGACGGGACAAGAGCCGATGTCGGGTTGGGACAAGTATTTGGCACAGGTCAAAAAGATGGGCGGGGACCGTATAGCGGAAGTATATCAGGGCGCATACGACCGCTGGAAGTCGGGCAAGTAACGGGAAATAAGCCAACGACCTCGGTCGTTGGCGGTTGATCCTATTGGACATAAGCGAACATTTTGCGGTATTGCCCCGGCGTGTAGCCGGTCTCCTTCTTGAATTTGCGGATGAAGTTAGGCGCGTCCACGTAGCCGACCCGGATGATGATGTCTTTGAGCGAATCGTCCGTCGTCTTCAGCTGGTGCATCACTTCTTCCAGCCGTTTCTGCCAGATGTATTGGACGAAGTTCACGCCCATCTTCTCCTTGAAGGAGCGGCTGACGTGGGACGGAGACAGGCTGAATTCGGAAGCGACCGTCTCGAGGCTAAGGGCATTGTCCGCAAAATGTTCTTCAATGTAAGCGATCATCCGGTCGGTAAGCGATTGTTCTTCCTTCTGGTTGGCTTGCTCCACCTGCTCGCATAGCCGGGAAGCTAAATGTAGGAGATTGCGTTCCAGCTCGTCTAGCGATTGGCCCGATATCATCTGCGGCGCAATTTCTTGAATCAGCCGCTGGTTCTCGAGTTCGGACGCGGTCTTCAGAATGGTATTCAAAAGATCGATGCCGATGCAGCGGATGAGCAGCGTGGACAGCTCGGACTGCCTTAAGCTCAGGATGGCCGACTGGATCATTTGCGAAGCTACTTCAAAGCTGCCTTGCTTTAAGCTCTGGGAGAGCTTTAACAATGTATTGTTGGGAATCCAGAAGGTTTGATCCGTTGCAACCGATTGTTTCTCGAAATAATTCACCGAACCGGCGCTCGAGGACACCCTCAGGTCGTAGGCTGAACACGCTTCGATATAGCTCTGATTCAGCCCATCCGGACCGGGATAACTCGTGCCGACGCCAATGACCGGCTGAATCTGGCAAGATTCCAGCAAATGACTTCGCAAGGCTTCAACGATAAGCTGCTTGTGTTCGAATTCGTCTGCAGCCTCATCCGGATCGAAGCTGACCAGGACGCCAATCTGGCCTAATTGGGACAGCTCAACGCCGTACCCGTGACTGTTCAGATTCGGTAATTTAATGTGCGTTAACAGCTCCAGTATCTCCTGATGCTCCAACACGCCGTTTTTCTCATTGCTGATCCAACCAATGACCATAACGAAGTGGAGGGAGCGGTCGAACCTTAGATCCAGTACCTCTCTTAGCTCCGGCGTCAGAATTCGGGAGCTGCCGAACCGGAGCAGCATGGAGAGCAGATGATGGCGGGCGAACGGCTCTTGCAGGTCGACTCTGGCACTGTATTCCAGCAGCGTTGTCCGGATTCGGTCTAATTCGTTGCGGGACTCGCCGGGACGGCTCGCAGGCTTCCAGCTCTTGGATGCCGCGAACTCAACCAGCGTCGAAATCGGCTGGTATTGCATTCGGGCCAAGAGTAGCGCGATTGCCGCGCCGGCGGCCACAACAAAGATAAGCAGCATAATGATGAAGCTTCGCACATGCAGGACGCTGCTGAAGAATTGCTCGCTTGGCATGATGGTCACGTAGGTCCAGCCGTTGACCGGCGATTGAACGGAAACGATCGAATGCTCCTTGCCGTTCAGGACATGCTTTTGAATGCCCGGTGTTAAATGACCGAACAAAGAACGGGTATCCGTATCCGATAACGTCTCGCCTTGGAGATTATCTACCAGAATTTGACCCTGGTTATCGAGAATATAGGTTTGGCCTTGATAGTTACCTAGAATGGAATCGATGAGGCTCGTCAGCTCGGATTTCTGGATCAAATACATAACCGTTCCGTACGGATTCGGATTATTGGGTTTGATCGGGATCAGATAGGCGAGCATCGATTGTTTCCGGCCGGAAGAGTTGCTAGCGATATCGGCAGGCCGCATCGTCGGAAACTTGACGTCGTTCAAATCCTGGTATACCGCGTTTTTATCCCAATTCTGAAACAGAAGATTGTTCGTGAATACGTCGAAGTGGTTCATCCCTTCACTGGAGTAGATGCGGTCGTCCTTGTGGAAATACAAGTACAGCTCCCCGATAATCGAGCTTGTCGCCTTGTATTGATCCAGAGCTTCAATAGCTTCTCCGCTATGAATCGGATCGTGCACGAGGTAAGAGGCAAGTCTGTGGTCGTACGAGATGCGGACCGCAATCTCGCTTAGTTCCTTCATTCGCCCGTCGATGATCGTTTCGGCTTGCGTCAATTGGTCGAGATGGGAGCGTTCGATTTCGGAACGAAGGCGGTGCGAAGCGTTTTCATAAATAAAGATCGACGTAAAAATTAAAGGAATCAACAAGATGAATAAGTAGGACCAAGTGTATTTCAGAAAAAGCTTGGACTTGAAATAGTTCCGGTTCAAATGGTACGCCCCCTGACAACGGTTATCTATCTCTTTTACAAATCTTAAATATCTGAAAATTAAATCTATTATACAACGTTAACCGGATTGAAAGAATGGTTTTTTAGGAGGAATTAGGATGAGTGAGAAGGAACAGGCAATTGCCTTAGAGGAAGAAGCGGTCGAACAAGGGGTACATAACTACAGCAGCGAGGAAAGCTGGGTTAAGCCTGAGGATCCTCTGCTGCTTGAGCGGCTCGAATGGTTCAAGGATCAGAAGCTTGGCTTAATGATGCACTGGGGGCCTTACTCCCAGCTAGGCCTGGTTGAATCTTGGGCCTTAAGCGACGAGGATGGGGACTGGTCCCGGGACGGCATTGATTGGGATATCGATTCGGAAGAGCTGAAGCGGCAATATTTTGCCTTGAACAAGACGTTTAATCCGCTTCGTTTCCAACCCGAGCTGTGGGCCGAGCTTGCGGCGGAGAACGGCTTCAAATATTTGAACTTCACCACCAAGCACCATGACGGGTTCTGCATGTGGGATACGCGCACGACCGATTATCGCATTACGGGACAAGAATGTCCGTTCCATACGCATAAGCACGCGGATATCGTGAAGCACCTGTTCAACTCGTTCCGGGACAAGGGGCTTGGCATCTCCGCCTATTTCTCCAAAGCGGATTGGCATTCTCCCTATTATTGGACGCCGGGAATACGGCCGGATACGAAGACGTCCAGGGGACCGAGCTACGATCCTACGGAATACCCGTGGCTATGGGAGAAATTCGTTCAATTTACGCATGAGCAGATCATGGAGCTGATGACGAATTACGGCCGGATCGACGTGCTGTGGCTGGACGCCGGCTGGGTGAACGATTACCGCAAACAAAATATTCGGCTGGGAGAAGTGGTCGAGAAGGCGCGCGAAATCCAGCCTTGGTTGCTCTCGGCGGACCGGACCGTCGGAGGACCTTACGAGAACCTGATCACGCCGGAGCAGACGCTGCCGGAACGGGCGCTGCATGTGCCATGGGAAAGCTGCATTACGATGGGCACGTCGTTTTCTTTCCGTTACGAGGACCGTTACAAATCGGTCCGTCAGCTTATCCAGCTGCTCATCGAAATCGTAGCAAAAGGCGGCAACCTGGCGCTTAACATTGGCCCTCAGCCGGATGGCAGATTGTCGGAGACGGCGATCGCCCGCATGAAAGGAATGGGGAAATGGCTGAACGTATACGGTGAAGCGATCTACGGCACTAGGGTCTGCGAGCCGTATTCGGAGGGAAATACATGCTTCACGCAGAAAAACGGCGTCGTTTATGCGTTTTACCTATACAAGGACGCAAGCGAGCCGGTTCGGGAGGAGATTCATCTTCCTTGGAGCGGAGAAGCCGGAAGTATCGATCTGGTTGGCGGTGAGGAGCGGCTTGACTATCGCCGTACCGAAAGCGGGATTGCCGTTCGTCTGCCGGATTCGGAGCGCTCCGCTAAGGAGACGCCAATCGCGCATGTCTTCCGGATTCATGCGTAACTATCGCTTGAAAGGAATGATTCGGGATGCAGAGATGGTTCGAAGACGCAAAGCTGGGCATATTCATTCACTACGGAATCTATGCGGTTGACGGCGTGGCGGAATCATGGTCCTTTTACAACGGGAACATGACGTATGAGCAATATATGAAGCAGCTAAGCGGGTTTACGGCTTCAAGCTTTGACGCGGAAGGGTGGGCCGATCTGATCGAGAAGTCGGGAGCGAGGTACGCCGTTCTGACGACGAAGCATCACGACGGCGTAGCATTGTGGGACACGCGGCTTAGCGACCTGAATGTCGTGAAGAAGACGCCGGCAGGCCGGGATTTGGTCAAGCCATTCGCGGACGCGATTGCGAAGCGGGATATTCGGCTTGGTCTGTACTACTCGCTGATCGATTGGTCGCATCCGGATTATCCAAGCGTCTATCAGGACGGCAGGATTCCCGAGGATCTAAGCCAAGTCAACCGTTTTTCCAGTCCGGCAGACGGTATCGAGGACGGGGACAGATGGCAGCGATTCCTGCAATTCAACGACGGCCAGCTTCGGGAGCTGCTGACGAATTACGGCCGGGTAGATCTGCTGTGGTTCGACGGGGATTGGGAGCGGAGCGCCGACCAGTGGAATTTGCCGGCGTTCAAGCAGTACCTAAAGTCGTTTAATCCGGATGTAATCGTCAACTCGCGGCTGCAGGGACATGGCGATTACAAGACGCCGGAGCAAGGACTTCCCATTACGAGACCGGAAGGGCCTTGGGAATTTTGCACGACGATTAACGGCTCGTGGGGTTATGTGCCGACGGACAACCGTTATAAATCGCTTGGCATGATTATCCGGATGTTCTGCGACTGTATCTCCATGGGCGGAAATATGCTGCTGGACATCGGGCCGCGGGAGGACGGAACGATCGACAAACGTCAGGAAGATATTTTGCTTGGCCTCGGCGAATGGATCCGTCAGCATGCGGAGGCTGTTTACGGAACGAGGGAAGGCATCATGACGCGTTATTACTTGGGCGGAAGCACGTTGACCCCGGATAAGAAGACGCTCTACCTGTTCGTCTATGACAATCCGAAGGAGCATATTTGCCTGAAAGGGTTATGCAATCCGATTAAGCGGATTACCGTTCTGCATTCGGGAAAAGAACTGTCGCATCACATCCATGGAGGAGTTCCTTGGTTCGATATTCCCGGGACGACCTGGATAGGGCTGACGGCGGAAGACACGCATGAGCACGTTACGGTGCTGAAGCTGGAATTTGGCGACGAAGTGAAGTTTTACGGAGGCGCGGGAGCCGTGGTGACCCATAACTAGCCAGAAGAAAGAGATTGGGGGACAGGACATGATGCTTAGCGGAGTGCCGGAGCCGGTAATCGAGTACGGGCCAAGGCATTATATTTGCCGGCGTGCCACAGGGCCGCTCATGCTTGACGGATGCTTGAACAAGCCTTTCTGGGAAGCGGCGGACTGGACCGAAGATTTTACGGATATCGAAGGGGATGTTCGTCCCAAGCCGGCGAAGCGGACTCGCGTCAAAATGCTGTGGGATGACGAATATTTGTATGTCGGAGCGGAGCTGCTCGAGGATCAGATCTGGGCAACGCTCACCGAGCGGGATTCGGTTATTTTTTACGATAACGATTTTGAAATTTTTATCGACCCGGACGGGGACACGCATGGTTATTACGAGATCGAGATCAATGCGCTGAATACGGTTTGGGATCTGCTTCTCGTCAAGCCGTACCGCGACGGCGGACCGCCGGTAAACGGCTGGGATATCGCCGGACTCCGGAGCGCCGTTTACATTGAAGGAGAGCTGAACAATCCCGCAGCGGATAACCGTATGTGGAGCGTGGAAATCGCTATCCCTTGGGCCAGCTTGCGGGAGTGCGCGGCGGAGAGCAGGCCGCCGCTGATCGGGGAGTTCTGGCGCATCAACTTCTCCAGAGTGGAATGGCAAGCGGAGCAGACGGAAGGCGGCTACCGCAAGGTTATCAATCCGAAGATCGGCAAGCCCTATCCGGAGGACAACTGGGTGTGGTCGCCGATGGGCATTGTGAACATGCATTACCCGGAATTGTGGGGCTATGTGGTGTTTTCCGGCGATGACGGTCCGCATTCTTTTGTTATTCCGGAGGACGAGCGGATCAAGTGGGAGCTGAGGAAGCTGTATTACCGCCAGCGCAACCATTACGCGGCTGAAGGCAGGTATGAATCCGATGCGAAGCGGTTAATGGATGGCGATGAGTGGTCCGTCGAAGCAGCCGTCGAGACGACGCGCAGCCTGTTTCAGATCTCGGCCTTGTCGGAGGATGGAATGTCACTGTGGTGCATTCGCGAGGACGGAAAGCTGTGGAAGGAGAGATTGGGACCATGACGACTTGGACTTCGCCGTTTTCGCTGAACCGGGCGGAGCGGGATATGATCGAGAGCAAATTCCGTAGAAAAAGCCAGCTGGCGCAGGCCAGGGAACACGAGCTGTTCGATGTGTTTCGGGAGGAACTGACGGAGGAAGAGAGCTGGGCGCTCAAATATTTGTTTGCCTATATGCCGGTTAACGATCTTGCCGATTATGACGGAGCCTTGTTCTTAAGCCATGTACGGAGTACGCTGGCGATCCGCCGGCTCGTCCCTTGGGGCGATCGGGTGCCCGACTCCCTGTTCTTGCATTATGTTCTTCCTTACCGGGTCAATACGGAAAATATCGAGGATCACCGCGGCATTTTGTTCAATGAGCTAGCCTATCGCATAAAGTCGCTGACGATGGAAGAGGCCATTCTGGAGACGAATTATTGGTGTCACGAGAAGGCTGCCTATATCGGCAGCGATTTGAGAACGATGTCGCCGCTTACGATGATCAAGAGCGCAAGGGGCCGCTGCGGCGAGGAGTCGACGCTGGCGGTCGCGGCGCTGCGCAGCATTGGCATTCCCGCCCGCCAGGTTTACACGCCGCGATGGGCGCATTGCGACGATAATCATGCCTGGGTAGAGGCTTGGGCCGACGGAAAATGGCATTTCCTCGGCGCCTGCGAGCCGGAAGCTCGGCTCGACCAAGGGTGGTTCGGCCCGCCGGCCCGCCGGGCGATGCTTCTGAATACGCGCATCCTGGCCGACTATCCGGGTCCGGAGGATATTACGGTAGCAAGCGATTGGTTCACGGAAATCAATCTTCTCGAAAACTACGCCTCGACGCGTACCGTTGAACTATCGGTGAAAGACGGTGCCGGCAACCCGGTCCCGGGTGCCGAAGTGCGCTTCGAGCTCTACAATATGGCGGAATTTTATCCAATCGCTACGTTATTTGCGGATGAACGGGGAGAAGTCAGCTTCAAGACCGGATATGGCGATCTGCTGGTCCGCGGTGCTTGGAACGGCCGATGGGGCGAGATTAAGCTGGACGCTTATGGGGATAACCTCCATGAGTTGGTTTTGGATCGAACGGGGCAGCCGGAAGGCATCTTGGATCTTGATATGGTTCCCCCGCCGGAGGGCGAAGGCGAACCGGCGGAACCCTTGTCCGGCGAGCGGGAAAGCAGGCATTCTTGCCGGCTTGAAGAAGGGGCGAGGCTTCGCGCGGTCTATGAAAGCACGTTCGCAAGCAAGCAAGATGCCGAAGAATTGGCCGCTTCGCTAGGGCTTCCTGGGGAACGAGTGTGGAGCATTCTGAGCCGCTCGCGCGGGAACTTCCGCGAAATCTCGTCTTTCCTGCGGGAGCGGACGGCTGAACACGGGCAGTGGCCGCTACGTCTTTTGGAGAGCCTTCGCGAGAAAGATTGGATCGATGCGCGAAAGGACACGCTGGACGATCATTTGTTCGGTTCGCTTGCCGCTTGCGGCAGCCTGCCGGACGACGAGTTTGAACGGTACGTGCTTTGTCCGCGCGTGCTGAACGAGATGATCGTGCCGTACCGGCAGTTTTTCCAATCGGCGTTTACGGAGCCGGAACAGGAAGCCTTCCGGTCGGACCCGTCTGCGCTGGCGCGTTGGCTAAGCGAAAGGCATGGAGAGTGGGAGGACCTTCCGAATCTGAAGGGGAAAGGCAATCCGGTGGGCACGTTTAAGCTGCAATGGGGAGATCTGGAATCGCTGAACATTCTATTCGTAGCCGTATGCCGAAGTTTAGGCATCCCGGCGCGGCTGCATCCGCATGAGTTAACCCCGCAATACATGACTGGCGGCGAATGGCGGGACGCGATGCAAGGCGCGAATTTGTCTCCGTCTTCGATCGGGGGAAAGGGCAGCATTCGGCTGCAACGCGATCCCGAAGAAACGGAGGATGCGCCTGAGCCGTCGTATGCCGAGAATTTCACGGTGGCCCGACTGGAAGAGAACGGGTTCTACAAAACGTTAGTCTATCCGGATAAATTTGGCGATGTGTACGGCAAGCTGCTTGAGGCAGAGCCGGGTTCGTACCGGCTTACGACGGGCATGCGACTTCGGGACGGCTCGGTATTGGCGCGGTTTTCCTATTTCCGCGTACATGCGGGCGTGAATACGGATGTTCGGCTTACGTATCGTGAGGCTTTCCGCGAACTTCCGGTGTTAGGCGTAATGGACCGGGCGAGGCCGCTCGAAGGATTGGACGGCGCGGTAATGACGATAGGCGAACAGATCATGGAGAATGGCGCAATCGTTGCTTGGATCGAGCCGGAGCGCGAACCAACGAAGCATTTGCTTCGCGAGTTAGGGGAGCTGGCCGTTTCCTCGGCCAAGCTTGGGGGAGTGATCCTGCTCATCATCGGCGATGCGGAATGGACCTCTTCGTTTGATCCTGCGCAATACGCGCAATTACCGTCAGAGGTCAGATTCGCGAGGGATCGCTCACAGATCCAGCTGCCGCCAGCGGCAGTGCGCGAGGCGGGTTACCCGCATTTGTTTGTGCTCGATGGCAAAGACCGTATTCGTTATGCCGCGTCGGGCTATAAGATCGGAATGGGCAAGGAAGCATGGCAAGCGCTGGCTGCCGTAAGGCAGACCAACGAATCAACGCCAGCGAAAGGGAGCGAATCTTAAATGACACAGCAGAACTACGTGGTCGCCGGTTATGCGAGCGATAACAATCTTGCCGAGCTGACCGGGGAAGACTTGGCGAAGCTTACGCATCTGAATGTCGCGTTTGGCCATGTCAAGAGCGATGCCATCTCAACCGATCATTTGCGCCATCTGGACGAGCTCACGCGGATTAAGAAGGAGCGCCCGCAGTTGAATATCCTGCTCTCCGTCGGCGGCTGGAGCGCCGGAGGCTTCTCGGAAGCGGCGTCGACGGAAGAGGGAAGAAACCTTATGGCGGAATCGGCGGTTCGCGCGGTGATCGAGCATCCTTTTGACGGGATTGACCTGGATTGGGAGTATCCCTGTTATGGGGAAGCCGGAATCGGGGCTAGCCCGGAGGACCGCACGAACTTTACGCTGCTGCTCGCCGCCATCCGGGAAGCGCTGGATAAGCTAGGGGAGCTGGACGGCCGGCATTATCTGCTTACGATCGCTGCTGGAGCCGACCAATATTACATTGACGGAACCGAGATGGATCAGGCACAGAAATACCTGGATCTGATTCAGCTCATGACCTACGATATGCGCGGCGGATTCCAGGTGCTGACCGGTCATCATACCAACCTGTATACGCCGACCGGAGACTTGTTCAGGATCAGTACGGACGCTTCCGTCAATCTGTTCGTTCGCGCCGGAGTGCCGAAGGAGAAGATTGTTATCGGCGCAGCCTTCTATTCCCGGATGTGGAACCAGGTGCCAGACCGGAACCGCGGGCTTCACCAGATGGCCGGCAGCGTTGGCGGGTACGGTCCGGACTTCACGGCTTTAACTGCGGAATACATTGGCAAAAACGGCTTTGTTCGTTACTGGGACGAGGAAGCTCGCGCGCCATATCTGTTTAACGGTTCAAGCTTTATCTCTTACGACGATGAGGAATCGATCCGGCACAAGTGCGATTACGTGAAAGCTAGCGGATTAGGCGGTCTGATGTTCTGGGAATTCGGCTGTGACCGGACTCGCCGGCTGCTTAATGCCATACAAGACGGATTTCGGGGAGATGGGGAGATGTTATGAAGGTTGGATTAAGTACATACAGTCTGCTTCCCGCGCTTAAGGCAGGGGACATGTCGGTTCTTGACGTTGTGGAATGGATTGCCGGGAACGGCGGGGAGCATATGGAAATCGTGCCATACGGCTTTACGCTTGTCGATCAGCCGGAGCTTGCGGACGCCGTGCGGGAGAAGGCGAAGGTAGCGGGAATCGAGCTGTCCAACTATTCGATGCCGGCCAACTTCGTGCAGGACAGCGAGGAAGCGTTCCAGGCCGAGGTCGCGCGGGTTAAGGATCATGTCGATCTGGTAAACAGGCTCGGCATGAAGCACATGCGTCATGACGTGACGGCGTTTACGCTTCCGCCGGAGAGCATGACGATTCAATGGTTCGAGGAGAATTTGCACCACATGGTCAGGGGAAGCCGGCTGATCGCCGATTACGCCGCAGCATACGGCATTACGACAACCATCGAAAATCATGGCTTCAGCGTACAGGCAAGCGACCGCGTGTTACGCGTCCTGCATGAGGTGAACCGCCTGAACTTCAAGACGACGCTCGACGTTGGCAACTTCCTCTGCGTCGACGAGAATCCCCTCGTTGGCGTGAGCCGCAGCTTGCCGTATGCTTCGCTTATCCATATTAAAGACTTCTATATCCGGCCTAGCGACGAGTCACCGGGCGGCGGCGATTGGTTCAAGTCAGCCCATGGCACGCATTTGCGCGGCGCGATTGCCGGCCACGGCGATCTCGACCTCCGGCGAATCTTCCGTCTGATCAAGCAATCTGGTTACGATGGCTATCTGACTGTCGAATTCGAAGGAATGGAGGAGTGCCGCATGGCCTCCCGCATTGCCATGGATAACGTGAAGCGGCTATGGCAGGAAATATGAGAAAACGAAACTATTAAATTCTAATGTGGTAAGAAAATCGGTCTCCTTAGGAGGCCGATTTTTTTTTATAATCCGTCGTATTCCGCTTTTACCCGTTGCATTTGGGCAATATGCCGCTTGGCGTGAAGCACCAAGAAATAGATGTACTGGTACACATCGATTTTGCCTAAGTTATTCACGCTCATCATTGTTTTATACAAGATTCCTTCGCCATTGCTTAATTCTTCCAGAATCCCCAGGCATTCTCCTACCTGACTTTCTAGCAAGGCATGAACCTGATCGAGCGGCATTTCTCTCTTTGGTTCCATATGCTCCGGCCTGATCCATTGGAAAGATTTGTGTTCCGCGATCTGATCCAAATCTCCCAGATTATCTTGATAATGCTTCAGCGCATCTTCCAGATTGGATTTGGCGGCCAGCATAAGGGCTTTGTTTTTTCCTTTTCGAATGAGGATTAGCAGAAAATGGTTCGTAAGAGTGACATGCTCCAAAACCTGAGCGATGCTCCATCCTTCGCGAGGCTGGTAGTTTTGCAAAGCTTCCGGAGCAGCAAACCAATACTCGTAATCATCCAGTATTTTATTAAGCTCTCTCTTAATGTGCTCCATCGTGCTTTGAATGGACATTAGACTCACCAGCCTTGATTAATCAGTTTCCGTGCAGATACTGCTTGATCTCTTTTTCTTTTAGCTTGATTTTATGATTGCAAGGCTTTTCTTGAAAAAGAATAGCGTAGATTTCGTAAGTATCCCACCATGAATCTCGCAGCTTTCGGTAAGATAGAACCCCAGGAATAGAGATACGGCAGCAGCGAGCCAGTATAAGCCGCTCCCCCGAACCATTAAACATTGCTCTTTTTCTTGTGCAATTAATCGTAAAGAGCAGAGAACCTGCTCTTTACGATAATTCATCCAGCGTCATGCCAAGGCTTGGCGCCATATGAGCGAGGAACCACTCCGTCTCCGGCAGCCCGAGCTGCTCGATGGCAGCTTCCGTCTGCCCTTTGGCCACGAGAAATTCCCGGTTTCCGGTGGATACCTCGGTCAGGCATTTCAAGTAAGCGTCAAGCAGGTCTGCGGCTTTTACGATTTTGTGGAGCAGCTGGTCTTCTTCGGACAACGTGCTTCCCGGCTTGCCGAGAAGCGGGGCATACGAGGCTTGAAGTGGTTCCGGCACCATGCCAAGCAGCCGCTCCGCGGCCATTGCTTCAATCTCTCGGAAGCTTGCGAGCATTTTCGGATTATGATGCTTCACGGGAGTCGGGATATCGCCGGTAAAGACCTCGGTCGCATCATGGAACAAGGACAGCGTTACGGCGCGGTCCACATTATAGCTGCGGCCGAAGAAGCTGTTGCCGATCTCGCATAGCATATGGGCAAGCAGCGCCACGTGGAAGGAATGCTCCGCGACGGTCTCCTTGGTCGTATTTCGCATCAGACTCCAGCGTTCAATATATTTCAGGCGGTACATATAGGCAAAAAAATGACTTTCCATCCGTTTCGCAAACTCCTCTCTAATCCCCGTGCAGCTATGTTTGTTTTACTATATCCTACCATAATTCAGCAGACTCCCACATACATGCGGTAAATCCTAACGAAACGACGTATCCTTATTTGCCCGAAAAGAGGGCATTCGGAATTCTAACGAAACGCAGACACGCTATTAGCTTGAAAAAGCCAGCCAGATGACCAAATGCAGCCCAATAGCGTTACTACGTTTCGTTAGAAATGGGAAACAGCAAAATTAGGCGAAATAACGATAGGTAGTTTCGTTAGCCTCGCGGTAAGAGGAGGCGAATGGTTTACGGCCATACGGGAAGGGGCAGCATTGCGTTTGGAGGAGGAGAAGGAAAATCCGAAGAAAAATCTGGATGCGTGGAAAACTTCCCAATCCTATTTAATAGGAGGCGAAGCGCTTGAGGGGGCGTCGATGATGAAGGTGCGAAGCCTCTATTACGGGACGACGCCAACGATGGACATGAAATGGTATGCTCTTCAGAAGCTGGAGAACGACACGTATTTGCAGATCATTGTTGGAGACAAACCGGTCGATGCGTTTGATGATTTCCTCCTGAAGTGGAAGGAGCTTGGCGGCGATTCGATCACCGAAGAGGTAACTAAGATAATAAACGGAAAACAATAGCCCAATAGCCTTGTTGACTTAACTTATTTAAATATTTTTCTTGTTTAAATTTAAAAAAATTATTAAAATAGTCCTTGGGTAAAGGAAATAACGCTTTTGCCTTTTTAAATTGCTTTTTAACGGTTAACGACTAATTCGGCATTAATGAACCAGAGATGGAGCTGGACATAAGCCTAAATAAGAGTTGGTTTCTTACAACTTTTATTTAGGCTTTTTTTGTCCCTATTAGAATTACATATTGAAGGTAAAAGAGCAGGTATACCTAAAACTAAGGATGGATTTTTTGGAAAAGAATGAAAAGCAAATTCAAAAGGAAGTTGCGAGTCACATTGGAAGACTACTGCGAGAAGCTTTTGGAAAAGGCCCGCAATCGATTTTTGTTAATATCAGCCGCCCGTTTATTGTGATCTACTTGAGGAATTTCTTATCGCCAACCGAAAAGATTCTTCTTCAGCAGGACCAGGTGAATTCCGTGCAGCATACCCGTGATCTCGTCATGAAATCGCTGATGCCGGAAATAAAAGCCTACCTCCTCCTGCTTGCGGGTATGAACATCAGGGAGTTTTATTATGACTGGGGATTTCATAATCATTCCGGCATGCTTGTTGGCATTGAAGCGGAGGATGATTCTCTCGGTTTCAGACCGCAGGAACGGTATACGGGGAAAGAGGAGCTGCACGATGAGATCGATCGCATAAGTCACCAAATCCAAAAGAAGCCGGATGAAACTTATTCATACATGATCAATGATCGGACACTCCTGGTCGTCAGAAGGGGAATCCTGATCAGCATCGGCAAGGAGTTGATCCGCCTTGGTTTCGAAGAAAGCCTGAAGCTCGCGGAACGTAACCTAGAAAAAAGCTATTTGATTAACAGCAGCCGCTTCCAGGAGATCATCAAATCGCAGATTTTAGACGTGTTTGTAGATTGGGATTTCCATGAGGATAAAAGCGTTATCGTCTTTATTCTAAATCCGAACCCTAATGAATAAACGGATAAGATGCGGACAAAGGCAAATAATAGGTAAAGTTTCGGTTGAGTTATTCCGAATATATTACTACAATAAATCTGGGGCGAAAGAAATAATGCTTTTGCCTAAATTAAGGATGAATGATCTTGGAAAAAGAGGCTCAAGCCGAAATAGCGAGCTACGTTGGCAGATTGCTGAGAGAAGCTTTCGGGAGAGGACCGCAGTCCATTTATGTTAGCATCAATCGGCCGTTTGTCGTTTTATATCTTAGAAACTTCTTGTCGCCGACAGAGAAGATTCTTCTTGAGCAAGATCAAATCCACTCGATTCAATCGACCAGAGACCTATTAATGAAATCGTTGATTCCCGAGATCAAAGCCTACCTGCTGCTGCTAGCAGGCATGGATATTCAGGAATTTTATTATGACTGGGGCCTGCACAATCATTCCGGTGTTATGGTTGGCGTTGAGGGCCGGGATGCCCAAGGCCAACCTTTGCTCGGTTGCGAATATACGGGGAAAGATGAGCTTCAGCACGAAATCAGTCTAATCAGCCAGCAGGTTCAGAAACGCCCGGACGAATTGTATTCTTGCCTGATCAATGATAGAACTCTACTCGTTATTCGGGTGGGAATTCTGATCAGCATCGAGAAAGAATTGATCCGGATCGGACATGAAGAAAGCTTGAGACTGGCCAAGCGCAATCTTGAAAAAGGGCATCTGCATAACAACGGTCATTTTCAGGAGTTTTTAAACGCAAAGGTTATGGATCTGTTTGTTGACTGGGATTTCCATCTGGATAAAAGCGTCATGGTGTTCATTTTAAATCCGAATCAATAATTGGCGGTAATGAACCAGATCGATCGCTGGACATCAGCCTAAATAAAAGCTGCAACATGCGGCTCATATTTAGGTTTTTTACTATGGGTAAATTATTTTCGCACAAGGAGTAGGAAATATGAGCCATTATGTTGAACGAAGCGAGGTTCTTAATCGAATAACAGATGCCATCTTTGCTCTCAATAACTCCTGGGAATTTACATACATGAATAAAGAAGCAGCCAAATTGTTTTCTTGCACGCCGGAAGAAGCGATTGGCAAATGCATATGGAGTGCGTATCCAAAAGAGGTTTATAGCATTTTCTACGAGCATTACCTTAAAGCGGTGCAGGAGCAGGTTCGGGTCGAATTTGAAGCTTACTGTCCGCCCATCTCGATGTGGCTGGAGGTAAAAGCTTATCCTTCCGAGAGTGGTCTTTCCGTATATTTGCATGATATTACGAAGAAAAAAGGCTTGTCTCTGCTGAAGGAGCAGCACTACGAGTCGCTCTTCAAATATAATCCGGATGCGGTATTTGCCTTTGATCTGGAAGGGAATTATCTAAGCGTCAATCCGGCAATGGAGCAGCTGTTAGGCTATAGGGCGGATGAATTTTTGAAGATGTCCTATATCCCGCTCATTCCCGCGGAGGAGCTGGAGAAGACAAAAAGTCTCTTCAAGCTGGCAGCAAAGGGAATGACGCAGCATTATGAAACAAAGGCGATTCACAAGAGCGGTAAAGTTATTGACGTAAAAGTAACGAATATGCCGATCATCGTCAATAACGAATCCGTAGGAGTATTTGGCGTTGCCAAAAACATTATGCAGGAGAAACATAACAAAACAAAGCTGCTGGAAGCGGAAAAATTGACGGCAGTCGGCCAGCTTGCAGCTTCCATTGCTCATGAAATAAGGAACCCGCTTACTTCGCTGAAAGGTTTTGTTCATCTCATAGAGCAGGCCGTATCCGGCGTTAACGAAAATTATTTTACGATTATGAAGGACGAGCTGCGAAGAATTGAGCTGATTACGAGCGAGCTGTTATACCTGGCCAAGCCGCAGGCTCAGGAATTCAAGGATGAACGAATTTGCCAGATTATTCAGGATGTTTACATGCTAATGAGCTCCCAGGCTTTAATGAATAACGTGGAAATCCGAATATCGGGTCTGGATGGTCTGCCGGCAATCCGTTGCGTGGCAGCGCAATTGAAGCAAGTATTTATCAATCTGATTAAAAACGCGATGGAAGCCATGCCAGACGGCGGAGTCATCGATATCCAAGCCTGCTGTCCGAATCAGGAAACGCTGGTCATTCAGGTGTCCGATACGGGAAAAGGCATTCCGCAGGAGCTTATCGCGAAGATCGGCTCTCCCTTTTATACAACTAAAGAGAATGGAACGGGTCTTGGCATGATGGCCACCCAGCAAATCATACATTCGCATGGCGGAACGCTTGATATCACAAGCACGGAAGGCAAAGGGACTACGATCCATATCTGTCTGCCGGCCGCTAGCTCACAGGATCAAGGTGAAACAGGGGATAAGAAATGAGGAAAAGTATAAGTGAGGCAGCCGGAATGCTCGGTTGTCTTTCTTTGTTTTCGGGCAGTTATCTTTCATGGAGTGTGCTATTATAAGGGCTATAATGTTGATCGAAATCATATAGAAACGAGGGATGGCTTACGAGGGAATTTGGACTTCGGTTTAATTATTTCTTTGAACGATGGATGTTTCTGCTGATCCCGGGATCGCTTGTCCTGGGTTTTCTTTTTGCCGATACGCTTGCTCCGATGGTGGATGCCGTTCCGTATCTGTTCGCTTACGTGACCTTGACGATGGGCATTGGCTGCGGACTCCGGCATTTATACGAGGTGGTCAAAAAGCCCGGCATTCTGGTATGGACGCTGATATTGGCGCATCTATTGTCTCCGCTGGTCGCCTACGGGCTTGGCTCGTTATGGTTTGGAGCGTCCTCGCCTTATGTGGTCGGGCTTGTGCTCTTTACGATCATTCCGCTTGGCGTATCCACCGTTCTGTGGGTCGGGATGTCAGGCGGCAGCGTGCCGCTTGTGCTTGCGATGGTCGTGCTGGACTCCGCGTTAAGTCCGCTTGTTGTACCTTACGGCATTCATTTATTTTTTAATACCTCCGTTGATATTGCGATTGGCCCAATTATGTTCGACTTGTTTGTTATCGTTGTTCTGCCGACTATCATTGGCGTAGCTCTGTATGAGCTGAGCAAGGGACGGATTCAGGAGAAGGTGAAGCCCGTTGCGATGCCAATCTCGAAACTTTGCTTTGTTGCGGTGGTCGCCCTGAACGCTTCCGCAATTGCGCCGTATGTTGACCAGCTGAAGCACGATATGCTGAAACTGATCCCGCTTGTTATTGTTCTGGTGGGGGTATGTTATGCGGTAGGGTTCCTCGGAACGGCGAAATTCGGCGGCAAAGAAGTACAGGTAACCGTATCCTATGCGACGGGCATGCGGAATATTTCGCTTGGCATCGTGCTTGCGCTGGGCTACTTCAGCCCGCTGGCTGCCGTACCGGTTGTACTGTCTATCCTTGTGCAGCAGCCGCTGGCGACAGTACATCATTTTGTTTTACAAAAACTTAACAAAAACAAGACTGGCGAAGCCGCATGACGGCATGTACGATAAAACGAGTGACAAATAGGCATATTGGAGATGAAAGGCCATGAACAGCTTTCGCAACCGATTAACGTTAACCATGATCATCATCCTTGCGTTATCCGTAACCGCAGCCGGTCTCTTCATGGCAAAGACGTTTAAGGATAACCATATTAATGCGCTTGAGGACAATATGATCCGCGAGATGCATATCATTCTGGCCAAGACCGAATGGAAGCAGGGAGATAATGCGGCGTTGTTCCCTTATTTCACGGAGGAAGCCGAGAACCTTAAGACCTATGCGGATACAAGGGTTACCTTCATCGCAGGCGACGGTACCGTCCTTGGCGATTCGGACCATGCTCCGGAAACGATGGATAACCACAGCACACGGGTAGAAGTTGTGGAGGCTCATAAAGACGGCATTGGACGGGCTATCCGATATAGCGATACGTTGAAGGAAAATTTATTGTACGTTGCCCTAGCGGTGGATCCTTCCGATCCGCACTCTAACGTTATCCGACTTGCGATGAGTCTGAAGGAAGTCGACAAGAGTATCGATCAGCTATGGACCGTATTGATTATCGGGCTGCTGATTTTGTTTATCGTTGCCGCTTTTATCAGTTACAGGATCGCCTTAAGCTTAACCCGTCCGCTTGAACAAATTACGAAGGTTGCCCAACGCATCAAGCAGATGGATTATAAAGCAAGGGTGAAGGTCAGGAAACAGGATGAAGTTGGCGAGCTTGGTCATGCTATTAATGCCATGGCCGAAAGCCTTGAGGTGCAGATGACACGGATCCGGCAAAACGAAAGCCAGCTTGAGAGCGTGCTGGATAACATGATTAACGGGGTAATGATGATTGACCCGGCCGGCAAGATTCTGCTGATGAGCCGCCGTGCGGGAGAGCTGCTCGGTATTTCGTCCGGCGAGCTCGTCGGAAGGAATTACGCGGAAGCCAAGCAGCAATATGAGCTGTCCCAACTGATTCAAGAGGCTTTGGAAGGACGCGAGCATATCCGCGAGGAGATTACGTTCTACTTCCCGGAGGAACGCTTGCTGGAGCTTAACCTCGTGCCGATTCATCAGGAGAACCAGGAATTCGGCGGGGTTCTGCTTGTGCTTGCGGACGTAACGGCGATCCGCCGCCTCGAGCGGATGCGCAGCGAATTCGTGGCGAATGTATCGCATGAGCTGAAGACGCCAATCGCAGCCGTAAAGGGCTTTGCCGAGACGCTTCTTGGCGGCGCTGTTAACGATGAGGAGACCGCGCGTTCGTTCCTGCAAATCATTTATGACGAGAGCGACAGGCTGAACCGTCTCATAGGGGACATACTGGCTTTGTCGAAAATCGAGTCGAAGCGCGTTCCGCTTTACTTCTCGCCGGTGGAAATGGATTCGTTCATGACGAAGACCGTGACGATGATGGAGTCGGAGGCAGCGAAGAAGTCGATCAAGCTGCAGCTGGAGATGGAGCATGGCTTGTATGTGGAAGCCGATGAGGACCGTTTACGACAAATTATGATGAATGTCATCGCAAATGGCGTAAACTATACACCAGAAGGCGGTAAAGTGTCGGTTCATATCGAAAGCATCGATGAGGATCATATCCGGATTCAGATCAGCGATACCGGCATTGGCATTCCGAAGAAGGATTTGCCAAGGATTTTCGAGCGGTTCTATCGGGTGGATAAAGCAAGATCCCGCAGTTCAGGAGGCACCGGACTTGGTCTGTCGATCGTCAAGCATCTGGTTGAGCTGCACAAAGGCACAATAGCGGTGACAAGCGCCGTAGGTGTTGGTTCCACATTTGTCATTGAGCTGCCCGTTCTCCAGCAATAACAGCCGGCCGAAAAATTTACCCATTCTTCATGAAATCGTGCTAAACTAAGGTAGAAAATTTGTGTCCAGGCTGGACAAGCTGGAGGTACTCATGTCACATAAAGTGCTCGTTATTGAGGATGAACCGACACTCGCGCGACTTTTGTCGTATAATCTGACGCAAGAGGGTTACGATACGACTGTCATTGATCATGGTGCGACCGGGCTGCAAACCGCTTTGCAGCGCACCTTTGATCTCATTATTTTGGACATCATGCTGCCAGGCTTGAACGGCTTTGAAATATTAACAAGGCTTCGCCAGAACGGCGTTAAGACGCCTATTATTATTTTGACCGCCCGCAATGCGGAGGAAGAAGTCGTTCAAGGGCTGAAGCATGGCGCTGATGACTACATTACGAAGCCGTTTGGCGTTGCGGAGCTCCTCGCGAGGGTATCGGCGGTATTGCGCCGGACGCAGCAGGATGACAGCGTGCCGATCGAGACGTCGGAGAAAGTCATTACCGTGGGAGATTTGTCGATTTATCCGGAAAAATACGAAGTTATTCTGAACGGAGAGACCGTTCCGCTTCGTCCGAAGGAATTCGAAGTGCTGCTGTATCTCGTACAGCGTCCGGGGATGGTTATTACGCGCGATGATTTGATGAACGTGGTCTGGGGCTTTGATTATATCGGCGGCCAGCGTACGGTTGACGTCCATGTCAGCTCGCTGCGCAAGAAGCTGGAGCTTGGTCAATCCGTACAGATCGAATCGATTCGCGGCGTTGGTTATAAATTAGTCATGTCAAAAAAACTCGTCACACCAAAGGGATAAGGTGGACGAGTTTTTTGTTTGCGCTATTGCCGGTTCCAATCCAGCATCTTGCGCTGGAATTGCTTAGGGGAGCAGTCATTGTACTTCTTGAACATCTTATAGAAGTGGGCCATGTTAGGCATTCCGATCCGTTCTCCGACCTCGGTAATGCTTAGATCCTTCGTAAGAAGAATACGTTCCGCCCATTTGATCTTCCGGTAATTGACGAATTCCGTGAAGGACATCCCTATTGTTTTCTTGAAAAACTTGACGAAGTAGTAATAGCTCATGTTGGCGATCCGGCATACTTCTTCCACCTGAATCCGGTCGGTCAGCCGGTTCTCGACATAGTCCAGGACAGGCTTAAGCCGAAGACGGTCGAAGTCGTCCTGCTCGGCGAGCATCTTCCGGTTATCGTTGCGCAGCAGCGTCAGCAGAATCTGCTTGATCAGCACGCTAACCGCGATTTCATAGCCGGTCTCCTTGCGCTCCGCCTCATAATGCAGCTGGCGGATGTAATCTCCGATCTGCTTCTTCACTATGCCGTTCTCTTGGAAAATATAATTGGCCATGCTGAGCGGATTCTCGGTCTCGGAGAAATAACGCATATATGCAATCGTGCTTTGATCGAAAAACGGCTCCAGCTCGAACTGCAGGACGATGTAGTCGAGATGCCCGACACTCTTGTCGCGGTGCAGCTGGGAAGCGCCGATCATAATAATGTCGCCGGGCTGCAGATGGTAGCTTTCTTCCTCGACATCCACATCCAGCCTGCCTTTTATAATATAGAGCAGCTCAAGCTGCCGGTGATAATGCCAGTTGGTGAAATCGTCATCCTTCCGGATCGGCTGCCAGACACGCAAGGATAACAAAGGGTTTTCATAGACAACTTTTTCGTTAAACGGCTCCACCTTTGCTGGTCCCACCTTACGTTGAAGTTTGATTCCGCACACTTGCCGCCATAGGCGACAGGTTGCCTTCTTCATTGTAGTGGGCTTCGGCGTTAAAGGCAACCATTCGCCAAATCGCCGGGGACATAGGTATAATAGAGTCAGAACGCGAGAGGAGATGACGGCATGCGGCCAAAAGTGTACCTATCATCCAAAGTATCCGATGAGGTAAAAGCATACCTCGACCAATATTGTGAATGCGAAATGTGGCAAAACCCGGAGAGAGCGATTACCGGACAGGAGCTTGCCGAAAAGATCGGCGACGCGGAAGGACTGCTTGCGGCCGGCAATGCCATCAGCGAGCGGCTGCTAAGCGCAGCGCCAAAGCTGCGGGCGGTCAGCAATATTTCGGTAGGCTATAACCATAACGATCTGGACGCGATGAAAAAACGCGGCATTATCGGCACTCATACGCCGTATGTGCTGGATGAAACGGTAGCCGATTTAACGCTTGCCCTTATGCTGGCAGCGGCTAGAAGAGTAACGGAGCTGCATAATCTCGTCCGTGCGGGGGGATGGCAGCGCGGTGTTGGCGAGCAGCTTTTCGGACTCGACGTGCATCATGCCAAGCTTGGCATTATCGGGATGGGACGCATTGGCGAGCAGATTGCCAAGCGCGCCAAATTCGGCTTCGATATGGAGGTTTCCTACTATAACCGCAGCCGCAAGCCGGAGACAGAGGAGCGTCTTGGCGTAAATTACCTGGCGCTGAACGAGCTGCTGGAGCAGTCTGATTTTATCGTGCTGATGACTCCGCTTACGCCGGAGACTAAGCATATGATCGGCGAAGAGCAATTTAACCGGATGAAAAGGACCGCGATCTTTATTAACGTATCGCGCGGCGAGACGGTTGATGAAGCAGCTCTGATTGAGGCTTTGCGCACGAAACGCATTTATGCGGCAGGCCTCGATGTGTACGAGAAGGAACCGGTCAGCCCGGACAATCCGCTGCTTCAGCTCGATAACGTGGTGACGCTGCCGCATATCGGCTCGGCAACCAGGAAGACGAGGAACGACATGGCCATGGTTGCGGCCCGCAATCTGGTAGATGCGTTATACGGCAGAGAGCCGCAATACGTGATTCCGGAATTGAAGAACTAATAGTGAAAGAGGCTGCTCCCGTGAGGGAACAGCCTCTTTTTAAGTGCAGGATAAGACCGTGTTCAATGCCGGTCTTCGTGGCTTTTCCGGCCTTCGAAGTACATTTTTGCCTCATTCACTTCGCTTTCCTTCGCGGAGATGGAGCTGGATACCAGCTTGAATACGGAGGTTTTGCTGCCCATTGAAGAGACGTACCGTTCCAAATGGGTTCTTGCAAGCGGCCGGTCGAAATAACCGGGAACGTATTTGTCCAGCATGATCTGCATCGCCGCGGTTGCTTCATCCCAATCAACGACCTTCTCGACGGTCCCGAAAATAATGGCGCTCATATAAGCGGTATCCACATGGGCAGGCGTGGGATCCGCGATCGTGCCGTACTCTTCGCTGACCGAAAAGCAGGCCGCCGGGTTTTCGGCAATCATTTCGATTTTTCGTCCTTCGGATGCACCGTGGAAGTAGATGGCGTTATCCTTCCAGACGAAGTTTAAAGGTACGACGTAAGGAACATTATCCGAGGCAAGGCCAAGAAATCCGGTCCGGGCCTGCCCCAGGAAGCGTTCGATTTTGCCAGCATCGGTGCAGGCTCTTTTTTGCAAGCGGATGGGAAACATTTTACTTCACTGCCTTTCTTTTTCGTTCATTGTGTTATCATTGTAGAAGGAATCTGTCCCTGTCAAAAGGTACAGTTTTGTTCGAAATAAGGGGTACAGATGGGGGTGACAGGATGATCAGCTTAACGCCGGAATTGGATAAACAGAGTGAGATTCCGCTTTATCAGCAGCTATTTGCCTATATAAAAGGACAGATCGAGTTGGGCATGCTGCGCGAAAATGACCGTCTGCCTTCGATCCGGCAGCTGTCCGTTTATTTGTCCGTCAGCAAAAATACCGTCGAGACGGCCTATCAGCAGCTTTTGGCGGAAGGCTATATTCAGAGCCGGCTTCGCAGCGGCTTATACGTCATGCCTCTTGATCGGCTTGAGGGGATTAAGGAGTCACAGCCAGCCAGATCGGAGGTAAAGCCTAGTGCGGAGCCGCTGCCCCCTAACGCGATCAATTTTGAATATGGCGATGTAGAGCTGGAGCATTTTCCGGTGAGGCTGTGGAAGAAATGCCTGGTGGATGCGCTGGAGGAATGTACGACAGAGGTATACGGCTACGGCGACCGTCAGGGGCATAAGGGGCTCCGGTCGGAGATTGCCCGTTATTTGTATCAGTCACGCGGGGTGGTCTGCGCGCCGGATCAAATTTTCTTAAGCGCCGGGACGCAAACGATGGTTAGTCTGCTGGCCCAGCTGCTGCCTTTGCCTGAGTCAATTGCAATGGAGGAGCCCGGATATAACGGGGTTAGAACGGTTCTGATCAATATGGGAAGAAGGATCATTCCTATGCCGCTCGAGCAAGACGGGATTTCGGTCGATCATCTTAAGGAAAGCTCGGCGAGTATGGTATATGTGACGCCCTCCCATCAGTTTCCCCTCGGGATGATCATGCCGGTCCACAACCGGATCAAGCTGCTTCAATGGGCTTATGAGCGGGACGGCTATATCGTTGAGGATGATTTCGACAGCGAGCTGCGCTATCAAGGGCAGCCTATTCCGGCGCTTAAGGCGCTGGACACCGGGGACAAGGTTATTTATTTGGGGACCTTCTCGAAGTCGTTCCTGCCGGGAATACGGTTGAGCTATATGGTGATGCCGGAACGGGCTGCGCAAGATTTCAGAAGCAAGCTGCAAGCGTACAGCCAGTCGGTATCGCCGCTTATTCAGGCCGCCATGTACCGATTCATGAAGGAAGGGTATTTCGAAAGCCATATCCGCAAGATGAAGAAGCTGTACCAGGCCCGTCACCGGATGCTGCTTCGTACGATTCAGGAACAGCTTGGCAGCCATGTCGGCATTATCGGAGAGCGGTCGGGCATGCATCTGCTGCTTGACGTCTATGGGCGCTCCGGCGATGAGCTTGTGGAGAAGGCATTGGAATATGGGGTCATTGCTTATACGCCAAGGAAGCATTGGCTGCACCCGGAGGCATGTCCGCCCTCGTACATCATGCTTGGATTTGGCGGACTAAACGAGCAGAAAATCCGTGAAGGAATTATTGGGCTGCGTAAGGCTTGGTTCCCCTAAGATGTGATACAATACGGTGGAGACCTAACTAAGGAAAGAGAAGTGAATTTTTTTGATTACGATTACGATTCCGGAACCGGACGTTACGATTTACAAGCAGACGAACCCGCAGCTTAGCCATATTTACAACTTTACGGATTTCCATCTGATTACGCGTGAAAAGGGCGGCTTCTTTATTTTCTACAATTTCAAAGGAGACGTGCTCTTTGTAGGCAAAGCGAGAAAGCTGAGACCGCGCATTAAGAAGCATTTCGAAGACAGTGTATCTCCAATGAAGAATTACCGCGACGAAGTGACCAAGATCGAGATTTACGTGAATGAAGATCCGGTGGAGCGGGAAATTTACGAGACTTACCTGATCAATCAATTCCGGGCGAAATACAATGTGGACAAGGTGCTGTTCCGCTAGGAAATAGAAGCGATTGGATGAAAAGGCTGCTCAGCTATGAGGGCCTTTTTTCTGTTGGGATCGTTGTTGGAATGGATAGATGTGAAGATCCTGCAGGATGTTCTATAGTTTCGGTAGTCCCATTCACGAGAGGATGAGCTATACTGTATCGGCATGATTGATTTCCTGAGAGAAGAGGGATTGCATGGAACAGGAGAAGCGGAATAGGATTGCGGTTAACCAGCTTGGCTTTCGGAGGCTGGACCGGAAGACGGCTGTTATAGAGGGTGAAGGCGGAACGTTCAAATTGATTAGCCAGGAAACGGGCGAAGTGGTGTTGGCGGGGGAAACCGGGACTGCCACTGAGGACAGATCCAGCGGCAGGAAGGTTTGCCGGGCGGATTTTTCGAGTGTGCAGCAAGCGGGGATCTATAAGCTGGAGATGGAGGAAGGGCAAGTCTCGGATTGGTTTGTTATTGGAGATGAGGGTTATAGGGCTGCTCATCAAGCATTATTGAAAGCGTTTTATTATTTCCGTTGCGGGATCGAGCTGGAGGAGCCGTACGCGGGAGTATGGAAGCATGATGCCTGCCATCTGACGCCTGCGATCGTATACGGAGATGAAACGAGGCATGTGGATGCTTGGGGCGGATGGCATGATGCCGGCGACTATGGCAAATACGTGGGACCGGGTGCAAAAGCCGTTGCGGATTTGCTGCTGGCTTATGAATATTATCCAGGTGCTTTTGCGCGTGCGCTGCCTTTGCCTGAAACAGACGGCGTGATGCCGGATGTGCTCCATGAATGCCGGTATGAGCTGGAATGGATGCACCGCATGCAGGATGCGGAGTCCGGCGGCGTTTTCCACAAGCTGACGACGCTGCGCTTCCCTGCTCCGGATACAATGCCGGAGGACGATACGGACGAGCTGTACGTTTCTCCGGTATCGGCCACGGCAACGGGCTGCTTTGCTGCTATAATGGCGATGTCGGCGCGCGTGTACGAAGGTTTTGATGCAGCGTTTGCTGCCGAATGCAAAGCGGCCTCCGAACGGGCATGGGATTGGCTCCAGAAGCATCCGGAGGTGCCGGGCTTCCGTAATCCGCCGGAGATCGTAACCGGTGAATATGGTGATGAGGTGGACACCGATGAGCGGTATTGGGCGGCGGCCGAGCTGTATCGTACAACCGGAGAAGAACGGTATCAAGAGGCTTTTCTTCAGTTGGCGGAGCGGGAATTCGACAAGTATGAGCTGGGCTGGGCCGATATGGGCGGCTACGGGACAATCTCGTATCTGTTGTCGGAACGGAAGGGAGAACCGGCTGTTATAGAACGGCTGCGGACAGGTCTGCTGGAACGTGCAGAGCGGCTTGCCGCTGTAAGCCGGAAGGACGGATATGGCGTATCTTTACAGCCGGAGGAGTACAACTGGGGCAGCAATATGGTGGTACTAAATCATGCGATGCTGCTGCTAATTGCTGATCGCGTGGCGGGAACAGTTACGTATGCGGAGCTGGCGCTGGATCATATTCATTACCTGTTCGGGATGAATGTGATGGGTATCAGTTATGTAACGGGATTCGGCAGTCGGCCGGTAAAACATCCGCATCATCGTCCATCCGAAGGCGACGGCGTGGACGATCCGGTTCCGGGGCTAGTATCGGGCGGGCCAAACCTTGGCATTCAGGACGATTATGCCCGCGAGCATCTGGCAGGCAGAGCACCTGCCGCTTCCTTCGCCGATGTGATGGAGAGCTACTCGACAAACGAAGTGACGATCTACTGGAATTCTCCTGCGGTGTTTGTGCTAAGTCATTTTGTGTAAGAGGGCCGGTTGCTGAGCGTGGATAGGAATAAGATCCTGATGGGGTCTTATTGATAAGTTCGAAGTGCTAAATGGCAGTGATAAGACCCTCATAGGGTCTTATTGCATTTGCGGGTAACTGAAAAGGCTCGCAAAGGCAGGCTAAACACGAAATAAGACCCTATGAGGGTCTTATGGATAAGTTCGAAGTGCTGAATGGCAATGATAAGACCCTTATAGGGACTTATTGCCTTGACGGGGAGCGGAAAAAAGGCTAGCAGCCGTAGTTTAAACATGAAATAAGACCCTCATAGGGTCAAATCAACTGCCGACAATTGTTTATAGACTTTTGATGGCAGGCTAGTAATGAAAAAGACCCCGACGGGGTCTTTTTGCGTAATCGAGAGTGTAAGTTAAAGTCCCTTAGGGACCTTAACTCACATCTGAAGGCAACGTATTTCTTAATTAAGGTCCCTAAAGGGCCTTAATTAAGAACCGACAGCCTAGAGTAGTAGAAAATGAAGGGAGTAACGGGCTGTTAGGGTCCTAAGGGACCTTAACAGGGAGTAAACGGAGCAACTCGATATGGTTAAGGTCCCTTAGGGATCTTAACCATATCCCAGTTACATCTCTCGCACCATCAACACCTGCTCCATCGTGGTCACAAGCCCCATCTCGGCGAGCAGCTCGACTAGCACCGCGTTGGATGCCTGGATATTAAAGGCCGAGCGCCGGCAAGTCTCGCCGGGCTGCCATATCTCGTGCAAGGCGGCCGTCATTACATCCTTGGCGTCGGTACGTCCCGGAGCGGCTTCAACCCGGTACAGGACAATACCAGTTAGGTCGCCGTCCGAGCTAAACGTCCTTCTGTATAAGGCATATCCGGCTGCTTCTCCGCCATCAAAGACGGCAACGCTTTCGCCATCCTTCAGGCTGGACAGACCGGCCTGCCAGACTTCGCCCGGGGAGTAGAACGGAAGACGTGCGGCTTCCGCTGCCATGCCTAGCGCAATCTGGTACGGATGGTCGTACGTGTCGTCCATATCCGGGATTGGCTGATCCGTGGACTGGATCAGCAGACGGTCGATCTGCTTATAACCAATCGATTCGTACAACCGAATGGCATTCGCATTTTGCGAGATCGCCTCGAGATTCGCTTGGTCAACGTCCAACTCCTCGTATAGCTGCAGGTTCCTCCGCATAAGTGCCTTGCCGATTCCTTTGCCCCGAAAGGCCGGTTTGATGGCGGTTCCGCCGTTCCATGCCAGCTTCCGGCCATCGTATTCACGGAAGCCGTTCATAACCAATCCGGCTGCTTCGCCGTCGACGTAACAGGCAAGGGAATGCTCAAGCGACAGACCTTCAGAGGCTGTCCGGCCGATGAACCGATCAAGCGGAAGCGCAGCCGGAACAAAATAACCTTCGAAGGAATGGTTCCACAGCTCCGATATTTCCTTAACCGGAAGCTCACTGAGAGGTCGGAATGTCACATTCATAAGCAGTAGTCTCCTTACAGCGCTTTGTCATCTACGCTTTCCAGCCAGCCATCGATGCTGCCGATGACGGAAGTTACGCAGCCATCCTCAAATGGCGAGATCAGGCCGGCCACCTTAACGAGCTCGGTGAAGGAGAGGCTGCCGCCCTGCTGGCAGAGCTTGAGATAATCGGCCCATGCCGAGGTACGGTCCTCGTGCATTCTTTTCCAGAACTGAAAGGCACAAATTTGCGCCAGGGTGTAGTCGATATAGTAGAACGGACTGCCGAAAATATGCCCTTGACGCTGCCAGAAAGCACCATGCTCGAGATAGCTGTTCTCCTCATAATCCCGGTGAGGCAGATACTTCTTCTCGATTTCGCGCCATGCAGCTTTCCGTTCGTCCGGCGTAGCATCCGGATTCTCGTAGACAAAATGTTGAAATTCGTCAACCGTTACGCCATAAGGAAGGAAGAGAAGGGCGCTCGCCAGATGCTGGAACCGGTATTTATCCACGTCTTCCTTGAAGAACAGGTCCATCCACGGCCAGGTGAAAAACTCCATGCTCATTGAATGAATCTCGCAGGCTTCATAAGTAGGGAAGGCGTATTCAGGCACGGCAAAGCTTCTGCTCTCGTACACTTGGAAGGCATGGCCGGCTTCGTGCGTGAGCACATCGATATCTCCGGAGGTACCGTTAAAGTTGGAGAAAATAAACGGTGCGCCGTATTCGCTGATATAGGTGCAATATCCGCCGCCTTGCTTGCCTTTTTTCGCAACGAGATCCATCAGGCCGTTATCCAGCATAAACCGGAAAAACTTATCCGTCTCCGGCGACAGCTCAGCATACATCCGAGCTCCGTTCTCGACGATCCAATCCGGGCTGCCTTTTGGCTTCGCATTGCCGGACAGGAAAGCTAGATTCTCGTCGTAGTAGTAGAGATGGTCGACGCCGATGCGCTCGCGCTGGCGTTCCTTCAGCTTGCTCGCCACAGGCACGATATGCTCAAGCACCTGATTGCGGAAGTTCGCCACCATCTTCGCCGTGTAATCGGTGCGGCTCATGCGGGCATAACCAAGCTCAACGAAATTAGTGAAGCCGAGTTTTTTGGCGATGCGGGTACGTACCTTCACAAGCTCGTCGTAAATCCGGTCAAACTCGGCTTCATTCTCGCTCATGAAACCGGAAGAAGCTTCGGAAGCTTGTTTGCGAACGGAGCGGTCGGTCGATTGCTGAAACGGCGATAACTGCGAAAGCGTCCGCTCTTCGCCGTCGAACATAATTTTGGCGGAAGCGATAAGCTTCGTATATTCGGTGGACAGCTTGTTCTCCTGCTGCAGATCCTCGATAACCTCGGGGCTGAAGGTTTTCAGCGAGAGTTCGGCCAATTGGAACAATTGACGGCCCCATTTGGCTTCAAGCTCCGTGCGGAATGCCGAATTCACAAGCGCCCGGTAATAATCCGTTATGTATTCCTGAACGACAGGTCCGTTCTCGTCGAAGAAATCCTGCTCGGCTTTATAAAATTCATCGTTGGTATCAATCGAATGACGGATGCTCGCAATTTGCTGCATCGTATCAAATTCGCTCCGCAGCTTGTTCAGGCCCGTCATTGCGTCGTCTTGCTCCTCGAAACGGCTTGCCGCGTTAAAGGCGGATAAAAGCTCCTTGAACTGCTTCTCGAAAGAAGCTACATCGGGACGTTCGTAACGGTACTCATTAAATTTCACTTGGATACACCTGCCCTCTCTTGATCATTGTTTTTTCGAAAAAAGGAAAAGGATGGGAGAACCATCACCTTGAATGTCTATTCGTTAGGATTAGCGGTTAATCCTGCTTCATCCGCAAGCAAAAAGGCTTCCTTCACCAATGCTCAGGCGAAGAGAAGCCTTTCATGAAAGTATGTTCAGAATGTTGCGGTTATTTCCGGGTTCTGAGCTCAAATTCCTCGCGAATCCGTGCAAGCAGGGCGGGATCGGCAACCACGTCATAAGCGGTCGTCGCCAGTGTCTTGGCGGCAAAAATCATCCGCTCGAGCGCGCGCTCCGTCATCGCCGCGTCACGGAATTCCGCGGTGTGGAGGAGGAAACGCTCCTCCACGATTTTGACGTAAGGATGAATCGCAGGACAGCGAACGGATACATTGCCCAAATCCAGCGAGCCGTGATCCTTTCCGGTCTCGATCTCCTCTTGCTTCACGCCTAGCGCAAGCAGATTGGCGGTAAAGCATTCGGACAAAGCCTCATTCGTAAGCAGCTCGTCATAGGAAAATTCATAATTGCTCATCTCCAGCCTGCAGCCGGTCTGCAGAGCGGCACCTTCGGCGCAGCGGCGAACCTTTTCGGCGAGCTCATTCGTGTAAGCCCGGGAAGCGGAGCGGACATAAAACTGGGCGGAAGCGTAGTCGGGAATAACGTTAGGCGCTTTGCCGCCGTTATCGATAATGCCATGTATGCGGGCATCGCTCCGGGTTTGCTGGCGCAGAGCGTTAACGCTGTTGAACAGCTGCAGAACCGCATCAAGGGCATTAATGCCTTCGTAAGGGCTTGCCGCCGCATGGGCGGGCTTGCCGAAATATTCGAACCGGATCGCGTCAAGCGCAAGCGAATCGCCGGAACTCTCAAACGTATAATAAGGATGGGCCATCAGCGCGAAGTCGCAGTCGTCGAACAGACCGGCTTCGGACATCGGCACCTTGGCGCCCTTGGTTTCTTCGGCAGGCGTGCCATAGACGCGGATCGTCCCGCCAAATTGATCCATCACTGCCTTTAGCCCAACAGCCGCCGCAATCCCCATCGTGCAGATGAGATGATGGCCGCAGGCATGTCCGATTTCCGGCAGAGCGTCATATTCGCATAGAAAAGCAACGGTTGGACCCGGCTTGCCGGTCGTATAGGTTCCGATAAACGCGGTTGGAATGCCAAGCGTTCTCCGTTCAACCGAGAAGCCTTGTCTTTCCAGCTCTTCGATTAACATGGCCGCGGATTTGAACTCCTGGTGGCCCAATTCCGGATTGGCGCCAATCGTTCGCGAGATTTGTTTGAATGAGTCCGCATGGGATTCAATGGTGTCAATTACGAGTTGTTTGTTGCTGCTTGTCATGGACATGGACAAGCCTCCTTCTATCAAGCTTCATCCCTATCATTATAACCGAAATGCCGCATGATTGCCTTCTAGTACCGGTCAATAAAGAATCCTTCCCAACCTTAATGAATGCCGTGCATCTTCTTGAATTGTTCCGGACTCATGCCCTCAAGCCTTTTGAAGACGGTGCTGAAATAGCTGGCGCTGTCGAAGCCTACCTTCGCCGCAATCTCTTGCATTTTATGTTCCCGGCCGAGAAACATCAGTTCTTTGCTGCGGTTAATCCGTTCCCGGTTTACGTATTCCATCGGACGCATGCCCATCAGCTGCTTGAACAAGCGGCACAAATATTGCGGAGTAACGCCGATGCGCGAAGACAAATCCTGTATCGTCATGACGCTGTCGATATGCTCCTCGATATAGCGGATGACGGGGTTGAGCCGCATGTAATATTGCTCTGCGGATTGGGTGCTGACCTGCACGACCTTCATCAAATCGAGCAGGAACAGATACAATAGCTTCGAGCATTCAAGGCCGAGAAAAGGAAGTCCAGACTCCGCCATGGCGGAAATGCCGCGCAGATGGGCAACGATCATTTCGCTGTCGGTAACGGAGTACAGACCGGGTTCCTTGATGCCGGCTTGGCCAAGCAAGTCCTTGGCAAGGCTGCCGCCAAAGCTGATGAAATAAACATCCCAAGGGTCCCGGACCGCGTAATAACGGTGGGGAACGCCGGGGAATAAACAAAACCCCTGACCGGGCTTTACGGTATAGCTCTCGTCACCGATCCAAAGCTCGCCTTCGCCGCCCGTGGACTGAAGCCATTGATAATGCGGAAAGCCCTGCTGCCGGTCGATCGTCTCCTGGTTATTCCAGTGCCCGATAATGTCCACGTAGATAGGGAGCTTGCGGTCGGAATCGGCAAGAATCGGAAATACCAATTTATCCATAATGGAGTCACTTCCAGTTTCATATATTTAAAGTGATGTGAATATAATGTGATTTTATTGGATCTGAAAGCGTATTACAATATTAATATCGTAATAGACATTATACTTGTATGGAGGTTAACACCGATGACCTTGAAGTTCCCGCCAATCAGCCCTAAATTCCCGCAAATGCTCCATGGAGCGGATTATAACCCTGACCAATGGCTTGATTATCCTCATGTTCTGGAAGAAGATATCCGCCTGATGAAGCTGTCGAGCAGCAACGTGATGTCTGTCGGCATTTTCTCTTGGGCAGCTTATGAGCCTGAAGAAGGCGTATATACGTTTGAATGGATGGACCAGCTGCTTGACCGTTTCGCGGCGAACGGCATTTATGCCTTGCTTGCCACGCCAAGCGGCGCAAGACCGGCTTGGATGTCGGAGAAATATCCGGAGGTTCTCCGCGTAGAGGAGAACGGAATCCGCAATATGCACGGCGCGCGCCATAACCATTGCTTCTCCTCGCCGGTATACCGCGCGAAGGTGAAGGAGATGAACGGCAAGCTGGCAGAGCGTTATTCGCAGCATCCGGCCGTAATCGGCTGGCATATCTCCAACGAATACAGCGGCGAATGCCACTGCAACTACTGTAGAGAAGCTTTCCAGAACTGGCTGGAGAAGCGCTACGGCACGATTGAAGCGTTGAACCACGCATGGTGGACAACCTTCTGGGCTCACAAATATACAAGCTTCAGCCAGATCGATACGCCAACCTACCGCGGGGAAAAAGCGGTACACGGCATGAACGTGGACTGGAGAAGATTCGTAACCGATCAAACGGTAGATTTCTGCCGCAACGAAATGGAGCCGCTTCGCGAGATTAATCCGGACCTGCCGATTACAACCAACTTCATGCTGGACTTTGAGCCGCTGAACTACTGGAAATTCTCCGAGCTTCTGGACGTAATCTCATGGGATGCTTATCCGACCTGGCATGACGCGAAGGATCAAAGCGAGCTTGCGGCGTGGATCGGCTTCAACCATGACGTATTCCGTTCGCTCAAAGGCGGCAAGCCGTTTATGCTGATGGAGAGCACGCCAAGCATGACGAACTGGCAGCCAATCAGCAAGCTGAAGAAACCGGGCATGCATCTTCTGGCTTCCCTGCAGGCGGTTGCCCACGGCTCGGATACGGTTCAATATTTCCAATGGCGCAAGAGCCGCGGCTCCAGCGAGAAGCTGCACGGCGCTGTCGTAGACCATGTTGGCCATGAGAATACCCGCGTTTTCAAGGATGTTACGGATGTTGGCCAGGCGCTTGAGAAGCTGCAAGAGGTAGTTGGCACTTCGGTTAAGCCTCAGGTCGCGCTTATCAATGACTGGGAGAACCGCTGGGCGGTGAAGGATTCGCAAGGGCCGCGCAACGGCGGTATCCATTACGAAGAAACGTTGAAACGTCATTACCGTCCATTGTGGGATATGGGCGTGCCAGTCGACATTATTGATTCGGAATGCGCATTTGATTCTTACAAGCTGCTGATTGCGCCAATGCTGTATATGGTTCGTCCTGGCGTTGGCGAGCGCATTGAGGAATTCGTTAAGAATGGCGGTACGTTTGTTGCGACGTACTGGTCGGGTATCGTTAACGAAAGCGATCTCTGCTTCCTGGATGGCTTCCCTGGACCGCTCCGCAAGACGCTTGGCATCTGGTCCGAGGAGATTGACTCCCTGCATGACGGGGAAAAGAACAGCGTTGTGATGACGGAAGGCAACAAGCTGGGGCTTGTTGGCTCCTATGATGCAATTGAACTCTGCGACCTGATTCATCTGGAAGGCGCGGAAGCTTTGGCCGTGTACGGCGACGACTTCTACGCAGGCCGTCCGGCACTGACGGTGAACCAGCTTGGCGAAGGCAAAGCTTATTATGTCGCTTCCCGCAATACCGAGCCGTTCTTCACCGATTTCTTCAAGAAGCTGGTCGAGCAGGAAGGACTTAAGCGCGTCGTTGAGACGGAGCTTCCGCAAGGCGTTACGGCTCAATTGCGTTCCGACGGCGAGTTTGATTATGTATTCGTGCTGAATTTCAGCGAGTCGGCGCAGCAAGTGAAGCTTGACGAGCAGGAGTACGAGGATGTTCTTGCCGGCGGCAAGGCGGGCAATGAGCTTGAGCTTCCGCTTAACGGAGTGCGAATTCTGAAAAGAAAAGCAAGCTTCCACTCCTAAGCCGGATGCGAGCGAAAGGCGATTGACATTTATTGCGCCATTCTCTATAATTTCTGTAACTTGATATAACTTATGCGGCGAAAGAGCGCAGTAGCGGCTTAATCCCTGTCCTAGAAAGCCGGGGGGCGATGGAACCCGGCACACATTAAGTCCCGCGAAATACACTCTGGAGCATCCCGGGTAATGCCGGGCGGTTACGGCGAACGATATCTCGCCTAGAGCGGTATGAAGATTAGCCTTGCGCTAGGCGGCTTCATGCAAGTTGGGTGGTACCACGGTAAACGAATCGTCCCTATGTCTATTTAGACATAGGGGCGTTTTTTTGTTTTTAACACGACTGAAAAGGAGAGCTAAACAATGAACATTATTGATGAACTGGAATGGCGCGACGCCATTAACCAACAGACCGACGCGGAGGGACTGCGGGAATTGACAAACGAGAAGGCCGTCTCGCTCTATTGCGGAGTGGATCCGACGGGAGACAGCATGCATATCGGCCACTTGATCCCGTTTATGGTGCTTAAGCGGTTCCAGCTGGCGGGCCACCGTCCGGTTATTCTGATCGGGGGAGCGACCGGTACGATTGGCGACCCAAGCGGCCGCACATCCGAGCGCTCTTTGCAGACGCTGGAACAGATTCAGGCGAATGTGGAAGCGCTTGGCGCGCAGCTTCGCAAGCTGTTCCTCACCGAAGGCGATAACAATATTCGTATGGTCAACAACTATGACTGGACGCATAAGATCAATGTCATCGAGTTCCTTCGCGACTACGGCAAAAACTTCAGCATCAACACGATGCTGGCGAAGGATGTCGTATCGAGCCGGCTTGAGAGCGGCATTTCGTTTACGGAGTTCTCGTACCAAATTTTGCAATCGCTCGACTTCCTGCATTTGTTCCGGGAAGAGGATGTACAGCTTCAAATCGGGGGCTCCGACCAATGGGGCAATATCACGAGCGGCCTTGACCTCATTCGCAAGAAGGAAGGCAGCGAATCGAAGGCGTTTGGCCTTACGATTCCGCTTATGCTGAAGGCTGACGGAACGAAGTTCGGCAAAACGGCGGGCGGCGCCATCTGGCTTGACCCGGAGAAGACAACTCCTTACGAGTTCTACCAGTTCTGGGCTAACACGGACGACCGTGACGTCGTTAAATACTTGAAATACTTCACGTTCCTCTCGAAGGAAGAGATTGAAGACTTGGCCGAGAAAGTGGCTACGGAGCCGCATAAACGCGAAGCTCAGAAGAAGCTTGCCGAAGAGATGACGCGCTTCGTTCATAGCGAAGAGCTGCTGCAGCAAGCGCTGCGCATTACGGCTGCGTTGTTCAGCGGGGATATCAAATCGCTGAGCGCAGACGAAATCGAGCAAGGCTTCAAGGAAATGCCGACATTCGAGTCGACGAATGAAGCGAAGAACATCGTTGATTGGCTGGTTGACCTTGGCATTGAGCCTTCCAAGCGTCAAGCACGGGAGGATATTACGAACGGTGCCATCTCCATGAACGGCGAGCGCGTAACCGACCTTACGCTCGAGGTGTCCTCGGAACACGCGATTGGAGGACGATTTATCATTATCCGTAAGGGCAAGAAGAAATACAGTCTGGTGAAGATGGCTTAAGGCTGATTGAAATAACAACCCCTGCTTCTACCCCGTTTGGGAAGAGGCAGGGGTATTTTTATTTTTGCCGATCAGATTCGTTGCAGTAATAGGCATGTCAGGCACGCTTGTCCACATAGAATGGAATATAGCAGGTAGGCGAATTCTTGAGATGGGGTGTAGACATGCTTCGAGGATATAAAGGGTTTTTGGTTGGATTAATAATGGGAGGTCTGCTCATGACAGCTTTTCCGTCCATGGCGGCTACGAATACGAATAAGACGGAATATACATTGAGAGAAGCGGCATACCCAATCGAAGTTAACGGCTCGGTCTATACCGGGGAGGGATTGCCTGTCCTCACTTACAAAGGCAACACTTACGTTCCGCTCCGGGCGATGGCGGATATGCTGGGTGCCTCCGTGGCCTGGAACGAGAAGCTGGGCAAGGTCGTCATTTCCTCGGGAGCCGCAATCGCCCCATGCAATAATGCGTTTTGCGATGTGTTGGTCACCGGCTCGGGCGGACATTACACTGTGACCGGAAAAGGCAGAGTGTTCGAAGGGGTTATGCAATACGCGGTGGAGGACGGGCATGATTATTTGCTCGAAGGCCATCAGCAGCTGGATGAGGGGGCGCCTGCCTGGTCTCCGTTCTCGCTCAAGATCACGATTCCGCCAGAGCAGCTGCCTGCGAACGGGACGCTCACGCTTGAGCTTTTCGAAAACAGCGCGAAGGATGGGTCTCAAATCAACGTGTTAAGCATCCCATTGGAAACGTTCCGGTAAACGCTCGAGATGTATGGCTGCTCTAAAACAGCCTCATTCGAACGGGACGGCAAGCAAAGCGCATGATGCGTTTAAGCTTGCCGTTTTTTTGTTGCCCCCGCCAGAAAATGATGCTTCCGCACTATCTTTTAATCGATGGAAATAAAAATCTATAAAATTAGTCCTCCTGTTTATAATATTAAATATAATAAATAGGTAGAAAAGGAGCGGAATTTCGCGAACTAGTTCGAAATTGGTCGTTTTTATCTAAAACCGGTAAAGTATTATGTCGAATTGTTCGCTCTGGATGTAATAATGAAATATTGATTATATCCAATATTTATATTAATATGTGGGGCAAGAACTACTTGTTGTACTTTCTGATTTCCGAATCATCTTAATGACCTTCGTAACCAAATGAAAAAGACAGGCCGAACGAACGGTTCGGCTGCAAAGGAGGCATCATGCGAGTGGGGAAACAGCATGAACGCGCCGAATGGACGGGATTTCAGGAATCTCGTCCTTATGGGCCGAAGTATGATCTTAGAACGGATTTTGTCATGGTGTACGGGTTGTCGGATAAGCTGGAGGAACGAATCGAGGGCTGGAGGAAAGCCGGCTATACGATTCATCTCATGACCGGCGTCTCGTGGGGCGAGTACCAGGATTATTTATACGAGAAATTCGACGGAAGAAATCACTGGGACGAAGCCCAAATGGACCGGTTCGGCAACTATATTCAGCATGGGAAAGACGTGCCGTATATGGACCCGACAATCGCTTTCTCCGAATATTTGGCCACTTATATCAAGAAGGCGATTGACTGCGGCGTTGAAGCGATCCATCTGGAGGAACCGGAATACTGGGCGGCGTCGGGTTATTCCGAGGCGTTCAAGCGCGAGTGGCTGACCTATTACGGGGAGCCGTGGAAGGCTCCTCACTTATCGCCGGACGCGCAATACCGGGCTTCGAAGCTGAAGGCGTATCTGTATTACCGTGCGCTTGACCGGCTTTGCGCGCAGATGAAGGAATACGCGCTTGTTACGTATAACCGCCAGGTTCGGTTCTATGTTCCTACTCATAGCTTGATTAACTACACGCAATGGCGCATTATCAGCCCGGAGGCGCTGCTTGTGTCGATGCCATCCTGCGACGGATTTATCGCGCAGATCTGGACGGGTACGGCTAGAACGCCTAACGTATACCGGGGCATCCGGCGGGAGCGTACCTTCGAGACGGCATTCCTGGAATACGGCGTCATGCAGGAGCTGACCCGCGGTACGGGAAGGGACATGTGGTTCCTTCACGATCCGATCGAGGATAATCCCCGCTATAGCTGGAGCGATTACCGTTATAACTACCGCGCGACGGTTGTCGCTTCCCTGCTTCATCCCGGCGTATCGAAGTTTGAGGTTTGTCCTTGGCCGTGGAGGGTATTCACGCGCGGCTATCCGACGGAGGACGGCACAGGCAAGGAAGGAATACCGGCGAGCTACAAGACCGTTCTGCTTACGGTGATGAACGTGCTCCGAGATCTTCATCATCATGAGGAAGAGCAGACTGATGTCTATACAAGCGGCATCGGACTGCTTTTGTCCAATTCGGCTATGTACCAGCGAGGTGATGTTCTACCGGGAGAGTCGGAAATCTCGGCAGGCAAAAAAGAAGGCGGCGTGACAACGTCGGATATGCTGTCACCGGAACAACGGGAGCTGCTCGATTTCTCGGCCTTTTACGGGCTGGCGCTGCCGCTTGTGAAGCATGGTGTTCCGCTCCGTCCGGTGCAGCTGGATAATGCGCTGACCTTCCCTGGGTATCTTGATGACTACAAAGTGCTGCTGCTCAGCTATGAGTTCATGAAGCCTGAGAATGCCGGCCTGCATCAAGCTATTGCGGGATGGGTCAGAGACGGCGGCGTGCTTGTCTACGTTGGCGACGGATCGGATACTTTCCACAATGTAAGCGAATGGTGGAACCGGGAAGGAAGCCGCCGCTCTTACGAGCGTCCGGACCAGCATCTGTTCGAAACGCTTGGGTTAGCAGCCAATCAGGAGGATGGCGAGTATGCTTACGGGGACGGATTTGTTCTCGTGCGACGCGTGCATCCGGCTGCTCTATCGCGTACCAGCGAAGGCGCTGATTCCGTCCGGGATTGCGTGAAGCTGGCGCTGAAGCTTAGAGGCGAAGCGGATGCTTACCGGGAAAGCGGAATTCTCCGCATCAAGCGCGGTCCTTATGTCATTGCGCAAGCTCTGGATGAGAGCAGCGTTACCGATGGCAGTACACTTGAAGGAAGATTTATCGACCTGTTCGAGGACGACCTTCCGATTGTCCGTAACGTGGAGCTAAAGCCGGGCGACAATTGCTTGTTATACGATTTGGAAGCTGCGCGGACATCCGACGACCAAGCGGCCAAGGTTCTGGTCAGCTCTTCGCGTATCGAAGACGTAACGGCAACCGCGAAGACGATTGCGTTCCGCTCGGAGAGCCCATCGGATATGACGGTCAGCATTCGTTTGCTTGCCGCTTCGGCTCCGAAGGCGGTAACGGCGGATGGACTTAAGGCGGATTATGCCTATGATGAAGCTTCAGGAACTTTGCTTATCCGTCACTCAGGCAAGCCGGAAGGCGTATGGGTGGAAGCGGCCTGGAACTAAAGAGATAAGTTTAACAAATAACGGCGCATAGATGCGCCGTTATTTTTTTCTGGCCATATGCGGCTTGCTTCGACAATAAACCGGTATTTTTCGATACTTTTTACGCTGCGAAAACATTTCTATGAAATGGAATTGATGCTTAAGCCCTATAGTAGGGCTAAAGGAGTCCACAGAGAGAAAGGTGAGAGACTATGACCATTGCTGTATTGGATCGTCAACCGCAAGAGAAACAAGTTGAAGCTGCTGCCCCAACCTCAACCCGCCTGCTGGAGTACATTCGCAAGGCGCCGGTTATTGCAGCCTCCTGTTCCTGCAAAGATACTATTGCGTTATTTAAGCAATATCCCGACAGTGAATGCGTAGTTATAGCCGGCGAGGGGATAGAAAAGGACAAGCCGGTTGGTCTTATGATGCGTAATCAATTTTTTATGCGGCTCAGCCAGAGGTTTGGCGTAGATCTGTATTATGAAAAGCCGATATCGGAGTTGATGGATTCATCCCCGTTAATCGTTGATCAATCTTATTCCCCGCAACAATTAATCGATAATGCTCTAAAACGTGACGATAGTGTTCTATATAACTGCGTAATTGTAACCGGAGAGGAACGGATTGTCGGGATATTGACCGTATCGGATCTGCTTCGGATGTCCAGGCAGCTTCAGCAGGAAGCGGTGGACGGACAGGTGAAGACAATCAACAGCGTTGGTGGCCGGATGAAAGAAATCGACGAAGCCGTAAGCTCGGTGCGTCAATCGGCCTTGCAAGGGAAGCAGATTTCCGCAGATATGGTGGATCTGACGTTAAGCGGCAAAAATCAGTTGGACAAGGTGACCGCAGCCTTCGGGAAGCTTGCCGCGAATTCGATGCAGCAGGAGCAGCGGATGAATGAGCTGCAGTCTGAAGCGGGCTCCATCAGCCATGTCTCCAAACTGATCAAGGAGCTGGCGGAGCAGAGCAACCTGCTTGCCATTAACGCTTCCATCGAAGCGGCGCGCGCAGGCGAGCATGGCAGAGGCTTCGCCGTAGTAGCCGGCGAGGTGATGAAGCTGGCCAGCGAGACGAAGCGTTCCGCCGAGGCGATTACGACGCTGACGAAGACGATTGTCGCGGCGATTGAACAGACCGCTTCGCTTGCGCGCGAAGGCAGGGAAGAAGCCGTAGTCAGCGAATCGTGCGTTCAAGAGGCAGGCAGCGTGTTCAGTCACCTGTTCCAGGCGTCGGCGAACAGCAAGAACAGCACGGAGCAAATTGGCAAGCTGTCGGAGCAGGCTTATCAGCAGACGGTACATGTCTCCAAGGAGATCGATAAGCTTCTGGGGTCCTATTTTTAACACGGAATTTACAAAACAACAATACCCGATTTACAAACGGCTAGTAGGATAGATACGTCAGAGAAAAAAACGAAATTTACGATTATCCAATAGGTTACCCATTATACTCACGGTTATGATTCGAAATGAATGGCCAAGCCTCAGTATGAAACTCGTTCATCTGGGGCTGCTGTTCATTATCCATGTATATACGGAGGAGAACGATCATGCAAACTTTATTGCAGACGCAACCCTTAATTAACATTAACAAATTGAATTTGTATTACGGAGCTTTCCATGCTTTGAAGGATGTATCGCTCACGATTCCGGAGAAAGCGATCACCGCGTTTATCGGACCTTCCGGCTGTGGCAAATCGACGCTGCTCCGGACGCTTAACCGGATGAACGACATGATCCCGGGAACAAGAATCGAAGGGAGCATCGCGATTGGCGGAACGGAAATCTACTCTAGCGATGTAGATGTCGAGACGCTTCGCAAGAAGGTTGGCATGGTGTTCCAGCAGCCGAATCCTTTTCCGAAATCCATCTACGACAACGTAGCCTACGGTCCGCGCCTCCATGGCATTACGAACAAGAAGCAGCTGGACGAGATTGTCGAGACAAGTCTGAAGTCGGCTGTACTGTGGGATGAAGTAAAGGATTATTTGAAGCGCTCCGCGCTTAGCCTCTCCGGCGGCCAACAGCAGCGTCTTTGTATTGCCCGTGCGATTGCCGTTAATCCGGATGTTCTGCTTATGGACGAGGCGACTTCGGCGCTTGACCCGATCTCCACGCTGAAGATTGAAGAATTGGCGCAAGAGCTGAAAGACCGTTATACGATTGTCATGGTTACGCATAACATGCATCAAGCGGCTCGTGTTTCCAATCAAACGGTATTTTTCTTGAACGGCGAGGTTGTGGAGTTCTCGGAGACGGAGAAGTTGTTCTCCAATCCAAGCGACCAGCGTACGGAAGACTACATTAGCGGACGTTTCGGCTAACACAAGGGGGAAGTGTACAAATGATGACGACAAGAAAAGAGTTTGACCACGGCTTGGAGCAGCTTCATAATCTGCTCGTTGAAATGGGAACGTTCGTGGAGGAAGCGCTTGTTGATTCGATGAAGGCGCTGAGCGGCACGGATACGGAAAAGGCAAGAGCGATTATCAACAATGACCAGCATTTGAACAATCTGGAGGACAAGATTACCGATCTTGGCTCTAAATTGATTGCAACGCAGCAGCCGGTTGCGAAGGATCTTCGCCGGATTCTGGCTGCGTTCAAGATTGCATCCGATCTCGAGAGAATGGGCGATCTTTGCGTAAACATCGCGAAGTTTGTTATCCGTCTCGAAGGCCAGCCGCTTATCAAGCCATTGATCGACTTGCCGCGTATGGCGGAAATCGTGCAGACGATGACGTACGAATCGATTCAATCCTTTGTGCAGGAAAACGTGGATCTGGCTTACAAGCTGGCAACGGAGGACGATCAGGTCGATGCGCTTTGCGCCCAAATCTCGCGCGAGCTGCTATCGCTTATGATGGAGAACCCGCGCAATATCTCGCAGGCAACGGTTCTGAACTTCGTAGCCCGCAATATCGAGCGGATTGGCGACCATGCGACCAACATCGGCGAAAGCGTCGTGTACCTCGTAACGAACAAGCGTCCTGATTTGAACACGCAGCATAGTATTTAAGAAGTTGAAAAAAGCCTGTTATCCGAGTGACTCGGGTAACAGGCTTTCTTATCGCTAATTACAGAAGGCGCTCATATAACCAGAAAGCGCCGGCCGCGGCGATTAGGATCGATGCGGCTTGTACGGTCCGGAAGTAACCTTTATAACGCTGTGCATACCGGATTACAGGGACGGCCAAGGCGATCAAGCAAAGCTGGATGACCTCAATCCCGATGTTGAAGCTTGCCAAGTCTATAGCTACGTACGGTTTAGGGATGTCCATACCAAGCAAGATATCGGCAAAGCCCATGCCATGAATCAGGCCAAAGGCGAAGGTGACAAGCCAACGGAAACGAACTTTTTTGAAGAAAATATTTTCGATTGCTACGTACACAATGCTAAAGGCGATGACCGATTCGATAAAAGTCGAAGGAAAATGAAGAACATTCAAATACGTCAATGTCAGCGTGATGCTGTGGGCAATCGTAAATGCTGTAATGGTGGCTGCATACTGCTTAAAGGTTTGTCTGCCTAACAGGAGGGCGAGCAAGAATAGCAAATGGTCGTAACCGCCCAAGATATGATGCATGCCAAGCTTGAAGAAAGAGAGCCAGGCGGAATCCTTCAGGCTAAAAACAGATTTAGCTGCAGATTCCTGGGTTGCCTCGGGTTGCGATTGTGCGGTATTTGCCGCAGCGGCTGACGAAGAATCTGATGCTGGTCCTTGTCCTTGTTCGACCTGCGGTTCCGTATGAATCATCGTCCAATCGCGGTCCTTACCCGTTAGGATAGCCTGACTAACATCAGAGCCGCTTTTAGCGACAAGCAGGTTTGCGTAATTCGTATTGCCGTCATTGTAATAAAGGCCGTCGTTCAAATGAACGGTTTCGCCGTAAGGGACAGCCGGGTAAATAAAATGAACGGTGACATAGGTCATGTCGTTCTTCTTCGAAAACTCAATGCCGGCATCTTTCCCTGCCTGATCCTGCTGTCCGACTTCGAGATACATGGAATCCTCTATAAAATGAATGATCGTTGCCTGATTAGCCGTCAACTCATTCTGATCAAGCTTGCCGTCTCCGTTTGTATCCACATCAACCTTCTCCAACACGGATAATTCGTCAAGAGAGAAATCCAGCTTGGTCTGGTCCTTCTCAAACGTAATCTCGGTATAGCTTGCACTAAGCGGGTGAGCGCTAGCTATTCCCGGCATCGTCATAAGCGGAAAAGACATGAACAAAAGCGACATAATTAACCGCTTACTTCTTGAAATTTTGTTCAATAAAACAACCCCCAGATGTAGCTATGATTAATTAAAATTATAGGTCTGAAGGAAAAGTCATGTCAATTAAATTGACCTAAATAAATTTAAAGTTTACATATACTTAACATAAAACAAGGAATTTGTTTACAGCTCGAAATTTCAATGGTTATATTTAATAAAACTACATCAAACGTTGATTTAGAGTTTACATTGTAATGTTAAATTCAGGTGTGGTTTCGACAAAAAGTGCAGGAAGGTGATCGAGGGTCGTTCATGATTGGGTTTTTGCGGTTGTTCAAGAGGAAAGTGAAATTTGAACATTTGTTCAAATAGGAGAGTGACATATGTTTAAGTCTTTGTCAAGCAAAAAGAAGAAATGGACAAGCATGCTCCTGCTTGCTTCGATGTCAGCAGGAATAGTGTCCAGTGTTGGTGTTCCCAAGGTACAAGCAGCAACCGGGATAGCCGACCACGTGGTAATCAGCCAGGTGTATGGAGCAGGCGGGAACTCGGGCTCCGTATATGTGAGCGATTTTATCGAGCTGTACAACCCGACCAATTCGGATGTTTCGCTTAATAACTGGTCAGTGCAATACGGAAGTGCGGGAGGTTCGTCGGCTTTGACGAGCAAAACCAATCTTTCAGGTACCATCCATGCTCATGGTTATTATTTAATTCAAGGCTCGAGAGGTACAACTGCGTCTGCCGAATTACCTACCCCTGATGCCTCCGGAACTATTTCGATGGCGGCTGGCAGCGGCAAGGTTGCCCTGGTCAGTTCTACAGTATCGATTCAAGGTACTCCTGCAGGGGACATCGGGCAATTAAACGATCCGACGATAGTTGATTTCGTCGGATATGGTGATGCCAATCAATTTGAAACAGCAAAAACACCTATTATATCGGCAACAACAGCGGCTATCCGCAAAGCTTCCTCTACGGATACAACAGGAACAACAGGTTCAGGTTCAGGTTACGACACGAATGATAACTCTGCCGATTTTATCGTAGTGGCTCCTAATCCAAGAAACTCTGCTTCACCGCTTGAAGCTCCGCCATCTGACGGCGGAAGCGAGCAACCGGCTAGTTCAAAAGCTTCTGGCAAGGATATTCAACTGCTCTCCGGTACTTTGACCGGATACGCTGGTGCAGTTGCATCAAGCTCCACTGTACGTATTTATACAACGGATACTCATACGCTGATTACTTCAACAACATCCCAAGCAGACGGTACGTTTGAGGCGGTTGTTGGTACGGCAGCTTCGGTAATTGTTACGGTACATGAGACGGGCAAAACCGAAAGCGTTGACCTGACCATTAATGAAGCTGCAAAATCGCCTGCCGTTACGGTGAACGGTTATGTGGTTGACAGCTCGAATGTTGGGACGGTTACCGGCACAGCCGGAGCGGGCGGTGCTATTATTTCCGTTTATTCGGATGAAGCAATGACGAATAAGCTGTCGACAACTGGCGGTGCCCAATCGGTAACGGCTAACGGCGACAAATCGTTTAGCTTCGCGCTTAATAATGCTCCTGCTGCGGTCTATGTGACGCAACAAATCAATACCGCAAACGGAAGAGGACTTGAAAGCGATGCGGTTAAGGCAGAAAGCCTGGATACTTCAGGCGTAACGCCGATCAGCACATTGCGTCAGGTTGATTCTACAGGATCACCTGTCTACAAGAATCAGACGTTTACCATTGAAGGCGTGGCAACAGCCGCGAACAATATCCTGGGAGCAAATACATACTATGTCCAGGATGGTACAGGAGGAGTTAATGTATACGGAAGCACAACCTCCGGGTTGACGATCGCTCAGGGTGACCGTCTCCGTTTGACAGGGACGCTTATCTTCTACAACGGTTTATCCGAATTCCAGCCATCTGCAGTAGAACGGTTGGGGGAAGGCGCTGATCTGCCGGCTCCGGTTGAGACAACGGCATCGAGCTTAACCAATTACAGCTCGGCTGAGCCGCTGGAAGGAAAGCTCGTCACTCTTACGGCGACGGTAACCTCGCAAACGGCTTCCGGTACAAACTATAACATGACGGTACAGGATCCAGCTGACACAAGCAAAACAATTACTGTTCGCGTCATGTCGACAACCGGAATTGATGTTTCGTCCTCCATGCAAGTAGGCAAGACGTACGTAATTACAGGATTAGTAGGGCAATATGACAGCAGCAGTCCATATACGACGGGCTATCAGCTGTTCCCTCGCTCTGCAGCGGACATTGTTCCTACGCTTTCGATCACGCATACGCCTATCCAACAAACGTATATCAATGTTGATGTCAACATTGAAGCAAGCGTGGACGGGGCGACTTCGGTTAAGCTGTACTACCGCAAAGCGGGAACGACCGAATATACGGCTGTTCCAATGACATTGACAAGCGGCAGCTCGTATACCGGTACAATTTCGAAGGACGCGATCGGCAGCTCCAACTTCGAGTACTATATCGAAGCCGCTTCCGCTGTAGCGACCAAAACTTCAGGCTCGGCAGCATCACCTTATGCCGTGACCTTGATTTCGGATGCGGAAGGTCCGGAATATACAGGAGCTGTGCCTGAACAGGATTACCGGGTGGAAACTTATCGTCCTTCGATCGCAATCGAGCTGGATGATTTGAGCGGCGTTGATATGAATACGATCAGTCTGGCTCTGGACGGAGCAGACGTTACGCCTTCCATTACGAAAACTCCTGCATCGGCAGCGAATCAGCATGTGAAGGTAACGTATACGCCTGCAACAGATCTTGTACTTGGCACTCATACGTTAAAGATTACCTCTAAAGATGCTGTTGGCAACGCAAGCTCCTTCGAATGGTCGTTTATTGTCAGCGAGCCATTTACGGGCGGCAATCATTACCGCGGAACTACGCATAACCATACGAATATTTCGCATGACGGCACAGGCGCGCCGGAAGATGCCCTGAAGGCCGCTCAGAAATACGGCTACGACTGGTTTGCTTTCTCCGACCACTCCCATGATATCGATGCGCCGGCATCGGGTACATTCACCGACACGGTGAAGAACGAGGGCGGCATGGAGGAAAGAACAGGCGGTGCGGATTGGCAGCTGACGAAGACTCTTTCCAAGGAATATACGAAAAATAACGAATTTGTCGTATTCCCGGCATTTGAGATGACCTCGACTTCATGGGGACACTCCAATGTATTTGGTACGGAAAACTTTATTGACCGCAAAGAAAACGGCGGTATTTACAATACCGATGTGAATCAGTATTACGCGTGGGTATTGACCCATGACGAAGCGGTAGCTCAATTCAACCATCCAAACGATCCGAAAGGCTCCTTCAATAATATGAAGCCTAACGTGGAAGCGGAAAAGCTGTTTACGATGTTTGAAGTCGGCAACGGTTCGGGCCACTACTCGTACGCAAATGCGGAACAGACTTATTTTGGCGCGCTTGATCTTGGCTGGAAGGTAGCTCCGACCTATGGGGAAGACAACCATGACGGCACATGGGGCCAAACGATGAAACGCACGATTATCGTATCGAAGGATCTGTCGCCGGAATCGCTTCTTGATTCGATGCGGAAGAGACGCGTGTACATGGTCGAAGATCCTAATATGACACTGGATTTTATGGCTAACGGCACTTATATGGGCGGCGTTGCCGAGGGTTCCAAGCTGAACTTCAGCGTAAAAGGCAATGACACGGTTACGGAATCCCGTTCCATGGCCGAATATAATTATTTGCCTGCTAATTATGTGTCGAATGACAATATCGCGAAGGTTGAACTGATCTCGAACGGCGGCAAAGTAATCGATTCGTATGTACCGACGGAGAGCTCGAAGTCGTTCACATGGGAGCCATCGGTTGAAGTATCGGGCGGCCAGCAATGGTACATGGTCCGCGTAACGCAAATGGACGGCGAGCGTGCCTATTCGGCTCCGATCTGGTCGCAGGATACGGCAGTAGATGTCAAAATCTCTGCAGCCGAAGTTGAAGGCGCTGCTCTGATCCAAGGAACGGAAGCGTCGCTAAAAGCAGATATCAGCAATACGGGTACTAGCGCGCTTACTAACCTGTCGTTGAAATTCTACTACGACAACATGGATGAAGCGAATTTGATCGGCAAAAGCACCATTGATTCGCTTGCGAGCAATACGATCGCTTCGGTAACGGTGAAATGGCCGGATCCTGTTGTTGGTAATCACAAGCTGATTGCAGTTTTATCCTCGCCTGAAGGAGATAACCCGGCAGACAATACCTATACGATTGATGTTACGGTAAAAGCTCCGCTTGGCATTAAAATCATGATTGATGCCGGCCACAAGAACGAGAATACTTCCGGAGACCCTAGCAGCACCTATAAAAACAAAATGGGCTTGTTCAAGCAAATGCTTGCGCAGGAAGGCTACACCGTTGCGGAAAATACTTCGGCTTTAACTGCGGAAGTGCTGTCGGGGGTTAAAGTGCTTGTGGTAACCAACCCTAACGTAGATTTCACGGCAGACGAGAATGCTGCGGTCAAAACCTTTGTCGACGGCGGCGGTTCCTTGTTCATGCTCGGCAAAAGCAACTTCAGCCTCGACCCAACTTTGAACAATGATTTGCTGGAGTCGATTGGTTCAACGATACAGATCTCCAGTGACGGTATTTTTGACGATTCCGCTACAGGGAACTACTGGTCAACGCCAGCTACAACAAAACACGCGGTGAAGATGTTCCCTAATATTGTAGACAACGGCATTATGGACGGTGTGAACTGGCTGGAATACTATAGCGGCTCAAGCTTGTTCAAGCTTGGCGGCGGTCCGCTGACGAATAGCGATTCCGTATCGATTCTCGCCGGCGGTAACGAAACGACTTACCAAGGCAATGTGAAGTCACCGACTTATACGTATGACGTCGTGTCCGATGCAACTGGCGGCTCGGCTATTCCGGCTATCGTTTCAGAAGTTCTGCCTAACAACAGCCGTATCGTGGTTACAGGCATGAACGTCGTAAACGACCTGGAGTGGGATAATACGTACGGCGACTATGGCAACAATGATTTTGGCCTGAATGCAATTAACTGGCTGGCGGGACGGGGAGCAGCCGTTTCGGATATTGGCTCAGCACGCGCTTTGCAAGACGGTACGGATGTAGTTGTTCAAGGCGTGGTTACTACAGGTGCTGGCGTGTTCTTTGATGCCTTCTACGTGCAGGACGCAACAGGCGGCATTATGGCGTTTAAAGAGGTTCCGGACGGCTCGCTCAAAGTTGGCGATACCGTTCGCGTTCACGGTAAGATTAAAACCTTCGAGAACAATAAAGAGCTGGAGTTCAACTCTTTCGCGAAGGATGTCGTTGTCGTTAAACATGGCACGGCTCTTACGCCAAGATCAATAGCAACCGGCGATGCAAGTCTTCCGGCAAATCAAGGCCTGCTAGTCAAAGTAAAGGGATATGTCACGAAAAAATATGATGACAACTCCTATATCATCAATGACGGCAGCGGAGAAATTCTGGTCTTCACGGACGGTTATATCGTTAATCAGTCCGGTCCGGTTCCAACAGCGGCAATCGGTGAACAGCTTGAGGTAGTTGGCTTGCTCGGCGGCTTTTCGGATGGCGTAAGGATTCGTGTACGCGATACGAAGGAACTGAAGGTGAGCACAGATGAAGGTATGCGCGGTTTGACCGATCTGACAATTAAAGACCAGGATAATCATACTATTGCGCTTACGCCAACATTTGATATGCAGCGTATGACGTACGATGCAACAGTGAGCACTTCGGTGACACAGCTGTCCATTGCGGCAACCCCATTGCTTGAAGGAGCAACGGTTACCTTTGAAGGCGTAACTTCCACTTCGGGCACAAACGCTATATTGGCAATGCCAGACAGCAAGACGTATATTGTTCAGCTGAGCGTTGAAAAAGGCGACTGGAAAGCCTCCTATATGCTTCAGATCAAACGTACCGATCCGAAGGACGTGTCCATCAAGAAGCTTCAAGTCTTTGATAACACGAACGAAGTAGACAAATCGCCGGTTGTTACTCCAGGCTTGAAGAACTATTCGGTAGAAGTGGAGAGCAACGTAAAACAATTGCTGTTATCCGCTACTCCAACGGATATGTACGCAAAAGTGACCATTACCGGCGGTGTTCAGGATCCGAATGAACCGATTAAGGCTATGTTCAACATCCCGGACAAAACAACCGTATTTACCATTACGGTCACTTCATCTGACGGAACAACGAGCGACACTTACGTCTTAACCGTCACGAAAAAGGATGCAACTGTTGTTACGCCTCCAACAAGCGGAAGTGGTGGCGGTGGCGGTACAACTACCCCTTCAAGCCCGCTTGAGGAAGCCTTGAACAATGCGAGTTCTTCCACGATTACCGTGAAGGTATCAGGTACAAGCTTTACCATCAGCGCGGCAGAACTTGCGAAGTTCCTGGCTCAGAACAAGGTAGAGACAATCGTCTTTGAATCGCAGTCAGGCTCGTATAGCATTAATCCGGGGCAATACGACTGGAGCAAGCTCGCTGGTTTACTTGGTCTTTCGTTGACCGACTTGCAGTTGAAGCTCGAAGTAGCAAACGACCAGACGGCAGCCGATTCTGCAGAAAAGACAGGTCTCGAAGTTCTGGGTTCGGCTAACTTTACGCTGAAGGCTGTGAAGAAGGATGGTCAAGAGATCGTTCTGAACGATCTTGGCCATTACATCAGACATACGGTTAAGCTTGGCAGCCAGCCAGCGGCCGGACATGTAGCGGTTGTCCGCGTTGATAGGGACGCGAATGGCAAAATCGTATACATGCCAGTACCGTTTACGGTCAACGGCTCCGAGATTTCCGTGATGAGCCGTACCGATGGGACCTTCCTGATCGTGCAGACAGACAAATCGTTTGACGACACGGCGACCCATTGGGCGAAAAAAGAAATTGATGCGCTCGCGAGCCTCCTGATTGTTGACGGAGTAGGCGATGGAACATTTGATCCGAACCGTTCCATCACGCGTGCCGAATTCACGGCGCTGGTCGTTCGCCTGTTTGGTCTTGCGACACCGGCTGCGGCAGGAAACAGCAAGTTTGGGGATGTTCAGGCGGATGATTGGTTTGCATCCGTTGTAGCTGCTGCAACTGGGGCCGGTCTTATCAATGGTTATGAAAATGGCGAATTTAGACCGGATCAGACGATTTCGCGCGAGGAAATGGCAGTCATTCTGTCTCGCGGTCTGGCGTTCGCAGGGGACAAAGGTGACGCAGCTGGCGCTGGGGCATTTACGGACCAAAGCGATATTCCGGCATGGGCAGCTGAAGCGATCAGCCAGCTTGCAGGCTTTGGCATTGTGAACGGCAAACCGGGCAACGAGTTTGACCCTGCCGGTGAAGCTACCCGCGCCGAAAGCGCGGCCATGCTGTATAGACTGTTGTCGATTCTGACGTTTACGAAATAAACGGAATTAGTTGAAGTGAACCGCCGAGGCGAATGCCTTGGCGGTTTTCTTTTTGACCGGCCGCGGGCGAGGAGATTGCTTCATAAATATGGTATGATAGAGGGTAGAACGATTAGGTGAGGTGTCGGAATGGACAAGTGGATATTAATTGATGGCAATAGTATCGCAAACCGTGCCTTTTATGCGATGCCGCCGCTTACGAATTCAGCAGGTTTACATACAAACGCGGTGTTTGGATTTACGACAATGCTGCTTAAATTGCTGGAAGACGAGAAGCCGACCCATGTGCTGGTTGCATTTGACGCGGGTAAAGTGGTGTTCCGCCATGAAGGCTATACCGAATATAAAGGCGGCCGCGCGAAAACGCCGTCGGAGCTGTCCGAGCAATTCCCGGTGATGAAGGATTTGCTTAAGGCGTTTGGCATTTCGCAGTTTGAGCTGTCCGGCTACGAAGCCGACGATATTATCGGTACGCTGACGCGCCTGGCCGATGAGCAGAAGGTTGAGACGCTGGTCGTTACGGGCGATAAGGATATGCTGCAGCTCGCTTCGGATAACGTTACCATCGCGATTACGCGCAAAGGGATCAGTGAGGTTGAGCATTTCTCACCGGCTGCTATTGAGGAAAGATACGGATTGAAGCCGATGCAGATCATTGACCTTAAGGGGTTGATGGGCGATACATCGGATAATATCCCGGGTATTCCGGGCGTAGGCGAGAAGACGGCGCTCAAGATGCTGCATGAGTTCGGCACGGTTGAGGAAGTGCTGGCGAATACGCACAGCCTCAAAGGCAAGATGAAAGAAAAGGTCGAGACGCATAAAGACGATGCGATCATGAGCAAAAAGCTGGCTACGATCTTCCGCGAGGTACCGCTTGAGCATAGCGCGGAGGATATCCGTTATGAAGGCTACCAGCCGGCAACACTTGCGGATGCGTTCCGCAAGCTGGAATTCAAGTCGCTTATCGAGCGGCTGGATTTGAATGGAGCAATTGCGGGAAGCAGCGAGTCGGCAGCTCCAGCTGTAGAGCTTAACATTGTAGTCATTGAATCCGATAATGACGGTGAAGCGCTGAAGGACATGCTGTCGGCATTGCAAAGTCCGGAGCATGGCTTGTATGTGGAAGCAATCGGCGAGAATCCTCACCAAGCGGAAGTATTGGGACTTGCCGCGGCAGTTGGGGATAAGGCATACGTTGTGCCCGTAGCGGCGCTTCAACAACCGTTCACAGCGGAGCTGCGGAAATGGTTGGAGGATGCGGACAAGCCTAAAAACGGTTTCGATACGCATAAGACGGAGCTTGCGCTTGGCTGGAGAGGAATCGAATGGCGCGGCGTAGCTTTTGACGTGCAGTTAGCCGCTTATCTGCTCGATCCGACCGATACGAACCTGACGCTAAATGCGTTATGCGACCGTTATGGCCAGTCTTCGGTGCCTCATGACGAAGCGGTGTATGGCAAAGGCGCCAAATTCAAAGTGCCGGACAACGAGACGTTGTATCGCCATCTGTCCGTGAAGGCGGATGCCGTCCGTAAGCTTACGGCTCTGATGCGCGCAGATCTTGAGAAGCGGGGCATGAACGAGCTGTATTTCGAGCTGGAACAGCCACTGTCTGTCGTGCTGGCCGGAATGGAGCGCCAAGGCATCAAGGTGGAAATAGCGGAGCTGCAGCGTCTCGGCAGCGAGCTGGAGAGCAAGCTGTCGGCAACCGTAAGCGAAATCTACCGCTTGGCTGAAATGGAGTTTAACATTGGCTCTCCTAAGCAGCTTGGCGAGGTATTGTTCGAAAAGCTGGGACTCCCCGCTCAGAAGAAGACGAAGACTGGCTATTCGACAGACGCGGAAGTATTGGAAAAGCTGGCTCCTTATCATGAGATCGTTCCGCTCATTCTGCATTACCGTACTTTGTCCAAGCTGCAGTCCACGTATATTGAAGGTCTACTGAAAGAGGTTCGTCCGGAAACAGGCAAAATTCATACGTATTACCGTCAAACCATTGCGGCAACGGGACGTCTCAGCAGCCAGTTCCCGAATCTGCAGAACATTCCGATCCGGCTTGAGGAAGGCCGTCAGATCCGCAAGGCGTTTGTACCGTCCGAGCCTGGCTGGTATGTCCTCGCTGCGGACTATTCGCAGATCGAGCTGCGCGTTCTCGCCCATATTTCCGGCGATGAGCGGCTTAAGGAAGCTTTTATCCACGATATGGATATCCACACGAAAACAGCGATGGACGTATTTGGCGTATCGGCTGATCAAGTGGATTCGAATATGCGCCGCTCGGCGAAGGCGGTTAACTTCGGTATCGTATACGGCATCAGCGATTTTGGTTTATCCCAGAACTTGAATATTACCCGTAAGGAAGCCGCGAAGTTTATTGAGCAGTATTTCGAGGTGTTCCAGGGCGTACGCAAGTATATGGACGATATTGTTATGCAAGCCCGTCGCGATGGCTTTGTGACAACCTTGCTGGAGCGCCGCCGTTATCTGCCGGATATTAAGGCCTCCAACTTCAATCTGCGCTCCTTCGCGGAGCGTACGGCGATGAATACGCCAATCCAGGGCACGGCAGCCGATATTATTAAGCTGGCGATGGTGCGCATGGATGAGACGCTCCGGGAACGCGGGCTGAAGAGCCGTATGCTGCTGCAGGTACATGACGAATTGGTATTCGAAGTGCCGGAGGAGGAGCTCGAGCTCATGAAGGAGCTTGTGCCTAGCACCATGGCCGGGGCGCTAAAGCTGGACGTACCTCTTAAGGCGGACGTGAACTACGGGGTCAACTGGTACGAGGCGAAGTAAGAAGCGGGCGAAAGTTTCGCCTAAGCAACGGGATTGACAAAACTATCCCGTCCCGCAGCCCATCCGAATCAGGTATAATGGGTTTGAGGTGAATAATAATGCCCGAATTGCCAGAGGTAGAAACGGTTAGAAGAACATTAATCGAATTAGTTGCAGGCAAGCGAATCGCTTCGGTAGAAGTGAAGCTGCCGCGTATCATACAACGCCCGGCTGAACCGGAGGCGTTCGAAAGGGCGCTAGCCGGACGGACGATCCAGACTGTTGAGCGGCGCGGAAAGTTTTTGAGAATCGTAATGGACGGTCTCGTGCTGGTCTCCCATCTTCGGATGGAAGGACGCTACGGCGTATTCCCAAGCGACGAGCCGGTTGAGCTTCATACGCATGTCTTGTTCCACTTCGATGACGGAACGGATCTGAGATATAAGGATGTACGCCAATTCGGCACGATGCATCTGTTCGAGCCGGGAACGGAATTCGAGATGAAGCCGCTAAGCAAGCTTGGTCTAGAGCCGCTGGAGAATGAGGCTTTTACGGCAGATGCCTTGAGAGGTTTGCTTGGAAAAAAATCAGGCCTAATTAAACCACTTCTTCTAAATCAGGAATATGTGGTGGGGCTTGGCAATATTTATGTGGATGAGGCATTGTTCTTGGCAGGCATTCATCCTGAGCGGACGGCCGATTCCTTGAAGAGGGCGGAATGGATCCGTCTTTATGAGGCCATTGTATCGACGCTTGCGAAGGCTGTTGCGGCAGGCGGTTCATCCATTAAATCCTACGTGAATGGGCAAGGCGAAATGGGGATGTTCCAGCACCAGCTCCTGGTGTACGGCAGGAAAGACGAGCCCTGCACAAGCTGCGGCAGATTAATCGAGAAATCGGTTGTGGGCGGAAGAGGCACGCATACCTGCGCGAGCTGCCAGCCTTTGCCTAAGGCACGTAAAAAGGCTGTCCCGCAGGTTTAATGCACCGTAACGATTTCCCCGCATATGCTATTGTTGTTACGAACAATAGGCGGATGTCTAGATAAGCGCGTTGGCGCAGCTAGAGACATCCGGTATGCGGGGAGGGCTGCGGGTTGTTCGCGCATTTTGCTTCTTTGCTGGTGCTTGCTTTTGCCGTCAGTGTGGACGGCTTCGGAGTAGGCGTGACATACGGATTGCGGCGAATAAGAATACCGCTCTTGTCGGTTGTCATTATCGCTTGTTGCTCAGGGTTGGTCATCTTTTTATCGATGATAGTGGGTTCATGGATTACGGGGTATTTGTCGCCTTTTGTGGCTAAGCTGATTGGAGCGGTTGTACTTGTCGGCATTGGCACTTGGGCGCTGCTGCAGCTTAGGCGGAGCAGCCGGGAAGCGGGAGCTGCCGAAGGCCAGGCCGAAGGAGATTCGGAACATCCGGCGGAGACTGATCAGGAGCAGATTGACCGTACGCATCCGGTTCTTGTCGTGATCGTTGAATTGAAGCGCCTGGGATTGGTTATACAAATATTGCGGACTCCGCAAGCCGCCGACGTGGATAAGTCGGGAACGATCTCCGCAGCCGAAGCGTTAATGCTTGGAGTAGCCTTGTCGTTTGACGCATTTGGCGCCGGAATCGGAGCGGCTATGATCGGATTATCTCCTTTACTAACACCTATTATGATTGCTGCGGCCAGTGCTTTATTTCTGCTTGGCGGGATGCGGTTTGGCTTCCGGTTCTCGAACTGGAAAGGCATGCAGGCGATATCGGTGCTGCCGGGCATTTTATTAATCATAATCGGCATTTTAAAGCTGTTATAAAGTCATAAGCAATACGCAGGAGTTACTTGAACGGGGTGAAAGCTAATGAAGATCGGTTTAACCGGCGGGATCGCTACCGGCAAAAGCACCGTGGCTGCCATGCTGGTAGAACGCGGTGCGATGCTGGTCGATGCCGATCAGGTTGCGAGAGAAGTTGTTATGCCCGGCGAACCGGCTTTAGAAGCGGTCGCCTCCGCGTTTGGACAAGCTGTTATACATACGGATGGAACATTGGACAGAAAGGCGCTTGGTAGCATCGTGTTCAATAACCGCGATTTGCTGGCGCAGCTTGAGAATATCCTTCATCCGGCAATACGTAACCGCATGCAGCAGCGGATAAGGCAGTATGAAGAGCAGAACCCACGGCAATTGGTCGTTGCGGATATCCCGCTTTTGTACGAGACGGGTCAAGAAAAGCTGTACGACGGGGTGATGGTCGTTTACGTTTCCCAGACGCTTCAGCTAAAAAGGCTGATGGAACGGAACGCAATCGCAGAAGAGGAAGCACGGAGACGCATTGGACTTCAAATGGATATTGAGCAGAAGAGAAGCCGCGCGGACTGGGTTATTGATAACGGCGGTTCGCTTGACGAGACTAGGCGGCAGGTGGACGATTTCTGGAAGAGCAAGGGTTTGCCATGAAGTGGTTGGTTCGGAAAAGAGTGCTTCTTATTCTGCTCATTGGCTTCATTGGCGTCTTATTTCTTAATTCTAATTGGCTTGCCCGGATGATGTATCCGATTCAATATAAAGAAGACATACGCGCAAGCGCATCGAATTACGGTGTTGATCCGCATCTGATTGCGGCAATTATCCGGACGGAAACGAATTATTCGACGGGACAAGTCTCCAAAAAAGGGGCGCTTGGCCTTATGCAGATTATGCCGGATACGGCTGACTGGATCGTGAAGCAGGCAGATTTCAACAATGTCACAAGAGATATGCTGCAGAATCGGCCGGATGTCAGTATCGAGGTAGGAGCATGGTATTTGCAGTCCTTGCACAAACAGTTCAAGCAGAATACAGTAGCCGTTATTGCGGCTTACAATGCCGGTCCCGGCAATGTGAAAAAGTGGCTGGATACGGGCAAATGGGATGGAAAGCTGGACACAACGGATCAAATTCCGTATGGGGAAACCCGTCACTATGTACAACGCGTTATTTATTATTATAATAAGTACAAAGATCTTTATCCTGTTATTTAACTTGGACAAGAAGAAGCCTTGGCTGTCCGCCGCTTCAGGACGGAACAGCCAAAGCATCTGTTATACATGACTGATGAAATCATTATTGACGGCCAGCAAGGGATTGTTCGGCAATTTGCACTAGGCGGCGAGTAATGTTACCCCCGATGTAGCCTGCGTCTTTAGTAAGCAGGTTGCCGTAGTAACCGTCTTGCGACAACGCAATACCCAGCTCTTGAGCGACCTCATATTTCATTTGGTCCAGTGCTGCAGTAGCTTGCGGTACAAGTACTTGGTTGCTGTTGTTCGAGCTCATTGATGTTCACCTCCTTGCGGTTGGTAAATGTATTATGTGCGGAATTCGCAACTTCATTCAGGTAACGACTGGAAAATTCTTAAAAATAAAAACAGGATTCGGAAGGAGTGAAAAAAATGAAATGCCCTTACTGCGATTTTGCCGGTACGAAAGTGCTTGATTCCAGGCCAGCTAACGAGAACAAGTCCATCCGCAGACGGCGTGAATGCGAAAAATGCAACCGCCGTTTTACGACCTTCGAGATGATTGAGGAAACACCGCTTATCGTGATTAAGAAAGACGGGAGCCGGGAAGAATTCAGCCGCGACAAAATACTGCGCGGTCTCATCCGTGCATGCGAGAAGCGTCCTGTCTCGGTTGAACGACTCGAGGTCATCGTCTCCGAAGTGGAGAAGGAGCTCCGGACAACAGCGCTCGCGGAAGTCGAAAGCCGCGAGATCGGCGAGATCGTGATGAGCCAGCTGTATCCGGTTGACGAAGTGGCTTATGTGCGCTTTGCATCCGTGTACAGACAGTTCAAGGACATTGATATGTTCATGAAGGAACTGAATAGCTTGTTATCCAAACATCCAATGAACAATTAATTTTGCTGCGTGAATAGTCCTCCCTTTAGGGGAAGGACTATTTTTGCATCTATACAAGCCGGGAGTTGAGAAAATGGTAAAGATTGAAGCATTGGATCACCTTGTATTGACCGTGGCCAGTATTGAGAAGACGGCAGCTTTTTACGAAAAGGTGCTGAATATGGAGGTCATTGTCTTTGGCGATAACCGAAAGGCGCTGCTATTCGGCCGGCAGAAGTTCAACCTGCATGAAGCGGGGAAAGAATTTGAACCGAAGGCAAGGAGCCCGCGTCCGGGGTCTGCGGATTTCTGTCTCGTTACGAAAACGCCGCTGGATGAGGTCATCCGGCATTTGGCTGCTTGCGGGGTGCCAATCGAGGAAGGGCCGGTCGCCCGTACGGGGGCAGTAGGAACAATCGTATCGGTGTATTTTCGCGATCCGGATTATAATCTGGTGGAAGTATCGAATTATACATAATTTCTTCTATAACATCTTTAATTTCTACCGCGCGTGCTCGCTTGGTGGTTCTCTATAATGTATAGAGATACCCGGAGCAGGAGGCGATAGATTTGCATAATAGCAACTTCACAGGTCCGGCAGCACCTAAAGATCCGGCCGAGAAACGAAGCGGATTTTTTATTCTTTTTGATACCATAATAGAAGCAAGCCCCCGTCAAGACGGGAAGTTCACGGAAGAGATTTACCTGGAAGGAAGGCTGAGCGAGAAAGCAAAATTCTCCGGAGGCGTTGAGAACGAGGAAATATTGGCGTTTCTATCTAGCTGCGAAGGGTTCCGCAAGCTGGTACATAGCATGGGAATAACGGTGAACGTACATGACGACAGCACCCGATCGGACGTATTTTTCAGCATGGAGAATTGGGGGAAAACCAGCAAATATGAGTCAGGCACGAGGATCCGGATTCCTTGCGAGACTGACGGATCGGAGACCGTAGTTGTTCTAGCAGACATTGAATGGTCAACGGATGATGACGTGCCAGGCAAATTTGCTTTTGAATTTGACCAAGCCGGCGCGCTTGCGACAGTAAGTATAAGGCTGTACCTGAATGATGGCTTTGAAGTTCCGGAGATGGAAGTTGAACCTCCGGTTGAATTCGGGACGGATGTTTATCGCGGGATGATCGCCAAATCGTTATTGAAGAAAGGTAATAACAAACGGTTAAAGGCCGCTATTGAGAAGGCAAGACGAGGCGAGGATGTCACCATTGCCTATATCGGTGGTTCCATTACGCAAGGAGCCGGAGCGAAGCCGATTCATACGGAGTGTTATGCGTTTAAAGCCTATGAATGGTTTAAAAGGATGTATGGCCAGGCTGGTGCTGAAGCTGACCGTATTCATCTCATTAAAGCCGGGGTCGGCGGCACGCCTTCCGAGCTTGGTATGATCCGCTACGAGCGGGATGTTTTGCGGAATGGAGCCTCCGAGCCGGATATCGTTATCGTTGAGTTTGCCGTAAATGATGCAGGGGACGAGACAAAAGGGAACTGTTACGAAAGTCTGGTGCTTAAAGCACTCAATGCTGCCAACGCGCCGGCCGTTATTTTATTGTTCAGCGTATTTGTGAACGAATGGAATCTGCAGGACCGTCTTTCCCCTGTCGGATGGCATTATGATCTTCCAATGGTAAGCGTAAAGGATGCCGTGGTTGACCAGTTTAAGTTGACTAAGGCAGAAGGGAATATTATTTCCAAGAGGCAGTTTTTCTACGATATCTATCATCCGACGAATGTTGGCCATACCGTCATGGCAGATTGCTTGGCCTATTTATTCGAAGAGACGGATCGTTCAGCGGCGGATGCAGAAGACATAGAGACCGATAAGCTCCCGGTAATAGGGAATGATTTCGCGGATGTGCGGTTGCTGGATCGGAGCAGCTATGAAGGTGTTGCTTCGATAGAAGCGGGAGGGTTCGATCAGAGCGACATCGATTTGCAGTTCGTTGAAATGGACAGCAATCCCTTCGGAACGCCGCAGTTCCCTCATAACTGGATGCATTCGGCTGAGTCGGGAGAGAGCGGCTTCAGAATGACCATCAACTGCAAGCGCCTTTTACTAGTGTTTAAGGACTCGGGCAGTCAGGATTTCGGCAGTGCCGATATCTTGGTGGACGGTCAGTTGGTGGTGACCGCGGATCCACATGCGAACAATTGGACGCATTGCAATGCGGTTATTTTGTATAACGAGCAGGAGTCAAGAGAGCATAACGTCGAGATCAGAATGGCTCCCGGACAGGAAGATAAGAGGTTTACGATACTAGGGTTCGGCTATGTGAAGTGAATGTAAAAATAACCGAGCAAAATGATTGACAGTGTGGAAATGTCTGTGCTATTATTTTGCTTGTCCGGGGCCATAGCTCAGCTGGGAGAGCGCATCGCTGGCAGCGATGAGGTCAGGGGTTCGATCCCCCTTGGCTCCACCAAAATAAAATTACTCAAAACCCTTGTGTATCAAGGGTTTTTCTTTGTTTTATCGGGTAGATATGTATTCTTTATAGTGTATGAATCCAGCAATTGGGGACGAATTGGGGACCAAAAAAATTATTATGTGCTGCTTGAGGTATTAGAATATTATAACAGTTGAATATTGCAAATCATTTGCTCAAAAAACCATTTAAAGAGGTAGCTTTTCAAATGAAAACTTTGACTAAAGAACGTGTGTTCTGTAATAGCCATGAGGTGATTTGCGTAGATGAACGCGAACAGTAAGAAACTTCATGGCAATGGCCGATGGGAATCATCCCGAATGCGGGAGCAATATATAGAGCTCATGCAACTGGAACGTATAAAAGCAACTGTTTTAAAAGCCTGAGTCGCCTCCTGCGTCACGCGAGGAGCTGCAGCTGATGCATGATCTCGTTTTGCTGCCGATGGCTTACACAATAGCTAAGAAGAATAGCAGGCAAGTCGAAGAGAAGGCGCGATCGATGCGCGACCTCTTTACTAAGGCTACCGATATCGTTCTTAGCCGTATGCATGAAGATATAGTCGAAATAAAAAAATCGCTAAAGCGGGCGAATATCACGGTCATTACCGGTGAACGTATTGATGGAGTAGCAAGCTATTCCTATAAATGCTGCAATCACAACGGAGCGTTTGCGATTACACGCGAGTATGCGAAAAGATCACATCGGCAAGATGATCGGACGATATATAAATGGATTATTCTAAACACAAATAAAGCTGTGCTCAAAGTAGCGCAGCTTTATTTGTTATAGGACAAATTCCACAAAACTAGGACTTCTCATGAGCCCTTTTTTTGTCCAGCACTGAAATTTTACCAGGTACGAAAGCTTTGGATCGAGATAAATCCAATGTTTATCCTCACCAGTCACCAGTTGCTCGGATATACCGGAGAAAGCTTTCCGTGCTTGAGGCGGAACAAACTCGGTAAGCCCAACATACTTTTGATTCTTAATGAGACTCCAGCCGAAATCGCCTTTACGGATAGCACCAATGGACACCGTCTCGTACAAATAATTTTTTATTTTTAACCAATCCGGGGAGCGGAAGTCCATCCGATATTTGCTTTCACGCCTTTTGGATACGATACCTTCCAATCCCATGGTTTTGACTTGTGAGAATAGATTTTCTCCATCACCATAACTTGGAACAACAGAAATTACATTGCTTGGAACGACTATTTCGTGCAGCAGCTTAATTCTTTTGTAAAGTGGCTCATCCATCACAGATTTGCCATTCATATAAAGAAGATCAAATGCCGCAAAATGAACGGGTATAGCACTTTTCTTCGGACCACTACGAGCCATAAAACGCTCCATAACAAATTCAAAGCATGGCTTACCGGATTCATCAAAGGCGATCATTTCGCCGTCTAAAACAGCTTTGGCGGCGTTTATTTCGGCATTTAACAACTCAGGATATCGTTTCGTGCAATCAGTTTCATTCCGGGTATAAACTTTGAAACCATCTCCAGATAAATGCAATAATGCACGATGACATCGAACTTTATCTGATGAATATAATCTCCGTTTGGGACAGCCTTACTTTTATGAAGTAGCATCGGTTTAATTGTTTCAAATAACATAGAAATCACCAACAATAACGTAACATATCCAATCTCAATGCACATTAGGGGAATAATGGGTAAAATATGTGTCGCATAAGGCTTGAGTTTTAGTTAACTGTCGTGAAAATAAAGTTGTAGACTGAGAAAATAAAGTGTTAGACCGTAAAAATCAAGATCTATACTGACACGGCGGCATTAAGCTAACGGGCAGGATACTTCCAATATGTGTTAATGTATAGATAAATGGTTGAAAGCCCGTGGCTGTCAATAAACTCGGCTGGACAATCCATTCAAATATAGACTACTTGAATACCAACATCATTTAAGACACCTATAAAGGAGGTTTGGTGTAAATGCAAAAAATCGGAAAGGCTTTAATATTTGATTTGGATGGTGTCATTGTAAATAGTCAAGACTTATACGAAAATTCATTTAGTATCTTTTTACGTGACTTAGGTGTACACAATATTGATTTTAAATCTTTAATAGGAATGACAACCGCTGGAGCGTTGTCACACATAAGCGCTACACATGTATTGCCTGGAACAATTGCCGATTTAACGAAGGAATTTCAGAGGATTTATCAGGAGTCCTTCAAGTTATCGCTAAGTGAAGATAATTTGATAGAAGGAGTAAAGCATTTCATTATTAGAGTTGCAAATACAAATGTAAGATTAGCGGTCGCTTCCTCGGCATCAAGACCTAAAATTGAAATGGTGTTGACTAGATTCGGATTGTCACGCTACTTTGATTCTATAGTTAGTGGATATGAAGTTAAGGAATCGAAGCCTGCTCCTGATGTATTTATACAATCTGCCTTGAATTTAAACATTGAGCCTAGCGATTGTATCGTCATTGAAGATTCTACGAATGGAATTATTGGAGCAAAGACGGCAGGTATGTTATGTGTAGGTTTTCGTAATCCCAAGTCTGGTAATCAAGATTTAACATGTGCAGATTGTGTTCTTGAGAGCTTCTTAGAAACTGAAATTATTTCTCTACATAATGGATTTCTTGAACTGAATTTAAAACAATAGACTAAAGTATCATTACGCTAACGGGAGACGATAGTTCAATAAACACAGCCTGCCGGAGTGATCCAGCAGGCTGTTCAACTAATGGACAGTTTAAGTTGATGAATTATGTACCCAGATTTTGGATATATTGAATTCAAAATCGTTGGATGGGGGCATAAAATGAAAGTAATTCAGAGCATTTACATGGTTGTGGCACTATTAATTTTTACAACCTTTAACACTTCTACAATACGGAATCTAAAGGTTGATGATGTTAATTCAATACAGGTAGTTACTGGACCTCACCTTAGGGACGAGTTAGGAATAGAAGCGATTAAACAAGTAGTTAACTGGCTTCATTTATCAAAGGAAACGAAGCTAACAGGTAAATTTGACAAGCGCCCGGCGATGTTAAAAATAAAATTGAATGATGGAAGACTACTAATTGTTACCAAAGCGGTTAGATGGATCCATACTAACAATCCTGATGGGAGTGGATTTTCACGAAGCATCCCCATTCAGGATGAAATACTAATAAATTTCGATTCTAAACGGATACAGGTTAAATCGCCAGATTTGTTTAATTTTCTTACTGAAATCACTTACGTGAATTCTCCAAACGGCGGACGACACTAATTAAAATTTTTAAGCTAACGGCGAACATTAGCTCAATAAACACGACGACTGTTTATATGCTCAATCTTCTTGAAAATTAAGGAAAAGGAGATGTATGTTTTGCGGAAACTTAGTTATAAAAGCGTGCTACTTAGTATTGTCACAGTTTGGGCAGTGGCAAGCTCCATCTATCTAGTTTACTCAAAAGATAACAATCAGGAACGATATAACACTCTCCAAGAAGAAACTAATAAGACGTTTCAACGTCAAATGGGGCAGGTAAGTGAATGCTTTGGTGTACAAATGGACGACTCTGCTTACACAAAGTGTATTGCTGCTGTCTCTGCTGCTGATTCAATTTCACGCCTGACGACTTACGAACAAGGGCAAGGAGAAACATTCGATTTTCTCTTGAACAAACTATATATAGAAATGTTGGTTCCAGATAATAAGTCCACTATTATTAACCATCAAGAGCAATTATTCAGTTTATTCGGGCGCTTAACACAGAACCCAGCCGATTCGCAGCTAAAGCAAGAACTGGAAGAAATCGTTGAAGGTTTAAAGATTAGTTAGTAAGAAATCAAATGCTTACTCATGTTCAATTATCGAACTGGCCGTTGAACTAACGTAAGAACGATAATTCCATAAACCACGTACAGCTGTCGGCAAGCATCGGCAGCTGTACGTGGTTTATGGAATTATAGGGCGAATAAAAGGGAATATTATTACAAAAATCGGACGATCTTCAAATGTGTAGGGCGTGATCACATTATTTATTGATCATAACGAAGCAAAAACAGTGTGGTATTCAACTTGAAGTGCCGCCATATTTTCAGCAATAACAACGGAGGAGTAGAGCAAAGTGTTGAAAAAGATAATAATTGCGCTATCACTAGTGTTACTTCTAAATTCGAGTGTTGTCTATGCCGGAGATCCCTATCCATACCATTCAAAGCTCAGAAACGATATTACAATGTATGAGCAGAAAGTAAGTCAGCATGTACTTATTCCAACCTGGTTACCACCTAAGTACAAACCGATTTTCGCCCGTATAACACGCAAGACGCATCTCACAATTACATATTCTCAGGGGTGGGAAATACACGACGGAGAAATCGAACTACAAGTGAATAGTAAATCCGAAATAAAAGAAACTCGCTTATCCAAAATCAAGCTTGAAAACGGCTCAACAGCTTATTTCAAAGAAGAACGCCTGGAAGGACCATTCGATAATGTCCCTTTTGATGGCGACTATGTGAGATTGTATTTTTACGATAACAATCTTTTGTACACGCTTGGTATGGGGTCGAAAGCAATAAATACGGCTAAAATGAAACGGATTCTTATCAAAATAGCAAATTCAATGACTTGAGCTAACGGGAGACTATAGTTCAATTAAAAAAGCTGCAGAAGATCGGAGGATCCGCTGCAGCTTTTGTATAGCAAAGAGCTGTATGTGCCTGCCATTATAGTGGTAACAAAGCCGCCAATCGGCGGCTTTTATTCATTCGGAATTACTTCGATTTTTTTTTGGCTGCGGATCTGCCTTGCTTCCTCGGATCATCTGAGGGCGGGGCCGCATGCTGTGAACCGTTAGGTTTAATCACATCAGTCATCGTCCAGTGCTCCTTTCTTAAGAATTGTCATTAGTTATATGTAGATATCCCTGCTTTATCCGAAAAACAATAGAGATATGGGGAAATTTAATTGATACGGATAAGACTGAGAAGAGGCTCAATGCATCTTGAATTACGCTAAAGGGAGACACTAGTTCAATAACAAAACGGCAACTGATTGCAGTTTCCATTTTTTGTTCAATCAAGATCGGGAGTTCTAGTGCATCGCCAAAGGTAAAAGAAAATCCTATGGTTCTTCGACTTTTGAACCAAGCAATGTTTCTGCAATAAAGCTATCTATTTGTGTATCATATTTAGTCCAAGCATAATCCAAGTTCTCGATAATTAACTTAGGTACTGGCCATATATTGATGGCATCGCGGACAAAAGCCTGACTTTTGCTCCACACCTCGCCAGCTTGAACAAAGTCTTCGTCCGATTGAAAGGACACTGGTCCCCATTCGTTGCCTCGCACTCCACATATGAACCGCCACTGCCCTTCAACATCGACATGATGATAAAAGATAAGGTGAGGGTTAAGCGGCATCAAAAGCTGCTGCAGCGACTCGGTAAAGTTTTGGAGAAGTGTGATATCCATACCTTGCAGATGTGCGACGCTGACGATGTCCTGGAAAAGGACACTTTCGATAATGACAACATCCTCGGGCTTACTGAGTTGCTCTTTGACGAATTGAGCGTATCGATTGAAGAGTTGCTGTGTGAAGGCATCGGCTCCTTCAACGGTATTCAGCGCATTGTACTGCTCCATGGGCGGCAACAATGGGTGATTCTCTTCCAATTCGAGCAAGCATTTTACACGTACACCTAGAGCTGTCAAATGGTTATGGAGGCGGATTGCTGTCGTCGTTTTGCCGGAGCCGGGGATGCCGTCAATAATAAGCAATCGTTTTGTAGAATAGATTGCTGGTGAGTATAGATATTCATCCATTTAAGTTTGTAGCGCTCCCTATAATCAGTCTATAATAAATCATTTTCGGTATCAGAAATCAATTTCCTTCTGAACTACCATGAAAGAACGAACTAACTTTAGTGCTCTGTGGTGCAAATATCAGATGCATGGATGGCTAACGGGAAACATTAGTTTAAAATAAAGACCGGCAGCAGATCAGAGATCCGCTGCCGGTCTTTGTTGAAGTAAAGGGCAGCATTCCTATAATGAAGAAATACGAGGTTTGAGAAACAAAAAGACTCCTTGGTATGATGTATGAGGGTCCCAGATGCTGGCCAGCGACCGGATCCAAATACAAACCAAGGAGACTACAAAATGAATTCTACTCAAAATGAACGCATTAATCAAATTACTTCTTCTACCTTAATTGTCGGTGTAGACATCGCTAAATTCAAACATGTTGCTCGAGCACAAAACTACCGCGGAGTCGAGTTCGGGAAATCAATTACGTTTGAGAACGACCGTGAAGGCTTCGAAATGTTCGTTAGCTGGTTCAGAAAGCTTGCGACGGAGCAGGGGTTCCAGGACGTCATCGTTGGCATGGAACCGACCGGTCACTACTGGCTGAACCTGGCCCATTTTTTAAGAGAACAGCATGTTACGTGCGCTGTGGTTAATCCGCTCCACGTGAAGAAAAGCAAAGAATTGGATGACAATTCACCAACCAAGAACGACATTAAAGATGCTAAAGTCATCGCACAGCTCGTCAAAGACGGAAGATATGCTGTACCCAACCTTCCCCTGGGCATCTATGCTGAACTAAGGGAAGCGATGAAAATTCGCGATCATCTGTCGACTGACCTGCGCGTGGTGCAAGGCCGCGTCCATAACTGGTTGGATCGGTACTTTCCAGAGTTCCTCACGGTATTTAAGGACTGGGAATGCAAGTCAGCACGCCAAATGCTCAGTCTTTGTTTGTTGCCGCATGAGCTGGTTTCTGAGTCTGAGGAAGCCTTGCTAAGTCACCTCAGAAAGGTTGCCAAGCGAGGTCTCGGCATCGAGCGTATGAGAAGTCTGAAAGCAGCGGCAAGCCGTTCTGTTGGTTTACGAGAAGGGACCGCACTAGCAAAACTAGAGCTTCAACTGTTGTTAACGCAATACGAGTTGCTTGAGAGTAAGTTTCAGGAGCTTGAGGCAAGGCTGGATGAGCTCTTGAAGCAAATCCCCCATGTGAAGCAATTACTGGACATAAAAGGCATTGGCCGGGACAGTATAGCCGGTTTTCTCGCTGAAGTTGGTGACATTACGTATTACCGGCATCCGAAACAAATCATTAAGCTCGCCGGCTTGAACCTAAAAGAAAACACGTCCGGTAAACATAAGGGACAAACGAAGATCACGAAGCGAGGTCGTAAGCGACTACGAGCGTTGCTATTTCGCGTCATGATGCCACTGGTGGCTAAGAACCGAGCGTTTAAGGCATTGCATCAGTATTACACGACACGGCCAAATAATCCCTTGAAAAAGATGCAGTCGCTCATTGCGCTATGCAACAAGCTGATTCGCATTCTATTTGGGGTCTTGAAGAAGGGGCATCAGTTCAGTGAAGAAAAGATGTTGCAGGATATCCCAAGGTACACGGCAGTGTCGTTAGCAGCTTAGATTCAAAGTTTTCATAGAAGTCGAACATCAATAAAAGGTACAGACAATTGAAGCACGGATGAGTCGGAACAGAACTAACATACGGACGAAGATCCTGTCGGGCAGCATATCCGACCTCCACCTCATGGACAGGTTGAATGAAGGAATGTGGGAGCGAAGACTCTGTGAGACATGGGAGGGTTGACCGCCATGAGCCTAAGTGGAGATCCGAAGGTGCGACCATATATCTCCAGAATGTCCACTTTTTAAAACGAGTGGTCTGGGTGGATATATTTTTGCACTTTCTTCGCCCCATATTTTACATCCTCTACAACCTTATTCCATTCAGTGGTTGTCTGGTATGAAAGAAAAACGTTCAAAACCTACGAAAACAAGCGAATTTAAGAGAAAAACGATTCTCCATAGAGGGAGGATAGTTCCAATAACTGGTTGAATATATATTTAAGCAATTACATGACTTAATTGTTGGTGCATGCACATAAAACTGATAATCAAAGGGATGATGAGAAATGAAGATAGAAGTTGTTTCTATTCCTTCCTACTGGGGAACTGAAGTGAAGCAAAAATTTATTTCCGTTAAAGAACAAAACAATAAACTAGTGGTCCTGTTCCCTGGTAAAAATTACTCTTGTGAACTTCCGCTTCTTTACTACGCTGGGAATGCCGCGATTCAACACCAATACGATTTATTTAAACTAGAATACGGATATCAAGCAGCGCGAACCAGCCTTGAAATCAATGATTTATCTAAAGTTATAAATGAGTGTTTTGACTCTATTAAGAAAAAAGTGGATAACTATGATGAAATTATCTTCATAAGTAAGAGCATGGGGACTATTGTAGCAGGTGAAGTATATAGAAGATTACAAGTAAGGGTAAAGCATATTTACTTAACACCTTTAGTCGAGACTATTCCATTTATTAATGCATCAGAAGGAATTGTAATTTATGGTGGGAACGACCCGAACTTTACAAAGGAAAATGCAAATGAAATTGAAAGTAAACAAACGGTTTTTGAAATTCCAAATGCAGACCATGGATTAGAAACGGGAAACATCAATGAGAACCTTACTATACTTAAGAAAGTCATTGATGTTTATAAGCAAATCTTGCGTGTGTAAGGTAGAGTTAAGGATTAATCAATCTAAAACCAAATGATTTACATTAAGCTATTGGCGAACGTTAGTTCAGAACAAAACGATGGCAGCTGATCTTTTGATCGGCTGCCATTTTTTCGTAATATAGGTCTGGTCATTCAAAAATAAAACCGGCAACATTATATGCTGGTTAAAAGGGCTTCCTAAAAATGCCATGGATATATACTACTTTATAAAAAAATTCAACATAAGTCTATTACTTTTTTTGCATTAATTGTATTGTAATTATGCGACCGCGGCGCAATGTAAAAATGATAATGATCGCTCATAAGCCCTGAATTTATTTTGCTCCTAAGGAGATAACCGAATGGAAAATTACTATTGGAACGATAAACTTGATTATTTAAGCAAGACCAGATGGTTGTATTACAATGATGATTATTTAAACTTCCTTATAAGCTCTGTTTGGAATATCAACAAACCTGTTCGAATCATCGATTTTGGCTGCGGCTATGGGTATTTGGGAACCAAGCTAATGTCGCTACTCCCTATGGGATCTACGTATACTGGTATAGATGCTGGTGGTAAGTTAATTGATCAAGCTAGAGAGATTTTTCGAGACGCACCATTCAAAACAGAATTTATCCTTGGTGATATTCAAGAAATGGATTTTAATAAAACGTACGATGTTGTAGTTTGCCATGCCTTCTTATTGCATATGGATAATCCAAAAGCAATACTACAAAAAATGATAGATAGTTTGGTGGATCAAGGCAGAATAATTTGCTTTGAACCTCATTGGATCTCAAGCATGGCAAGCTATCATCTTGAAGGTCATCCACTATCAGATGTAGTGCAATTGGGGTTCCTCCAGGAGTTATATGAAAGGGATGCGCAACGGAGTGGGAAAGACGGTAATATAGGAATAAAGTTGCCTATTTATTTAAGTCAATTAGGAGTTAAACGAATCGAATGTAGAGTCAGCGATAGGGTTAATTTTTTAGATCTCAATTCTGATTTTGAAAAAAACAGTGTACTTTACAACTCTCTAAAGGAAGATGGTTTCGGGGCTGATCCAGGGGAAGAAGAACCGTTTATTAAGAATTTGGTGGACCGTGGTGCTACCCTTGAAGAAGCGCAAAAAGAACACAGGCTGGAATCTTCCTTGTCGATAGCTTTTAACAATGACGTCTTTCTGTCGTATGCGCCAAATATGAAGATAACTTCCGGAATCATTGAACAATAGGAATCTCATTCAACTATCGGGAGAACGATAGTTGAACAAAGAAACAGGAAGAGGCTGCCGACGAACGGGCAGTTTAGCTGAATAGATCTGCTGAGTATGTGGAGCATCTGGCCTCTCACGGTTGGTTGCGGACAAGAAAGATTAAAAATCGTAAGGTAAAGGAGAAATCCGGCAGATACGATTGCGATCAAAAACTACCTATGACGCACATGCGTCATAGGTAGTTTTTAATCATTTTCATACGTTCAGGAGGGGGCTGTGGTGAAATAGCGATGTCCTAATCACTTCGTTGGACAGACAGAGTTTTGTGTAAAAATGGCCACCGCCCGGGAACGGCCATTCTTCGTATACATTTCCGAACCGACTTACTTGACCGGCCCCATCCAGGTTGAAATCGTCTTCTGCTGGTGCGGCAACGGCGGTTTCAACTTCCCGTTATCGATCAAATGCTTCAAAATATAAGCGACAAGCCGGCCTCCGCCGGTGTTGCCTCTCACCATGTAGGCAAGCTGCGGCTCCAAATGCTTCGGCTGATTTTGCAGGAACAGCTTGAGCATTTTATCGTAGAGCTTGCCGACAGCAGGCGCATACAGAGCGGACAAATCCGGCATTGCCTTGTTCAACCGATCCAACGTTTGCGGAGAGTCGATCCAAACCGCATTGAACTTGTACCCCTTCTTCGTCTTGCGGATGTACCCCTTCTCCAGCAGGAACGAATATTGCTCGCTGTTCTCTTCGTTGTCGGGCAGTTCCCCTTGTTGGAACGCATGACAAATCTCGACATTCCGGTATTCCAGGAAACGCCAATCCACCTGGCGGTCGCTCCAGTACGTATTGAATTGCCACAAGTATAAGGGAGTGTCTTCGACGTAGCGGAGCGACGGACCGAAGGTGACGTAACTACTCAAATCAAAACCCGGATCCGCATTGCGGCTCCGGTTCAACGCCGCATAGGCAATATACTGACCTCCGTCCTTTCGCATTGGTGCGACCGCATCGAAGTTGTCGCCCGCCGGCATGCTCCGCCAAGATTGCTCCTCGACGTTCTTGGGCAGCAAGGTCCAGAGCAGGAAGTTATAGTCGCCGTCCGGAACGTACACTCCGCTATCCTCGACTTGCCGGCGAACTTCCATTAACGCGTCGAAATGAACATCGGCCACTTCGGCGGCGCAATCTTGCCAGAATTGATGACCGGCTACGACCAACTCGAAGAGGTCCCAGACGATGGTATTGCTTTGATATTTGCCGGGAGAGGTTTGGATGAGAAAATTGTAATCGGCCAGGTGCCGGACTTCGCCTTCCAGCAAAGACGGCGGCATTCCGAGCTCCTCCGCGATTTGATGTACGGTACGCGCCTTGTGATAAGCCGCGTAAACGATATTTTGCGCCAAGGCGCGTCCAAGAAAATCGTTGGTTTCGCCCAGTCTGCCGGCCGAACCGGAATGGCCCATTTCCCCCATGCTGACCGGATTGACACTTAAAGTTCCTGTTGCACGCATACGTTTCATCCCTTTCCGTAACTCCTTTTTGGCCTCGCTCAAATGCCACTTCACCGTGTTGACAGGAATGTTCAGAGCAATCGCGATATCGCCGATTTTAAGCTCGTCGTAGTAATGCATGACCACGATCCGGCGATGAATGTCGGACAGAAACGCGACTTCTCGGCGCAGCTCGCGGTAAGCTTCGGTTACCAGCAGCCGGTCAAGCGGCTCCCGGGAAGGGGCGGCCGACAGTTCGGACATGCCGTTGATTTCGATCGCTTGGGGAGCGTGCGCACGCTTTTTCAACCAATTCACCCAAGTGTATCGGGCAACCGTCCAGACGTAAGCCTCAAGGCATCTAATGTCCCGCACCCCGGAGAAGGATTTCAACAACTGCAGCATAATCTCCTGAGCCAGATCCTCCGCCTCCGCCCGCTGCTTGACCCGGTTTAATGCAAAACCGAAAATCGGTTTGACATAGCTCCGAATCGCTTCCGCCGCTTCTTTTCCGTTCTTCCCAATTGAATCCATCTTTTGCCTCCGTAGTTGCATCTGTAATTCCTGACAATTAAATAGTGTGCCAGGCGAAATAAAGGTTGGGATATTTTCAAAAAAATTTAGACGTCCTACCGGATCACTCATACATGTATAATTACAAACATCATGAGTAGGTCATTTGAATGGTTAAAGAGACGTTATGAACTTTTTGTTAAGTATATTGGAAAAGAATTAAACAAGTTGAAGATTACTTTAGATGTAAAGGTCTTACTTTTAGTATATAAAGATACTTTTTTTCGTTCAACTAAGGGAGGATACAAACTAGGAGCACGAGCCGAAGTTCTTCTTCGGGTACTTGGGGTACTCCTTCGTTCCGTAGTTAACCAGGAGTGGTCTCGATTAATTATTCAAATGCATAATAGAGGCTCATTAAACTAAAGGGCAGGTTAACGTAATGAGTGTGACCCCCAAATTACGAGATAATATAAATACATATAAATAAAAAAGGAGCCCATAAAGGACTCCAGAAAGCTTTAGATTTAAGTGTTTGTTTTTAATGTGGTTCCATTACTTCGCCAGAGGATTTAAAGGAAGTAAGATTCCAAGTATCCCCTTTCTTAGTCATTACAACATTAATATTTTGTTCCTTCAGAAAACTCCCATCTTGCCAATCTGAGGTGTATACTACTTCGATCGTAGTAGAATTTACCCAATCAACAGAAGACTGTTCACGATAGTCAGATTCTTTTTTATGGCTAAGATATTCAATCCATTCTTTCTTCTTGGAAATTGCATTAGAAGTAATCTTATAAACTTGTTGATCAGTCAATGGGCGAGCCACTACAGTCATATGTTCAGAAGTTCCAGTCATTGTAGATTTATTCCATGAGAGAAGATCGTTTGGATAGAAGAAGTTACTCAAAGCTTTAAATTGAACATACACAGTTCCATCTTTCAACAATACTCCATCACCCACAGTAGCATTAAAAGTTTTGCCATCTTGAGTCAATGAAGCAGTTTTAGTGTTCTGATTCCAATTTATCTTCGCTCCAAAATATTCTCCAGTTGTACGAAGAGGAGCATATAATCTCCCTTCAGAAAGAATTCCATTAAGACCTGCAGCTTTATCTGCGTAAGAGCTCACTGGACCAACCATTAAAGCAGCACTCATTAAACTTACTAATACAGTTTTCTTCATTCCAACCTCCGAAATCTTTCAGTTTAAGTGAAAGGTTAATTGTTTATACATATTAACGTCTATACATACACATTGGAAGTTAAAAAAAAGGAAAATCAGCTGTATCTTCTGGGTTAGATTCAATCATTTTCCAAGTAGAACTCGCCCATGAGTCGCCTTCAGGCAGCTTTTTGTTACCGATGTGGGTGGGTAGCGCCATAAAAAAAAGCCGATGTTTTTTCACTAACGGATAACGATAGTTCAGCCAATCAGGAGCAGTTTGCCACAACGGCAGCTGCTCCTTTTTTAATAAGCTAAGAGCAGATTAGAGCAAGTCTTTTTCATACAAGCGAAACATGTTAGACTAAAAGGGTTCTAAATGTAATTCATGAAGGAGAGTTTGACAATGATCATCCAATTCATTCGTTATAGGTAATGTAAGGTGCAGATCACATAACCCGGCAATTTTGACAAAATGGCTAGGGTTTATTTGACTGTGCCTTTTTTCATTCACCTATTATGAATAAGAGGGTGCTTCTTTGTGTACCAAAAAAGTAAAAAGTTAATTAATGCTGCGATATTTGAAAAGCATCAAGAAATATTTAGATGTCCGTTGTGTAAAAAATCAATGCAAGTCATTCGTTTACAGAATTTAGTATGTAGCAATCAACACTGTTTTGATATAGCAAAGCAAGGATATGTAAACTTATTATCCCGAGGTATTAGTACGAAGTATGATAAAAAAATTTTTGAGTACAGAAGATTAATCAGCAAAGATGGTTTATTTGATCCCTTGTATGGCGCGGTAAGTCGGATTATAATGAATCACCATTCAAGCAATGAACCGGTAAGGATATTAGATGCAGGTTGTGGAGAAGGGTCACACTTAGATAACATACAAACCGAAATTAATCGAATAAAACCTATGGATCTATTGGCTATAGGAATTGATATTTCAAAAGAGGGAATTAGGTTTGCAGCAACAGGAAATCCAAGTTCTATCTGGTGTGTCGCGGATATTGCAAACTGCCCATTTTCAAGTCAAAAGTTCAAATTCATTTTGAACATCCTTTCGCCTGCCAATTATTCAGAATTTCAGAGATTATTAAGTGATCATGGTTTAGTGATTAAAGTCGTTCCTGATCAGGACTATCTAAAAGAATTAAGAGAAATCCTTTATTTGGGGTCTGATAAGCAGACTTATTCAAATTCACTTACAATCAACCACTTCAATAAACAATTCAATTTAATTGATGCTGGAAGCGTCCGATATCAAGTGAACTTGAGTGAACAATTAATCGAACCGTTGCTGGGTATGACACCATTATCATGGGGGACTTCTGAAGAGCGCATAGAAAAAATTCTTCAGTTGAATCTGAAACAAGTCACTATGGACTTTAAAGTTCTCATCGGATCAGTGAAAAATAAGCCACATGATTAAATCGTTAAGCTCTAACGGGGAACGATAGTTGAATATTTAAACTGATTAAGCTGCCGGCACATGATCGGCAGCTTTGTTACGTTAACGGGCAGGTTAGTTTAAGATTAATCGCGCTGAACCGTATCTTGCATGCTGGTAAAGCGGAGATTCAAGATACGAGTAGAATCTGCGGCATTAAAATATAAGATTAGATCATATATCCAGTCTCCTCACATGTGGAGTGCTGTGTGTTGTTAATTAACAAATAAAATTTGATGTAGCGAATTACCATTCGATTTGCAGCCGTTTTTCAAATGAAAGCTGCATGACAAATAAAAAATTGGATTATCCACTTTTCCTTTTGCAAACAAGTGAGGCAGCCTTCCGGAGAATCAGTTAGTGAATCGAACGGATCTTCTGCGACAGAAGGTTAATGGACTCTTTCAGACTTATTTCTGCCAGTGTTAAATTATGCTTTTCTGAGATAGGGTCTTAAAAACTTCCCGATATCCTCAGACTGAGATAGAAGGGAAATTGTTCGTCTAGCTCGGGCATCGTTAAGGGGAATGCTAACTAAAGAATGATTTACTATATGTTCAGATACTATTTTCGGTACGAAAGTGATGCCTGCACCTGCCGCTACATAACCAAGGATGAAATCATTGAAGCAGACCTCGGTTTCTATCTGAGGATGAAGACCCTCTTCTAGCATTAATGATGTTAATAGCCTACGTATGCTGCAATCTGGCGGGTTCAATATTAGCGGTTCATTTGCTATATCGTGTAAAGTGACAGATGGATACTTGGACAAACGATGTGTTGGATAAACGACTGCATAATAAGGCTCAATGAATAGATCTGCATTCCAGATTGAAGAATGGACGGCATCTTTCTGAAGAACGGCACCGTCGAGTTCACCGCATTTCAGCATTTGATACAATTCCATAGACGTGTTGCGAATCGTAACTTTGACCTCTATATTTTTGTTTTTCAATTCGAAAATGACTTCCGGTAAATAATTTGCTGCCAAACTAGGCAGCGTGCCTAAATTGATCATTTGAATATTGTTCACATTTACCATATCGGTCTTGATTGAACTTATTTCAGTGAACACTGGAACAATTCTGTTGTAGAACGTTTTACCTACTTCCGTTAATTCTACGCCTGTGGAAGAACGTTTAAACAATGTAACTCCAAAGTAAGCTTCAATGGAGCGAATCTGTTTGCTCAGTGCGGGATGTGAGATTTGAAGCTTTTGACTAGCTTTCGCGATACTCTTTTGATTGACCGTTTCTAAAAATCCTTCTATAAACTCTATATTCATTCTTATCACCCTTGAGAAAAGTAATTTTTGTATTTCATCGTATCAGAAATAATGGAGTGCGAATAGAAGATTCGACAAGTGGCTGAAACTTTTGGTTTCAATATTAAAAGATAATTGAAATTCCCATCCTTTTTAAAAAGCATTAAGATGTCCTTAAAACTGATGAAGAGGATGATTAGCATGACAGTAAGTGTAATAGGGACAGGACGCATGGGCAAAGGTTTAGTCAAAACTTTAAGCCCGATTATATCGGGGCTTAACTGGGGTTCACGTTCTATTGACCATGTACAGCAGTTGATAAATGAAAGAGAGCTTAAGGGAGTAAAAGGAGTCAGTCTGGATGATGCACTTCGGGCAGATATTATTATTCATGCCTTTTGGTTTCGTGATCTGATTCCATTTGTTCAAAAACATGCCGAGCAGTTGTCGGGAAAGATCTTAGTGGATATAGTGAACCCATTTACCGAAGATTTTAGCGATTTTACTACGGAGTGGGGTACATCAGCTGCTGAGGAAATACAAAAGATTATTCCTTCAACAAAAGTGGTAGGCGCGTTCAAAAACACATTCGCTAAAGTATTTGAGAATCCGGAAAATCAAGGGTTGACGAGTGATGTCTATGTGACGTCCGACCATGATGAAGCAAAACACTCGGTCATTGAACTATTACAAGGCGTTCCATTTCGTATAATGGACGCGGGCAAATTGATGAACAACAGGACGATCGAGAGGATGACACTGTTTGAACGCGAGATAGCAATTAGATATGGACATTATCCATACGTTTCTTTCCGTCTTTTTGGTCAGTAAATATTGGGATTTTAGGGATGCATGATGAAAAATGGCTCGTCAAGTAGTGAGTGGGAACCGTATCACAAATAGTGATAAAGCGGAGAATTGAGTTTAATGGTAAGCCTAACTGAACTTCGACGCCTCGCTTAGTTAATAAGAAAAATGACCGGGATAGCTAGTGCTCATCCGGTCACTTTTTTTATCTGATGATCACGCTGAACGCGTTATTAAACATCTATATAACTAGCTTAAAGTTTTTTTGCCTTGATGACAAAAGTTAAAGGAAGCATCTTTGCATTTTTTGCAAAATCGCCGCTGTTAGGGTTCTATAAGCAATCGTATTATCTGAACCCCCCCCTTAATGGAAAATGAGCTATCCATTCATCCAGCTAGGAGGGGAGTTTCTTTGTGTTCAATGCAATTAGAGCTGTAGACTGGCTGGGCGTTAAGCTATTCCAGCTAATAGCTTGTCAATATTTAATTATTAATGGCATATTCACGGGGTGGTATACTGAAAAAAGGATATAGCAAATAACCGTCCCTTCAGGCACAGGAAGATATTTCATATGTTTCTATAGCCTGCTACTTAATCTAAACGGAACGATTCTTTCATGGCAAAGATCCATTGGATGAGTTTATTTACACAAGCGATTACGGCTACCCTGAACAGCTTTCCCTCAGCACGTTTTTTATCGTAGAAAGCTCTTAATTTTTTGTTTCGGTTACTACGAATGCCACATCGCACTGCTTGAAATAGAGCTGAGCGAAGCCTCCTTGAGCCGTGTTTCGTGATTCTATTCTGGGTTGATACAAATTTGCCTGAAGAGAAAACACATGGATCGACACCAGCGAAAGCTACCAACTTCTTAGCGTGTTCGAACCGATCGATCTCTCCGATCTCTGCTAAGATTGTTGCAGCAATCTTAGTACCAATGCCGGGTATTGATTGGATTAATTCATATTCGAGCAATTCTTCAGCCAGGGCATCGACCGATTTTACGAGGTCAGCTAGATGCTCCTGGTACTGAAGAAGCAATTTAATGAGCAACTGAATGGAAACTAAATGGCTTGGGAAAACCGTTTCTTTGCACGCTAACAGCGCATTAGACGATATTCAATTTTTCTTGAAATAAAGGATTTGGCTTTACCGCATTCATTACTCTAACGGGGAACGTTGCCGGCGCATTACGTCCGGTTGCTTTTTTCTTCAGAAAACTATGGTCATCAGTGGAAAAATTTCAGACACATGTTGATGATGATTCTTGGCATAGACATCTCGATTTCTGGGGCTTAGGAAATGACAGTTTAAAAATAAGAAGGGCACACATTAAAGCGCATATCTTACTATATGTATTCATGACGAAGATGCGGGAGCAGATGCAGTCTACATACACACACCAAACCCTAATGCAGACGGTTTTCCAGCGAACTTTGATTTTCTCGTTAAGGGCATGAGGTCAACAAAATGGAGGTGAACTTTTTGAAGAAGTTTCGTGGTAAAAAAAGATACTAAATTGGATTGTAAGCTTCCAAATACATTTTCTGAAATTATAGATACAGTTCAATTCAATATCGGATATTATGAATCTGAAATTGAACGTGTTTATTACATACAATCAAAAAACTTTAAATTTCATTAAAACCGTTGTTGTGTACAACAAAATAGGTAGGTGTCCTAAATGAGCATGGTAATTCAAATATCAAACATTTTAGAACAGATAACTATACCCGACAAAGACAGAGATGAGATATTGGAATATCTTGATCACAATGAGTGGGGAATAGCCCTTGAGCATCTTTGTGCAACCATAATTGAAGAAGACATTTTAATCACAGAGTCTTTGTTTGATTTGATTAAGAAAATTGGTGAGGAAATGAAACTCGATACAATGACTTGGTGGGAAGATTCCCGAAATCGAGTAATTGAGTAACATGATTTGCATAGACTTTGAAGATTAAGCTAACGGGAGACGATAGCTCAAGACAATACGAAGGCAGCTGGCATGATGGTCAGTTGCCGTTTTATTAAAGTAACGGGCAGTTATGTGCGTGTAACGCCTGACTAACTGACTGTGTTACAATAATAAGATATTATTTTTTTAACAAGGAGAACTCATTATGTCAGTAGAAGAAGTAGTGCGAATTTTTTTTGAGAAGGTTCGTTCTGGCAAAGAACCGGATGCTGCACACCAGTTAATGGCTGAACGAGTTTTGGCGCATCAGATTACTTCGGAAAATGAGGTGACCGTTGAAAGGTCACCAGCCAATTATGCAGATCATATTCGCGATATGATAGAGATTTACGGAGCATTCAGCTTGACTATAAAAGAGTTTTTAGTGCAAGATGATCGAGTTTATGTACGTTGGAAACAATCTGGAATCCACATTGGAAAAGTAGACGGATATACTCCGACTAACAAACCCGTCGTAGAGATCGCAAGTGCAGTCTATCGTGTAGAAAATGAGAAAATCGTAGAATATTGGATACAGATTGACCGCGAAGGAATTCGTATTCAACTGGAGCGCAACAAGGAATAACAGTTGAATCATTCAACTAACGGCAGACGTTAGTTCAGAACAACAAAATGGCAGCTGATCTAGATGATCAGTTGCCATTTTTATTTGAAGTAAAGGGCAGTATAGCATGATTATAAAAGTTCTCTACAACACCAAATTTTGGGTGCAGATGTTATACTAAAAATCAGATCAGGGAGCCGTCGCCGTGGTGATGAATATAGTTTTTTTGAAGACCATGAATAAGGGAGGAATAATGAGATGAACAAAGGTAAAATCGTATTTTTAAATGGTGTAACCAGCGCTGGAAAAACTTCTATTGTAGATGCTATTCAGTTAAAATCAGATGAATTTTTTTATGTTGTTGCAAATGACCTTTTTGAAAATACAATTGGCGATAATTATCTTCGTGAAGACTACTGGAAATATTTAAGTGATGCAATAATTATGATGTATCATACCGCTAAACTATTTTCTGATCATGGGAAGAATGTGCTTATCGATGGCATTTTGGTAGAAAGACCTGAGTTAAAACCGCATTATGAAAAAGTTAAGGACATATTTGCGGGGTATCCTTTCTATATAGTTGAAGTTTTTTGTCCTTTGGAAGTTTGTCGCCAAAGAAATATTGAACGCGGAGATAGAACCGAAGATCAATCTGAGTGGCAAAATGAAATAATGGCCAAAGATATACAGTACAACTGCTCTGTCAATACTCACATAAATTCTTCAGAAGAATGTGCAGATTCAATTCTCAGAAGTTTGTTTGGCAGTTCCGAGAATTAAAACACATTACGGGAGACATTAGCTCAATGAAAACTCAGTTGCTCGTAATGATCTGCTGCTGAGTTACTCACGCTAAATGATGCGGCGACTAAAGTAGGGACCATGCCAGTCTTTTTCATGCGTCAAAACATATGTCCAACTAAAATCCACCGATACGATATAAATATCGGATTCATCATGTAAATCTTGAATGGTCAAATTATCTGCGTTCTCAAGTTTTAAAGCATAATTCGAATGCTGATAAAATAGAAAACAAGGTCCTTTAGTTTGTTGGATGAATGCAGTCGTAGCCTCATCCCTTTCGAGGTGATCTTTCCTTTTATAGCTGAATAGATGCCATAGATAACCACCCTCATCATTAAGAAAGATATTCTCCTTATCTTGTTCACTAAGATGTGAAGCGAAATGCGTTTCCCATTGGGAGCGTAAATAACCGCCCCAGATAGGGATCTCCAACACACTCATTTTTTTCATAAGCCGTTCAGATATTTTCATTAGTTCTGATCCTCCAAAAATTAGCTCTCACGGAATTATATCATGAGCGGCACTGATGCTTTAGAAGTTAAACTACGAAGGTGAACGTTAGTTCAAAGTTAAACGTGGCAGTTCATGTAGGCTATTAAAATATAAGGTGGTTGGAACATGGACACACCAGATGCATTTAAAGATGAGCTTAATCGAATGAAGGAAGAATTCGAAACTGAACTTGAAAATCTTTCTGCAGGTGAAATAGAACTTGAAGAAGAACTAATGAGATTATTAGCCTGGAGGAATGCATATTTTGATTCTATTTCAATTCTCACAGAAAAAGATGATCCTTTAAACAACGGTGCTATTCAAAAATTATCAACTCGTAGAAATGATCTTGAAATAAAGATTGAAGAAAAAGTTATAACTTTGGATAATCTGAAAAGAGAAAATGAAGATAATTACAGAGTATACTCTCAACTACTTGAATCGACTAAGCGTTTGATGGAATAATTACTTACTGAACACATATGCCATTGTACTAACTGGGAACGATAGCTCAATTAGAACAGTGCAGCAGCCGGTCATTTTTGACCGGCTGCTGACGTTTCTCAACTCTAGGCAGGATTGTTGAATAACATCGCGAATACTTCGTGTGAAATTGTTTTGTTACGTTCTTAAAAATATTGAAAAAGCTTGAGGTGCAATTTATGGAGTATTCAATCCCAAATCTAACTCTCGGGGAATTTGGTTATGAAGGAAATATTCCTATATCCTCTTGGAGTGAACGAGCAGTTACTTTAGAGATTGGTGGCGACATGGTTTACACTTGAACATGTAAATGGTTATAACTTCACGATTGAGAAGCAAGAACGTATTAAAGAGATAATTCTGGAAGCTATATTTAAGGAATACCCAATCTTAAGGGAAAGTTATGGTTTTGATGTAGAAGAGGCCAATGAAATAATGCCTGAAATAAATACGACTTATGATTTAGAGAAATTTATTGAATTAACAGGAGTTCATATTTTGAATGTTAATTATGATGAGATTGCATATATTGGATATGAATTTAGATGTTCTTGAGATGAAGAACATGGACTTGGTGTTTTAACTCATAAAGATAGAATCGTGGAAGTCGGAGGGGCAGATACATCAATTTTGACTTGGAAAGCTGAAGTTGATTTTGAAAACGCTTCGGGGCATTAGGCATATTTCATTAAGCTAAACGGGAGACGATAGTTCAAATTAACACGACTGCAGCCGGCACGTCATCGGTTGCTTTTTTTGTTGCAGTAAAAGGGCAGGATAGGTACGCCTGGGCAGAGGTAAGGGGGATTCCCCCTTACCTCTTTGTGTTTATTCGATAGGAGAAAAGGCAAATGAACAAAATTCAATACGCTTTGTTTGAAAATCCTTAACCCGGAAGAACGCTTATTGTAGGTATGACTCCTTCAGGATCGCATTATGTACAGGTGTATTGGATTATGGGAAGAAGTGCGAACAGTAGAAATCGAGTATTTGAAAGAGAAGGTTTTAGTATAAGAAACAAAGCCATTAAAGAAATACAGATCTTTTTATGAATCATTAATAATTAGAGAGTTTGAACCAGATGCTCCCCACTAATAACTCTATGCCCTGCAATGTGCAGGAAGCTGTTAAGCAACTTATGTATTTGCTAGAACCATACACCAAGCACCTTGTATCACACCAACCTTAAGATAAATGCCTCAACCTAAACAGACAATGATCTTTGGCATATGGTAGTACAACGACATAATAATCCCGATTTAGAACCTTGATAAATCAAGGTTTTTTTTTATTTGTGCGTGTATTTCTTGACGTTTGTTTATAGACGTGAAAATCCCTTTATACGGGGATAACGACTAGAAAAGCACCCTATTAAGGGTTGTGACGAGTACACGCGTCAATCACATTATTTGTTCTATTTACCTGTGTATGAATGTGGAACTTGAAAAGGGCATGCGTGCCTTAGACGAAATGGTAAAAAAATGATAATGATCTAAAAAAGTGAAAGCATAGGGAAATGGCATGGAGTAAAGAGATGATAATGAAGTAACAAATTGAAGATATACGCTTAGTAAAAAATAACATAGAATTTTAAATGTGTTTAGTATTCACATTATATGAGAGGGGTTTTAAGGTGAAGAAAAATCAATCATCTTCAAAAGCAATACTTCTTCTGATATCGCTGATGCTTACAACGGGCTTTATTTCAGCATGCAGCTCCAATTCACCCGAGAAACAAACGAATACTGGAGCTCAAAGTCCAGCAAACAACAGTAGTACGGGCAACAATGAAACGAAGGAAGCGGTTTCCGGAGATGCTGATCCGTTCGGCAAGTATGAAACGCCGCTTACGATTCGCTTTACTCGTGATGTTGACAATGACACCCAAGATAATATCATTCCTAAAACTCCCGGGGAAACGATTGAAAACAACAGATGGTTGAAAGCGTTCTCTGAGAAGCTGGGCATTAATGTTAAGTATGACTGGACAGTTAGCTCCGGCGATGCTTATACCCAAAAAATGAATGTTACGCTAACATCCGGTGACTTGCCAGATATGCTTCGAGTAACGCCAGCGCAAATGAAGCAGCTAGCCGAAGCGGATTTAATCGAGGATTTAACGCCATATTGGGAGCAGTACGCATCGGATGATCTAAAGGAACTTTACGCTGAACAAGGACCGGCTGTGCTTAATTCTGCTGCAGTTAACGGAAAGATTGTGGGGCTTGGTAAGGCTGACGTTTACGGTGATGGTGTTTATTTATGGATCCGCAAGGATTGGTTAGACAAATTACAGCTTCCTGAGCCAACCTCCCTGCAGGATGTGCTGAAAATATCCGAAGCGTTTACAACACAGGATCCAGACGGGAACAAGTTAAATGATACGTATGGCTTAGCATTAACAAAAGATTTATACGGCGGCGCAATGGGCTTGGAAGGATTTTTTGCAGGCTACCATGCGTATCCGAATATGTGGATTGATGACGGCTCAGGAAATTTAGTTTGGGGCAGCACGCTACCTGAAGTAAAGGAATCATTGAAAGCGCTTTCCGATATGTATAAGGCAGGTCAGCTTGATAAAGAGTTCGGGGTTAAAGACGGTGGCAAAGTAGCCGAAAGTATTGCAGCCGGTAAAATCGGCATTGATTTTGGCGCTCAATGGAATCCCATGTATCCGCTCATCAGCAATTATCAAAATGATCCAAATGCCAACTGGGTAGGTTATGCTCTTGTTTCTGTAGACGGTAAACCGGCCCTTTCTCCGCAAAGATTTCAAGCGGACAGCTATTGGGTAGTAAGAAAGGGATTCTCTAACCCTGAGGCGCTTATCAAAATGTTCAATTTACACGTGGAGCTTAACTGGGGCAAAACAGGAGATTTTGACTACTATTACATGCCGGCAGCCAATGATAGTGTAGGGGTGTGGAAGTATTCCCCAGTTCAGCCGGCGTCAGCATTTAAAAACATTCGAGCTTTCCAAGAAATCGAAAAGGCTAGAAAAAATAATAGCTTTGACAGCTTAACGGGTGAAGCATTAGCTATTTATCGCAATATTAAAGCTTTCGAAGATGGGGATGTTTCGCAATGGGGTTGGCCTAAGATCTACGGAGCAGAAGGCGTTTACAGGCATGGGGTTAATTATATGGATAATGAACGATTCAAGTATGAAGCGTTTGCCGGTCCACCGACAGAAACGATGGCTGAAAGAAAATCTACATTAGAGGCATTGGAGAAAGAAACATTCGTCAAAATTATTATGGGTGCGGTGCCTTTGGATGATTTCGATAAATTCGTAGACAACTGGTATAAAGTTGGCGGAACAGACATCACGAAAGAAGTCAATGAGTGGTACGCATCAAACAAATAACACGATATGGAAAGCAAGGAGCATCCTTGCTTTCCATTTTCTTAATCCATAGGAGAAGGTGATTGAGCTGAATTTAAAAAAGTTGAAAAGAGAATTACCGTTAAATCTCATGATCTTGCCAGGGTTTCTATTCGTCATCCTATTTAGCTATGTTCCTATGGCTGGCATTATTATAGCGTTTCAACGCTTTATTCCGGCTAAAAGGCTCTTTGGCGATCAACAATGGGTAGGTTTAAAAAATTTTAAATATGTGATGAGCCTGCCCAATTTCGACAATATTTTGTGGAATACCTTTTATATTGCGTCTTTGAAGGTCATATTGGGCTTAATTGTTCCCATCGTGATTGCGTTGCTGTTAAACGAAATGAAGCATGTCCTATTGAAACGCAGCATTCAAACGGCGATATACCTCCCGCACTTCCTCTCCTGGGTTGTATTGGGCGGCATCTTTATCGATATCCTGTCCCCTACAAATGGACTTATTAATACGTTGATTAATAAGCTTGGCTTTGATTCCATATTCTTTTTGGGTGACAATAAGTGGTTCCCGTATACGATGATATTAACGGATACGTGGAAAGATTTCGGTTACGGAACGATTATTTATCTTGCTGCGTTAACCGGAATTAATCCGAATTTGTACGAGGCTGCTCAAATGGATGGGGCGAATCGTTGGAAGCAGACGATACACATAAGCTTACCCGGCATTCAGATGGTTATCGTATTATTGATGGTCTTGAGCTTAGGGAATCTTCTGAATGCAGGCTTTGATCAAATCTTTAATATGTACAGCCCGATGGTCTATGAGAGTGGAGACATACTCGACACTTTCGTCTATCGGATCGGTTTGTTGGATGCGCAGTTTGGCGTAGCTACAGCAGTCGGTTTGTTTAAATCCGTCATTGCATTGATCCTTGTCTCAACCTCTTATTTTTTTGCTTATAAATTTGCTGATTATCGAATCTTTTAGGAGGTATAGGAATGCGAATCAAAAAAAAACTAGACTGGTTTATAGTCATTAACAATATCTTTCTCCTTTTGGTCGCTGCGGCTTGTGTGCTTCCGATGATTCATATTTTAGCGATATCCTTATCATCAAGTGCGATTGCATCTACCGGTACGGTAACCTTTTGGCCAAAAGAGTTTTCATTAATCTCCTATGAATTTGTTGCTCAGCGTAAAGCATTTTGGGACTCCATGCTTGTATCCCTACAGCGCATCGCCCTTGGCGGCGCAATTAATGTGTTGTTAGCGACAACGATTGCCTATCCGTTATCCAAGGAAAAGAAAGACTTTAGTTTTCGAGCCTTTTATGCATGGACCTTTTTCATTACGATGATTTTTGGTGCCGGTTTAATCCCAACCTACATGCTGGTGAAGGAATTAGGACTCATCGATACGGTTTGGGCATTAATATTGCCTGGTGCCGTACCTGTATTTAGTGTGATTGTCCTTCTGAATTTCTTTAGGCTAACCCCAAAGGAATTAAGTGAATCCGCATTTATAGACGGAGCAGGCCATTGGAGAACGTTATGGAGCATTTATGTTCCGGTATCCATGCCGGCTATAGCAACGATTTTATTGTTTTCATTGGTTGGTCATTGGAATAGCTGGTTTGATGGGCTTATTTATATGAATAATCCAAGCAATTATCCGCTGCAAAGCTATATGCAAACGGTTGTTGTGCAAAAATCATTTACGACATTAACACCTGAGGAAGCAAAAGTAATGGCTAAAATTTCCGATAAAACGTTAAAGTCCGCACAGATCTTTTTAGGTGCTCTTCCGATCATTTGCGCATATCCATTTTTACAGAAGTATTTCGTAAAGGGCATGGTTTTAGGCAGTGTTAAAGGCTAATAGCGATCAGCCGAGGCCGCTGGCGATGAAACAAATAGTCATGTTTTATGCCAAGATTTTTTGATAATATGTAGGAAAAGAAATAAAAGGAGGGGGTGGCAATTAAATCTAGCATTTTTGTTAGATTAATGGCTACATTTTTAGCCGCAATCTTAGTCATTGTCGCTTTAGGTATTTATATGTACAACTGGAGCTTAAAGACGGTTAAAGATGAAATTTACAAATCAACGACGGCTCAGGTTACCTTTTATTTAGAGGGGCTGGAGGCAGAAATTGATCGAATAAAAATATTGCAATATGATGTTTTAAATGATGAGGATTTAAATAAGCTTGCGATACGATATACGATTATGGACGATTACGAAAAGATGGAGAGTATGAGAAAGCTGCATCATCGCCTGGTATCCATACAAAATAGTAATGCTTATATTTCAAATGTTAGTGCGCATATTTACCCTATACAAAAGACCATTTCCTCCAAGAAATCAGTGGGCGCTTTGAATAGGGATAAATTTGAAGCATTAAGAATTCCGGAAGGGATGAAGGGCGCTCAATTATTAATGTATAATGGGAACCTTCATCTCAGTACATTTCTATCGGGCAACATGGGGTTAAGCCCTTTGTTTATGATCGAAATCGAATTAAATACGGAAGTATTCCGAGAAGCATTAAAGCAGTTCGATACCTATCCCGACAGTCGGTCGATCTTGCTGGATCTAACAAATGGGTTAACGATTTATAGCGACGAGGATCGCATGTTCGACGATGTCGTTCACTCTTTTGCAAGAAATGAAAGCGAATTCAAAATTGGTGAAGTCATTAGTTATGGAGACACGTTCATCATCGCGGAGAAATCCGAATACTTAAATATGGTGCTGTTTCGATTCATACCTAAAGATGCTGTACTGGTTCCGACAAAAGGATTTTACGTGTGGCTATGGGTGTTTACGGGTGTAGTACTCATCCTTGTCACGTTTATCTATGCTTACACCTACCAGTTAATTCAACGTCCGATGAAGGAGCTTGTGAAATCGTTCCGCAGTGTTGAAAAGGGGAATTTCAATGTCAAAGTGGAAGTGAATCACAACAATGAATTTGATTACTTAAACAAAGGCTTTAATTCCATGGTTCAAAACGTCTCGAATCTCATTGATCAAGTGTATAAACACAAAATTCTTGAACAGAAAGCCGAGTTAAAGCATCTTCAATCTCAAATCAGCCCCCACTTCTTATACAATAGCTTTTTCTTAATGAACATGATGGCGAAAGTAAAGGATGAGAATTTGATTCCTTTCACCAAGCTATTAGGGGAGTATTTTCAGTTTATTACGAAAAATGATTCCGACTTTATTTCTTTGTATGAGGAAATTGAGCATGCAAGAACCTATGCTGATATTCAATTAATGCGTTATCCAAGCAAGCTGACGATTGAATTTGAAGACTGTCCGCCTTCCTTTAAGGAAATCAGCGTCCCTAGATTAATCGTGCAGCCAATTATCGAAAATGCTTTTAAATATGCGGTAGAGCATTCAAAAGGTCCCGTCACCATTCGGGTTTATTTTCAAACGACGGATGATAAGCTATCGATTTTTGTCGAGGATAACGGAAAGCAATTAACCGATGAAAAATTGCTAGATCTAGAAAAACAATTCATGGAAGCACACAGCAGCGAATCGTCTGGGCTAAACAATATTCATCGAAGATTGCAACTAATCTATGGTGAGGAGCATGGGCTTCAGGTAGCAAGAAGTGAGCTGGGCGGATTATTAGTCAGATTGCAAATTAATGCTAAGCTGAGGGAGTAGCCATGTTAAGACTTTTGATTGTAGATAACGAGGAAATTATAGTTAATCATTTATTTGAGGTATTTAGAGGGATGGACCACTTATCGCTTGATGTGTATAAGGCATATAGCGGTGAAGAAGCGATAGAGTGGCTGCATCGCACCCGTATGGATATTGTGTTAACGGATATCGATATGCCGAATATTAACGGGCTGCAACTGATGGATGAAATATTTAAGCAGTGGCCGCAATGCAAAATCATCTTTCTAACGGGTCACAGCGAGTTTAGCTATATCTATAAAGCGATCCAGCATCCCGATGTAAGCTATATTTTGAAGCTGGAAGATATTGATAAGATCATACAAGTTGTTGAGGAAACGGTGTTCAAAATCCGTAAGGAAATTAAAACCGGTGATCTCATCAGAGAAGCCAAAGAAAAAATTCACATAGCATTGGAACTGTTTCAGGAAGGTTATCTGCTTAACTTATTAAAGGGGAGCTCCATGGTAAAGGCAACGAAGGAGCAATTTGACCAGCTTTCTCTGCCCATTACGGATGAAGCCCCGGTTATCCTTGTTGTAGGTAAATTAGATGATCTATCATTCCAAGACAATAACTATTTAGAGAAAATACAGCAAATTTACTCTGTTCGACAAATGATAAAGCGATATCTTACCTCTAATTTGAAAAGCGTCATCATTTTAGACGATCATTTTAGATTTACGATCCTTATACAACCGAAGGAAAACGTAAACCCAGCTACGGAGGATTATGTCCATACTTTACAATACATAAAGGGAATGCTTGAGTCTGTCCAGCAAAGCTGCCAGGATAAGCTCAATCATTCTATTAGCTTTACCGTTGGCAGTAAACCGACGACATGGAATGATATCTCGCAACAATATAATGCCTTGCATTCCCTTTTGAATTACCGAATTGGAACAGAGAATACGGTATTATTAGTCGATAATGAAGTGCCCTCTACTGCTGCAGCGGAGAATAAAGCGGAATGCCCTAACGATGAGGAATTTGAAGCAGAGCAAAAATTACTGTCACTTACAACTACAAATTTGTTTGCTTTCATAGAGCAATATTTAGAATCGGGGCTAAAGGATAAGTATTTTGAAGAGCTGGAGCAAATTTTGCTGCCTCTAAGCTTGATAAAAAATAAAAATAATCTGGTTGCCCAGCAAGTGTATTGCTCTATTTCAATGTGCTTATTGTCTTATATGAATCGTTGGGGATTGCGTGATAAGGTTATTAGCAAAATAGGTGAAATCCGGTTTGTTAATACGGTTAATTTTTATAGTTGGGGCGATGCAGTCACTTATATAAGAAGGCTTTCCGTATGTGTTTTTGAACTTCAAAAGCTAGAGCAAAAAAGAAGGGCTGATAATGTAATTTCGTTTATTCAAAATTTTATAGTTTCACATCTCGGTGAGGATTTGTCTCTTGTTAGATTATCCGAGCAAGTGTACTTAAACCCATCTTATTTATCAAGAATATTTAAACAAGAAACGAAAAAAAAATTAACGGAATTCATAGATGCAGCCAGAATTCAAAGAGCCAAAGAATTGTTAGTGAATGAAAACATTAAAATACATGAGATTGCCAGACAAGTAGGTTATGAATCAGCGACCTCCTTTACAAGGTTCTTCAAAAGCTCAACAGGCTACTCACCGCAAGAATATAGAGATTCATACGTGATGAGGGTTAAGTGAGCGAATCCGTGCAAGCATTTATAGACTCCCATGAAAAGATAACAATGATGAAGTATCGTACTTCTCCATTGTTGGTTATCCTTTATTGTCCCGGTTGGACAACCATTGCTCAAATTCGACCGCCACGATCCGTTCTCCCGTCACTCCCACAGCGTCCGATGAAGCGAGGTAGATAATTGGTTCTGCCATAATTTCCGGCGTGAGCAGACGCGTCTGCGGGCCAAGTTCCTTTCGCAGTCCGTCCGGAATCATTCCGGTCACCGTCGCCCCGCCGGGAAGCAGCATATTGACCGCCACGCCGTGTTCCCTTAAGTCTTCTGCCATGATATAAGAGAGCGATTCGGTTGCCGCGCGTGACGGACCGTAAGGTACGAAGCCTTTTCTTTTCATGGTTTCATAGTTCATTGAAATGTTGATAATGCGCCCCTTGCCTTGCTCGATCATAAGAGGCGCAAAAGCGCGGGCGACGAGGAAATAGCCCGTCACGTTGGTGTCGATCAAATTCCGAAAACCTTCGGGCGTTACCTGGTAAAAAGGCTGAGGCTCGGTGAGAAAGCGCGGATTTACTGTCTTCATTCCGATCCCGGCGTTGTTCACCAGCACATCGAGTCCGCCCCATTCGCGGCGGACCCAACGGGCAGCTTCCTCTGCTGACTGCTCGGATCGCACGTCAAGCGGCAGGGCGTGCGCATCGTATCCTCTTTTTATAAAGCCGGCAACCGCTTGATCTAACTTATCTCCCGCTCTAGAGGATATCGCTACCTCTGCCCCTTCCGCCAGCAGCGCTTCCGCCATCGCATAGCCCAAACCGCCTGACGCTCCCGTCACGAGCGCCCGAATGCCTTCCAATCTTTTGTTCGTCATGTTACGTCACCACCCTTTCGTTAATGCGTCTTGTATTTTTGTACTTCCTATTTTACCCAAAGTTTAAAAAAACTTGCTCGAAAGTCGATATCATTACCAGTCGGGTTAACGGTGTACCGAACAATTCCCGGAATCGGTGGTACTTCAGTTATTAAGCGTCTTACTATGAAGAAAAGGAGTGGGTAAAACTTGCAGCGTACTATATATCTATTTGCATTAGTTATTATGTTTACGTCCGTTACAATTATTGCGGGCTGCCAAGGAGAAAGCAAAAAGGATACTTTTTCTGAAGTCGGGCAAAGGCTGTCCGAAAGTATAAAACAAATTGATAAACAACCTGGTATAGTTTTAACTGGGTTCGCTGCCGACCCCAAAGAGAAATTGTTTAAAGTTGGAATTGAATTTGACCAGAGTCAAATAAGCAGTGAGCAATTGAAAAAAATTGTTACTGATTATCTCAGCTATGCTGCTTCAAACTCATCGACTTCCACCAATTGGGGAGAGATGCTTAAACCATATCAATTGCGGATTGAAAAGTTAGGCGATGCTCAAAAAACACCAGTGATTGCTGTAAAAGATATCGGCTCAACAGAAATAAAATGGCTATTAAAATAAATAGCTCTGAAAGGCGGATTGAACTACCATGAAAGAACGAACTAACTTTAATGCTCTGTGGTGCAAATATTAGATGCATGGATGGCTAACGAGGAACGTGTGTTCACCAACCGGAAGGAGTGTATAAAGATTAAAAATAGATTCGAATTTACTGCGGTTGTTTTAAACGTAATGCAGGAACACTGCTTCCGCAAGCTTCATTACCTAAAGGATTCTCATTCGAAATGATCCAGGCTGGGGATGAAGAATCGTGGGCGGAAATTGTAACATCCGTCTTGGAATTTAACCCTAAAGAAGTTGCTTTGGAGTATTTTACTAAGAACTATCTTCTTTACCTAAATGAAGTTAAATTAAGAACTATATTTATTAAAGCTGATGACGGCGAAAAAATTGGTACTTTTACTGCTTGGTGGAGATATACAAGGATTCATCGTCATCCGTTTGTTCAGTGGGTTGATGATAGATCTGGAAGGTGATCAAATAATGTATATCCCCACATCAACCTGGGCCTATAAAGCAATAAAGCTTTATAAGTGGGCTGGATTTGAGTTGGAGCTTTATGAAAATGCACCGGGAGGATATGAGAATCAAACTGTGCAGGCATTGGAACTTATAAGAGACCGTATATAAGTCATACATTGTTAACCGGGAACTTTAGTTGAACAACAAGACGGCAGCAATAAATTCAACCTGCTTCATGCGAAGTAGGTTTTTTATTGTTTGCGAAGCTCATATTAGGGGGTGAACCCGGCAGTTGCTCGAGCTTGGAAGAATCGGCAACTCTGAATATTGTATAATGTCCGATATAAGACTCTCTGCTGGACATCTGCAGCAAGGGAAGGAGACAACTCGTTGAAGGCTTTTCATTATAATTCGTATCGTTCATCCCGAGATAACCCGGATTTTTATTTATCTTATTGGGGGAAAGAAGACTGTTCTCCTAACCATGCATTTGGTCCTGGCATACGTGACCATTATAAGGTGCATTTTGTACACCGGGGAACTGGTACTGTCCAGATTGGCAGTTCTACGTTTAAGTTGACGTCTGGCCAGGCTTTTCTGGCTTACCCCGGTAAAGTCATTTACTATGAGGCTGATGCTTTCGATCCATGGAGTTATTCTTGGATCGGCTTTCGCGGCGAACAGGTGGGCGAGGTTCTGGAGCGGACCAATCTGTCACCAGAGGAGCCGGTTTTCCCAATGGACAAGCAGATAATGCCCAATTTGTATGAACTGCTTTTGGAATCGGCGAATCATCCGAGAAATCATGACTTGCGATTAACTTCGCTCCTGATTGAGTTTCTAACAGTGTTGATTGATTGGCTGCCCTCGTCGGCAGATGCGGGTGTACAGCCTCGTAAGCAAGATACATACATCCATCGCAGCTTGGATTTCATCCATAGTCATTTCAGCGAGCCGATTACGGTTCAGCAGATGGCTGCCTCGCTTGGGTTGGAACGCAAGTACTTGTCATCCCTCTTTAAGGAGGCAATGGGACTGCCGCCGCAGCAATACTTGCTTAATTACCGGATGGATCGGGCGGGGGAGCTGCTACGGAAAGGTGAGTATTCGATTGGCGAAGTTGCCCGTTCGGTAGGCTACCAGGATGCACTGTTGTTCTCCAAAATGTTTAAAAAGCTAAAAGGAGTCCCTCCAAAGCTGTATCGATAGCAGATAAATTCAGACATTATGCCATATTTACCTTCCATGCGGACATAGGCGGTCCCAATCACTCGTACTATAATGAGCCTATACGTGAAGAGGAGGTTGTAAGAATGTTATATACGGCAAGACAAGAAAGATACGAATCCATGACATATAACCGCTGCGGAAAGAGCGGATTGAAGCTCTCTGCGATCTCGCTTGGACTATGGCACAATTTTGGCGGAATTGATAAGTATGAGAATGGCAGGGCGATGGTTAGAAGGGCGTTTGATCTGGGTATCACGCATTTTGACCTGGCGAACAATTACGGGCCGCCGCCGGGATCCGCAGAAGAATCATTCGGTAGTATGTTGAAGGATGATTTGAGTCCTTACCGGGACGAGTTGATCATCTCGACGAAAGCGGGATATTACATGTGGCCTGGGCCTTATGGGGAATGGGGTTCCAAGAAAAGCCTCGTATCCAGTCTGGATCAAAGTTTGAAGCGGATGGGGGTTGATTATGTTGATATTTTCTATCACCACCGTCCTGACCCGGATACACCTCTAGAGGAAACGATGGCTGCGCTGGATATGATCGTCCGTCAAGGTAAGGCGCTGTATGTCGGTATCTCCAACTATAGACCGGAACAAACTCGTGAAGCGTCTCGCATCTTGAAGCAATTGGGCACTCCCTGCGTGATCCATCAGCCGAATTACTCGATGATGTCAAGGTGGATAGAGGATGGCCTGCAGGAAGTTCTCGAGGAGGAGGGAATCGGATCGATCGTATTCTCGCCGCTTGAGAAAGGAATTCTTACTGACCGGTATTTGAATGGCATTGCTTCTGACTCTCGTGCAGCGGGACCAAGCGTATTCCTACGTCCCGAGGATATCAACGAGATGCGACTGGCAAAAGTCAAAGAATTGAACAAATTAGCATTGGAAAGAGGGCAGAAACTGTCCCAGATGGCTTTAGCTTGGGTTCTCCGAGGCGGCCGGGTCACTTCTGCGCTAATTGGCGCCAGCAAGGTAGAACAGATCGAAGATGCCGTTGGCGCGCTCGCGAATGCATCATTTTCGCAAGAAGAGTTGGATCGGATCGAGCACATTTTAACATAAGCGAAAGACACTTAAGCAGCGAATAAGCTGCTTTTTTTATTTGGGCACTTAGATAAATAATTTCCTATTGGAGACTTGGAAAGGAGTATTATCTATATGAAAGCTATGGCTATAATAAGAGATTCTAGCTTTGAAAGCACTGAAGAACAAAGACTTAGCATTACTTCTTTTGCTCAATCCGATGTTCAGTTAAATTAAACGAGACTTCCATAATAAGCTATGGAGGAACTTTAGCTTAATTAGGCGGAAACCTGCCAATTACCGGTTGCTTTTTTCGTTACGGAGAACGTTAATTCAGAAAAGCAAGACGGTAGCTAATCAACATATCAGCCGCCGTCTTGCTTTAAGAATAGGGAGGAACAGCGCATATAATCAGAGATCAAGTATAACGGTTTGCCGGAAACGGTAGGCCAAGATGCTCCCTCAAGGTAGAGCCGGTGTATTCTACTCGGAACAAGCCTCGCTTCTGCAAAATGGGGACGACCTGCTCGACGAAATCCTCCAATCCGTCAGGTAACGAAGGCGCCATCAGCATAAAGCCGTCAGCAGCGCGGTTTCGGAACCAATACTCTAAAGTGTCGGCAATCTTCTCCGGAGTACCGACCAGATGGTCGCTGCTGAACGATCCGGTGAGCAGGGAATAAACCTCGCGAAGTGTCGGATTTATCCGGGAAATAATCGGCTGATGCTTCAGGTAGTCGGTTTTGGTCAACGGGAGGCGATCTAGTCCGGCATCCTTGGCCCGGTCGTCTAGTGCAAAGCCGGTGAAATCGACGAAGCCTTGGAAATAATCGGATAGAAAACCGATGCCGGTCTCTTCGGGAATGAGAGACTCTAGCCGGCTCCTCTTCTCTCTCGCTTCTTCTTCTGTAGAGCCGATAATAGGGGATATGCCTTGCAGAATATAAACTTGATCCGGATTCCGTCCGGCGGCAGCTACTTTGTTCTTGAAGGTATCATAGTAAGCCTTCGCATCATCGAAATCGTACTTGATCGAGAAGATGACTTCGCCTACCCGGGAAGAGAGCTCTTGCCCGGAATCGGAGACACCTGCTTGAACGAGTACGGGTCGTCCTTGGGGGGAACGGCCGATATTCAGAGGACCTTCTACCGAAAAGAACTCTCCCTTGTGCTGGAGCCGATGAAGCTTGTTGCGATCAAAGAACACTCCGCTCTCCTTGTCGTGAATAAAAGCATTGTCCTCCCAGCTATCCCACAGACCCAGCACCACTTCCAGGAACTCGTTGGCCTTTCGATAGCGGAATCCATGCTCAAGATGATCTTCAGCACCGAAATTTCTAGCAGTGTTGCCAGATAAATCGCGAGTCGTGACGATGTTCCAGCCAGCCCGACCCTTGCTAATATGATCGACGGACATCAACAGACGAGCGAGGTTGAACGGCTCGATGTAGGAGGTAGACGCTGTGGCGACAATTCCGATTTGCTCCGAGCTTCCCGCCAACGCGGCGATAAGTGTGATCGGTTCGTAACGGTTTAGAATGTTGGGATGAGAAACTTCATTGATCGCTAGGCTGTCTGCAAGAAATGCGATATCGAATTTACCTTTTTCGGCTGTTCTTACAAGCTTCTTGTAGTAGTCGATGTCAATGCTGGCACCGGCGAGTGCCTGCGGTAGTCTCCACGAGGCGACATGCATTCCGGTGCCGACCAGATAAGCCGATAGTTTCATTTGGCGTGTTGCAGTACTCATGATAAGCCTCCCAAATATAAGTATTTTTATGTGAATAGTATAATTATAAGTTCCCTTTTTGGGAAGATATTGACACCTTATGAAAAATGGATTAAATTAATAAAAGCATATCGGAATAATGTGAATTTAATACGGGATCATTAAGTTGACCAGATGTCTGGAAACTAAGTACTCGCCCTTCGATGAAGGGGGAAGGGCTTAGTTTTTTTTTATTTGTATGAGGAGGTGACGATTTGATTCTCGTGGAGCAACTGAGCAAGACCTATCTGACGACAAAAGGAAGTGTCTCAGCGCTGGACCGCATCGATTTACAGATAGCCACAGGGGAAATCTTCGGCGTTATCGGAGTTAGCGGAGCTGGCAAATCCACGTTGATCCGGTGTATGAACCGACTGGAGGAACCGGATTCGGGGCGTATCTGGATCGGAGGCGACGATATCACGCAATTGAGAGGCCGTAGACTTCGCAAGGCACGGCAGAAGATCGGCATGATCTTTCAACATTTTAATCTGTTAGACGGCAAAACCGTGTATCAGAATGTTGCGTTTCCGCTCGTGGTAGCGGGTCATCCAAGGGAGCGAATTCGTCAGCGTGTCCGGGAGATTCTTGACTTGGTAAAGCTGTCCGACAAGGAAGAGACATACCCGGCCCAACTTAGCGGGGGGCAGAAGCAGAGGGTTGGTATTGCCCGCGCGCTCGCGAATGATCCAGATGTACTTTTAAGCGATGAAGCGACTTCGGCTCTTGATCCAGAGACGACCTATTCCATTTTGGAACTGCTAAAGGACATTAACCGCCAGTTGAAGCTGACGATCGTGCTTATTACTCACGAATTGGAAGTCCTCCAGCATATATGCCATAGCATGGCCGTCATCGAGAATGGGAGAATCGTGGAGACCGGTCCGGTCGCCAAATTGTTCTTGAATCCGGAGAGCGATACCGCACGAAAATTCGTAGGCGTTCTGGAGCAGTATCGTACTAGAAGAGGGTTAATTGAAGGATTGGGGGAGGGAATATGAAAAACGATTTATTCGAACTCCTCTGGCAAGCTCTTCGAGAGACTCTCTATATGGTGGCTTGGTCATCCTTCTTCGCCCTTCTATTAGGGTTGGCCCTGGGTATTCTGCTTGTTGTAACAGACAAGGGACATGTCCTACAGTCCGTGCATATCAACAAGGTGATTAGCTTCCTCATCAACGGCATCCGATCGATTCCGTTTATTATCCTGATCGTGCTGTTACTTCCCTTAGCTCGCTTGATCGTAGGAACGTCGCTTGGTCCAACCGCGGCTATCGTTGCGTTATCGATCGGCGCTGCTCCTTTTCTGGGACGAATTGTGGAAAATTCGTTGAAGGAAGTGGGCGCAGGGAAGATTGAAGCGGCGATCGCAGTTGGCGCTTCGCCGGTTACGATCATCTTCCGGGTTCTCATTCCCGAAGCGCTGCCTGCGCTTGTGCGAGGCGTAACGATTGCCATCATCGGGATAACCGAATTAACGGCGGTTGCCGGAGCTATTGGGGCTGGCGGACTCGGGAGTCTAGCGATTCGCTTCGGCTACCAACGATTCCGGGAGGATATCATGTTCGCCACCGTCTTGGTCATCATACTTCTGATTCAAGCGATTCAGTGGACCGGCGATGGGATTGCAAAGTCTATTCACAACAGGCGTTATAAGCTCGAATAATCCTGGTTTGCCGGGGAAGAGCGAGTCGAGGTTTCAGTACTATCACAAATTTAAAAATAGAAAGTAGGAGAGAAAATGTCTAAGAAAAGAATGGTCGTCCTAGTTGCCTTCCTGTTTGTTGTGAGCTTGATCGCCGCTGCTTGCGGTTCGAATAATAACGGTTCCTCCGGCAATAGTACTCCGCAAGCTTCTGCTAATCAAAGCCCAAGCGACAGCCCGTCTTCATCCGCCTCCGAGCCGGTTAAAGAAGTCACGTTAAAAGTCGGAGCGGCAGCCGTGCCTCATGCCGAAATTTTGGAGTTCATCAAGCCTAAGCTTAAAGAAGAAGGCATTAATCTGGAGATCGAAGTACTCGACGATGAAGGGCAATTGAATCCGGCTTTGCAGGAAAAGCAGATCGATGCCAACTACTTCCAACACGTTCCTTATCTGAATTCTGTCAAAGACGAGAAGGGCTATGACTTTGTCGTAACGACGAAAGTGCATGTGGAGCCGATCGGCTTCTACTCGAGCAAGCTCAAATCCAAGGACGAAATCAAAGAAGGAGCCAAAATCGGCATTCCGAACAATCCATCCAATGAATATCGTGCTCTCGTTCTTCTGCAGCAGCAGGGTTTGATCAAGCTCAAAGACGGGCTGACGACTTACGAAGCAACTCCGAAGGATATCATCGATAATCCGAAGAAACTCAAATTCGTAGAAGCTGATTCCGCTACATTGCCAAGATCTCTGCCGGATCTAGACGGAGCGATCATTAATACAAACTTGGTTCTGGAGGCCAAAATTGATCCTCAGAGCGCACTATTTAGGGAAGACGCAAATTCGCCGTACGCGAATGTCATCGTTGTAAGAAACGGTGACGAAAACCGAGATGAGATTAAGAAGTTAGACGCCGCGTTAACAACACCGGAAGTGAAGAAGTTTATTGAAGAGAAATACGGAGTAGCGGTTGTTCCTGCGTTCTAAGCTTATAATAAGAATATCGTAGGGATAAAGACGACTGTCGAGACTTTTCTCGAGAGTCTGTAACGCAACCTGATAAGGGTTGCGTTTTTTGTGTCTGTTTCAAGTAGGGTACGGCGTTTGAATCCAAAGAAGGATAGGTGAGCTTCTATTTGATCAATTATAGAAATGTAAAATGAGCGTATTGATCTTTTATATTAGACGTGGCTGTTTGAATTGTTCTATATTATTAAAAACCAACTATTTTTAGGTGAATCATATGTTTTAGTTTGCTTTCAGTACATGAGCCGGACTGAAACTTCATCAGTCTAAGCTTCTATTCAAAGTGGATCGTTATATAGGAAAGGGGATAGTAGAAGCATGGGAACCTTAAATGAATACTTAAAACAGAAAAGGGAAGCACTTCTAGCGCGTAGAGTTCAAGCCGAAAAACAGCCGGATCAAGTTAATTCTATCAGTGCTAAGGTAAGAGCGTCAGGAAGAAGCGGTGTTCGGGAAATCCGAATTCGTGATTTCCAAGTCATAAGCGACAGTCCACCGGATTTCGCGGGCTATAATCTTGGTCCCTCTTCGCCTGAGCTTCAGCTTGGGGTGCTGGGAAGCTGCTTGACGCACATCGCATTAATCCAAGCTGCTGAAAGACAAGTCTCCCTTCACTCGCTTGAAGTTGAAGTAACAGGGGAGATGCACCCGCTAGCGGGTCGTCCGGGCTACGAGCATATCCCGATTTACCCTCATAACATTCACTACAAATTGATAATAGGATCCGAAGAGTCAGAGGAAACATTGCTGGCGCTCCATCATGCGATCGAACAGGTTTGCCCGATCTTCAACCTGCTTCGCAACCCCCAGCAAATTGAAGGACAATTGGTTGTCAGTCGATTAAGCTCAGAAACCGTATTGTAGAGGTCATTTCCAGGGAAAAATGGGGAGATAACCATGTCTCAAAGGCAATTAAAGCTAGGGGCGGAATTAAACGGAGTGGGCAACAGCATCGCCTTTTGGCGTCATCCGGAGATCCCGATAAATGGAACATCAAACATAGGACTTGTCGCGACGGTTTCCACTTCTTATAGCGAACCGTTTACGGTTGCCCGGCAATTCGCATCGATAGATCAATTGAGCGGTGGAAGGGCGGGGTGGAACGTAGTCACTTCGTCATTGGAAGGTTCGGCACTCAATTTCGGAAAAGGGGAACACCCGAAGGTGGCCGATCGGATACAAGAATGGTTTGAAGGTGGAGCGGCGGACGGTTTTAATATCTATACAGTCGTTCCGAATGGCTTGATCGATTTTGTTGATTTGGTCGTGCCAGTCCTGCAACAGCGAGGCTTGTTCCGTACAGAGTACGAAAGCGATACTCTTCGCGGAAACCTAGGACTTTCGGTTCCGCGTAATCATAATACAGTTTCTCATACCATTTCATAGACCTGCAACGATATATGTCTACCGCTAATCCCCCTTGGCTACACCATAATAAAAACACTCAAAAACCCTTGTGTATCAAGGGTTTTTTTCAATATGGTAAACGCGTTGCTGCTTCGGGTTCACCAAAGTGGAAACGACTGGACATGAAGCAACCAAAACAAGACCGAGGAGATCAGTGCGCTACTCGGTCTTTTCAGTTAAGTTGTTAGTTGTTTCCTACACCTCGTAGTATTCTGAATTGTTCCGGAGTCATCCCCTCTGACTTTCGGAACCGCTGAATGAAGTATGTACTGTTTGCAAAACCGACAAGCTCAGCAATATTCTTTATGGTCATGCTGGTCGATACCAGTAGGTTTTTGGATTGGAGAATACGGCATTCCGTTAAATACTCAATCGGAGTCTTCCCAATTAAGCTGTGAAACTGCCTGCTGAAATGCGAAGGACTACAGCTAGCTTGCGATGACATCTGCTCGAGCGTGAGCGGCTCACGGCAGTGTGAGCGTATCCACTCCGCTGCCTCAGTTAGCCTGTCCCGCATTCCAGGTTTAGGGATGCCTTCAATAGTCTCAGCATGCTGGACGATTAAAGCGATCATTTCATAAGTAATGGCAGATAATCTAGCTGTTCCTTCCTGCATTGGAGGCATGCGGGAATCTAACAATTCTGACCACAACTGGTCAAGCCGTTCTACTCCTTCCCACGAGAAGAGCCAAGGCTCTCGATCCCCCCGTCCTTGCAGTAGTGTACCTAAACCGCGAGCCGTAAAATGAACCCACCTGATATCCCATGGCTCAATGCTGTCAGCGTAGTATTGCTGTGGCACACCTGGACCGAAAAGAAAACCGGTACCACTGTTCAGTTCCACGGTTTTCTCACCGATCCGAACATATCCCTTGCCAGCCCGAACGATATGCCAGTTGTATGTGGTGAGTCCATTAGGTCGGTTCTCGTAGTGCTCTATCTCGTTTGCGTAGTGGCCAAATGATTCTGGGTAACAGAGAAAGCGTTCGAATCGTGGGTCAGGAACAAAGTGATTTATGCGCAATGATCTCACCTCAAATAGCATAATTGTGATATGTATAACAAAAAAATGTGATTTAATGCTCTTTATATAAATAATATAATTAGCCTATTGAATGAATTGCAAGCAAAATAATGATATTAGAAATGGAGAATTATCAGATGAGAATGGGAATGGATTACTATCCGGAGCATTGGGATCGCTCCATGTGGGAGAAAGATGCGAAGCTCATGCAAGATACGGGCGTCAACCTGATTCGTGTTGCTGAATTCGCTTGGTCTAGATTAGAGCCCACGGAAGGCTGTTACGATTTTACGTGGCTTGATGATGCAATCGATACATTTGCAAAACATGGTATTCAGGTTGTCATCGGAACACCGACCTGTACACCTCCGAATTGGCTTGTCAATGAGTATCCAGATGTACTGCCGCGTGATGCACAACTGCATCCGCACTATCCCGGAGTTCGGGGACACCGATGTTATAATAGCCTTTCAATGAGACATTACTCGACCTTAATCGTGGAAAAACTTGCGCTTCACTATGCGGCTAACCCAGCTGTCGTAGGATGGCAGATTGATAATGAGTTCGGTCTGCACGAGTGCAACTGCGATCATTGCAATTCGCGTTTCCGGTATTGGTTGCAAAATAAGTATGGTTCCATAGAGGCCGTCAACTCAGAGTGGGGGACTGTCGTTTGGAGCGGGGAATACAGCAATTGGTCACAAATCACTACCCCACTAGGAGGCACCAAGCATAAAAATCCATCGTATTTACTGGATTACAAACGATTTGAAACCGATTCGGTAGTCGAGTTCCAACAACTGCAATTGAACATCTTGAAGAAGCATTGTCCGAATCATTTCGTTACACACAACATCTGGAGCTATCCGATGAGCCTGGATTACTACAAACTTTGTGAGAATCTGGACTTTGTCTCCCTTGATTATTATCCGAGCACGAGTCCGGAAAAGGATGTTTCAAGTGGATATAGCGGAGCATTGACCTTGGATTTGACGCGCGGAATCAAACGGCAGAATTTCTGGATCATGGAGACAATTAGCGGTCCCCCAGGCTGCTGGATGCCGATGTGGCGTACACCACATCCTGGATTTATACGAGCTTTTGCTTGGCAATGCATTGCACGTGGAGCGGATACGCTTGTGCATTTCCGGTGGCGGAGCGCTCCGTCGGGAGCAGAACAATTCTGGCACGGGCTGATTGACCATAGTAATGTACCCGGCAGGCGGTTTGAAGAGTACCGTGGACTCTGCCAAGAAGTACAGAAACTTGCTCCTCTCTTAGAAAGGACGAAAGTACAGAGCGAAGCGGTCATCCTTCATTCGCACGATCAATTTAACGCCTTTCAGATGCAGCCGCAAGTAGAAGGAATGGATTATTTCGATAATATAAAAACAATTCATCGCGCCTTCACTAAACTAGGCATTATGACAGATGTACTGAGCGAGAATGAAGACCTGAGCGGATATAAGCTCATTGTAGCTCCTTCGCTATTCTTGCTCGACCCAGAGCTAGCGTCACGTTTGGAGGAATGCGTCAAGAATGGGGCGACGCTTGTATTGATGCCTCGTACAGGCGTGAAGAATCAAAATAACATATGTTGGATTCGACCTTTGCCCGGACCGCTTTCCGATGCTGCGGGGGTCACTGTAGCGGAGTACGATCCAATCGGCAGAGATGTTCACACTATTCGTTGGCAAAACAAGTCTTACTCCTGCAGTCAATGGTGCGACATTTTATCACCTCAAAGCGCGGAACCGGTAGCATGGTACGAAGATGATTTCTTCGCCGGCCAGACCGCTGCAACCGTTCACGCTTTGGGTGAAGGCAAAGTGTACTACTTGGGAACGTTTCCTGAGGAAGCTTTTTATGTAGATTTCTTTAAAGAGGCTGCAGACGAATCAGGCCTGCACTTATTCCCTGGATTACCAGAAGGTGTTCAAATCTCATTGCGTGCAAATGAGTCAACACGATATTTGTTCCTATTGAACCTTACGCGTAAGCCACAGACCGTACAGCTTGATGGGATGTATAGAAGTATCTTCAACGATACTGATATTGACCAAACCTTAACAATGGAGCCATATGCGGTCGAAATCGTGGAGCTTCCACAGAGCTAGTTGTTATTGCCAAGTAATTAGAATTCTCAAGTGCTCAGGTTCAAGGAGACATCTCCCCAAGTCATTGCGGCAATGACTTGGGGAATTGTCTCCTTTTTTTGTTGCAACACTTCTATTTCTTCGTTCGGTAGACACGTTCCGGCCGGCCGACGACACCGTAGGACAGATCGGCATAAACGTTGCCTAGTCCGACCAGGTGCTCCAAATACCGCCTGCTGGTCGAGCGGCTCGTGCCGATCAGCTTAGCAACCTGCTCAGCGGACAAGCCCTTGCTCTCGGAGGCGAGCGCTTGCACGACCTTCTCCAGCGTGAGCCTGTCGATTCCTTTGGGCAGCAGCGTTGAATCGGCCGCAATCTCGATCTTGCTCGAACCGGCAAGCACTCGGTCGATATCGTTCTGGTTTACGGTATGCGAATGCGCTAAACGGCGCAGCTCAGCCTGGAATGCAACATAACGAAGGAGTGTTTCCCTGAGCCGGTTAAAGACGAGCGGTTTCATAATATAATCGAACGCACCGCCGCGGATCGCTTCACGCACCGCTTCGCTTTCTCTTGCGGCGGTAATCATAATGACGTCCGTATCCCGATAATGCTGACGGATGTAGTGCAGCATGCTTAATCCGTTCGTATCGGGAAAGTAGATGTCGAGCAGCACGAGCTGGGGATTTAACACTTCCAGTTGCGTCCGGGCTTGTGTTTCGTCGGTAGCAATGCCGACGACATGAAAACCTTCGATTTGTTCCACAAAGCGTCGGTTGATTTCAGCGATTTTGACATCGTCTTCCACAATCAACACTTCTATAGCTGTCGCCTCCGTCATCATTTCGATTGCTCCTTCTGGCTTAAATCCGCATATTTTGGTATGGCTACCGTAAAAATCGTACCTCCCTGAGAGCTGCGGCTGAAGGTCAAGTAGCCGTTCAGTTTATGAATGGCATGCTCAACTAGAGATAGCCCGATGCCTCGATGTTCACCTTGTTTGGTGGAGAAGCCCTTCTTGAATATGGCCTCGCTGAAATCCTCAGGTATGCCAACACCGTTATCCTCGCATTCAATAATTAAATCATCGCCTAGATCGGTCAGAAACAAGGAGGTAAGCTTATTGTCCTCGTCGAGCTCTCTGCGGGCAAGTACGGCTTCCATCGCATTATCAACCAGATTGCCGATAATAGTGACGAGCAGACTTCGGTCTATATGAGGCGGTATGTCGCGGAAGGAGCTTTCCTCGTCAACACGGAAGGTGATCTTCAGCTCCTTGGCGTGATTGTATTTGCCAATGAGCAGCCCGGCGATTACCGGGTCGGGAACTTCGCGCATGATGAATTGGACGAGATTTTGATGAACGCTAGCTTCTCTTGAAATAAGCTCGATCGCTTCCTGATAAGACTCGAGCTGGATAAGTCCCGAGATCACATACAGCTTGTTGGAAAACTCATGGGTCTGGGCGCGAAGCGAATCCGCGAACCGCTTGACCTGTGATAGTTCCTCGGCAAGCCGGTACAGTTCGGATTTGCTGCGGAAGCTGGATACGGCGCCGCTCACCCGATTCTGGAAATCTTTGATCGGTACGCGATTCACAATGACCTCTTCCTCGCCAATCAGCATCTCCCGATCCGATTGGGCAAGTCCGGAACGAACAACATCCATCAGACCTGTATTCGGAATGATCTCCTCCACCTGCTTGCCGATAATGCTCTCATGCTCGGGTATGGCAAGAAGCTGGTGCGCATAGCGGTTGGCCAGTGTTATGCGTCCGGCTCGGTTAATCGCGATGATGCCTTCGCGGATCGATTCCAGAATAGCCTGTTTCTCCATATAAAGCTCGCCTATTTCCTTCGGTTCAAGGCCGTGGATGGACCGCCTTACGCTGCGGGCAATGAGGATGGAGCCAATCGTGCCTACCACAAGGACGACGAAAGAAACGAGCATGACTTCAATTTGATACGCATCGGTGATGGAATTGACATTGCCGGTCAAAAATCCGACTGAAACGATGCCGATAACGCGGCCGCTTTTGTCAAAGATCGGAGCTTTACCGCGCAGGGAAGGGCCCATTGAGCCGGTAGCCTCAGAAATAATGGGTTTTCCTTCAAGCACAGGACCGTTGTCCCCACCGACCATGAGCCCGCCAATTCGTTCCGGAATCGGATGGGAGTACCGTACGCCTTCTCGATTCCCGACGACGATGTATTGCGCGCCGGTTTCGAGCCGAACCGATTCGGCCAGAGGCTGGATGACAAGCGCGGGGTTCTGGTCGTCGAAGGCGTTGCGGATTTCGGGCATGACGGCAAGCGTCTCCGCAACCTTGAGCGCTTGCTCTCCGATTTGCTTTTCGAGAAGGGTAGTGATGACAACGTAGAAAATGCCGCCCAAACTAATAATGACGAAAGCGAGCAGGGAACAGATGATAAGAATGAGCTTTGTTTGCAGCCGCATGCAGGTCTCGCCTCCGATTTTTCCTCCTATTGTAGCACAACTTGTAACCGCTATCTTAAATGGCGTCCGTGGACAAAATGAACAAAATGACCACAATCGCTTTATTATCGTTTATGTCCTTAACATTTTCATTTGATAAATCGGATGTTATTCTGAAAGCGCTTCAAAGAAAGCGCATACAAATAACGAATATCATGCGGGAGGTCTTCATACATGAAAAAAATACTTATGAAATCCTGGAAAGCCGCTCCAATCGCCTTGCTCGCCCTCAGCCTTGCTGCATGCGGCAGCGCATCAAACAAATCGGGTTCCGGCTCCTCGAACTATCCGAGCAAATCGCTGACGCTCGTAGCGCCATCGGGCGCAGGCGGCGGCTGGGACATGACGGCGCGCGCTATTACGAAGGTGCTGACGGAAACAAAAGCGACCGATAAGGCCATCACCGTCGAGAACAAACCGGGCGGCGGCGGCTCGGTATTCATGGCCGAGTATGCTACGAAAGACGTCAAGGACAACCATAAGCTGTTCGTCAGCTCTCCTCCGATTCTGATCAACCATTTGAAGAAAGAAGGAAACTCGCCTTACGGCTACAACGATACGACGCCGCTGGCGCAATTGACGAAAGATTACGGCGCTATCGCCGTTGCTGCGGATTCCAAATACAACGACCTGAAATCGCTTTTGGACGACATGAAGGCAGAACCGACGAAGTTTACGGTAGCCGGCGGGTCCGCGCCAGGCTCGATGGATCATCTGGTCTCGATCCTGCCAGCATTCAAATACGGAATTGATCCGAAGAGCGTCAAGTACGTTTCCTATGACGGAGGCGGCGAAGCGATTACCGCCCTGCTTGGCGGCAACGCTGATGTGCTGGGCACGGATGCGTCCTCGCTCGACCAATACTTAAAGGCCGGTAAGATTAAGGTTCTCGCGGTTGAGTCCCCGGAGCGACTGACCGGCGGCAGTCTGGCGGATGTGCCAACGCTGAAGGAGCAGGGCATTGACGCAGAGTTTCTCATCTGGCGCGGCATCTTCGGTCCGAAGGAGATGAGTGCGGATGCTAAGTCCTTCTGGGATGCAAAGCTGAAGGCGATGGTTGAATCCGAGCAGTGGAAATCCGAAATGACGGCCAACAACTGGCAGACCGATTACAAAAACGCGGACGACTTCAAAGCATTCCTGGGACAGCAGGAAACGCAGCTTAACGAAATGCTGACGGCGCTTGGCATGCAAAAATAGAGAAACCATGCAGCAATAGGGGAGAAGAATCTTTCTCCCCTATTACTTACAGAGGAGAGTGACCTAGATGAACCTTTCTTTCGACCGCTATGCAGGCATCGTTTTCTGTGCGATCGGAATCGCATTTATGATCGGCAGCAGATCCATTACGGCAAGCTCCTACGGCAGCAATGTAGGCGCGAACATTTTCCCAATGTTTCTGGGCGGTTTTCTGTCCTTGATGAGCGCAAGGCTGATCTACGAGACATTCCGCAAACAGCAGCAGCAAAAACGCAAATCCAACCTTGACTACAAACGGTTCGGCATTATTTTCGCCGCAGCCGTCTTATATGCCTTCTTCCTGGAGGACATTGGCTTTGTCATCTCGACGTTTCTGTTCCTAATGATCGGCTTTCAGACGATGGAAAGAGGCAAGCTGTGGAAGTCGGTTCTTATTGCCGCTTGCTTCTCGTACGGCGTTTATTATCTTTTTGTCAACGTGCTGGACGGCTCTCTACCAGGTTTCCCAGCTTGGCTTGGCATCTCCTAGGAGGTTACTCGATGAGCACAATTGATTATTTGGCGCATGGGCTGGCTACGGCCATGCAGTGGCATAACCTTGTATTTGTCTTCCTGGGTGTGTTGATCGGCACCGTCGTTGGCGTGCTGCCCGGCATCGGCCCGATGAGCGGTGTTGCACTCCTTATCCCAATTACGGCTACTATGACCGGAGGACTCGGACCCGAGGAAGCGGCCACCAGCTCGATCATTTTGCTTGCAGGGGTTTATTACGGGGCGATGTATGGCGGCTCTACCACCTCGATCCTGCTAAATACGCCAGGCGAATCCTCATCGGTCGTCACTACGCTCGACGGTTATCAAATGGCGAAGCAGGGCAGGGCTGGCGCTGCACTCGCGATTTCGGCAATCGGCTCGTTCGCTGCAGGCATTATTTCGCTCATCGGCCTCATTTTTCTTGCTCAGCCGCTATCGGCTGTCGCAATCAAGTTCGGCCCTGCCGAATATTTCTCCCTGATGGTGCTCGGCTTGTTGGCGATCAGCGGCCTGGCGGGCAAATCGATGGTGAAGGCGCTGATGATGACGGCGTTTGGCCTGTTGCTGGCAACGATAGGCATCGACAGCGTATCGGGCGTCGAGCGTTTTACTTTCGGCATGCCGGAGCTTTATCAAGGACTTGAGTTTTTGACCATCGCAGTTGGCATGTTCGCCGTCGGCGAAGTGTTTAAGACGATTCTGGAGCGTGAGAGCAACGATGGCGAGATTGCCAAGATCAATCGTATCCTCCCGACCAAGCAGGATATGAAAGACAGCGCAGGGCCGATCGCCCGCGGCTCCGTGCTTGGCTTCTTCATCGGCCTGCTTCCTGGCGCCGGCGCGATTCTGGCCTCCTTCTTTTCCTATGTTATGGAGAAGAAGATAAGCAAAAATCCTGAAAAGTTCGGTAAAGGCGCTATCGCAGGCGTAGCCGCACCGGAATCAGCGAACAACGCGGCTTCCGGCGGCGCAATGATTCCGCTGCTTACAATGGGTATTCCTTCGTCGGGCACGACGGCTATTCTTATGGGCGCGTTCATTATGTACAACGTTCAGCCGGGTCCTTTGCTATTCCAGGATCACCCGCAGCTCGCGTGGGGCGTTATCGCCAGCATGTTCGTCGGCAACCTGATGCTCCTTATTCTGAACATGCCGCTCGTCAAGCTGTTCGCCAAGGTCATCGAGACGCCGTCTAAATATTTAATTCCGCTAATTATTGTTTTTTCTGTATTCGGGGTATACGCGGTGCAGTATTCAACCTTCGATTTGCTGCTCATTATGGCTTGCGGGATCATCGGCTATGTCTTGTCCAAGAATGATTTTCCGCTCGCTCCGCTCGTCCTTGGCCTTATTCTTGGGCCGATGATGGAGAACAATATGCGGCGGGCTTTAACGATTTCGAACGGCGACTTCATGATCTTCCTGCAAAAGCCGGTATCCCTCGCATTTCTTATTATCGGGGTGTTGTGGATTAGTATTCCGCTTCTGCTGAAGATGCGCGGCAAGAAGGTCATCATTAACGAAGAAGGCTAAACGGATAGGAGGTTTTTTTAGGTGGATCTGCAGTGGCTTCTGCTTGGCCTGCTCAAAATTATGCTGATCAATATCGTGCTCAGCGGCGATAATGCAGTCGTTATTGCACTGGCATGCCGCAATTTACCCGAGGAGCAGCAGAAGAAAGCGATCTTCTTAGGAAGCCTTGGCGCTATTGCGCTGCGAATCGTGTTAACGTTTGCCGCTGTTTGGCTGCTGCATATCCCTTTCGTCCAGTTAGCCGGAGGGCTGCTGCTCGTATGGATCGCTTTGAAGCTGATGAAGGGAGAGGACGAAGAGGGGGAGCTGACAACCAGCAGCGAACTCGGCGTGGCTATTAAAACGATTCTAATCGCCGACCTGGTTATGAGTCTGGATAATGTGCTGGCCGTTGCCGGCGCGGCGGATGGCAACTATGCGCTCATTGGCCTTGCACTTGCGATAAGTATTCCACTCATTATTTGGGGAAGCACGCTAATTATGCGATTAATGAAGAAATTTCCGATCATTATCGTGCTTGGCGTCGCCTTGCTTGGATATACCGCTGGCGAAATGATCATTGGCGATGAGAGGGTCGCGCATGCATTGGATACATTGCCGCCAATCGTTCACAGCTTGCTTCCGGTGCTGCTTGCCGTTGCCATCGTGACAGCTGGCAAGCTGATGCAGCGCAAACAGCACACGGTAATAAGGCAGGATGTGCAATCTTAGAAAACAATTGGAGGTGCTCTTATGGATGGCTTAGGCACTAGAACGATTGTCGAAATCAATCAAACGGCCAACACGTTTCAATCGAGCATTGTGATGAAGGTAGACAACCGGGTGATCGATGTGAAGAGCATTCTTGGACTCAGTCTGTCTCTGCTGCATGATTCGCAATATGAACTGGAAATTCACGGTCCGGACGAGCTGGAAGCGAAGGCGGTCATGGTCAAGTTGTTTGAAAAGCACGGCCTGCCGGTTACGTTGACCCGTTAGCGGATACGAAAGTTGAACTGGAAGGGAAGCTGAGAAGAATGGCTATGCCGAAAACAGGGAGCAGCAACATCGTCATCCGGCTGGAGATGGACAAGGAGGCGGCAACATTTGGCTTGATTGCTACGGCAATCGGCAAAGCGGGCGGCGATATTGTCGCCATCGACGTTAGCGGAAACGGCAGAACGTCGACCGTTCGGGATTTGACGATTAATATTGTGGATGCGGCGAGCAAGGATGTCATCGTCCGTATGCTGGACCATCTGCCAGGAGTAACGGTGCTGCAAGTGTCCGATCAGACCTTCCTGATGCATCTGGGCGGTAAGATCGAGGTAACACCCAAAATGACCATTAAAACAAGGGACGATCTCTCCCGTGTCTATACCCCCGGTGTCGCCAACATCTGCATGGCTATTCACGACAATCCGAACAGTGCCCACAAGCTGACCATTAAACGCAATACGGTTGCTGTCGTATCGGACGGAAGTGCCGTTCTGGGTCTTGGTAACATCGGCCCGCTCGCTGCGATGCCGGTCATGGAAGGCAAGGCAATGCTGTTCAAGCAGCTGGCTGGCGTTGACGCTTTCCCAATCTGCCTGGATACGCAGGATACGGAAGAAATCATCGCTACGATCAAACGGATCGCTCCGGCCTTTGGCGGCATCAATTTGGAGGATATTTCGTCCCCGCGCTGCTTCGAGATCGAACAACGGCTGATTGAGGAACTGGATATTCCGGTTTTTCATGACGATCAGCACGGAACTGCCGTTGTTCTGCTGGCTGGATTGTATAATGCCGTGAAGCTAGTCGGCAAGCAGCTCTCAGATTGCAAGATCGTACTGTGCGGTATCGGCGCGGCAGGCATAGCATGCACGAAAATATTGCAGGCAGCGGGAGTAACGCGAATTGTAGGCGTTGACCGGGAAGGCGCGCTTGTACGCGGTAACAGCTATGCGCACGAAGCATGGCGCTGGTATGCGGAGCATACGAATCCGGAGATGGAGAGCGGAGCGTTGTCCGATGTTATCGAAGGCGCGGATATTTTCATCGGTGTTTCGGGCCCGGGCGTACTAAAGCGCACGGATATTGAACGGATGGCTGCCGATCCGATTGTGTTCGCGATGGCTAATCCGACTCCGGAGATTTTGCCGGAGGAAGCCGAGGGCCTTGTTCGCGTTATGGCAACCGGGCGCTCGGATTATCCGAACCAGATTAACAACGTGCTGTGCTTCCCGGGTCTATTCCGGGGCGTGCTGGATTGCCGGGCTTCCCACGTTACGGAAGCGATGAAGCTGGCAGCGGCCCAGGCAATCGCAGACGTCGTGAGCGAAGATGAATTAGGTGAGCATTACATCATTCCGGGCGTATTTAATCCGCATGTTGCAGAACGGGTGAAGGAGGCAGTCATTCAAGCGGCTTATGCCTCCGGCGTAGCACGCAGGAGAGTGCGAAGCACAACCAGCTAACCTGCAGACGCCGGCAGGCATATCTGAGGATGGGGGATAACAAGTTTTAAGCCCTCGCATCACCCATCATGGTCGATGCGAGGGCTTTTCAATTACTTTCGGACTTTGCTATTATATACTGATTCTAACCAAGTCATTATTCAATACCGTACTGCCTTCCTGCGGTACAAAGGCGGCGTTGGTACCGAAGTTGTTGATAATGACGTTTGAAGTTCTTGAAGTTAAAACGACAACCTCGTAATGAAATTGGATACCGCCGACATTGGTCGAAAAGCTGCTGAACGTGTTGGCCGGAATTATACGGTTCGTGGTACTCAGCACGACAGGTGAACCGGAATCCCAGTTGATAACGATGACCCTTACGGTAATGGCTGAATTTCGGCGATTCAAGATTTCGGTATGGGCAATAGTGACAGCTGTGCTTTTGTTAATGACACCGGTACTCAATGCGGCGGCGAAGTTTTTTATGCTAGCTTGATTCTGCAGCATCGTAACCAATTGCGATTTCATTTTGCTGCTTCTGGTCACTCTCTTTGCCGTTGTTTTTTTGAATTTTTTCATTTTCAATCTTATCACTCCTTCTAGTTGTAAACTAATATATTGTATTCACGATTTAATAGATTCACCTGTGCTAATGCTTATTTAATAGATTCATAGATTCATAGAATTCGTTCACTAGAGAGATAAGGAAAATCCTAGGCGGGAAGAGCCCGTAACTATATGAAAAGAGACTGCCCTTATAGCCGTCAAAGGCATTGCGGGGCAGTCTCTTTTTTGGTTATTCTTCGCTATTTTCGAATCTTCCTCGAATCCTCCTCTTTTTCCTTTTATCATCCTTTTGATTTGTTTAGCGATCGTGTATCCGATTAGATAGGCCGCCGCCGAGGTATTTCCATCCACGGTAAATGGGATGATTGAAGCATCCGCAACAATTAAATTTTTCACCCCATGAACGTGTCCTCTCCGATCAACGACCCCGCCGTTTCTTAAAGGAGCCATACGAAGCGAGCTTTGCTGATGATGATTGTGGTCAAAATTTTCTTTAATAAATTGCTCGAGTTCGATATCATCATCTATCGTTTCCAGCGTTGGTGAAATGAGGCGGTAAGTTGGATCTATGGAATTTAGTTCAGCAGCTATATCCTTTACATAGATCTTGTAAATGTTTTTTATGGCTTCCATATCACTCGGATTATCGAGAAATCCTTCATCTGCGAGCACGATTTTAAGCGGGTCTTTGTTTTGGATTTTAATGGAGCCGCGACTCTTCGGATGCAGATAAATTAAACCTAACGTTAACGTATCGTCTTCAGAACCAATACCCAAAATTTGAACCGCTCGACGTCGCTTGCTGTCTATTTCCAATGGGGCAGGCAGGAAAGCGCCGCCGGTATAAAGGGCATTCGGATCATTTGAAGGTAAAGGTCTGTCGTGTGGATTCGATTGAAATACCGCAAAGTTCAGTGTGTGGTTTCTTAAGCTTCTACCCACGTGTGGATTATGAAAGACGCAGCGAATACCGGCTTCCTTCAGTGTTTTTGAAGATCCGATTCCGGATAGCATTAAGAGCTGGGCGCTGTTAATACCTGCAGCTATAATGACCTTTTTCCTTGCGTGTGCGATTATACGCTTACCGCTTTTTAGAAATTCCACTCCGCTAGCTCGCTTATTGGAAAAGATCACTCTTAAAGCAGTCGAATCGGAAAATAATCTTAATTGACGACCATCTATTCCCCGACCATTCGGCGTTAAGATATCGGAAGATAAAAAAGCAGTGGAAGAGCTTTCTCTTCTGCCATTCGGATTCTGATATAATTGCCATCTAGTAAAGGGGCCAATTGGGGTTTTCGGGTCATTATAATCAAGAATTTCAGGGAAGCCGGTAGCTCGCTCAATTGCAGTAACTACTTTTTTTGCCATGGACGTCGGATTTACCGGAGCCTGACGAATGTCAATTCGCCCATGATAACCGCGTGCCAAGGTATTTTTTGTTTTTCCGTTATATTTTTCCAGTCTTTTAAATCGCTGAATCGCTCGATTAGGAGACCAGAGAGGCCCGAGTAAGCTTTCCCATTCTTTAAATACTCTGCTTGTTGGGCGCACGTACTGTTCCCCGTTTATCGATGAACCGCCTCCCATGAGACGTCCTGTTGTCCATTCAAACGTTCGATCGTCCAGCCCCGTTTGCGGAACACCTTCACCTTGCCAGAAATACTGAGGAAAGAACTGCTCTTCCAGCTCGGAAGCCATCGTTGAGTCGCTAATCGGTTTATCTTTATCATTGTTTCCGCCTGCTTCCAGAACGAGGACGGATGTTCTTTTATCGTCGGATAAGGTTTTGGCAATAACCGCTCCTGCGGGTCCTGTGCCCACAATAATGTAATCATAGATGAAGTTGCTTCCCATCAGAATTCTCCTTTTATATAAGGGGCTAATGTAGAATATTAAGTTGAGTTGTCTCATGTGTCGAAAAAGTAACTTGCCCTTTCATTAACAATCGCAATATAATGAAAAACAATTCTAATTTATTGTAAAACAATAAATTATGTGTTAAGGTCATTTTGTGATTAAATTAGCGAGGTGCTTTTTATGAAACGGGGAACAACACTCTTTTTGAAGATGGCCGTTATTCTTATTGGAATCCCGGTTCTTGCTTTGTGCCTATTTTTGGTGCCCAAGATCGGGAATTTTGCTGGAGAATCTTATCCGGATATTGCTTATATGAAGTCTCTCGTTTTAATCGATATGTATGCGGCTGCGATACCTTTTTACTTTGCTTTGTATCAAGCTTTTAAACTCTTGAGCTACATTGATAAGAATCAAGCGTTCTCGGAATTATCCGTTAAGGCTTTAAAGAATATAAAATATTGTGGCATCACCATCAGTACCTTGTACCTGTTAGGTATGCCGCTCTACTATCTCATGGCGCAAAAAGTTGATCCTCCAAGCTTCATGCCAATGGGAACAGCCATTATTTTCGCCTCTATGGTGATCGCCGTTTTTGCGGCTGTTCTCCAGAGGCTTTTACAAGAAGCGATTCGTATCCAATCAGAAAATGATTTAACGATCTAAGCTTGAATCCTTATTCTTGTTCTTATAAAGCAGCCAGCGTTCATTTTTACGCTGGCTGTTTATTTGTTGAACTATTAGGCATTGCAGTGTAATAAATATAGATGAAGGAAAGGGTGATCGCGAATATGGATAAAATATTAGAAGCGCTTCTTGAAGGATTCAAGAAGCAATATTCCAAATCAAAAGCAATTATTCCGCCGAAGGTATATGATGTATCACCTCAAAGCAAGAAAGAAATATTCGACCTGAATTTCCCTGGCCTTTATATTTTTTATGGCCAGACGAGCTATTGCTCCAAAAAAAAGGTACTTTACTTAGGAACAACCGGAGCGCAAGGAGGTGTTGGAAAAAAAGTTCAAAATCAACTCAACAAACTTAAATCGGATTCCGGTTTTCAGAAAAACATGAAGGAGTTGGGGTATGACGGAGTTATTCACTATGACACGGCTAGTTTTTTGGACAGTGCGAAGGCGACAGTCCTATTAGAAGAGATACATATCGTTGAGTTTGAAGGGAGAGAAAACCTGAAGCTTGTTGAGAGGTTTCTTAGTATCGAAGAGGAGCCTCTTTTTTGTAAAGAGCATATAACAGAGTCCATGAAAGACCGGCATAAACGTTATATAGATGAGTGCGAGGATGCGGTACTCCAAACCGATTAACATGAATGGGAAAGAGGGTAGGGAATAATACGGGTATCATTAGCGAAATTGGTATATACAGGAATGAGGCTTCCCGCTATTCTTCCAGTTATTTCCTTTGTGCAAGCGCGAATCTAGGTGTATAATCCGTTCAGACATCGGAGCGAGAAGTGGGGAATTGGTTATGAACAGCGGGTTGGTTAACGCCATCATTGCGTATATTATGTGGGGAGTTCTCCCCCTATATTGGAAGTTGTTTAACGACGTGCCTGCAGGAGAGATTCTGTCCCATCGGGTCGTCTGGTCGTTCGTCTTTATGGGTATACTTGTTGCCGTCCAGCGCCGCTGGGGCGACATGAAGCGGATTATAGCTAGCCGGGCACTCCTGCTCCCACTCGCCGCCAGCGGACTACTGATCGCGGCGAATTGGCTTATCTTCATCTGGGCGGTCAACAACGGTCATGTCGTGGAGACAAGTCTCGGTTATTATTTGAACCCGTTGCTGAACGTGCTGCTGGCGGTCGTCTTCCTTCACGAGAAGCCCAACCGTGGCCAATGGCTCGCGATTGCCATCGCTGGATTGGCAGTGCTAATCATCGCCATCGACTACGGGCGGTTCCCGTGGGTCGCGATATCGCTGGCCGCGTCGTTCGGCTTGTACGGCTTCGCGAAGAAAAAGATCGTGCAAGACGCCTCTGTAGGCTTGTTGTCGGAAACGGCAGTCGTCCTGCCCGTCGCGCTTGGATACTGGATCTACTTGGCCGCCGCGGGAAAAACGACGGCATGGACGCTGCCCGCGTCCACGTTCGTCGAACTGCTTTTGTCAGGCGTGGTTACGGCTTTGCCGCTGCTCTTCTTTGCGCGGGCTGCCGCTCGCATGGCGCTGTCCGCACTTGGATTCGTCCAATACATTGGGCCGACGATTATGTTGTTGTTAAGCATATTCATATTCAAAGAATCGGTCTCTCCGGTGCTGCTCGTCGGGTTCGCGCTTATCTGGACATCGCTTATCGTATATGCCGTAGCATCCGTTCGCGGCACGAGACTTGCAAAGGCGAGTTGAGCTTAAGCTAAAAGGCTAAACAGACAATGTTAATTTAAAACAAAACCGGCAGCAGATCCTAGATCGCTGCCGGTTTTGTTTTTGAAGTAAGGGCAGGAATGTTGTTGGGAGCTGATCACAGAGTGCCTATTGATTTAATCAATAAGAGGCCACTTGCATTATTTGCATAAGCCTATAATAGTGAGCTTAAGTGAGTAGCTTGAATGTTAGCTGCGTTAATGATATAACAATAGAATAATGTGAAACGTTTAAAAAAGGGTGAAGTTCATGGAAAAAATCGGGATTAAAGATATTGCATTGCGCGCGAATGTATCCACGGCAACGGTTTCCTATGTATTGAATGGCACCCGCAATGTAAGGCCCAAGACGAAAGAGAGAGTCTTAAAGGTAATCGAAGAGCTGAATTACAGGCCAAATGATATTGCCAAAAGCTTAAAGAGTAAAAGAACAAATACAATTGGGGTTATTGCGGAGGACGTAACGGTCTTTAACGTTCCCGAGATTATTGACGGAATTAACGAATATGCCGAGAAGAATGATATGCATATCCTATTAACCAATCTAAGGTTGCAAAAAAGAGTAGGTTATGATTACGCGAACACCGATCTTTATCAAAAGAATGCGCAGGATGCCGTATCGAACCTCTTGTCCAAGCAAGTTGAGGGAATCATTTATATTGGCGTACATCCCCGCGATTTAACGGGCTTGATCAATACTTACAATAAACCCATTGTATATACCTATTGTTATGCGCAAGACGAATGCTCCATCCAATATAATGATGAACAAGCTTCTTATGATGCGATTAAATATCTGGTTGGCAAGGGACATTCGCGAATTGCGATCATCAGCGGGTTAATGGATTCGATCCCTTCCAGGCTGCGGTTTAACGGTTATTATAAAGCTTTGACCGAATTCCAGCTGCCATTTGATCCACAGTTCATAAAAGTAGGCGACTGGGGTTTGAATTCGGGTTATCATCTGGCATCCGAGCTATTGAAGTTACAGGACCCGCCTACGGCCATTCTTATTATGAACGATTTAATGGCTGCGGGCGCATTGCGGGCTGCATCTGAACAAGGGATCGTTGTTCCAAGGGATCTTTCCATTGTAGGCTTCGATAACCGGGAGTTCAGCGCTTATTTAAGTCCTGGAATTACGACAATGGATTTGCCGTTGCATGATATGGGCATATTGGCGATGAAGGCTCTTTATAATAGAATTAGCGGAACAAACGAGAAAACGGAGGAAACTCCTCTATGCAAATTAATTGAGCGGGAATCCGTAGCCGGCCCGAGGTTATCTCTTAAATAATTGTTCGGCAAGAGACTGTATCATTCTAATAAGGCGGTCTCTTTTTTGTTGCGATTTAGGTAAATCGATTAACCAATGTATGAGAACTTATTTGATAAATGGTTTTCATAAATAGCTTGTGCAACTATAGAAAAGAGAGGCTGGAAATGCACATTTAACAACGTATTTGGCAAGGCTTATAAAATGCTTGCTGGGACTTATCCTGCTATGATAATATTGATTTATTATTTAAACGTTTAGATTACGACATTAGGAGTGAGAACTTGAAGCTGCTTCATAATGATACCTTTGAATTGTACTTATCTCCGCAAGGTACGGTGGAGTCTTTATTTCTGACAAATGATCCGGATAAGATGAACTGGGTAATTGACGCACAATATGTAAAGGATACAGGCTATTCCAGTCAGGATAAACGCTTCGGACAGTGGAGCGCTATCGTTGACGATGAATGTATTGAAAGCGTTAACTTACAACCGCATATGCATGTTACGGATGATAAATCCGCCATTGTTTCTTTTTTGCATGAAAAATTCAAAGTGGAATATGAGTATCTGCTCAATAATAATGGTGAATTGCAATGGAGCATTCGTTGTTCGAATACAACCGATTATGCGATAAAAGTAAATGGATTTCATAGTTGGTTCTCACTTGCTTACATCATGTTCCGTGACCATGATGTCTTGAGAAACATGAAGCATTCTTGCGCGGTATTTCCTCATCTGGGCGGCGATTTTTCCAAGTTTGCGGCTATGCGAAGAAGCAATGAGGCTCCGCATCTTGCCATCTATAGCACGGGCGATCGCGTTACGGCTTTTGGGACGTATTGCAGTTACGTCAATCGTTTTTTGGAACAGGTATCGCCGTCATTGGACGGAATGCTTTATCACCGACTGTCGTTTGTTGAGGATGGAAGTTCGATGGGCCAGTCTGCAGTGAGTGATTGGATTTATGGCGGTGACTACACACCTATTACTCTTGAACCTTCAGAGGAAAGAACCTGGTCATTTGTTTTTACACCGTTTAAAGATCAAGAGGAATTTTATGCGAAGGCGCAAAGGTATGGACATCCGCATTGGACCTATTCGCATGTTACGACTACAGACGGAAAATTCTTTGCCGAATTGAGTCTTCCGGAAGGGGAAACATTACTCTCGGCCAAAATCGTAAGTGCAGTGGATGAAGTAGGCAGCACGAAGGAAACCGATATTACGAATGAATTTAAGTATGTTTCTAACGAAAAATCTAAACGTTTACGTGTTGTGATCTCACTGAAGTCAGCGGGAGAGATTAAGTTAGAAGCTACGCTTGGTAACGGTAAATGCGATGTATTGGTTGGAAATGTGCTTGAACCCATTCATAGCTTGCTGGAAAGAAGAGCAGCTTGGCTATGCGGCAATAGCTATAATGTTAACCAAGAATCAACGCGTCCTTATGCCTTTAAGCCATTATCGAACCAAGGGGAGTCCCTTGGTAAATTATCGTTTATTCTCATGAAAAATCTATTATCTCCCCCTGTACCGAAAGAGGTTCATAATGTGGAAACCTCTGCTTTCCTGGATTTAAAGCATCATTGGTTTGAGGATGGAGATTTTATGAATCCCAGACCCCTTTACGGTTTTTTCTACCGCATTTATGATTTCGATTATATTGGTCACGTGTATTATTTGTTGTCCAGATTCGATCAGTCCTTATTGGCTTATGCCAAGCCGGAAACGTATTTAACTTGGGCCGCTCAAGTCATGTGCATGAGACTGGATCCGGACTGCCACCGAAATAAACGCGAAAAAGAGGAGTCCCAGCTTGTTGGCGTATTTATTCTTTATATTGCTGAGTTGCTAGAAGATTTGGGAAAAAAAGAATTAATCCATTGGCGAGATAAACTGCACAAGTTATGGCAGCAATTTGTTGAGGGGTTAAAACAGGGCTCACAGGGATATCAGGGAGCTGTGACGGAGCATTTCTACGATAATGCGGGGTTTGGACCTACGTGCGAAGCCTTGTGTCTTGCGAAGCTAACGGAAGAAGCCGAATTATATGCTCCCCTGATTATTGCGAATATCGGGTTTAGCAATGATTATAGAGCAAATGCTCCGGATCGTTGGTGGGAAGCCTTATCTTTCATGACGCATTCGTTATGGGGAGGCTTGGTAGCCGGAGCTGCCCGATCCTCTTATGAAACGCTTGGAGACACGAGATTACTGGAAGCCGGTTATCGGGCAACAATGGCTGTGTTTAATTGTTATGATTGGAACGTGTATTCCACAACCCGTAAACTACAACCGGGTGAGGCAGCTTCTACGTATAGCATTGCGGCTCCCAATTTAAATATGCCCGAGCTATCCAGAAACCGCTTTGGCCAATCCATTTTCAAAAAGTCGAGCGATCCTTTATTCAGCAGCCTTTTCTCTAACATTGAAGGTGACGACTGGGATATGGGGGAAGAGCTTGTTGCTTATATGCTTGGGTTTGGTTCAACAACCTATCTATATACGGATGGCCATGGGGAACTAAGATGCGTAAACGGTTTTATGGAGCCGGCAGAGAAGGGCTGGAGAATTACTAGCTATGCCGCCTATCCAACCCGATACGTGATGCTGGAAAAAGGACTGGCGTTTGATTCGAATGCAGGAGAAATCGTTAAAAGTATATTGTTTATAGACGGTCAATTCCAAAGTACGGAAATTAAAATTTAACGTTATAACTAAAAAAACGGAAGCTGGAATGTTTGATGGCCAGCTTCCGTTTTTTATGTTCTTAAATGATCTCAGGCTTCCGGCATTCCTTCTTCCGAAAGTTGGCCGGCGAAGCACCCTGTTTATTGGTGAAGACGGAAGAGAAATAGGCGGGATTGTTAAAGCCGACTTCATCCGCAATACGAGCGATGGACCAGTCCGTTTGAATGAGCAGCTTTTTTGCCTGTTCTATCCGATAGTGCAGCAAGTAATCGATTGGGGTTAGACCATAGACCTTTAACATGCATTTGGCTAAATAGTTGGGATGGTAATTGAATTGGGCCTTTAATATGGGGTTCGTGATCTTGGAGGTATAATTCTGGCGTATAAACAATTCAATTTTTTCGGCAAGATGGATGGCCGTTGAATTGGTGGCTAGCCCGGAATCATAATTAATATTTTGCATAAACGTCTGGAAAGCCGTTTGCTTCCGCCAATTACGAAGCGAGCGCGGATCATTATCCAAGGAATAGAACTCCGTGAGAGCATTCATGGATTTACTAGACAGCTTTAATTTTTTCGGGATAAAAATTGAGCTTAATTCGCAGTGATGGAGATAAGCTCTCTGTTTATGTTTTTCGAATAACGTCATTTGGTTCTCCAGGCATTCGTCTATGCTTTTCATTTCATCCCAGGCACCAAACGTCTGAAAATGAATCCAGGTAATTTCCGTCTCCTCTTCACAGGAAGCCGTACCGTAATGATACGCATCGGGTCTTAATATAATCGCTTCATCTTTATGGATGATCCATTCCTTATTATTCTCGCCGATAAACAGCTTGCCCTTGGTAACGATAATAATATCGAACACATTAATAGAATAACGACTTACATGCCGTTCGCCTGGCAAGAAGGTATGTTTTCCGCTGTCTATAAAATAGGGAATAGGCGGAGTTACAAAGTGCAGTATGAACTCGGACATTGGATATCCCTCACTTTGATCAATTATGACGACGCTTTCATTTATATAATAAGTAATCTCCGGAACGAATTTCAAGATATTTGTATAGTGAAATATCATAAGGAAGCCAATAAATTTAAACGATTTACTTAAATGGGATCTTAAATAGTGAAATTTTGGTAATCGCAAGCAAATCAGAAACTTTTGTATTAAAATATCACACTTCCCTATACGATTCAATTCACCAATAGGAATGTTGAAATTCCATAAATATAGGTTGGAATATTGGTTTCTCAATACAAATCGGCGGTGATACAATTAAGTAAGCGCTTTCCGTTGATGAAAATAAGAGGAAGGAGTAGGGACTATGGGATGAATTACGGAAAGTCATTGCCATAAAACTAAAAATCTAAACGTTTAAGATTACCACAGTCACCAAGATAAATACTACGAAATGTAAACAGGAGGTTAAGATGAAGACGACGACTAAAAAGTTGATGTCACTCGCTACCGCATTTACGTTGTTTTTCGAAGTGCTGCCCTTGGGGATTAACGCGGTGCCTTCGGCAGCCGCAGCAACGAACAGTATCTCCAATGCTAGTCTGTCTGCCAAGGTCGGCGATTTAGGACAGATTGAGGAATTATATATTCAGAATAACCCAACTAACAAAAGCGGCAAACCTATCAATTTTGTTCTGCCCAACAATACGTCACCGCAAAACGACGTCCAGCACCAATGGATGGGGGAAATGCTTTTCTCTTACCGTACCGGCGACAGCAAGCAATTTCCTAGCGACAGAACCGGCTTTGTGGAAGTCGACACGAATAAAACATTGGCGGCCGGCGGATCAACAAAGTATACGAACATTAATCCCGCTAACCCTTATTTTACGAAAGAGGCTTCAACGGACGGCAAGAAGGTGGAAGTCAACTTCATCGGACAGAATCTCGATTCGACAACCGCCCGCGCGATGAAAGGCTTTGACGTGAAATCCGTGTTCGATATGGATACCGACGACGGTTCGATGCTATGGGAAATCACGGTGAAAAACAAAAGCAGCAAATACATTGAATTCGGCGATATCGGCTTGCCGATGCCTTGGAACAACAAATACCAATCGGTATCGGATACCTATGACAACCGAGTGACCGTACATAATTTTGCCGGTGCCGACAGCGGGTATTCCTATGCGATCCGCACGAGCGGCGAAGGCAATTTCATGATGTTCGCCCCCGTGCCGGATAGCGGCGCACGCATTGAATACGTGGATTATTGGTTGGGCGACACCGGTGAGCTGCGCAACGGAAGTCTGTACTCGAACTGGGTCGGCGACAGCGGCGGTTGGTTTCCGGGGTTAAACGTTCTATATATCCATTCAAAAGATATACAGAAAACCGGCCGCGGATATTTTACCGACGCCACCAGCTTGGTTTTGGGACCGGACGAGCAAAAAACTTACAAGTTTAAGTTTTCGGCAATACGTGCTGGCGACAATAGTCCGCAAGCAAACGCTCAAAGTCCAAATAACGCTTCTACTTCCATGGAAGACCGCGAGGCTAACCTTCGGTCCACCTTGTACAAATCCGGCATGATCGACGCGGTTGCGCTACCCGGCTTCCAAGCTGCGATCAATATGCCCATCAAGCTGGATCTGCATTACGACGACAGCCTTATCGACGTACAGTCCATAGACATTCAGTCTGTCGACGAGAATGATCCGTTTGATGCCGCGCACATCCCGACTATCAAGGCAGGCCAGACCAGAAGCGCCATGGTCAACAATACCCGCGCCGGCCGCGGACTGCCTGACGGAAATCCGGGATACAGCGAATCCGTACAGTATGTGGAAACCAAGATGATTAACGGTGAACAGCATCATATCTATTCGCTCAAGTTCGGCAGCATCGGCAATAACAGCGTACGCGTGAATTATAAGCTGAAGTCCGGTGCAGAGCAGTTAGATAAGTTTACTCAGTTTGAATTCAATATTCTTGCCGAGCTTGATCAAACATCGCAAGCCCACTCCGAATTTATGGTAGACAAAACGCAGGATAAGGATCCGAATAGTCCGACCTACGGCATCTACCGCGACTGGTATCTGACAACAGGCCTTGACACGACGACCAGCCATTGGGGAGACGACTGGAGCCACGATAACATCAATTTCATGACCATGAAGAATTATCTCGATCCGGATCCTAATGAGATTAAATCCATTGAGAAATACCTGATCGATTTTATGTGGGAAAAATATATGAAAGATACGCAGAACAGCTTTACCGTTGCGAACTATCTCAAAGATTCGGGCGCCTACACGAATTCGCAGAAGCCTTATGTACGGACGTTTTCCGAAATGATGGAGTCCACCGGCTATTTCAATATGTACCGGATTCAAAAGGCCTACCCTAATTTGTTAGAGTATCGCGAAACGCCGCAATATTATCTGGAAAAGGCCTACGGCATCTACTATAACCGCGTCTCCAGCGGAGCAACCGGATTCTATGGCGAGCAGCAGATCCCCGATATGATTGAGGCGCTTAAAGAAGAGGGAATGCTGACGGAATACGAGAATCTGAAAAAGAAATTCGCCCAAACCAAAGGCCGGAACGTGACAAACGCCGCTTATCCTTACGGATCGGAATTTGAATACGATAATACCGGCGAAGAAGGGGCTTATTCCGCGGCCAAAGCGCTGAGAACCTACTATCCTGAAGACGCGCGGGCGGACGCAGCCTTGAAAAGCATGGGAATGGCCGACTTGAAAACTCGCGCGATGCGGGGCATTCAACCTACCTGGTACTATTATTCCGTACCTGTATTCCGCGCCGGCGAAGGCTGGTGGAATTTCCAATATACCGCTTCCTTGGCGGGATCCATCATGGATGACTGGCTCCGTTATGAGAATGACGGAAGATCCGGAGAACAAGCGGCTGTCGCGCAGCAGCGCAACTACGCCGCGAAAATATCTAACTTCAATGCCGTCAATATGGGGCAGATTTCGGCGCAGTCCGTAGGCGGCATCTCTTGGAGGTACAACGCCCAGAAGGGCGGAACGGGTACCAAAAACGTAAACGATGGCGGAACCCGCGTTATGAACAACGGCTGGCAGGACTTCTCCGGCGAATCCGAGGAAGGACTCTATGGCTCGCTATTGCGCATCAGTTCCGATATCATTACCGATCCGGTATTTGGTCTTTTCGGATACGGAGCTACGGTCACTGAAGAAGACGGCACTTACCATATCACGCCAAAAGACGGCTTTGGCAAGCGCATCAACCTTATCAACGAAAAAATTTACCTGGTCTCCGAAAGCGATAAAATCGAAAGCGCGCAGATTCAAAAAGACGGCAAGGCGTTTTCATTGCAGCTCTCGAATCTTGCTAAAAGCGAGCACGCTTCGAAGATTGATTTCGATGGAGCAGGATTAGAGAACGGCTATTATACAATGAAGCTAGACGGGAAAGATGCTGGACAGTTCTATGCACTGAACAATAAAGGCACGGCTATGTTCCAATTGAGCGGTGCGCAAACGGCTGATTTGACCATTGAAAAGGCCGATACGGGTGAAAATGAAGCCCCGCAGGTTACTGCAGAGCTGGTAACGAAAGACCCGCAAGCGATGATTCCTTTTGTGATGAACGGAATGGTGACCGATGACGGCGCGCCAAATGGCGCGTTGACCTATCAATGGGAAGTTGTCAGCACTCCGGAAGGCGGCAAGCTGACTCTTACCAATCCGAAGTCGACAACTACGCGGGCAAACGGTACCAAAGAAGGTTCCTATACGGTTAAACTCACCGCAAATGACGGGCAAATGAGCGGTTCTAACGAACTGACCTTCTCGCTTTCCGCACCGCCGGAAAAACAACCTCCGGTCATTGGCGAAGTGACAGCAGTCCAGGATGCTTCGAACAGCAGTATTCTCGTGTTATCCGGCAAGGCGACACCGGATCCGGTGTACAGCGCGGTCACTGATCCCGTATGGACGTATGGATGGACGGTTAAGCAAAAGCCGGAAGGCGCAGCGGATGTTACTTTCGTTGGCGGCGACAAAGCAAACGCATATGCCCGCATAAGCAAGGCAGGCACTTATGTGTTTACCTTTACGGCGGCTGATGAAGGCAAGACCTCCAGCAAGGATGTAACGGTTAATATTGCGAAAGACGCCGATGGCTCGTACAAGGCAATCAGCGTTGTTACGTTAATAAACGCGGCTCCGACACTGCCTGGACAGATGGATGTTCTGTATGACGACGGGTATAAGCAAAGTGCGATCAAGTGGAATGAGGTCGATCCGGCCAGCTACGCGAAGGCAGGCGAGTTCGTTGTCGAGGGTAATTTCGTAGGCAGCGAATTGAAGGTTCGCGCCACGGTATACGTTGTGAAGGCACAGCCTCAAAACAACGCACTCACTGCAAGAGCTTCTGCTAGTTACTCTGGCGGCGACGGATATCCCGAGGCGATGAATAACGGTAACGAACCAAAAAGCTCGTCGGATTTCTCCCCATCCAAAGGTGCCGCTAACAGTGCATGGCACAACTGGGGTAAAGAAGGAGAGCCGGCATGGGTGATGTATCAATGGGATGAGCCATTCCTTGCCTCTTCGATGGATGTATACGTCTTCCGGGATGGGTCCGGCAATTTCCAACCTACGGATATGAAGCTTCAGCTTCGTGACGCGGATGGAAATTGGTACACGCCAAGAGGAGTAACGGGTCTTGGGAATGCCTTAAATAAATACAATACGACCACCTTTGAGCCTGCTTATATTACAGGCGCTCGTTTGGACATGAAACCTCTTACCGTTGGGATAGGCATTTTGGAATGGAAGGTAAATGGATATACGGGAGGGACAGACAAGTCGCAGCTGGTACAGATTATTAACTTTACAAATTCATTAAAGGCTGCGAACTTTATCGATCAAGGTCTTGAGCCGATTGCTGCGGCAAAGGCTGCCGCTTCCGCTGTGTTGAGCAACAAGGAAGCTACGGAAGAGGACGTTGCCCAGGCTATTGCCAAGCTGCTGGCAGATCTGCGGCTCTTGAGTCCGCGCGATAAGAATATGGCGTTCGCAGCTAGTCTCTCGGCCAGCTTCACTTCTTCTTGGGAGAGTCTTCCTGCGGTTAACGACGGGTTAAAAACCGCTGCAAGCAACCCGCATTGGGGTTCGTGGGGCAATACAAGCTCGGAGGAATGGGTGCAATACGATTGGCCGCAGGGAGCAACCATTCAAAGCTCGAATCTGATGCTGTGGACGGATAATGGCGGCATAGAGGCGCCTACAAAGTATACGTATTCGTACATTCCGGTGAACAGCACAACGAATGAATGGGTAACGGCTGGGACGATTACCACAGGAATTACAGCTCTTACTACTCCGGTAGGCTCGTCTAATCTATTTGCCTTTGACCCGGCTCTGGAGGTTAAATCCCTGCGCGTTACGATGACAAAGAAAGCCCGGAATGGCAATGGTGTCGGCTTATGGGAGTGGGAAGTACTTCAGGCGGCGACCAATCAGAATCAGCCGGCGCCAACAACGCCAACAGGGGTTAAGCCGACCGTATTCAACGGGAATGACGGAAAGATCACTGGCGTGACAACGGCAATGGAGTATAGGAAGGCTGGCGTGGACCAATATACGGCCATTACGGGAACGGAGGTTACGGGCCTCAGCGCGGGAACGTATTTTGTCCGGTATGCGAAAACCGGTTCTCTAAATGCCAGCCCGGATAAGGAAGTTGCGATTCCGGAAGGAGATAAACGAGATCCAGCTGCCAGCATTAGCGGTCCTTCATCGCCTGTGTTCTTGGGTCAACCCGTTCAACTCCCGGTTGGCGTTACGGGACTGACTCATGACTTCAATATGCTAAGCGTGGAGCTAAAGTACGATCCGGCTATGCTTGAGTTTGCTACCTCGCTGAATGATGGCGTTAACGTCTTGGCTTCGGATACCATTACTCCTTCGCGGGAGGGACTCCAAGTTCTTGAGACGGCGGTGAAGCCGGAAACGGGAGAAATCCTGATTATTATGGGAATCACCGGAACATTCTTGACAGGTGACGGCGAATTGTTTGTTCTTCACGGCAATGCCAAGACGGACGCAATGGCCGGAACGACAACGGTTGCCGTAACCAAGCAGGAAATGGTCGGCGATGAGAGCCATTATACTTTGCTCGACACATCGCTTGCTACGGTGGACATACAAGTTGTGCAGGCGGATAAGACGACATTGATTGCTTCCATTGCGGCAGCCGAAGAGCTTCTTGCTGCGGCAACCGAAGGTAATCAAGAGGGTCAATATCCAATCGGCTCCAAAGCAATCCTGCAAGCTGCAATCGATAGCGCATCAGTAGTGGTGCAAAACGGAGCGGCAACGCAAACGGACGTTGCTAATGCATTTGCTGCATTGAATGATGCGGTAACCGTGTTCAACGGTTCGATTACCCATATCGATAAAGCGGCATTAAATACGGCCATTACCGATGCTGAGCAAGCATTGAGCTCTGCCGTAGAAGGATCGGCGCCGGGCCAATATCCAACGGGAACGAAGGCTGTCCTTCAAGCTGCGGTAGAAGCAGCCGTTATCGTCCGTGACGGTACGAAGGTAACGCAAGCCGAAGTGGACCTGGCTGTGTCGACATTAACGACCGCAGTGAGCACATTCAGAGCTAGCGTGAATCCGACAACTACGCCTTCCGTTGATTTAGCAGCCTTAAATCAAGCGATTGCTGCCGCTCAAGGTAAGCTGGCGAAAGCAACCGCGGGCAACAAAATAGGTCAATATCCGGCAACCGCAATTACGACCCTTCAAACTGCCATCGTAGCAGCGAACAACGTGAAGGGTAACGGCGGAGCTTCGCAATCGATGGTAGATGCAGCGGCAGCAGCATTGAATAATGCGGTATCCGCATTCGCTTCCAACATTGTGACGCTTGTGCCTGGAGAGACATCCGTTACGATCCAGGATCTGTCGATCATTGCGAAATATTACGGCGTTAAGAAAGATCAACCTGGCTGGAGTATCGTAGAAAAGGCGGATTTGTTCGATAATCACGAGATTACGATTCTCGAGTTAGCGGCAGTAGCACGCATGATTGTAGGCAATTGGTTACAGCAATAATCAAACGGTGAAAGCGGAATAAGGAGGGAAGGTGCTGCGGCGCCTTCCCCATCGTTAATGAAGGGATGATCCGCATGTTGAAACGCAAGCTGCTAATGATGCTATTGTCGACCGTCATCCTTTTTACAGGAGTGGCGCAAGGTACTGTCATGGCTAAAGAGGCAAACGGCACGTTCGAATTAAAGCTTAGCTATTCGGGTAAGGATGTTAAGCTGTCTATTATGGGGCACGGGCTTACGGATATGTACGCTTATGATTTCGAGCTGTCGTATGATGAGAAATTGCTTTCCTTTAGCAAGGCGGAAACTTCGATTAAAGGCTTTTCGGTAGACCCTATCCTTGGCGCGAATAGTATCCGGATTGCCCATACGAAGATGGGAGAGACCGGTGGCGAAAAGGGGGACGTGGAGCTGTCTGTGCTAACCTTTAAACGTATCGGATCCGGGACAACCTCTGTTAAGCTTAATACGATAAAGCTCGTTGATTCTAAGCTGGACATGGCCACGTTAGAGCCTAAAGTAACGGCAACCGTCATCGATAATACCAATTTGTTGACTTTTAAAGATGTAAAGGGACATTGGGCGGAAGCTTCGATCTACGAAGCTGCAAGCCTAGGCTTTGTGACCGGTTATTCAGATGGCACCTTCAAGCCGAATCTTGAAGTAACTAGGGCAGAATTTGCGACGATGATCGTTCGGGCTTTGCAGATAAAGACCAGTGATGGTAAAGGTCTGACCTTTAAAGATAATAAAGACATTCCTGTCTGGGCGAGAGCGTATGTGCAAACAGCGGTTGAAGCTAAGCTGATTACCGGCTACGCGGATCATACGTTTGCTGCGAACAAGCTGATTACCCGCTCGGAAATGTCGGCCATCATTGTACGTGCGCTTGCCAAAGAAACAAGCTCCGCCACTAAATTGCAGTTTGCTGATCTGGATCAGATACCGGCATGGGCTATCCCGTCTGTGAAGGCAGCAGTCGAACTTGGTATTATGAAGGGAAATACGCATAATCAATTTGCTCCGAACGCACCTACCACCCGCGCGGAGGCCGTTACGGTTATTCTCAGAATGCTGAAAGCGTAAAATAATAAACATGGCCCGAAAGATAACACTAAAAACGTGCGCGTCTTTCGGGTTTTAATTTGCTAGATTTTATGCAAAAGGTTGAAAAAGTATAAAAATTGGCATAAGATATCCTTAATAGATTCACTTCTTCCTAGCGAGACTGGTTGTTTGCTAAACGTTTAACTTTGGGCCAACGATATTTTGACCAAGAGGCTGTGTAAAATCGCAATAATTACGCTTTACGCCCTTTCGATGGTTGAAATATTAAAAGAACAGGTTGAAATAATCGGTTTCATTCTGAGAATAAAAATGGCACAATAGTAATGGGCTCGATGTTAAACGTTTAACTCGAAAGCTTGGGAGTACGGAGCGGATGAGTCAAACGGTTAGACATATACATTAAAGCAAATATCGAAGGGAGATCGGGGTCATGAAAACAGGAAGGAAACTTGGAGTAGGTCTTGTCTCGGCTGCATTGGCAATGAGTGTCGTTGGTTGTGGGAATAACGGGAACAACGAGACAAACACAAGCACAAACACGGCATCGCCGGGCACAGATGCTACCAAAGCACCTGCAACGTCATCTTCCAAGACTGAAAAGGTTAAAATTATCTACTCGATGTGGGGAAGCGCCGAAGAAGGAAATACCACTCAATCGGTGGCGGACAAATTTAATGCCTCCCAGGACAGAATTACGGTGGAAGTGCAAGCGATTCCATGGGAAAGCTACATGACTAAATTGAATACGCTTGCAACAGCAGATCAGCTGCCTGATACAGGCATGTTAAAAGAGGATGGCGTTATCCAATGGTCCTCTCAGGGCATGCTCAATGACGTAAGTTCTATGTATGAGGGAAGCGACAGCAAGCCGCTTGATAGCCTGGCTTACAAATATCAAGGCAAAACCGTAGCTTACGCTGCTGCAAATGAAATTCTACTTCTTTATTACAATAAAGACATGTTCGACAAAGCGAATGTTCCTTATCCTCCATCCGTGCTTGATAAAGCATGGACATGGGACGAATTCGTGGAAACGGCCAAGAAGTTAACGGTTGATAAAAAAGGGAAACATCCCGGTGAGGATGGTTTCAATCCGCAAAGCATCGTTCAGTACGGGGCATCCGTGGAAAATCTCCCGTGGCAGTTGGAAACCTGGGCGCTGAGCAATGGCGGAGGTTTTTATTCCAACGACGGCTCTGAGGTTAGGGTTGGGGAAGACGCCAGCATCGATGCTATCCAAAAAGTTGCCGATCTGTATTTGAAGGATCATGTTGCTCCTTTGTCCGTCGGACAGACGGATGACGGCATTCAACGCACCATTATCGCAGGTACGGTTGCTATGGCAACAAACGGTGCATGGAATGTAGGAACAAGCTTAAATACGGCGAAGGAAGCCGGCTTGAACTATGGCGTAGCTGTACTGCCTTACATGAAGGATAAAGTTACTCTTAATACAGGCGGCGCCAATGTCGTATTCTCCCAAACTAAGCATCCGGAAGAAGCAATGGAATGGCTGAAATGGTACAACTCTGAGGAAAATAACTGGGCACTCATCTCATCGGGTATTTGGATGCCAACCCTGGAGAAATGGTATACGGATGAATCTCTGACTCACAAATGGGTTGAAAATCCAAACTTCCCAGCGTACGACGAATACAAGTCTGCCGTAGTCGATTACGCGCAATCTTCCGCAGCAAGACCTGCTTCGTGGTTCTATACGAATAATACAACCGAATTCAACACCTTGCTAGGATCCGTTCTAGGGGATGTATGGACGGGTAAAACGACTGCTAAGGACGCCATCTCCAAAAATCTCGATGCATTGAAGGCCGCTCATACAGGCAATCAATAATAAAGATAGGAGGGATGACCGCCACGAACACGCATGCGGCGGTCATCCTTTTAACATGAGGGGGAGCGAGAAATGGAAGCCATTAATAAACCTCAAAAGCGCCGTTCCCGTATTTATTCAGGCGAGGCACGCGTAGCTTATATTTGTTTGATTCCGGCCTTTCTAGGATTGATTTTTCTGACGTATTTGCCTCTTCTAGGAGTACTGGGCATCAGCTTGACGAATTGGACTGGCTTGAAAAACCCCGAATTCATCGGCTTTGATAACTATGTCAAGCTATTTACGACTGATCCATATATTAAAGACTCCATTATCGCGACGATTTATTTTGCGGTTTTATCGGTAATCGGCAGTATGATCTATTCCCTGTTTATTGCGTTACTGCTGAATCGAAAAATTCCTGCAAGAGGGTTTTTCAGAGCGGTATTCTATGTGCCGTATGTTTTGCCTGCTGCTGCGATCTACGTAGGATGGTCGTGGCTCTATGAGGGGAATTTTGGATTCTTCAACTATCTTCTCTCCGAGCTTGGGCTGAAAAAAATTCTCTTTATCGCCGATTCCACCTATGTCGTTCCTTCGCTTTCGTTAATTTCGGTGTGGCTGGCAGGCAACTTGATCGTTATCTTTTTGGCCGGACTTCAGAACGTTCCCGTCGTTTACCATGAAGCGGCTGAAATGGATGGCGCGAACGGCTGGCAACGCTTCCGTCATATTACGTTACCATGCATGACCCCAATCATCTTCTACAACCTGCTGATGAGCTTGATCGCCAACCTTCAAGTCGTTACGCCGGCGCTTTCTTTAACGAATGGCGGGCCTGGCAACTCTTCCCGATTCATGACTTATCTCATGTATGATCAGGCCTTTGTGAATTACAAATTAGGTTATGCCTGTGCAACTACGTTCATCATTTTCGCCATTCTTGCGGCCTTTACTGTCGTATTGTTTAAGACGTCTAACAAATGGATTTATAATGAAGGAGGGGACGACAAATGAGTGTAGCAGCATACGGGGGCAGACTTAGAAGCAAAAAACGCAGGGACCTGTTGATGAACATTTTAACTTTTGTCGTCATTATCGTTTTTACCGTTCTAGCCCTCTTTCCGATCTGGTGGATTTTCCGCACATCACTCATGACGAATGCCGAGATTTATAAATATCCTCCTTCCCTCGTACCGCAAAATTGGTTGTTTTCCAACTATGAGAGGACGCTTGAAATATTCAAGTTCTGGAAATACCTGTGGAACACGATGGTCATTATCGTTCCCTCCTGTCTGGCAGGAACCCTTACGGCTACCTTATGCGGATACGCTTTTGCAAGGTTAAGATTCCGGGGCAAAAATTTGATCTGGGCACTATGCGTTGGTTCCATGCTTCTGCCTGCCATGGTAACGCTTATTCCGCTGTACATCGGTTGGACGCGTGGCCTTGGACTTAATGACAGCTACTGGCCATTGATACTGCCTTACTTCTGCGGTGGCGGCGCATTTAATATCTTTTTGATCCGTCAATTCATCATGTCCATTCCAAGGGAACTCGATCAAGCGGCAACGATCGACGGTGCCGGGTACTTCCGCATCTTGTTCAGCATCATTATGCCGGCTATCCGGCCTGCAATGATTGTTGTCGCATTGTTTATCTTCATAGGGTTATGGAACGATTTGCTTCAACAGATGATTTACATCAACTCAAGCGATAAATATACGATTGCCCTTGGACTAACCAACTTTAGAGGCCAATTAAAGAGCGACTGGTCGCTAACGATGGCCGCCACATGCTTGTCTTTTGCTCCAGGTGTCATTTTCTACTTAATTGGTCAAAGGTATTTCGTAGAGGGAATCACTCTAACCGGATTGAAAAATTAGTTTTAAATCAATTAATCAATGTTAAAGCAGTAGCCGGTCTATGACCAGCTGCTGTTTTTATATATTGTTTAAAATCAATTTTTATTTTATTTGATGATTCTATATCTTTTTTTATCTCGAGAAAAATGAGTACTAAGAAGTAACGAATCATCCCAATAAGTATAAAAATTTATTGACTGTGGAACTAGTGTTTCCTTACTTATATTCTGTGGAATATGAACAGAATAGTTATACAGAACATTTCTTATAACCGCTGCGATAAACTCGGGAGAGCTATTGCCGTAAGTTGAATCATTAATGAAGGCTTGAGAATTTATTGTAATAGAGATATCAAGACTTTTAATTTCATTTTGATAGTTAACTTTTGTAGAAGGCAAATCCAGTCTTTTTGGTGCTCCAATAGTTTCAAGTTTAATGAATTCAGTAATAACCGCATAGGTAGGTTCCGTTTTAATAAGTTTTTCATACTCCATGATTCTAGGCAGAATAAATACAATAATGAACGGAAGGATAAAAATACAAGCTGCTAGTTTTCTCTCCAAAATCCATTTTTTATTGGTGCAAAAATAGTAGAAAGAAGCCATTAGTGAAAGTGATGGGAAAACATATCCGTAAATTAATAAAGGAGGGATAGCTATCACGGCAAGAGAAACTCGTCCAAGTAAGAACACTAGAAGCCATAATCCAGTAAGGATATAAAGCGTATTGAGAATGCCTCTATTACTGGTCTTCATTTAGACGAACCCCTCCTAATGAGATAAATAATACCGCATCTCCTATGTAACTAAGATAGAGTATACCTAATGGTTTAATAAGTTCTAACTTTTATAGAACCCTTTGGAAGGACTTTTGGGACCTAAAGTTTCATAAGTGAAAGAGCACCCGTCATTCATCAATCGAATGGAGCGGGTGCTCTTTATTTACAAGGTTTGATTGCTCTGACCGTTATCGAGATCGATGTCATCCTTCGGCTGTTTTGTCTTCCGGCCTCGCAAGAAGCGCATCACTGCCGCGCCTGCCGCAACGATCAGGATCCAGAATTTCTTCGCGAAGACAAGAATGACTGCGAGGAGTCCGAGCTTTTTCGCGGCAACAACGCCAACGCCGCCAAGAATAAGGCCGGTAAGGCCGAAACTTGCTTTTTTATCCGTATCGGCGTTGTAATCCTCATAACGCTGGCCTTCCTTCAACCGGAAGGCAGGCAGCAGCTTGTCTTCCATCGTTTGCCGGTCGGCTGCCAGATGCTCCGGATCGGAGACCAAGACGGCGGATACGACGCCTTGTCGGCTTAGAAGCCGAACATTATAATTGATGAGCTTGGACTGGTCCGCATCGTGCGCAAGCAGCGACCATGCGAGACTGTGCATCTTCTCGTCGTAGAAAGGCGCTACGTCCCAGCCTTCGACATAGAGCCGATTCGCTTCATCTAGCTCTTTGTTCATTTCCTCTGTGCCTTTCTTGTAGCTTTGCAGAAGCTTATCTGCGTCAATATCATCCTTCTCGCTTTCATTGACGTAGCCTGTCTCTTCATATTCAAAGTACAAAGCCCAGCTTTCATTCTCGCTGGACGGGAAGACAACCCCAATCTCTCTATTCGTTGGCATTCCTCCAAGCTGTTCCTGATAAGCTCTGGCATCGTCCCCGTCCAGGAATACGAAATCCTCGCGAAGCTTGAGATCAGCAAGCCCATCGCCCAGTTCAACCGTTTGACCCGTACCTTGGACCCAATTGAGCGTTTGCGCGTCGGCATTTTCCCCATCCGCATGAAGAACGGCCGGTAATCCCGTCAACATCAGGCACGTTATTAAACCGATTTGTAACCATTTCTGTAATCTAGCTTTAACCATTGTCGTAATGACCCCATTCTTAGGTAGTAAATATCACTACGACATCATAACAAATTCAAAGAGGGCTGGATACAATTTATTCCTATACTTACAAATAAATATCAGGGTTTCTTTATTGCGAGGGCAGATTTAGTTAAATACATGGGTGATTGAAAAATCTCCCGATCCGGTATGCCAAGTTCATAGTTCCACAATAGAATAATCAAATTAATTCTATTATTTTAAATAGACGGGTTCCAAAAAGTGTATAATTTTTGTTAGTTTATGTCGAATTGCCGCGCTTTTATGGGGAGGGAATAAAGGGATGAAACCAAATGCGATACCAGGGTCCAAACAGGGGCCAATTGCCTTATCCAAGCTGCTTGTTCCAAATGCGGCATCAAACTATGTCGAGCATCCGCGATTATCGGATATGCTGAACCGGTCGGGTACCTGCCGGCTGACGTTAGTCGCGGCACCAGCCGGATTCGGCAAAACAACGCTGGTCAGCAGCTGGATCAGCCGGCGGGCGGTTCGTGCGGCCTGGCTGTCGCTTGAACCGGCGGATAACACGTTCGTGCGGTTTTGGAGCTGCGCGGCAGCGGCGATTGACCGGACGATTCCGGGCTTCTACGAAGCGGCGATGCCGATCTTCCTCTCATTTGGCGAGACGTCCGCGGAGTCGGCGATGTCTTTTTTCCTGAACGAGTTAATCGGCAGGATTACCGAGAAGATGATACTTATCGTGGACGATTATCATTTCATCGATAATCCGGCCATTCATAATGGTCTTGCTTATTTGCTTGACCATCTGCCAGCTGCCCTTCATCTTGTCATCGTCAGCCGCACGGTTCCGCCGCTTCCGCTGTCACGGATGCGGGCGCGGAGACAGGTGCTGGAGCTGGATGGACGTCATCTGCGGTTCACGGCGGATGAAGCGATGGAGCTTCAAAACAAGACGTCGGAGACAAGGCTTACGCCTGAAGAAATGACGGAGCTTGACGCCAAAACCGAAGGCTGGGCGGTAGGGCTGATTTTAGCCTTTCATTCCTTGGCGGGAACAAGCGGCAACGAAGGTTTTCTTCACTCCTTCGACGGTCACAACCGGTACGTATTTGATTATTTGCTTGACGAGGTTATCCATCGACAGCCGCAGAATGTGCAGAGCTTCTTGCTGCGGACAAGTATTCTGGAGCGTTTTTCCGTATCGCTATGCGACGCGGTGACCGGTTCGACGCACTCCGCTTCCGCGATTTCCTATTTAGAAAAGGCGAATCTGTTCGTCAATCCGCTGGATCATTCGCGTACTTGGTATAAATATCATCATCTATTTGCGGAGGCGCTCCGGAACCGGCTGAACGAAACCTACGACCAGGCAACAAGAAGCGAGCTTCACCGGAATGCTCATCGCTGGTTCGGAGAACGGGGCTTGTATCGGGAAGCGATCAAACATGCGCTAGCGGCGGAGGATTTCGATTCGGCCGGCCAGTACATGGAACGGCATTTGCCCGAGATGATCGGAAGCGGAGAAGAAGCCGATCTGCTTCGATGGCTTAGCGAGATGCCGCTCAGAAGCATCGTACGTTTTACGAATCTGTTCTTTTTCCAGGAAAGCGTACAAGCCGCGAAAGGGCGGGCTGCTGAAGCCCGCCGGTACTTGGATCAAGTCACCGCATTGTTGGATACGGAGCCCGAACTGATTGAAAGCGAACGGATAAAGGAAATGCAAGTGCACATTAGAATGTATAGCAACTCTCTTTCCTATTATGAAGGAGATATTGACGGATTCATCGGACAGCTGAAAAGCAATCTGGATTTATTGGTACGGCATGGATCGATTGCGAATGTCGTGAACATGGGAGAGGCTCTGCTGTACCGCGGTCCAGTCGGATTTGGCGGCAGACTGCGTAAAATCGCTTATTTGTCTTCGAACGTTTCGGCCGATGAGAAGCTGTCGCTAGTGCTGCACCGGAGCCTGGAAGGCTTGGGCGTGATTTTGCTAGCGGATCTGTTATATGAACTGAATCGGATCAAAGAGTCGCGGCTGACACTCGAAAAGGCGCTGTACGGCGGAGCATTTCCGCGCAATCCCGCGGCTTTGGCGCCCGGATACATCCTGCTGTCCAAAATTTTGCAAGCGGAAGGAAAAATGGATCAGGCAAGGAACGTCATCCTGCGTGCGATTGAAGAGATGAGGGAATGCCGTTCTCCTCGCTGGCAGATGATCGTGGAAGCTAGACTGGCGAGACTGCAGCTTGCCGCAGGAGAAACGGAGGCAGCTGCCGCATGGATTAATGCCCGCCATATTCGAATCGTAGATCGCGCGGATGTGAGCCGTGAATACGAGAACTTTTCTTTGGCGCGCGTCTTGATGTCGCAGGGCGAGCTGCGCAATGCTTTGGGCTGGCTTTCGCGAATGAGCCTGGAAGCGAAACAGGCGGACCGGATTGCAAGCCGAATTGAAGCACTGCTGCTTCAGGCCTTATGCCACAAGGAGCTGGCGGATTACGCCAGTGCCGCCTCTGCGTTGGCACAAGCCTGCGAATTAGCGCGCCCGGAAGGTTTTATCCGCATTTTTATGGACGAGGGACAAGCATTAACCCCTCTATTCGAACGGTGGTTAAGCGAAGCTCCGCTGGATGAAGAAATGTTTGCATACGCGAATCTGTTGCGAGAGAGGGTTTCCGAGGGTGGTTTATCTGCTTCGTATGTACGGTTGAAACATAGCTTCACCATCAAATTGACTGAGCGGGAACGTGAAGTATTGCGGAAAATCGGCGAGGGTCTTTCGAATGAAGAAATCGGCGGACAGCTCTTTCTATCCACGGGGACTATCAAGAAGTACGCCTATAATATTTTCGAAAAGCTGCAGGTGAAGAACCGGGTGCAGGCCATCTCGAGAGCAAAGGAAATGGGATTGTTATAAAAGGCTTATTTATGGGATAAGGCTCCTGTCATTAGCGGATGACAAGAATCTTATCCCATTCCTCGCTCACACGAATGATACATCAGATTCGTCGTTGAATTCTTCCTCCAGCACCTCGACCGGTACCGTCTGCTCTTCTTCCGGCGTAGCCATCGGATGAATTCTCGCCGTGCCTGCCCCTACATTAACATGCTCGATAAAAACAGGGACGCCGAAATAAGATACGGTTATCGCATCCGGTGAATCGGCGATCTCCTTTGCTCTAAACGCTTCCACAGTCCATCACCTCTTGCAAAGTATTTACATAGTTGCGGATGTTTATCCACGCGCCGCATCGAACAAAAACACGATTATTCTCGAACAAATTACCTCTTTTCATTCAAATAAATCTCGCTGCGAACAATTAACCTCCCCTCTAAAAACAACTGTCGGTTACTCCTGAACCCTCCTTTCGATAAAATGAAAGCGTATACGATGCTGAGAGGGAGATTATGATGAACTTTGACTTAAATATAGTGCCGTTCAGTCGCAGAGACTCGTTCCTGGCGGTCTCGATTCTGCCTGAAGCCATAGATAGAGAACAAGGCCTGTACCTGCGCACCGTTCGCGGCGGCGATGATAAGTTCGGCGAGGCTTTTCATGTCGCCATGCTGGATGGAAGCGGCCATGCCGTACCATTCCGCTCAGTTGCCTCACCCGAACGGGTGAAGCTGACATCGGAATGCGGCTTAACGGCCGATATCTGTATTTCCGACAGCCGGACGTTCCGAGTTCGGACAAGCGGCTGCGGAATCCGTTTAACCTTCCGTACATCGGCCTATGATTACGCGTTTCAAGAATCGCCGGGCAGATGGGAGGTCAACAGCTTCACCCATGAATGCAGGTTCAGGCTTACGGCGCTTGTCGGAGAACTGCGGATGGAAGTGCCTTGGGATAAAATCAAAAGCTCTTACGTGATCGCCGACTTTTTGCCGGACCGGGCAATAGGGCAATCCGAATTCGCTATCGAAGAATTCCGGACCGTACTGGAGCCGCGGGCTGCTTGGAAACCGTTCGATGATATCGTAAATGAAGTGAAAGAAGAGTTTAGCCAGTGGCTGAATAGCAGCTTATCGATGCCCGAACACTGGGAAGAAAGCCGTACTCTTGCTTCCTATATTACCTGGTCCTGCCTTGTTCCGGCGGAAGGATGCCTGACGCGTCCCGCTATGTATATGTCAAAGAACTGGATGACGAATATATGGAGCTGGGATCACTGCTTTAATGCCATGGCGCTGGTACGGAATAATCCGAAGCTGGCTTGGGATCAGTTCATGATCTTCTTCGACCGTCAGGATGAGAGCGGGCTTATCCCGGATTTCATCAACGATAAGTATGCGTTATGGAATTGCAACAAACCGCCTATTCACGGATGGACGCTTGCTTGGATGATGGCGCGAACGGATTTTATCCAAGAGGAGCAGCTGGCTGAGGTATACGGACCTTTATCCAAATGGACAAATTGGTGGTTCCGGTTCCGCGATAATGATGGCGACGGCATACCGCAATACAATCATGGCAATGACTCCGGTTGGGATAACAGTACGGCGTTTAACAACGGCATTCCCGTTGAGAGCCCGGACTTGGCAGCTTTTCTTATTCTCCAATCGGAAGTGCTGGCCGATATTGCGGAGCGGCTTGGAAAAGCGGAAGAGGCTGTTGGATGGCGGAAGCTTGCCGGGGACACACTAGAGAAAATGATTGCCCATTTCTGGCACAACGGACGGTTTGCGTCCTGCCGCTCCGGCACTCACGAGATATCGGAAGGAGACAGTCTGCTTCTGTTCGTACCGATTCTATTGGGTAAGCGTCTGCCTGAACAAATCCGGGCAGCTCTGCTGCAAGGATTGAGAGAAGAGGGCAGATTTTTGACGAGTAACGGTTGGGCAACGGAAAGTCTAAATAGTCCGTTCTATCATTCGGATGGCTATTGGCGGGGGCCAATCTGGGCGCCATCGACCATGTTATTGGTTGAAGGAGTTGCGGCGGCAGGAGATCGCGAGCTTGCGGAAGCCGTCTCGCGGCGGTTCTGCGCGATGCTTGACCGGAGCGGGATGGCTGAGAATTTCGACGCGGTTACGGGGGAAGGCTTGCGGGATCGCGCATTCACTTGGACTTCCAGCGTATTTCTGATCTTGGGAAATGAATATACAACTTAATGGATAGGCCGCACTTCTTCACTGTCTTAAATGGACTGTTGTGGAAGTGCTTTTGACGTTTGGGGACCTATGACATTGTCTGTCAGAGATGTCCATGCTACAATTCAGATGATTTTTGCAAGAAGCAGCACGGAGGGCATCCCTATGAACGATTTACTGAAACGGCTTCGCATTCGCCTTCAGCCAAGCTCTTACCGAAGCATTCGCACCAAATTTCTTTTCTGCTTTCTAATTGTAACGATTATTCCGCTGCTTTCGCTTGGCGCCATGTCCTACTACCAATCGGCGAATGTTATTAATTCCCAGTTCGGCAAATACGGCGAGAACGCTGTAGCGCAGCTGGAGCAGCAGACGAGTTCCTATTTGAACCGGATGAATCAGACGACGGAGACGATTTATACGTATTTGCTTGATCCCGCGTGGGCTGACTTAGGGGATCAGCCGCCTTCTACCTATAGCGATATTATGGATAAAAATGATTTGGAGGCGCTCTTGAAAGCGCTTAAAAGCGATCGGACGACCGGCATTTATATCCTTACTCGTACCGGCTATTATTATGGGGAAAATAATCTTGACGTATCCAAGCTGCAAGCCATTCCCGCTTGGCATGCGATGCCGGATTCCCAATCGGGCAAATATTGGCTTGGGTTCTACCCTCAGAATCACGGAATGAACGAGACGGCTGGTGCGGGGCTGCCTGTTCTGGGATTGGCCGTGTCGATTAACAACCCGTACGGAGCTTTGAAAGGCAGTAAAATTCTGATCGAAGAGAATGCCGAAGAGCTGCTTCATATGTTCAAGCTGTTCGAGAACGATACGAAGGCTCATCTACGCATCCGTGATTCGAGCGGAAGGATTATTTACGAAACGGCAGGACCTTTTATTTCGCAATCGAGTGATATTGTCTGGAACAAAACCATTGCCGTAAACGGGTGGAACATAGAATCGAGGCTGCCGGCCGCGTCGTTCTATCGTTCCTCCGGCATTATCAGGTCCAATACGATAATCGTGGCAGCGGCTTCCTGTCTTTTGGCATTTGGACTAGCCTATTTGTTCTCCTCCCGTTTTACAGTGCGGATCCGCCGGCTCAAAGACGCAATGCAAAAGGTCAGCTTCGGCAAGCTTCATACGAGAACGCAGGTTGAAGCAAAGGACGAGCTGGGCGTTCTCGATATCAGCTTTAATAATATGGTAAGCGGCATACAGACGTTAGTCGGCGAGATTGAGCAAAGCGAAAGGCTTAAGAAGGAAGCGGAGCTCAAAGCTTTTCATTATCAGATCAATCCCCATCTGCTGTTTAATACGCTTAACTCGATCCAATGGAAAGCAAGGCTTCAGGGAGCGGAGGACATTCGCCAGATGCTGTACCATCTGACCAAGGTGCTGGAGGGCAATCTGGATATCTCGCAGGAGATGATTCCGCTTGGGAGCGAGCTGAGGATTATTGAGCATTATCTCAAAGTTCAGGAAATACGTTATGGCCCCGTGTTTACGTACAAGCTGGAATGCGACGAGCAGCTTAAGCGCTATCTGATTCCCCGTATGACGCTGCAGCCGTTATTCGAAAATATTTTTTTTCACGGATTCGAGGACGGTCAAGGCGAGATTGGGTTGACCATTCGAGAAGCAGGCAATCATCTGCGGCTTATCCTGTCCGATAATGGAGCGGGTATTCCCGCAGCGAAGCTGGAACGTCTTCTCTTGCCGAATATGGAGAAGCGCAAGGGTAGGGGAGGGCTTGGCGTGCAAAACGCGAATCAGAAGTTCAAGCTGCATTTTGGACCGCAGTTCGGGTTAAACGTACAATCGATTCATGGGGAAGGGACAACCATCATTATTGAATGGCCCAAGAAGGAGGAGAATCTGCATGGAAACGGAAACAGCCATTAAAGTACTAATTGCAGACGACGAGAGTATTGTCCGGAAAGGGCTTCGTTCGACCGTACCTTGGGAGAAATACGGAATGGAAGTGGTCTCGGATGCCCCAAACGGACGCAAAGCCTGGGAAGCTTTTCTGGAGCATCGGCCTCAGGTCGTCATCACGGATATCGTAATGCCCGAGATGGACGGCATTGAATTATCGCGGAAAGTGAAGGAAGCAGCTCCCGATACAAAAATCATTTTGCTCAGCTGCCATCGGGACTTCGAATACGCTCAGCAGGGCATGAAGATTGGCGCATCCGGCTATTTGCTTAAAACGGCTTTCGAGGACGAAGAGCTGGAAGAAATGCTGGTGAAGTTTCAAAGAGAGTTTGCGGCGGCTTCGGAATCAGCGGCTGTGAAAGACAAGGAAAGCGATCAAGGAGAGCTTCTTGGCACTCTTCTATATGCTTGGCTGAATGGACACAATGATAAGTTTATCGGCGAAATGGAGAAGCGTTCCCGCGAGGACTGGTCCTTTAACGACGAGCCCGTCTATATCTATTTGATCAAAACTTTGGGCTGTGAATGTTCATGGCCGGATCTGCTTAGGCAAGGAACCTATGAGGATCAGCAGCTGTGTACCGGCATGCTTGTTCCTTACGGGGAAGAACGCTGTTATTGCATGCTGCCGAAATCTAAGGTAAATGCTATGGAAAGCTTTCTGGTGGAGCAAAAAAGCGAGATTGCGAAGCTGCAGTGGGCGAGAAGAGGGCCGCTCTCGGATACGGACGAAAGGCTTGAAGCCTTGCAGTCGCTTCATAAAGAGGCCGAATTGGAGAAAGCTTACAACGTGTCCAAGTCAGATTGGCCGGAAGCCATTTGGCGCGCCGTCAAGCTTCTTCACGACAATCCGTCCGCCGAATGGTCCGTCAGCGACGTGGCAAGGCAGGTAGGTCTCAGCCGAAGCCATTTTTCGATTTTGTTCAAGAAAGCGGTCGGGGACAGCTTTGTTGCTTTCCAATATAAGCGGAAGCTTAAGCTGGCTACGGGATTATTAAGAGATACCAATCTTACGATGCAGGAAATTGCCGAGCGCACGGGGCTTGGCGACAGCAAATATTTCAGTAAATGGTTCAAGCGATGCACGGGGGAAACGCCAAGCCGCTACCGTTCCGAACAAAAAGACAACAGGCATCTAACAGAAGATCACCAACCTTCGTAATCGAACAAAAACACGCAAACAATCGAATACTTATCGGTTTTGAACCGCTTTCATTTTCGTTATGATGAAAGCGGTTCAATTATTATATATCTTATTTTTCAAAAGGGGAGCTGCCAGAAATGAAAAAGAAACTAACCTTTATTCTTCTGACAACAGTAGTGGCGATGTCTGCGCTAACGGCATGCGGCGGCAATAATGAAAGCTCGGGCGGCAACGCGGCGCAGTCCGCGGGCGGCAAAGGTTCAGGCGATGTGAAGAAGCTTCGCTTCGCGACATGGGATACAGGCGATGCGCTTAAGATTGAGCAGGATATCGCGAAGAAATTCGAAGCCGATCATCCCGGAACGCAGGTGCAGGTAGAAGCATACGCGGATGGCTTTGACCAGAAGCTTGCAGCGGGCTTTGGAGCTACGAATCCTCCGGATGTGATGTACATGTGGGACTTTCCAACGTATCACCGGTCGCTTGAGCCTCTTAACAGCTACGCGGACGGCGACAAAGATCTGAACAAGGATGATTTCTACAGCGGTTTGTTCAATTATGCGACTATAGATAACAATCTCTATGGCATTCCGGCAGGCTTTACGACTCGCGTGGTCTACTACAACAAAAAGATGTTTGACGATGCGGGCATCCCGTATCCGAAGGATAGCTGGACATGGGATGATTTACAGTCCGCTGCGCAGAAGCTGACGGATAAATCGAAGAAGCAATACGGCTTTGGCGTACGCGCGGAGAACGATACGTATGATCTGCAAGGCTTTGTATGGAGCAACGGAGGTTCTTATATTTCGGAGGACGGCAAAACAATCGACGGTTATATGAACAGCAAGGAAACGGCCGGTGCCATTCAAATGTTTGGCGACATGCTGAAGAACGGATCGGCTGTGCTGACCGGCGGTAAAGGGCAGCAAAGCGGAGAGGATATTTTCAAAGGCGGAAAAATCGCCATGTGGGAAAGCGGCATCTGGCCGCTGGAATCCTTCAAGCAAGCAGGCATTGACGTAGGCACGGTAGAGATGCCGGCCTTCCCGGGCAAACCGGTAAAAGGCGTCGTTGCCGAATCTGCCCTATCCATTGCCAAGGATTCCAAACAGAAGGAGCTGGCTTGGGAATTTATCAAATATTATGTGTCGAGCGAAGCGATCAAGATGCGCGTAGCCGACTTGCCGGTACGGGTAAGCGTAGTAAGCGAGCTGAAGAAGGATCAGGATCCTCTATACAAGCCTTACTATACGATGCTGGAGCGCTCGGATAATACGCCTGCCTTCCTTCTTAACGACAAGTGGAATGAAGTGAACCGGCAGCTGTCCGCCGCGGTTGAAGCGGTCGTGCACGGCAGCAATGCGCAGGATGCGCTTAATCAAGCCGTGAAGGACAGCGAGCGGTATTTGAAATAACATTACAGCTTTGGAAAGAAGGTTAGGAGATGGCTCAGACCTACTCGCAGACAGCAGGGAACAACGCGGCCAGCCTCACGCCTAGAAGAAAACGCAGATGGGGTGGGGCTGCGCCCTACCTCTTCATCTTCCCGTGGATCTTCGGATTCCTTGTTTTCACGCTAGGCCCGTTGTTATTCTCGCTTATTATTTCGTTTTTTGATTGGCCTATCGTAGGCCAGGTGCATTTCATTGGTCTTGGAAACTACAAATCCATGTTTACGGATGATCCGTTATTCTGGAAGTCGCTTGGCGTAACGCTTAAGTTTGCCGCCCTTTTTGTTCCTTTCAACATTATCGTCGCGCTAGGGCTTGCGATTCTGCTCAATCAGAACACGCGCGGCACGGCTATTTTTAGAACCGCCTTTTATCTGCCATCCGTCATTTCCGGCGTTGCTCTGGCGATGATCTGGTCTTGGGTATACAGCGGCGATTACGGCATCCTGAATTATTTCCTCTCTATCCTTGGCGTGCAAGGTCCGGACTGGCTGAATGATACCAAATGGTCCATGGTTGCGATGGTTGTCGCAAGCCTATGGGGACAAGGCTCCATGATGCTTGTCTTTCTCGCGGGGCTGAAGGGAATTCCGAAGGATCTCTATGAATCAGCTTCGCTTGACGGAGCGGGGAAAATCCGGCAGTTCTTCAGCGTGACGGTTCCCATGCTTAGCCCGACCATTCTGTTCAACCTGATTACTTCCATTATCGCGGCCTTCCAGCAGCTGACTCTCGCCTTATTGCTGACGGGCGGCGGGCCGATGAAAGCCACTTACTTCTATGCGATGTACATGTACGAGAATGCGTTCAAATATTACAAAATGGGTTATTCCGCGGCTAATGCATGGTTTATGTTCCTTATTGTGCTTACGTTGACCTTCCTGGTCTTCAAGTCTTCCGAGGCATGGGTGTTCTACGAAGGCGAGATGAAGCGCAAGCCGCAGAAGAAAATGAAAGCTGGCGGAAAGGGGAAAACAGCATGAAAAAGCTATTCATCTATGCGTTATTGATCTGCTGCTCGCTGCTGTTCGCCGCCCCGCTGTTCTGGGCAGTGACCACGGCGCTTAAGTCACAACCCGAGCTATATCTTTTTCCGCCTAAATGGATTCCTTCCGCGCTCCAATTCAGCAACTTCTCGGATGCCTGGACGATACAGCCCTTCAACTTATTTTTGAAAAACACGGTTATCGTGACGCTGTTGACAACGATTGGCCAGCTGGTATCCTGCACGCTTGTGGCTTACGGATTTGCAAGATTCGAATTCAAGGGACGTAATCTGTTGTTTCTTGTCGTGCTGGCGACGATGATGATTCCTTGGGAAGTTACGATGATTCCGCAATACATGGAATTTAACTACCTGGGCTGGATCAATACGCTTAAGCCGCTTATTGTTCCATCATGGTTCGGGTCGGCCTATTTCATCTTCCTGCTCAGACAATTTATTCTGACGCTTCCGCGTGAACTGGATGAAGCAGCAACGATTGACGGAGCGAACAAGTTTGGCATTCTTGCGAGAATCATCGTGCCGCTTATGGGGCCGCCGCTTATTCTCGTCGGAGTGTTCCAAGTAATGAACTGCTGGAACGATTACCTGGGACCGCTTATTTTCCTTAATGATCAGTCGAAATATACGCTTACGCTTGGACTGTCGCAGTTCAAGGGCATGTTTGGCGTCGATATGCAGTCCATTATGGCGATTACCTGTCTGATCTCGATTCCGCCGCTTGCCGTATTTTTCTTCGCGCAGCGTTATATTGTCGGCGGAATCGCAAATACGGGGATTAAATAACTAGAGAGCTTTGCGATTCGGGAGGAGAAGCATCATGATAAACAAGACAATAGAACGGGATTGGGACAATCTGGCGGTGCTGGAACGAAACCGGGCGGAAAGCCGGGCGTATTTCATCCCCTTTTCTGATATAGAAGGCGCTTTAAGCTATGACAGGGGAAGCTCCCCTTGGTTCAAATCCTTAAACGGCCAATGGAAGTTTCACTATGCGCAAGGGCCTGAGTGGGCACCGGAAGCCTTTTTTGAAGAGAGCTACGATGTGAGCGGCTGGGACGAGATTCAGGTTCCGGGTCACTGGCAGCTAAAGGGCTACGGCCATCCGCATTATACGGATCTTTATTATCCGTTTCCGGTCGATCCTCCTCATGTGCCTAACGATAATCCGACAGGCAGCTATGTGCGGGAGTTTGAGCTTCCACCGGATTGGAACGGAAGAAAGCTGGCGGTCAAGTTTGACGGCGTAGACAGCGCCTTCCATGTTTGGGTGAACGGTGAGTTCGTCGGCTACAGCCAAGGAAGCCGCTTAACGTCGGAGTTTGATTTGACGCCTTATGTGAAAGCCGGGATCAACCGCATGGCTGTCCGGGTTTATCAATGGTCGGACGGGTCCTACCTGGAAGATCAGGATATGTGGTATATGAGCGGTATTTTCCGGGACGTGTATCTGGTTTCCGAGCCATCCGCTATTCGTATTGCAGACTACCGGATCGTGACCGAGCTGGACGCACAATATTGCGATGCAATTTTGTCCGTAAAAGTAGAGTTGAAGGGAGACGACCCGCAAGGGGAAGTCAGATTGAATCTGCTGGATCAAGAAGGCAAGCCGGTTGCTTCCGCGGTTAATCCGATCGGTTCGGCAACCCAGAATCAAGCTTGTACCGAATTCGCGATTCCCGTAACAAAGCCTTTATTATGGAGCGCTGAAGCGCCTGCTCTGTATCATTTGGCGATTAGCGTAGTTGATCAGCATAACCATGTGGTGGAGACGGTTGCCCAGCGGGTAGGCTTCCGCAAGATTGAGGTGAAGGACGGCCAGTTTCTGGTGAACGGCAAAGCCATTTTGCTCAAAGGCGTGAACCGGCATGACCATCACCCGGATACGGGGCGTACGGTTACGCTGTCCACGATGATTCAAGACGTCATTATGATGAAGCAGCATAACATTAATGCGGTCAGAACGGCGCATTATCCGAATGACCCCCGGTTCTATGACGTTTGCGATGAATACGGGTTATATGTCATGGAAGAGACCGATTTGGAGACGCATGGCTTCGAGCCGCTTGGCAACATCTCGCGTTTAAGCGATGATCCCGCCTGGCAGGATGCGTATGTCGACCGGATCCGCCGCATGGTCGAGCGCGATAAGAACCATCCATCGATCATATTCTGGTCGCTTGGCAACGAGTCCGGCTTTGGCTGCAATTTCAGGGCGATGTCGGAATGGTGCAAGCAGGCTGATCCGACCCGTCTCATCCATTATGAAGAAGACCGGGAAGCGGAAGTATGCGACGTTGTGAGCACGATGTACTCCTCCGTGGAGAAAATGGAAGGCTTCGGACAGCTGGTTGATCATCCCAAACCGCATATCCTATGCGAATTCGCTCATGCGATGGGCAATGGACCAGGGGGGCTTAAGCCTTATTTCGATACCTTTGATGCTTACCGAAGATTGCAGGGCGGCTTCGTGTGGGAATGGATTGATCACGGCATCTCCCGGAAGACGGCTGACGGAAAAGACGATTACGCCTATGGCGGAGACTACGGGGATGAACCGAATAACAGCAATTTCGTTATTGACGGTCTTGTTCGTCCCGACCGGACGCCTTCACCGGGACTTATCGAATACAAGAAGATTATCGAGCCTGTAAGGGTCGAATATTTATCGAACCATCGTATACGTGTTACGAACCGGTACGATTTTATATCGCTTGACCACCTCCTTGCAGACTGGAGCGTGATTGCAGACGGACGTACGGTTCAAAGCGGTGTTCTGGTGCTGCCTTCGGTTGGTCCTGGGGAAAGCGTGGAGCTGCTCGTTCCTGTACGGATAGACGTACAGCATACCCGATTGGAGACAGAAGCCGAGCGGTGGTTGAACATCGGTTTTTCTCTTTTGGCGGATTGTATCTGGGGAGAGCGTGGACATGAAATCGCTTGGGCGCAGCTTGCGCTTGAAGCTGTGGAGAGGAACTCCTCGGCGGCAGCTGTAAATCTGCCTATTCGAAGCTTATCCTGCGCGGGGGAAGGACGAGAAATTATTCTGAAAAACGATTTGTTCCAAATGGCCTTTGACTCCCGTCAATCCGGCATCAGCTCGCTTCGAATGAACGGTCAGGAGCTTGTGAACAAGGGGCCGCGCCTTAACTTCTGGCGGGCGCCGATTGATAACGACATGTATGTCCTGCCCGATTGGCGCAAGGCGCATCTCGATAAGCTGACGGAACGTATCGATGCATGCAGCTGGGAAAGATTAAACGCCGAGACCGTTCAGATCAGATGGACCTCCCGCATAGCGCCGCCCGTGCATGATTGGGGTTTCCGCTGCGAAACCATCTATTCCGTAACAGGCTCCGGTTTAATAACGATTGACGTTCACGGGGTTCCGGAAGGCAAACCGCCTGTTATGCTTCCTAAGATTGGACTCCAAATGGAGCTCCCTTCCTCTATGGATACCGTCAAATGGTATGGCCGCGGACCGGGAGAGAATTATTCCGACAGCAAGGAAGCGGGACGTTTCGGCGTATACAGCAAGTCCGTGGATGAGCTGTTTACCCCTTATATTTATCCGCAAGAAAACGGAAACCGTACGGATGTCCGCTGGGTGTCGATCACAGACGGCGGCGGAATCGGGCTGCTTGCCGTTGGTGAACCAACGCTTGAATTCAGCGCTCGAAGATATACGGATGCGGATCTGGAAGCAGCAAAGCATGCCAGCGATCTTACTCCCCGCGACTTCATTACGCTGAATCTGGATTATCGGCAGAATGGTCTTGGCAGCAATAGCTGCGGGCCTGCGCAAGCACCGGATTGCATGGTTACGCCTGACGAATTCCGTTTCCGGTTACTATTAAAGCCTTACCTTTCCGAGGATTCCGCTCCGGAGCGACTCAGTCATCAGATGAGATTGGAAGCGAAGCGCGGCCTCTCCACTCTCGGAAAGGAGTAGGAGATGTCCGACTATTTCCGGGGATTATTGCGTCTGCCGTCAGGCGTTCGCCGATTCCTGATGACCGAGTCTTTGTACGGTATCGGAATCGGACTGTATTCGCTCGTGCTTAATTTGCATTTATTGTCCAAAGGGCTAAAGGAAGATCAGGTTGGCGCTTTGGTATCCGTTGGCATCTTGATTATGGGGATACTGGCTATCCCCGTATCCTTGCTTGCCAATCGGTACGGCCGCAAAAAGCTGCTCGTTACCGGCATCTTGTTTATTGCGGCAGGCAATGTCTTGTACGCCTTTACTAGCGAGCTTGCTTACTTCTACCTGGCCCAAGCTTTAGTCTCAATCGGATTAACGCTGGTAGAGACGACAGAAGTACAGCTTCTCTTTCATTATTGCAATTCCCGCAGGGATGAGATGCGAGCGTTCTCTCTCATGTTTGCAGTCTTTACGGCCTTCACGGGAGCGGGAACTTTAATCGCAGGTTATTTGCCTAGCGAAGCAGCAAGCGGAGAAGGCTATCGGACTGCCCTGCTTCTAGCCGGCCTGGTGTTCGTCATTCATGGAATTGTCCGCGGCTTGATCCTTCCGGCAGAGAGTGGCGCCACTCCTCCTAAGGAGAATAGATTGGATCATAGTAGAAACCGTGAGATGGTGTCCGGTTGGAGAAAAAAGCTGCCAAGCTCCAAGCTATGGCTGTTCTCCGTATTTATGGCTTTGCTAGGCGGGGCGCTTGCGATAACGGGGTCATTCCTGAATGTAATCGTGAAGTACCGGCTGGATTGGCTGGACGATAATGTATCCCTGCTGCTCGCTATAGCGGGAGTTGTTCTCTTCGTAAGTTCTTTACTTACACCTTATATCATGGAGCGGTTTGGCCCGCATACGGCAATTATTTCTGTTTTTCTAATCAACATCGTTATTTTCGCCGCTCTTTTCTGGTCCATGCCGGTATGGCTGTTCACGGTCTTGTTCCTTATTCGCGGAGGCGGGGTGACCATGCTTTCCAATCTAGTAGACAGTAAATTAATGTCCGCGCTCAAAGAAAAAGAGAGAAACCTCTTTGCCGGGATGCGTTCCGTCTTCCGCAGCGTAGGTTCTTCTATTGCCGCTTATTTGGCAGGATTGATTTTGGCCGGAGCAGACTATCGGATGCCCTTCTTAATAACGGCGGTAGTACTGGGCGCAGGGTTGATATGTTATACACGGTGGATTCGTCCGCTTCTGGATTAAATATGTAAAAACAAAGAAAAACCTTCTATAATCGAGGGTTTTTCTTTGTTTTTATAAAAGTAATATTTTGGCTCCAACGTATTACCAATATAGACAATGGGAGTTATAATAAATAGAGCTAATTAATAGAGTTTATTTAAACTATTACAGAAATGGACAGAGGCCGTCATGAAAAACTTATCACGAAAATCGATGTTTTTGGTTATCCTCGCGTTGATCTTTCAATTGGGGCTGGGGAATTATTTGACGCCCAGCACATTCGCCGCCGCGGATCCCGTCATAACCGCAACTTCGGGTTCGGCTTCATTCGCGGCCGGAGACAACACGGCCTCTACGCCGGTTATTGTCGACTCCGGCATAACGGTCACGGATGGAGTCAGCGCTACGCTTGAAAGTGCGACAGTGGCCATAACGGGCAACTTCCATTCGGGGGAAGATGTTCTGGGCTTCATTAACGACGGAGCGACCATGGGGAATATTTCGGCCAGTTACAATGCAGCCACGGGCGTAATGACACTGACGTCTGCGGGCGCAACGGCTGCCTTGGCCCAGTGGCAAAGCGCCTTACGTTCCGTTACCTATACGGATACAGCCGTTGCGCCAAATACGGCAACGCGTACAATTAGCTTCGGCGCAATTGACGGGGCAGGCAATACCAGCAATACAACAACAAGGACCGTTACGGTAACAGCGACGGACCAGACGCCGGTCGTGACCGCGACTGGCGGGACAACCGCTTACATATCCGGAACATCTGCCGTAACTATTGACTCCGGCGTAACGGTATCCGACCTGGATAACACGACGTTGTCCAGTGCGACAGTATCTATCTCGAACGGTTATCGAACCGGTGATACTCTTGTTTTTGTCAACACGAGCTCAGTCCTATACGGCAATATTGTTGCCAGTTATAACGCGGCAACAGGCGTGCTCACGCTGGTGTCCCCAGGCGCAACGGCTGCTTTGGGGCAATGGTCCAATGCTTTAAGCACGGTAACGTTTTCAACAGGGAGTACGACGACGGGGAACCGTACAATCAGCTACATGGTAAGTGATGGTACGAAAACCAGCGCTGCTTCTACGAAAACCGTCAATGTGATTGGGCCTCCAAATTTAACCGCAAGCAGCGGTTCGGCTTCGTTCGTAGCCGGAGATAACACGACCTCGACACCGGTTGTTATCGATTCCGCTCTCACGGTAACCGATGGAATCAGTGCTACGCTTGCAAGCGCGACCGTGGCCATCACGGGTAACTTCCAACCCGGGGAAGATGTATTGGCTTTTACCAACGACGGAGCAACTATGGGGAATACTACGGCTAGTTATAATTCAGCAACAGGCTTGCTGACGCTGGCGTCTGCGGGCGCAACAGCTACATTGGCACAATGGCAAAGCGCATTGCGTTCCGTTGTTTATACGAATACGGCCATAACGCCAAATACGGCAACGCGTACAATTAGCTTCGCCGCTATTGACGGGGCGGGCAATACCAGCAACACAACAACGAGGACCGTTACGGTGACGGCAACGGATCAGACTCCTATTGTGACCACGTCCGGCGGTAAGACACCTTACGTGTCCAGAACAACTGCAGTTGTTATAGACTCCGGTGTAACGGTATCCGATCGGGACAACACAACTTTATCCAGTGCGATAGTATCTATCTCGAACGGTTTTCAATCCGGTGATACTCTTGTTTTTGAAAATACCAATTCGACCTCATACGGCAATATCGTTGCGAGTTATAATGCAGCCACGGGCGTGCTGACTCTGACGTCGTCAGGCGCAACGTCCACTGTGGCGCAATGGGCAAATGCTTTAAGCTCGGTTACGTTTTCGTCAACGAGTGTTACGACAGGGGACCGCAGCATTAGCTACATCGTGAGTGACGGCATGAAAATCAGCGCGGCCGCTACGAAAAACGTCAATGTCGTTGGACCTCCAAACTTGACCGCAACTCCGGGTTCTGCTTCATTCGTGGCAGGAGATAACACGGGCTCGACAGCGGTTGCTATCGATTCCGGTATAACGGTCACGGATGGAGTCAGCGCTACGCTTGAAAGCGCGACCGTGGCCATCACGGGCAATTTCCATTCGGGGGAGGATCTTCTGGGCTTTATCAACGACGGGGCGACTATGGGAAATATTTCGGCCAGTTACAATGCAGCCACGGGCGTAATGACACTGACGTCTGCGGGCGCAACGGCAGCCTTGGCCCAGTGGCAAAGCGCCTTGCGTTCCGTTACCTATACGGATACGGCCATAACGCCAAATACGGCAACGCGTACAATCAGCTTCGCCGCGATTGACGGGGCGGGCAATACCAGCAATACAACAACGAGGACCGTTACGGTGACGGCAACAAACCAAACGCCGATCCTGACCGCAAGCAACGGCTCGACCATTTTTAGGTCCGGTGATCTTGCAGTTCCAACTCCGGTCGCGATTGACAGCGGTCTGACGATAAACGATTTGGACAACGCGACGCTGGCAAGCGCAACGGTTACCGTCTCGAGCCATTTCAGCGCCCAGGAGGATGTACTGGCATTCGCCAACGATAATGCGGCGGCATACGGCAATATTACGGCCAGTTATTCGAGCACGAGCGGCGAGTTGACGATGACTTCGGCGGGAGCTGCAGCAACTTTGTCCCAATGGCAGAACGCTTTACGCGCGGTGACCTACAACAATATAGCCGCAACTCCGGATACCGCGGCTCGCACGGTTAGCTTCACCGTAAACGATGGAACAAGCAACAGCAACAGTGTAACGAAGAGCATTACCTTGATCGCATTAAGCAGCTTAAGCGCTAGTACGAGTGCAGTAAGCGTTCTGGCGGGGCAAACGGCGACTACGGCCATTACAGCCAAGTATTCGGATCTGACCCAGGCGGATGTGACTTCAAACGTATCTTGGTCTGTTCAAAATCCTGCAATCGCCAGCGTTTCAAACGGGACAATTACAGGTCTTCTGGCAGGCAGCACAGTAATCACCGCCGTCTACGGAACCCGATCGGCAGCTATAAGCGTAACGGTAAAAGGAATCACCGTTTCGCAGCCTGTAACTACTCCGGCTCAGAAAATATATTATGATTTCGTTGATACTAACCGTCTCAAAGCTTCTATAAAAGACGCCTTAAACGCCGGGAAATCCACATCGTTCCAGGACACGGTATCCCATTGGGCCTCTAAGGATATTTCACTTGCTGCGAAGTTAGGCATAATCAACGGTTATCCGGATGGCAGCTTTAAACCGGATTCCTCTATTACGAGGGCCGAGTTCAGTACACTTATCGCGAAAGCATTTGCCCTGCGCCTTGGAACGGGAACAACCACGTTCGGAGATACCCAGAATTCTTGGGCGCGAGAGTCCATTCAAATTCTTGCTTCCTTTGGAGTGATCAATGGTTATTCGGATGGAACGTTCCGCCCCGATGATAAGATTACGCGCGCCGAGATGATTGCTATGATCTCAAAAATATTCATTATGCAAGAAAACAAGTCTGGCAATAGCTTCGATGATGTTACAGCCGAGCATTGGGCTAACAAGATCATTGAGGAAGCCGCTTATGCCGGGATTATTCAGGGAAAAGGCAAGAACCTGTTCGCGCCGAACGATAACCTTACAAGGGCGGAAGCCTTAACGGTTATTCTACGCGTGTTGAAACAAGATCCGGAGATTTCAGATCTCCTCCGTTAAGATGAGAAAAAGGCAGTCTCTTAGGTAAAGCACCTGAGACACTGCCTTTTTTGTTTAATAAACCTTATGAATTTGAGAAATTTGCTGCTTTCGGTATTCGCCGGGCGACATCCCGAGCTGCTTTTTGAACATCCGGTTGAAGGACGTTATGTTCTCATATCCGACGTGTACGCTGATGTCATGGATAGACATCTCGGTAACGACGAGTAGCTCCTTAGCTTTGCGGATGCGGATCTCGTTCAGATGATCGCTGAAGTTGGCCCCGGTTTTTTCTTTAATATAAACGGACAAATACGCGGGAGACATGCTTAGCAATTGGGCTAGGTAGGCAAGCGACAGATCCTGTGAGTAGCGGGTGTGCAAAATATCCATAATTAAGGCTGCGATTGGATCCTGCCGGTCTTGCGCGTCATTGATGTAGGAGGCGACACATTCCATAAGCTGTGTAAACGTATCCAAATAATCCTGTGCGGTTCCGCATTCCTTCAATTGCTTAATAATCGAATAGACATTTTCGACGGCATCGGCTTTTAAGTGCAGCGGCTCCAAATTCACCCACACCTTGGAAGCCATAAGAGCAGCTAAGTGTTGATAGGCTTGAGCCGAAGCTCCGGTTTTGACAAATAGGTCAATGAATTGGGACACCAGCTGTATGGCGCTTTCGGCATTGCCGGATTGCATAACCGAGCTAAGAGCTTGCTCGTGTTTTGGGCCTAACAGCATGGGAGGGGGAGTCTGCAGCTTGTCAATGAATTGTATGTCCTCGGTTAGATTCGCTTGCGTGGTCATTTGCTGTACTTCCTGATAGGCAGCGCCAAGATCATGATAACTAACTTTTTGCGTGCCGACGGCTATAGTGATCGAGCAGCGGATATTCTCCCGTTTCAATAGCGGTTTTAAAGTACGCATGAAAGAGGCGATTTTTTCGCGGATACCTCCATAGAAAACCGTGACCACGCAATTGGTCTCAATCTGGAACGTGTCGGTGTCGTCAAACTTTTCGCTGATCCGGTTATGGAGGAATTCGGCAACGCTATTCAGGATATACGGTTGTTCATCCTTGGGGCAAGCTTCTTTGGAAAATCGAAAATGAAAGAGCACAACATGACAGCTAAGGTTGGCTGGCAGCCGGTTGCTCCAATCCGCACTCAAATTTCCGTTAATATTTCTTAAACGGTTTAAGCATTCCAAGCGAGTTAGGGCGGAGAACCGGGATGAATTCGAACCTAGCTTTCTGTAGCTGTGAGAAGGCCCTTTCTTCATAGACATTCTCATGAAAGGCACCCTGCTTTCCAGTTGTATTTGTCCATTTATTCATATTACTTCCATAGAGTGAGTTGGAAGTTAAGCTAATGTTATCTAAATGTCAAAAAAATGATAGACCCGATTTTAGATAATATGCAGGAAGTACTGACTTTTCGGAAATCCGCCTTTTATTCTAAAGAGCTGTATGCTATCGAATGAAATGTGAATAGGCATTCTCCATCCGCTAGATTACACTGTCTGTGAATTAGGCAGCAGCAATCTTAATAGAAGTGGAGTGTGTGAGGAATGAACAGGTTGTTCAAACAAGCGCGGCGTCGGTTTATCGCTGGAACGATGACGGTAGCGCTTGTCGTAACGGGCTTGCCGATTGGCGCATCCGGGACGGCTAACGCGGAGGCGTTGCAGCTCGGACCGGAGTTATTGATTACGGAAATCGTGGCCAACTCTCCGAACTATACGCCTCCGGGCGGAAGCGGTACGGATGATAACGCTTGGGAATATGTCGAGCTGTACAATAACAGCGACGCCGCGATTTCGCTGAGTGACTACATGATTACCCGCGACAGCTATAATGGCGGCGCTCATTACGAGTATCCCCTTGAAGCCGGCCGCTTGCTTGAGCCTCATCAGACGGTCGTTGTAAAAGGTCAAAGCAATGCCTCCGATCCCACTACAGCAGCTGACCATAACACGCTTGCGTCTTTTAACTCGGTATACCACACCGAACTGACGGAGACTCAAATCGCCTATATGGATCAATCCAGCGGAGGAAATCTTCCCAATACCGGTACGCAGACAGTATCGGTCAAACGTGCTTCAAACAAAGAAACGGTTATTTCCGCTAGGTATAACGATGTAGATGCCGCGGGGGCTCCGCTCATCAACTCTTCCAACAACATCGATGACAGCAACGGAAAAAGTATCGTTTTCGCCTATAATCCGCTTAGCGGAACAACGGTGATGACCAAGCTGGCATCCAAGCAAGCGCCAACGCCGGGAACCCTGATTGCGGGTCAACCGGTTATGGATACGGGCGTTCCGGCGACGACGCCTCCAGTATTAACGCATATTCCGGCAACGGCACCAATCGAACCGCAAAATTTCTCCGTGACAGCCGACGTGAGCAGCGACGGTAGTTTGAGCTCCGCGAAGCTTTATTATAAGAAAGCCGAAGATACGGCTTATACGTCCGTAGACATCAACGTCAAGGATGCCGTTCATTCGCTAACCGGCGTCATCCCTGCAAGCGTGATGCAAGGGACAAGCAAGATCGAGTACTATATCGAAGCAACGAACTCTGCCGGCACGACAAGAAGCCCGTCCGCAGCCGACAGCTTCTACGAGCTGCAGATCAAACAAGCCGAGCAGCCGGAAGAGCCGGGGCAGCCACCGGTTCTGCTTATCTCGGAAATCGTGTTCAACACCCCGAATATTGGCAGCGGGGACGTAAATGCGTGGGAATACTTCGAGATTTATAACAACAGCAGTGAGCCGCTTGCGCTGAATGATTACCAAATTCAGTATTTTAACGGTTCTGCGTTAGCGTACGAATGGACGTTCAGAGACAATAAGACGATCCAGCCAGGACAGACGATGGTCGTGCGCGCTTATTACAGCGACGAACAAAACGGCTCGATGGACAAGTTCAACGGAGCCTATAACGTATCGCTAACCGACAACGATATCGTCTCGTTTAATCACCCGTCCGGCAATCTGATCAACACCAATGAGCATACGGTATCGATCGTGAAGAAGACCGGCGAGACGGTCGAAACAATCGTATCGGCCAAGTATAACGACGGTTGTCCGGCGGAAGCGGCGACCAATTGCGACGACCTGAACAATACGGCCGTGATCTACAAGGTGGATGGTCAAAAAACGAAGCTGATGGAGAAGGTAGGAAGCAAGGTTGCGCCAACGCCTGGTTCTTTGGTTGCCGATCAGCTTTCCCCGAGTATCGAGCACGCGCAGGTAGCTGGCTCCACTTTGGTTAAGGATATTCCGATCTCTGCCGTCATTACGAGTGCGGCTGGCACCGTTCAAGGCGCCAAGCTTTACTTCAAGACGGATAAGGATGCGGATTACAGCTCCGTCAATATGACCGCGGGTGCGGAAGACCGCTATAGCGGCGTTATTCCGAAAGAAGCAATGAGCGAGGATGCCGAATACCTCTATTACTATATCGAGGCGACGGACGGTCTTCATACGAGAAAGAACCCTTTCTCCGGCAAACCGTTTGAAGTGCGGATTTTCCACTCGGTGACCGATGCTGCTCATGCTCTTCTCATTACGGAGCTTGTTCCGGACGATAAGGGCAGCGATATGTACGAATACATCGAAGTGTACAATAACACGGGTCGATCCGTTAATCTGAAGGACTATACGATCTATTACGAATTTTCCCACGGCGCGACAATCAGGTGGGATTTAACGGAGGACTTTACTCTGCCTTCGAAGCAAGCGGCGGTTATCTGGCTCAAGTCCGACCTGAGCCTAGACAAGACGCCGGCGGATTTCAATGCGCATTGGAGCTCGGTGACGGGTTCGCCCGTAAATCTGACAAGCGGACAATTGACCTCTCTTTATTCGATCGGGATGGACAATACAAGCGAGGGACGTATTCTGATCGCTCCGGATGCCGCGGATTGGGTTGGCCATTGGGGCGGCGCCATTTCGCAGGCTTGGTATAACGTTGGCAAGGACGAAGTGAATGACGACGGAAAAAGCGTTGTTTACGAATATCCGAAAGGCGATCCGAATCCGCAATTCCTGAATCGGATGTTCGAGCGATCTGCCGGTCAGACGGCTACGCCGGGCGTAATCGTTGAAGGACAGGTGCCCGAAATTCCGCTAGAGGTTCCCGAGGACACGACAAAGCCGGAGATCTCTTATACGGCTCCCGCAGGCAAACAGCCTTTTGGCAGACTGAACGTTACGGCAACAATCGTGGATGATATCAAAGTAGACCGGGCGACTCTCTTTTTCAAAAAGAAAGGCGATTCCGTTTACCTGGAAGCTAATATGCTTCGTTCCTTAACAAATCCAAGCGAGTACAGCGGTACGATCGCCATGGATAAAATCCTCGGTGCTGACGCTCTCGACTATTACATCGAAACGACGGACGGTCAGAACCTTTCCCGTTCGACGGATGGCGGCGCGGCTCTTTACTCGGTTGCGTTTGAACCAAAAAGCAAGCTGTGGCTTGATGTTGCTCCAAGCAGCTTCCTGAAAGGCAATACCCGCATTCAAGGCAACGCTCTTGACGCAGGACGCGCATTAAGCTTGAAAGTGGACGGTCAAACACTGGATAGCGAGAAGGCGTTAAATGACAATGCTTATCTGACGTTTAATGCCGACAATATGGAGAAGAGCTTTAACGACGGCTTATACGTGAACGGACAGCTGGTATCGACGTTCCCTAACGTATCCTACCTTGCGCCTCATGTCGCAACCGTACCCAAAAGTCTGCTGAAGCCGGGCAGCAATGTGCTGCTCGTGACGGCGGGCAACAAGCTTGATCCGCTTGGCACGGAAGGCAATAACGATGACTTCAAGATTGAGAACATCAAGTTCTTGCTTGGCAATGGAGGGCAAGCAGCAATTACCGCCAGAGGCAAGGTGCTTGACAAAGACCAATTTACGGTTGTTGATCCGGCCAAACGGCAAAAGGTCGGCGACAGCGCCGGATATTTCGAATATCTCGAGCTGACCGTCAATCTGCCCGAATCGCTGTTCCAAGGCAATGCGGCGACGTTGGATACAACAACGCTCTCCGACGGCGAACACGTCTTTGAGGTGTCCGACGCCGAAGCGGGAACAAAAGCAAGCGTAAAGGCAATCGTCGACAACACCCTACCGGTGTTTGAGGAATTCTCGGTTAAAGACGGCGAAACCTACAGCGGCAATATTGCGTTGAACGTCAAAGCAGCGGACGCAGCCACCGGTATCGGCTCAACGACGGCTACCTTGGATGGTGAAGCCGTAACGCTGCCAGGTCAAGTAAAAGCATCCGCGCTGTCTGCCGGCGACCATGTCTTCCGCGTTACGGTTACGGATAAAGCCGGTAACGCTGCGGTTCGTTCCGCGACTTTCAGTGTCGCAGACGAGACACCAAGTCAATCCTTCGAGCCAACGCCTGGAAATAACGCAACTAACGTTGGAACTAACGCGCAGCTTAGCGTAAAGGTAAGCGATCCGAACGGGGACGCAATGGATGTCAGCTTCCGTGAAGCTTACCGTTACAACTACAGCAATCGTACGGACATTGAAGGTTATTCCAATTCGACGGACCGTGAACCTCCGCTTGAGTTGACGCCGGCTGGCGAAACGGCAATCTCCGCGGAAGCGGTTAGTCAGGTAAAAGCGGCTGACGGCAGTTATTTCGTGACCGACGCGGACGGCCTGTTCCCGTACCAGCGTTACGACTTCAAGCTTGATCAAGAGCCTGACGATATCGCAAACGTAGAAGTAGTCTGGAAAGGGCATTCGCTGCCCGACCGTCAAGTGACCCTGTATACATGGAATTACAATACGAATAAGTGGGTAAGAGCCGCATCTGGCGTTGGAGCCGAAGACTTCGAATTGAAGGCGAAGGTCAGCGCTCAGGATATGGTTAGAGACAAAACAGTTCACGTGCTTGTCCAGGATCTGGTGCCGGCTGTCGAAGACGGAGTCGACTTCAGCTTCGCATGGGCGAGCGACACGCAATATTATTCCGATTCTTATCCGGAAATTTACGACAAAGAAATGAAATACGTAGCGGACATGAAGGACGAGAAAAAGATTGCCTATCTCATTCATACAGGCGATTTGGTCGATGACTTCAACCGTCCGGACGAGTGGAAGGTTGCAAGCGACAGTATGAAGCGTCTGGAGGATGCGGGCATTCCGTATGGCGTCGTTACGGGCAACCATGACGTCAATCATGATGAATCCAACTACACGGAATATTGGAAGTACTTTGGCCGCGAGCGGTTCAAGGATCAGCCGTATTACGGCGACGACCAGAACAACAACCGCGACCACTACGACCTGATCTCGGTTAAGGGACAGGATTTCCTGATCATGTACCTAGGCTGGAACATTCAGGAAAGCACGGTGAAATGGGCAAACGACGTGCTGAAGAAGTACCCGGACCGTTACGTCATTATCGGTACCCATGAATATATTTCCCCGACGGGCGCCTATTCCGGTCAAGGCGAGATGATCTGGAACGAAATCGTAGCGAAGAATGAGAATGTAAAAATGGTGCTTTGCGGACATTTGCATGGCGTTGCCTACAACGTTAAGCATGTCGAGAACAGCGACCGCGTCGTTATCGAGATGCTGGCGGATTACCAGTCCGGCCCGCAAGGCGGACAAGGCTATATGAGATTTCTGGAGTTTAATCTGGCAGCTGAACAGATCCACGTGACGACGTATTCGGCTTACATGAACGACAGCAATTTCTTCGAGGAAGAAGGCAAGGACGACTTCCTGTTGCCTTACAAAACGCAAGATCCAAGCAAGCAGGTTGCGACTGATTTTATCGGCGTAAACGTCTACGGCAGCAAGGAAATAGGCAGTCAGAAGAACGTGGCAAGCGGCGGCAAGGCAACCGCAAGCTGGCCGAATCTGGCAGGCAACACCCTATACAATTGGTATGCAACGGCCACGGACATAAACGGCGACAGCTCGATTTCGGATATATGGAGCTTCTCGACGGGTGGCACGACGGTACCGCCAACGAATCCAACGAATCCGGGCACTCCGTCGAATCCGGATCCTAGTCCGGATATAACGGTTATCTCCCCGAATGCGATCCCTGCAGCGGGAGAAGTGACACTGAAGCCGGATACGGGTGACAGCGCAATCGCTCTTAGCAAAGATACGCTGGCCAAAATCGGCAATCGCGAAGTAAAGGTCGATACCGGCAGCAACGTTATGGTTACCATTCCGGCTGCGGTTCTGCAGTCTCTCGGCGGTAAGCTGAGCGATGGCAGTCAGCTCGTTATCAAGCTGGACAAAATCGCGCAGAGTACGATCGACCAGGCAGAAGCGGCCGATGGAGCGAACCGCAAAGCGAATATGGAAGCGAAAGGCGCGGCCTTGCAGCTTTCCTTCGGCGAGCTTAGCAAATCCGGCAGTCTGACCACTATCGGAACGCTGCCAAGCCCGGTCAAGATTGAATGGAAGGCCGATGCGATTAACAATGTCAAGCTCGCGGGCATCTACCGCATCGACGAGAGCGGCAATTCGGTCTGGATCGGCGGCGAATACGCGAACGGCAGCTTTACGGCGTCCGTTGATCAACCGGGCAAGTATATCGTTCTGGAATATAACAAGCCTTACAGCGACGTGTCTTCCAGCAACTGGGCTTACGATTACGTACAGGAGCTCTCGTTCCGCGGAATCGTAAATGGCATCAGCGACAGCAAGTTTGGAGCCAACCAGTCTACGACACGGGCGGAATTCGTGACCTTGCTCGCAAGAGCGCTTGGTCTAAGCGGCTCCGCATCGGCGGCCTCGAAGTTCAAAGACGTGAAGGCGGGCAGCTGGTATGCGGATGCCGTGGCGGCAGCCGTTCAGGCGGGAATCGTAACGGGCATTACCGCGGACAGCTTCCAGCCGGACAAACGGATTAGCCGCGAGGAAATGGCCGTTCTGATCATTCGCGCTCTCGAGTACAAGACAGGTTCCGCTATTTCCAGCTCCGGCGACGTTTCGTACACGGATGGGGGCAAGATCAGCGATTGGGCCCAAGAAGCCATTGAAAAGGCGAATGCGCTTGGCATCATGACCGGCCGCGAGAATGGCCAATTCGCTCCGCAAGCGAATGCAACACGTCTGGAAAGCGCGAAAGTTATCTATGAAATTTTAGAGCAAATGAAATAAAGGACAAATTTTACCGGACTGGCGCATGGAGAACCCTTCTCCATGCGCCCGCTCGGGTTTTACATACCAAGGAGGTTTCCAATCTCATGAAAAAGGCGACTGCGTTATTGGCCGTCTGTCTGTTCCTGCTGGCTATCGTTCCGCATGCGTACGCGCATATGAACACGTATGGCTATTCGGACATCAGCGTAAGCAGCGGACAGCTGGAATACGATTTGTATTTGGATATTACGGAAGTGTCCCAATGGATGGATATGCACTCCGGCGGCGTGTTTGTCATTGATCCCGGGAAGTCGAGAACTCCCGCTGAAGGCGAAGTGACTTGGACGGAGGAGGAACTGCGTCCGCTGATTGCAGATTCTCTTGCCGTCAAGGCAGGCGGTCAACTCGTGGAGCCAACGATCGGCGATATTGCGGCAAAAGAAAGAAATAATGGCTTATGTTTGTATGTGAAGCTTATCTATGCGCTTCCAGACGGAGCTTGGGATTATAGCATCGATTACAACTTTTTCTTTGATACCGATCCAGCCCACCAGAACTTTGCGACGTTCCGCGAAGCGGGATCATCCAAGGATATTGTGTTTAATAGCGGCAACCATACGGTGACCGGGCAGCTTGGAGCTTCGGCTGCGGAGGCTTCCAAAACGACGGTTGAGGTGCCGAACTGGCTCATGTCGATGTGGGAATATTTGCGGATTGGCGTCGAGCATATCTTGAGCGGTATTGACCATCTGCTCTTTATTGCCGCGCTTGTTATCGCCAAGCAGCGCAAACGGGATTACGTGAAGGTATTGACGGCGTTTACGGTCGGACACAGCTTGACGATCGCGCTTTCCGCCCTCGATATCGTCAATTTGCCTCCTGCGTTTGTCGAGCCTGCCATTGCTTTAAGCATCGCGTATGTGGCAGTCGAGAATATATGGCTCAAAAAAGTTCAGCGCCGTTGGATGATTGCCATGGGCTTTGGCCTTATCCATGGCTTTGGCTTCGCCGAGGTGCTGCGCGGCGCGATGAGCGACCGTTTCCTGCTGACGTTGTTCTCGTTTAACGTTGGCGTCGAAATCGGACAATTGGCCGTTCTCGCTGTATTGCTTCCGCTGCTTATTTGGATCGGCCGCTACAAAGCATACAAGTACGCCAATTACGCAGCCTCTTCGTTTGTCGGGGTAATTGGACTTTATTGGTTTGTGACAAGGATTATTGAAGGCTAGATAGAGGAGTCTGCAAGATCGCCTCGCCGATTCATTAAAAAATGCCGCAATCATGCGGCATTTTTAATTCTTGATATAGATGGTTGAATTTGTATTCACTGATACCAGTTATATCTCCGCAGCTGCGCTAAACGCCATTCGATCAGCAGCTTACGGGACAAGGTTTTGGAACTAAGCGTTTACCGAAGGAAAAATATGATTCCGTCTATAATCCAATGACCAGTCACGAAAAACTTCGGGGTAACTATTTAATAGTTACGCTGATTTGTTTTTTTCGGCTGTTCGTCCATGCAGAGTTTAATGATCCTCAGGGAGGCAATACTTTTACCATTCAAACCAAACAAGAAGGAGTGGTTAACGAAATGCTTGACGCAAAAACGGTAGAAACCTTAAAATCGACCGCCCCCGTCCTAAAGCAGCATAGTGCTCAAATCGGCAGACGTTTTTAGGAACTGCTCTTTTCGCGGGTTCCGGAATTGTACAATGTTTTTAATCAGACCAATCAGCAATTAGGGCTTCAGCAGGAGGCGCTTGGTTATGTCGTCTACGCTGCAGGAGAGCATATTACCGATCTGGGCTCGCTGTCGGCTGTTATTCGCCGCATAGCGGAGAAGCATCGAGCAATCGGCATTAAACCGGAGCAGTATCCGATTGTAGGCGAGACGCTGCTAATAGCGGTGAAGGACGTGCTAGGCGATGCCGCGACCGACGAAATTATTGGTGCTTGGGGCCGCGCTTATCAATTCATTGCAAATCAATTTATTAGCCTGGAACAAGAACTATATAAAGAGGCGGAGCATCAACCCGGTGGATGGGCGGATTACCGCAGCTTTATTGTAGAGAAGAAGGAGAACCGAGGATATTACCTCATTCTACTTAAGGCCTGAAAACGGTCAACCGGTTGCCCGTTATAAAGCAGGGCAATATTTAACGATTAAAGCAGACGTTCCGGGAGAAGAGTTCACCCATATCCGCCACTATAGTCTATCTGATGCCCCGGGCCATGATTACTACCGGATAACGGTAAAACGCGAGGATGCGCCTCATCATGAGCCTGACGGAATTGTCTCCAACTATTTGCATGAGCATGTTCAGGTAGGCGAAGCTTTGCCGTTTTCCGCACCGGCAGGCGATTTTATTCTAAGGGATTCCGAGCTGCCGATCGTTCTTATAAGCGGTGGAATAGGCATTACGCCGGTGCTCAGCATGTTGAATTCGGTCGTGCAAGAGCAAGCTAACCGCGAGGTTTGGTTTATTCATGCAGCCGCCAATAGCAGTTCCCATGCTTTCAAAGAGCATCTGAGTCAATTAAGCAGCCGCTACTCTAATCTTAAATCGTATGTCTGCTATTCCTCGCCTACCGAGAATGACCGGCAAACCGGAAATTTCGATAGGGAAGGACGTATTGACTTAGACTGGTTGCAATCCATTGTTCCATCCAAAAAAGCCGAGTTTTACTTCTGCGGATCGATTCCGTTCATGGAGGCGATTAATCATATTTTGATCCAATGGGGAGTAGAGCAGGCGCATATTCATTATGAATCCTTTAGCCCTCTAGCCATTCTGAGCGAATAATAGGTTAGAATGGTCTTGATTGTTCTTGAATATTGTATCAAACTAAACTTGACTACAAACTAAAGGAGAGAGAACAGATATGCAATCCGTAGCAGGGAAAGTAGCGTTAATTACAGGAGCAGGGCGTGGTATCGGACGCGCGGTAGCCATTGCGTTCGCGCAAGAGGGCATTCATGTCGGCCTTGTTGGACGAACGCTTGAGAACTTACATAAAGTAGCGGAGGAGCTTAAGCAGTACGGGGTGAAGGTAGCCCTTGCATCAGCTGACGTGGCCGATCTGGCCTCGATTTCCGCAGCGGTCGAGAGCATTCGTGCCGAGCTAGGTGCCATCGACATTCTGATTAACAATGCCGGCATAAGCAAATTCGGCGGTTTCATGGATCTGACGCCGGAAGAGTGGACAAACATCATTGATGTTAACGTCAAAGGCGTGTATTACACGACACGCGCGGTATTGCCTGAGATGATTGAACGCAATACGGGCGATATCGTAAACATTGCGTCCACGGCCGGACAGAGAGGAGCGCCTCTCACAAGCGCCTATACGGCTTCGAAGGCTGCCGTTATCGGTCTCAGCGAATCCTTAATGCTTGAGGTTCGCAAGAATAATATTCGGGTAATCACCTTGACCCCAAGCACGGTTGCAACGGATATGGCTGTGGAGCTAAAGCTAACCGACGGCAACCCTGACAAGGTTATGCAGCCTGAAGACTTGGCGGATTTGATTGTCGCGCAGCTGAAGCTGCACCGCCGTGTCGTATTGAAGCAAGCGGGACTCTGGTCAACCAACCCATAAGGGCGTAATACGAAATAAGAAGCAAGCAAAAGACTGCCGGTATATCGTCAGTCTTTTGCTTGTTGCATACGGAATAGTGTTATATATTCGATATTATTTATAACTCATTCGTAGGCGGAGAGGTGACCATGGCAAATATTAACGATATTGCAAAGCGGGCAGGCGTATCGGTATCAACGGTATCCAGGGTGCTAAATCATAATCCGTATGTATCGGAGGAGAAGCGGGCGGCTGTTCAGCGCGTGATCGACGAATTGGATTACACGCCAAACCGCCTAGCCGTTGATTTAATCCGCCAAGAAACAAGAACCATCGGTGTCATCATGCCCTACAACAACAATCAGGCTTTTGATCAGCTGCTTCACGGCGTCCTTAACCGCTCGGTGGAACACGATTATTCCGTTATGGTGCTGCCTACCAAATACGATCCGGCTAAAGAGCTCCGTTCCTTGGACAGGCTGAAAAATAAACAGCTGGATGGGATTATCCTTACGTCTCGCTCGAATGCATGGGACGCCATCGTCCCGTATTTCAAATACGGGGCCATTGTAGCTTGCGAATATACGGATCATCCGGAGATCGGCTGCGCCTACATGGACCGGTATGCCTCTTTCGTAGACGCCTTCCGATTATTAAAGGAGAAGGGTCATACCCGTGTCGCGTTTACGACGGCAAGAGGTGAAGAGAGCAATAGTACCCGACTGACTTTCAAAGCGTATGAGCATATTTTTGGCGAGCTTTCGCCTGCCTATCATATTAGCGATTGCTACAGCATGGAGGATGGGGTAAGAGCGGCCAAGCAGCTGCTTCATGCCAAGCTGAGACCAACGGCTATCTACGCGAACGGCGATGAGGTTGCAACAGGGATTTTCCAGTATGCAAGGAGCATCCAGCTGGAGGTGCCGGAAGATTTGGCGATCATCGGCCAAGAAAATCAGCCGGTCGGAATCGGATTAGGCTTATCTACGGTTGATCATCAATTGGTGAAGGTCGGAGAGCAAGCCTTTGATCTCATCGTTGAAAAATCCAGGGATAAGATCGAGATCCCGTATCGCATCGTTTTAAGGCAATCGATTTAGCTATTGACCTGAAAAGGATTTCATACTTTAGCCTACAGACAAGAGATTAATTCTAAAGCTGTAGGAGGAAGATAGTTATGTATACGGCCCTTATTTTTGACATTGACGGCACTTTAATCAATACGGAGCAAGCAGTGTTAGGATCTTTGCAGAAGATGCTGAAAGCGTGCTATAACCGGGAGATGGGTCTGGAGGATCTCGCATTTGCGCTGGGGATTCCCGGGACTGTATCGTTGCGTAAACTCGGAATTGGAGACGTGGAGCATGCGAATAAACGCTGGAATGACCTCATGAGGGATTGCCAGCATACGATTCATGTATTTGACGGAATTGGGGAGCTGCTTGCTGAACTTAGGGAGTATCCGGTTCTAAAAGGAGTGGTTACCTCGAAGACGAGTCAAGAGTATCTGGATGACTTTGTCCCCTTTGGTCTTGTTCGCGATCTGCCCTTTGCTTTATGCGCGGATGATACGAATCGGCATAAGCCTCATCCGGAGCCCTTGCTTACCTTTCTTGAAATCTCTGGCGCACGGGCGGACTCAACCATTTATATCGGCGACACCGTATACGACTACGAATGCGCCAGAGATGCCGGAGTAGATTTTGGATTAGCGTTATGGGGATGCAGGCAGCCCGACCTTATTCCCGCGAAGTATAAATTCGAACATCCGAAAGATATACTGGCTCTTATGAATCGTACTTAATGGCAAGGGAGATTGACCTTTCCAATCCCATTGCCAATAATAGAGAAGCAACCCTTAACGCAAGCTGCACCTTATTTTGTCTTCCTAAGGAGATTTACCTTGCATGTCCATACGTTTTAAATTGCTATTATCTTATGCGGCCATGCTGGTCATACCGCTTTTCTCGATCCTGGTTATCAGTCTACTACTGGTTATCTTCTACCAGGGGGATGTGAAGAATCTAAAGGGCGTATATGAAACGACGGAAAACAGGTTTGGTCACGAAGCCGTCGAGCATGCGGTCAAAGAAATCAAACGCACCTCGGTTCGGCATCCCGATTTATTGCTGGACTCGACGTATTTAAATGATATGTCCGCCGATTTGGAGAAGAACGATTCCGGTATCATCGTTAGAAGAAGCGATGCCATCTATTACCGCTCGGAAAATATGGCGCAAAGCCCTCGTCTGGCAGTTGATTTGCCGGAATATGCACGTTCGAATTCTTCAAACGGTTATACGGAGAAAAAAGAAGGAAATACGAATTATGTATTTTTGCAGTTTGACGTCATGTTTAAGGACGAACCGGTAAGCCTGTTTATTATATCGAAGGAAGATCCGCTTACCTACTTCATCCGCAAGTATTTTCCTACTTTATTCGTATGTTCCTTGCTGATTCTGATTATTACTCATGTCCTGCTGACGACTTATATGTCCAAAAACATTATTCGCCGCCTGCAGACCTTGCGGACAGCCGCGCGGGAGATGAAGAACGGAAACCTGGACTTCAAGCTTCAGGTTGAGGGCAAAGACGAGATTGGCCAATTAAGCATGGCATTTGAGGATATGCGTTCGCGCATGCAGGAGTCTATTCAGATCCAAGCGCAATACGAGGTGAACCGCAAAGAGTTGATCGCAAGCATATCGCATGATCTGAGAACGCCGCTTACCGCCATCCGGGGTTATATTGACGGGGTAATGGAGGGTGTGGCGGACACGCCCGAGAAAAGCGCCAGGTACATGAAAACCATCGATGCGAAGGCGGCGGAGCTGGAGCATCTGATCAACGAACTCTTTTTGTACTCCAAGCTTGATCTTAACCGTCAGCCATTCCAGTTTGAAGCGGTAGAGCTCTTGCCTTTTCTAAACGATTTGTCGGAGGAGCTTCAATTCGAGCTTGAGAAAAAATCAATTGCGTTCGAGCCGGATATTGATGTGCCCGCCGGATATTTCGTACGCATGGACAGGGATCAATTCAAACGCGTGCTGAACAATATTATCTCCAATAGCGTCAGGTATATGGACAAACCATTGGCGGTTATTCGGATGAAGGCCTATCTAGAGGGGAATCAGGCAGTCATGAAGATTTCGGATAACGGGATCGGGATGAAGGACAAGGATCTGGAACACATATTCGAACGCTTCTATCGCGTCGACGAATCGCGGAGCAATAAGACGGGCGGCAGCGGGCTAGGGCTTGCCATTGCTAAGCAAATTATGGAGAGCCATAACGGAGAGATAACGGCGGCCAGCAAGTGGACTGCCGGTACAACCATCAGCTTGAGTTTGCCTATTCATTCAAGGGAAGGAGGACGGAAATGATAAAATCGGTTTTGCTTATTGAAGACGATACGTCGATTGCGGAGCTTCAGCGGGATTATCTGGAGATTAACGGATTTGAAGTGCAGGTAGCCGCGGATGGGGAAGCGGGTCTGGAAATGAGCTTGTCCGGTCTTTATGATCTGGTTATTCTGGATCTGATGATGCCCAAGATGAACGGGTTTGAGGTTTGCAAGAAAATAAGGGAGAAGCAGGACATTCCGATTCTTATCGTCACTTCACTCCATGACGATATTGACGTTATTCGGGGGTTAGGGCTTGGCGCTGACGATTACATTACCAAGCCGTTTAAGCCAGCGGAGCTGGTTGCAAGAGTAAAGGCCCATCTGGCCAGGTATGAGCGGCTGGTTGGCAAAAAGGATGTCAAAAACATTATTCAAATCCGCGATCTGTATATCGATCCGGATACGCGCAAGGTGTATGTGAATGACGAGGAAGCCGTATTAACAACGAAAGAATTTGATCTGCTGTACTTCCTGGCGAGCCACCCCAATAAAGTATTCAGCAAAGAGCATCTCTTTGAACGGATTTGGGGAGTTGACGCGCTTGGGGATATGCAGACGGTTACCGTGCATATCCGGAAAATTCGCGAAAAAATCGAAAAGGACTCTGCTTCCCCCGTCCATATCGAAACAGTGTGGGGGGCCGGCTATCGCTGCAGAGGGTAAAAAGAAGTCTGATCCGGGGATCAGGCTTTTTTCTTTTCTTCATAATAGTTAATAAAAATTTAATCGAATATTCACGGCTCGTTGAGATCTTCGCCTTACATTAGGAGAAGTTTAATTAAGGCATGATTTACGAGAGGAGTAGTTATTCCGTTATGCAAAACATTCTTACAGCCGTCGTTCAGGGCATCATAGAAGGATTAACCGAATTTCTTCCGGTGTCTTCAACGGGCCATTTGATTTTGTCCGGAAAGCTGTTGAACTTTACCGGCGACAAAGCGGATACCTTTGAGATTATTATACAGCTTGGAGCCATTCTGGCAGTTGCCGTTATTTATTGGCGGAGAATATTAAACCTTCTGGGAATAAAGGGACTAACGCCGGAGATGACTGGTGATCAGCAGGATAAGCTGCCGGGTAGACTTAATCTTCTTCATATTATTCTTGCCTGCATGCCCGCGATGGTATTGGGGCTAGTTCTGCACTCGTTTATTACATCGTATTTATTCTCCGCTTACACCGTGCTTGTAGGCTTGGTTTTCGGAGGGATCTTTATGCTGTTCGGCGAGAGCAGCAGCAAGTCTTCTGTCCAATCCGCCGGGGTGGATCAGATTACCTATAAGCAGGCTGTTTATATCGGATTATTTCAATGTCTGGCGCTTTGGCCCGGCTTCTCGCGCTCGGGGGCGACAATTGCAGGGGGACTGTTAGCCGGTGTTGGCTATAGAGCGGCAACAAACTTCTCGTTCCTGATTGCGATTCCGATGATGGTAGCCGCCAGCGGGTTCGAGTTATTAAAAAGCTACAACACCTTAACAGCTTCGGATGCGGTATTTTTTATTACCGGCTTCCTGGTCGCTTTTGTGGTGGCTCTAATTGCGGTTATTACGTTCTTGAAGCTACTTGAACGCTTCAAGCTTGCGCCTTTTGCCTATTATCGCTTTGCGCTTGCGGCCGTCTTTCTGGTATACCTGCTGGTTACGGGCAACTAATCGCTCTATTTCATATTCTCGGAGGGAGGTGCGGCAAATTGCATAGTGTTATCGATTGGATATCGAATATAGCGGTTCAGCTTATCGATGCGGTGGGCATTTACGGGATCTTTATCGGCATGGTGCTGGAGAGTGCCTGTATACCGATTCCAAGCGAAGTTATTTTGCTTAGCGGAGGCTTGGCTGCGGCAAACGGTACCCTATCGTGGCAGGCAGTCGTTATTGCGGGCGTCCTTGGCAATGTGGCGGGCTCAATAATAGCTTATTATGTCGGAGCGCTTGGCGGAAGAAAAGTTCTGGATAAGTACGGTAAATATGTTTTCTTTAAAAATTCGCATCTTATTCAAGCCGAGCGGTGGTTCGACCGATATGGAGCAAGCAGTGTGTTTTTTGCGAGAAATCTTCCTTTTATCCGCACTTTTATTTCGCTTCCGGCCGGTATAGCTCAGATGAAGTTTTCCAAGTTCCTGTTGTTCACCTTCTTAGGCTGTATTCCATGGAATCTGGCCTTGGCATATGCCGGATACAAAGGTGGAGCTAATATCGATTTACTGGAGAAATACATGCATCCGGTCAGCTATGCGATTGCGCTTCTGGTTGCGGGAGGGCTGGTGTATTGGTTATTCCTTAAGAAGCGGCTTCGGTTATGACCGGCCGCTGCTTATAACAGCAGTCAGGATGAATACGGGTATAAACGCGTTGGCCATGCCGTCACTTTGGAACGGGTTACTCTTGGTCCTGAAAAGGAACAGGGCATTGAAATCCGGAATGCTCCCAGATTAAAAACAGGTGACTATAGGGCGGAAATACGATTCCGGCATTTCAAGGAGTCCCAAGAAGATCAAATGGATTTTACGGTACCCCGTCCGGATCCAGGTCAAGCAAGTCCAACTCGTATAGGTAACATTCATATTCGTATTAGGGAGTATGCGTTTATCCTTTTTATTTTCCTGATGTTAATGATTGGGGGAGTAGTTAGGCGTAACGGAAATCGATAGAAAAATCACAACGGCTGCCGGGCATCACGTATGACGGCAGCCGTTTTTATTAGCCACTGAATAACCCGGATATTGGAAGCGAAAATATTTTTTCGCGAATGAACAATTCCGCCCATACCGGAGTCTTTCCCTATATAGACAGGAGAGGGGAGTTCATAATGAAGCGACTTATAGAAGCTGTTATGCAAAGATCAGCCATTATTTTAATTAGCGTTGTATTAATCTTGGCGTGGGGGGCCGTATCGGCGCTGCAAATGCAGAGGGATTATCTTCCCGGCATCAATAACACAACCTTAATGGTGTCCCTGCGCGCGTCTTCTTATCAAGCAGACCAAATCAAGCGGGACATTACGGCGCCGCTTGAGGATGCGATCCGCAAGACGAACGGAATAACGAACTTGGAGACAACCTCGTATGACGGCGGGGTATTAATGAATATTTATTATCCCATGGACTACGATATGGGCAAAGCCGAGAACGCCATCAAGCAAGCGTTAAACGATGCGGCGCTGCCTGACGGCGTAAACAAACCCGCTGTAACCAGGCTGACGTCCAGTACTTTTCCGATCTTGAGTTACAGCCTTACGTCAAACAGCAGCAAAATCGATGATTTAACATTGCAATCCGCTACCCAGACCGATATCGTTAACCAATTAAAATCCGTTCCCGGTGTTTCCGACGTCCAGACCGTAGGGGGGGCAAACAAAGGTTATGTCGTTGTGCTCCGCATGAAGGATCTTGTGGCGAATAATCTGACTCTCGACGATTTCAATAAATCCATTACGGCAGATGTTCCAAGTCTGCAAGGAAATATCGCGAATATCAAAGCGTCGTTCCCGATCAAGGTTGAAGGCTGGGATCTGACGGAAGATCAGTTAAGCAAGCTTACGATTAAAAATAAAGACGGAAACAGCGTTCCTTTATCCACAATTGCTGCCGTATATCCGTCTTTGACGGATGTAAAAACCGTTTCCCGCACGAACGGGAAAGCCAATGTTATGCTCAATGTCATTAAAACGCCAACTGCAACCATCAATGATGTGGCGAAGCAGGTCAAGCATCGCGTGAATCAGATCCCGGTTGTTCAGAGCGGGGACGTCAAGATGGAATTGCTCACCGACCGCGCACATGATCTGAACAGTTCTCTGTTGGGACTTGTCCGGGAAGGATTACTAGGCTGCGTGTTCTCCATGCTTTGCGTCTTATTCTTCTTCCGGAATGTGCGTTCTACCTTGTTGATTGCCGTTACGCTGCCAATCTCCCTGCTCGCAACAACGGCCGTATTGAAAGCAATGGGCATTACGCTGAACATTTTAACGGTGTCCGGACTTATCGTTGCGATGGGCCGGATTGTGGATGATGCCATTGTCATTCTGGATAATATGTACCGGAGAATTCAAGAGAACAAAGACAAGCCGGTTCTTGGCGTCCTTTCCGCTGCGGTTGTTGAGATGCTGCCGGCGATTTTCGCATCAACCGCAACAACGATAGCCGTATATGTTCCTATAGCTTTGGTAGGCGGCATTATCGGGGCTACCTATTCCGGTTTTGCCTGGTCGGTAGTTATTGCCCTAACCGTATCGTTCCTTGTCGCGATGATTGTCATCCCAACCTTTGCGATGATGGGTTGGAGCAACCCGAAGGCGGAAGCGGTAACGCTGGAGCCGCTTATGAAGCCATTGCTTCTGTCGGCACTAAAGCGCAAAAAAGCCGTGGTAAGCATCTCGCTCGTCCTGTTTGCGGCAGCGGCAATCTTTGGATCGCAGCTTCCATTCAGCCTGCTTCCAAGCACCGCAAGCGGGCAGGTAGCCGTCAAGGTGGAGCTTCCGAAGGGCACCCCTTTGTCGGAAGTCGATAAAGAAGTCAAAGTCGTCGAGAACGAACTTCAACATAATGCCGGCATTGCTTCCTATACCGCTACTTTCGGCTCCAGTTTTACGCCTACGGCAGACGATGTATTTGACCAGGGCGGCGGATTTATCCAGCAGCCAAACGTAGCCAATCTTTCCATTCAACTGAAAGACAAGAAGAGCGTTAAGGCATTTATTCCTTCTTTGCAGTCGGATTTGAATAAGGTGTCGGGCCAAGGGGCGATCACGGTCACTAATCAGAATATTGCCGGCGATGACTCAACGATCAAGATCATGTTAACCGGCGCGGACCAGCTGACGCTAGAAAAAACAGCCGGGCAAGTACGCGCGAAGCTGGTTCAAATTCCGGGACTTAGCGTGACCGGCCAGACGGACCTAACGAACGGTAATCCGAAATACGAACTCTCGATAGATAAAGAAAAGGCGCTTGCTGCCGGAATCGATCCGGATGAGGTCAATAAGCTGCTGCTTAGATATACCTCCAAAGCAAAGGACTTTGATATCTCGACATCAACGGGAACAGGTACGATTCCGGTGGATGTGTATATCGATTCGGTCAAAGAGGGAGCAGCGACCGGCCAATCCGTGCCGGTGTATTCGCCGGAACAGGTACTTGCCTCCTTAGCGGCAGAGACTGTTAAAGGCAGCGGCGGGAAAGCTTACCGGCTCGATTCCTTTGTAACCATGCAAAAAAGCGATGCTTTATCTTCCATTCAGGAGCGGGATGGCGAGCCGGTGTCTGTCGTTCAGGCTCAGATTACTTCGAGCAATATGAGCAAGGTATCCAAAGACGTGGATAACACCTTAAAGAATCTGCAGCTTCCGGAAGGAGTAAGCTATTCGCTTGGCGGAATTACACAGCAGGTCACGCAGATGATTATCGAGATTGTTATTGCGGTTGCCGTTTCCATCTTGCTTGTGCTGCTTATTACAAGCATGGTATTCAAAGGCTGGAAGGCGCCGATTGCCGTATTGCTAAGCATTCCGCTTGCTTTGTCCGGCATCGTCATCTCTTTGTACGCAATTCATGGACAGTGGAACCTCGCGGCATTTATCGGCGTGTTGATGCTCACGGGGATTGTCGTTACGAACGGTATTGTGCTTATCGATAAGATCGAGCGGAACCGAAAAGAAGGAATGGAGCTTCGCGACGCGGTTATTCAGGGCAGCTTGTCCAGGGTTCGTCCAATCTTTATGACGGCCGGCACCACGATCTTGACCTTGATTCCTCTGGCGCTCTCGCATAGCTCGGATACGGTTATTTCTCAGGTGCTTGGCATTGTCGTTATTGGAGGCATGATTACCTCCACATTAAACAGCTTCTTCATGATTCCGATTATTTACGAGTGGATGCAGGGCAGAGCTGTACGAAAATCCTAATCCTTCATCAGGATGAACAGCCGATATCCGGTTCACAATAATGGAAGAAGCAAGGGGGTATGCACCATCGATATCGCAGCATGGCTTGAACAGTATGGTTACGGAATTATATTTCTCTCATTATGCCTTGAAATGCTGGCCTTGCCTCTTCCTGGTGAGATTATGATGAGCTATGCGGGAATGCTCGTATTTGAGAAGAAATTGAGCTGGCTTCTTAGCATTCTGACCGCATCAGCCGGTGTTACAACCGGAATAACGCTTTCCTACTGGATCGGTTATTGGTTAGGCAAACCGTTTATTGCGAAATACGGGCACCGGTTCCATATGGGTGAGGAGCAAATGGAGCGCTTAACGGTCTGGTTTGAGAAATATGGCGATAAGTTGTTGTTTATCGCCTATTTCATACCGGGGGTCAGGCATATTACGGGTTACTTCTGCGGAGTAACCCGAATGCCGTTTCGGCGGTATGCGATTTATGCTTATTCCGGGGCTGTCTTTTGGGTCAGCTTATTTATCTCGCTCGGAAAAGTGTTAGGGCCTAAATGGGAAGCGTACCACTCCACGGTGAACCGTTATTTGATTATCTTTGCGATTGCTTCGGGTCTGCTGTTTTTGTTATACAATCTCTTGAAAAAGTACAAGTACCGTATCATCTCGTTCCTGCTGGACATGGTCGGCGGAGGTGTACGCCAGGTACGGTCATTGGGAAAAGCGAAATATTTGGTGCTCGCTTCCTTTACCGCATTCGTATTATTGCTCTCGCTTATGTTCGGAATGATTCAAGATTATGTTGCGCAGGAATTCGGGAAGTTTGATGAAGTGACTTATTACTTGGTCTTGATGATAATCGGCTCCGGCTGGCATGATCTGATGGAAGACTTCCTGCAGATAGGCAGCATATATCTTTATGCCCCGGTGATTGCCCTTACCCTGATCGTTATTCGATTCAAAGGGGATAACAAGCTCCTGGAAATATTATTTATGTGCTGGACGATAGCTGGAGGTGTCGTTCTAAATGAAGGGCTTCGCATGGTCTTTCATCGGATAGGTCCGGTCTCTTCCGGTATTCCCATCATGAACACCTTTCCCAGCGAGGATACCTTTACGGCGGTTACCGTATTGGGGTTCTGCGTGTTTCTGATTTTGCGGCATTACAGCGAGGAAGTCATTCATTTTGTCCTGATTGCAGCCGCGGCGCTTTTATGCTTCTTGTTAGGAATCAGCCTCATCTATTTCAACCTGCAATATCCAAGCGATGTAGCCGCAGGTTATGTATTTGGCGGGGTTTGGGTAAGTCTAAACGTTCTAATGCTGGAAGTGAGGCGGAAACTGCAGCGAAGCAGAGTAAGTATAGCTTAAGTTATGGGTCAGGTTTGTTTCGGTAGGAGTTGAATGCGCGAGTGGCGAGCGAGGAACTTAAATCTATCATTCTTCAAGCTAAATCCGGTGATCAAGAGGCGTACGCAGCGCTTGTGAAGCGGTATAAAGGGCATGTTTACAGGCACGCCCTCGGGATGCTGGGGGATCGGATGGACGCCGAGGATGCAGCGCAGGAAGCGTTTATTAAAGCATTTTATTCCTTATCCTCATTAGATACCGCTTATGCCTTCTCATCCTGGATCCTCCGGATTACTTCCAATCTATGCAAGGACAGATTGAAGAAGCGTGCAAAGGCTCTTGAACAAGAGCTGAAGGAAGGTCACAATGAAGATATTGCCGATCCTCATTTGCCGGATACCTTGGAGAAAGTATCCCTTGCGGACGGGCTCGGCAGAATTAGCGCGGATCATCGCGAGGTTCTTCTGCTGCATGAGGTGCAGGGGTACTCCTATGAAGAGATTGCAGCCATATTGGAGGTTCCGCTTGGAACCGTTAAATCGCGGCTATTTGCTGCGAGAATAAATTTACGAAATGAATTACGAAGGGAGGATTAAATGTGGAACGGCATATGAAAGAGCAGCTTTCAGCCTACCTTGACGGGGAATTAAGCCAGGCAGAGAGGAAGGAGGTTGAAGCCCATTTAGAAACCTGCGAGACCTGCCAGGAGCTCTTGGAGGATTTCCTTCAGCTCAAAGATCATTTTGTCCTTTCCTTCAGCACGGTTGAAGCACCAGACAATTTGGAATCGCAGGTTATGCGTTCTTTAAGGATAAGGACATCAGCTGCGGAGAAATATGCGGGCTTGCTTATTTTCCTCTGCATACTGATTCCATTCGTTATCTTATATGCGTTGGCAGGCACGGTCATCATGAAGCTAGTGCACGGATTTTCCAAGTTTATGATCACTCTGATGTACGCGGCATCGCATTATATCCTTAGCATACCCGTCTTGTCGGGAATGACGATCCTCCTATCCTTATCTATCCTTGCCGTTTCTGTCTACTCGTTAAGACGGCTGCTTCATACAACAGTAAGCTGAAAGGTCTGAATGTCTTGCGAAAATCGATCTATGTGATAGGATTCCTTTTACTCCTTATGATCTTGGTACCGGGGGTTGCTTCGGCAAGTAGTATATTCGAGCATCAGAATACAACCGTGCCCGGGGAGCAGACGGTAGACGATGTATATGTAGTTGGCGGGGATGCGGATGTGCTTGGTCACGTGAAAGGGGTAGTCGTTGTCATCAACGGCAGCCTGCATATCGGCAGCACTGCCAAGATTGATGGCGTTGTTGTGGTGATCGGCGGGGAAGTAAATCAGGATCCGGGAGCTGTATTAGGCGATGATTTATACGACATATCTCTCGACAATGCCACGCAAAACAGTCTGCTGCTTGGAAGCGGCATTGTTGCCGGCCTATGGGTGGTGCAGCTTGCGGGAAGCTTGCTCCTTGTTCTAGTTCCGGTACTAATTAGGCTTCTGGGGAAGAAAAAGATGGCTTCCTTCACGGAGCGGTTCCAATCTGTTCCGTTGGGACGCCTTCTCTCTGCAGGATTTCTTAGCGGCATAGCGATAGCAGCCCTTAGCCTGCTGCTGCTTGTTACGGTTGTTGGCATACCGGTGTTGATCCTTGTGCTGATTGCGGCTATAATCGCTGTGGCTTTGGGCTTAACCGTGATAAGCTATAGGATTGGCGATAGAATCAAATGGTCGGAGCCGCGGCCGGATTGGCTCAAGGTGTTGACCGGGGCAGCTTTGTTAGCCGCCTTTTCCAATATTCCTATTATCGGCTGGCTCCTCTTTTTGGCGGCCGCAATGTTCTCGATTGGTATCAGTACGTTATGGATTGCGGGAATGCGTAAAAGAAAAGCTTAATCCTAACACGGCGGCAGTCGGTCACTATGACTGGCTGCCTTATTTTTGCGAAAAAAAAGGATTGATCTTGCGAACAAATTTTAGGTAAAATATGGATGTTGTATGAGGAGGGATTTTATTTTGTCCATTGTGGTTGTCATCGTTATTGTAGCGGCTGCCTTCATCATCATATCGAACGTGATGGGAACCTCCAATTCAAGAGGGAAGCGGTCCAATGGGAGATATAGATCGGGACATTCCTCGGCGGATCCGAATTTGCATTCTCCAATCGTAAACAACCATTCGGATGATCATAACCACCGCCATCACCATCACGGCCAGCATCATGATCATCATCATCACCATAATGATCATGGAAGCAGCCCTTCTTCAAGCGATTCCTCCTCGGGATCCGATTCGGGAGGCGGAGGAGGAAGCAGCGATTAACAAAAAGAAGCTCCCCTCTAGGACAATCAGGCAGTCAACCTGTTCCTTTATGGGGGAGCTTTTTTTCTTCCAGCATCTTCTTAAGAAAAACTTAAGGTTTTTCCTCAGGTTTTATTAAATAGTTTTTCTTATCCTATAGCTTAGATTGCACAGGAGGAGAAGGGAGAACATTTCTCTATGGACCGGAAAGTAAAAATCGGTATCTTGCGGCGGTATGAGAGCTATTGCTACCAGATTTGCCATTATCTTATCCAGCAAGAGCCCTATGCTTCCCAAGCAGCGAAAGAGGCCTTGCTCAGCGTTGCCGTCGATGCTTGCTTTTTTACGGATTCCGACGAAACGCGAAGGGATAAGATCCGCCGCACCAGCATCCGTATGTCCTTGTTATGGCAAGGTAATGGATTTAAGAATAAAACTCAACCTTTAACATAACCGTAGCTTTAAATAAATCACCATCGGTCTCGAGCGTTAGGCGGCCCCCGTGAAGGTCGATAATCGATTTCGCGATCGCCAGCCCAAGGCCGGATCCTTCCGTATGGCGTGAAGTATCTCCTCGTTTGAAGCGCTCGAAGAGTTCGTCTGCGTTATCGTTGATTTCGAACTTCGATACGTTCTTGAAAATAATCGCAACCTCTTGATGGTCAGTCAGCTGCACCGAGATATAGGCACGCGTATGGGCAAGAGAATACTTCAGCATATTCCCGATCAGGTTATCGAATACCCGCCACAGCTTTTGCCCGTCTGCCGAGACATAGACCGGTTCCGTCGGCAGAGAGAAGCGGAACTGAATATCTGAGCTGTCCATTCCTTCTTTATATTCTGCCAGCGCCTGCTGCATAAGCTGAACCAGATCCGTTTGCTCCAGCAGCAGATTCGCATTGCCGCTAGTCATGGTCGATACTTCGAACAGATCGTCTATCATCGTCTTTAACCGCTTCGATTTCTGGTCAATAATCTCGGCGTAAGCCGTCCGTTCTTCCGTAGATGCATCCCCGGACTTAAGCAGTCCCGCATATGTAATAATAGAGGTGAGGGGAGTCCGCAGATCATGACTAACATTGGTAATGAGTTCCGTCTTCAGCCTCTCGCTCTTAGCTTGTTCGTTTTGCATGATGCGGACGCCTTGTCTGAGAGCGTTAATATTGTCTGCCAATGAAGCAAGCACGCCGCTTCCCGATGGGGGAACCGCCTCCGGCATCCGGCCGGCTGCCAGCTCATCTGCAGCGAGGGCAAGCCGGTTCAAATATCCGAGCTGTCTGATGGACAGCATAAACGCGGCAACTCCAGCAACCGCCATAATTAGAGCCAGCAGGAAGTAGAAAGAATCGCTGTAGTAGAAGTAAGCGACAGCCGCCCATCCTCCGGCAAAACCCATTCCGGCAAATATAAAAGCGAATAAGAAGAGCCTTACTCCGGTGCTTTTGTATAGGAAGGAGTTCTTTACTTGTGTCGTTATTTGGGCGACGCCAGCTTTTGCACGAGTAAATGCTCGATTCAATAGGGAGCGCGCCCACTCAGTTTTCACCTCGTTCCAGCTCCGCATTCCGTTAGCTAGAAGCTTCCCCTGCTGAATGGTCAAGGCCAGGCCAATCGCCGCAACTACGAATGCAATAAGCAGCTTGCCGGAATAGAGCAACGGCGATTGAAACAGGGAAGGATAATAGCCCGCCGAATTCACAAGTACACCTGCAACAAGCGCGGAGGTTCCGATGAACAATGCGCTCCTTATATCTATTGGCAGCTTGTTATAGATGTTAGACCCAGTGCCTGTCTCAACACGGATAGACAAAACGCGTTTCAATCGGGCTGCGCCTACAATAAGCAAAATACCGCCAACCAGGACATAGGCGAACAGGGAGAACTGCTCCCATCGATATTGCTTGGCCAATTCCTGCTGGGGACTGTTTCTCGGAACCGCGATCCAGCCCTGATATGGCAGGAGGGAGGAATCCAGCAGCTCATGTGCTCCGATCAAGTCATGCAGCGAATTTGTAATATCTACGGTATAGTCCGTTACATATACATGACCATCGGAATATAGTTCATTCCGCGCAGCCTGTTCATTTTGAGCGTTTAGGCTGGAATGGACAACACCTGAAGACGAATTCCATAAGTAATAGTCGAACTGGTCATGGAAATGGTTGATTTCCGAACGGTAGGCTTCCCGTAGCCTGTAGTAGCTGTCTATACGCTGCTCCTTGTTTTCTCTTACGAGAGCGGTGACCCGGTCGTCATCCTGGAACAACTTCATAAGATCGGCTGTCTTGCGTTCTCTTTCCGCTTTGTAATAATCGGCGGCCGTGTTGTTGTCGACGGCAAGCGCGTCTTGAATGAGGGGTTCGTATTCGTCCCGGATTGCATTAAGCTGTTCGGTAAGAGGACCAAGCTGATTGCGGTAATCCCCGATGTCTTCTCTTTCCACCGTGATGGCGGATTTGGCTTCCTGCTTCGAAATCGAATTAAGCTCGAATAAGTTCAACGTGGCAGCGAATTGATCCAGTTGCGCTCGGAACTCTTGCGTATGGAAATAATCACGGTGAAGGTAGCGGCTGCCTTGATTCAATAAGGTTAAAGGCCCGCTTAGGCCAATAACCAGCAAGAGTGCACAGAGGACAACATGTGTCCTATTTTTCCATTTTGTATCCAATACCCCACACCACTTTCAGATATCTTGGGTTTTTTGGGTCAATTTCTATTTTTTCACGGATTTTCCTGATATGGACGGCCACCGTATTTTCGGCGTTATAGCCCGGCTCCTTCCAGACTCGTTCATAAATGTCATGGATCGAGAGGACTCGTCCTACATTTGTCATGAGCAGCTCCACGATTTTGAACTCGATGGGTGTCAGCTTTACGGCTTCGCCGTTCACCGACACTTCCTTAGCCTCCTGGTCGAGCACGAGACCACGCAGATTAATGATCTTTTTTGCCCCTTCATAGGAGCCGAAGGTGACATATCTCCTAAGCTGGGATTTCACCCGAGCAACAAGCTCCATGGGGTTAAAAGGTTTGGTCATATAATCGTCCGCCCCTACATGGAGTCCCAGTATCTTGTCGCTGTCCTCGCTTTTGGCGCTTAAGATAAGAATCGGAAGATTGCGCTGCTCACGAATTTTATAAGTTGCCGTTATACCGTCGAGTCGCGGCATCATAATATCCAGGATGATAAGATGCACCGAATTGGAATCCAGCATCTCCAATGCTTCCAATCCGTCCTTCGCCTTTAACACGGCAATGCCCTCCTGCTTCAAATAAATTTCAATGGCATCGCGTATTTCTTTATCATCATCAACCACCAGAACCACGCGTTGCTCCATCGCATTCACCCCCTCTATAATATCTTTTCACTCATTATAATTGGAAAATCTTAATATCCGGTGTTCAAATTTATGAAGAACTTCTTAATTTCTCGGTCAGCATAGATAGTCCAAGTTTAATAATCCTTAATTACTTTGACACATAGAGTAATTTCGGTTAGTATTACTCTATCAGACAGAATAGTTAGGCCAAGGAGGGCTCAGTATCATTAGGAGCGACATTATTCGCGGGCATTTGGATCCCATAATCCTACGCCTGATCCTCGAGAAGGATCGGTACGGATATGAAATTTCTAAAGAGATCAGCCTGCGAACGAAGGACAGATTCCAGATTAAAGAAGCGACCTTGTATGCGGTATTTCAAAGACTGGAGAACAAAGACCTTATCGAGTCTTATTACGGTGATGTTTCTCATGGGGGACAGAGGAAATATTACCGAATAACAACGCTTGGCAAGGCTTACTTACGGGAAATGGTTAAAGAATGGGAAGAAATCAAGGGAATTATCGACGTGTTCATGGAGGGATTGAATTGAAATCGATAAAGCAGCATGTAGACGAATTGTTTAAGGGAATTCCGGAGAGCGAGAAGAAGAAAGTGATCAAACAGGAAATTGTGGCCAATCTCCAGGAGAAGGTATTCGATCTGATGGAGCAGGGGAAGGAAGAAGAGGATGCCATCAATAAAGCGATTGTCGAGTTCGGAGACATCGAGGAGATTAAGCAGCAGCTTGGACACAAGCTTCCTACTAGAAGGAACAATGCCAAATTAAATCTTGGCTTCTCGATCTGGGGCAGCCTTCTGATTATCGCGCTTGTTGTATTCGTGAATTTCTACTATACACCGGATGTAATTTGGTTCGTTTACCCGACATTTGCCGTTCTTTGGTGGCCGTTGTCCATGGTGTTTAATTGGTTGCGCTTAAGGTGAGGAGGTCGACCTAATGATAGATAGGCAGCAAGTTGGATTTGCCGCAGTTGGCAGCTTGATGAGTATCTTGTTTTTTATGATCGTCAATTTTTTAACATCTCCAAGTGAAATTTGGTTTATTTACCCGGCCTTTGTATTATTGTTCTGGCCGCTAAGTCTGGCTTCTGTTAGAAAGGGCTATTACAGGCTGTACTCCGTGCTCGGAAGTCTGCTTGTCATCGTCTTTCTGCTTACGCTCAATTACATGGAATCTCCCGAGTTTCCGTGGTTCGTTTACGCCATGTTTCCATTCGTCTGGTGGCCGGTAACGATATATAGCGGATCCAAAGCAAAGACGTTAACATTCGCCATAATCTCGGGCATAAGCTTGACGATTTATTATGCGATCCTGAATGCTGTAATGTCACCTGAATATCCTTGGGCGATTTATCCTACCTTTGCCGTAATCTGGTGGCCGCTCGCTTTGTATTATGTCCGGAAGAAGCAGTACTACCCGTTTTCCATCTCCGCCAGCGCGCTGATGATTGCCTTCTTTATTACGGTTAACCTGGTTTCTTCGCCGGATACTATCTGGGCGATTTATCCTATCTTCGCCATTTTATGGTGGCCGCTTAGCATGTACTACTTTGGGGACAAAAGAATAAAGCGTTGATGTACCAACAAATAAACGAAGTCCATGGGGACAGAGGGGAACAACTATGCCTACTCCAACTGTACGTCAACTAAAAAAGGACATGGCTCCTTATGAAAAATCGCATGCCAGGACCAGCATTCTACAGATCTTGAATACCATTTTGCCGTTTGTGCTGCTTTGGTATTTGGCCTATTGGGCGCTTGATATATCCTATTGGCTTACGCTTGCTCTTTCCGTTGTCGCAGCCGGTTTCGTCATTCGGATCTTTATCCTTTTTCACGATTGTTGTCATCAGTCGCTGTTCAAAAGCAAGAGGCTGAACGAAATCGTAGGGACGATTACGGGCATTCTTACCTTTCATCCTTATCATCAGTGGAAGCATGCGCACTCGATTCATCATGCTACTAGCAGCAATTTAAATAAACGGGGAACCGGGGATGTGTGGATTCTAACGGTAGAGGAGTATTTAACTTCTTCCTTCTGGAAGCGTTTGGGGTACAGACTGTACAGGAACCCTTTCGTAATGTTTGTTCTTGGGCCTTTCTACACGATGCTCATCGAGAACAGGTTCAACCGGAAAAATGCCAAAACAAAAGAACGACTCAATACGTATTTGACGAATCTGGGTCTTGCGGGATTAGCCGCGCTGCTGTGCTATACGATTGGATGGCAAGCCTTCCTGCTGGTTCAAATTCCGATCTTCTATCTCTCCGGAGCAGCCGGGATCTGGTTGTTTTATGTCCAGCACCAATTCGAAGATAGCTACTTCGAAAAGGAAGAGGATTGGGACTATGTGAAGGCAGCGGTAGACGGAAGCTCTTATTACAAGCTGCCCAAGCTGCTTCAATGGCTGACAGGGAATATCGGTTTTCATCATGTCCATCACCTCAGTCCAAGAGTACCGAATTATTACTTGGAAAAAGCGCATGAGAAGACGCCTGCCTTGCATAAGGTGACTACGATAACGATAGCCTCCAGCCTGCAAGCGATACGTTTTCGCCTATGGGATGAGGCCAACAAGAGATTTGTGGGATTCAAGGAGATTCGTCTAATGAAACAAGTCGTCAAACAATAGCTCGAATGAATAATAAAACCTCTTCCCACAAGGAGAAGAGGTTTTTTGTTGTTATTATTCTTGATCTGCTAAATCCTACACGCCTTGAGCGATCATCGCGTCGGCAACTTTTACAAAGCCGGCGATGTTAGCGCCGATAACAAGGTTGCCAGGAACGCCGTATGTTTCGGATGCTTTCATGCTCGCGGAATAAATGTTGTGCATGATTTGTTGGAGCTTGGTATCTACTTCCTCAAGCGTCCAGGACAGTCTTGCGCTATTTTGCGCCATTTCCAGAGCCGATACGGACACGCCGCCTGCATTTGCCGCTTTCGCAGGAGCGAACAGTACTTTGTTGTCCAGGAAGACATCGATAGCTTCCAGCGTGGAAGGCATGTTGGCACCTTCGCCAACCGCTTTTACGCCATTATTGACAAGCAGCTCAGCCGAAGCCTTGTCAATCTCGTTCTGCGTTGCGCATGGAAGTGCGATATCGCAGGCAATCGACCAGATGCCGGAGCAGCCTTCAACGTAGATTGCGTCCGGATGCTCAAGAACATAATCTTTACATCTGCGGTTTTCGACTTCTTTCAGGCGTTTAAGAGTATCGAGGTTAATGCCGGCTTCGTGATAGATATAACCGCTGGAATCGCTGCAGGCTACAACTTTCGCGCCGAGCTGAATCGCTTTTTCGATGGCATAGATGGATACGTTGCCCGAGCCGGAAACAACTACCGTGCTTCCGTTGAAGCCGAGGCCTACGCTCTTCATCATTTCTTCAACGAAGTATACGGCTCCGTAGCCCGTTGCTTCTTTACGGCCAAGGCTGCCGCCGTAACCGATCCCTTTACCTGTCAGAACGCCGGCTTCGTAAGCGCCGACCAATTTTTTGTATTGGCCGAACATGTAGCCGATCTCTCTAGCGCCAACACCGATATCGCCTGCCGGTACGTCTGTATCCGGGCCGATATGCTTGCTGAGCTCCATCATGAAGCTTTGGCAGAAGCGCATGATTTCCAGATCCGATTTGCCTTTAGGATCGAAGTCGGAGCCGCCTTTACCGCCGCCGATCGCTTGACCGGTCAACGAGTTTTTGAAGATTTGCTCAAACCCGAGGAACTTGATAATGCTGGCGTTTACGGATGGATGGAAGCGCAGGCCGCCTTTGTAAGGACCGATGGCATTGCTGAATTGAACGCGGAAACCGCGGTTAACTTGTACTTTGCCTTTGTCATCCGTCCAAGGGACGCGGAAAGAAATAATACGGTCCGGCTCAACCAGGCGGTCGAGGACGGCATGCTCGATATATTTCGGCTGCTGAGCGAGTACGGGAATCAGGGACAAGAATACTTCCTTCACAGCCTGGTGGAATTCAACTTCGCCCGGATTGCGTTTTTGCACGGTTTCAAACAGATCATCAATATAACTGTGGGCAGCTTCTGTGTTCGCTTGTTCAACTTCTTTTACGATACTCATCGCGGTAACACTCCCTCAAGGTTTGTAGGAAAACTTATTCATTTCTCTTTTTTAATTTAGTAGTTTAATATTAATATTAAATATTTAATCGCAACAATATTCAGATAGGATAAAGTTGATGCGTTTTGCGCATGAAGGATAGGGTGAGTTTAGTGGAAGTTAGACAAATGCGATATTTTATGGAAGTTGCGAAGAGAGAGCATGTGACTGAAGCCGCCAATGTCCTGCATGTCGCACAATCCTCGGTCAGCAGGCAGCTGGCTCAATTGGAAAGCGAATTAGGGGTCGATTTATTTATTCGGAATGGACGGAGAGTTAAGCTGACGCCGATAGGGAAGATTCTGCTGCAACGCGTGGAACAAATGCTTCATATGATGAACGAGGCCGAGCGGGAAGTAAAGGAATATTTGGATCCGGAAAAAGGAGTCGTTCGAATCGCGTTCCCGATCAGCTTGGCCGCGCATGTCCTGCCAAAGGCGATTTACGCCTTTCGCAAAAAGTATCCGGAAGCCAAGTTTCAGATGAGACAAGCCCTTTACGCCGATTTGATTGACGGTGTTGTCAACGGCGAATTTAATTTGGCTATGATTGCCCCGCTGCCGGAAGAGGATAAACATATTCAGCAAAAGCTTTTATTTACGGAACGGATTGTAGCGCTGCTGCCCATCCATCATCCGCTTGCCAAGCGGTCCAGCATAAAGCTGTCGGAGATGAAAGATGAGTCCTTCGTCACGCTCCCGGAAGGGACAATTTTCCGTAAAATTGTACTGAATGCCTGCCAAGAAATAGGCTTCACGCCCCATATCGCGTTCGAAGGGGATGACATCGATGCGTTGAAAGGACTGGTATCGGCGGGCCTCGGGATTGCCCTTATGCCTGACGTTACCTTGGTGGAAAACATTCCGCAATCGACAGTGAAAATTCCGCTGGCAGATCCCACGGTTACGCGAAGCATAGGGGTCATCTGTCCGACCCAGCGCAAGCTGCTTCCGACGGAGCAATTGTTTTACCGCTTTCTTACCGAGTTTTATACGCCGGACTACAAGCTGTAACATCGGCCGAAATAATAAAAAGGTATTGAAAAACTCCTTGATAACCAAGGAGTTTTTGTGTTTTTCTTAATTTATTAGGATCATTATTTGAGAATGAACGATGGCTGTTATGGTAAGAATACCATTACCATAAATGGAGATTAGAGGATAGGAAATGACTGATGATTTGATAACCGATTGTCGGGATGTGGTCCAGTTAAAGAAGATCATAAGCCAATCGAGCGATTATAAATCGATTCATGTTTTCGCGGGCGGCCAACAGCTGAATATCTGCTATTTCAGTACATTGATTGACGCGAAGTCCCTTCAGACGAATGTCATTCATTCTTTGCAGAACCGCGCTCTGGACTCGGAGCTTGAGCGTCTTGAGGATATTAAAAACTGGATTCCGATTGAGGACGTGGAAATATCAGACCGGGTAGAAGACATTCAAGCCAAGCTGTTAAAAGGCTGCGTTATAGCTTCGTTCACCCAAGACGACAGTAAATATGCGATTATCTCTATCGCAACGGTTGAAGGAGTACGCCAAAACAACGATACCGAAAATGAATTCAGCGTTGTTGGACCAAAGGTAGGATTCGTGGAAAGTCTGGATACGAATATCGGATTATTGCGATCTCAGGTTAACATTCCTAACCTGGTTGTGAAAGAAATCCTGGTTGGAACAACGTCCAAAACAAGAGTCGCCATCGTTTATATCGAGGGGATAACGAATAAGGAATACGTGCAAACCATTGAACAAAGGCTGGAGGCCATCGACTATGATGTTATTTTCGATACCTCCCAGCTGGACCAGTTTATCTCGGACAATTCGATAACGCCATTCCCTTTATTCCTGTCCACGGAACGGAGAGACCGCGTCGTCTACGCGCTCATTACGGGTCAAGTGGCGGTTATTAGCGACGGATCGCCTTATTTCATTACAGGTCCTTCCACCTTATTTGATTTTTTTAATTCCCCCGAAGATTATTATCTGCCTTGGATACTGGGGTCTTTCTTCCGATTGATCCGTATTTTTGGCGTCATTTTTTCGTTGTTTGCAACCTCCATGTATATCGCGATCACCACTTTTCATTATGAGGTAATCCCAAGGGATTTGCTGGAACCGCTTATATACTCCAGGAGAAATGTCCCGTTTCCGCCGCTGCTTGAAGTGTTGTTCCTGGAGATTACAATCGAGTTTCTCCGGGAGGCCGGCGCCAGGCTTCCGACAAAGATCGGTCAGACTTTAGGTATCGTTGGCGGTATCGTCATTGGTCAAGCTACGGTTTTGGCCGGTTTAACAAGCAATATTCTGGTTATTATCGTCGCCTTCTCGGCGCTCGCTTCGTTCGCCACGCCGATCTATAAGATGTCGAACGCAATCCGCTTTTTGCGGTTCCCCATGATTCTTGCGTCTTCGATATGGGGAGCTCTGGGAATGTTAATCGGGATTGGTTTTCTGCTTGTCCACTTAACCCGTCTGACCTCGCTTGGCGTTCCGTATATTGTACCGATTAACCCTTTAAGAATCCGGGATTTGAAAGACAGCTTTATACGCCCGTCCTATCAATTTAGTAACAAGAGACCAAGCTACTTAAGAACGGAGTCGACGGTCAGGTACAAGCCGAACAAGGTGAAAAAACAGAATAATCTCGATAGAGAATGACTTAAGAAAGCGGGAATGATGGAGTTGAGAAGCAAGGCTTTCCTGATTATTATTCTTAGCGCGCTGCTTACAGCATGCGGCGATACGAACATTGTCAATAACATTAAATTTGTTCAAACCATAGGGTACGATGCCGTCGATACCGGGGTAACCAGTAGTGCTGTTATAGCCAATTACGAAGAACAAGGAAAATCGAAGCTGGAATTTTATGTGACGGAGTCCAAATCCGTATATGACAGCGTGCCAAAGCTTAACATGAAGCTTGACTACCCGGTTAAATTCGGGCAGCTTAGGATGGCGCTATTCGGAGACAGCTTTGCACGCAAAGGGATCAATACAGCAATCGAAAGCTTGATCCGCGACCCCAGAATATCTTCTAGAATGCATCTGGGCGTCGCGGATAGAGATGCCCTAGAGTTGCTGAACGTAAAAGAGAATAGGCATGATCCCTATTTTTTGTCCGATATGATCGAACAAAATATCAAGTATGGAAATTTGCCCAGGATGAATCTTCACTTGACGTTTTTTAATTATTATGGCATCGGCCGGGATTTCTTTCTTCCTCATTTCACTATCGAACGAAACGAGATCAAGCTCGATGGGATCGCCCTGTTTAAAGGCGATAAATTCAAAACCAAAATTGGTATAAAGGATTCCTTTTTGATGAAGCTGTTGCTGGAAAATTCATTAAACGGGAGTATTATGGTTCCGGTAAAAGGACCGAATCAAACACGTGATGAGTATTTCCTGATGAACAGTATCCATTCTAAAACAAAATATAAAGTGATTCATACCGGCCCTCCGGCTTCCATTGACATTCGTGTGGAGCTTAACGCTCAAGTAAAGGATGTCCCTCAATGGATTGATCTTTCTTCAGAGGATCAATTGGCATTACTTGAGAAAAGCATAGAGGCATATTGCCAGAATGAGATTCGAGACCTTATTTCGTTATGCAAAAGAAATGACGTAGATCCTCTGGGCCTGGGGGACCTGATAAGAAGCAGGTCGAAGGAGTGGAAGCCTCAAGAGTTTCAGGAGCAATATAAAGCATTAACAACGGCAGTAAGCGTAAAAGCTCGTATCATCCGTACGGGCGCAGGCGGCTAGCGCTGCAAAGCAATGCATTCCGGGAAGGTGACATAGATTGAACGATGAAATCAGCGACAAATACAAGATATCTCCCTATTTAATCATCTTTCCTCTTTATTCCAGCATGGTGGGGATTGGTGTGCTTACTTACCAAAGAAGATTAATTGAGCATGCCGGTTACAATGCATGGATCTCTGTTATTTTCACGGGGATTAGCATTCATTTTCTCTTATGGATGATTTATAAATTATTATCATCGGCTGAGGATTCTCATGATATAGCTGTCATCAATAAGAAGCTGTTTGGCCGTATTTTGGGCAACCTCTTTAATGCTGCCATCGTTCTGTATTTTGTTTTCGGGGCATTTGTGAAATTTAAGGGATATATTGAATTGGTTCAAGTCTGGTTATTCCCCAGTATGAACTTTCTACCCGTCAGCATTGTCATTCTGCTGCTTGTTTACTATGCTGTCTCTGGCGGAGTCCGTTCCGTAACAGGAATGACGGTTTGGGCGACGATTATTTCATTCGTTTCTATTGTTCCGCAGGTTACACTTACCATTCCATTTTTGCATCCGTTAAACCTGCTGCCACTATTGAATCATTCAATACCGGAGCTTCTTCTCTCTTCAAAGGATATGGCATTTGAGTATTTGGGATTCGAGATACTCCTTTTGTTTTATCCGTTTATTAAAACACCGGAAAAGTCACAAAAATGGGCGCATTTCACCCTCGTTATGATTACGTTATTGTATTTGATGATATTGGTTGTGGCCTTTATGTTTTTCACGGAAGAACAGCTGCGTCATTCTATATGGCCGACATTAAATATGATTGGGATCTTTGAAGTGCCGCTGCTTCAAAGACTTGAATATATGTTCATTTCAATGTGGTTTATTAAGATAATAGTTGGCGTTTCCATCTATGTATGGGCTGCATGCCGTGGAGCGAAGATTGCTTTTCGCATAAGGCCGCGAATAATTTTGGTATTGATTCTCATCGCATTTACGGTACTATGCGAAGTCATTAGGGACCACAGAACCGTTGAAAAGCTCTCGGAAATCTATTCCGAGGTTGGCGTGTATTTTATATACGTCTACATCCCGTTTGTGTTAATAGGCGTTCTGATCCGGCAAAGGTGGGTAAGACATCTTCGGCGCACAAGCTAACGTAGGATAGCTCATGTTCCGATACAAAAGGTGAAGTCAAATTTGAAATGGAGGGTAATGATGGATATCCCGGCTATGTCCGTTGCTTTATCTCAAAGCAAGCTTATGAACGATGTTGGAATCAGCGTCCTCAAAATGGCGAAGGACCATTCGACAGATCAATCGCAGCAGCTGATTCAAATGATGGAGCAAAGCGTGCAGCCGCACCTGGGCGGCAATATTGATTTGAAAGCGTAAGAAGACAAGTGGCAGCCTTAAGCGTCGATTAGACGTGAAGGCGGCCTTTTTTAATTTTCCACGGATTTACTAAAAGTAAGGCTTTACAGGACACCAAAAGGTGTTGTATTATGCGGAGCTGTTTGATTCGATCAAGCTCCCGCAGTGGTTCCGCGTGATTACGGGACTTGTCCAGCTGCTTGGGGCGTTGGACTCCTTATTGGTTACTGGTATCCCGGCATGGCGGGCTGGGCGGGAGTATGGATTGGGATTACGATGTTACTTGCGGTTCTGTCGCATCTGAGAGTAAAGCACCCATTCGGGAAAATGTTCCCGGCTGTCCTGAATCTCGTCATAGCAGCCGCGGTGATCCTTCTGTTTGCGGGGGATCTGGCTCATCCGTTTGGCTGAGTTTCAGCAAATAAACCAAACCGGTACGTTGTCTATTTCAGTCGTACCGGTTTTTATTTATATAAATTTAACAATTCATAGGACTCACCCTAACCATAAAATAGTATAATTATCACTATATTCTGACGACATCTTATCCTAAACTATGGATTGATAGTCCTTTCCCTATATGAGAACGTCGCCGGATTCAATTCCCGGCATAACGGTGATTAATAGAGGAAGTCCGTATCGGAGGCAATCCAATCATGTGAGGAGAGGTAGAGATGACAGAAAAAACCGCAAGCAACAAAATCGTGCTGGAGCCGGAGGCTTTGAAATTTGCGCAGGATACGGCAAATCCGCCGTATTTGTTCGATCTTGGTCCGGAAAAGGGCCGCGAAACGGTAGATAACGTTCAGGCCGGGGATATTGCGAAGCCGTCTGTCGACATCACCGATCTGACGATTGAGGGCGGGCCAAGCGGGCAGGTATCGATCCGCATTATCCGCGCTCCCGATGCAACAAAGAAGCTCCCGGCTATTCTCTATATCCATGGTGCCGGCTGGGTGTTTGGCAACGCCCATACGCATGACCGTCTTATCCGCGAGCTGGCGGTTGGGGCGGAGGCTGCCGTTGTTTTCCCGAATTACAGCTTGTCGCCGGAGGCGAAATACCCGACGGCTATCGAAGAAATTTATGCTGCCCTGCAATGGATGGCGGAGAACGGCGAAGAGCATGGCCTGGATACAAGCCGGCTTTACGTGGCCGGGGACAGCGTTGGCGGCAACATGACGGCGGCCATAACGCTTATGGCAAAAGAACGCAAAGGACCTCAGATTCATAAACAGCTGCTTTTCTATCCGGTTACGGATGCAGGGAATGATACCGAATCCTACAAGGAATTCGCGACGGGTTACTTCCTTCGCCGGGACGCTATGGCCTGGTTCTGGGATCAATATACGACGAACCGCGAGGAACGGGAGGAAATCTATGCCTCGCCGCTGCGCGCGACAACCGAGCAGCTTAAAGGCTTGCCGCAGGCTCTAATCATTACGGGCGAAGCGGACGTTCTTCGCGATGAAGGCGAGGCTTACGCCAATAAGCTTCGCGAGGCTGGCGTGCGGGTCACGCAGGCGCGTTTCCAGGGAACGATTCACGATTTTGTTATGCTTAACGCTCTGGCAGACACGTCTGCCGCCCGCGGCGCGATGCTGCTGGCGAACGCTTGGCTGAAGGAATAGCCTTTTTAAACGGTGAAAATTATATTGCGCCAACGATGCGCAGGCAGGAGCGGAACATGAACAATATTGCTATTTTTGGATTTGGACGGATTGGCAGACAGCTTCTTCGCGTAGCTTTGCAGGATCAGCTGTTTGTACCGGTATCTATCTCGGATATTAAAGACGAAGCGACGCTTGCTGCCCTTTTTGAAGTCGATACGAACTACAAGCGTTGGCCGGAGCCTGTGGCTGGCACGGAGGGAACGATCAAAATCGGCGACCGTTCGATTCTTTATTTGAACTCGTCGCAGGAAATTCCGAACTGGAGCGAGCTTGGCGTTGGGCTGGTCATTGACTGCACGGGACGGGCGGTGACGAGACAGGTAGCGGAGCTTCATCTGGAGCGCGGCGCGAAGCGCGTTCTCGTCAGCGGACCAAGCAAAACTCTTGACGATTGCGATGCGGTATTGCTGAAAGGCATCAATCTCGACAGCTTTGATCCGGAGAAGCACAAAATCATCAGCATGGCGAGCTGCACAACCAACGCGCTTGCCCCCGTTGTTAAGCTCGTCCGGGAAAACTTCGGCATTCAATACGGCTTATTCTCGACGGTGCATTCCTATACGAATACCCAATCGCTGACGGATCAGCCGATGAGAGACCGCAGGGATTCCTGGGCAGCCGCGGAGAATATTATCCCATCCTCTTCGGGTGCGGCAAAGGCGCTTAAGTTTATTTGGCCGGATCTGCAAATTACGGGTAAAGCTTACCGGATTCCGACGCGTACCGGAAGTATCGCGGAGCTCAATCTGGTTACGGAGAAGCCTTGTACCGCGCAGGAAATTAACGATATGTTCCGTCAAGCCGCGCAGGAAGGCCCGCTTAACGGAGTTCTTGATGTGCTGGAAGGGGAGTGGGCTTCCTCGCGTATCGTAGGCGATTCCCATTCTTCGATTATCGATTTGCCGCTGACCCATGTACAAGGCGGACTTTTATCCGTTGCTGCCTGGTATGATAACGAGTGGGGCTATGCATCGCGCCTCGCTGAAGTAGCGGCATTTTTAGGTCGGCAATAATTGCGAATACGAACGTCAACCCCGCTTTCTCCAAGGAGAAGGCGGGTTTTTGCGATTTTCGAACATTGTGGATGAGGTCGCGCAATCGTTGCTTGGGGTCTTAAAATTGGCCTAAATGTCCTATATTGACAACCAAAAGGTTTATGCTATATTAATCTCATGGTTTTACTTGGTATTAAATGGCACCTATTGGATGAACCATCCAAACAAAAGAACCGCTGACCGGGCAACTGGAAGCGCAGAAGACCAACACTTGCTGTGGTCGGCTGCGTTTTTTTGTTTTCCCAGGGATAAAAGAGAAAGGGTGAGAGAGATGCCGGAATTAGAAAAGCTTCGATTCGAGAATGTGGCAAAAAGCTTTATTGTGCGAGATCCGAAACAAAAAGGGGCGACGCAGCAATTTACGGCGGTTAAGGATTTGAGTTTTACCGTCAAGGAAGGCGAGTTTATTACCTTAGTAGGACCAAGCGGCTGCGGAAAATCAACCCTGCTTGACCTCATTAGCGGTTTATCTCTTCCAACTAGCGGGCGTATTTACATGGATGGGAAGGAAATTACCGGTCCAGGCCTCGACAGAGGCATTGTTTTTCAGCAATATGCTTTATTTCCTTGGAAGACGGCAAGAGGGAATATCGAGTTCGGACTGGAGGCAAAAGGCATCCCGAAGCATGAGCGGAGAGAGTTGGCGGAGCATTTTCTGGCGTTAGTTGGTCTAAGCGCCTTCGCTAACCGGTATCCCCATGAATTGTCCGGAGGCATGAAGCAGCGCGTAGCGATTGCCAGAAGCCTTGCTTTTAACCCGGATGTTCTGTTAATGGATGAACCGTTTGCGGCGCTTGATGCGCAGACCCGGGAAACCTTGCAAAGCGAGCTGCTTCGGATCTGGCAGAAAACGAAAAAAACGATTATTTTCATCACGCATGGCATTGACGAAGCGGTATACCTGGGAGAACGCGTTGTTGTTCTGACTCCCGGTCCGGGTACGGTGAAGAAGATCGTCGATATTCCCTTGAAGCACCGGCTGGATGATGCGGATATCCGCTCCAATCCGGAGTTTGTAAAGGCGCGGCATGAGGTATGGAGCTTATTGCATGAGCTGGAGTACCAAGGCGCGTATATATAACGGATTGACGAAAGGAGCGTATCGAAATGGAAAATGTAAAAGCGGTTCCTAGACCCTTGCAGAGCAGAAAGATTAAACTGGGCATTTCGCTAAATGTCCGCAAGCTGTTCAAACAGTCTATCGTCCTGATCTTATTGGCTCTGGTGTGGCAGTTTGCTCCCCTCGCGGGCTTCGCGGATCCGGCTTTCCTGCCCCCGTTCTCCGATGTCGTTCAGGCGTTATGGAATTTGATATTGTCCGGCGAGCTGTTCCATCATTTTGCGGCGAGTATGATTCGTTCGTTAAGCGGATTTGCCTTGGCGCTTGTTATCGCCATTCCGTTAGGGCTTGCGATTGGCTGGTATCCTCTAGCCAGGGAGCTGCTTAATCCGGTTATGGAACTGTTCCGCAACACAGCCGCGCTCGCTTTGCTTCCCGTGTTTATGCTTATCCTCGGCATCGGAGAGACATCCAAAATCGCCATTGTATTGTTCGCCTGCACTTGGCCGATCCTTCTGAACACGATCGCGGCCGTTGGCAACGTTGATCCGCTGCTGATCAAATCGGCCCGGTCCATGAACCTCCCGTCCTATAAGCTTTTCCTCAAAGTTATACTGCCGGCCTCGGTGCCAACGATCTTTACCGGAATCCGGATGGCGGGAACCGGAGCGATTCTCGTCCTTATCGCCGCTGAGATGGTAGGCGCCAAGGAAGGACTTGGCTACCTCATCACGTATTCCCAATATAACTTTCAAATCCCCGAAATGTTCGCAGGAATCCTCACGATCGCTTTGCTTGGCTTGCTGATTAACCAGGGACTAAGCGTGCTGGAACGTAAATTGTCCAAATGGAAGCAGCAAGTATAAACGAAGCGGATATTTTTTTACATTAAAGTTGATTAAAAATATAGGAATACTAGGAGTGAAGAGTATGACCCAAAAACAAATGAAGCTTGGAGCCTTCTTTAACCTGCCGGGACATCATGTGGCCAGCTGGCGTTATCCGTCGACCGATCCTCGCCGGACCTTGCATCTGGAGTACTTAAAAGAGCTGGCGCAGACGGCGGAGCGGGGCAAATTCGATATGATCTTCTTCGCGGATATCCTTGGTCTCAAGCGTCTAGGCAATTTCGCCACCTCAACCGTTAAGCTTGATCCGCTTATTATTATCTCGGCGCTTGCGGCAGTCACCCGGAATATCGGTCTGACGGCGACTCTTACGACCACTTATAACGAGCCGTTCCAGGTAGCGCGCAAGTTCGCGGCTATCGACCATTTATCCGGAGGGCGTGCGGGCTGGAATGTAGTGACCTCAGGCAATGAGAAGGAAGCGCAGCTGTTCGGCAAGGAAAAGCATCTCGAGCATGCGCGGCGCTATGAGAGGGCGGAAGAGTTCGTCGAGCTGACGAAGAAGCTCTGGTTCTCCATCGAAGAGGAAGCGCTTTTTATCGACAAGGAGAATGGCCGGTTCCTGGACGTTGACAAGGTGCACCCCGTTGATCATCAAGGAGAATGGTTTAAAGTGCAGGGTCTGCTCGATGCTCCGTCGACGCCGCAAGGTTATCCCGTCATTGTGCAGGCGGGATCTTCGGAAGCGGGGAAAGAGCTGGCCGCGAAGACGGCCGAGGTGATATTTACCGCCTGGCAGACGCTGGAGGAAGCGCAGGCCTTTTACCGGGACGTGAAAGGGCGCCTTGCCAAATACGGGCGCCAGCCTGATGACCTGAAAATTATGCCGGGCGTGTTTATCACGGTTGCTCACACGGAAGCCGAAGCGATTGCGAAGCGCAAGGAGTTAAACAGCTATATTTCGCCAGAGGTTGGACTGGAGTACCTATCGAATTTTATCGGCGTCGATTTGAGCGGTTACGATGTGGATGCGCCGCTTCCGGCAAGCGGGGAGAACGAGGACAAGACGAACCCGCAGACCCGGACGAATATCATACGCGCTCTTGCGGAGCGGGAAGGCTTAAGCACGCTGCGCGAGGTGTACGAATTTATCGCAGGAGCACGGGGACACCGGGAAATTGTAGGCACGCCGGCCCAGATCGCGGATCAGTTAGAAGATTGGTTTCTAAATGGAGGAGCCGACGGCTTTAATATCATGCCGCCTACGTTCCCCGAAGGCTTAAACGATATTGTGGAGCTTGTTATTCCGGAGCTGCAGCGCCGCGGATTGTTCCGGACGGAATACGAAAGCCATACGCTGCGGGGGAATCTGGGTTTATCCATTCCTGTTAATCCATATCGCATGCAGCCGCAGCAATCGCTTCAATAAATATGAAGAGGTCGGGAGAGGGTCATATGAAGAAACGGTTTACTCATGTTCATGCATTTCTGTTAACGATGGGCTTAGTTAGCGTGCTGCTAGCAGGCTGCTCCGAGAGCAAAGCCAAGTCGGGGGAAGAAGACAAGGTGCTTCAATACAATTCGGCGCCGGGAAGCGTATCGTTTCCGGAGCTGGCGAAGGATTTGGGGTATCTGGGCGATTTGGAGCTGGAATCGATCGGGAGCACGACGGGCGGACCGGAAAGCATTCAATTAACGGCAACGAAACAGATCGATTTTGGTTCGGCTTTTAACGGGGCGATTATCAAGTCCATCTCGCAAAACGTAAAGATCAAATCCGTTATCGGCTCATACGGCAGCGATAAGAACACCTACATCGGCGCATATGTGCTGGCAGACAGCCCAATTAAGTCGCCAAAGGATTTTATCGGCAAAAAAGTTGGCGTGAATACGCTGGGAGCCCATTTGGAATTTGTAACGAAGGATTATTTAAGGAAAGGCGGCTTAACGGAGAAGGAGATCCAACAAGTGACGCTTGTGACGATTCCGTCCGCCAATGCCGAGCAAATTCTGCGCAGCAAGCAGATTGACGTTGTGCTCATGAGCGGTATCGCAAGAGACCGTGCCCTGGACAAAGGGGGCATTGTCGAGCTCTTTAAGGATACGGACGTCTATAAGACGGAGTTTACGGCAGGCGATTATTTCTTCCGGGAGGATTATATCAAGAATAACCCGGACACGGTGAGGCAGTTTGTTGAAGGCGTGGCCAAGGCGATCGAATGGGCACGCACGACTCCGCGGGAAGAGGTCATTCAGCGGTTCGAGGCCATTATCAAGAAGCGCGACCCCAACGAGCCTACAGAAAATCTTAAGTTTTGGAAGAGCACCGGGATTGCGGAGGCCGGAGGCGTTATAAAGCCGGGTGAATACCAGGTCTGGATTGATTGGCTCGTAGCAAACGGCGATTTGAAGAAGGGCCAGGTTAAAGCGGAAGATTTGTACACCAACGAGTTTAATTCCTACGCGAAGAAATAAGGAAAGCCTTAAATTTAAAGAAGAGATGGAGTGGTTAAGATGACGGCAAGACAAATGAAGCTTGGTGCTTTTATCATGCTGCCCGGACATCATGTGGCGAGCTGGAGACATCCGGATTCCGGAGCAGAACGTACTTTTGATCTGGCCTATTTGACGGAGATCGCCAAGACGGCGGAACACGCCAAGTTCGATATGATCTTTTTCGCGGACGGCTTTGGCTCCAATCTGAATGAGCAATCCAGCTCCGCGCTTAAGCTGGATCCGGTTATTCTAATCTCGGCGCTTGCAGCCGTTACGGAGAAAATCGGGTTAGCCGCGACCTTAACGACCACTTATAACGAGCCCTTCCATGTCGCTCGCAAGTTTGGTTCGATCAACCACTTGTCTGGCGGCCGCGCAGCCTGGAATGTCGTAACCTCCGCCAATGACAAGGAATCCTTCCTGTTTGGCAAGGATAAGCATCTGGAGCATGCAAGCCGGTATGAGCGGGCCGAGGAATTTGTTGGGCTTGTCCAGAAGCTGTGGCAATCCATCGACGCCGACGCGCTTGTTATCGACAAGGAGCAGGGACGATTCCTGGATGTAGATAAAGTGCATCCTGTCGACCATGACGGAAAATGGTTCAAAGTAACGGGTACGCTCGATAATCCAGCCAGCCCTCATGGCAACCCGGTTATCGTGCAAGCCGGCTCATCCGAGTCCGGCAAGGAGCTGGCGGCCAAGACGGCTGAGGTTATATTTACGGCCTGGCAGACGCTGGAGGAGGCGCAGGCCTTTTACCGGGACGTAAAAGGGCGGTTGGCCAAATACGGACGGGAAAAGGATGAGCTGAAAATTATGCCGGGCGTCTTTATTACAGTCGCCAAGACCGAAGAGGAAGCGCTAGCGAAGCAGAAGGAGCTGAACAGCTACATTTTGCCGGAGGTTGGTCTGGCTTATCTATCGGCATTCACCAATATCGATTTGTCCGGTTACGATGTGGATGAGCCGCTCCCGGATATCAGCTCGATTGAAGACAAGACCAATCCGCGCATCCGGTACAATATTATCCGGGATATTGCAAGGCGCGAGAATTTAACTTCGATCCGCGCCGTGTACGAACGGATTGCCGGCGCTCGCGGACACCGCGAAATCGTCGGAACGCCTTCGCAAATTGCCGATCAGCTGGAGGAATGGTTTCTGAATGAGGGAGCGGACGGCTTCAATATTATGTCGCCGCATTTCCCGGGAGGATTCGAAGATATTATCGAGCTTGTCGTTCCCGAGCTGCAGCGGCGTGGACTGTTCCGTACCGAATACGAGAGCAGCACGCTGCGCGGGAATCTGGGTCTGCCGCTTCCCGGGACGAGGGCAGAGAAGGATAAAGCGGCGGTTAGCCACTAAGCGGCGTTCGGCGTTCAAGCTGTCGAGAAAGGCTCTACAGTCCGAGGTTAAGGTCCCTAAGGGACCTTAACCTGCCTCGCCCGGGTAAGAAAAAAGCCCTTAAGGCCCCTTAGGGACTTTAAGGGTCTGCTAAAAGCCCGGCATCACCGTATATAAGGCCGAAATCACGAGGTTAAGGTCCCTAAGGGGCCTTAACCCCACCTCACACGTGCCAAAAGAAAGCCCTTAAGGTCCCTAGGGGACTCTAAGGGTCCGCGAAAAGCCCGGCATCGCCGTATATGTGGCCGGATTCATGAGGTTAAGGTCCCTAAGGGACCTTAACTTGCCTCGCCTGGGCAAAAAGAAAGCCCTTAAGGTCCCTGAGGGACTTTAAGGGGCTGCGAAAAGCCCGGCATCGCCGTATTTGGCGTTTCTGCTATCTATAACCTGTCGTATCCGCCGGTTTGCCCGCCTCAATAATCTCAACCAGATAAGGCATGCAGTTGGGCTGTGAACCGTCCACATCCGTGAAGCCGTACACCTGCGCAAGCTGGCCGCTAGACAGGGATTGTCCATTCCAGCGACTTACATCCGGATCTCCCGCAAGAGCAGCGACGGCACGTCCCACATAGCGGGGCGATTCGGAAATAATAAAATGAGGATCCTCGGAAGCGCCTTCTCGCCAGTTCTCCTCCGTAACCTTAAAAATTTCCAGCATGAGTTCGGAACGAAGCCAGCCAGGCGTCAAGGAAACGGCCGTGCATGAATGGGGCTTCACTTCTTGAGCCAGCGCCCAAGCCATGCGATTGATAGAGTTTTTGACCAAATCGTAATACATCGACAATCTGTAATGGTCCTGATTGTACTCGGCTGTTCCGTCCGTCATCTCGACAATCAGCCCGTTCTTGTTCTTAATGAGGAGAGGGAGAACGAAATGGCTCGTAATCAGATGGGTATCAATAGCGAGTCTTAGCATGCGCAGCCCCTTCTCCAGCGAATGCTCCCATACCGGAGTATTCCATTCCACGAGATTTTCGCCGCCCCATATATCATTGACCAGAATATCAAGCCGTCCATGCTCCTGTTCAATGCGGTTCGCCAAAGCCTGCACCTGTTCGGGGATCAGATGATCCACCTGTACGGCAATTCCTTGTCCTCCTGCTTTCGTAACTAGGTCCGCTGTTTCCTCAATGGTTTCCGGCCGGTTGTACTCGGATACTTGCGCCCGTGTCGTGCGCCCCGTGACATACACCGTTGCGCCTGCTGCTCCCAGCTCAATGGCAATGCCACGTCCGGCTCCGCGCGTTCCTCCTGCTACCAGAGCGATTTTTCCATGTAAAGGTTTCATTATTGGCTGCCTCCTAAAAAGAATGGTAAAGCAATTCGTGCTCCGAAAGCATTGGCTTACGGGTTGATTCTCTCCTCATTGTAAACTATAATGACGACATCTTTTGTCATATATAAAATAAACCAAGGTGAATAAATATGAGGGCAGACCGTCTGCTTAGTATTATGATTTTGCTCCAGAATAATGAAATATTGACGACGAGAGAGCTTGCCAAAAGACTCGAGGTGTCGGACCGGACAATCCTTCGCGACATGGATGCGCTTAGTCTTTCCGGCATACCGGTGGTTGCCGACCGTGGGAAAACAGGCGGATGGAGGCTGATGGACCATTTCCGGAGTTACTTAAGCGGTCTGAAGCTGGAGGATACAAAGGCTTTGTTTATTCTTCCCGCCGAACAAATGCTGAAGGATCTAGGCGTCGAGTTAAAGGGACTCGATATCCGTCAGAAGCTGCTGGCTTCCTTGCCCGACTCCTCCAAGAGCGAAGCGTTGCATTATATGGAGAAAATCTATATGGATACGGGAACGTGGAAGCCAGCCGCGGACAAGAATAATGCTTTGCTAACGATTCAAAAAGCGTTATGGGAGGATACCAGGCTCAACATGGCTTATCGGAAAGCCGATGGAACCAGCTCGGAACGAACGGTAAGTCCTTTGGGGCTGGTGGCCAAGGGCAGCTCCTGGTATTTGGTTGCCATGAATGAAGACGGAGATTTACGGAGCTTCAGGGTTTCGAGAATTACGAGGGCGGAAGCTACGGAGGAGTTATTTTCCCGGCCTGCCGAATTCGACCTCGCCGAATATTGGAAGCAAAGCAAGCTGGATTTTGCCGGAGCGCTCCCTTCATTCGAGGTGAAGGTTCTTGTGCATCCATCGATTATCGGGCGTCTCACCTTTACGGACCGGTTTGTAGAAAAGGTAGGCACGGCTGCACCGGCCGCAGACGGGAAGGTTCCGGTAACGCTTCGCTTCAATACGGAGCAGGAAGCCATGGAATATGTCCTTGGCTTTGGAGGCGCCATGATGCTGGCGCAGCCGGACTATTTAGTCGAAAAAATCGTTAGGCAAGCTAAAGCCGTTCTCGCCATGTACGAATAGAAAAACGCAACCGGGAGCGGTTGCGTTTCTTTGTATCTTATTTCCTTATCAGCTGCCATGTCTGAGCGGCATTATTATAGTCCTGCCAGATTTGAACGTTAGTCCCCGCCGCGGTTGCGCCGCCGGAAACGTCAAGCGCTTTGCCGCTGTTCGGGTTAATGAGCTTGAAGTTGCTGCCGCCGGTACCGAGGATTGCCCAACGCTGGGCGGCATTGTTCGTATCCTGCCAGATCTGAACGTTCGTGCCGTCAGCCGTTCCGCCTCCGGAAACGTCAAGCGCTTTGCCGCTGTTCGTATTGATCAGCTTGTAGGAACCGTCGCCTATGCTGGTGATGCGCCATTCTTGGGGTTTGTTGTTCAAATCATCCCATATCTGCACATTAGCCCCGTCAGCCGTGCTTCCGCCAGCAACATCCAACGCCTTGCCGCTAATCGGATTAATCAGCTTGTATACAGCCCCGGACACAACGGTTGGGTTAGCCGGGAACAGGTCGAAGCAATCAAGCTCGCCATACCCGTCCCCTTTGGAGAAGCGGATTTTGTTCCAGCCTGCATTCAGCGTAAGGCGTGCGACCGAAGCTCCCCAGTTTTCCCAGCCTTTGTTCGTAATATATAAGTTGCTGGAGCTAGTGTTGTTGACCGTCAGAACTAAATAGGACCAATCCAGTCCAGTCGTCCCATTGCCTGTCCGCGCGGACATGACATAATCTCCCGCCGCCGCCGCATAGACGTCGAATTCTACATAACTGCTCGCCGTGTCGATATGGCCGGCTTTGCTTCCGCCCGAACCGTTAGGGCTCGAGGAAGCGTAAGCGGCGCCTCCGAATACGCCTGCTTCGCCTTCATAACGGACCCGGCCCGTGTCTCCCGAAGGAATGGCGATTGGAGTATTTGGAGCTGCCGGAGCTCCGAGATTTGGCGTGTTGTCGTCGTTCCAGGTAAACTTCTGTGCCCGGATTTCCCTATTCCAGCCCGCGCCGGAATACTTAGCCGTATGATAGACGATCCAATCCTCCGTACCATCGGGCGATTTCGTGAAAGAATGATGACCGGGACCGTACAAGCCGTTGCCGGATTGGAAGATCGGCTGGTTCCGTTTGGTCCAGGACGATGCTTGCAGCAGGTTGCTGCTCGTATTGGCCGTAACAAGCCCTAAGCAATAACCGTCAGTCCAGCTTCCGCTGGCCGAATAGACGAGACTGATGATGCCGTTGCGGACGATGACCTGAGGTCCTTCGTTAACGGAAGGGGAAGTATTGGTTTCCCAAGAATAAGTCGGATGAGCAATTTCAACCCGGGCCGAGTCGATCGTCCACGGATTGCTCATATGGGCAATATACAGCTTTTGCGAGACATTTGTTGTGCCTTCCCAGCCAGACCATATGAAATACAGATTATTATTTACTTGCAGTACGGTTCCATCAATCGCCCAACGGTTTGTGGAGTCAGTGATTTGACCCTTGTTCACCCATGTACCCGTCATCGGGTCGGCGGAGGTATTCTCCATAACGTACATCCGGTGATTATCGTTGTTCCCGTCATCCTTCGCGTAATAGATATACCAGGCGCCGTTGATGTAATGAATTTCTGGAGCCCAGACATTGCAGCAGCCGGTAGAGATCACTCTTTTGGCGCCGGCGTCAACGCCGGTAAGCGAGCTGGATTTCCAGATCGTCACGTCGCCGCCCGTCGTTTTCGTGAAATAATAGAAGCCGTCGGTATGCTTGTAGATCCACGGGTCTGCTCCGTCCTGGAAAATGACGTTGTAAAAATTGCCGCTTTGCGTGGAGGGAGTCGCGTTTGCCGTCACAGGCAGGACAAGAAGCAATAGCAGGAATAAAACCAAGCCTTTGACACCGCTTACAAAAAACTTCGATTTCATTAATACACCAGCCCTTCGCTTTGAATGTGCATTCACGTATAGTTAATCATTTCCAGGAAGTGAGAAACAGGACGGGATTATAGATTGTACGGACATTTTTTTAGCCGGTGAAAATAGGGAGAGGCTTGGGGCAGCTGGGAGGCAAGGAGAGAGAGAATAGCAGGCAAAAAAGCCTGCTGCATAGCGGCTCGAGGCATACGGCGGGCAAGTGATGGGCGAATAGCAGGCAAAAAGCCTGCTGCATTGCGGCTCAAGGCACACGACGGGTAAGGAAATGAAACAGCCTGCCCGAGATTCTCAGGCAGGCTGTTTATATAAGAAAGAATTAGTTCACTTTAAGATCGTAACGGTCCGCGTTCATGACTTTTACCCAAGCGGCAACAAAGTCGCGTACAAACTTCTCTTGGTTGTCGTCTTGCGCATACACTTCCGCAATCGCGCGAAGGATGGAGTTCGAGCCAAATACGAGATCCACTCGCGTTGCGGTACGGTCAACCCGGCCAGTCGTCCGGTTACGGCCGTAATACACGCCGCCTTCTCTAGGCTCCCAAGCAATGTTCATGTCGAGCAGCTTCACGAAGAAGTCGTTGGTAAGCGTGCCGACGCGATCGGTAAATACGCCATGCTGGGTGCCGCCGTGGTTGGTGCCCAGAACGCGAAGGCCGCCAACAAGAGCTGTCATCTCCGGAGCAGTGAGGTTCAGAAGCTGGGCTTTGTCTACCAAAAGCTCTTCGGCGGATACGCTGTAAGTCTTCTTCAGATAGTTGCGGAAGCCGTCCGCAACCGGCTCGAGCACAGCGAAGCTCTCTTCATCGGTTTGCTCCTGCGTGGCATCGCCGCGGCCAGGGGAGAATGGAACCGTAACGTTAAAGCCTGCCTCCTGCGCGGCTTTTTCGACTGCGGCGCTGCCACCCAGCACGATCAGGTCGGCGATGCTGACCTTTTTTTCCAAGTCCTCCTGAATGCCTTCGAGGATCGTAATGACCTTGGTAAGCTGCTGCGGCTGATTGACTTCCCAATCCTGCTGCGGAGCAAGACGGATACGGGCTCCGTTGGCGCCGCCGCGTTTATCCGAAATACGGAAGGTGCTGGCCGATGCCCAAGCCGTCGTCACCAGCTCGCTGATGGTCAGCCCCGAGTCGAGGATTTTTGTTTTCAGCTCGGCGATCTCTTCATCGGATAAGGTATAGTCAACAGCCGGTACAACATCCTGCCAGATCAGCTCTTCAGCCGGAACTTCAGGTCCCAAATACCTGTCGCGGGGTCCCATGTCGCGGTGAGTCAGCTTGAACCAAGCGCGGGCAAAAGCGTCTGCGAATTCTTCGGGATTCTGGTGGTAACGGCGGGAGATTTTTTCGTATTCGGGATCAACGCGCAAAGCCATGTCGGCCGTAGTCATCATGGTTCGAACGCGGACGGATGCGTCTTCGGCGTCCGGCGCAAGATGATTCTCGTCAGGGTTGATAGCGACCCAAATATGCGCGCCTGCGGGGCTCTTCGACAGCTCCCATTCATAGCCGAACAGCATATCGAAAAACCCGTTATCCCACTGTGTCGGATTTGGCGTCCATGCGCCTTCAACGCCGCTTGTTATGGCGTCGCGGCCTTTGCCGGAGCCATGCGTGCTCAGCCAGCCAAGACCTTGCGCTTCGAGAGGAGCAGCCTCAGGGTCGGGGCCAACAAGGGAAGCGTCGCCTGCGCCGTGTGCCTTGCCAAAGGTATGTCCGCCGGCAACAAGCGCGACGGTTTCTTCATCGTTCATGCCCATGCGGCCAAACGTTTCGCGAATATCGCGGGCGCTTCCGGCAGGATCCGGATTACCGTTGGGGCCTTCCGGATTGACGTAAATGAGACCCATTTGCACGGCAGCAAGCGGATTTTCCAAATCCCGTTCGCCGGTGTAACGATTATCGCCCAGCCATTCCTTTTCATTACCCCAGTAGATATCTTCTTCCGGATGCCAGACGTCCGCGCGTCCGCCGCCAAATCCAAACGTCTTGCCGCCCATGGATTCAATCGCGACATTGCCCGTAAGAATCATCAGGTCGGCCCAGGAAATTTTATTGCCGTACTTTTGCTTGATTGGCCAGAGCAGACGGCGGGCTTTATCGAGGTTGCCGTTGTCCGGCCAGCTGTTGAGCGGAGCAAAGCGCTGCGTGCCGCTGCCGGCACCGCCGCGTCCGTCTCCTGTCCGGTATGTACCCGCGGAGTGCCAAGCCATCCGGATAAAGAAAGGGCCGTAATGCCCGTAATCGGCCGGCCACCATTCCTGGCTGTCCGTCATCAAATTGCGAAGATCCTGTTTAAGAGCTTGATAGTCAATTTTCTTGAATTCTTCGGCATAGTCAAAGTCTTCACCCATAGGATTCGATTTTCTGTCATGCTGGTGCAGAATGTTAAGGTTCAGCTGATTAGGCCACCAATCTCTATTTGAAGTACCACTAGATTTGAAGCTTGTAGCGCTTCCATGCATCACCGGGCATTTACCTGCGTTAGGAACTGTAGCGTCCATCCAATCATCTCCTATTAGCTTTATTAAAGTAGCAAATGATAGAAAAAAATTTGCACTTATCCTCTTTATAAAACGTTATGAAACCGAAATCAATCCAAGTTATAAAAATTCATCCAATCTTCACGCAAATCAGATAATTAAATTGGATTAACGGGAAAAGAGGGACAAATAGAGGATATGAACGCCACATGAAAATTAGAATATCGAAAAACGGACGAGTACTGGTGGGGCTGCAGGCGGAACATGAGGACGAAGATAATTTTCGGTCATCCCGAATAAAGGGCTGGCCTTTTTTCGTGCAATTCGCATAAAAACAACAACTTACTTAAACTTTTGCTGTCGAAACGGTTTCGAATCAAGATGAGCCATGCTACAATGTAGGCAAGTAAACCGCTTTACTCATTTAGGCTAATGATTGTGGTAACGCTTACATGCAGAGTCGGGCGCGGCAGGAGGAAAAACATGCTCAAGCTGAACAATTGGTATATACGACTGCTCGTTTCTTATTTTCCGATCCTGGTGCTGACCGTATCCATGATCATTTTCTTGTCTTTTATCGCAGTTAATGAGATATCCCGGTCAGAGACGGCTAAGGCAGACCGCATTACGACCGGCTATGTCGTAGACAGCGTGGAACGGTCAATTCATGAAGTGGAATTTAATGTGCTGGGGGAAGTCGAGTCGAACAAGAGCTATGCGGCTTATTTGAACGGTTCTTCCGAATCCACAACGATCAAATATAATGTGGTTCATAGTCTCAGGTCGCTGATTGAGGATAACGACCTGGTCGAATCGATTTATTTGTACAGGAAGTCGGACGATGTTGTGCTGACGTCCAGCGGCGAGACCGATTTGTCCGAGTTTGGCGACAGGGATTTCCTGAGCAAGGCAGAGGAAAACCTCGATTACAAGGGCTGGTCGGCAAGCCGCGAATTCAAGGAATACGACGGCTTGAAGCCGGTAAAGGTCATTTCGATGTATAAGGAGACACCGCTTCCTTTTGGCAAGGACGGTATCCTCGTGATTAACATCAATCTTTATAATGTCGAGCAGATGATCAGGAGCATGACGAACCACCAAGTATCGTTCATGCGGATTACCGATGCGGCCAAGCAACCCGTGTATCCGGGAGATAACGGTACGGCTTCCGGCGGCAATGTGCTGACAACGATTACCTCGCAGCCGCTTGGCTGGACCTTCGAGAGCGGTCTGCAAGCCGGGCATTTGATGAGTTGGGTTTCGGTTGTTTCTTATGTATGGGTTATTATCGCTGTCCTGACCTTTGGGGTTGCCATTGTTTATATTATTTGGGTAACCCGGCGAAATTATAAGCCGATCAGGCTCATGATGAACCGGATTCAAGCGCTGCACCTGCGGGGGAGCGACGGCACGGCGGTTAAGCTCGACGATCTGACGATGATTGACCGCGCGCTCGAGAATCTTATCGTCCAATCCCGCGATCATGAGAAGGAGCAGCGCGAAAGCGTTGTGCTTCAGCGCAGGCAGCTGTTCAACGAGCTTATTAGCGGACAGCGCAGCGATCAGATGATGGAACGGCTTCGCAGGCTGAATCTGTTGCCGGATAAGGGACGATTCGCGGTTATGGTCGTTCGGCTAAACAAATACGAGGAATTCCAGGCGGATAATACGCTTCATGAGCAGAATGTATTAAAGTTCGCGCTTGGCAACGTGATACAGGAGCTGGCGAATAACGAAGGCTTGCAAGGCTGGGGAGAATGGTCGGCATCCGACCGGATTACGTTCGTATTCGCATCGGGCGACGGAGCCGCCGATTCTGACATGCTTACTCAGCTTCGCAAGACGGCTGCAGTGGCCAGGGTATGGGTAGAGGGACATTTGCGCTTTAACCTTGCTTTGGGCATTGGCTCCATCGTGAAAGACTGGAACGGAATTGGCGGCTCTTATCGCGATGCGTTAAACGGCATGGAATATCAGTTCGCCATTGGCCGCGATGCCATTACGTTCAGCGGGAATATCCCTCGGGATCAACCGCGCGGTATGTTCAATTACACGCAGCAATGTACCAATTGCGTGCAGGAATTCCGGCTGACCAATGAAAGCTGGCGGGATACGTTCGAGCAGCTGTTCAAGCATTTCGAGACGGACGTCATGAAAGACGAAGATATTTTATCGTTAGTCCAGCTATTCCTGCAGATGCTAAGCCGGGAGCTGAAGGAGCTGTCGGACACGCTGAACGAATGCTTGGACGAAGCCCGTATTTCGGAAGTGCTGGCAGGATTAAAAGGCGCGGCAACGCTTAGCGAGATGAAAGAACAGCTGTCTGATTATTTGGTGCAAGTCTATGATACGTATGTCGCGATGAGCCAGACCAAAGGCTATAAGACGATGATTACAGAGATTAGAGCTTATATCCAAGAGAACTTTGCCGATCCGGACTTGTCTCTCAAGCATTTAAGCGACAAGTTCGAAATATCCGGCAAATACGCCAGCCATTTGTTCAAGCTGGAGTACGATATGAAATTTGTTGATTTTCTCGTACAGCTGCGGATGCAGCAGGCGGAGCGTCTGCTCGCCGAAACGGACGAGACGGTGCAAAATATTGCCCTTCAGGTTGGTTATGCTAATTCTATAACGTTCGGACGGGTGTTCAAACGGTTGACGGGCGTAACGCCGGGCGAATTCCGCAAGCTGAAGATGCGTCCTTCAACAACTCTTATTGGCGCACAGGGCAATCGCGATGAGACCATTACGGAGGATAAAGCTAACGATTAAGTGCTGACGACAGCGGCGTTCCGGATAAATGATTCGGACAGCCGTTGTTTTCTTTTGTAACGCAAAGTTTATCGCGGGAAAAGGCTTTATTACGGGCTTTTTGCGATACGGTTTATGTCGGGAAAATGATTTATTCTAAGCGTCAAAACCCTTATGGGGCAAGGCATTGGCGGAATGGTTTGCATCGTCGAAACTGGTTTATTGTCACTTTCCCGCAGTCCGTGCCATACTGAGGGCACTTCCCAAACACGGGGCGGCAGCGATGCATGTAAGCGTGTTCAATAAATAACGCCCGGTGCAGGAAGCAAATCGAAAAGGGATGAAAGAGGGGTTGGATTCGAATGAAACAAAGCAGAAAAGGAAGAAAGACAGCCAGCACTCTATTAACGGCTACGCTCGTAGGTACGATGCTGCTCAGCGCATGCAGCAACAGCGGCGGCAACGAGAAAGCCAATGAATCAACCGGAGGCGACAAAGCTTCCAGCGGCAAAGCCTCCACGCTTAAAGTTGAAGTATTCGACCGCGGCAATTCTCCTGCAGGCTCTACCATTACGAACAACTACTTGACGAAGCTTGTACAGGACAAATTCGGAACGCCGAACAACATCAACGTGCAATTCGTACCGATTCCGCGTTCGGAAGAGGTTCAGAAGCTGAACGTACTGATGGCAAGCGGCAGCGACGTTCCGGATATCGTATTTACTTACGACTCGGGCACATTCTACCGGTACGCGCAGCAAGGCGGTCTGACGGATCTTGGCGAGCTGCTTGATCAATACGGTCCTAACCTGAAGAAATTCCTTGGCGAAGAAACCCTTGCTTACGGCCAATACAACGGCAAGCAATTCGCGTTCCCGGCCAAACGCTCGCATCTTGGCAAATACTCGTCGTTTATCCGTCAGGATTGGCTCGACAAGCTGAAGCTCCCGGTTCCAACTACAACAGATGAGCTTTACAACACCTTGAAAGCGTTTAAGGAAAAAGATCCGGGTCAAACCGGCGGCAAAGTCATTCCGCTCGGCATGGCGCTTGCACCGGCCCAATTCGAGCCATTGATTTGGTCCTTCATCCAGCCTGTGACAGAGGAACAAAGATACACATTAACGCAGCAGCTTGGTTCTAATGATTATCCGGTGCTGCTGCCAGGCTTCAAGGATGCGCTGCAATTCATGAACAAGCTCTACAACGAAGGTCTTATGAGCGCCGATTTCAGTCTTGACGAGGATAAGAAGAAGCTCGGAGAGGATGCCGCGAAAGGTTTAATCGGTTTCTACAGCGAGGATGACATGAATCCTTTCTATGCGGACGGCACGTACGCAACGCTCCAGAAAAATATTCCTGATGCAAAGCTGTCGGCAATTGATGTTTACACCAACTCGGAAGGCAAGCATCCAAAGCCTGAATATGCGCCAATCGGCATGTATTTAATGATTCCTAAGAGCAGCAAGCATGCGGTGGAAGCCGTTAAATACCTCGACTGGATGGCTTCGGAGAACAACCTGTTCGACATGCAGAATGGCGTCGAAGGCGAGAATTATACTCTTCAGAACGGCGTTCCTATTGTAAAAACAGATGCAACGGACGATGTGAAGAACCGCATTTACAACTGGGGAGATATGGCGATTATCTCGAACGGGAAGCAGCTTGGCGATGCGGACAAGAACGTAGAAGCTTACGTATACGGTATGCCTGAGGCTTACCAGGATGAAACACGCAAAGCGCTCAGCATCTCAAGATCCGACACAATCAAGCCTGTTCTGTTCGACCATCCGATTGAAGCGCAAGCGAAATACGGCACGGCTCTCCGTGATAAACTCAACGAAATCATTGTAAAGACAACAATGGCGAAGCCGGACCAATTCGAGAGCACTTATGAGTCCGTAATGAAGGATTACATGGCAAACGGCGGTCAAGCGATTTTGGATGAACGCACAAAAGCTTACGAGGCAATGAAATAGAGGCAGATCCTACAATATAAAAGCTTGGAGACGACGAGCGTGCATAAGGCTCTCGTCTCCGGGCACATCGTAAGCGGACAGGGGTGGATGGCATTGAAAGGACTCTCGTATTTACGCAGATATTGGCAATTATATGCTCTACTGATACTACCGGTAAGTTACTTTATTATTTTCAAATACGGTCCGATGTACGGCATTCTAATTGCGTTTAAAGACTTCAACTTCTTCCAGGGCATTAACGGCAGCGAATGGATCGGCTTAGACGGATTCAGGGAAGTGTTCGCGATGCCGGACTTTTACAAGGTACTGCGCAATACGTTGATGCTTAACTTCTTGGACCTCATTGTATCGTTCCCGGCTCCACTCTTTCTGGCCATTATGCTCTATGAGCTGAAAATAGGTTGGTTCAAAAAGCTGTCGCAAACAATTTTGTATATTCCGCATTTTATTTCCTGGGTCATAATCGGCGGTATCGTATTGCAGGTATTCGGTACGCAGTCCGGCATGATCAACAACATCATTACGTCGCTTGGCTTTGATGCCATTCCGTTTCTGACGGATAAGAAGGATTGGCTTATTACCTACTTGGCCGTTGGCGTCTGGCAGAGTGCCGGATGGGGTACGATTATTTACTTGGCTGCTCTTACGGGTATTAACAGGGAATTGTTCGAAGCAGCAGACGTGGATGGCGCGGGCCGTCTCAGAAAGATCTGGAACATTACGCTTCCATCGCTGAAACCTACAATCGTAACTCTCCTCATTATCAACCTGGGGCATATGATTGCGATCGGTTTTGAACGTCCTTACATTATCGGCAATACCGCCGTTCGTGATTACGCGGATGTGCTAAGCACGTTCGTATACCGTATCGGCATTGAATCCGGGCAATATACGATTGCTACCGTAGTTGGTTTATTCCAGGCTCTTGTTGGACTCGTCTTCGTGCTTGGCGCGAACTATGCCTCCAAGAAATTGGCGGATCAAAGTATTCTGTAAACTATGCTATCGAAAACGGGAAAGGAGCGGTAAGACATGAGAGATCGAAACGCCAGCCGGTCATTTGATGTGATTAACACTCTTGCGATACTTCTATTCGTGCTGATATGTCTGGCTCCGTTTATTCATATAATTGCGATTTCCTTAAGCTCGTCGCGCGCTATTATGTCAGGCGATGTCAGTATTTATCCGGTGGAAATCAATTGGGGTGCTTACAAGCAGGTAGTCACGGACATGTCGATGATCCGGTCACTCGGCTTTACGATTTTGCTGACGGTTCTATTCACCGTGTTGTGCATGGTGATGTCGATTGCGGCAGCGTACCCGCTGGCCAAAACCAAATTAAAAGGCCGCAAGGTTGTCATGTTTATTATCATCATCACGATGTTTTTCAGCGGCGGCATTATTCCGGAATATATGCTTGTGCGCAATCTGCATCTGCTCGACTCCATTTGGGCGCTTGTGCTGCCGGGACTAATCAGCCCATTTTATCTGATTATTCTGATTACGTTTATTCAAAATATTCCCGATTCGCTTGAAGAATCGGCGGAGATCGACGGCAGCTCTTATTTCCGTACGTTAACGAGCATTATCGTGCCGCTGTCGATGCCGGTTATCGCTACGCTAAGCTTGTTCTATGCGGTAGGCCGTTGGAACGGCTTTACCGATACGCTGATGTACATTACAAGCCCGGAGTTGTATCCGCTCCAATTAAAGCTGTACCAGCTCGTTCAAAACAACATGGTCACCGATTTGATCGCGGCGGAAGGCGCAAGCGGTCGCCAAATGCTGCAGCCGGAAAGCCTGAAGGCGGCAAGCGTTATTTTCGCAACGGTACCAATCCTGATTGTATATCCGTGGCTGCAGCGCTATTTCGTAAACGGCGTTATGCTTGGCGCTGTTAAGGGTTAACCAAAGAGGCGGCAATCGCCGCTAAATTTCTGGAGGATCAATGAGATGGGGAAGGACAAAGGACAATATTCGTTCTCGACCTGCTGGAATATTAAAAGGCATCAAACGGGCAGCGGCATGATCGAAGAGATTCGGGAGCTTGGCTTCCGGTACGTAGAGCTGAACTACAACGTGACGAGCGAGCTGCTGTCCTCGCTTGAGCCGATGATTGAACGGGGAGAAATCGGGGTGTCCAGCGTGCATAATACGTTCCCGCATGTGGCGGATCCCGATTACGGAACCGATTCGGTCCTGCTTGGCTTTGACGACGAAGAGAAGCGTCAGCGGTCGATTGAGCTACTGCTCCGCTCTGCCGAATACGCGAACCGTTATGGCGCGAAGGCGGTTGTGGTTCATCCGGGAGAGGTTCCGTTCGACTACAACATCGATCAGGAGCTCAAAAAGATCTACAACGAACAAGGCCCCGAATCTCCAGCTTACATCAAGCTGTGGAGCGAAATGCTCGAACGCAGGGAAGCGGCTGCCGGCCAATACCTTGACCGGATTGGAGACAGTCTCGAGGAAGTATGCGATCGGATCGAGGCAAAAGGCTTAGACGTATCCATCGGCATCGAAACGCGCTCGCGCTGCTACCAAATGCCGACGTTAAGAGAAGCGAAGACGGTCTTCGACCGGCTGAAGGGCGCCCGGGTCGGGTTATGGTACGATTTTGGCCATGGCATGATGATGGAACGGATGGGGTTGTACGATAACGCCCGCGACATGGGAGCGATAAAGGATCATGTCGTCGGCATTCATATTCACGAGACGGTTGGCCTGTCGGATCATTGGTGCCCTTACGTGCATAGCGGCGACATGAATTATTTTGACCGCTTCCTCCCGATTATCGCTGCTGCTCCCGTCAAGGTGTACGAGCTGAAAGCGGCATGCACGCCGGAAGAAATTGAGCTTAGCCATGACCGGCTGCTCGGAAAGCTTGCGGCATTCGGAGGCTAGATGATGGATATCCGCCAATTGGCAGCATTCGCTCCGCGGTTATATTTCGATAAACAGGAACCCTTTTACCCGGTACGGGTTGGGGTTTCTGTTCTTCATCGGGGAGAGAAATCCCCTTCCTTTCCGCGCAGGTTCGAGCATCTCGCTGACGGCATTGAGTATGTGATTGAATTCGCTATTTATTGGGATTATGACATTCAGCACTTGTATGAGCTCGAGCATGTGTGGATTTACGTCGATTGGAACGGCGGAGTAGCGGAGGCCGAAGCCAGCTTTCACGGCAAGTACTTGAAGGCCTTGCTGCCGGACCGCTCGAACCTAACGGGAAAGACGGTAAGCCTCTATTCCCAGCCGGGGAAGCACGCTTTCTCGCCGCTGCCCGTCTTATTCGAACTGCTGCCAAGCGCAAGAACGGCGACGGAGCAAGGGGCTGGCTCAGACGGCTTGACGCTGCCGGAATGGTATAAGGCCAAGGGACAATACGATGGCAAGACAAGCGAGCTGGTCCGCGCCTATCAGCAGATCTATCACCGCTTTACGCCGTCCTTCGAATTTGTCCCTTATGAGCTTGCGGAGCAGGAAAATGTGTTTGTTCCATGGAAATCGCTGTACGAGGAAATACCGGATAGGATCGAAGCGGAATTGGCAACGATCAGACATACACTTGCCGGCTTGAAGGAGCCTTGGAAGGATGATTACGATGTACGAGAAACTTGTGGCCGTTAACGATGATTGGGTTACGCGAGGCTTGGATAATCAAATAAACGACAGTCAAAGCCGCTTTGATGGCGGGGTAGCGGATCCGGACAGCGGAATTCCGTTTGCTACCCATACCGGCACATTAGCCGTAATGGCTATTTGGGGCTGCGCGCTCGTTAATTCGGATTCACGATATTATCATGACGAGAAGCTGCTCGCCAGCCTGGATCGGGCGGCGGCATTTATTGTCCGCCAGCAGCATGCCGACGGCACGATCTCACCGGGTTGGACGAATATGCATTCGCCGCCGGACACGGCGTTTGCCGTTGTTGGGCTTGCCCAGCTTTACGAGCTGCTCGACATGCATGATTGGGCGGCTTTGGAATCCGTATGCCGGAATATTAGGCGGTTCCTGGAACAATCGGTTCCGGCAATGCTTACCGGCGGCTGCCATACCCCTAATCACCGCTGGGTGCTGACGGCTGCTCTTGGCTTCCTGTACACTCTTACCGGCAATGAGGCTTTGATTGCCCGCGCCGAAGCTTGGCTCGCGGAAGGGATCGATTGTACGGAGGACGGCGAGTGGACGGAAAGAAGCAACGGGATCTACAATGGCGTAAGCGATGTGATGCTGTACCATACCGCCGAGCTGCTTGGCCATCCCGAGCTGCTGGAGCCGGTTCGCCGCAATTTGAGGATGATGGCTTACCTGATTCATCCGGACGGGGAAGTTGTTACGGATTATTCCGGCCGGCAGGACTTTGGCCATAAATACGACATGTCGGGCTATTTGTTCGTATCCTGCCTGATGGCCGAATACGACAAGGATCCGTTGTTCGCCGCGCTTGCCAAGCTGGGCGCAGAGTCGTCTACCCATCCGGGCGCGATTCCTAATAACGCTTTGCTGGGCCTCTTGCTGCATCCGGAGCTGCGGAGCTCTGCGGTTGAGGCAGGCCATCTGCCGGAGTCCTACAAGGTTGTCATTAACGGGCAATTCAACAGGAAGCATTATTTAGGCCGGATGGAGACGGCCGGACATGGCGGGAAAATCTATCACAGCCGGCTTCATCCGGAATTTGGCGCACCGGTCGCCCGGCAGCGGGAGGGGCAAACCAGCGTGACGGTAATGGCGGAGACCAATTCCTTCTTTGCGCTGCGCCACGGAAGAGCTCAGCTGCTAGGCGTGCAAGTAAGCAGCTCGTTTGAGCCGGGCTTTATCAAGATGAACGAGATGGAGCAGCTCGAGAACGGCTATAAGCTGGCCGGATCGGAGTCAAAGGGCTATTATGGCCCAATTGCCGCCGACAGACTGCCTGGGTCAGCCGCAGAGCAAGTAAGCCCTTGGTATCTTTTGCCGCATCAGCTGCGCGAGGTCACTCATCTGCAGCAGCATCAGGTGCAGGTAGAGCTGACGGAAACCGTTGAAGGCTGGCGACTCCGCGTAAGCTGCGACAAGCCGGATGTGCTGTTGACCCAGATTTCCTTTATCTTCGGGAAAGACGGAGAGTTTAGCGGAGGAGAGCGGACGCCTGCCGAGACAGGAACCGAATTTTGGAAAGAAGGCACCGTATCGTTCAAGGCTGGCGAAGACTGGATTAAGCTGGATGGAGGCGCCCATGAGCATCGGATGAAGACGATTCGCGGAGCAGCTTATCCTTCGGACTGCCAGACGCTTGTGGTAAATGTGCTGACGCCGTATGACCGGACCTTTGATATTCGGCTGTCGCCTTCAAACGGCAGGGGGAGGAACGGATAATGACGGTATATATAGAGCCTCGGGATAGCGCAAGATCTGCGGTTGGCGATGAAGAACACCGTATTTTGGAGCTGCTGGCGAGCCGCTATGTCGGAGCAAATCCGCCTATTCCGTTTGCGTATCGCCCCTTCTCGAAACAGGGTATTTTGCAAAATGAAGAAGGTCTGTACGACATGGAGCTTGGCTCCAGATGGCCGCAGGCGGTAACCGGCGATTACGCTTACGTGTACGGGCTTGTATGGAGCGACAATGAACGCTCGATTGATTGCAATCTGGAGCCGATTGGCCCCATTCGACTATACATGAACGACCAGCAGCTGTTCCGTACGTCCGCCGTGGAAGAGATGAAGCCGGATGCCCGCGTAGTTGTTCCGATGCTGCTGGCGCAAGGCTGGAACCGGATTCTGATCGAAGCAAGACGGACTCCTGCGGGCTTTGGCTGCCGGTTTGGGGCGGATGAAGCGAAGGTACGGATTCTGAACGTGCTTGCCCCATTCACCGGACGGGACGGGTGCGCGGGATGGGTATTCTCCGAACCGGTGAAGAAGTCTCTGTACGGGGAAGAAGGTTTCCCTAACGAACGTTTGCCGGAAGAGGAGTCCGGCATCCGCTGGCTTCCCCGCACGAATTGGCAAGAGGATGAAGCCTCGCAGCCGAACCTGGAGCGCCTCTTCGGTACTCCGGAGACAACAGTGGCCGGTTACGGCTGGACCAAGCTTCCGTTCCTGTCGGGAACAGAATCGCTTGTGCTTGAAGGACGGGTATGGGGACCGGCTTCGGTATGGCTGGACGGTATGCTGGTGCTAAGCCTGGCTGAAGCGGGTGTTTTCCGCCAAAATCTGAAGCCTGCATCCGGCAGCGGTCATCTGATAATCCGCACGGATAGCGGCTCGAATGGCTGGGGCTTTGAGCTGAAGGTTTCGTCGGACGACAAGCCGCTGGCGCTTCAGCAGCCCGTACACATTCATGGCTATGACGGGGAGTGGATGTATGCCGGCCCAATCGCGGCAAATGCGGAGCTGGATGCTTCAGAGGTTGGCCGGCTGTCTGCTCTTCTGCCTGCCGTTCGTTTGGATGGTCAAGCCGCGGGCAGCACGTATTGGGAGCTGGATATGCCTAAAACCCGTCTTCGTCCTTATTATGAAAATGCGATGCTGAGCAATAAGTGGACGGTAGGGACGGCTACCAATTACGGGCGGTGGGACTATCCGCTTGGCGTTACGATGTACGGTTTGCTGCGCACGGCCCGGGAATTGAACCGGGAGGACTGGTCCCGTTACGCTTTGTCGCATATCCGCACCTGTACGGATATGTACGATTATGCCTTATGGGACCGTCAGGAGTATGGATTCCCGAGCATTAATCATCAGCTGGTGCTGATGAAGATGCTGGATAATTGCGGATCGTTCGGCTCGGCGATGCTGGAAGCCTATCTTCAGGAAGGAGACGATGTGTTCCGCCGCATTGCGGATTCCATCGTTGACTTTATGCTGAATCGTCTGGAGCGGAGAGAAGACGGAGCTTTCTTCCGGCTCAGCGAAGGGGAATATTTCGACAAAACCATGTGGGCGGACGATCTGTACATGAGCGCGCCGTTTCTGACCCGTTACGCCGTTATTACCGGGGACCGGGAAGTGCTGAACGAGGCAGCCCGGCAGTTTTTGCTGTTCCGCCGTTACCTATTTATAGAAGAAGAACGGATTATGTCGCATGTTTATGATTTCAAATACGGCCAGGCAACCAGAGTGCCTTGGGGACGGGGCAACGGATGGGTGCTGTTCTCGCTTTCCGAGCTGCTTGAGCGTCTGCCGGAGGATCATTCGGACCGCGAGGCATTGCTTGATTTCTTCAAGGCGATGTGTGCCGGAGTTGCCGGTCTGCAGAGCGGCTCGGGCCTTTGGAGACAAGTGCTGAACGAGCCGGAAGCCTATGAGGAAGCCTCTTGTACCGCGATGTTCGCTTACGCCTTCTCGAGAGGTATCCGTTTCGGCTGGCTGCAAAACAGCGATGACCATGACTTTGCAGCAGCGGCAAGAAAAGCCTGGAAAGGTCTGACGGAGAAAGCCATCGACCGTTCGGGCAGCGTACACGGCGTATGCAGCGGCTCGCGATACTCCTTCTCGCCGGATTACTATATGTACGATCTGCGTACCGTCGTGAACGACAATCATGGGATTGGCATTATGATGCTTGCCGGAGTTGAGGCAAGCAAGCTTAACCGCGCAGGAAGTGTGGTCTAACGGGTTCATGCGGCTTCGGAAGGAGGGGATTACCGCTGTTCGCACTTAAGCTTGGGGCGGCACTAGCCCTTGGTCTGCTCATCGGGGTAGACCGACAGCTTCGTCATAAGCCGCTAGGCATTAAGACAAGCATGGTCATCTCGGTAGCGAGCTGCCTCATTACGATGGTATCCATCGAAGCGGCTTCCTCTCTTTCCCGTCCGGGGATGACCAATATGGATCCGATGCGTCTCGCCGCCCAAATCGTAAGCGGAGTTGGCTTTATTGGCGCCGGGGTTATTCTGCGGCGGAACAACGACGTCATCTCCGGCCTGACAACGGCCGCGATGGTGTGGTCCGCTTCTGCGCTCGGCATTGCGGCGGGAGCGGGCTTTTACAAGGAAGCCTTCACGGCTGCCGGCATTATCATTCTGGCCGTTAACCTTGTGCCGCTTGCCGTTCGGGCGCTTGGCCCTTCCAAGCTGCGGGAGCGCGACGTATCGGTCTGCCTGACCTTCGACCGTTCGGCCGAGCTGGACGGGATGCTTGCAAGCATCCGGTCGGATCATCAGATCAAGCATACAACGATCAAGGACATTGGGGACGGCCGGATGCAAATCCGGCTTGTCCTGTCCTCCGGAGAGCTGTATCCGACGACTTCGATCTACGAGGAAATGCGCCGGTTTAAAAACGTTCTATCGGTTGAAGTCGAAAATTTGAGCTCATAATAGCAATTTACAAATATTCCAGATAAACGTTGAAAGCGCTCTCCTTTGCGCGCATAATGGACTTAAACATGTTTCGCGCGATTGGAGAATCGTCAATGATGAAAGCGACCATATATGATGTAGCTAAAGAAGCCGGCGTATCCATTGCTACCGTATCCCTTGTCATTAACGGCAAGGGGAAAATCAGCGAGGAGCGCCGGGAAGAGATCAGGCAAATCATGCTGCGCATGGGTTATAAGCCAAGCATGATCGCATCCGCGCTTACCGGTAAAAAAACGTATGCAATAGGTCTGCTTGTGCCGGACATCTCTAATCCTTTTTTCGCTGAGATCGCAAGGGCGGTTGAGGATGAAGGGCAGCGGCATGGCTACAGCGTCTTTATATGCAGCACGGACAACAAGGACGAGAAGGTTGAGCATTATGCCGTCCTGCTGCAGCAAAAAAACGTCGATGGCGTTATTATCAGTACCGGCTTGAAGGAACTGTCCGTATTAAACCCGCTGCTGCAGGGGGGAGTTCCGGTTGCCCTGCTGGCTAGGGAGTTTCCTACCGTAGAGGTTCCGACTGTGGTTGTGGACGATTATGCGGGAGGGGCTGCCGCAGCCGGTCATCTAATCTCGCTTGGCCATACCCGGCTTGCCGTTCTGGCCGAGCAAGGCTCGATCAGCAGCAGCAGGGAGCGGGTACGGGGGTTCAGGCAGACCGCCGAAGCGGCGGGACTGATGCTGGACCCGTTATTTGTCGTCAGCTGCGGCCATAAGGATGGCAAGGACAGGGCCTGGGAGCTGCTTCAGATGAAGGACCGCCCGACGGCGATTTTTTGCTGCAACGATCTGCTGGCCATTGGCGCGCTCCGCGCGGCCAAGGAGCTGGGGCTGCGGATTCCGCAGGATTGCTCGATTATCGGATTTGACGATACGGTGCTTGCCTCCGTCACGGATCCGCCGCTGACAACGGTCGCCCAGCCGATTGAACAGATGGGGCAAAGAGCGGTGCAGCTTCTTGTCCGCCAGATCAGTCAGCCGGGAGAAGAGAGTGAACGGATCGTGCTTTCCCCTTCACTGACTATCCGGCAGTCATCAGCGGTGCCTGACATTGCTTCCGTCTATAATCATCTTAGCGAGAAGAGCTCAGGCTGATTGTTCAGCTTGTTTCAATGCCCGTAGTCCGGAAACCTTTCGGACTGCGGGCTTTTTGCTGCTTGTCCGTAGCTGGTATACTGGGTAAAGAAAGGCGTATTCGTAAAATTTGCGGGGTAACGGGAGGAAATGATGAGCATTGTACGGTTTGGCATTATAGGGGGCGGCTGGCGCAGCGAGTTTTTTCTGCGTATCGCAAAGGCGCTGCCCGAACGATTTGATGTTGCAGGCGTAGTTGTACGCGATGAGGAGAAGGGCAGAGCATTCGAGCAAGCATGGGGAGTGCCGACGTTCCGCACGGCTGCCGCGATGCTGGAAGCCGGTTCTCTTGCGTTTGTTGTCGTCAGCGTACCGAGGAAGGTTGCTCCGGACGTAATCCTCGAATTGACGGGACGCGATGTTGCGGTATTATGCGAGACGCCGCCCGCCGAGAAGCTGGAGGATCTTATCGCGTTATACCGGCAGGTCGGCGGCAAGGGACGGGTTCAGGTTGCCGAGCAATATGCGTTTCAGCCGAATCACGCCGGGAGGCTGGCTATCGTCCGCTCCGGCAAGCTTGGCCAGGTGACCCAGGCTCAAGTATCGTCCGCTCACGATTATCATGGTATCAGCCTGATTCGCCGCTATCTCGGCATTGGCTTCGAGAATGCAAGCATTCGCGCCGCGGCTTTCGCTTCGCCGATAATGGAAGGTCCGGGCCGTTCCGGTCCGCCGGCAGAGAGTCAAATAAAGCAATCGGAGCAGGTTATGGCGTCGTTTGATTTTGGCGGAAAATACGGCGTTTACGATTTTACCGGAGACCAGTATTTCTCCTGGATCCGTTCGCCGCGCGTGCTTGTGAGAGGGGACCGAGGCGAAATCAACAACTTTGACGTCCGTTACTTGCTTGATCATTTGACGCCGGTCCATTTGCAGATGACCCGTCAGCAGGCAGGATTGGACGGCAATTTGGAAGGCTATTATCTGAAGGGCCTTCACTTAGGCGAGCAGGTCGTGTATAAGAATGACACGGCGCCGGCTCGTCTGACCGACGACGAAATCGCGGTGGCGGCATGCCTGGAGAAGATGGGAGTATATGCTGCCGGCGGCGAAGATTTCTATAGCCTGGCGGAAGCCTGCCAGGATCATTATCTGGCGCTAATGATGAAGCAATCCCTGCAAACGGGCGAATCGGTCACGACGGAAACCCAATGCTGGGCGCAGCATAATTAAGAAAAACTTTAGATTTGCCCTGCTTAATTTTTAAACATTGAGTCTTATTCTGATTAAGTCAACGCAGGCGGCAATTGGCTTAACAGAAGGGCAGGGACATTTATGATGAAATACACAAAAGGCAGCATTCTATCGGTTCTTTTTTTATTCTATCTTTATCTTTTGCTTAAGGTGATCTTGTTTAAGTTCAACTCGGTTAACATAGCGTTTCTATGGCAAAAGCTTCACTGGACGTTAGAGTATCCGGAATATATGCGGTACGGTCTGGAGCGGGCCAATTTTACCCCGTTCAAATCAATCTCGCAAAATCTTCACGGGCTGTCGGAGCGTCACGAACAGGTAAATCTGTTCGGCAATATCGCGATCTTCCTGCCTTGCGGAATTCTTGTTGGCTTATGGACGAAGCATGACTCCATTTCCTTCCTTGGTGCAGCTGCGCTTTCGTTTGGTTTAAGCCTGGCCCTGGAATGCTCGCAGCTTGTTTTCGCGATGGGCAGCTTTGATGTCGATGATCTTATTCTTAATGGCTTTGGCGGACTCCTGGGATGGTGGATCCTGTTTGTCGTACGCAGAGAAAGAGCCCTTGCGCAAGTTTAACTTGCGCGAGGGCTTTTCGCATATGTACCGCCGCCATTAACCTTACAGGTACAAGCTGTGTCCCGAACACGGCTTGTACCTTTTTTAATGCGGATCCCTTCATTGGTTAACGTCCATACAGCTTCCGGTAAGTCTCCGGCGTCATGCCTTCCCTTTGGCGGAAGGTGGAGACGAAATGGCTCGCATCGCGAAAGCCTACCGCTTCGCCAATACGGCGTACGGTCCAGTCCGGCCGGGAAGGCAGCCATTCCTTCGCTTTCCGGATCCGCAGCTGAATGAGATACGAATAGGCCGTTTGGCCAAACAGCTCGCGGAATCTTTCGTTCAGCTGCCTCTCGCCGATGCCAAGCTGCACGGCCATGTCGGCCAATCCGATCTCCGGGTTGGCGAAGTGCTGCTCCAGCCAGGCCAGCAGCACTTGAAGCCGCTCCAGCCGTTTGGACATGGACGGGCGGTTGTCCGTGCGGGCGTTGGTCCGAAGGAGCGTCAGGAATTGGTACAAATCGGCCGATGACTGCCAGCCGGATGGATCGCTTCCGGCTTCGGCAAAGGTCAGCATGTTGAATAGCTGATCGCTAATCCGGTCGTTGCCGGCCTCCCATTGAAAGCGCTCGGCGCTTCCCCAGCCGAATGACTGCACGATACTGGCAGCCATACCTCCGCGAAACGTAATATAACCCGTCTGCCACCAGCCGTTTCTGGCCTCGTACCGGTGCGCTGTGCCCGGGGCAAGAAGGACGCCGGAGCGCTCATTCATTTTCCAGGTTTGACCGCTAACCGTTAATTCGCCTTCGCCTTCCAAGGTTTGGAGCCAGTGGAAATAGGGATAGCCCTCCGGTCTGTCCAAAGTCTCCTGATCGGGATTGAAGCCAATCGTTTCGAGCTGCAGGGGCAGCGGCTCCGAAGGGAAGGCGGGCACGACACGTCGCATCATAGGAACCTCCATATTTTTATATGCGAAATCATTAATTTTATATAGGTAACGGCAATGTGAAGGCTTACAATAGAAGAATATAATGCAGTTTTATCATATACAAAGAGGTGTGACAAGATGATAAATACGAAAAAACCGAAGATTTGGTATGGTGGTGACTATAATCCGGATCAATGGGAGAAGGAAGTCTGGGACGAGGATTTACGGATGTTCAAGCTTGCCGGAATCGATGTGGCAACTCTTAACGTGTTCGCCTGGGCAAAAAACCAGCCTGACGAGGATACCTATGATTTCGGCTGGCTCGACGAGGTGATGGACAAGCTTCATGCGGACGGCGTTGGCGTCTGTCTGGCTACAAGCACGGCGGCGCATCCCGCATGGATGGCCCGTAAATATCCGGATGTGCTGCAAGTCGATTTCAACGGCAACAAACGCAAGTTCGGCGGGCGCCATAACTCCTGTCCGAACAGCCCAACCTTCCGCAAGTATTCCGTGCGTATGGCGGAGAAGCTTGCCGAGCGGTACAAAGATCATCCGGCCCTGCTCATCTGGCATATCAACAATGAATACGGCGGCGCGGGCAACTGCTATTGCGACAATTGCGAAGCGGCATTCCGCGTATGGCTTAAGGATCGTTACGGAACGATCGAAGAAGTAAACAAAGCTTGGAATACGGCATTCTGGGGTCATATTTTCTACGACTTCGAGGATATCGTTCTGCCAAGCGGCCGCAGCGAGGAATGGTACGGCGCCAACGGCCGGACGGAGACAAACTTCCAAGGTCTGTCGCTCGACTACATGCGTTTCCATTCGGACAGCCTGCTCGAGTGCTACAAGCTGGAGTACGAAGCAGTCAAGAAGATTACGCCGGATATTCCGGTTACAACCAACCTGATGGGCGCTTTCAAAAAGCTGGATTATCATAAATGGGCGAAGCATATGGACGTTATATCCTGGGATAACTACCCGCGCTTCGATACGCCGCACAGCTATACCGGCATGATGCATGACCTGATGCGAGGCCTGAAGGACGGCCAGCCGTTTATGCTGATGGAGCAGACGCCAAGCCAGCAGAACTGGCAGCCGTACAACTCGCTTAAGCGTCCGGGCGTTATGCGCTTATGGAGCTACCAGGCCGTTGCGCGCGGAGCGGATACGATCCTGTTCTTCCAGCTGCGCCGTTCCATCGGGGCATGCGAGAAATATCACGGCGCGGTTATCGAGCATGTCGGCCACGAGCATACCCGCGTATTCCCCGAATGCGCGGAGCTTGGCGCAGAGCTTGGAAAGCTGGGAGATACTTTGCTGGATGCGAAAGTGAAAGCAAAGGCTGCGATCCTGTTCGATTGGGAAAACTGGTGGGCGATTGAAATGTCCAGCGGTCCGTCCATTGCTCTTAAATACGTGAATGAAGCTCATAAATTCTATGATGCTCTGTACCGTGCCGGCATTGCGGCCGATGTGGTCAGCGTGGAAGCGGACCTGAGCGGATACGACCTGGTTATTGCGCCGGTCATGTACATGGTGAAGGATGGCGTGGCCGAGAAGCTGGAAGCCTATACGGCAGCCGGCGGCGCGGTTATTACAACCTACTTCAGCGGTATCGTAAACGAGACCGATCTGGTAACGCTGGGCGGTTATCCGGGCAAGCTGCGCAACTTATTCGGCATCTGGGCGGAAGAGATCGATGCCCTGCTTCCTTCGCAGCGCAACCGGATTGTTCTGTCCGACAACACGCTTGGGTCGAAGGCGGAATACGAATGCGGCATGCTCTGCGATCTCATTCATTCGGAAGGCGCCGAAGTAAAGGCCGTATACGGGGATGATTTCTACCGCGGCATGCCTGCCCTAACGGTTAACAAGTTTGGCGAAGGCGAAGCCTGGTACCTGGCGACAAGCCCGGAAGATGCCTTCCTGCAGGACTGGCTGCCTCAGCTATGCGCTTCCCGCGGCATCAAGCCGCTTGTCTCCGGCACGCCGGAAGGCGTGGAGACAACGATCCGCTCCAAAGACGGCCAGGATTATCTGTTTGTGCTTAATCACAATGCGGATGCCGTTACGGTTGCGCTTGGAGAGCAAACCGGGATTGATCTGCTTACGGGAGCCAGCGTCCAAGGCGGCGCAACGGAGCTTAAAGGTTATGACGTGCAGATCATTAAGCTTAATCAGGCATAGAATAGGGGTATAACAGCATAGCAGTCCGGTTCAACTATAAGCCAGCCGCTCTTCATACGGCTGGCTTATTTTTATAGTGAAAATTCAAATAGGGAAATAGACCCAGCAGTTCTTTATAGTGTATAATTATCCAAGATTGATAGATTGATAGATTGATAGATTGATAGATTGATAGATTGTTAGTTGGACGGTGTTTTTTTTATAACAAATTTAAAGCGCTTACAAAAATCCAGCTTAGAGGGACTCCATGGCTATTACGAGAAACGATAGGAGGACGGGCGGATGAAACGATTTCCCATGATGCTTCAGCTGATGCTGATTCTGATCTGTGTCATGGCTATTCCTACTGCCATTCTGACCTGGTACAGCGGCACTCAAATCGTGGGTTATTCGGAAGACGCTATTGCGGACACCTCGCTTGAGGGGCTTATCGCGAACAGGGAGCTTAACGAGAATGCTCTAAGCAATCTGGCGCAGGATGCGGTCCAGCTGGCCGGCACGAATATATTTGACCGGATCCGCAGCTTCAGGACGTACTCGGCGCTTAATTCGGATTATAGCGATGTGTCCAGCGCGCTAAGAATACTAAATGAGCTGGCGAGTCTGAACCACCGCGTGGATGGCGTATACTCTACCTATTTCCTGCTTGACGAGGCGGATTACGTGGTCTCGACCGACCGGGGAATTACAACGCTTGACCGTTACGAACCGGTAGATTGGATGGAGAACGCGCTTGCCGGCCGGAGAGGAATTGGAGGCGTCTGGTACCCTCGCCAATTGCAATCCGGCATGCAGGTTGTATCCTATGTTTTGCCGTTAAACCGCCTGTCAACGACTACGCGTGGAACGATTGTCGTAAATTTGAAGGAGAGTCAGATTGCCGGCTATTTGAAATCCTCTGAACCGGGCTCTGAAGGTTTTATGCTTCTGAAATCCGACGGCACGGTTATTTCGCACAATGACAAGTCCTTGCTGCTGACGGACGGCAATAAGCAGCCGTTTATCAAGCAAATCCTAAGCAAAGGCAAAAGGGAAGGTTATGCCTACCATGTATTGAACGGCGAACGGCTGCTGTATACGTGGTCCCGCTCGGAGCAGCTCGGCTGGTGGAACGTAAATATTTATTCGATGGACCAGTTAATGACCAAGACGTATAACCTGCAGAAAAGCATTATTTTTATTACGGGTGTGATCATTATCGCAGGCACCATTCTTGCCGTATTGCTGGCCACCTGGTTATCCCAGCCGGTACGGAGGCTTGTCCGAATGATGCGCGAGCGCAGCAATCATGGCGGCACGAACAAAAACGAGCTGGCCTTCCTGGAGTCGGCGTTCAGGCGGATGCAGGAAGAGGAGGAAGGCTTGCATACGCTGCTTCAGGAGCGGGAGCAGGATACCCGAAGCTTATCGATTCATCAGTTGCTTCGGGGCGAAGTGAAGAAACAGATCGCGGAAATGTTCCCTGAGCCCTATTACACCGTTGCGGTTGTCTCCATCGACCGGTACAGAAGATACGTCAGCAAGAATAACCCTGAGACCCGCAGCTTTCACCGTTATCTATTGCTCTCGAAATGCGAGAGCTTGTTCCCGGAAGGTCTGCATGCCCGGGGGATTTACCAAGGCGACGGCTGCTTCGTATTTGTGATTAATTTCGGGCAGGAAGAAATGGATAACGATCTTCAAAGAATAAAGGCTACGCTTGTTCAAATCCGGGATACGGCGCTTGATCTGCTTGGCCATTCGGTTACGACCGGAGTCAGCGGCCGGACGGAATTCAGGGAATCGATCCCAGGGCGGGTTGCGGAGGCAACGGATGCAATCAAACAACGCATGATCAAGGGGAGCGGCTGTATTTTTTACTGGAAGCCCGATGATGACCGCGGCAAGAAATATATGTACCCGACAAACAGCGAGCGGCGTATCGTGAATTTCCTGGAGCGTGCCGACTTAGGCAGCATTTTGAAGGAACTGGATCGTATCCGGTCCGATATTCATGCCGATGCCAACGTTTCCTATGACAATATCCTGTTTATTTACAATCAGCTGCTTGGCGTTACCATCCGTCATCTCCGGGAAAACAACATCAGCACGTCGCGGATCTTCTCCGGACGGGGCAACATCTACTCGGCGATCGCATCCACCGACACGCTTGACGAACTGGAGAACAATCTACGCGATTTCTTTACCGAGATTGTTCAGCATCTGGAGCGGAGTACGGGAGAAGCGAATCACGGCGAACGAATTATTCGTTATCTGGAGGAACATTTCCGAAAGGAAATTGTGTTCGAGGAAATGGCGAAGGAGATTGGCATCAGCTATTCCTATATGCGGAAGATCGTTTATGAGTTAACCGGCAAAAGCCTCATCGATTATATGAATCAATTGCGGATCGAGAAGGCGAAGCAGCTGCTAATCGAATCAAAAATGACGATCACGCAAATTGCTTCCGAAGTGGGCTACTATAACGTTCAAAGCTTTAACCGTTTTTTCCGCAAGTATGAAGGGATGCCTCCAAGCAGCTACAAGACGTCGAGATCCAAATCATCGTAAGCAAAAAAAAAGAGCTGTCATGCCGCCTGCAGGACAGCTTTTATTTTTGCTCATGCCTATCAGATTTGATCAAAAAACGCGCCGGATAAGCAGAAATGATGCCTTTGCAATCAAAAATGACAGGGAGAATCAATACTCAAGATTTACCGTTTGGAAAAAGCGGGGGTATGATGAGGTCAGCCACGGACGATGTCTGAAGCGAGCACAAGGGCCGGGGGATGTTAAAGGTTGAGGGGGTGAGAACGTGAAAGTTGAAAGCGCTTCACAACAAAATGAAACCGCTTTAAAGCCCCTCGGATTAAACAGACGAGGGATGACGTATTATCTTCGGCGGGATTGGCAGCTCTACGCGTTGTTATTGATTCCGCTGGCTTTTGTACTAACCTTCAAATACGCACCGATGTCAGGCCTCATTCTTGCTTTTAAAAACTATAAGATTGCAAAAGGGTTCTGGGGCAGCGATTGGGTAGGCTTCCAAGTGTTCCAGGAGATATTCGCCAAGCATGACTTTGGCCGGGCCGTACGCAATACGCTTCTGCTTAACAGTCTTGATCTGTTGTTCAGCTTTACGATGCCGATTGTGCTGGCCTTGCTGCTGAACGAAGTAAGAGGCGTAAGGTTTAAACGGGTGAATCAGACGCTGCTGTATCTGCCGCATTTTCTATCGTGGATTATTATCGGAGCGATTGCTTATCAGCTGCTCAGCGAGAGTAACGGCGCGATCAATAATCTCATTGCCATGATGGGAGGCGACCGGATTCCGTTCCTGCAGGACGATACCAATTGGCTGATCAGTTATCTGGCGATTGGCGTCTGGCAGAGCATGGGCTGGGGAACGATCATCTACCTTGCCTCGATCAGCAGCATCAACCCGGAAATGTACGAAGCAGCCATCGTTGACGGCGCCGGGCGCTGGAGGAAGGTATGGAACGTGACGCTGCCATCGATTCGCGTAACGATTGTTACCTTGCTTATTATGAATCTCGGCAAAGTCATGGAGGGCTCATTCGAGCGCGTATTTGCCCTGCAAAACAAGGCTACGACGGAATACACGGTTACGATTCCCGTATTGGTGTATCGTTGGGGGATTGAGAGCGGCAACTTCAGCCGGGCAACGGCGCTTGGATTATTCCAGGCTGTCATCGGACTTGTGCTTGTGCTTGCTGCGGACCGGATTGCGAAGAAGCTTGGCGAGGACGGAATTTTATAGGCTTATGCTTACGAAGCAAGAATTTCCAACAAACCAAAGACACGTGGCAATTCTTTTTAGGAGAGGTGACCATGAAAGCAACGAATAGCACACTTGCTGTTCATCGCAGAAGGCGGTTTGATATTTGGGATGTGCTTATTCACCTCTTTATCATCATTGCCTCGCTGGCCTGTTTGCTGCCGTTTCTGCATGTCGTATCCAAATCTTTAAGCGAAGACGCATTTGTTATCGCGAATAAAGTTTTCATCTGGCCGGAAGGTTTTACATTCGAGGCCTACAAGAAAATTTTCGCGGACCACAGTATTTTGCGCTCCTTGTATGTATCGGTTCTTGTAACGGTGCTGTTCACGATCATTGGAATGATCATAACTATATGCGCCGCATATCCGTTATCCCGCAAGCAACTAAAGGGACGTACCGTGCTGACGTTTATCTTTATCTTCACCCTGTACTTCAGCGGCGGTATCATTCCCGAATATTTGCTCGTTAACAACCTGGGGCTGCTGGACACCATGTGGTCTATTATCCTGCCGCCGGCCTTCAGCGCCTTTAACCTGCTGATCATGAAGACGGCACTGTCGAGCAGCATACCGGACAGTCTGGAAGAATCGGCAAGGATTGACGGGGCCGGACATTTCCGGATTCTTGTCAGCATTGTGCTGCCGCTGTCCAAACCAATCATTGCAACCTTATCTCTCTTTTATGCGGTTGGGCGCTGGAATACGTACCAAGACGCATTGTTTTACATCAAGCAAAACGTGGATATGCGGCCACTGCAGCTGAAGTTGTATTACCTGGTTATTCAAGCGAGCGAAAGCTTCCAGCTGGAAGCGACTCAGGTATCGCTCAGTAATCCCGAAGTCCTTAAAGCATCCTGCGTGGTATTCGCGACTCTTCCCATTATTTGCGTGTACCCGTTTATCCAGAAGTATTTTGTCCAAGGCGTTATGCTTGGGGCCGTGAAGGAATAACCTCGAATACGAAAATTAATTATTGGGGGAACAAGCAATGAGCAAAAAAAATATGGTATCCATGTTTATGGCTTTGTTTGTGGTATTCAGCATTTTGTCTGGCTGCACCAATAACAACAATTCGAATACAAAGAGCTCTACCGAACCTTCTCCTTCCGCAAGCGACACAGCTAGCAATACGCCAAGCGAAAGCCCGGCAGGCAAGTATCCGGATTATTCGAAAGGCTTCCCGGAGAAGGTTACTCTTCAGATTCCGGTTTATGAACGCGCTTTCGAAGGCTGGAATGTATCGGATAACTACTATACGCGCTGGATTCAAAAGGAATTCGGCGATAAGTATAACATCGACGTCAAATTCATACCGATCACAAGAAACAGCGAAATTACGGACTATGAGCAGCTGCTTGCTTCGCACAAGGCTCCGGATATTATTTTCCACTACGATATGCCGCAAGCGCTTGCCTACTACGGCGAGGATGTCATGCAGGAGCTGGACTACGATGAAATCGCCAACTACGCGCCTACTTACTGGAAAAATATGAGCGAGACAATCAAGCAATACGGTGTCGTAGACGGCAAAAACGTATTCTTCTTTGCACAGCGTCCGCCAGCCGATAACTTCACCACGCTGATCCGCAAAGATTGGGTGGAGAAGGTTGGCATGAAAGTGGAGGATCTGACCTCCCTTGAGAAATATAACGAAATGTTGGAGAAATGGAAAGCGGCTGGACTTGGCGTTGCAGGCGCATCCCTCTTGCAGAACAACTATACCTTCAACTATGCCTTCCGTGATTGGCCGATTGACCCGAAATACCGTGCGCTGTATTCCGATCTTGGCGTAGCGGACCTGACTACGAAGGAAACAGAGAAGTACCTGAAAAATCTGAACTACCAGTACAATCATGGGCTGATCGACAAAGAATTCTATTTGCGCAATGACGATGCGAAGACGAAAGCGGAATTTGTTGCAGGCAAAACAGGCACATACGGCTTCTATCTCGCTAGCAATACCGATGTGCTGACCGCTACACTGAAGAACAATCCGAATGCGCAATTTGCGGTGCTTCCGGGTACGGCTGGAGTTCCGGAAGGCAACAAGCCGCAAGGCCGCGCATACTGGCCATTCGGCTTGATTATGGGGATCAACTATGAATCGACGGATGAGGAACGTGCCGCTGTATGGATGTACCTCGAATGGATGAGCCAGCCGAAGAACCTGTTCTACCTCCAGAACGGTGTTGAAGGTCAGAACTATACGCTGGATGCAGACGGTCTTGCCGTTAAGAATCCGGATTACAAAGGGGAATCCGTACTGTCCCAGAACAACAATAAAGACTATTTCGCACTCGTCAGTGAAGTTGTGCAATACACGGATCCGGCTGTAACGCGCAAAGCCTACTTGCAAAATTGGTCGCCTCCCGGCTACGAGAACTTGGCTGAAGATGTGCTGAATAATTTTGAGAAGTTAGCGGAATTCCGTACGCCGGATGCTCTGTTCAGTGTTGTTCTCGAGAAAGTAAACGAGTACAAAGCCGATCTGAACTCGCTATTCCAGGAGCTGTACGTGAAGGTGGCTATGGCTCCGGAGGATCAGTTCGACAAAGTCTATGGAGACGCGAAGAAGACTTATCTGGATGCCGGCTACCAGGAAATTCTGGATGAGAAGCAAAAAGCGATCGACGCAGGCCAATTTAAGTAATCTCTAAAATAACATTCGGGCCCCTGCGCAAGGCTGGGGGCAAGGGTTGGAACCAAACGTTGGAGTAAAAGCACGCTGTTTTATGGCGTGCTTTTTGTTATTTTAATTTATTACAAACCTCACTTAATAAATTACATTTTATTAAAAATCCTAGCAGGTATAATTTTTTACATGAGCTCACCTTATACGGAAAGAGGGATTGATAAAATTGAAAGCGGTTTTAGGCAGAGATAGCCAGCGCATCAAAATAAGGAAAAAAAACCGAATCGTTCAAAACATCAAAAGAGATTTTTTGTTATACGCCCTTTTGCTGCTGCCAATGGCATATATCGCGATTTTCAAATATGCGCCAATCTATGGCGTGTTGATGGCCTTCCAGGAGTACAACATTTTTCAGGGCATTAGCGGAAGCGAATGGGTTGGGCTTGACGTGTTCCGGTTTATTTTTGAACAGGACAGCTTTTACCGGGCTTTAACAAATACGCTTGTTCTTAATCTTCTCGATTTGGCTGCAGGCTTCCCGGCACCGATTATTCTGGCGATTTTGTTAAACGAACTTAGGTTTACGCGATTCAAAAAACTGACGCAAACCGTTCTGTACCTGCCGCATTTTCTGTCGTGGGTCATTATCGGAGGCATGGTATACCTGATGTTCTCGTCGGGCGGCATGGCGAATACGATGTTGTCCGGCCTTGGTCTTGGCAAAATCGAGTTTCTCTCCGACAAGACAAACTGGCTGATCATGTACGTGGCTATCGGGATATGGCAGAGTGCAGGTTGGGGAACCATCCTATATTTGGCCGCCATGATCAGTATAAACAAGGATCTGTACGAGGCGGCAGACATCGACGGTTGCAGCAGGGTTCGTAAAATTTGGCATATTACTCTGCCGGGCATCAAACCAACTATCATCATTCTGCTTATTCTGCAGATCGGTAGAATGGTCTCGATCGGATTCGACCGGCCATTCGTCATGGGAAATTCTCTTGTCAGCGACTACTCCGATGTTATCAGCACTTATGTCTACCGGATAGGGATTGGATCCGGCGATTTCTCCCAGGCAACTGCTGTCGGATTGTTCCAATCGGTTGTAGGGCTGCTCTTTCTCGTATCGGCCAATTACGTTGCTAAAAAAATCGGCGAGAATGGAATCTGGTAAAGGGCGTGAGTTTGTTGAACAAATCAAAAACGAATCTCGTAGATATGCTGATTGTATTATTCATAACGGCGGTTTCAATAACCTGTCTTGTTCCCTTCCTATATATGATAGCGCTTTCCTTAAGCTCGAATAATGCGATAATATCGCAAAAGGTTTCGCTTTGGCCGGTAGAACTCACGTTCGAAACCTATAAAACGATTCTGAGCGATATCGATATGCTTTATACCCTTGGTTATACCATTGTACTTACGATTTTGTTTACCGCATGCTGCATGTTTTTAACCATATGCGCCGCTTATCCGCTTACGAAGAAAAGACTTATGGGTAGAAATTTTTTGTTGACCGCTATGGTATTTACGATGTATTTCAGCGGAGGACTCATTCCTAGCTATATCCTGGTGAAAAACCTGGACATGATGAACACGATGAGCAGTCTGATCTTGCCTGGCGCTTTAAGCGTCTTTAATATGATCATACTGAAAACCTTCTTCTCGTCTCTTCCGGAAAGTCTGGAGGAAGCTGCCGCGATCGACGGTTGTAATGAATGGGGCATTCTGGTTAAGGTTGTACTTCCGTTATCCATGCCTTCTATAGCAACCTTAAGCCTTTTTTACGCGGTTGACCGGTGGAACGGCTTCCAGGATGCGTTGTTTTATATCACAGACAAGAACTTGTACCCGATGCAATTAAAGCTGTATCAGATTATTACCGCCAATCAGCAGCTGGATGCGCAGCAAGGCGAAGGAAGCACGGGAGCGTTTATCGTTCCGGAATCCTTAAAGGCTGCAAGCGTCATGTTTGCTACCGTACCGATATTGCTGGTTTACCCTAAGCTGCAGAAGTATTTTGTTGACGGAGTAATGACGGGGGCTATCAAAGGTTAAGGCAATACCTCGTGGGCAGCCGTACGGAAAGGTGGTGATCGTTGCCAAATTGCCGGATTTCGTGAACAATTATTGGGGCCATGTAGGATTTCATAAAGACGACTAAGAATAAAAAAGCGAGGTTGAAAACATGAACAAAAAAATGTTGGTTTTACTGCCCGTTCTTACTTTGCTAGCCAGCGGATTGGCCGGTTGCGGCGGCGATAACAATAATAAAGAGAATCAACCTGCCGAATCCTCGGCCGCTTCAACCGCGACGAAATCGCCTTCGGGACCGCCTACTACGCTTACGGTGGAGGTATTTGACAGAGGGATACAAGGCCAGCCGGATCTGAACAACAACACCTGGACCAGGTATATTAACGAACATTTCGGCAAGCCAAACAATGCGGTTGTAAAATTTGTTCCGGTTCCGAGATCGCAGGAGATTGATAAGCTTAACGTTATGATGGCAGCGGACGAGGCTCCGGATATTTCCTTTACTTATGACAGCGCAACCGTATCCCGGTACGCCAAGATCAACGGCATTATGCCTTTGGAAGATTTGCTTGAGAAGTATGGTAAGGATCTGAAAAATTATCTGGGCGAGAACGTTCTCACTTACGGGCAATTTAACGGAAAACAGATGGCGATCCCCGCAAAACGAACATCGCTGGCTTGGATCGGCAGCTTCATCCGGAAGGATTGGCTGGACAAATTAGGGCTGCCGGTTCCGACGAACAGAGATGAATTATATAATACTCTTGTTGCATTCAGAGACAAAAATCCCGGAGGCGTAGACGGCGTTATTCCTTGGGGATTGGCGGCGACCGGCATGAATTACGGCACCGGCAATTTGGCCGAGTCCTTCTGGGGCGAACAGTCGGAGGAGGATTTCGTAACCTCTCCGAACTGGTTAAAGCCAGGAAACAAGGAATCGCTGAAATTCCTCAACAAGCTGTACAATGACAAATTGATCAGTCCCGATTTTGCGCTCGACAAAACGGCAAAGCAGGCGGACGCGGACGTGACAAACGGCAAAGTCGGATTTTTCAGCGCTAACTGGGATTACGCGTTTAGACAAAACATAAGCGAGCCGCTAAAAGCCAATGTGCCTGATGCTAACTTTATTCCGATCGATACGTTTAAAAACGATGAAGGCAAATACAAAAAAATGGTTTACAACGAAAATGGCCTAAATGTGTTTATTCCGAAGTCCAGTAAAAATGCGGAGCTGGCGATTAAGTACTTAAACTGGATGGCAAACCCCGAAGTGTTATTTTTCCTGCAATACGGGGAAGAGGGTGTAAACCACAAAACGGTTGACGGAATTCCGCAAGTTATTGCGCAAACCGGCGACAATATGCAAATGAGCCCGCAAAATCTCGACTATACCCTGGTGGTAAACGGCGTTGAGCTTGGCGATCAAGAGAAGAATATTAAAGCCCTATCCGCTTCGTATCCCGGATTGGAAGAGACGGCGGAGCAGTCCTACAAAATCAATACGACGGACGGTTACACCGCCTTTTTCTACGATACGCCAAATGATGCCAACATCAAGTTCGGCAAAACGCTTGGCGATATGAACAAGCAAATGACCGATAAGCTGATTGTATGCAAGCCTTCCGATTTCGACAGCTTATACGACAAGCTTGTGGACGAGTATATGGCGGCAGGCGGCAAGGCCGTTATGGAAGAGAACGTGAAAATTTACGAAGCGATGCAGGCAAACAAGAAGTGATATAATGGGTTGGCTTGCTGGCAAGCCTATGGACTTAAGGGTCCATAGGCCTTTGTCCATATAAAGTGAATGGCTGCGATTATGACGAGAAGAACCTATCGGGAGGTACTTATGTATAGTGTCATTATTGTAGATGATGAGCCATGGGCGATTAAAGGGATAAGGAATGCCTTTGACTGGAGCAAACACGGATTTGAAATAACCGGTCAGTTCACAAGCGTTCATAAAGCATTTGAGTTTATATGCGAGGAAAATCCCGACCTGATCGTTACGGACATTAGAATGCCTGAAATTTCCGGGCTAGAGCTGATGAGGATGACCAGAGAAAAGGGCAAGCATGCCGACTTTGTAGTTGTAAGCGGTTTCGCCGAATTTGCCTATGCGCAGGAGGCAATAAGATACGGGGCGCTGGATTATTTCTTGAAGCCTATCGATATCGAGTTGGCGGAAACCTTAATTAATAAGCTGGCTGTCCATTTTGCCAACAAAAGAGGCCATCGTAATAACCTTATCCTGGAGGCGTTAATGTCGGCGGACGAACATGAATTGAGCCGTTTAACTCCTTTTTTTGATTCTTCTTCGAATGATGACTATTATCGCGCGCTTATTCTTTATTCGAATCGCGATCAAATCAGCGGCAAAAAGAGGTTTGATGTCAAGCATGCCTTGGAGATAGAGCTGGGATCTAGAAAAACGCTATACATACTTAAAAGCGGCAAATTGGCGGATTTGAAGGGACTTGCTTTGGCGGGTTTGGTGGGATCAGATATTAAAGCTGCGGGAATCAGCAGCATCTCGAATCATTACAAGGATGTTGCCAAGCTGATCAAGGAATCCGATCTGGCGGCCTCGAAGGTCTTTTTAAATGAGGATGAAAAGGGTTTATTCGAATTCGAGCAAAAGCTGAATACAGTCAAGCCTTTTATAGATAGCATTTCTGTCATTATTCAGGAGAAACAATTCGAAGCTTTGGAAGATACCATGGGGAGGCTCAAAAACGACTTCAGCAAAAATAATGCCGGCATGGGGGAGGTTGTTTATTTATGGAATCAGGTGGTCGGCGTATTATTGGCTTCCTTTTACGAGGAGCTGAAAGACATGGAGCTGGGCTTCCTCAATTATTCCGAGCTCAAGGAGCGCTTCGAGAACTTTGAGTCCTTATGCGGTTTTTTGTATGATGTCCTTCTCTATATCCGGCAGCTGAACCGCCAATGCGAAAGTGAAGGCGATATCGGTTCCTATTTCGCCCAGATGGTGAAATATATCGATAATCACTATTCAACCAAGCTGTATCTAAAAGATTTATCCGCAAAGTTTTTCCTTAATCAGGTCTATTGCTGCCAGCTGTTCAAGAAAAACTTGGGGAAAACCTTCTCGGAATATGTCACGGAACTCAGGATAAACAAAGCCTGCGAGCTGTTGAAGCATACGGAAATGTCCGTTGAGGAAGTAGCATTAAAGGTAGGAATCATGGATTATTATTATTTCAATAAAGTATTCAAGAAGCAATGCGGAATAACCCCCGCAAAGTACAGAAAATGCTGATTTTTAAATTAACGTATCGGAGTGGGCAGCTTGAAGATCAGCAGACTGAAGCTTAAGCATCAGATCTTCCTTATCGTGTTATTTACGGTCATCATCTTTACCTTTATGGAGGCTTATTTCTATTTCAGCTTTTATAATCTGACCCAGACAAGGGCCGCTAATTACGGCAATAAAATAATTGAGCAGACGCGCCAAAAGATCGATTCGGTGTTTAACGATATAAAGATCAGCACGAATACTGCTGTAGATAATAGGAAAATTCAGGAATTTACAACGGCGGATAATGATTACACGAGAGATATCGATATCGGCAATTACGTCATCGACCTGATGGAGTACATGAGATCCTTCAATTCCTATGTAAGCGGCATTGTCATTAATGATAATGAAGGCAGAAAGGTTTACAGCGTCGATTCGAAAACCGGCGATATCTTTTTCCTGAATCATTATAACGCGTTTATCAATAAGTACAAAAACGACAGCGAAGCTTTAAAAGAAGGAAGGTTTACGGATTTGTTGAAAGACGGCAAATCAGGAAATAAATATTTCTTTTATGTGGCACCTATTATCGAATCGATAGGCGGCGTTCATTTTTCGCAAAGAACCGGCTTTTGTTCCATTATGGTCAATATCGGAAAGCTGCAGGAGCTGATCGAAAACACGGAGCTTACGCCTCACTCCGCCCTGTATATTCTGAACAGCAGCAACGAAGTTATAGCTTCCAACCAGGCAGGCTTCCGCGGCGTTTTGTTCGAGGATATCCTGTCGGCGGACCGGGACAGCTTGACAAGCGGAGTGAAAACGAAGATTAACGGGGAGAAGGTTATCGTCCAGGAGAAAGGTCTGGAACAAGCAGACGGGTGGAGCATCGTCAGTATTATTCCGGTTCATGAATTGACGGCGGACATGAACCCCATTAAACACAACAGCATTGTAGCCGGAATCGGAATCATTCTGAGCCTCTTTATTCTCGGTTATTTCTTCCTGAATAATTTGACGCGGCCGGTTATGGGCCTTGTAGCGGATATGAGGAAAATCGGCAAGCGGGAGGGCTTTAGAGTAAAGGTCCGTTCGACGAATGAAGTTGGGGTGCTCGCTTACGATATCAATCGGATGATTGATAAAATGGAGAATATGTCCAGCCATGTTATTAGCACGCAAGCACGATTATACGAATCGGAGCTCAATAAGAAGCAGGCGGAGTTTTCCGCTCTACAAAGTCAAATCAATCCGCATTTTCTTTATAATACTTTAAATTGCATCAGCGGCATCGGGCTGGAATACGGCAGCAAGGAAATCGCTCAAATTACCTCGTGTATGTCCAAGATTTTCCGATATAGCGTGAAAGAGGATGAGCTGGTACGGATCAGCGAAGAAATCGAATGCATTAAGGCTTATTTGAATATTATCTCTATTCGATATGAGAACAAATTTGCAATGGAAGTGCGCATAAACCAGAAGCTATTGAACCTGCAAACACCAAAAATGATTTTGCAGCCCATTGTGGAGAATGCCGTTTACCATGGACTTGAGAGAGTGGATGCAGGAGGAGAGCTTAAGGTAAGCGGCCATTTCGATGCCAATGGAGACATATGCTTCACGATAACGGATTCGGGAAGAGGAATGGATGAGGAGAGGCTTAGACAGCTAAGAGAGAAGCTGAATGCGGAGTATTCGGACAGAGGATCGGGGAAAAGCATCGGGCTGCCTAATATTAATAACCGAATAAAGCTGCTGTTCGGAGATAGCTACGGCGTAGTAGACATCGTTAGCCGGTTGGGATGCGGAACGACCATAATCGTCAAAATACCAGCTTTGGAACAATAATGGCAATAAGGGATGGTTCCGCTACGTTGGATCAGTTGAAGAAAGATCAATAGATTTGTCCACCTTCCATACTTCCTTTTCCTTGAGCATCTCTTGAAATTATTGCTATAATTTCCTAATAGAGCTTCAGGAGAGAGAGCATGCAAAGGAAAAAGGGGGATGGAAGATGGAGCAATGCAATGAAAGCTTTATTATAAGCATCGACCGTTTCAAGCCGCATACCTTTCATTTGGAAGAGGGAGACGGTCTTTTTATCTCGCATTCTCATGATTACGACGAATTGACTTTGGTTCTGGATGGCGAAGGCTATTACAGTTCCCCGGAACAAAACATAAAGGTTAGCGCGGGAAGCTTGATCCTGATTCCTCCCGGGCTGCATCACGGCTTTGTTTGCACGAAGCCTTGGAGAGGGGTATCCGTTCATTTCAGCCATGAGCGAATTCCGCTCCAATCCCGGTTTCTGTTTCATGCCGGATACGAATGTAATCGAATTCAACATATTCAGCTTGACGAGGAAGATACCGAGTGGGCGGAAATCAGCTATAGCCAGCTGGAGAAGGAATGGAAGAAAGATCGGGGCAGCATGGATTCCTTCAATATAATGAGAATCGCTTTCGAGACGGTGATCGTCTTATTCCAGCGATATCAAGCCCCCTCTTCCCAAACGGCCCGAAGCAAGAATGATCAGGCGATTATTCAGGAAGTACTGAAAGAAATTCACGCCAGATTCTATAGTCAGCTTACGGTTCATGAGCTGGCCTCCAAGCATTTTGTATCGGAGAGCAATTTGCGCAAGAAGTTTACCGAGATCGTTGGCGTATCGCCGAAGCAATACATGATTAATCTGCGGATGGAGGAGGCGAAGCGTCTGCTGCGGCAGACCGACAAAGCCATCGAATCGATTTCCTCCGAGGTTGGCTTCACCTCCTCCAGCCGGTTCTATGATTTCTTCGTGAAAGCGGCTGGGGTAACACCGTTCGAATGGCGCAAACAAAACATGAAATAACGATTCCTATGAAGCTGTCTCTTGGGGCAAAGTCATTAAGTTAAGTCTATCTTAATGGCATTGCTCCAAGAGACGGCTTTTTTTCGACCGTCGAAATCGATTTGGCTATTCCGCTTTTTGAACAAAAAATAAAGCGCTTTCGTAATTGTTCGCCGAGGGGAGTCTCCTAGATAATAGGAGATGAAAGACGTAATGCTGAAGGAGCAAGAAAAGGAGAGAGTAGATGACACAAGCTAAGACATTCTGTAACCCTATTGTTGCAAACGCTGGCGATCCATGGGTGTATAAGCATACGGACGGTTATTACTACTACATGTGTACGCTGGGAAGCCGTCTGGAACTGACGCAATCCGCCAGCTTGACGGGACTTGCGGGGGGGCGCAAGCAAACAATTTGGACACCTGAGGCTGGAGGCTCGTACAGCAGCAATCTGTGGGCGCCGGAAATTCACTTCCTGAATAACAAATGGTACATCTACTACACCGCTAATGATGGAGGAGGGGATGATACCCGCCGGATTTGCGTCCTGGAGAATGAGCAGGCGGATCCGCTTGAGGGCAAGTGGAAGTGGAAGGGCGCGTTGCAGACTCCCGTACCCGGTCTGGACGGAACCGTTCTTGAGATGGGAGAGCAGCTGTACTTCCTGTACGCCGGATATGGTCACTTTCCGGATTACGGATCAGCCATCTATATCATGCGGATGACGAATCCGTGGACCTTAACCGGAGAACAGACCTTGCTGACGGCACCAACCCTGGAATGGGAGAAGCAAGGAGGCATGGCCATAAATGAGGGACCTGTTATGCTGAAGCGTAACGGAAAAGTATTCCTTATTTATTCCGCCAGCACGACCTGGTCCGAGGATTATTCGCTTGGGATGCTGACCATGGAGGATTCGGCCGATCCGATGGCTGCGGATTCCTGGAAGAAAACGATGCAGCCGGTATTTAAGAAGAGCGTGGAGAACGGGGTATACGCAACCGGACATAACAGCTTTACCAAGTCGCCTGATGATCAGGAGGATTGGATTGTTTACCATGCGCTCCATGCGCCGGGAGTGGAGACCAAGCATCGTGCTACCCGTATTCAGAAGTTTGGCTGGCATCCGGACGGATCGCCTGATTTTGGAGTGCCTTACGGGGATACGTTTGCCTTGAATGTGCCATCGGGGGAATAAGCAACAGCTCTTTTTTTTGCCAATTGATACATCAATTCTGTAACTAAATAGTTTTTCTGCTAGGTAAAACGAAAGGGAAGCTCTATAATACGCAGGATTTGATGAGATTAGCGTTATTAATTCCATTATTTTAAAATGAAAACGTTGACATTAAGGGGGATAAATATGGGAACGATGAAGAAACGTTTGCTTAACTTGATGCTTGTATCCGTACTGACCGGTTCCGCCCTGGCGGCCTGCAGCAACAACAATAATGATCCTAAGGAGTCCTCGGACCCGGCCGCAACAACCGATAGCTCGCAAGCGCCGGCAGAGACGACGGCTTTCTCGGATATCAGCCCAACGATTCGCGGCAATAAAACCCCAACCCAAGAGCAGATGGATGAAGTCAACAACACGTTAAACGATACTTATCTTGGCGACCTGTACGACGAGAAAATTCCAAGCCATTATGATGCTTATCCTTATAAAAAGGATGTCACGCTGGACGTATGGCTGCCGGCCGATTCCCAGATTCCGGATATGAACAACCAGGTCGTACAGAAGCAGGTTGAGAAATTAACCGGCATCAAGGTTAATTTCATTACGCCTCCGGTTGGACAGGAAGCGGATGCGTTTACGCTGATGATGTCTTCGGGCGAGCTGCCGGACATTATTATCGAGCCGGAACGTTACCCAGGCGGACTTGAAGCGGGCGTTAAAGACGGCGCTTATCTGGATTTGACGGATTACATGGATAAATACGCTCCGAACTATAGCGAATGGCGCAACTCCGATGAGACTAGAAGAAAAACAACGGTAACGGACAGCGGCAAGCTGCTGGGCTTCTACGGCATCGCTCCTTATTCCGAATGGATGTGGTTCGGCATGCTGATCAAGAAGGAAGCGCTTGAGAAGACGGGGCTCGAAGTGCCGAATACGATTGACGAATGGCATACGTTCCTGACCAAAGCGAAGGAAGTCGGCTACAGCGAGCCGCTTAACTACGGTTCCACTTACGGCCAGATCTTTACGGGCATCATCAACGGTGCTTATGGCGTATGGGACTGGACGTTTATGGATGCGGACGGCAAGGTGCAATGGGGACCTGCCCAGCCTAAGGCGAAGGAATACCTGGCTACCATGCAGCAATGGAACAAAGAGGGACTGCTGAACAAAGACTGGGCGACAGCGGACTTCAATCAGCGGATGGCAAGCGCTATTTCGGCTAAAACCGCCGTTATGATGGATTCTCCGGATACGATGTGGAGCTACTGGAAGCAGCAGAACAATATTGACTTCGTTGGCGCTTTGAACCCGGTTCTGAATGCCGGCGACAAGGCGGCAACTACTTACAAGAACTTCAAAAGAACCGGCAGATCAGCTGCCATTACAACGCAGGCTGGCGACGTGGAAGCGGCTATGAGATTTCTTGATTTTGCTTACAGCAAGAAGGGCTGGGAGATTCTGAACTACGGCGAATACGGCAAGGTGCATCTGGTTGACGAGACAGGAAAGCCTTACTTCCAGCCGGATAGCTATATTTACAAAGATCCGGACGGTCAACCGGTGGCGACAACCCTTGTGAAATACCGCATGCACTCCTGGCCGGATATCCGCGACGAGCACAACTCCAATCCGCTTATCGTGGCAGAAGGCAGCTATTCGGGCGACATCCGGAAAAGCTGGACGGAAAATATGGACACTAGCGTAGCCATGCCTCCGATTACGTTCACGACGGAAGAAGCCTCCCGCGAGGCGGAGCTTGGCAACCAGCTGTCGACGCTGCGCAATGAATATTTTGCCAAGATTATCAAGGGCCAGCTGCCGGTAGATGCATACGACAAATTTTTGAGCGAAGCGAAGAAGATGGGGCTTGACGAGTTCCTGAGCATCCATCAGGCTGCGCTTGACCGGTATAACGCACGGTAATTTCAAGTTCAGGTTCATACAGGAGATAAACGGGCATGGCTGTCTGCGGAATCCGCAGGCGGCGATGCCCTACCTGGGAAATAAGGCGGTGGAAGCATGAGAACGGGTCAAATCATCAAAAAAGACGTTAGAAAAAACTGGTTTGTCTATTTATTGGCGGTACCTGTCATCGCATGGTTTGTGATTTTCTGCTATGGGCCGATGTGGGGACTGTTAATCGCGTTTAAGGATTTTAAGCCTCTGCTTGGTTTTTCGAACAGCGATTGGGTAGGCCTGAAACATTTTATCGATTTCTTCGAGGGACCGTATTTCTGGCGGGTCGTCAAAAATACGCTGCTTCTGAACGTATGGGGACTTGCCTTTGGCTTCACCGCTCCGATTATTTTGGCGTTATTGCTCAATGAAATACGCGACGGCAAGTTCAAGAAGCTGGTACAGACGATCACTTACATGCCGCATTTTATCTCTCTGGTTGTCGTCTGCGGGATGATTCATATTTTCACGGCGGATGAAGGGGTTATTACCCAGCTGCTTCAGCTGATCACAGGTAAGGATTATACCTCTTTGCTCGGGTATTCCCAATTTTTCAGGCCGATCTATACGTTCTCCGACATCTGGCAGACGATCGGGTGGTCCAGCATCATCTATCTCGCAGCCATGAGCTCGATCGATTCGACGCTGTACGAAGCGGCGGATATGGACGGAATCGGCAGACTGAAGAAAATGTGGCATATTACGCTGCCGCAGATCAGCCCGGTCATTATCATTCTGTTTATTTTCGCCGTAGGCGGCATCATGGCGTCCAGCTATGAGAAGATTATCCTTCTCTACAATCCGCTTACTTACGATAGAGCCGATGTTATTGCATCCTATGTCTACCGGAGAGGCTTGCGCGAAGCAAGCTTGAGCTATTCGACGGCCGTAGGCCTTATCAGCTCGTTAGTCAACTTTGCCCTGCTCTGGGTAACGAACAAAATAGCAAGCCGCAAATCCGAAGTGAGCTTATGGTAGAAAGGGGAGGCTTTTACGATGAAATATCATTCGATCAGCAGCAGAGCATTTGATGTCATGATCTATGTCCTGCTTACGGTTTTAACATTGTGCTGCCTGTATCCGATCGTCCATATCATCTTCGCTTCCGTCAGCGATCCGGCAAGACTGGTTGCGCATAAAGGCATTCTTTTAAAGCCGCTTGGCCTTACGATGGACGGCTATAAGCTGATTTTTAAGGATAACAGTCTATTAGTCGGCTACAAGAATACCATCTTGTATGTAGGGCTTGGAACGCTGGTGAATATGCTCATGACGATTATGGGCGCTTTCGTTCTGTCCAGACGCGATTTGTATTTCAAGAAATATATCATGATCATCATAACCGTGACGATGTTCTTTGGCGGCGGTTTGATTCCGTGGTTCTTATTAATGAAGGATATCGGCCTGTACAACAATCTATGGGCCATGATTCTGCCTACGGCCCTGAATACATGGAATATGATCGTGCTCCGTACCGGCTTCCAGTCGATTCCGACTGAGCTCGAGGAAGCGGCGATTATCGACGGCGCAAGCCAGCTGAAGCTGCTCGTAAACGTAATTTTGCCGTTGTCCAAGGCAACGCTCGCCGTTATTTTCCTCTATTATCTCGTAGGCAACTGGAACTCCTGGTTTAACGCGATGGTCTTGCTGAAGGACCGGGATCAGTTCCCGCTGCAGCTGCTGCTTAAGGAGATTCTGGTGGCGAACGATTCCACGGCTACGACTCAGGGCAGCGCCGGCGGCGTTGTAATCGACAGTGCATCCAGCGCGACCGCTTTCCGGGAATTGGTGAAGTATTGCACGATCGTCTTCTCCACGCTGCCGATTCTGATGGTATATCCGTTTCTTCAGAAATATTTTGTTAAGGGCGTCTATGTTGGTTCTATTAAAGGCTAATTGCAAAGGAGCTTGCTAACCTATGAAACCTACGATTCCCCGTCCCGAATTTCCGCGTCCTCAGTGGATTCGGCCTGATTGGATCAACCTGAACGGGCAGTGGCAGTTCGAGATCGACCATGGCAAAAGCGGCAAGGAGCGCGGCTTCCAGGAGCCCGGTCTTGAGCTGTCCGGCACGATTACCGTGCCGTTCTGCCCGGAGAGCAAGCTCTCGGGCGTGGAATACAAGGATTTTATGGCAGCGGTCTGGTACAAAAGAGAGATTATTCTTCCGGATGATTGGGCAAACGACGGGCGAGTTCTGCTTCACTTTGGCGCCGTGGATTACGAGGCCGAGGTATGGGTGAACGGTACGTCGGTAGGCAGGCACCGCGGCGGTTATTCCTCCTTCAGCTTTGATATTACTTCTGCGGTCTCGGCGGGAAGCAACGTAATTACCGTTTACGCGGTAGACGACCTTCGATCAGGACGTCAGCCGCGTGGCAAGCAATGCGGAGGGTATTATTCATCAGGCTGCGATTATACCCGCACAACGGGCATCTGGCAGACGGTATGGCTGGAGCGGGTACCGGAGGCTTATTTGGCAGGGATGAAGCTTGTCCCGGACCCGGACAATGCATGTGCGCATCTGGAGCTGCAGCTTAGCGGAAGCGGGGTTAAGACAGGCACCAGGCTGGCTGTAAAAGCCTTGTATGAAGGCGCGGCGGCTGGCGAAGCGGCAATTGCCGTATCCGGTCCGTCGGCAAAGCTGACGCTCCCGTTATCGGCGGTTCATCTCTGGGAGCCGGGCAGTCCCGAGCTGTATGATCTCGAGCTGAGTCTGGTTCGGGATGGACAGACGCTTGATACGGTCCAATCTTATTTTGGGCTTCGCTCGGTGAAGCTGGACGGGATGGCATTCCGCATTAACGGCAAATCCGTATTCCAGCGGCTTGTGCTGGATCAGGGCTTTTACCCGGACGGCGTCTATACGGCGCCAAGCGACGAGGATCTCCGCAAGGATATCGAGATCTCGATGGGGCTTGGTTTTAACGGCGCAAGACTGCATGAGAAAATATTCGAGCCCCGGTTCCTGTACTGGGCGGATAAGCTTGGTTACCTCGTATGGGGCGAGCATGCCAACTGGGGATTGGACATTACGACTTCGGAGGGGCTGGCCGGCTTTTTGCCGGAATGGCTGGAAGGAGTGGAGCGCGATCTCAACCATCCCGCGCTTATTGGCTGGTGCCCGTTTAACGAGACTTGGGATAAGGACGGGACCAGGCAAAATAACGAGGTGCTCCGCATTGTCTATGAGGTGACGAAGCGGATGGACCCGACGCGTCCGGTTATCGATACTAGCGGTAGCTTCCATGTCGTCACGGATATATTTGACGTTCACGATTACGATCAGAATCCAGAGACGTTCAGGGCGAGATACGAGCCGATGAAAAGCGGCGGCGAAGTGTTTAATACGTTTCCCAAGAGGCAGCAGTATGAAGGTCAGCCTTATTTCGTCAGCGAATACGGCGGGATCTGGTGGAATCCGGACCAGAAGGATGAGAAGTCGTGGGGCTACGGCGACCGTCCGGCATCGGAGGAGGACTTTCTTGCCCGATATGCGGGGCTTACGGATACGCTGCTGGATCATCCCATGATGTTTGGCTTCTGCTACACGCAGCTGTATGATGTGGAGCAGGAAGTAAACGGCTTGTATACGTACGACAGACGGGCGAAATTTGACCCTGAGCTGATCCGCCGTATTAACAGCCGCAAGGCGGTAATAGAGGATTAAATTGTGAGGCTTCCGGGCAACCGGAAGTCTTTTGTTATGTAAGCAACGCAAGACTTCAGGGTAACCGGAAGTCTTTTGTTTTGTTGCTAGAAGGAGGAATAGGGAGGGTGACCCTATAATATGTAGTTGCGAGGTGATTTTATGAAACAGCTTGGAATACTCTTCTGTGTGTTGTTGCTGTTGCTAACCGGATGCCAGAACTCCGATGATGGGATTGCTAAAGCCCAGGAGAAGATCGAGCAATCCAATCTCACTTTTAGAATCCCAAAACTAGACGGATATGAAGTTAATTATGTGCAACGCGTCGGTCCGCCAAAGGATGAGCAGGGTAATGCCATTGGGGACAAGCAAGAGGTTCTTGTTACTTATACCGATCATAAGGGCAAGCTGATGAAGCCGGCAGACGAACAGAAAGCAGATAAGGAAAGAGATATCTTATATGGACCTTATCAAGGTGAAACGTTCATTACGATAACCTATAGCAGTTTCGAGTCTGATCTGGATAATAGTCAGGATATAGTAATTGACGGTGAGCAAGTTCAGAGAGCAGTTGCAGGCGAGCGCACTTTGCTTCTTTTTAACGGTGAGGAAGGTTCAATCATGTTGGAGTATAACAAATTAGATGAAGCTGCTATTACGCAACTGACTGAACAGGTAGTCAAAGAGAATAAATAGATCTAACCGATTAAGACTTCCGGATTTCCGGAAGTCTTTTTTTGTAATTTGAAGGAAGAATAAGTCTCCTTCTTAAGACCCTGGTACGGACGTAAAGTACTATTTATTTGGTAATTTTTGTCGAAGTTATTGAAATGACATATACAATATATATAATATATCTTGTGTGAGTGCCACAGCTATGATGCACGGCTAGGAGGTGGGAAGCCAGCGTTTCGTTTTCGAATTTGCAGCATCACTAATTAAACCATAAGAGGTGTGAAAACATGATTCGAAAGTTAACGGCAATCAGTCTAGCAATTGTCAGTACGCTGTCTTTCACGGCGGCAGGATCGTATGCCGATCCGCAGCCGGCGGCACAAGGATCCACCATTTCATGGCCGGACAAACAACAACTTCCAACCTTCAAGCAGCCTAAGCAGCTGGAGGTTGCGGACATTTATGATGCTCCGGGCGATGTGAAGCTTATGCTGTCTACCTTGCAGGGGATTGTCAACCGTAAGGAGCCCCGTATCTACCTGCTGGAAAGCAAGGAGGAAGGCAAGTTCAAATGGCTGAATGATCTGGATGTCGACTATAAAGTGCGCGACGATTATTTTGACCTTTTGAAAAAGTTCCAAAAAGAAGTAAAGGGTATCATTATCTATGATCCTAACGTACCGGATTCCGTAAACGTGGCTACAACGCTGGCGGGGCTTCGTGACGGCGTGGCTGTAAGCCCAGAGCTGGCCGCAAAGCTGGAAGCCGCACCGTATAACTTCAAAGTAATCGAGGATCTTCAAGGCAAATTCAAAGACCGCGTAGACGCTTATACATGGGAGTACGAGAACTTGTGGAAGGAAACAACCCACCGGATGCTGGTTGGTTTGAGCCCTGAAGTATCCGCGCGTCCGCCTGCGAATCAGCCGGATACTTACAAGGTTGTAGCGCAGGAGCAGACGGAAGAGCGCGATGCGAAGAACCGCAAAGTGTATGATCTCGACCTGTCGTCCTTCTTGGCGAAGCCTGATGTGTACGTGAAGTTCGGGGATGCTTTTACCCAGGATGGCTGGGGTTCGGCGGTTCACGAAATTTCGGTGAAGGCTGACGGAGTGGAGATTGCGCACTTCTTGCCGGGTACGGATGCAGAGAAGCCTTTCCTGTATGACCCGCAAAGCTCCCAGGTATCTTCGGGCAGCGGCGGCCACCGCTTTGCGGATGGCGGCAACTATTTCACGTACAAGTTCACGCCGCCTGCCGGCACGAAGGCTCTGACCATGTCGGTTGAGATGTGGAATGAGTACAAGGTGAGCGCGACCAATGACCAGCCGTTCTCTTCCCTGACGAAGGAGCCATACGGTTACCTGCGCGATTATGCGGTAGCGAACAAAGCGATGGTCTTCTGGCTGGATTCCAATGATCCGGCGGAGAAGGAGCTGTTCGAGAAAATCCTGTCCGATGTGAAGCCGGGAACTCCGTATCTCGGATGGTTCAGCAACGATTTCCAAGGCGAGTTCAGCGGCGTAGAGGTTGCTTCGAATCATGGCGTATACGTGCTTGCGGCGGACTGGTTCAGCAATATGACCGTGTTCTCCGGCACGAAGCCGGAATTCTCGAAGCCTAAAGCTCCGAAGCCGGTGAAGCTGGATAACAAAATTTACGTAACGTATACCTTCAGCGAAGGCGACAACCTGCAATATAACCAGCATAGACTGCGGAATTTGTGGGATGATCCAAAACGCGGCCAGGTGCCGATCAACTGGACTTCCAGCCCGCTGCTCTACGATGCCGCTCCTGCCATGCTGAACTACTTCTATGGCACGGCAACGGCTAACGATCAGATTATCGCAGGTCCTTCCGGAGCGGGTTACTTCTACCCTGCAGCTTGGCCGGAGAAGGCTCTCACCGATTATCTGAAAAACACGAAAGACTACCTGAAGAAAACAGGCATGAACATTCCGTATGTGCTTAACCGTCTGAATGGTGAAAACCTCCCGCTCAGCAAAGAGAACAATGCGGCATACCGCGATCAATATGAAGTGCCTGGTCTGTTCATCGGCTGGGATAACTTCACTAAAGTAGACATTGTAGACGGTGTTCCAACGTCTAACATCCAAGGCGTAGGCTCCGTCAACGATACGAAAAAAGCTCTCGCGGATGCCAAAGCGAAATGGGACGGCAAATCGCCGCTGTTCGTATCCCTCGGCATTCTGGCATGGGGCATGACGCCAACGGATCTGGCGAACGTTACAGCCGAGCTTGGTCCTGAGTATCAAGTGGTCCTCGCGGACCAATACTTCTCGCTGATCCGCGACGCCAACGGCTTGAAAAAGTAACCTGATCAGACAAAGACCTCCGGGGTTGCCGGAGGTCTTTGTCATTTCCGAGACTAAAGCTGACTGTCCCGTCCTTGCCAAACTGTCCGTCCACGCCGCTTGTCCGTCCTTGCCAAACTGACCGTCCGACCGAGTCAAACTGACCGACCTTGCCAGACTGTCCATCCACGCCGCTTGTCTGACCGTGCCAAGCTGACCGTCCTTGCCTAGCTGACCTACTACGCCGCCTGTCCGACCGTGCCAAGCTGACCGTCCTTGCCAACCTGATCGTCACTCGCTAACGAAACGTAGTAACCTTATTTGTGACAAATCGACTATCTGCCGAATCTAACGAACCGTAGTAACGCTATTTGGCACATATAAGGTCATATGCCGCACAAAACCATCGAATAGCGATACGTAGTTTCTTTAGAACATCAAAAGCTCCGAAATCGGGCAAATAGCGATACGTAGTTTCGTTAGCCGTAGCCACAACTTGGGATTAGCCGCGTTAGTTGGTGGATATGCAGATTACTTGAGTATCGCACGCGATCATATTATGCGCACCGAAGTCACAATCCTCCCTCAAACCTGATCATCGTAATAGCTACAACTCAAATCCTCCAGCGACCAAAGCTTGGACGTTCTTTGAAGCTAGTCCAAGCTAACGAAACGTAGTATCGTTATTTACTGGAAAACAGCCGCATTCGGATTCTAACGAAACTGAGTAACGTATTTGGCTGATTAGAGACCACATGGTGCTTAAAAGCAGCAAATAACGATCTGTAGTTTCGTTAGAATTTCAAAAGCCCCAAAAACGGGCGAATAGCGATACATAGTTTCGTTAGCCTCCTCTGGAGCAGCAACAGCAACAGCAACAGCAACAGCAACAGCAACACAGCAAGCACGCGCTCAGACGGCGAGCGGACCATCATCACACCCGTAAAGCGTATGTACGATACCGCTGTTTACCGCTGGCTACTATTAGAAGCCGGAGGTCGACCAGCCTGACTAGGATCCGGCGCGCATATTGGTCCGAAACCCGCAGATGGGCAGCGAGCTCGGAAGGAACAAACGGCCGCAGCAGCCTTCTGGCGTAACGGATGGTCTCCGCTTCAAGACAGCCCAAAGACTCCGGCACATCCGCCGCAATGAATTTACCTATAAAGGAGAGCACGAGCTGCTGGCAGCGCTTAGGTTCCTCAACGATGGAGAGGTAAGCAACCGGCAGGAACACCCAGTTGTCCAAAGCGAGCAGGCAATGCCGCCAGCACAGATCCTTAAACCGCCGCACATCCAGATCCCGGGCATGAGGACCGTAGCCTTGGATTTCTATGCCGCCTTTTGCGTCTCCGCCAGGCATATAAGCCAAATCGAGATAGCGATAACCGTTGTGGAAATCTTGCACCTCCCACTCCGGGTAGAGGTGTTTGAAGCTGCCGACGGCCGGGAACCAGACCAAACGCAGAAATTCGATCGTGCCGTGTCCAAGTCCTTTCTCCAGCAATTCGCGTCTTCGTGGGTTGTTTTCTTCGCGAATCATGCTCTGCATCCATTCCTCAAAAGCTTGTTCGAATTTGATTATGACCCTCACATCCTTTTCTGAAAAGGGTCATGAAGACAAACAAAAACGCCGCTTCGAAATCGTCTTATCATGGAGATAAAACGAAAATCAAAACGGCGTGTTCTTCACGACCAACTATTTATTAACAGTATAAATTAATAATAAATGAGAAACAAATCGCTCTTTTATGAGAAAAATGAAAGAATTTCCAGCGTATTTCAGCTTTTCTGTGAAAATGTTAATCCAAACTTCATATTTGCATGTGGTACAATTACCCAGAGCATGAATGGTTCAGGGCTTTATACCTACATTTATTCAAGGAGGTATATATGATCATACATAGCATGCAAAAATCTGTGAAGATCATGTCTTGTGTAATGGCTTTAGCGCTTCTCTGGCTTAGTGCTGGACCGCTTGCAAGCGTTTCTGCAGCAGAAGCGGGAACAACGGTTCGGGTAAATGGCGAGAACGCGAAGCTGTCAGATTCCATTATTACACAAAAGAACAGAATGTATGTACCGGCAGCGCGCATTGCTACGATGCTTGGCGCCGAGATCAGCTGGGACAGCAATAATGAAGAACTTACAATAGATACAGCCTATAATGATGAAGTTGTATTCGGCAACGGCGTACCGGTCGTGTATTTCAACGACAGCCGTTACAAGATGGATGCGGTACCGTTCATGGAAGACGGCAGAATGTACGTGCCTCTCCGCCAGCTGGCTGACGTGCTCCATGCAGACCTGACGTGGGATACCGATTCGAATACGGCAAAGTTAACCGATGTGGACCGTGCGGCCGTAACCGATGAATACGGTCTTGCAGAGATCAGCAAGGAATACGGAATCAGCGCCGCGACTTTGCTCAAGCGCAACGGTTTAAACAGCAAGGATCAGGTAAAGCCCGGAACAAAATTGAAAGTTGTTATCCCTTCATTCTTGGATAATCCGGCTTCATCTTATACGCAAAGCGATTTAACGCTGCTTGCGAAGATTTCCCAAATTGAAGCAGGCAGAGACTCCTACGAAGGACAGCTTGCCATTGCGAATGTTATTCTGAACCGGGTGAAGGACTCCCGTTTTCCGGATTCCATTCACGATGTAATCTACTCCGGCAAGCAATTCCCCCCAGCTCACAACGGGCTGCTAGACAAGAGCAAGCCGAATGCTAGCGCGCTTCGCGCAGCAAAGGATGCCTTGAACGGGAGAAATAACGTTTATGACGCCGTTTATTTCTACAATCCGAACGTCACCAGAGGATCGTTCTGGAGCAGTCTCGAGGTTGTAGCCAGAATTGGCGGACACAATTTCGCAAGATAACAGGATAAGATCATCGATGCACCTCATCTAATGAGGTGCATTTTTTTATATTGATTTTTACCCCTATCCGGAACAATTTGAAACCTCTTATCGCTGGCCGATGCCTTGCTGGAAGAGAAGAAAAAGCATTTTACAGCCATAATTAGGGAAAAAACATGTCATATAGGTCCGGATACGCAGCTTTATAAATAAAAGTGATTAATATTACAGAATATCTTATAGACATTTTTCGACGAACGCATTGAACCTAACGAAAGCCTGCGTTAGTATTAAGTATAGTAAAAAACAGAGTGTCGAAGTCGGATTTTATAGATTGATGTGAGGTGGATGTTGTTTGCAACTTCAAGTGACGAATAGTCCGTTTACGGGCGAGCAGGCAGAACTGCTTAACAAGCTGCTCCCAACTTTAACAGGATCTCAAATGCAATGGTTGAGCGGTTATTTAGCTTTTTACGGCGCGGGCAATAACACGGCTCTGGCATCGGTTGCCGCAGGAGCAGCTGTTGCGGAAGCGCCTGCGACCGCACTTTCTGTAGTGCCTGCTGTGCCGCAAGGTCCTAAGGATGCTACCATTTTGTTCGGATCGCAAACAGGCAATGCGCAAAGACTGGCTGGCCGTCTTGCTGAAAAGCTGAAAGCCCAAGGCTTTGAAGTAACATTGTCGGCGATGAACAAGTTCAAGACCAACAAATTAAAAGAAGTCGGCTATTTGTTTATCCTCGCAAGCACGCATGGCGAAGGAGATCCGCCGGATAACGCCTTGACGTTCTACGAATTCCTGCATGGCAAACGTGCTCCTAAGCTGGAAGGCATGAAGTTCTCCGTTCTGGCTCTTGGCGACACATCGTACGAATTTTTCTGCAAAACAGGCGCAGACTTTGATTCCCGTCTCGCTGAGCTTGGCGCTGAACGTATCGTTGACCGCGTGGACTGCGACGTTGATTTCGAAGATGCGGCAGCCGGTTGGCTTGCGGCAGTAAGCGGCGCGGTTAGCGCTGCACCATCGGCAGCAGCGGCTCCGCAAGGAGCAGCCGTATCGGCTTCCCCGGCAGCAGCAGGCGAGTCCGAATACTCCCGTTCGAATCCGTTTATGGCTGAAGTGCTGGACAGCTTGAACCTGAACGGCAGAGGCTCCGATCGCGAGACACGCCATTTGGAGCTGTCGCTTGAAGGATCCGGTCTGACTTATGCGCCTGGCGATGCGGTTGGCGTATACGCGCAAAACGATCCTGCATTAGTAAACGACATCATCACGCTTCTTAATTGGGATGCGAATGAGAAGGTTGTAACGGGTAAAGCAGGAGAGACTTCGGCGCTGCGTGAAGCCCTGCTCCATCATTATGAAATTACGGTATTAACGAAGCCGCTGCTGGAAAAAGCCGTTGCTTTCTCGGGCAATGCCAAGCTTGCCGAGCTTGTTAAACCGGAAAATAAAGAAGAACTGAAAGCGTATCTGAACGGACGCGATCTGCTTGACCTGCTCCGTGATTTCGCGCCTTGGACACTGAAAGCAGCGGATGTTGCAAACCTGCTCCGCAAGCTGCCTCCGCGTCTTTATTCGATCGCAAGCAGCATTGAAGCGCATCCGGAAGAAGTGCATCTGACCATCCGCAAGGTGGAATACGAAGCGCATGGCCGTGACCGCAAAGGAGTATGCTCGGTATTTGTATCCGAACGTCTGCAGCCTGGCGACAAGCTGCCGATCTTTATTCAACAGAACCCGAACTTCAAGCCGCCGGTTAGTCCGGAAACGCCTGTGATCATGGTTGGTCCCGGCACTGGTGTTGCTCCATTCCGCGCATTCCTGGAAGAGCGCGAGGAATCGGGTGCCGATGGCCAGACCTGGCTGTTCTACGGCGATCGCCATTTCGTAACGGACTTCCTGTACCAGACGGATTGGCAGCGCATGCTGAAGGACGGCGTATTGTCGAAGCTGGATGTAGCATTCTCCCGTGATTCGGATGAGAAGGTCTACGTACAACACCGCATGCTGGAAAACGGCGCAGAGCTGTACAAGTGGCTGGAAAACGGCGCTCATGTATATGTCTGCGGCGACGAGAAGCACATGGCGCACGACGTTCAATCCGCGATCCTGTCGATTATCGGCCAATACGGCGGCAAATCTCCCGAGGATGCGGCAGCCTACCTGTCCGCTCTGCAAGAGCAAGGACGTTACCAACGCGACGTATACTAGGCGCTCGATCGGCAGCGCATAGCAAATAGATAAGTATAGGCCCATTACATGGGCAAAGGAGCTAACAGCAATGGCAAAGAACCATAAAGTCGAGCCCGTCGGCGGACCGCCGAGCGACGTGGAACAACTGAAACTCGAAAGTAACTATTTGCGCGGTTCGTTGACCGACTCGCTGGCAAACCGGATTACCGGCGGCCTTCCCGAGTTGGATAACCGACTTCTGAAATTCCACGGAAGCTATATGCAGGATGACCGCGATTATCGCAACGAGCGCGAAAAGCAAAAGCTCGAGCCTTATTATCAATTTATGCTTCGCGTCGTTACACCGGGCGGTGTAGCGACTCCGGAGCAATGGCTTCTGATGGACAGCCTGGCTGACAAATACGGTACGGGCAGCCTGAAGCTGACTACGCGTCAAGCGTTCCAGCTGCATGGCGTATTGAAATGGAACCTGAAGAAAACGATTCAAGAAATCAATGCGGCTATGCTGTCGACACTCGCTGCATGCGGCGACGTTAGCCGTAACGTCATGTGTAACCCGAATCCGTACCAATCGGAGCTTCATAGCGAAGTGTACTACTGGTCGCAGGAGCTTACGAAACATCTGGCGCCAAAAACGCCTGCTTACCATGAAATCTGGCTGGACGGCGAGAAGGTTGTAGACGGCGCGGAGCAAGGCGAGGTTGAACCGATTTACGGTCCTGTCTACCTGCCGCGTAAGTTTAAGATCGGTATTGCCGTACCTCCTTCGAATGACGTAGACGTGTACTCGCAGGATCTTGGCTTTATTGCGATCCTTGGCGAAGACGGCAAGCTTGCCGGCTTTAACGTCAGCGTTGGCGGCGGCATGGGGATGACGCATGGCGATACGGCGACTTACCCGCAGCTTGCTAAAGTCATCGGCTTTGTAACCCCTGATCAAGTATTGGATCTGGCGGAAAAAGTCGTAACGATCCAACGTGACTACGGAAACCGTTCCGTACGTAAATACGCTCGTTTCAAATATACAATCGATCGTCATGGCCTTCCTTGGTTCATAGACGAGCTGCAAGACCGTCTCGGCTGGGAGCTTGCTCCTGCCCGCGAATTCCGCTTCGAGCACACGGGTGACCGTTACGGCTGGATCAAAGGTAAAGACGGCAAATGGAATCTGAACCTTTATGTTCAAGCCGGCCGCGTTGTGGATACGGAAGGCAATAAGCTGAGAACGGCGCTCCGCGAAATTGCCAAGATCCATACCGGAGATTTCCGTTTGACGGCTAACCAGAACCTGGTTATCGCTAACGTTACCGCTCAGAAGAAGACAAAAATCGTTGCTCTTTTGAAGGAATTCGGCATTGCGGAAGGCTCGAACTATTCGGCGCTCCGTCGCAGCGCATTGGCCTGCGTAGCCCTTCCAACCTGCGGTCTTGCCATGGCGGAAGCAGAGCGTTATCTGCCGTCGCTGATCGACCGTCTGGAGCCAATCCTTGCTAACGCGGGACTGGCGGATCAGGAGATCAACATCCGGATGACAGGCTGCCCGAACGGCTGCGCGCGTCCGGCGCTTGGCGAAATTTCGTTTATCGGCAAATCGCCTGGCAAATACAATATGTATATGGGGGCAGGCTTCGCGGGCGACCGCCTCAGCAAGATGTACAAAGAAAACATCGGCGAAGACGAAATCATTGATACCCTTACACCTATCATCAACCGGTATGCGGCTGAACGCAACAACGGCGAGAATTTTGGCGACTTTGTCATCCGTGCGGGTTACGTGAAGGCTGTAACGGACGGAACGAACTTCCACGACTAACAGCAAAGCGGTGCAGAGAACAAACTCTGCACCGCTTTTTTTTGCGTTAACCTTTATATGGAAGATTCAAGACGGGAACCTGCAGAAAGTTCTGGATCGCAATCGCGCATGCGCCAAGCACGCAGGATTTTTTTCCGATGGTAGAAATTTTGATTTCCCGGTAGTGGCTCACTCTGGAGTTTAAATTCGATTCAATGAGCGGCAGGGAATCCGGATAAATCCGCAGCAATTCGCTGTCCAGAACAACTACCTCCGGGTTATAAATATTAATTATGTTATTTAATCCGATGGACAGATAATAGATGAACTGCTCCATTAGCTTCGTCACTTCCGGATCCTTCTCTTCCATCCAGCGTCCGATTTGCGCGTAGGTGATGTCCGCGTCCGGCTTCTTGGCGCGCAATAACTGGAGGACGCTTGTCTCGGAAGCGTATTTCTCCCAGCAGCCTTGATTGCCGCAATTGCACGGAAGGCCGCTAGGCACAACAATCATATGGCCAATCTCCCCAGCAAAACCGTCCCGCCCCCGGAAGAAGGAGTGATTTATCATCATGCCCATCCCGATGCCGGAATGCAAAGTGACGCTTAACAGATCGTTGGTCTCGTGGTGGAAAAAAACGCGTTCTGCGAAAGCGCTGAGATTAGCATTGTTCTCAAGCTTGACCTGCAGGGCAAGAGCGTTCTCCAGATCGCTCTTCAGCGGGACGTCATGCCAGTCAAAGGACGGGATATAATGAATCACTTCATCCGTTGAGACAAGCCCGTGAATGGCGATGACAATGCCGACAATGCCGTACCGGCTGGCAGCGAAGCGCTCCTGATAATGCTTGATCTGCCCGGTCAATAAGGTCAAGATATCCGCGTAAGCGTTGTTCTGAAGTTTAATGGTGTCGGAGAGGACAAGAGAGCCTTGAAGATCCGAGATCGCGAAGGAAATCTGATCATACTCCAGATCGATGCCGATCGCATAACCGGCCTCCGCGTTAATGGACAGCATAATCGGTTTGCGGCCGACCTGGTTGTATTCGATTTCTTTCTCGATAACCAATTCCTCGTCAAGCAGATCCGAGACCTGACCCGATACCGTCGCCCGGGTGAGGGCGGTTACTTTGGAGACGTCGGCTCTCGAAAGCATGCCTTCCTTCAAGATTTCTTTCAGAATCAGAGAGCGATTCATTTTCTTTATATAAGAAGCGTCGCCGGTAATCATTTTATCCTCCTAGTAGCATAAATACGGAATTGACAATGGAGATAGTGCTTGTTACATTAATAATACAATTAATTTGTTCATTAAACAAACAAATTATTAGAGCGTAAAAAGGAGCGATGACAGGATGGGTATTTTGCAGGATCTGGTCAAGGATATTCCGATTCCGCGCATGGCCAAGGTGAAAGTCAATTTCGACGATACAAAAATTGAGGATATCGCAAGCGAGCTGCTGCCGAAGCTTCAGCGGGAGCAAATTACAAGCCGCGTCAAGCCGGGCATGGAGATTGCAATCGCGGTAGGCAGCCGCGGACTTGACCGTCTCGTAGAAATTACGGCGGTTACCGTGAAGTTCCTGAAGGATGCAGGAGCAAAGCCTTTTATCGTGCCAAGCATGGGAAGCCATGGCGGGGCGACGGCGGAAGGACAACGCGAAGTGCTCGCTCATCTGGGCGTAACGGAAGAGACGGCAGGATGCGAGATCCGCTCATCGATGGAAGTTGTGCAGCTTGGCGAGCTTCCGAACGGCCTTCCTGTCTATCTGGATAAATTCGCTGCCGCGGCGGACGGCATTGTGGTCATTAACCGCGTGAAGCCGCATACGGCTTTTAGAGGCAATGTAGAAAGCGGTATCATGAAGATGATCAGCATCGGTCTTGGCAAGCAAAGAGGCGCGGAGGCGTGCCACCAGCTTGGCTTCAAATATATGGCGGAGAATGTTCCGGCTATGGCAAAGCTTATTATGGAGCAGAAGCCGGTACTGTTTGGCGTAGCGTCGATCGAGAATGCTTTCGATAAAGTCCGGTTCATCGAAACGCTTACTCCTGATGAAATCGTAGAGCGGGAGCCGCAATTCCTCGCCCAAGCGAAAGAGCTGCTGCCGAAGCTGTTCTTCGACCAGCTGGAAGTTCTTATTATTGATCAGATCGGCAAGAACATCAGCGGCGACGGAATGGATCCCAACATTACGGGCCGTTATCCGACGCCTTATGCCCATGGAGGGCCGGACGTGAACAAAATGGCCGTACTCGACCTGACGCATCAGACGGAAGGCAACGCAAACGGCGTTGGAACGGCGGATTTTACAACCCAGCGTCTCGTAGACAAGATGGACCTGGAGAAAACGTACGCAAACGGTCTGACTTCGACGGTTGTGGCGCCGACCAAGATTGCCACTACGCTTCCGAATGACCGGGAGACGATACAGGCGTCGATCAAGACGTGCAATATTTTGCATTTTGACCAGGTAAAAATGGTGCGGATCAAAAACACGCTGGAAATTGGCGAGATTGAAGTATCGGAAGCTCTCCTGGAATACGTGATGCATCATCCGCGCATGGAAGTTGTAAAGGATTTGTATGAGCTTGATTTCGATAACGACGGAAACTTGTTCTAGATCAGAGACAATGGGGAGAGAAGAGATATGACGGCTAATTTATTTGATTTAACGGGGAAAACGGCGGTTGTAATCGGCGGCAACAGCGTGCTTGGCTCTTCGATGGCAGCAGGTCTTGCCGCTCACGGCGCGCATGTTGCGATTGTTGGACGGAATCTCGAAAAGGCACAGGATGTCGTAGACTCCATTATCAGCGATGGCGGCAGCGCGAAGGCGTTCCAGGCGGATGTATTGTCCAAGGAGTCGCTTCTTAAGGTACAGTCGGAGATTGAAGCGTGGAGAGGCGGATGCGATATTCTGCTCAATGCTCCGGGCAAAAACAGCCCAACTCCATTCTTCGAGCTAGAAATGGAAGAGTGGGATGACATTATGGACGTCAACCTGAAAGGGATCGTGCTCACCTGCCAAATCTTTGCGAAGCGGATGATCGAGCAGCAGCGGACGGGCAGCATTATTAATATTTCATCCGTATCTTCAACAACGCCGTTGTCCAAAGTATTCACTTATTCGGTATCCAAAGCCGGTCTTAACAGCGTTACGCAATTCCTTGCCCGCGAATTCGCCGAGCAAAGCATCCGGGTGAATGCCATTATTCCGGGGTTCTTCCCGGCAGAACAGAACCGTAAAATATTAAGTGAAGAACGTGTTGCCTCCATCATGCGTCATACGCCGATGAACCGCTTCGGAACGCCGGAGGAGCTTCAAGGCGCAGCGGTATGGCTGGCTTCGGAGAAAGCATCGGGCTTCGTAACGGGAACATTGATCCGCGTGGACGGCGGTTTCGGCAGCATGACGATCTAGAGAGGGGAATGGAAGTGCATACTGAAAAATATGTTGCCCTGCAGGACATTCTTCGCGAGATGGGATCGGTTGTGGTTGCTTTTTCCGGAGGGGTGGACAGTACCTTTCTGCTAAAAGCGGCGGTGGAGACGCTAGGACCGGAGAATGTGCTTGCCGTCACGGCCGATTCGGAGACTTATCCGACGAGCGAGCTGGAAGAAGCCAAGAAGCTGGCGAAGCAAATCGGCGTGCAGCACGAAGTCGTTTCGACTTCGGAGCTGGCTATTCCGGGGTATGCGGAGAACAATAAGAACCGTTGTTATTTTTGCAAAAGCAGCCTGTTTGACCACCTGTTCCCGCTGCTCGAAGAGCGATCCTTCGCCAATCTGGTGTACGGCGTTATTGCGGATGACAAGAACGAACACCGTCCCGGCATGCAGGCGGCCAAAGAAAGAGGCGTCAGAGGCCCGCTGCTGGAGGCGGATTTATATAAAGAGGAAATTCGGGAGCTGTCGAAAGCCTTTGGCCTGCCGACATGGGATAAACCTTCCTTTGCCTGCTTGTCCTCAAGGATTGCTTACGGTGAGAGAATTACGAATGAGAAGCTGCTGAAGGTGGAACGCGCGGAAGCTTATTTGAAATCGCTCCATATTCGCCAAGTTCGCGTGCGTACTCACGACGAGATTGCTAGAATAGAGGTAGAACCTGGCGATATGCCGCTAGTCCTCGCTCATCACGAGGAAATAGTGGGGCAGCTTCAAGCCTTTGGTTATAAATACGTAACCCTTGATCTGCTCGGATACAAGAGCGGCAGCATGAATCGATCGCTTAATCTATAATTCGGGCAAGCCGTTTCACCTTGGGGAAAAAGGAAGGATTATCAAATGTCGAATTACGTCATTGGGCTTGATCTGGGCACAACCAGTGCCAAAGCCTGTATCTTTAACCGCGTTGGCCATCTTATTGCGGAGGCGGAGGAGCTTGTTGAATCGGAATACCCGCAGGTAGGCTGGGTCCAGCAGGATGCGGCTGCTATTGAACGCTCTGCCGTTCTGGCCGTACGGAATGCGATCCGGAAAGCCGGGATCGGAAAGGACGAAGTTGCCGTCCTCGGATTTTCCGCGGCTATGCATTCTCTTGTATCGGTAAGCGCAGAGGGTAAGCCGTTATCCCCTGCTTTGATCTGGTCGGACGGAAGGGGAACGGATCAGGCGGAGCGTCTGACAGAGGAAGAGCGTCAACGTTACTACGCGAGAACGGGTACGCCGATCCATCCCATGTCGCCCTTCTTAAAGCTGCTGTGGATGAAGGAAGCTGGATACGAGCCTTACCATCAAGCAGCCTATTTCATGTCGATCAAGGAATATCTGATTTATTGCTGGTTCGGCATGCGGGTTATCGACTATTCGATGGCATCGGCTACCGGATTGTTTAACCCGTATACGCGGGAATGGGATGGGGAAATGCTGGATTTGGCCGGTATTCAGGCAAGCCAGCTATCCGAAATTGTTGCCCCTACGACCCTTTTAGGTACGATAAACAGGGAGATTGCCGAAGAAATGGGAATCGCTCGGGAGCTGCCTGTGGCGATTGGCGCCGCGGACGGCCAGCTGGCTAATCTGGGGATTGGCGCGCTGCTGCCCGGAGAAGTTGCCGTATCAGTCGGGACAAGCGGAGCAATCCGCCAAGTCACTCATGAAGCGAAGGTCAGCAGCCGCGGCGAGACGTTCTGCTATTCTTTTACCGAGGATTCCTATATTATCGGCGGACCTACGAACAATGGCGGCATTGCGCTCCAGTGGCTGAAGCAGCTTCTGAATGATCAAGGCAGCTATGAAAGCTTCCTTGCGGAGGCGGACAAATCAGCTCCCGGAGCCGAAGGCCTGCTGTTCCTCCCGTATATTAACGGGGAGAGAGCGCCGCTATGGAATCCGCGGGCAAGAGGCAACTTCTACGGCATGACCGTTGCTCATACGAAGGCGCATTACGTTCGCGCCGTACTGGAAGGCATTACGTTTAATCTGTATCAGATTGGACGGGCCTTGGAGCAGCTTGCCGGTCCTTCCCGGAAAATTTACGTCAACGGGGGCTTGGCGCGTTCGCCGTTCTGGCTGCAGATGATGGCGGATATTTTCGGAGCGGAGATTTACGTATCGGAGAACCACCACAGCGCAGCTTGGGGAGCCGCCTGGATTGGGCTGGTCGCAATCGGGGAAGAGAAGGATCTGGCTTCGATCAAGTTTAATATCCCGATGGGGGAAGCGGTACATCCGAATCCCGGGAACAGCAAGGTTTATAAAGCCATTTATGATCGCTACGAGAAATTGGCAGCCAGTATTGCAGCATTGTTCTAAAGATCCGAAAAGGCTTAAGAGGTGAATACATGCTTGAAGAAGTGCTAAGACAGGTACAGGACGGCAGGCTTAGCGTGGAGGATGCTGCCAAGCAGCTGGCGACATTCGAGAACTTGGGCTTTGCGAAGGTGGACCATCACCGGAAAAAACGTCAGGGCTTCCCCGAAATCGTATATGGGGAAGGCAAATCGGCGGAGCAAATCATCGGGATTGCGAAAGCTTTGCAGGCGCAAAATCATGAGGTTCTTATTACTCGCGTGTCTCGGGAAAAAGCGGACGAGATCCGGATTGTGTGTTCCGATTATCAATACGATGCCGTAGCTAGACTGCTGTTCTGGAAGCATGCGGACAATCGGGAGAGCAAGCTGAACGGGTATGTTGCGGTTGTGGCGGCAGGCACATCGGATCTGGCGGTTGCCGAAGAAGCGGCTGTAACGGCTGAAGTTCTGGGAAGCAGCGTACGCCGCTTCTACGATGTTGGGGTTGCGGGCATTCACCGCCTGCTGTATCATGCGGAAGAAATTCAGCAAGCCGCCGTTTCGGTCGTGGTAGCCGGAATGGAAGGGGCACTGCCAAGCGTTGTAGGCGGCCTTGTCGCCCATCCGGTTATTGCGGTTCCGACAAGCGTGGGCTATGGGGCTAACTTTAGCGGTCTGTCGGCACTTCTTACCATGCTGAATTCATGCGCCTCCGGCATCAGCGTAGTCAACATCGACAACGGATTTGGCGGTGGTTATAACGCCGCACTGATCCACCAGCTTATAAATAAAGGAGCTGCTGGCTTATGAAAACCTTATATATCGATTGCTTCTCCGGCATTAGCGGAGATATGTTTATCGGCGCTCTCCTGGATGCGGGAGGCGACGCCGCCCATCTGCAGGCAGAATTGAAGAAGCTTCAGATCAGCGACGAATATGAGCTTACCTGGAAGCATGTGATGAAGAACGGCATCAAGGCTTTGAAGTTTGATGTCGAGCTGAAGCAGGAGGGGCAGGGGCACAGCCATGAGCACGACCATGATCATCATCATGGACATAGCCATGAGCATGAACACGGACATGATCATCATGAACATGCTCATGAACACGGACATGATCATCATGAACATGCTCATGAACACGAGCACCATCATGACCATCACCATCATGCGCATAGCCATGATCATGAGCACGATCATGGCCATAATCATTCGCACGAGCACCATCACGATCACAGCCATAGCCATTCGCATGATCACGGTCATCATCACCATGATCATCGGGCGTACAAAGACATCGTCCAGCTGATCGGGAAGTCTGCCTTGACGGACGAGGTTAAGCAAACCGCGCTCCGAATCTTCAAGAAGATTGGCGAGGCCGAAGGGAAGATTCATGGCCTGCCGCTCGAACAGGTTCATTTTCACGAGGTAGGCGCGGTTGATTCCATCGTTGATATTGTTGGCGCAGCGATTCTGCTTCACCAGCTGCAGATTACAACGGTGAAATGCGCGCCCGTACCGGTTGGAGTCGGCAAAATCCGAATCGACCACGGCGTTTATCCGGTGCCCGCGCCGGCAACGCTCGAAATGCTGAAGGGTATTCCGATCGAGCAGTCGACGATCCGTGCGGAGCTTACGACGCCTACCGGCGCAGCTTTTGCGGCAGTGCTTGCCGAAAGCTTTGGCCCTATGCCTTCCTTCAAGGTAGAGGCAATCGGGTATGGCGCCGGGACTAAGACGTTCCCGGATCATCCGAATGTTTTGCGCGTTGTAATTGGAGAATAGCTGCAGGAGATAGGAGTCGGGCGAAATGTTCAATCAGCCGGCATATGAGCATGAAGACAGCGGAATGATCAAGCTCGAAGTGAATCTTGACGATATTTCGGGTGAATGGCTCGGGTATGTCATGGACTTGCTGTTTGAGGCGGGCGCTAATGACGTGTTCTACACGCCGATCTATATGAAGAAGAACAGACCGGGAACGATGCTTCAGCTGTTATGCGCGCAGGACAAATTAGAGGCCATGAAAGCGATTTTGTTCCGCGAGACTACAACGCTCGGCATCCGCTATTATCCGCTAACCGTTCACCGGCTGGAGCGGGTATTCGAAACGGTCCACACGGAATGGGGGCCAGTCACGGTCAAGAAAGGCTTGTATAACGGAGAGATTGTCCAATGGGCACCGGAATACGAGGATTGCAGAAAAATTGCAAGCACGCTTGGCATCCCTCTTAAACAGGTTTATGATAGAGTTCGGATGGAACGAAATGGTTAAATAGACGAAGAGAGACAGGAACCTTTGGGAGGATGTATTGGATGGGGAGTTTAATCACAGTTTTGCTGCTAGGTCTGGTGCTTGGCATCAAGCATTCCATTGAACCCGACCACATTATCGCGGTATCAACGATGGTGAGCAATCAAAAGAAGCTGTGGCGTTCAACGCTAACGGGAATCTTTTGGGGAATCGGCCATACAAGCACGTTATTTATCGTAGGAATGGTGCTCGTCCTCTTAAAGGGAGAGCTGCCGGAAGTATGGGCGATGTCGCTGGAGTTTCTGGTAGGTGTAATGCTCGTTTATTTAGGTTATAAAAATGTCGTGTCGGTAAAACGCGCCTATCAGCATTCCCATCGGCATGACAAATCCTCTCTCATTAAAGTGACGGTAATTGGCTTTATCCATGGTCTTGCCGGAAGCGCGGCGATGGTTATTCTGACCTTGTCAACGGTAGAGTCGGTATGGGAATGTGCTTTGTACATTCTGGTATTTGGCGTCGGAACGATCACGGGCATGCTGATTTTCACAACGATTCTGGGCATTCCGTTTGTATATAGCAAGACAAGCGTAAAGCTGAACCGTGGTTTAATGCAGGCTGCGGGCACGGTTAGCTTTTTGTTCGGCCTTTATTATATGTACAACCTTGGGGTTACGGAAGGGCTGTTTGAGTTATGGGTGAAATAAATCCGTTATTCGGGGTATAGAATTGATGCAAACGAAAAGAAGACGTTACTCTCTCGGGGGAGCAACGTCTTCTTTTATTTTCCAATAAAATTCGCCCTCTTAAAACCTTATAACGTTATAATATCCCTTCATAGTGGAATTTTCCACCTTACCTTAAGCCGCTTCCTGTTCCATGATAGATTTACTAGAAATTAACAACTCAATGTCACTAAATACATGGTGGTGATGAATGGGAGTTTGCTTACGTTATGCAGCAAAATGACTTGCATCGGGGTCTGGCAGCTAGCCTGGGTTTAAAATCCAATCCTAATTCAAAACCAATAGAGGTGAAATGATTGAACTTATCGATGATGAGAAGATCTTTATGGAATCTCCCTTTGTTATTAGTGGTTTCAATCCTTACCGGAATATTAGCTTTTGCACCTAATGCGCATGCGGAGGAAGAGCAGGCCGTATCTGCCGCGCGTACGGGACCAACAAATCTGCGTATTGCCCAAGACGAGAATGGCAAGGATCTCATTACTCATAATACAGCGAAAATCGCATGGGATCTGATAGGCGACGAGACCAATAACAATGATATCGACATCTGGAATGCGGATACCGATGCTTGGATGACTTGGGGAGACCGAAGCAAGCAGGAAATAGGCGGGTTAACGCCGGAAACGACTTACCGGGTCTATATTACCTGGTATGCGGATCGCCCTTCGCTGGACTATAAAAGCAATATCATCGAGTTTACCACCGCACCCGATACAAGCGAATATCCCGATCCGCCGCTTGCTCCTCCGGGACATCTCCACACCACCGCGATTACCGATAACAGCATCACCTTGAAATGGACCGGAAGCCCCGGCGCAAACGGTTACGATCTGTATGTTAACGGCGCCTGGAAGCAAGGCATATGGGACGGTTCCAATACGGTAACGTATACCCTTCCCGAAGGAGGCCATACAGCCGGTACCGCGTATAAGTTCGAGGTTGGGGCACAGAACCTGCCGAAGGTATCGGCGAATAGCAACGCCGTAACGGTAACATGGGGCGGGCTGGCAGCTCCAAGCGGTTTGCAGGCGGTAACCGCAACCAGAACGACGGCAGCGCTTGGCTGGGCGGAGACTCCGGGTGCCACCGGTTACGATATTTACGCAAACGGCCAGCTTATCGGCTCTAGTATCGAGAACCGTTATGTTGCTTCCGGTCTTCAAGAAGGAACGAGCTACGCCTTCAAGGTTGCAGCGAAAAACGCGGTTTGGCGCTCGGCAGACAGCTCGTCGGTTACGGTTGTTCCGGGAGCCGATTACAATATCGTCACGTATTATACGCTTTGGTCTCCGAGCAGTACGGGACGGAACTATCATCCGTCTGACGTGGATGTCTCGCAAATTACTCACGTGAATCTCGCTTTTGCGGACCTGTGCTGGAGAGGGTTTGGATCAGGCGCTGCAGCTTGTCAGAATGCAGTAGTTCCAACGCAAACGGATTATGTCTATGACGGCGAAATGATTGTGGGGGATCCGTCGGTTGACTTGGCGCTCTTCGAGGAATGGGCAGCTATTCGGGATGCGAACCCTCATCTGAAGCTTATGATTTCAGTCGGTGGCTGGTCTTGGTCGAATAACTTCTCGAATATGGCCAGTACGGAAGAAACCCGGCGCGCCTTCGCCAATTCGGTTGTAAAATTCCTCCGTGCCTATAAACTCGACGGAGTCGATATCGACTGGGAATACCCGGTTGAAGGCGGAGAGGACGATAATTCCCGAAGCCCGCTGGATAAGGAAAACTTCGGGCTGATGGCGCAAGCCGTAAGGGAAGCGCTGGATGCGGCAGGCTCGGAAGACGGCAAATATTATTTGCAGACGATCGCCTCGGGCCAAGGGGATAATTTTGTGGTCAATTCGAATTTGGGCGAATCCTCGGACGATCTTGATTTTATCAACATTATGACTTACGACTACAGCGGAAGCTGGGATACGCTCGCCCATCATAACTCCCCGCTTTATTACGACAAGAATCATCCGAAGGATTACGCGAAGCGCAATAACGTGCTTGGCGCCGTGCTTGCCGAGCTGAACGGAGGCGTGCCGAACTACAAAGTGAATATAGGCATTCCGTTCTACGGCAAGGGCTGGGTTGGCTGCGAACCCGGCGGCCAATATCAGACCTGCGCGAGCGGGACGCCATTCGGAACCTGGGAAAACGGTATTTTCGATTTTACCGACATAGAGGAAAATTACTTGAATGCCGAGGGTTACGAGCATCAATGGAATAACGAAGCCAAGGTGTCCTATTTGTACAATGCGGACAAAGGCGTATTCCTTACCTACAATGACGAGTCCTCTATGATGTATATTGCTTCGCTCGCGAAATCTCTTGATTTGCCCGGCGTCATGAGCTGGGATATTAGCGGGGACCGCAACCGGACGTTAACCACAAGACTCGCCAAGGATCTTCCTATTACAGGCGTATCCGATCCCGATGCGCTGTCCGCGCCAATCGGTCTGCAAGCCGCATCCATCAGCAGCGGAAGCATCAAGGTCAAATGGAACGCTTCCGAACATGCGACGGCTTACGAGGTCTACGTAGGGAAAGTGTTAGCGGGAACAACCGCGGGTACGGAATATGATGTGACGGGGCTTACCCCTGGCACAAGTTATGCGGTTGAGGTATTGGCCATTCAAAAAGACAACGATACGCTCGTAAACGTATCGGCCTTCAGTACTCCGCTGAACACCAAGACAGCGCCGGTGAAGACCACACCGTCTGAACCGGTGAAAGGGCAGGAGGGCTTGAATACGCAGGTTACAAAAGAAGGCGATAAGCTATTGGTCAGCCTGCCAAGCGATGCCGCGCTGAAAGAAATTGCTTCGGCTGTGTCCACAACGTTCCCGATTATTGTGGAGGGCGACGGCAAGCAGCTTGAGGTTGCTTTGCCAAAAGAAATTACGGCTGCAATCGCGGCTAAAGGCAGTGACTCGGTTATTGTTATCCGCTGGAAAGGCGCGGCGTTCTCGATTCCGGCAGCCGCTTTGCCGGCGGGAACGGATATCCGGATCTCGATGGAGACCTTGGATTCAAAGCTGCTGCAGCAAAGCGGTATCCCGCTTGTGACGGCCCCATTGTCCTTCAAGGTAGAGGGCAAACAGGCGAACGGTACATTTAATGAAATCACGAATTTCGGTGACTATTTCTTATCGCATAGTTTTACCGTAAAAGGCTCGGAGATCAGCAAAGCTCAAACAGCAGGCGTCGTTTATCTGCCTGAGTCGAATGAGCTTCGCCCGGTTCCGTTATTGTTCACGGACAATGCCGATGGTACGGTAACGGCGGAATTAAAGAGGAAGGGCAATAGCGTTTACGGTCTGGTGAAGACGACCGTTTCCTATACGGATACGCTGGCAGGCTGGGCTCAGCAGGAGGTATGGCAGGCAGCTTCCAAGCTGATCGTGAGCGCAGATGCTGACGGCAAGTTCAACGGAGCGCGCGATCTGAATCGTGCGGAAATAACATCGCTTATCGTGAAGGCACTAGGTATCCTGCCTGACTATTCAAGCGCAGGTACGGCCTTTAAGGATGTAGCCGCAAATTCCGCTTTTGCGGCGGATATCGCGGCGGCGAAGAAGGCCGGTCTGGTAAACGGCAAAGGCAACGGTCTCTTTGATCCAACGGCTGCAATCACTCGCGAAGAAACGGCGGTCATTCTGGCGAAAGCATTGGCTTATGCCGGAGTAACAACGCAGGCGGATTCCGCCGTGTTGAACCACTTCGCGGACCGCTCACAGGTGTCCGGCTACGCGGTGCCTTCGCTTGCTCTTCTCGTTGAAAGCGGAATTATGAAAGGCGTTTCGGCGCATAGTTTAGCTCCTCGGACAAATGTCACCAAAGAGCAGGCAACGGTGCTAGTGATGAAGACACTCCGGTCCGCCGGATTGTCGAACTAAGCGGTAAACCGCCCGAGAATTCGGGCGGTTTTTTCTTTTTCCTGCTGCGGGCTATACGCGAATACATCCGCAGACTGATTCACCAGTGAAGGGATTGGCTTAAGATTGAAACATTGATTCGAAATGTAACGATCGTTTAAATTCAGTTTAAAAATGAACGGTAAGATGATGACATCAACAATTCTTGGGAGGAAACAGGAATGGAATATAAGAATGGGAAGAAGCCAAACAACGGTGACTGGGCGGTTGAGGCTAACGGTCTAGTCAAATTGTTTGGAGATAACAAAGCGGTGGACGGCGTCAACTTGAACGTGAAAGCCGGCACCATTTATGGCGTGCTTGGTCCAAACGGGGCAGGCAAAACAACAACGATCCGCATGCTGGCGACGCTGCTGCGTCCGGATGCGGGCTCGGCCCGGATCTTTGGACACGATGTGCAAAAGGAGTCTCAGATCGTCCGCCAATTGATTGGCGTTACCGGCCAATACGCATCGGTTGACGAATCGCTCAGCGCAACCGAGAATTTGGTTATTTTCTCTCGTCTGCTTGGACTGGGACGTGCGGAAGCGCGGAAGAAAGCCGCTGATCTCCTGGAAGAGTTCGGATTGACGGAAGCGGCTAAGCGCCCCCTTAAGAATTTCTCCGGCGGTATGAGACGCCGTCTGGACCTCGCTGCCAGCCTTATCGCGCAGCCGCCTCTTATCTTTTTGGATGAGCCGACTACAGGACTTGATCCGCGTACCCGCGCTCAAATGTGGGATACGATCCGCCGCCTGGTGAACACGGGCTCTACGGTTCTGCTTACTACTCAATACCTGGATGAAGCAGACCAGCTCGCTGACCGGATTGCCGTAATCGACCGCGGTCTTGTCGTAGCTGAAGGCACGGTAGACGAATTGAAGCAATCGGTGGGGACTTCTTCGTTGCAGCTCAGAGTTCTGGATCAATCCGATATTGAAATTGCTCGCCAGACAGTGGAGCATGTGCTTCAGGTTCAAGCAACCTTAACAAGCGAAGCTGCCAAAATTACGGCCCCAATGGCCAATGCCGACCTGGTTACGGATCTGTTAATTGCGCTCCGCGAGAAAGGGATTACTTTATCCGAAGTCAGCGTTCAGAAGCCAACTCTTGATGAAGTGTTCCTGACCATCACCGGACATGGCGTTGAAGAGAAAGCGCAAGAAACGGAAACCGAAACAAAAAGAGCGGAGGCTGTAAACGTATGAGTTCATCCGTAAAAACAGGTCATCTAAAAAACCACACAAGCTTTATTCAATCCTTGCGTCACTCGCTTACCATGGCATACCGGGGGATTTTGAAAATCCGCCGGACCCCCGAGCAGCTGTTTGACGTAACGCTGCAGCCGATCATTTTCACCTTGATGTTTACTTATATTTTTGGCGGAGCGATCTCCGGTGACGTGCAAAGCTACCTGCCCGTGATTATCCCGGGTATTCTTGTCCAGACGGTAATTACCACATCCATCGTAACCGGCGTTCAGCTTCGGGAGGATATGGACAAAGGCGTCTTCGACCGCTTCAAGTCCTTGCCGATTGCCCGGATAGCCCCGCTTGCGGGAGCCTTGTTAGCCGATACGATCCGGTATACGATTGCTACCGTGCTTACGTTTTCCATGGGCTTCATTATGGGGTACCGACCTGACGGCGGTATCGGCAGCGTTGTTCTTGCCGCTTTGCTCGTTATTTTTGTCTCCTGGGCGATGAGCTGGATCTTTGCTTTCTTTGGCGTTATCTCCCGTACGGCATCCAGCGTGCAAGGGATCTCGATGCTCGTATTATTCCCGTTAACGTTTATGTCCAATGCGTTCGTACCGGCAGATACGATGCCTAACTGGCTGCAGTGGTTCGTAAACATCAACCCGGTTTCCCACGTTGTCTCGGCGGTTCGCGAGTTGACCAATTCCGGCACGGTTGGATCGGATATGGTCTGGTCCTTGGTAGGCGCAATAGCTATCGTTGCTGTATTTGCACCCATTACGGTTCGCGCTTATATGCGACGGACATAAGACTTGCTTAATCGAAAGAGATGGCATAATCGCCATCTCTTTTTGTCATTCTATTAGCGCAAATCTCAACTGTTTAAATTCAGTTTAAGCAGCAGCGTTACTATATCTGTGTAAGGAACAAACAACAAACATGGATATAGGAGATGGTCTTTATGACAACTGATTATACAAAGAAACAAATCGCGATTATCGGTGGTGGACCAGGCGGACTTACACTGGCTCTCATCCTGCAAAGACATGGCATTGCCGCAACGATCTATGAACGGGGAGCTCAGGACGGAAATGCCCAGCGTGGCGGCTCTCTAGACATACATGAGGATTCGGGACAGATGGCGCTGAAGGAAGTGGGGCTGCTGGAGCAGTTTCAGGCGATTGCCCGCTATGAGGGAGAAGATTTCCGCCTGTTTGATAAAACCGGTAAGATTTATATGGACGACAGAGCGGAGGACGGAGAAAAAGGCGACCGTCCGGAGATTGACCGCGGCGTGTTATGCGATCTTCTGCTGAATGCATTGCAGCCGGGTACGATACGATACGGTTATAAGCTGACGGAAGCCGTTGCGGTAGAAGGCGGTCAGCATGAGCTTCATTTTGACAACGGCGAGAAAGTGACGGCTGAACTTGTCATAGGGGCGGATGGCGCTTTCTCCAAGCTTCGTCCGCTGCTGACCGATGCGCAAGCCTCTTACTCCGGATTAACGATGGTGGAGCTGCGTGTGGATGCGAAGGCACATCCGGATCAAGCGGCTTTTAACGCAAGAGGCAAAGTGTTTGCGCTTGATGATAACAAAGGAATACTTGCTCAGCTAAATGGGGACGGTAAAATTAAAGTATACCTGACCTTTACGGAGGGGCAGAACTGGCTGGGTACCTGCGGCATCCCGTTTGACCAGCCGAAGGAAGCGAAGCAGCAGCTGCTGGCGTATTTCAAAGATTGGGCAGAGCAGCTTCAGAACTATATTCACAAGTCGGAAGATCTTGTTCTGCCAAGACGGATTTATATGCTGCCCGTTGGACTGAAATGGGAGCATAAACCTGGAGTTACGCTTATTGGTGATGCTGCGCATCTGATGTCCCCGTTTGCGGGCGAAGGCGTAAATCTCGCCATGCGCGACGCAGCCGAGCTTGCGCTTGCCATTGCCGGTCATGAGGATACCGATCAGGCCATTCAAGCCTACGAAACGAAGATGTACGAGTATTCTGCGGAGTCGGCAAAATCGTCCGATGACAATCTGAAGCTGATGTTCTCGGACAAAGCCGCGTCAAACCTGAAAGCTTTGTTTGACGAGCTTCATGCGCAGTTTGCCCAATAAAAATAAGTGAGGCTGTGCCCGTTTATTGGCACAGCCTCTTTTTTAATTAATGCAACAAAATAAACTGCTTTACTACACGAGTATATTTATCCGCTTCTTCAATTCTGAGAAGCGGCCATTTTTTATAGGCAGGAATGGGTAATTGTGGTAAAGTCAGCGTAGTGATGCGAATTCCATTGCAAATGGAGAGGTTCGATTGAAAAAGATCATTTGCGTGTTCCTCATGCTCATCGTTGTTTTGTCCGGCTGCAGTCAATCCTCCTCCTTGATAAAGGAAACCGATTCGCATAAGCTGAATCAGAAGGTGAAGTCTTTTGTCGACCGGAATAAAAGCAAAAGCGGCCTTTATCTATACTCTGTCGCAGGGAAAGAGGAGTATTTTATCGTGAACTACTCTACGGCCCAGCAGGGGGAAAAGTTGAAGTTCCTTGCGGGTATTCGCGCAGAGATTCGGGAGGATGTATTAACGATTCAATTGGATGTGAAGGAAACCTCCGATCCGAAGGATAAACGAATAAAGCCATTGTCTATCTATAAGCTTAATAAGCAGGAAGAGGCAAGTAAAATACAGGTTAAGATTAACGGACAGGAGACTCCGATTGATATAGTCGGCAGCTGAGAGCTGAGTCAAGTAAGGAGGTTTGCGGCATGGATGGAAGCAACGAGGCAATCAGCGGTGAAGATAAAGGCTCAAGCATTTGCGAGGTGCTTCAAATATTGGGGGCGAAATGGGCGTTTCTTGTACTGGAGGAGCTGATGAACGGACCGTTGAGATTTAATCAGCTTCAAAGGAATGTCTCCATAGTGAAGACTCAATCGTTAACGAATACAGTACGGCATCTGGAGAACAATGGCCTTGTCATGCGCCAGGTATTTCCGACAGTGCCGGTGACCGTAGAGTATTCCCTGACCGAGAAGGGGAAAGATTTTCAGGCTGCGCTTAGAGAAATGGAGAAATGGGTGCAAAAATGGGGCGATTCCCCTAATCCCCGGCTTAGCCGTTCCTAACGGCAATGTCGCAGTCGAACCGTAAGAGCTATTAGCTCTTGCGGTTTTTTTGTCCTTCCACTCACTTACCAAACGGTTAGTTACTCCAAAAGGATGGATTATGCCAAAACAAATTGCGTTCTTACTAAAAGTAAGCAGCCTCGTTATAATCCGAATTAACAAATCGTTTTGGAAAAGGAAGTGTCGTTATGAAACGTGTTGTGATTTACGTCTTGATGATTGCGGTATTTTTCACAGCCACCTCGGAGCTCGTAATTGCCGGAATCCTGAATGTGTTAGCCGATCAAATGAGTATATCGGTAAGTCTGGCAGGTCAGTTGATCACGGTTTATTCTTTGGCCTTTGCGATTGGTACGCCGGTTATTATCGCATTATCCGCGCGAATACCGCGAAAAAGACTTCTGCTCCTCGCCATAGTCGTATTTATAGCCGGTAATTTCCTGTCCATTGCAAGCACGAACTTCATGGTTTTAATGGCAGCGCGGATGCTGCTTGGGGTTAGCTCCGGCGTCTTTATCGTGGCAGCGTTTAGCGCAGCGGCCAAGATGGTGCCGGTAGAAAAAATCGGCAGCGCGATCGGAACGATAATCCTCGGATTCAGCAGTGCGATGATTTTTGGGGTTCCGCTAGGCGTTGCTTTGACGAATATGTACAGCTGGCAGACAATCTTTTTGTTCCTTGGCATAGGAGGCGTTGCGATCCTTATTGGTCTTGCTCTCTTGCTTCCGCAAATCGAGGGGGATGCTCCGGTTCCCTTCAAACAGCAAATGGGGCTGCTGGCTAATCCGGTGATCTTCTACGCCTTGCTGCTTGTGTTGTTCAGAGAAGCGGGCAACTCGGTGATGTTTACGTATATTGCTTCCTTCCTTGGCGACATTCTTCATAGAAGCTCCGCGGAAATCGGCCTTATGATGCTATTGTTCGGTCTGGCCGGTGCGATTGGCTCCAGAATCGGAGGCTCTGCCGTAGACATATGGGGAAGCGCCAAGTTAATACTGATCGGTGTCATGATCCATGTTGCTGCCCTGTTGCTGCTGCCGCTGGCCGTCCATTCCTTTCCGGTAGCCATTACCTTGTTGTCGCTATGGATCATGTCGATGTTTACTTTAGGGCCTGCGACACAGACTTACTTCATCGAGCGTGCTCCGCAAGCGTCGAATCTGATTATCAGCCTGAATATTTCCGTCACTCAGGTCGGCATCGCCGCAGGAGCCAGCGTCGGCGGACTGGTCGTCAATTGGCAAGGCACCGTCCTCTATAATCCATTAGTCGCGGGACTGGTCCTCATCCTCTCCCTAGCCTCAGCCGCTGTCTCCATCCGAAAAAGCCGGCAGTTGAAACTCCCAACTCTCTAAAAAAACAGGCCGTGCAGGTTGTTAAAACCTCACGGCCACGTTTTTCTCCTCCCAATAAAAAGGTAGGATGCAACGGAGTATTTGAATGATTCTGCAGAAGCGCAGCGTTCGCTTTTGTGAGGGGATTCCAATCCAATTGGAATAGTTCCTAAGGAATCCCCGAGCAATGGCGATCGGAAGAACATTCAAATGCGCAGTTTGCACTCTAACCGTCCATCACCCTCTCCCGTGCAAAGCCTTATACTCCGAAGGCGTACATTTCTTATACGTCTTGAACACCCGGTTAAACGTCGGCAGACTACCGAAGCCCGACCTCATTGCGACTTCCATGATCGACAAATTCGGATCGGTCAGCAGCTTCTCGGCATGCATGATACGGTGCTGAATCAGGTAGTCGTAATAGGACAACCCCATATACTGCTTGAACATACGCGTGAAATGATACTTGCTGAAGCCGGACAGCTCGGCAAGCTCCTCAACGCGAATATCCTCCGTGCAGCGCTCGTTCATATAGTTGCAAACCTGCAAAAATTTATCGATGTATTTGTGCTGCTTATGGCTCTTGGTACGCGGGAAACGGCGTTCCTCATGCATAAAGTTACGGCCCAGAGCGACAAAGAAAGAGATGAGCTTGGCGTAAGTCGAAGCCTCCTTCAGCATCGTATAGCTGAAATACTCGTTCACCAGCTCGAGCAGCATTGGCCTTAACAAGCCATGCAGCTCTTTATTTTGCTCTGCCGTAATCAAGAGGCAAGGACGGAGCAAATGAAAGGTAGAGTCAAAGCCGTTCAGGGCGTACAGCAGCGAGCAGTCGAACTGAAGAATAAGTCTTGTCCCGGAATCCGGGGCAAAAATCTCGTGCAGCTCGCCCGGAGGCAGGACCAGTATATCGTTAGGATAGAGGACATGCTTGGTCTCATTCACGATAACGGTGTAAATGTTCTCGAACGGCATGATGACTTCCACAGCGGTATGCCAGTGAATCGGATAGTTTTCGACTTCTTTGTTCAAATAAATGCGCAATCCGGGATGTTCACCGTAGGATACCGTTTCTTTGGCTCCGTTAAGAATGGGGATCATGTATCACTCTTCCTCTCTTGTTGGTAACTAATCAGATAATGGCATCCTCGTCTCATAAAATCAATAAGTCTATCAAAAAAGGCAATATTTGATTAGTTGAAAGCTATATTTACGAAGAGCGGTTTATCAAATAAAGCTATAATGAAGCCAATGAAAGCGAATACATTTGTTGGTAAATGACTTCTAATTTGCATTATTTCATTATGAGGTCCACATGACCATACGACTAAAGTAGTTAAATATAGCTATTTTTAATCGGTCAGTAGACGAAATGGACTAGAGGAGAGTGGAGATAAATGGAAGGCTCAAGCAAGGTATTGGATGTTACGCCACTTTGGAAGCATGTCAGAAAAGAGTGGAAGCTGTATTCCTTTCTCGTTATTCCCGTCATCTATTTTCTCATTTTCAAGTACGCTCCCATGATCGGAAATGTAATCGCTTTCCGGAAATATCGGGGCGGGCCAAACTTTCTTGGCACGGAATGGGTAGGGCTGCAGTACTTCCGGATGTTTATGAAGGATCCAACCTTCTGGCGGGCGTTCTGGAACAATATTTTCTTAAGCGTTGCTTACCTGATTATCCGATTCCCGTTAACCTTGATCTTCGCGCTCCTGATCAACGAGATCAGAAGGCTGAAGCTGAAAAAATTCGTTCAGACCGTATCCTATCTCCCGCATTTTATCTCAATGGTTATTTTGGCAGGTATGGTAAAAGAGATGCTTTCCGTCTCGGGTCCGATTAACGCGCTGCTTGGCCATTTCGGAGTCGATCCGATTCAATTCATCTCGCTGCCGCAATGGTTCTCAACCATCTACGTATCTTCCGGTATCTGGCAGGGACTCGGGTGGGGCACCATCTTGTACCTTGCAGCTATGACAGGGATCAATACGGAGCTTTACGAGGCAGCACGGATTGACGGCGCCAGCCGGTCCAGACTTGCATGGCATGTTACGATTCCGGGTATCTTGCCTACGATTATGACACTTCTCGTTCTTGATATCGGCGGTATTATGGGCTCGAACTTTGAGAAAATTTTGCTCCTGTACAACCCGCTTACTTATGAAACGGCGGATGTTATCTCGACCTACGTATACCGGATGGGTATTACAAACGCGAACTTCAGCTATGCAACCGCTGTCGGCTTGTTCGAAGGGGTTATCGGTCTCATCCTGGTAACGACAGCGAACGCTATTTCGAAAAAAACGACGAAATCAAGTCTGTGGTAGGAAGGAAGTGTTGAGCGTGAAAGCAACTCCAGGTTCTCGGATTTTTAACGGCGTAAACGCTTTGATCATGACCGTAGTTGTCCTCTTTACCTTATATCCGTTCGTTTATCTAGTTGCGCAGTCCTTCAGTTCCGAGGCTGCCGTCTACGCGGGAAAGGTAACGTTTTATCCTGTAGATTTCACTACGCTTACTTATAATGTCATCCTGAGCAAGCCTGATTTCTTCCGCTACTACGGCAATACGATTTTGTATGCGGTAGTCGGCACCCTCATCGCCGTATCGGCGACGGCTGTTATGGCGTATCCGCTCTCAAAGGAAAAACTTCGTCTTAACAAGTTCTTTATCCCGTTTGTGCTATTCACCATGTACTTCGGCGGCGGTCTTATCCCGAACTACATTCTCGTAGCCAAAACGCTGGATATGCGCAACACGATTTGGGCCCTTGTTATTCCCGGTGCGATCAGCGCCTTTAACGTTATATTGATGAAAACCTTTTTCGCAAGTCTTCCTAATGAGCTTGAGGAATCGGCCAAGGTTGACGGACTTGATGTCTATGGCATCTTCCTTAGAATTACGCTTCCATTATCCAAGCCGATTCTGGCAACCATGCTCTTATTTGTTATCGTAGGGATCTGGAACAGCTGGTTTGATGCTTCGTTGTACCTGCAGTCGAAGGAGAAATGGCCTGTAGCCTTATATTTACGGCAAGTTATCGAAACGGCGATCAGCCCGGCTGAACTTGGAGCAAGCGCGGAGCAAACGACGCAGATTGCGGCTACGGTTAAATCGGCTGCGATGGTATTAACTTCGCTTCCTATGATTTGTATCTATCCGTTTGTGCAGAAATATTTCGTGCAAGGCATGATGATTGGCGCTGTGAAAGGGTAGTACGCGATATAACCGGAACGGCCGTGAGGCAAGTTCTGTTATATAAATGCAATGATTAAAAGGGAGGCACGTCATGAAAAGATTCAGTAGAGCAATGGGATTGATTTTGTCGGTTATCATGGTTATGTTTGTCATGGCAGCATGCAGCGGGAACAATAACGAAAAGTCCAGCAACAGCTCCGCTTCGCCTGAAGCATCCGCGGCAACTACGGGTAATGCTGCGGCATCGGATAAACCTGCCGAGGATTACGCATACGGTGAGGACGTAACATTCCACTCGAATGAGCCGGTAAAGTACTCCATGATGTTCAGCGACAACGAGGGCTATCCTTACAAAAAAGACTGGAGAATCTGGAGCGCGATTCAAGAGAAAACAAACGTATCTTTTGATCTGTCGGTTGTAGCAAGAACGGAATACGAAAACCAAAAATCGCTCCTTGTAAACAGCGGCGATGCTCCGTATATCATCCCTAAAACTTATGATGAATCCGCATTCGTTGCAGGCGGACAAATCGTTCCAATCAGCGACTATGTGCAATATATGCCTAACTATCAAAAAGCGGTAAAAGCTTGGGGCATGGAAAATGACCTGAAAGCGAAAATGCAAGCTAACGGTAAATACTATGTTCTTCCCGGCATGTGGGAAGCACCGGGCGGCGGTTACTCGTTCGTTATCCGTAAGGATATTTTCGAGAAAGCCGGCGTAGACTTGTCCAAAGAAACAAGCTGGACATACGAAGATTTCTACGCGGCTATGAAGAAAGTTAAGGAATTTACTGGCGCTAAATACGTATTCTCCGATCAATCCAAAGGCGAATCGACTTTAAACATCGCAGCCGTAGAATATGGCGTAACTGCCGGTTGGGGTAAAGCCAACGGCATGCGCTTCAACCAGGATACGAAGCAATTCGAATTCGCTGACAATACGCAAGACTTCAAAGACTATGTTTCGTACTTCAATAAACTGATTACGGAAGGCATCATGGATCCGGAATCGTTCACGCAAGAAGACGATGCGGCAAAAGCGAAGTTCTACAAAGGCGATACTTACGTTATCAATGCCAACTATCAAGTATTCACGGATATCCAAACAAAGATGGAAGATCCAAATGCCCAGCTGATGATTATCACGCCTCCAGGTGGTCCTAAAGGCCAACTGCAAGTTGAAAACTCCCGTCTTGAGAACGGCATTATGATCAGTGAGAACGCTTTGAAAGAGCTGGGCGAAGAGAAATTTATTAAAATGCTTCGTTTCGTTGACTGGCTCTGGTACTCCGATGAAGGTCAAACGCTCAGCTTGTGGGGGGTAGAGGGCGAGACGTATACAAAGGATGCAAGCGGTAAAATCACGCTTAATCCGGATATTACTTACAACGGCATGAACCCTACTGCAACGAAAAAATTGAATGCAGACTACGGTTTCGGCGGCGGCGTATTCGCATACGGCGGCACAACGAAGCTTAGACAGTCGAAAATGACAGACGGTGAAATCGACTTCAACAACCGCATTCTGAACAATCGTACGGCTCGCCCGGTTGCGCCGCCAATTATGGCTACAGCGGACGAAAGCGAACAGTTGAACCTCATCTCGAAGCCGCTTATGGACTATATAAGCACGATGACACTCAAATTCATCACGGGCCAAGAGAAGATCGACAACTTCGACAGCTATGTAAAACAAACGCAAGCGAACGGCAGCGACCGTTACGCGCAAATGGCTAATGACATCTTCAATAAAACGAAGAGTGTTCTTGGCTACTAGACCATAAAACAATAAGGGCTAGATGAACCTGAACGGTTCGTCTAGCCCTTATGTAATATGCCGCTTCATTAACCGAAACGGCCCGTAATGTAGTCATTAGTCCGTTGATGCGTAGGATTCGTGAAGATGGTTTCCGTTTTATCGTATTCAACCACATGACCGTTGAGGAAGAAGGCCGTTTTGTCGGATACGCGCGCTGCCTGATGCATGTTATGGGTAACGATAACGATGCTGTAATCCTGTTTCAGCTCGGAGATCAGCTCTTCGATCTTGGAAGTCGAGATCGGATCAAGTGCGGAAGCGGGTTCGTCCATCAGAATGACATCCGGCCTAACCGCAATCGTACGCGCGATACAGAGACGTTGCTGCTGACCGCCGGATAAAGCCAAAGCGGATTTGTGAAGACGGTCCTTGGTTTCTTCCCAGATCGCAGCTTTCCGCAGGGATTGTTCAACAAGCTCATCCAGCTGCTTCTTGTTCTTAATGCCGTGATAACGCGGGCCGAAAGCGATATTCTCGTAAATCGATTTATGGAACGGGTTAGGGCGCTGCCATACCATCCCGATTTTTTTGCGAAGCGCTACGACATCCGTTTCCGTGCCGCTGATCTTCTGCTCTTTCAGCCAGATATCGCCGGTAACCCGGCAGGATGGGATCAGGTCGTTCATCCGGTTCAAGCTTCTGAGGAAGGTTGATTTACCGCAGCCGGAAGGACCAATTAAGGCAGTCACTTCTTTTTCGGCGAAATCAAGCGAGACGTCATGAACGGCATGCTTTTCTCCGTAGTGAACATTTAATTGTTTGGCGGCCAATGCGATTTCTGTCATGCTTGTTACCCTCCTAAAAAGAATTGCAAAGCAATTCTTGCTTCGTAAGCATCATCTTATTTCGAAGCTGTAAATTTATTATGCATGTAACGACCAAGCGCCCGTGCTCCAAGGTTGAAGAGCAGAACCGTAATGATCAGCACGGCCGAAGCGCCTGCCGCGATTTGCGTAGCATCCGGAGCTAAGCCCTCCGAGTTAACCTTCCAAATGTGAACGGCGAGGGTTTCGGCCGGACGCATAGGGTTAAGCGGCGAAGCGGAGTGGAGCGGGTTCCAGTCGGAAAAATCAAGACGCGGGCTGCTCATGCCGGCGGTGAACAGAAGCGCTGCTGCTTCGCCGAAGATCCGGCCGGCAGCCAGAATCGAGCCGGAAAGCACGATTGGCAGGGCAATCGGTAGCTGAACCGAGCGGATGGTTTTCCATTTGGAAATGCCAAGCGCAAGACTTGCTTCCTTCTGCTGGAGCGGTACGCTGCGGAGACCTTGCTCGGTAATCCGTACCATCAGCGGCAGGTTAAAGATCGTCAGCGCGATTGCGCCGGATAGCAGGGAGAAGCCCAGGTTGAATTTATTGACGATAACAAGCAGGCCGAACAAACCAACGATAATCGAAGGAAAGGAAGACAATACTTCGACGACCAGACGAATCGCGGAAGTGATTTTGCCTGCTTTTGCGTATTCGCTCATATAAATACCTGCGCCGATGCCAAGCGGCACGGTAATAATCATCGTAAGTACTAACAGGAACAGAGAGTTGAACAGCTGCGGACCGATACCGCCGCCTTTACGGATCGTTTCTGGCGGGGAAGTAAGGAAATGCCAGCTGATATGGCCAAGTCCACGGAACAAAATGTAGCCCAAAAGTCCGATCAGGGCGAGAGCGATTAAGCCCGTGATGAAAATAATAATGCCGGTTGCGATTTTATCTACTGTTTTGGCACTCATAGCTTCTTCCTTCCTTCCAGCCAGCGAATGATAAAGACGAATACAAAGGTCATAAGCATCAGCATTAATGCTAGCGACCACAAGGCGTTATTTTGAACGGAGCCCATCGCCGTATTGCCCATGCTAAGCGTAATGGCGCTGGTCAGCGTTGAAGTCGATTCGAATAAGGAATGCGGGATATGCGGTGCGTTACCGATGACCATCTGCACGGCAAGGGCTTCACCAAATGCTCTCGCAATACCAAGTACGATACCTGTCATTTGCGCGGGAAGCGTAGTAGGCAGGACAATGCGATATATTGTTTGCCAACGGGTTGCGCCAAGTGCGTAGGAACCTTCCTTCAGGCCCGCGGGCAGGGAAGCCAGCGCATCCGTTGCTATAGTCGTAATTGTAGGTAAAATCATAAAGGCGAGCACAATAGCGCCTGCTGCGATCCCGACGCCTTGGCCAGGGAACAGGTTGCGGAATAATGGAACGATGACGCTTAAACCAACAAATCCGTATACAACGGAAGGAATACCTGCAAGCAGTTCGATAACCGGCTGCATAAATGTCCGGCCCAACTTCGGAGAGAGCTCAATCATAAATACTGCCGCGCAGAATCCGAGCGGAGCAGCAATGATAGCAGCAAGAATCGATGTGCTGAACGAACCAAAAATAAACGGCAAGGCGCCAAACAACGCCGGTTCGCCATCCGGTTTCCATTTGAGTCCTGTTAACAAATCCTTTACGTTTACGCCGTTTACGATAAAGGTGCTAAGTCCTTTTGAAGCGACGAAGTAAACCATCGAAAAAATGGTGATGATAAGAAACAAGATGCAGATGAATGTATATACTTTGCCAACCCATTCCTCCGCAAGATGCGGCGTGGCTACTTCCCGATCATTAGACTTCTTCATCGCGACCACCCTTTACATAATTAACATGTAGGCATGCAGTCAAGAGACGAGCTGGCCCGCCTCTTGACTATGCCTTTATTTATTGGAGATTAATTATTTCGTTACTGCGCCTTGAGCATCGCGTTTAACTTCCATTTTGCTTACTGGAATGTAGCCCATTTCTACTACGTCGCCTTGGTCGCCTTGAACATCTTCAGATACCATGTAGTCGAGGAATGCTTTAGTAGCTGCATCAGGCTCGCCTTTTGTATACATGTGCTCGTAAGCCCATACCGGGTAAGTGCCGTTAGCTACGTTATCTACATTTGCTTCAACGCCTTCGTATTTAACAGCTGCGATCGAATCGTCCAGGTAAGACAGAGCCAGGTAACCGATAGCGCCAGGAGTTTCGCTTACGAGCTTCTTAACCGTACCGGAAGCATCTTCTTGGATCGAACCTTGAAGGTCTTCTGTTTTAGTGCCAAGAGCGAATTTCTCGAAAGTAGCGCGAGTACCGGAGCTCGAAGGACGGTTAACGATTTGGATTTTCTCGTCTTTACCGCCAACGTCTTTCCAGTTCGTTACTTTACCAGTGAAGATGTCAACCAGTTGTTGCTTAGTCAGGTTGTCAACGCCAACGTCTTTGTTTGTTACGGCAGCCATAGCAACTACTGCTACTTGATGGTCAACCAGCTCTGCTGCTTTGTCAGCATCCAGCTTTTCTTCAGCGAATACGTCGGAATTGCCGATTTGGGCTTGGCCTTCCGATACTTGAGTCAGACCAGTACCGCTGCCGCCGCCTTGAACTTGAATCGATACGCCGGAGTTTTTGTCCATGAACTCTTTGGATACTTGGTCAACCAGCGGTTGAAGAGCAGTAGAGCCTGCTGCCAGAATCGATCCGGACAGATCAGCGGAAGCTGTGTTATTTGTTGTTGCATTGTTTGTAGCGGCAGCATTACCATTTTTATTTGCATTGTTATTGCCGCAAGCTGCGAGCGATAAGGACAATGTCAGTGCCATAGTGACGATCAGAGATTTTTTCATTTGAGTAGGTTCCCCTTCCAAACTTTTGTTTTTGTTTTGCTTACATGAGTTATTGTAGTTGGGCTACGTAAACGCAAAACGTTAATCATGTTAACGCAATGTAAATTTTTTTGAGAGTTGTTAACCTTGTCCGGATGATTGTAATCCTCTATAGTAAGGGTGAAATTTCTCCTTATGAAATGAGGATGTATTAGATGAAGGAAGCTGAACTGAAACATGTACTCAATCAGGTGGAAAGCCGGCAGGACGAGTTGTTCGATTTGCTCGCTGAACTGGTCGCTTTCCCGACGGTAAGCCCGCCGGCGCGCAATACGATGCAGGCGCAGATGTTTATGAAGCATCAGCTTAGTAGTCTTGGCTTCGAGGCAGAACTGTGGGAGGTCTATCCGGGAGATCCAAACGTAACCGCGGTTAGACGAGGGACGGAGAGCGGTTCTTACAAAAGCCTGCTTCTGAACGGGCATATGGACGTTGCGGAAGTGGGCGACAGCAAGGAATGGTCCGTTCAGCCGTTTCAATTAACGCTTAACGATGGACGGGCATACGGCCGCGGGACAGCCGATATGAAGGGCGGCCTTGCCGCTTTGTTGTTTGCCATTAAGCTTCTAACGGAAGCCGGTATCGAGCTTAAGGGAGATCTGTTATTCCAATCGGTTATCGGGGAAGAGGCCGGCGAAGCTGGCACTAGAGCCTGCATGGAGCGCGGCTGCGATGCGGATTTCGCCATTGTGGCGGATACAAGCCATCTGGCGGTTCAAGGACAGGGAGGCGTGATTACCGGCTGGGTTACGGTGCAAAGCCCGGTTACCCATCACGATGCGATGCGCTCCCGGATGATTCATGCGGGAGGAGGGGTGCATGGGGCAAGCGCGATCGAGAAGATGGCGAAGCTTATTGCCGGACTGCAGGAGCTGGAGAGATACTGGGCGGTAACGAAGTCCTATCCGGGATTCCCGCCTGGCTCCAATACGATTAATCCGGCTGTCATAGAAGGAGGACGCCATGCCGCGTTTGTTGCGGACCGCTGCTCGCTTTGGATTACCGTTCATTTTTACCCGGACGAAGATTATGAATCGGTAGCAGCAGAAATTGAGGATCATCTGATGTGCGTGGCGCAGGGCGATCCATGGCTGCGGAATCATCCGCCAACGTTCCGCTGGGGCGGCAGATCCATGATCGAGGAGCGGGGAGAAATTTTTCCTTCATTAGAGATTGATCAAGGCAGTGATGGCGTGATGACGTTGCTTGCGAAGCATCGGGAAGTTCTGAACCGCGAGGCGGAAGTTGGAATGACGCCAACGGTTACGGATGCAGGCTGGATCGGGCGCGCAGGAATCCCGACGGTCATTTACGGACCGGGGGAGTTAAGCAAGGCCCATGCCGTAGACGAAAGCCTTGATCTTAGTGAGCTTATTGAATATACGAAGGTGATGACCGCTTTTATCGCCGACTGGTGCAACCGGGAAAAAGCATAAAAGATGAAAATGACGTATACAGCCCTTATAATGAATAATGTTAATGACGATTCAGAGGAGAGATCATGAGATGACGAACATCAATGAGTTTATTGCAGGTTGGAAGAACCACCGCAAAGTCTTGCACGACTTGCTGGCGGATGTAACAACAGAGCAGCTGTCCTTTAGACCTTGGGAGAAAGGAATGTCTGTCCAGGAGCTTGTCCTACATATTACGGGGGCAATGGATATGTTCGTGAAGACGGTACAAAATGGCGTTCATACGCAAGGGGACAAGCATGCTTATGCAACTGCCGATGAGCTGAGAGCTGGCGTAGCGGCTACAACGGAAAGCACCGAAGCGATTCTGCGATCCCTAACTCCGGAACAGCTTGCGCATACGATCGATTTCTTCGGGAACCAGGTTCCTGCTTTTGCGCTGCTGCAAAATGCGAAAGATCATGAGATCCATCATAAAGGCCAGCTGTTTACATACCTGAGATTGGTTGGCATTGAGAAGCTGCCATTCTTCGTGGGCCGCGGATAGGACTGTTAAAGTATAGCACTGGACGGTGCAAAGCACCGGATGGTATGATGCTTGAGGGTGAATACAATATGAATAATGATATTACGAATGCGAATAATAACGAAAATAACGATAATACCGAAGTCTGGGACGCGCTGATGAAAACGATCTTCCAGAAGGGACTCGCGACACTAAAACCATTCTTCCCTCATGTGGAAGGTCTTATAGTGAACGATGAGAAGTTTGGGCAGATCTTTATTTACCGCGTGACGAATGACTTCAAGAAAACGTATGACTGCGGCTTTTTCCTGCGTGAGCTGGCGGAACAGTTCCAGGATGGCGGCCGTGAAGCCGGTGAATGGATGGCTTCCTTCTTCTACGAGCTGATGAAGTCTAACAAAGGCGGCAAAGAGCTGCCTGCTCCTCCCGACAGCGAACAGAAGGAAGAGCAGTTTATCGATGATGTGTTGTTCCCGCATTGCCTTAGCGCGGTCAGCGAGGAATTTGCGCCGCTTGCGATTACGGGCAACAGAGGGCTGGATGAGAACCTTACGCCTGTTCTTGAGCTTGGCTTCAAGGATGTTCCGGAAGAGAAATGCGTTTTCCCGATTCATTATCTGTATAAAATGATGCAGCTCAACCGCGATCCTTCGGATACGATTCTTGTCCAATTGGCCAAGCTTCGTCAGAAGTATGGCGTAGAGTAAAGAGGATCGGATTGATGAACCGTCCCTTGGAGGGATGGTTTTTCTTTTGGACTAGACTGATGATTTGTTGGAATGATATGATGTTTACGGGTGAAGCGAATAATGAATAATGAGACGACAAACGAAGAGATCCAAGGCAATTCAGAGGAAGAAGCGAAGCAATTCGCTGAGCTTGTCAAGGCGGTCCAGCATAACGGCTTTGTCGCTTTGAGACAGCATTTCGAAGATGTTCAAGGGCAAGTATTGAACCAAGAGCTTTATGGTCCCGTGTTTGTTTACAAAGTGAAGGATGAATCCGGCAACGATTACGTTTGCGGCTTTTTCCTTCGTGAGTTAATCGCGAATTTCCAAGCGGGCAACGAAGAGGCGACAGAATGGATGGCTTCGTTCTTCTACGAATTGATGAAGACCGAAGGGGGTAAACCGCTTCCGCAGCCTCCTGCAAGCGAAGATGATGCCAAAGCTTTAATCGATAAAGTTCTCATCCCGCATTGCATCAAGTCTGTTGAAGACGAATTCCCCGAGGAGAAGGTTCATGCAGGTCTTGCCTGGAACGAAGAGCTGAAAGGACCTGTATTTGAAACAGGTTTCCCGGCGATTTCCGACGGTAATAATGTTTGCGCTTTCTCTCTGCATCTCTTGTATACGCATCTTTTGATTAACCGCGATCCTGCGGAATTGCTGCTTCGGGGACTGTACAAGATCCGCGAAGAGCATGGCATGGATTAGAAAAAACAGCTCCTTTATAGGGGCTGTTTTTTTGTTGCCGCATCTTTTGTGATATACTGTTTATTAAGTACACAATTATGACATGACCGGTATGGAGGATAACGGGATGGAGCATGGTGATGAGGAAGACGTACTAAAATCCTTGCCGCGGGGGGTTGCATTGGCATGGGGGCTGGTGAAGGAATCGCAGAGGGGACCGAAGCGCGAGCTTTCTATCGACCAAATTGTTGCGGCTGCAGTAGAGCTGGCGGATAAGGAAGGACTTCAAGCTGTCTCGATGAGCCGGGTTGCGTCATCTTTGGGTTTTACGGCGATGTCGCTTTACCGCTATGTGCAAAGCAAAGACGATTTGCTCCTGCTTATGCAGGAGTCGGTCTGCAAGCTTCCGGATAGGCCGGAGGAAGAAGAGGCGGATTGGCGCGAGGGTATGCGGCAGTATGTGCGGGATTGCATCCACGTATTTCTGAAGCATCCCTGGTATGCGGATATTCCGGTATCGGGCGTGCCCCTAACGCCTAATAATCTGCTGTTTGTGGATCTGGCCCTGCGGCCGATGCGGAAGCTTCCGCTTAATGACTTTGAGAAAATGTCTACCGTTCTGCTGCTCAGCAATTACGCGCGTTCCACCGGTCAAATTCAAAGGGACATGGTTCGAGCGATTGAAGGTGGGGCAAGTCCAGGCTCCTTCAGCGGACTCGATTATACGAAGGCGCTTAAGATTCTCGTGAAGGAGGAGCATTATCCGGATCTGCAGCCGCTTATTGCATCAGGCGTATACACGGAGGAGAATCCGGCGGATAATCCAATCGGCAATGATTTCGATTTTGGCCTGGAGCGGATTCTGGACGGAATTGAGCATTATCTCGCTTCCAAAGGCTAGATGCGAAAAAGCCAGCCATTTGATGAAAATCATCAGATGGCTGGCTTTTCTGTTTTCGGAATTCTATTAACTAACGGCGTCCGGCTTTCTTGCGGAAGGAGAAGATGCTCCAGACGAACGCAAGGGTCAAGATGAACAGACACCAGCCAACAGCCCACCAAGCGCTATTATCCAGCGGCGTACCCGTCAGCAATCCCCGGATCGTCTCGATGACGGGCGTAATCGGCTGATGATTGGCTACGCCTTGCAGCCAAGAGGGCATTGTATCCGTTGGGACAAAGGCGCTGGACAAATAAGGGAGGAACAGAAGCGCAAAGCCGTATCCGCTTGCTGCCGCCGGACTTCCCGCTACCAGGCCGATAGCTGCAAATAACCAGGTGAAGGTCAAAATAAACAGGGTAATGACGGCAATCGCAAGCACCCATTCGATAAAGCTGGCGTTTGGACGGAAACCGACAAGCAGGGCGACTCCAATCACAACGGCCGTTGCAAATAGATTTCGGGCGAGACTAGCTGCGACATGACCGGTCACAACGCTGAGGCTTTTGATCGGCATCGTTCGGAACCGGTCGATAATGCCATTGGTCATATCGTTGGATACGTCAACGGCCGTGCTTGAAGAGCCAAACCCCGCGCAGAGCAAAATAATGCCCGGGACCACGTAATTCACATAATCCCCGCCGGAATCGATTGCTCCTCCAAAAACGTAAGTAAACAGAAGCATGAGCATAACAGGGAGCATAATCGCCATCATCAGAGCCTCCGTATTACGCAGGCTGTGACGGAGACTACGGCCGATGAAGACAAGGTTGGTTGTCAGCATCGTTGCCGGTTTTGCAGGTTTAGTGGAAGTGATCATACGTGTTGCACCTCTTTTCCGTTAGTTGTTAAGGCGACAAATACATCGTCCAAGCTAGGCCGGCGGATATTGACCCGCGTCCCATGCGGAACCGAATGAACTAGATCATTCAGCGTCCGGCTAATATCTTGAATGCTGCCGGTTGTAGGCAGCGTTTGAATAACCTCGTCATGGCCGTTTAAGAGTTCAATAACTTCTCCTCCGACACGCGCCTTTAATTGCTCGGCACTGCCGGTCGCAACGATCCGGCCGCCGTTAATGACGGCGATCTGATCGGCCAGTTGATCGGCTTCCTCCAAATATTGCGTAGTCAGAAAGATCGTCCTGCCTTGACTCGCCAGTTCGCTAATGATATCCCACAATGCCCGCCGGCTGACGGTATCCAGACCGGTAGTGGGTTCATCCAGAAAGATGACGGAGCGATCGACCACAAGGCTGATGGCAAGGTCCAGTCTTCGGCGCATGCCTCCCGAATAGGTTTTTACCCGTTTCTTTGCCGCGTCAACAAGATCAAATGCCTTTAACAGCTCTTCCGTGCGAGTTCGGGACTGTGAAGAAGTAAGCCCCGACAGTCTGCCTATCATTCGCAAATTTTCTTCGGCGGACAAGACTTCATCCACTGCGGCGAACTGGCCGGTGAGGCTGATATGCTGCTTGACCAGCTCCTGCTCGGTCTGAACGTTATACCCTCCAACTATAACCTTTCCCCCATCGGGTGCAATTAAGGTAGACAAAATATGAATCAAAGTTGTTTTGCCTGCTCCGTTAGGGCCCAGCAGGGCAAAGACGGATCCGGCCGGTACGGACAGGTCAAGTCCGCTTAATACGGTTTGTTTCCCGAAGCTTTTGCGGAGACCCGAAACTTCAATCGCCATTGATTTCACAAAGCGCCTCATTTCTGTGTACGTTGTACACTGATTATTATATAAACAGTATATGATATAAACATTAAATGATGCAATGATTTTTTGGAAAAGAGAACGGATCACAAACTTTGCTGTTTCAATTGACCACTAGAGGTGTAATAGATAATACGAGATCGGATACGGTTTCGAATACGAGAACGGAATAAAGGAGAGATAACTATGCCAAAGGAAAACACAGGTAGCGGTCTGCTGGTAGGTACAATTGTAGGGACAGCGGTTGGTGCTGTCGGGGCGCTTCTGCTAGCGCCGAAAACAGGTGTGCAGCTGAGGGAGGATATCTCGAATAAGTTCCAGGCACTCAGCCAGCGTACTCAGGAACTTGCTTCCACGGCGAAGGACAAAACTAAGGATGTTCTGTCGAGCGTCAGGGAAGAGGCGTCGGACTTGACCGATAGGGCGAAGAAATCCAACGAGCATGTCATGGATGCCTTCAGCTCCGCCAAGGACGATATGAAAGACAAGATGAGGTCCACAACGAATTAAGAAGCGGATCGAAGGGAGAGGTTGTCCACCGGACAACCTCTCTTTTTTTGCGCTAGGGATTGGCAAAAGAAAACCGCCCGTCTCGTATCGAGACGGGCGGTTCGTTCAGCCTCCTTCGCTTTGCGGCGGATGCAGAAGCTGTCTTAATTTATCAAGCGCACGCTTCTGGAAGCGGGATACGCTCATTTGGGATACGCCAAGCTGATCGGCGATTTCCCTCTGGGATTGGCCATGCTGATAGACGAGAACGAGCACTTTGCGTTCCTCATCCTTGAGCTGCGCCATGGCATCGCTGAGGGCGATCCGGTTATCGACATGGCTGTAATTATCGCTGTTGTCGCTTATGACATCGCCAATTGTCGCACTGTCCCCTTCGCTGGAGAGCGGGGTGTCAAGCGAGACGTATTGATAAGATTCGCGGGAAGACAAGACTTCGATCGTTTCCTCCACCGATAATCCCAAATAAGCGGCAATTTCGTCCATCTTGGGAGAGCGCTCGAGCTTGGTTGTCAGCTCGTCGATGGCTTTTTGGACGAGCAAGCCTTTTTCCTTCATATTTCGAGGCACCTGTATGTACCAGGACTTGTCGCGCAAATAATTTTTAAGCTGGCCAATGACGCTTTTCATGGCGTAGCCTTCGAATGGAACGCCCTTATCGCTATCGTACTGCTTGAATAGGCGCAGCATGGACATTTGGCCGACCTGATACAGATCCTCGTAGAGATCGGGGCGGTTTCTCGAAATTTTTGACACGGCCATCCGGACCAAGGATTCAAAATGCTGCAACAATGCCGTTGCGGCATCGTTGCAGCTCATTTCCTTATATTTTTGAAGCAGATCAGCAATTTGCTGCTGATTCAGGCAGGATGATTGTGATTTCATGCCATCTCCTCTTTCCTACCAAATCGCTTGGTTAGAATCACCTCGGTGCCTAATTCCGAGCGGACCTCAACCTGGTCCATTAATGCCTGCATCAGAAAAAGACCGAGACCTCCCACATTCGCGTCGATTAATGGCTTTTCGTGCAGGGAAGCATGCGCAATAACGGTCGGCTCGTAATGAAAGCTGCTCCCGGAATCCTTGACCCGGATTTGAAAGGAGTCTTCCTCTGCTTCAAAGATGACTTCAATGATCCCGAATTCCCCTCCGTTGTAGGCATGCAGGACAACGTTGCTGCATGCTTCCGTAACGGCTACCTTCATATCTTCTATTTCTTCGTAAGAAAAGCCTTCCTTGGCGGCCAGCCCCGACAGGGTCAGCCGCACGATATCAATATATTCGGCTTTCGCCGGTATAGTTAAGCTAGTCCATGGTTTCATCATTGTTCCCGTTCCTCTCCGCTTATCCTATTATAGCTTAATGTTGTTTGAGTTTTCTCCAAATTCGTAAGGAGGAAATAATGCCGTCTGTTATAGCGCCGGTAATCCTCCCGTTGCTCGGCCGGGCGGTTCCGCTATCGTAGACCTCCCGCTGAGCTTTGCTTTTGACGGTAGCAACAAGGCCCGCGGCCGTTTCCTTCATTACGCCGGTAAAGCTGTGCAGGGTCTGGCCGATGTCATGCACGGTTGCGAATACGACATCCAGCGAACGGAGCTTCGTGCGGACATCAAGGGTCATCTCCGTGGTGTTATGAATCATTTCCTTCACGTCCCCGCTGATCTCGGAGACGTCGGTTCGAAGCTCACCGACCGTGTTTCGTACTTCGTTCAAGGTTGAAGTCAACGCTTTGATGGTCTGAATAAGGAAAAACATCAGGATGACGAAAGCAACCGTAATGACGGCAATAATGATCTGAATGAATATATCCATTACAATCACATCCTCTTTTTTTCTTTTTTAATACCCTAGAAATATGTAAATGAAACAGCCGTGTAATTGTAAATATAATGGTATACTTGATTTAAGAGATTAAGAGAGAAGGAGATTTCTATGTTTCGAGCACTCAAATTCAATATCAGAACCAAGATTGCAATCGGATATTTCCTTATTCTTATCTGTCTTGGTACTTCAATCATAGCGGTGACCGACCGTATTGAGGCGCTGCAAAACGAGGTTGAGACGATAACGACCAGGGATGTGGAAATCCACAGTCTGATTTCCGCCATTCAATATGATGCCCTTAATATGGCAACTGCCCACCGGGGATATCTGCTTACAGGAGAAGAGAACTATCTGGATCCCTACGAGAAAAGTAAATCTGAGTGGGAATCAAACTATACGAGCCTATACGCTAATATTTCAAATCCAATAACTCAAAAAGATCTTGAAGATGTCAAGATGACAATACAGGAATGGCTCACCAAGGTGGCAGAGCCTACGATTGCAATGAAAAGGCAAGCTCAAACTGACGATATTTTAGACGTTTTCAACAAAGATATTGGCAAACAGCAGATGGACAGCCTCCGAACGAAATTCGATAGCATCGGAAATCAGGAAGTCCAGGCAACAAGGCTTCATATCATTGATCTTGAAAATAAGAATAGAATACTAACGGTCGTCATCTACATCCTGCTGCTAGTCGCAACCATTATTTCGTTTATGATTGTATCGTTTGTGTCCAGCTCTATTGTCAAAACAATTAAGCAGGTCGTGGCGACCATTAAGGAGATCGCTTCTTCCGGCGGCAATTTGGCAACCCGGATCAAGGTCAACACAAAAGACGAGATCAAGGAGCTTGGGGACGCAACCAACGAGCTGCTTGCAAGCCTGGAAGCGCAAAGCTGGATTCAGGCCAAGGTTGCGGAAGTCGCAACGATGACGCAGGGGATTAATGATCTGCAGGTGCTTGCCCGGACGTTTCTGACGAAGGTCGCACCGATGGTGAACGCGTCTTACGGCGTGTTTTACATCCGGAAAGGGGCAGGCGATCAGCAGCGTCTGGAGAAGCTGGCCTCTTACGCCAGCTCCGGGGAAGATGCAGGCAAGTCCGATATCCGCTTTGGAGAAGGACTGGCAGGGCAATGCGCATTAGAAAAACGCATCTTCCTTGTTAATCAGACGAAGGATCATGCTCCGCTTATTTCAACCGGACTATTTCAGCTGGAGCCGCGCAGTATACTGATCGTGCCCATTGAATACGAGGACAGGCTGGAAGCCGTTATCGAATTCGCTTCGCTTGAATCATTCACCTCCCAGCACCTGAAGCTGATGGAAGAGGTTGAGAAAGACTTCGGCATAGCGGTTAATAATGTAGCCGGACGTATGGAAGTCGAGCGTCTGCTTAGCGAATCCCAGGTATTAACCGAGGAATTGCAGATGCAGCAGGAAGAGATGCGGATGACAACCGAGCATCTGGAAGAGCAATATCTGGTGGCCGAGCAGAAGACCAAAGAGCTCGAGAAAGCGAAGGAGGAATTGGAGGATTACTCTGAGCAGCTGGAGAAAAGCTCGCAGTACAAGTCTAATTTCCTTGCGAATATGTCGCATGAGCTTCGCACGCCGCTCAATAGCATTCTCATTTTATCGCAGCTGCTGGCAGAGAATGAGAACCATACTTTAAACGAAGACGAAGAAGGTTATGCTAAAGTTATTCATACTTCGGGTACGGATTTGCTTAAGTTAATCGACGATATTTTGGATTTGTCGAAGATTGAAGCGGGGAAAGTTATTTTGACCGTGGACGAAGTGAATCTGACCGAAATTCCGGAGCTTATGAAGCTGACCTTTAACCCTATAGCGGAAAAAAGAGGAGTTAACTTTGCGATTGACATGGCCGAGAGTCTTCCTGTCGTATGGTATACGGATGGCCAACGGCTGCAGCAAATTTTGAAAAATCTGCTGTCCAACGCCTTCAAGTTTACGGAGAAGGGCTCCGTTCGATTAGGATTCGATCATACGGATGACGGGATGCTGGCGATTTCCGTAACGGACACGGGAATCGGTATTCCAAAGGATAAGCAGAAGCTGATCTTTGAAGCCTTCCAGCAGGTGGACGGCAAGACAAACCGGATTTACGGCGGAACGGGACTAGGGTTGTCCATCTGTAACGAGTTTGTGAAGCTGCTGGGCGGGTCCATCCAGCTCGATAGTACGCTTGGCGAAGGCAGCTGCTTTACCGTCTATCTGCCTCTGCTTAGTCAAGAAATGGTTGCTTCCATTCAATTGGGTCAAATGGAAGCATCGGCGGCCATTGAAATCACGGACAAGGAACAGGTTGAAGAGACGCAGCCGTCTGGAGAGGAAGCAGCGGAAGAGCCGATCGCCGGCTGCGTGTTTGCAGGGAAGAAGGTATTGCTTGTTGAAGACGACGCGCGCAATGTGTTTGCGCTCGTTAACGCGCTGGAGAACAAAAAGATGCAGGTGACGGTTGCGGGCAACGGCAGGGCCTGCATGGATCTTTTAATAGATAATAAAGACTTTGATCTTGTTCTGATGGACATTATGATGCCGCTTATGGATGGGTATGAGACGATGAGGGAAATGCGCAAGCAGCCGGAGCTGCAGGCCATGCCGATTATCGCGTTGACGGCAAAAGCGATGAAATCCGACCGTGACAAATGTCTCGAAGCGGGTGCTTCGGATTACATCAGCAAACCATTACAGATGGATCAATTGTATTCGCTTATGCAGGTATGGCTGACGAAGCAGGTGGGGAGCTAAATGGACAATCAGCAGCACTTTGATTTACCGGATCATACGCTTGATGAACTGCCGGCTAACGAATGGGAAGACATTGAGATCGAGCTGTTGATTGAAGGGCTATTCCGTGCATACGGTTATGATTTCCGTCATTACTTAAGATCCTCCCTCAAGCGGCGGATACGGAACCGGATGTATATGGACGGCGTGCAGACTGTTACCGGAATGCTGGAAAAGGTTTTGCACGAGCCGGATTATGTCCATAAGCTGACCAATGACTTCTCCATCAAAGTAACGGAGATGTTCCGTGACCCAAGCTTTTTCCGGGCATTCCGCGAGCGGGCGGCTCCGCTGCTGGGCAAGCTGCCGGAAATCCGGATTTGGCATGCGGGCTGTTCAACAGGCGAAGAAGTGTATTCCATGGCTATTCTGCTGCAGGAGCAAGGACTGCTCGAGAAGGCCAGAATTTATGCAACAGATATGAGCGAGCGTGCCATTGAGCAGGCGAAGAAAGGGAAGTTCCCTCTTAAGCGGATGCAGACGTTTACCAAAAACTATTTGCAGGCCGGCGGAACAAAGGAGTTCTCCGCTTATTACACGGTTGAAAGGGATTATGCGTTATTTGACCCCGCTTTGGCACAGCATGTGATGTTCGCCCAGCATAACTTGGCAACGGACAGTACGTTTAACGAATTTCATGTGATCCTATGCCGCAATGTCATGATTTATTTTAATCCCGAGCTGCAGGACCGCGTACACCGGCTGTTCCATGAGAGCTTAACGGAGGCGGGGATATTGGGGCTTGGCAGCATGGAATACCTGATCGCGCCTTGGAAGCAGCATTACGAGGAGCTTGCCGACGGCGAGCGGCTTTTTGTGAAAAAGGTTTAGATTATACGGCTAAACAGAAGCGAGTGTGAGCAGATTGAATACCCCAAAAACGAAACAAGGAAAAAACCTGGAAGACATTCAGGAAATGAATCGCTCGCTTCTAATTCGACTGATGAGGAAGCGTCAACAGGTGTGTACCCGCGCGGAATTAACGCAAGAGTCCGGACTTAATCAATCTACAATTACGAATATAATCAACGAGCTGATTAACGGGGGGCTTGTCGTGGAGACAGGCGTCATCGAAGGGAAAAAGGGCCGCAGATCCATTGGCATCCGTTTAAACAACGAGCCGTTTAAGGTCGTAGGCATCCGGCTTTCCCGTAAATCGATTACGGTTGCCCTCTATGATCTCGGCGGAAAGGAATATGGCAGCAAGCAGGTCTCGATCCGTAATTTGGAAGGGTCCGATACGGCTTTTGCCAAGATGAAAGGGCTGATTGCCGAGATTATCGAACCCTGCAAGGAAACGGTTAAAGCTATCGGAAATGCAACGCCGGGCCCGCTTTTCCGCAGTGAAGGCCGAATCGCGCTGATGACCGAGTTTCCAGGCTGGGAAAAGATTAATATTCAAGACGAGCTGAATCGGGAGTTTGGCTTGCCTGTTTATATTGAGCATGACGCCAAAGCCGGAGCATTAGCCCATTGGTGGTTCAGTGAACCTCATCTGGATCATGGCGTTATGGTATACGTAGCTGCCGGGCAGGGGGTAGGCGCAGGCATTGTCGTGGACGGCAAAGTATATAGGGGAACGCTTGGCATGGCCGGTGAAATCGGACATATGAGCATCGATTACAACGGTCCGTTATGCGAGTGCGGCCATAAAGGCTGCCTTGAGCTTTATTGTTCGACAACCGCGCTTCTAAAAAAGTTGCATAAGGAGCATTCCGCTCTTCCGTCCGTTTGGAAAGCGGTACAAAAAGAGGATTCTGCGACCGTTGAAGCTGTCCGAAGCGTGTCCTGGTTCCTTGGATTTGGACTTGTCAATATCATCAACACGTTTAACCCGGACCGGATCATTATCGGTGATGAATTGTCTAATGCGGGAGAGCTTGTCCTTCAGACGATTAGAGAAGTTATCGATTCCAATGCGCTTCCGGTTGTATCAAGCCGGGTTACGCTGGAATTAGCTTCACCCGCTGTAGACGATATCCTGGTAGGAGCTGCGACAACGGCCATTGACAGCTTGCTGACCCAGCCTTCCGTCTTATTCGGGCAATAGGCCTTAGTAAAATGGCTAAGGTCTTTTTTTAAAATTTAACAATTGATCAAATCAATTAATTGATTTATAGTAACAATAGATAAGGTAAATTTTTACATTGTTGCCGCAGCGGAGGGAGCTTTGAAGGAATGAGTGTCTTACTAGGAATTGATATCGGGACTTCAAGCGTTAAGTCTCTGCTCATGGATGCGCAGGGCAACGCGATTGGCTTCTCGCAGATTGAATACGATATCAGCATTCCGTCGGTTGGCCGCGCGGAGCAGGATCCGGAAATCTGGTGGGATCTCGTTTGCAGGGCAACCACACATGCGCTTGGTCAAGCGAATATCAAGGCAGACAGAATCACGGGTATCGGACTATCGGGACAAATGCACGGATTAGTAGCCCTCGACCGGCATCATAACGTGATTAGACCGGCGATCATCTGGTGCGATCAACGCTCCACCGGAGAAACGGAAGAGCTTAACCGGTTATTTAGCCAGGAGGAGCTTGGCAAGCTTATTCAGAATCCGGTTGCTGCCGGCTTCCAGCTGCCGTCGCTTATCTGGCTAAGAGAGCATGAATCCGAAAGTTACGGGAAGATTGCCCATGTGATGCTGCCCAAGGATTACATCCGGTTCCGGCTCACCGGTGAGATTGGCGTCGATACAACGGATGCATCAGGTACTTCCGCTTACGATGTGGCAGGCAAGAACTGGGCCGTATCGCTGCTGAACCGGGCTGGAATAGATACCGCCATATTCCCTGCCCCGGGTGAACCATGGGAAATCGCCGGACAGGTATGCTCAAAGGCAGCTGCAACGAGCCCTTTGAAACAAGGAACACCCGTTGTTTATGGCGGGGCGGATCAAGCGATGCAGGCTATCGGAAACGGCATTCTTGCTCCGGGTATCGTATCTTGCACGATTGGGACGGGGGGCCAGTTATTTACTCCGATTGACACCCCGGTATACGACCCGTTATTGCGTACGCATACCTATGTTCATGCCGCTCCAGGCAAATGGTATCTGCTCGGAGCATCGATGAGCGCGGGGCTTTCCCTGAGGTGGCTGGCCGGCAAGATTCTGGGCCGCAATGATTACAGGCAGCTCGACCTTGAGGCGGCTGCAGTGGCAGCAGGCAGCGAGGGCTTGTTGTTCCTGCCTTACTTGGCAGGTGACCGTACGCCGCATATGGATGCATACGCCAAGGGGATGTTCTTTGGACTTACCCTTAACCACGGCTACGAGCATATGGTTCGCTCCGTGCTGGAGGGAGTTGGCTATTCCATGCGGGACAGTCTGGAGATCTTTAAGAAGCTTGGCGTGGGGATGGATCGAATCATCGTCTCCGGCGGCGGGGCCAAAAGCCAATTGTGGAAACAGATTCTGGCGGATGTGCTGGGCAGCGAGGTGTACACAAGCACGATGAAAGAGCAGGCCTGCGTGGGGGCTGCTATAATGGCCGGAGTAGGCACAGGGGTATATGCCCATGTAGAGCAAGCGATTGCCGCAATCGTACGGATTCAAGAAGAGCCCATCCGACCGCTTTCCGAAAACAGAGATATTTATGCTAGACAATACGAAGTCTACAAGCAGCTGTATGCAAGCAACAAAGCACTTTTTCCAATGCTGAGTCGACACGATTAACCAAATGGAGGGACAAGCCGTGATGAATCAATGGGAAATGCCTAACCTGTTAAGGCTTGAGCAAGGGGAATCGGCAAAACTTACGCGGTAAGCGAAGACGGAATCAGCTTTGCCAAGACGGGACGAAGCATCGGGCTTTCAGACCGGTATACGCTTCCATCGGTTCGCGACCCGCATGTATTTCAGAGTGAAGACGGCAAGTACCATATGCTGATGACGACAAGCCTGATCGACAGCGGTAAAAATAAAGGATGTCTGGCGCATCTCGAATCGGATGATCTGGAGAACTGGACGGAGCTTGAGCCTTTTATCGTTCCCGGCTATCATGACGAGCCGGAGTGCTCGGACTGCTTCGAGTGGAACGGCTGGCATTATCTTATTTTTAGCAATGACGGAACGGCTCGTTACCGGTATGCCCGCGATCTGAACGGACCTTGGCTGCGGCCGGCAATGGACGTGTTTGACGGTCCGCAATGGCGGGTGCCGAAGACGGCGGCTTTTCCGGGAGGCCGGCGAATTGCCGCAGGGTTTCTCTCGTCCCCGGGCAAGTACGGCGGAGAACTGATCCTGCGGGAGGTCGTGCAGCTGGCTGACGGCTCTTTAGGGTTCAAGTTTGTGCCGGAATTGACGGAGCAATCAACCGCAGCGCCGAAGCTACTGGAGTCGTTCCGCTTGGAGGGCGGGGCCGGATGGGCGGATAAAGCTGCCGGGCAGCAATCGGAATCCTATCGGCTGTCCTTCCAAGCGAAGCCTGAGGACCAAACGATGTACTTCGGCTTTTCCGTAGCCGATTCCTCTAACTTTACCTCTGGCTACGATGTGCGTTTTGAACCGTCACGGAGAAAGATCGGAATTCACCGCATTCATGCTTCTACCCTGCAAGAAGATGAACTGTCCTCCATTTACGATGTGGACGGACTGGATCAACCTGTCTCGGTTGAAGCTGTCATTAAGCCAGGCTGGATCGATTTATGCGTAAATGGTCATCGGACGCTTATTTCCCGAATCGACATGCCATGCGGACATCTTCGTTTCTTCGCTCAATTCGGTTCTGCCGAGTTTGCTTCCATACAGCTTGAAAGGACAGAGTAGGTAGCCGGGGGTGGTACAGAAAAAGACCGGCGAGCATTCGCCGGTCTTTCTTATTCACCCACATATTTGGTTAGAATCACTTCGGTGCTGCTCTCAGTTGACTGCACCGTTACTTCATCCATGAGAGCCTCCATTAGATAAATGCCGAGGCCGCCGACGGGCAGCTCGCTGATTTCGATCCCTTGCAGGGGAGGGCTGTCAGTTCCGGTTTCGGAATGCTCGAATGGAGGGCCGTCATTTTTGACAATAATCGTGATCCCCGCCTCTGTTGGCTGGAAGGTAATGTCGATCAGACTGCCTTCTTCCTCCTCGGAGCCTCCATGCAGCACAGCATTCGTACAAGCCTCGGATACCGCGACCTTCATATCTTCGATGTCTTCATAGGAAAAATTCAGTTTGGACGCAATACCGTAAAGGCATACTCTTACGATATCGATATAATCGGCATGGGAAGGGATTTGTAATCTTATCATGATTATCCCTGTGTCCCTTCCGATAAATAACCGGATATACCCGTCAAATCAAACAATCGTTGAATGGACGGGGGAATATCCTTGACCGAGAATGGCGCATTAATGCCGTCACGGTATTTGAGCACGGACACGATAATGCCGATACCCGTACTGTCGATATATTTCAAATCGCGAAGATTAAGCACGAGACCGCGGTCGGTCCGCTCCATCAGCGGCTCCAACGCGGCTCTAAGCTGAGTAACGACCGATAGGTCAAGCTCTCCGCCAAGCGATAAAATGTAGCTGTCGTTTGTTTCTTTTTGCTCAATCTGGAATTGCTGAGACTTCATCTAATCCACTCCGATCATTATATTAAGATAGTCCTCCGTTAGACGGAGGAGATATGGTAATAAGCGATAGATTCAAGAGTTCCGGTATCGTAGTTGATAAACAGCTTCAGCACATTCTCCTGGCGTTCGTATACAATACCGTCCTCCGCCTTATAATCAGGTTCGCCGAGCGCCTCTATTAATGCTTCGATCGAGACCGGAATTTCTTCATCATCGATCCAGATGGTGCTTGCGCTGCCGCTTACCTTGATTTCATCCATGATGCCGTCACGGAATACAATGTCCATGTTCGGATATTCGTAGGTTTCCATTTCGGTTAACCATTCATCTTGGGTGACGCGGATCGGTTCTCCAAGCATACGCCGGGCAGTAATCTTATCATCGTAAAGAGAAAGCCCGTTGACGGATTGCAGCTTGAAGTCTGATGTCGTATAGTCCGCATGCGAGACGGTCGCCCACTCGGATGCGGATGCTGTGGCCGTTGTCTGCAGCTCATGAACGGGATGAGGAAGAGACATATAAGCAAGCGGCACAACGCCGATGATCCCTCCTGCAAGGTAACATGCTATAAATGTATTCTTCATAAGTTATCCCTCCAGCCTTTGTCATTCGCCTTATTATCGATTACCCGGGCAGGAGGGAGTTGAAACAGGCTGGAGTAAAAATTATTTCGTATACAAGGTTACAAGACAAATATCGTCCTTCTGCACGGTACCGCTATCCTGCGGGATCATGGCGGTTACCAGCCCTGAAGGTTCTAATTGATCTTTATTTCTCATCAAATCAATCAACGTATCATAGGAGGGTTCTTCACCGGTTATCGCAGCTATGCCGTCGGTTAACCCGTCCGTATACAAAACGATTCCGGCTTTCCGCTCATACTGAAGACTGCCTTTGCTTAGCTTTAGCTTATTAAACAAACCGATAGCGCTGCAGCAAGGCTCAAGCAGGGCAGGCTTGCCGTCCAGGAAGGCAATTCCAGGGGGATGGCCGGCATTTACGTATTCAATCGTTTTGTTCTCCACGTCAAGCACCAAATAAATAGCGGTAAAATAGTAGTTCATCAGTTCATCCTTGATATGCAGCTGATTCATGTAACGGTTAAGCTCAAGCATCACCTGTTCCATATCGTTCATGCGCGTTATCGTATCCCGAAGCACGGAAGAGATGTACATGCAGACAAGGGAAGAGGAGATGCCGTGGCCCATCATATCCAGAAGGATCACGCCATATCGGTTCTTGTCAATCCGATACCAGTTATAGAAATCCCCCGCCAGCTCCGAAGAAGGCTGATAGGCCGCATTAATTCGCACATTCTCATCGTCAATCTCCGTGCTGAGCACGCTGAGCTGCACCTGCTTGGCCAGCTCCAGATTATATCTCATATTTTTGTCGCGTTCTTTGTGCCGGTCGATTTCCTGCTTCAGCCGCATCGCCGAGCGAATACGGGCAAGCAGCTCCATCCGGTTGATCGGCTTCATGACGTAATCGCAGGCTCCGGCATCGAGTGCTTCGGCCATTTTGTTCGAATCGCCAACCGCGGTTACGAATATGATGGGTATATCTTTGTAACGGCAGTCCCGCAATACCGTACGGCATGCTTCAATTCCGTCGATGTCCGGCATCATCATATCCATCAGAATGAGCTCGACATCCAGGTCTGATGAGGTAGTGGAGCCTCCTGTGCCAAGCATATCGTAAAGCTCATGGGCTGACGAGGCCGTTAATAGATTCCGATAACCGGCCTTATTCAGGATGGTTTGTATGATAAGTTGGTTGGTCGCGTTATCGTCAACAATGATAATACTCATCCGGGAGCACTCCTTTCTTTGTTTCTATTCTTTTTACACTATACCATAGATCAAAGACCTACCCGTAGGAGTAGGCCTTTGATGTGGAATGTTCGGTTATAAACGGTACTCCGGATAGTAGTAGACGGAGGAGTCGTATTCGTCATCCTTATACTCCTTGCCGCCCCAAGCGATAACCAGAATTTTATCCCTGTCCATCTCTTTCTCCAGATGCTCCGCGTATTGCTTGGAGATCCCAAGCGATCTCATCTTGGCGCGAAGCTCATTGCCGGTGGAGCGGAAAATGTTGGCGATAGCCGTTCCGACGCCTTCCGCCGCTACGCTGATTTGCTCGGCATTGGTATTTTTGGCAATGCGCTCCGTGCGGTCCTTATCGTGAGTCAATACAAAGATGTTCTCTCTCGCATAGCCGTCACGTTCGAAGCGGTGAACCTGCTCCTGTACCTCCAGCATGTTATTAACCGTGTGTACTCTTGTCGTCATGGTTTGAGTTGTCATTGTAATTCCTCCTCGATTTTCCTCGATTTTAATGAAATTGGTGCTAGCGCTGCTTGCTGGTTATGCTCGTCTTCGTCCCAGTATAAGAGAAGCGATAAAGAGGACGATAAAGACCACGAATAGGATTTTCGCAATACCCGCGAGTGCGGAGGCGATGCCCAGAAATCCGAACAGGCCGGCGACGACTGCGAAGATGAAGAAGAGTAGAGCCCATCCTAACATGTGAATCACCTTTCTTTCGATTGGGATACTTGCTTGTTTTGTTTGCCTTGCTTGTCTTGCTTGATAGGTATTTAACCATGATAGGGGAAGGTGAAACATCTTCTTCCGCAAAAAGTCTGCCAAGTATTTTACTTCATTAATAGTCAAATAAAAAACAGCCTGCAGGGGATTATCCCTGCAGGCTGTTTGACAAGCCAAGCGATTAATTTCGATTAAGATGTTCGTTCAAGAGACCCGGAAAATCGGTAATAATGCCCGTTACGCCGATGGAAATCAGCTTGTCCCATTCGGCGGGATGATTGGCCGTGTAAGGATAGATCCGAAGTCCAGCCGCGAGAGCGTCTTCGGTATCCTGGGCTCCGATATGGCCATGATGGGGGTGAAGCGACCATACCTCCGTCTCCAGCAGCGCTGCGTACGAAGCATGATGAATGAGATCGGCGGCATAGAGCAGTCCGATACGGAGCTCCGGCTCTGCCTGCTTCAGCCGTAGAAGCAGCTTATGGTCGAACGAAGAGACAACGGTGCGCTCCAGGCGGCCTTCGCCGCGGAGATAGTCCAGCAGTACCTGGTCGAGAAGGGCGCCTGCGGAATCCTTGACTTCGACATTGATTTCGATGTGTTCGGGCAGCAAATCGTATACTTCCTCCAGGAACGGGACTTTTTCGCCGGCAAAAGAAGGCGAAAACCAGCTTCCCGCATCCGCCTTGCGGATGAATTCCGAATGCAGCGAGCGGATCGCTCCGGAGCCGTCCGTTGTCCTGTCCAGCGTATCGTCATGGCAGACAATAAGCTTGCCGTCCTCCGACAAGTGAATATCCAGCTCAACCATATGGCTGCCTTGCTCGGCCGCAAGCCTGAAGCTCGCAAGCGTATTCTCGGGTGCTTCTCCGGCTGCGCCTCTATGTCCAATGACAATTGGGCTGCTTGCATGAATATTGGGCTCGATTTCTCTCGACATTCTCTTGTTCCCTCCCAGTCGGGCTCCATTGACATCCCATGGATTACCCTATCGCTTGCCTTCATTATAGGTTGGGAGTGTTAACTTGTCCCTCACTGATTATAAATCTAAAAAAAATCTTTAGAAAGACACTGTTTATTTTCAAGTAAGCGTTGTCACATTTCTTAATCTTAATAAAACGCTGACATAGGAGTTACAAATGGCAGTTATTCTTGGACTTGCCAAGCCATATCAGGTTCAGCAATTTCTTGAAAGGGCGGTTGTAGACACATGAATTCGTCACTCTATTCAGACAAATCCAAGTCGGTCTTGTCTCCGGCATCCGCGGCAACACCAGGCAGCCGGATCAACGCAGGCGCGCTGAGAAGAATGCGGGAGCATCTCCTCGGGTACCTGTTTTTGGCGCCAAGCGTGGCTATATTCATCCTGTTTTTCTTCTATCCGATGGCTCGCTCCGTCTATCTGAGCTTTCAACTTACCGACCCCCGCGGCAGGGTTGCCGCCTACGCCGGATGGGATAATTATTCGCGCATGATGGAATCATCCGCCTTCTGGAACAGCCTCTGGATCACGGTGAAATTCACGCTTATGACCGTGCCAGCCGGTCTAGTCCTCGGCTTGCTATGCGCCAGCCTTGTTCATTCCGCAGGCAAAGGGAGCAAGCTGTTCCGCTTCATTTTCTCGCTTCCGCTCGCGCTCTCCGTCGGAACGGCATCCATTCTGTGGATGATCCTGTACCATCCGTCGCTCGGCATGCTCAACTATTTGCTTGGGCAGATCGGCTTCGGACAAGTCCAATGGCTGACCGATCCGGGCGCGGCGCTTGATTCCGTCTCTCTTATGACGGTATGGATGAACTCCGGCTTTCCGTTCGTCCTGCTTCTGGCAGCTATTCAGGGGCTGGATAACGATATCATGGACAGCTCGCGAATTGACGGCGCATCCATGTGGAGAACGTTTTTCTCGATCAAGCTGCCTCTGCTGTCGCCAACGCTTTTCTTCCTTGCGGTTGTGTCGATCATGAGCGCCTTCCAATCTTTCGGACAAATCAATATCTTGACCCGGGGGGGACCGGCGGGTTCAACCGATGTGCTGGTGTACTCCATCTACCGTGAAGCATTTATCAACTACCAGTTCGGTACCGGCAGCGCGCTGGCGATTGTCCTGTTTATTCTGATGCTTCTGCTGACGGCCGTACAATTCCTTGTTCTCGGAAAGAAGGTGCATTACCAGTGAAGGCTTTCAGTCATCCGCGTAGTCCCTTCCGCTTATTCAGCCTTTACGGCCTGCTCGTCCTGCTATCGCTGTTAGTGCTTGGACCGCTGCTTTACTTGCTTGCCCAAATCTTTATGACGCCGGACGAGGCAAGCCAATTTCCGCCCAAACTTCTTCCTTCGGGTCTTCATACAGGGGAGTTGAGGAACGCCATTGATACCGTGCCGATTTTCGGCTTTATTCTCAATAGCTTTGTGCTGGCGGTCTCGATTATGATTCTTCAGGTGCTGACGGCGGCGCTGGCCGCTTACGCATTTGTCTATATCCGGTTCGCCGGCAGCCGGTTCTGGTTCGCTTTATTTATCAGTACCATGATGATTCCATGGGAAGTTACGATTATTCCCAATTATTTGACCGTCAAAAGCTGGGGATGGCTCGATTCGTTTCAAGGGCTTATCGTACCGTTTGCCGCTTCGGCGTTTGGCGTGTTCCTTCTTCGGCAGTTTTTCATGCAGCTGCCGCGCGAGCTTTTTGAAGCGGCGCGTATCGACGGCTGCGGACATTTCCGCCATTTTATGTCCATCGTGCTTCCGTTATCCGGCCCGGCTGCTGCATCGCTTGCGGTGTATGTGTTCCTGAACGGATGGAATCAATACTTGTGGCCGCTGCTTGTTACAAGCAGCGACGCGATGCGAACGGTTCAGATCGGAATCGCGATGCTCCAGTTCGAGGAGCTGACAAGCTGGAATCTGGTGCTGTGCGGAGTCGCGCTTGTCTTGGTGCCGTCGTTTGTCCTGCTGGGACTCGGCCTGAAGCCGCTTGTGCGGGGAATTACGGCCGGCGCGGTGAAGGGTTGATCTTACTCGGGTACTTGTCCTATCGGACTTGCCATATAGAAAAAAACATTATTTTAAGGGAGAGAAAAGAAACCATGGTTAAACGCAATTGGAAAATGGTATTGCCTGTGGCGGCTATGCTCGTGCTGCCTTTATCAGCTTGCGCATCGAATCCGAATAACGGAGGAAACGAGCCGTCGCCTACTGCCTCGGCTTCCAATACGGAGACCACCGCCAATGCGGGAGCAGCTTCCACCGAGCCGGCCAAAGAGCCTGTCAAAGTGGTCTGGTGGCATTCCATGAGCGGCGAGCTTGGCACAGCCGTGGACAAGCTGGTCAGCGATTTCAACGCTTCGCATCCCGATATCAAGGTAGAGGGCGTCTTCCAGGGCACCTACGACGAGAGCTTGAACAAGCTGAAGGCTTCCATGGATTCGAAGTCCGGTCCTTCCTTAATCCAGGTGTACGAGATCGGTTCGAAATTCATGATCGATTCCGGCGCCGTTACGCCGGTGCAGCAGTTCATCGACGAAGAGAAGTACGACTTATCTTCGTTGGAGCCGAATATTGCTAAATACTATACGTTTGACGGCAAGCAGTACTCCATGCCTTTCAACACTTCCAATCCGATTCTTTACTATAATAAGGATCTGTTCGAGAAAGCCGGTCTTGATCCAAACAAGCCGCCTGCGACTTACGAAGAAGTAGCAGCCGACGCTAAAAAATTGACCGGGAATAAAGTAACGGGAGCATCCTTCGCCATCTACGGCTGGTTTATGGAGCAGCTTCTGGCTAATCAAGGCAAGGACCTTATCAATAACGGGAACGGCCGCGAGAGCGCCGCTACGGAATCACTCGTAAACCAGGAAGCAGCCGTAAATACGCTGACTTGGTGGAAAGGCATGGTCGACAATAAATCCGTTCTGAATCTCGGACGCAAAACGGATGACACGAAAAAAGCGTTCCTGGCCGGCCAAATCGCCATGACGCTGGACTCGACGGCTTCGCTGCGCGGCATTGTTGACGGCGCGGCAGGCAAGTTCGAAGTAGGCACGGCATTCCTGCCTAAACCCGACGCTTCCTCCGAAGGCGGCGTTGTGATCGGCGGCGCGAGCAACTGGATTCTGAACAACAAGCCGGCAGAAGAGCAGAAGGCCGCTTGGGAATTCATGAAGTATCTGGCTGAGCCGGCCGTGCAAGCGGAATGGCATATCAATACCGGTTACTTCCCGATTACGACAAAAGCTTATGACGAGCAGATCGTAAAGGATAACCTCGCGAAATATCCGCAGTTCCAGACGGCTGTTGACCAGCTTCATGCTTCCAAGCCAAGCACGGCAAGCCAAGGCGCCGTTATGGGCGTGTTCCCTGACGCGCGTCAGACGGTGGAGGGCGCGATTGAAGAAGTGTTCACGGGCAAGAAGGACGTTAAGGCTGCGCTTGACGCCGCAGCAAAACAAATTACTGAGAAAATCGATATCTACAATAAAACGGTATCGAAGTAATGCAGCGAAGAACAGCTCTGGGGCTAAGCGCTCCAGGGCTGTTTTTTTGTTTTCGGCAAATAAATTCAGAATTGTCTGATAATATTGTTTCAACGAATCGATAGCTGGTTAAGTAATGACATGATAGCATTTCAAATCGAAAAGGATGTGGGATCGATGGATAAGCATAAGGTAAATGTCAATGGCATCGATATGGTATACGAAGAATGTGGCAAGGAAAACGAAAAAGCGATTATTCTGCTTCACGGTTTTTGCGGATCGTCCCATTATTGGCATAATGTTTGTCCGCTGCTGACCGATCACTACCGTGTCATTATGCCGCAGCTGAGGGGGCATGGCGAGACATCGGTACCAGACAATGTGTATACGATGGAAGTAATGGCCGATGATATAAATGCATTAATCGAGAAGCTTGGAATTGAGAAAACCGTTGTATTCGGCCATTCTCTCGGCGGCTATGTAACGCTGGCCCTTGCGGATAAATACCCTGACAAGCTGGCCGGATTCGGACTGATTCATTCCACCGCCCTGCCGGACACGGAAGAAGTGAAGAGGAAAAGGTACCAGGATATCTCCTTCATCCAGAAGGAAGGAATCGAGCCTTACGTACACGAGCTGATTCCGAAGCTGTTCAAGGAATCCAAGAGGCAAGATATGCCTGATGAGGTGGAAAAGGTTAAAGAGGCCGGACTCAAAATGTCTGCAAAGGGAGCTATTCATACGCTTGAAGGCATGATGATGAGGCCGGACCGAAGTGCGATGCTGCATGAAGCCAAGTACCCGATTCTGCTTGTCGCCGGCGCGGAGGATGAGGTGGTATCCCCGGACGATACCTTCTCCGTCAATGAAAAAGAGACAGCTAAGACAACCTACGAATATCCGCATATTCAGGAAAATACGTTCGAAGGCGTCGCTCATATGAGTCTGGTCGAAGCTCCCGAGCAGCTGGCCAGAGTTATCGCGAACTATCTCAGAACCCTTAGCGAGAAGGAGCCCGTGAGGGCGCTGTAAAAACGAATAGAAATGTTCAAACCCGTGCAGGCTCAGCGCCTGCACGGTTTTTAATATTTTTCAGTAAAAGCTGCTCGAAAAACAACCGGTTGTGGGTTAGAATAAGTGGGCAAGATCATTATCGACAAAGGACGTGTATAGTCAAATGGCCAAGCTGACACCTTATTTTTACTCCGAGGACGCTAAAGCGCAAGCCGGATTTTACGTGCAGGCTCTTGGCGGTGAAATCATCGATCAAATGACGTACGGGCAAGCTCCGGGTACGGACGAATCGATGAAGGACAAAATCATACATATGGTTTTTCAAGCTGCAGGCGTTACCTTCTACATTGCCGATACCATGCACGAGCCTCCGGGACGCAGTACGAGCTTTGATCTGAACCTCGAATTCAAAACGGACGAGGAAGCGCAGAAAGCCTTCGCCAATCTGTCGGAAGGCGGACGGGTGATCATGCCGCTGGAGAAGCAATTTTGGGGTACGCTGTTTGGCCGGGTAGAGGACAAATTCGGCATCAAATGGCAGATCAGCACGGAGCCGAAATCGCAAAGCTGATTTTACGATAGAGGTTTTCTCATAAGGAGAGGCAAACAAAGTGATGGCAAACGAATGTCCGATCTGCAAGGGGAACAATAAGTGCGGCAATCTGCAAGGACTGCCGGCCGGGGAATGCTGGTGCAGCAAAGAGGTTTTTCCGCAAAAGGTGTTTGAACAGATTCCGTCTGAATTAATGGGAAAAGCCTGCGTATGCCAAGCTTGTCTGGAAAGGCTGAAGCGGGAATCGAAGGAAGGGTCCGGGGAGATGCAATCATGAATCCGATAAATCCATTAGAAGTAGAGGATTTGCTGCGAACGTTTACCGGGGAAGAGATTTACGTCCATAGCGAAGCAACATCCTACGTTTTTGTGCGGAACTTCAAGCTGAAGCTGACGCAGGCTTTTGCAGCGGGGGAGGGGCCGTTCCGGATTGCTTTGCGATTTGATGAAATCGGCTGGCTGCGAATGGAAGCGCTCACGCATTACGAGCTTGATGCGGAAGGACGCTTGCTGTTGGCCGGCTACGATGACAGAGGACGAATGAATGTTGCGCTGCACCTCGGAAAGGAGCCGTTTGCGGAATGAGTACAGAACCAAGAAAGCTGCTCGCCGTATTTGCCCATCCGGATGACGAGTCTTTTATTTGCGGCGGTACGTTAGCGAAGTATGCCGACAGCGGCGTAGAGATTACGCTTGTCAGCGCAACAAGAGGTGAGATGGGCAGGCGAATGGGCAATCCGCCGTATTTGAACCGCGAGACGATGGCTGCGGCCCGCGAGCAGGAGCTTCGGGAAGCGTGCGAACGCCTCGGGGTCAAGCATCTGCATTTCTTCGATATTCGCGATAAAACGGTAGAGTTTGCCGATCCGGATCAATTGGCTGACCGTATAGCCGGATTAATACGGGAAGTTAATCCCGATGCTATTCTTACTTTTCATGAGAAATGGGGCGGGCATCCGGATCATTGCGCGATTGGCAAAGCTACGATTGAAGCGCTTGCCCGCACAGGACTTGAGAAAGCCTTGTATTTCATTTCGTTCGGGGATTCGCTGGCCTATCCGGAAGCTTATGGTTATTCCCAAGAAGAGATTGCCCGGATTGACGTAAGCCGCTATAAAAAAGCGAAGCTTGCGGCGTTCCGAGCACACCGCTGCCAGACGGAAATCGATGAATGGGTATGGCTGCCTGACCGTCAGGCCATGAGCCGTTTCGGGGATCATGAATATTTCATCAAAGGAAACAAAGAGGCGCTCAAACTCGGCAATGCCGATTTGTTCTAGCGCCTCTTGGGGAAACTTATTCAAATTCGCTTAAAGCCGTTGCAGCCAGATTTTGAATGACCACATTGTCCATCGGCGGATTATGCAGACCGGCCCGGACATCCCTGTAATAACGCTCGAGCGGCTGCTGACGGGATAAGCTGGTGCCCCCAACGATCCGCATGGCCAGATCAACAATCTTGATGGCATTATTGGTTGCCACGTATTTCGCGAGACCAAGGTCAGCTTTCAAAGCTGGCCTGTTTTCCGTTTCCCGGTCCCAGCGTTCCGCGATCGAATAGAGCATCGTATGGGCGGTGCGAAGCTCAAGCTCCATCTGGCCAATCGAATGCTGGACGGAAGGAATAGACGAGATCGGCTTATCCATCTGGCCGGGCTTGTAGGAGTTGGCGAACGACAGGGCATAATCTCTTGCGGCAAGCGCAATGCCAAGATAGCAGGCCGGAATATGCAGCAGCCAGCCGCCCCCGTCATCCGTCCCTTTGCCGGTAAGCCGGTGATCGGCGGGAACAAAGACTTGATCAAGCACAACATCGTGGCTTCCGGTCGCGCGCATGCCAAGCGTATCCCACGTTTCGATGATGGAGACCTGCTCGTCCCGGCTCACCATGAAATCGCTAACGCTGTCCTCGCCCGGAATATAAGCGGTTACGACAAACCGGTCGAGGATGGGGGACAACGTACTAAAGGTTTTGCGCCCCGATATAAGCCATCCTCCTGGGACGGCGGTTGCGTTTGTTTCGGGCTTGCCGCCTCGGCTTGGACTGCCGGAGGCTGCTTCGCTGGCAAAGGTGTTGATCATAGCTCCGTCCTTGACTACGGCCGCGCAAAGGTCAGCGAAGACGGGCTCCTGCCATTTTCGGGAAGTGCGCAGATGCAGCATCTGCCCCATATGCCAGCCAACCGCAAGCGCGGTAGAACCATCGCCGTAAGCCAGTCTTTCCTGCAGCATGACCATCTCATAGAGAGAAATCTCTTCTCCGCCGTAAACCTTGGGAACCGTAAGCTTCAAATATCCCGCCTCGCGCAAGTCCGCGAAATTATCAAACGGAAACGAACCTTCACGGTCGTGCCGGGATGCTCTTTCCGCGAAGCTAGCCGCCAATTGATCTACTTGCAATACCCGGGCTTGTTCTTCTTCGTTCCGGATATATTGATCTACCCAACGAGTCATCTATTTTCGCTCCTCTTAAAATGAATATTCACAGATAAGGGCTATGCTGCAGGTTATATGCCTTACCTTATTATAGCAAGCAGAGGAGGCGTGTCGCTATCAGGCTTGAACTCCGATATGGCGGTTTGACGCGAATTCGAACAAGCCTTTGTCCGTTATTTTGAGCTCAGGGATGACCGGTAGGGCAAGGAAGGATAACGTCAGGAACGGGTTGAAGGCATCCGGTGCGCCAATTGTGCGAAGTGCCGCATAGAGGCCAAGCATTTGTTGATTCACTTCGCTATAACTTTGTTCGGACAACAGACCGCCGACAGGCAGGGATAAGGAAGCTAGAACTTCGCCGTCTGCCACAACCGCAAGCCCGCCGTTCATCGAAGCCACATGGCGGATTGCAAGCAGCATGTCTTCGTCGGTTACGCCGGCGCAGATGATATTGTGCGAGTCATGGGCTACCGACGATACGATCGCGCCTTTGCGGAAGCCAAAGCCTTTTACAACCGCAAGACCGATATTACCGGTCCGGTGATGACGTTCTACGACGGCAAGCTTAAGCTGGTCGCGTTCGGTCGAAGGAATAAACCGCAGCTCCCGATCTCTTGCTGCTTGTTCCTTCAAATGCCGGGTCACGAGAGAGTTCGGAATGATTCCGATAACATTGCACGTATCGGACGCGAGCGGAAGCTCAAGAGCATCCGGCCGGAGCGGCTTCATTCCCGCATTAATATCGTCGGATGAATGCATCGGTTCCGGGGAAGCTTGCGCAGCACTAACGGAAAAGACCTCCTCCTGGAGCGTTCCGTTGCGAAATACGCATACGCCTTCTTTAAATACCTGCCGGATCGCAAGCATCTCCAGATCGTCAACGATTACAAGATCGGCCTTATAGCCGGGAGCAATGGCGCCTTGCCCGCGCAGACCAAAGCATTCCGCGGCGTTCAGGGTCGCCATCTGGATGGCGGTAACCGGATCTAGCCCTTTGCTCACGGCCAGACGGATGCTGTAGTCGACGCTTCCTTCCTCCAGCAGATCGTCGATTAATTTATCGTCGGTCACAAACAGGCATCTTCGGCTGTTTCCGGCGTTAACGGCAGGAAGGAGCGCTTCCAGGTCCTTGGCTACTGTACCTTCGCGGATCATCAGATACATGCCAAGCTCAAGCCGGTGCCTTGCTTCTTCCGCGTCAATAGCTTCATGATCCGTGCGGATGCCCGCGGCCATATAGAGATTGAGCTGTTCCCGGTCGATGCCGGCGGCGTGACCGTCGATATGCGCAGCAAGCTCATTCGCGTCAGCCAACTTGCTGATCATGCCGGGACTGCCGGCAGCAAGGGCGGGGAAGTCCATCACTTCAGCCAGGCCAAGTACTTTGGGATGCGCATAAAACGGCCGAAGATCTTCCGCTTCTAAAGTTGCGCCGCTTGTCTCGAACGGGGTAGAGGGTACGCAGGACGGCAGATTGACGTAAATATCGAGAGGAAGGCCTGCGGATTGGTCAAGCATATATTGAATGCCTTTGCTGCCCATCACGTTAGCCATTTCATGCGGGTCGGTCACAACGGCCGTAACCCCATGCTGCAGAACAACCTTCGCGAATTCGCGCGGCGTCAGCATTGAGCTCTCGATATGCACATGGCCGTCAATCAATCCGGGAATGATCCATTGCCCTGACGCGTCAATCACTTCCCCACCCTCCGTGTACTTGCCGATCCCCGCAATGATGCCGTCTACGATTGCGATATCGCCGGACATGATGCTGCTCGTAAACACGTTTACAATTTTGCCGTTCCGTATAATAAGATCTGCCGCAGCGCGTTTGGCTGCTACGTCGATTCGCTTCGCGAGTTTGTCTTTTGTATTCATGACAGCTATTCTCTCCTTTTTTTACTAAAATAAAAAAACTCCCGATTACCGCCGATGCTGAAAGAAGCATGCTGGTAATCGGGAGTTTACGGTTCCCGGTAGAAACCCCCGGCCCGTATTGCCGAGGTTATACGCAATATTGGATTCTATTGTAGAAGATGGACAACGGGAATGCAACTGCTTATTTTGAATTCTTCGGATTGAAACGCGTACAGCCGCCTAAGGACGGCGAAGCCGTTTCACCTTGTCGCAGGCGCAATATGAGTCGGAATCTGACCGTTTGGATACGGGCCTTCCCAGCCGAGATAGTAGTGGCGGATCGGCTTCAGCTCATCATCCAATTCATACACAAGCGGAATGCCTGTCGGAATGTTCAAGTCTGCAATGCCGTCCGGCGGTATTTGGTCCAAATATTTGACCAATGCCCGCAGCGTGTTCCCATGGGCGGCTATAATAACCTGTTTTCCGGAGGAAACGGCGGGAGCGATTTCGGCATTCCAATACTTCAGAACCCTTGCCTCCGTGTCTTCCAGGTTTTCCGTTAACGGAAACTCGCCTTCCTTAAGTCCGATGTAACGATGGTCGGCAGCTACGTATCGCGGATCGGTTGCGTCGAGCGCCGGAGGACGGACATCAACCGATCTGCGCCAAAGATGCACCTGCTCCTCTCCGTATTTGGCGGCGGTTTCCGCCTTGTTCAGCCCTTGCAGGGCGCCGTAATGCCGTTCGTTCAACATCCAGCTCTTGTGCTCCGGTATCCATAAGAGATCCATCTCTTGAAGGATAATCCATAAGGTTCGGATGGCTCGTTTCAAGACGGAGGTATAGGCGATGTCGAAGACGTAGCCGTGTTTTTTCAGGATTTCCCCGGCTTCCCTGGCTTCATCCAGACCTTGCGTTGACAGGTCTACATCGGTCCAGCCCGTGAACCGGTTCTCGACATTCCATACGCTTTGCCCATGGCGGATCAGGACGATTTTTTTCATGAGGCGACCTCTTTTCCAAAGTTTGCTTATCTCTATAATGTTTCCAATCGAGAAAAAAAACAAGCCAACCCGGATAAAATCGGGTCAGCTTGTTCCAAATCTTTATTAACTTCTCAATGCGCTTCGGCATGGTCAACATGCTTCAGATGTTTATGGTTGAACGCAATGAGAACAACGGCCAGGATAACGAAGCCGCCGCCGATATAGAACGGGGCATGGAAATCGAACCATTCGGCGAATTTGACCGCGTAATACGGGGCAAGTGCGCCGCCGATGAACCGAAGGAAGCTGTAAGCCGCGGATGCGGTTGGTCGTTCGACCGGAGCAGCGTTCATAACGGCTGTCGTGATAAGGGTATTATTGTTGCCAAGGAAGGCCCCTGCAAGAATAACCATGCAGATGACAACCGCTTTTTCAGTAGTCCAATAGCCCATCGCAAACAAAGTGCAAGCGAAGAGAACAAGTTGAATGCACATTGATTTGATTGTGCCCGAACGCGCCGGTTACCAGCATGGCTACGGCCATAACGGCATTGTAGCTCGTAAAGAGAAGCGTAAGATCGCTGTCGGACGCGTGAAGCTGATCCTTCATCATCGGCAGGATCGGGTCTACCAGACCAAGGCCCATAAAAGCGATAATGCTTGCGAATGCAATCGCCCATACGGCGATCGGCTGGTTGAACATGGACTCGGCGGGTTTAAGCGGAGCCGCGGTAGCTGCTGGTTTAGCAGTTGAAGACATATTCGTGTTATCCCTCTCTTTAGATAAATTGGTATAGTCTCTATGAATCAGAGTCAACAAACGAACCAATCGTATCGCTACATTAATCTTTACGTCAACGTTAACTTTGTGCTAATTCCTGGCTGGGTAAGACGATTAACCCTTATTTTTAAAATGATAATATCGGGTGTCACAAATAAAGACCTCTCCCCGTTCTATTTGCAAAAGCGCAAAGAGGAGAGATCATCTATGACGGAATGGACAGTGGTTGTCGTTGGCGGCGGGTATGCGGGAATTCATGCGGTAAAGGCGGTTTGGAAGCAGTATGGCGCTCATGCGGAAGGACGGAAGCTTCGCCTTCTTTTATTGGATCCGAATCCTTATCATCTGCGCAAGGTGCTCTTGTTCAAGCCGGCGGTAGGGGCTGACCCAATCACGGTACCGTGGCGGCAAATTTTGCCGGAAGCGGCCGAGCACGTGCAGGGAAAAGCACGGCGTGTAGATGCAGATGCGAAAGTGCTCGAATATGAGGATGCGGAAGGCAACTCCGTACGGCTCGCTTATGACACGCTGGTTGTTGCGGTTGGCAGCGTAGCCCGCGAGACGGAGTCCGGTTTTGGAGGCATTGCCCTTACGGGAATGGAGTCGGCCGTCCGAATCAGGGAAGCGTGGGGCTATAATATGCAGGCTGCAAGGGTGGAAAACAACGCGGAGGAACGCCGTCGCCTGCTCACGGCAGCCGTGGCCGGAGCGGGAATTACCGGCATTGAGACGGCCTCGGAGTTAGCGTACGCCATGAGAGAAGAAGGAGCCAGACAGGGACTTAACCCCGAAGAAATTCGGGTTCATCTGATGAATGCCCAGGATCGCTTATTTCAGGAGGGGCCAATGAAGGCAAGCCGCAAGCTGGAGGAGGAGCTGGCGAAATGCGGCGTATCCGTGCATCATCGCAGCAAAGCGGTACGCGAGGAGAACGGCAATCTAATGCTCTCAAGCGGTGGAGCTCTGCCGGTTGGCCTTACGGTATGGACGCTGGGTCTTGTTCCGAATCCGGCCATTCGCAGCTTAGGTCTGCCGGTAACGAAAGACGGCAGGCTTATCGTGGACGAATGCTACCGTGTCAAGGATGCCAAGGGCGTGTATGCCATTGGGGATTGCGCGTTTATCGTGGACCCGGATAACGGCGAAGCTGCCCGCATGACGTGTAAAGAGGCCATTCCGCAGGCACAGCGATTAGGCAAAATCATTGCGGCGGACAAAACCGGCAGCCAGGCCCCCCGCCATAAACAGGTGATGGATGGCTTTACGATTGGACTTGGTCCGGGACGGGGAATGACATGGACGCGCAAATGGGGGCTTGATATAATCATTTCGGGAAGTTTATCTTATAAAATCAAACGTTTTGTCTGGGATTACGCTAGTATGCTGAAATCATAAGGAGACGTCATATGATTGAGCTGTACGAACGTTATAAAGGGTTGTTGTTCAGCCTTGCTTATCAGTTAACCAGCTCGGTCGCCGATGCGGAGGATGCGGTTCAGGACGTATTTCTCAAGGTTCAGAATATGAATCCGGATAAGCTGCACGAGCCCAAAGCGTATTTGTGCAAAATGATAACGAATCGCTGTCTGGATCATCTGCGTTCGGCAAGAGTACGCCGGGAGCAATATGTCGGTCCGTGGCTGCCGGAGCCGATAGCACAATACTACGATGACGGACTGGAGGAAGTAGTTCGCCATGACCTGCTGTCTTACGCCATGCTTGCTCTGCTCGAAAGGTTGTCGCCTTCGGAACGAGCCGTATTTGTTCTGCGCGAAGCGCTTGGGTTCGATTATCCCGCTATTGCGGAATTAACGGGAAAAAGCGAGCAAAACTGCCGTAAGCTGATGAGCCGTTCCAGAGCAAAGATGGGAATAACGGAAGAAGAGCTGCAGGCTGGCGGTACAATCGAGCAGGCGTGGATAAACCGGTTCGTAGCGGCCTTATCCGAAGGCGAGGTCGACACCGTGCTGTCGATGCTGGCCGAGGATGCCGTGCTGATATCCGACGGAGGAGGCAAAGCATCGGCGGCGGTCCGGCCAATCGAAACAAGGGAGCGCGTGGCGCAGTTCCTGCTGGGCATTTTCCGCAAATCCCAGATTACGAGCCATATGACGGTAGAGCTAAAGCCGTTAAACGGGGAACCCGCCTTCGTATTCCGGCAGGAAGGAATCGTAGATTCGGTCGTATTTCTTGAGCAGCGCGAAGGGGTGCTTCATCGGATATTTATCGTCCGCAACCCGGATAAGCTTCACAATGTATAAAAAAAACGGTTGTGCTTGTTGAAAACAGGCACAACCGTTTTTTTATTTATTTCGCTACTTTTTCGCGATTGAGGTATACCGTCTCGCCAGTGCGGGCGGATTCGTAAATCGCTTCCAAGATTTCGGTTACGACAAGAGCTTGCTCTGCTTTAACAACCAGATCCGTATCGTTCAGGATCGCGTTGATCCAAGCGGCGCATTCCACGTCGATATCGCGCTCCGAAGCGCCGTCATAGAACGCTACGCCGCCAGCGGAAAGGTCGATTTCCTTAACGAACAAGCGGCTGTTCTCTTCGCCGTTGATGCGAAGGCCGTTCTTCATGTCCGCTCCGCCTTCCGTACCGCAAAGCGTACATTTTGCTTCGTCGATATCAAGCGTATTCAGCGCCCAGCTTGCTTCAAGCGTAATCGTTGCGCCGTTCTCCATCTTGATAAAGCCTACAGCAGAATCTTCTACCGTAAATTTCGCAGGATCCCAAGGTCCCCAAGCGTTAGCTGCATTTTCTTTGGAGCCAAGCTTATGGAATACGGAGCCCGTTACGGAAACCGGCTTGTAGTTGTCCATCATCCACAGCGTCAGGTCAAGCGCGTGAGTACCGATATCGATAAGCGGTCCGCCGCCTTGTTTCTCTTCGTCGAGGAATACGCCCCAAGTCGGAACCGCGCGGCGACGGATTGCATGAGCGCGCGCATAGTAGATTTCGCCCAGCTCGCCTTGCTCGCAAACCTTTTTGAGGACTTGGCTGTCCGGACGGAAACGGTTGTTGTAACCGATTGTCAGCTTTTTGCCTGTGCGTTTCGCAGCATCCAGCATAGCTCTTGCTTCAGCAGCCGTCTTAGCCATTGGCTTTTCGCACATAACATGCTTGCCGGCTTCAAGGGAATCTATCGTAATAAAGGAGTGCGAGTCATTAGGCGTTAATACATGCACAACATCGATCGTCGGATCGGCAATCAGCTCGCGGTAATCCGCGTATACTTTCGAGCCTTCAGCGCCGTATTTTTGGGATGCTTCTTCAGCGCGTTCCACCACAACGTCGCAAAAGGCAACGATTTCAACATTCTTGTTCTTGCTGAGTGCAGGAAGATGCTTGCCATTAGCGATACCGCCGCAGCCGATGATGCCAACCTTCAGTAATTTACTCATGTCCAGCCTCCGTTTAAATGGATTTATATAAAAAAGTTGTTTATGCCCTTACTATAGGTTTGACCGATATTTAGAGTCAATAAGGCTATAAAAAAGTTCTTGTCTGTGTCGTATAATTATAGTCAGAATGTCTTTATGTTCTAGTTTTACTTTGGTAAATGGTATGCTACCTTAGAAATAAGTCGTAAATATGAAGTTATCCCAAATAATCGGTCTGAGGAGTGGAAGTTATATGATTAGAGTCGCAATGTTAAGCTATTGGCATGTTCATGCATGGGATTACACGAGAGAGGCGCAAGCGCATCCGGATACGGAAATCGTAGCGGTATGGGATGAAATTCCGGCTAGAGGCGAAGAAGCAGCTTCCAAGCTGGGCGTTCCTTTCTTCTCTAATCTGGATGAACTTCTTGCACGCGAAGATATTGACGGAGTGATCGTGGACGCGCCTTCCAATATCCACCGTGAGGTTATGGTAAAAGCCGCACAAGCCGGCAAGCATATCTTTACGGAAAAAGTGTTGGCGCTTACAACGAAGGAAGTTAACGAGATCCTGGCGGCAGTGGAAGAAGCGGGCGTTAAGCTGACCGTATCGCTGCCAAGACTCAACGACTGGTATACGTCTTCTATTCAGAACGTGCTGGAATCCGGCATTTTGGGCAAAGTTACCTTGACGCGCGTCCGCTTGTCCCATAACGGCGCAACCGCAAACTGGCTTCCTGAGCATTTCTACAGCCTGGAGCAATGCGGCGGCGGCGCATTGATTGACCTTGGCTGCCATCCGATGTATTTGACTAGACTGTTCCTTGGCGAAATGCCGGTTCAGGTTCAAGCTTCGTACGGTTACGTAACCGGCAAAGACGTGGAGGATAACGCGGTATCCATTCTCACGACGGCCGGCGGCGCTATCGGTATCGTGGAAGCGGGCTTTGTAAATGCCCATTCGCCATTCACGATCGAGATTCACGGCACGGAAGGCTCGCTCTTGTACGGTACGCCGGAAGACCGCATTCTTGTCCGCAGCAATAAGAACGGGGAATCGGAGTGGACGGAAGCGGATAAGGCAAGCGGCCGCATCAAGGCATTCGAGCAATGGGCTGACCATATCCAAAATAATACGGTTGCAGCAGAGAACATCCGCATGGCGCAGGATCTGACGGCGCTTATGGAAGCATCTAACCGCTCGGTTGCTGAGAAGCGGGCTGTACGTATTGAAGAAATCCGCTAATACGATGACTGGCATGGATGAACGGGAGCAGATCGTGGAGACCGACAGCAAGGTAAGCGCAAGACCGTATCCTTATGCCATTATGAAAGAAAAGATGGACGCGCTAGAACGGCTTGATCTGCATTTCAGATGGGGACGTTACGGCATCAGGGTGCTCAAATGGCATCTGACCACCTTTAAACCTGGACAGCTGATCAAATTCCACAAGCATTCGGAGTTTGAATTCCACTTCGTGCCGCGCGGCAAAGGAACGGTCACCTTGATTGACCATATTTACAAGCTGAACAGCGGCATGTTTTATTTGACCGGTCCCGGCGTTGTGCATCAGCAAACGGCGGATAACCGTTCCGGCATGGAGGAGCTGTGTCTGCATGTGGATATCACGCGTCTGCCGGACGGAGAAGAACGGGAAGAATGGGGCTCGGAGTGGGAAAACAAAGAGTCGGAAGCCTGCATTCAGGCGCTGACCGATTTTCCGCTTCGACCGTTTATGGATCAGCATGATGCCATGACATGCTTCCTTCAGGCTTACATGGCTTGGCGATCCGGCGAGCTTGGGGCTTATACGACGATCCGCCAGTCCTTGATTCAAATATTGCTGCGCGCCGCCAAAGCAACCGTTGACCGGGATGGCCAGCAGATGCTTCCGGCGAGGGATATTCAAGCGCATCGCTTCGAGATGGCGCAGCAATATATTTACGATAATTACGCAAGACCGCTAACCCTGCAGGAGGTTGCGGACCGGATCCAGATCAGCACAAGACAGCTGCAGCGCGTCTTTCACCGGTACGGGGTAAGCTCCTTCAGCAGCTATTTGGAGGATTTCCGGCTGCAGCGCATTTGCGAAGAGCTGGTCGAGACCTCGAATACGGTGGAATCCATCGCGGTCAACCATGGCTTTACGAATACGAACTACCTGTTCCAGGTGTTCAAGAAAAAGATGGGGATGACACCGCTCGCTTATCGTCAGCGTCATCAGTTAACGAGTGTATAAGAGTAAAGGGCAAGCCAGAATTGGCTTGCCTTTACTTTTTTATCCTATAACGGCCATTTCCTTCTTGTATTGCGAAGGCAGCATGCCGGTCCATTTCTTGAACGTCTTCGTAAAATGGGCCTCGTCGTAATACCCGACTTCCTTGGCAACGGAATGGATTTTCATATCGCTGGCCTGCAGCAGCGCTTTGGCCTTCTCGATCCGGTATTGATGAACATAATCGAGGAAGTTAACTCCAAGCTCCTGCTTGAACAACGTGGATAGATAGGTGCTGGAGACAAACAAAGCCTTGGCGATTCCGGCCAAAGTCATCCCATGATCGGCATAGGAAACTTCGATTAATTCCAACGCCTGCTGAACTTTCCGCTTAGGCGTACGCTGCGGGTTCATCGTTGCAACGATCTGCTGAATCGTCCGGTATATAAAACCGGCCAGTTCCTCAAGCGTCTCAATGCGGGTCACCTGTTCCCGCAGTTGTTCAAAGTCCCTTATCCAGTCGAAGGTGGAGCTGTCCGCCTGAGGAAGCAGCTGGATAAGACGTCCTAGAAAGGATAACGCCCGGTTGTTGATTACTTTGCGGGAATGGGAGTAATCCGACTGGAAGACCGTCAGCCATTGTTCGGCCGCGTTTAACATCTCGGCATAGAGGCCCGAGCGCAAGTATTCCAACGCGGATTGCTCGAGGTGAAGCAAGTCGAGCGGATTAATATGCCCGGGGAGCTGAACTTTGACGGTTCCGGCAACGTCACGGTAATAATGGGAGCTGCCCGGGCCATGGAAGAAACGCTGCTCCAAAGCCTCCAAGGCTTCTTCATACGCGGCATGCAGCTGGTTCATATCCGGCTTCGTATCGCTGATGCCGATACTGACGGTTATTTTCAAATAGTTGAACAGGTTTTCCTGGAGTTGTGAAAGGGCATTGCGGAGCTTGTCGCCCAGCCATTCGAATATCCCGTTAAAGACAACGGCTACACCGCGGGGCTCCGCAACAAGCTCAACGGGCTGCAGCAGCATGTTCTCCAGTGTTTCCTGTATGATGTTGGAGGCGGCAATGCCAAGCAAATGCTGATCGCTTCGGTTATAATTCAAGCTTTCCACCGCTCTACCGTCCATGCTGATGACCATGACCAGAACATGCTGATAGACAATGGTCATTTGGGTTGTTCTCATTTGTTCGAATCTGTTCTCCGCCGGCATTGCCGGCGAACTGAGCCATTGCTTCAAATATTGGCTTTTCGCGATGGGAAGGTGGAGATGAAGCTGATGCTCCAAATCCTTAACCTCATCCGTTAAGCGGCGTTCCCCGTATAACCGCTCCGTTAATCGGATAAAGGTTCGCTTGATCTCATCGGGAGAGCATGGCTTGACGAGGAAATCGGTTACCCCCAGCCTAATGGCGCGCTGGGCATTTGCGAAGTCGTTGTAGCCGGACAACAAGACGCACACCGTCTCATAACCGCGTTCACGCATGGTTGTCAGGAGCTGCAGCCCATCGATAATCGGCATGCGGATATCGGTAAGCAGCAAATCCGGCCGATTAGCCTCTAGCATCTGAAGCGCCTCCAGGCCATTGGCGGCAATCCCGCAGATTTCTATTTCAATGGATGCCCAGTCAATGAGTTCTACCAATCCTTCACGGTTCAATTCTTCATCTTCTGCAATAAGTAGCCTTAGCATAACTTACCTCCGCTTCGCCGGTAGAGTTAACAGCACCCTGGTTCCGAGACCGGTTGTGCTCTGAATCGCAATAGAAGCCTCCTCTCCATAAAAGATCCGTACACGTTCGGCAATATTGGATAACGCATAGCTGTCGCTGCCCTCAGGCGTTGTTCCTTCCTTCAGCTGCCGCTGCAGAACGGCCAGCTTATCCTGTGGAATACCGATGCCGTTGTCGGTAATCTCGATCACTACCATATTGCCAGCCAATGATGCCTCAACATGGATAAAGCCGCCTTCATCCTGCAAAGGCTCGACTCCATGAACAACGGCATTTTCGATAAGTGGCTGCAGCAGCAGCTTGGGAATCAGATAATCCTTCAGCTCGGCGGCCAGCTCAAGCTCGCACGTCAGCCGGTCCTTGAAGCGGATTTGCTGAAGGAACAAGTAATGCTCGATCAGCTCGAATTCACTGAAGAGCTCAATGGCATCGCGGCCTTGGCTTAAGCTGATTTTAAAGATAGAGGACATGGAGTAGATCATTTCGCCAACGGTTTTATCCCCGTTTCTCTCCGCGGTCCAAGCAATGGTATTAAGCGTGTTGTAGAGAAAATGCGGATTAATCTGCGATTGAAGCAGCTTAAGCTCTGCATTTTTTTGCTTAAGCTGGGCTGTATACATCTCGTCTATTAAAGTGCGGATTCTGCCAACCATCTTGTTGTAGCCCGCACCCAGCTGTCCGATCTCGTCCATTCCTTTGAGCGGAACATATTCATCGAAGCTGCCTTTCTGGAACTTCTTCATCGAAGCTAGAATGGAGCGGAGCGGACGGATAATAAAGCCGGCAATCGCCCAGGAAAATACAAGACTCAGCAACAGGGTAGCGATAATAACGCTCACGGTAACAAGCATAATTCGGTTAAGCTCTGCAACCAGCTCGCTCCGCGGCTGAATCACGATTACCTTCCAGCCCGTTAAGGCAGAGGTGCGCTCGGCAAATACCCAGTCGCGCGCATGAATGGAATGTCCGGCATCCGCGACGCTTTTTACGTTCGAATCCAGATAAGGCAGCTGCTGCATCGGCCTGCCGACCCATTGTCCCGTACTGTCGGACAGCACGGTTCCGTCCGTATTAATGACAGCGATTGCAAGATCGTCGGCGGAAGAGGTATACGAGCTTCGGATATCCTTCTCGTCAATGCCAAGCAGCAGCACGCCTTGCGGCTCGTAAGTGGTATTGTCCTTCATGACCTTGGTGAGCAGCAGCTTGGACTTCGTATCGCCGGTGAAGATGCTTTTCTTGCTGCCCGGCAATTCCATGCTCCAGGTTTCAATCTGAGGATTCGCCAATATGGTCTTATAGTTGTACAGCCTCTTGTACTCCTCGAACGGAATAGCTGCCGACAGTCCCTTGTTATTGAACTGGAGCGGGGCAAAGTGGTCGGAGTAGATGGTCAGGAATTGAAAGTACGGGCGCGTCACCATCAGACGGTTTATGGAATCGATTACATTTTGATTCGTCACAAATATTCCCGTTTCCGGCTTCGAGCGGAGCAGCGCCTGAATCTCGGGCGTCAGGAACAGATAGTTGGAAATATCCAGCGCGTCCTGCGCGATATAGTCGAGATGGTCAACAGCCTGCTGGGCCGTGCTTTGCTGCTTGACCTCCATCTTTTTCACGATCTCGCTTGAAGCAATCCGGTAAGCGAAGATGCCTGTAACGGTAATCGTCACGATGAGAAGAGGAACGAACCACAGTAGGATTTTGTACCGGATCGGCAGGTTTAAATACCAGGTCTGGAGCAGTCGTTTGATCATAGAACAGCCCTTTTCTAAAAGTCGGATATCTGGCTTTCTCTCTCTACTATAAATTGTAATTGGTAGATTGGCTATGCCGGAAACTTTAGTTCCATATCAATTTTTCCATATTCTGAAAAATGTACAAGCGATTCTGAAAAATGATCGGGTTGCGCAGCCAGCGGGGGCTATCTTAGGGTGGTTCGGCTATACCGAGCTTGCTCCTGCTTAAAAAATATACAAGAATTCGGAAGAATGGATTCTACTAACCGGGTGTGTTCCTTTTTTATAATCGATATGCAGACTGTACAACTCATGGAAAGTAGGGAAAGGATTGAACGGCTTCACCCGGAGAAGAGCAAGCACGGTGCTGGCCGTCCTGCTGGCTGCAGCCAGCCTGACAGCCTCCTGCCGTAATGAAGGAAGCGGCGCTTCCGTGTCCTCCATGACGAACCAGAGCCAGAAGTCAGGCGAGGTATACACGCTAACGTTCTTCACCAACAACTCCAACCGCACGGTTGGACAAGGCAAGATGGAACAAGATCTGATCGACCTCTATATGAGGGAGCATCCGTACGTCAGGATTGAAGTGGAGACCTTGTCGCCTGATCCGCAATATCAAGACAAGATCAAAGTGTACACGGCTTCAAACAAGCTTCCGGATATTATCAGCACTTGGGGAAACAGCAATTTTCTAAAGCCCTTAGTGGAGAGCGGCGCGATTGCGGAGATCGACCGACAGAGCTTAAGGGATCTAGGCTTCGTAGAATCCGCCATGGACGGCTACAGCTTTAACGGCAAGCTGTACGGATTTCCGAGGAATTCCGACTTCTGGGTGCTGTATTACAACAAGAAGATATTTGCTGACAACGGATTGAAGATTCCGAAGAAGGAAGCTGACCTCATGGATGCGATTGCCAAGCTGAAGGGGAAGGGCATCGTGCCTATCGCAATCGACGGGCGCGAAGCCTGGACGAGCGGGATTTGGTTCGATACGATGCTGCAGCGCGTGTCCGGTACATGGGATATTTCCAAGAAAGCGATGGACGGAAGCGGCAGCTTTCGCGACCCATCCACGGTGAAGGCAGCGGAGGCGATTCAGCGCTGGGTAAAGGCGGGAGCCTTCGGAAGCGAGTTTCTTAATCAGGACTACGGGGCCGCCCGCAATCTGTTCAGCCAAGGTCAGGCAGCGATGTTTATGATGGGCGAATGGGAAATGGGGATGGCCTCAGACCTTAGCTTGCCGGAAGATGTGCGCGAGAATATTGGCGCCTTTGCCATCCCGGCGGTAGCGGGAGGCGAAGGGGAATCAAGCGATTTGACGGCATGGTTTGGCGGCGGCTACTCCGTATCGGAGACATCCGCGCATAAGGAAAAAGCGATTGCTTTTCTGAAGTGGATGTTCCGGCCGGATAATTGGGCAAAAGGCGTGTGGCAAAGCAGTATTACATTCCCCGCCCAGAAGTATTACCAGTTCATTACGGGTACCGAAACAGAGCTGCAGAAGGAGCTGAGCGATATTTATACAATGGCATCCTCATACAGCGGGACGGTTGCACAGGACAAGTTCACGACGGAAAATCAGAAAATCTATTACGACTCCTTGCAGCTGCTGGAGAACGGGTCGCTTACGCCGGAGCAATTCACGGAGACGATTGCAAACGCGGCGAAGCGCTCTCAGGAAGACGCCAGCTAGTCCTTATTCCTACTCTTTCATGATTATACGAACGGAGGTTTACAAGCATGAAAAGAAAGATTGCCGTTCTTGCAACAGCGGCGATGATCTGGTCGACACTTGCAGGAGCCCTGCCCACGCTGGCGGCGGATGCGCCGGCTGGCAGCGTTCCTGCCTACTTTAACAAGAAGCTGTCCGTTGAAGCCCGGGTGGATGACCTGCTTGGACGCATGACGCTGGACGAGAAGGTCGGCCAGATGGTACAGGCGGAACGCGCTTCCATTACGCCGGAGGAAGTACAGACGTATTTCATCGGTTCTGTCTTATCCGGGGGCGGTTCGTTTCCGAACGGGAAGCAATCGGACAGCACGCGCGACAATTGGGCGAAGATGGTGGATGGCTACCAGGACGGCGCGTTGTCGACAAGGCTCGCCATTCCGATTCTGTACGGCGTAGATGCCGTTCACGGGCAAAACAATATCATCGGCGCAACGATGTTCCCGCATAACATTGGCCTTGGCGCCTCAAGAGATACCGCGCTTGTCCAGCAGATTGGAGCTGCGGCAGCGGAAGAAGTGAAAGCTTCCGGCACTAACTGGGCGTTTGCCCCAACCATTGCTAATCCGCAAAACGCGAAGTGGGGGCGTACTTACGAAGGCTTCGGCGATGATCAGACGCTTGTTGGCGATATGGGCGCGGCCTTCATTAAAGGGATGCAAGGTACAACGGCAGCACAGCTTGCCAGCTCAAGCAAAGCCGTTGCGACAGCCAAGCATTTCCTTGGAGAAGGCTATACGGACAACGGAGTTAACCAGGGCAACATTACAACGATGACGGAACAGCAGGTGCTTGATACAAGCTTGTCTATGTACGAGTCAGCTGTAAAAGCGGGCGTTCGTACGGTTATGGCTTCCTATAACAGTATTCAAGGCATCAAGATGCATGCGAATCAACGTCTGCTCACCGATAAGCTGAAAGGCTCCAAGCAAGACGGAGGACTTGGCTTTACCGGCTTTGTCATCTCGGATTATAACGCGGTGCAGCAAATTACGAAGGACTGGAACGGCACGGCCGTCAGCGGTCTCAAGGATCAAATCCGGGTAGCGGTTAACGCAGGCGTGGATATGATGATGATGCCGTCCGACTGGAAAAATACGATTACCAATCTGAAGCAGCTGGTGCAGGAAGGCAAAATTTCCGAAGACCGGCTTAATGACGCGGTACGCCGCATTTTACGGGTGAAAATCGAATCCGGTCTATTCGAGCATCCGAAGACGGATCCTTCGCTAACCGATACTTTTGGTTCCGATGCGCATAAAGCGCTGGCACGCACGGCCGTATCCGAATCGCTTGTGCTGTTAAAAAACGATAGCGTAAACGGCTCGCCGATTTTGTCGCAGCTGAAGGATATGGACGATATTTTCGTCGCGGGCAAAAGCGCCAATGACATCGGCCTGCAGCTTGGCGGCTGGTCGATTACATGGCAGGGCTCGGCCGGCAATATTACGCCGGGCACAACGATTCTGAAAGGCATTCAGGACGTACCGGGCAAGACGGTAACCTACAACCAGCATGGACGCGGCGCAGCAGGCCATGATGTGGCCATCGTTGTTGTTGGGGAATCGCCTTACGCGGAATCTAACGGGGATAACCTGAATGATCTGAAGCTGACAAACGATGATTTGGCTACGTTGACCAATGTTAAGGAATCGAATATTCCTACCATTGTTGTTCTCGTGTCCGGCCGTCCAATGATTATTGGCGACCAGCTGAACGATTGGGACGGTCTGGTAGCCGCATGGCTGCCGGGTACGGAAGGGGCAGGGATTGCTGACGTTCTGTTTGGCAGCAAGGACTTTACAGGGAAGCTGCCAATCCGCTGGCCGTTCTATACGGAATCCTACAAAACGATTAAACCGGGAGAAAGCAACCTGGATGACAGCCAGACGTTATTCGGCTTTGGCTACGGCCTTGCGAAAGACGAAGCTACTCCCGCGCTGAAGCCGGTTCCGGAGAAGCCAAACGCGGTTGCCGCGGTTGCGGTTCCGGGCAAGATCGAAGCGGAGGCATTCACGGCTATGAGCGGTATCCAAACGGAGAAGGTATCCGATGGCAGTGATCCGGGTCTTGATGTCGGCTGGACGGATCCGGGCGATTATCTGGACTACAAGATTAACGTGCCGGCTGCCGGCGTTTATCCGATCTCAGTCCGTTACGCCGTGGGGGCGGGCACGGCAACAGGCGGCAAGTTCCTGGACGGGGACGGCAAAGCAGCAGGCGTACTCTCGGTCAGCAATACGGGAGGCTACCAGAACTGGCAGACCGCAACGATTGACGGTGTATTCCGGAAAGCAGGCGTTCAGACGCTTCGCTTCCAGCTGACAGGCGGCGGAATCAACCTTAACTGGTTTGAGATCGGCGAGAAAACCAGCGAAGTGCCGGATGAGCCGGTAGATGGAGGCGGCAGTAATCCGGGCAATACGGAAAATCTGCCTGTCGTTCAGACCGGAGTCGTCGAGTCCTGGGTGACGAATGAACGGGATTCGAAAAATATCAACTGGTATTATGCGCCGCGCTGGAAAGACGGCGACAAGAAGCTTGAGCAGCAAGCTCCGCTTGACGTAACCACCGTGGGAGCGGGTACGGATCAAACAACCATCACGCTGGACCCTTCCAAGGAGTACCAGTCGATGGTGGGCATGGGCTCCTCGGTTGATGAATCCACCATTCATAATATGATGATGATGAGCGATGACAAGCAGAAGCAGCTCGTCCGGGATCTGGTTGATCCGGCTAGCGGAGCGGGCATGAGCCTGATGCGTCTGACGATTGGCACAGCCGACTTCACGGCGCAAAAGTTCTATACGTATGATGACATGCCTGCCGGTCAGACCGACGTAAATCTGGAGCATTTCTCGATTCAGAAGGATATCGATTACGGCATTATCAAGCAAATCAAATCGATGCAGGCCGTAAATCCGAATCTGCAATTTTTCGCTTCGCCTTGGAGCCCGCCGGGTTGGATGAAAACATCGGGCAGCATGATCCGCGGTTCCGTGAAGACGGAATACTTGCCTGTCCTTGCGGATTATTACGTGAAATACATTCAGGCTTACCAAGCACAAGGCATCACCATCTCGGCGATGACCCTGCAAAACGAGCCTTTGCTGGAGATTGACTATCCTAGCACCAAGATGCCTTGGGAGCAGGAAGCCGAGCTTGCGAGACTGCTTCGCACGAAGCTGGACGCGGCAGGCTTAAACGATGTGAAGCTGTGGATTTTTGACCATAATCCGGGAGACACGATGGCTTACCCGGCCAAAATTCTGGAGAGCCAGGATAACCGCGATGCGATCGACGGTACGGCCTTCCATGATTATGGCGGCGATCTCGCGCAAATGACGGCGCTGCATAATCTGTATCCGGACGAGAACGTTTACCTGACGGAACGCGCGGTATGGGGAACGGAAGGCGCCGACCGGATTGCGCAATATTTCCGCAACTGGGCACGCAGCTACAATTCGTGGGTTGTGATGCTCGACAGCGACATCAAGACGCATCAATGGACGGGTACGCCTGATCCAACGATGCTGGTCCAGGACTCGTCCAACCGCGACAGCTATTGGCTGACGCCGGAGTACTATATGCTCGCGCAATACTCGAAGTTTGTAAAACCTGGCTATACGCGTATAGACAGTAATTACGGCTCCTCGGATAAAGTAACTAACGTTGCTTTCCTGAGCCCGGATAAGAAAACGGTCGTAACGGTTGTTATCAACCAGACAACAGCAGAACAGCCGATCCGGATTGTAAGCGACGGCACGCAGTTCAGTGCGGCTGTACCGGCCAAATCCGTCGTGACTTACCGCTGGAACCGTGCGGATATCGCTGCGATTCCAGGCTCTATTCAAGCGGTTGATTATGCAGCGGCAGAAGGGACTTACCAGGCGGACGGTTCCTATCTCACCGGCATTAACGAAGGTGACGATACGGCTTCGGCTTCCTTCGAATACAACGTTCGCGTGACGGATGCGGGCAGCTATTATGCCGATCTGGAATACAGCGGCGTGCCGGCGGAAGGAGCAGCTTATGAGCTTCAGCTGGACGGGCAAACCATTGGCAGAAGCGGGCTTAAGCAAGCGACGGATGCAGGACATTTTGCAAAAGCACGCGGAATCGTAGATCTGACGGCCGGCGTTCATAAGCTGAAGCTGATTGTGACGGGCACTCAGATGGATGTGAACAGCTTGTCGTTCGCGAAAGCAGCGGCCGCGCAAACCGTACCGGGTCTGCTTCAGGCGGAAAGCTTTGCGGACTCTTCCGGCGTTCTGGTGGAAAGAGCGGGCAGTACAGGCAGTCAAGCAACGGCTTATTCGGCAGGGAACAATTGGACGGAGTATGCGGTAACTGCACCGGCTACGGGAGATTACAAGATTACTTACCGGTATGCTTCGGCGAATGCGGAGGCACAAGCAGCCTGGGACGGCGCAGAGGTGGCTTCGCTGAACGGTTCAACCGGAGTTGCGGATTGGCAGCTTGCGGCAGGAACGATTCATCTAGAAGCGGGCACGCAAACCATACGTTTGACGGGAAGCGACGGTCTCCTGATTGACTGGATGGTTATAGGTTCTACGCTGATTGCGGATCCATCACAGGCATTAAACGAAAATTCTCTGGGCGGCTCTCATGTATCGGTCGAGCTGTTTGGCGACACGTTTGCCGCCGAGCTTACGGCAGAACATTGGCAGGTTCTTGGTCTGGACTGGTTGACGGTATCGGAAATTAGCCGTGTAGACGATACGCATGCCATTGCGACATTGGCTGGAGAACCGGCGGATATTGACGGAGATGCAGCTGTAGCCCTGACGGCGGAGGCTTCCGAAACAACGGGAGGTACTGCCGCAACGAGCACGGTGGTTCCGGTACATGCCAATAATGATGCGGAGACCGTATCCGTGGCGGGCGGAACGCTTCCGTACGGAGTTAATGGCCAATCGATTACGCTTTCCATTAGCGGCGGCAAGTTTAAAGAAGCGGGCCTTGATCAAATTACGCTTGGCGGAGATGCGGCAGCAAGCGGCGTTGCCGTAAAGAGCGCAACGTTTGTAAATGCACAGCAGGTTGAGTTGGTCCTTGCCTGGAACGAAACGCCATATTATGGCGACCGTACGGTTACCGTTAACGTACCGCCGGCTGCTTATGGAGATTCATCCGACGGGAAAACCGTTATCGCATCGTTCAAAATGGCGGGAACGGCTAACCATGCCGAACCGATTACGATCCCGGGCAATATTGCGATAAGCGATTATTATCAAGTGTCCGGCGTAACGGCTGGTCAATCGCTTACTGGCTTTGATAAAGGAGATTGGGCGGACTTTAACCTGGATGTTCCGGCTGACGGCACGTATATCGTAGCTCTTCGGGTGAAATATCCAAACGGCGGCACTAACGGCATTCAGATCCTGAATGCGGAAGGCACAGCGCTTGCCTCCATTAATGTGCCGAACATGTCCGGCTCGACATCCGTCGTTGGCGTACGCACGGCAATCGACTTAAATGAAGGAGAGCAGCGTATCCGGATTTTGAGCGGCGTTGGCGGCTTTGATATTCAACAGCTTTCAGTGGAGGCATTGACACCTGCAAAGGCAGATAATAATGGACTCGTCAAAGTAGAGGCCGAAAATTATACGATGGCTGATGCGCTTGTTATTCAATATGGAGCTCAGGTTAACAATCTGGGATACGTCAGTGCAGGCGGTACAATCAGCTACGCGGTAAATGTTCCGGAAACCGGCAATTACAGCTTGAAATACCAGTATGCAACGAATCAGTCCGGCGTATCGGTATCGTTCCATTCTGATGGAGCCTTGCTGGCAACAACAAGTCTCCCGGGTACGGGCGGCTGGGGCAATTATGCCTCCGCCAGCGATATCGTTCATTTGGAAGCGGGCGTTCATACCGTCAAGCTTCTGGATAACGGCGATGGCTTTAACCTGGATTGGTTCTCGCTTGCAAAAACGGATGAAGTACCGGTCGTAATTAGTGGACGCGTGGATCTTCCGGTTATTAGCGGCAGCCAGTCGGGTACGAAGCAAACGATCAAATTAACGGCTCCTACAGCAGGAGCGGCCATTCATTACACGACAGACGGCTCGCTTCCTACGGCATCAAGCAAAACCTATACAGGCTCGTTCACCGTGGATGACACGGCGGTCATTCGCGTTATTGCCGTAAAAGATGGAATGAAAGACAGCTTTGCCGCTTACCACTTGGCATCGGAGCCGATTACAGGCGGCGATAATGGCAACGGAAACGGTAATGGTAACGGAAATAGTAACGGAAACGGAAGTGGCAGCGGAACGGATACAGGAAACGGTAGCGGTAATGGGTCACAACCCGGAGGCAAGGTAACGATTAAAGCTCCGGCACCGGTTGTGAACAGCTCCACCGGAAGAGCCGTCAGTACACTTACTCAAGCTGCTCTGGAGGATGCGGTGAAGCAGGCGTCCGCAGGCTCGAAGCTTGTATCCATTGAAGTGCCTGCTGCCTCGGGGCAAAGCAGCTATGAAATCGTTCTTCCGGCATCTTATGTAACAACCGGTACAACCAAGCTTGAATTGGTTACGCCGATTGGCGTTATTACGATTCCGGGCAATATGGTAACAGGCGCAAACGGCGCATCGACAATCAGCATCGTGATTACAGCTAGCACGACATCCGGGTTTGATGCTGCTATTGCAGATCAGTTCGCGAACAAACCGTTCATCGATTTGCAGGTGCTGGTAGACGGCAAGCCTGTTGTCTGGAGCAATCTGCTTGCGCCGGTTAAGGTAGCTATTCCTTATTCGCCTTCTGCAACAGAGAAAATAAATGTTAATGCGATTACCGTCCGTTATATTGACGAACAAGGAACGGTAACCCCGGTACCAAGCGGTCATTATGATCCGGCATCGGGTACGGTCATCTTCACAACAACGCATTTCAGCAAGTATGCCGTCGCATATGTCTTCAAAACCTTTGAAGATATTGCGAAGTATGGCTGGGCGAAGGAAGCCATTGAATCGATGGCGTCCAAAGGAGTCATTACGGGTATAACCGATACGACCTTCTCGCCGGCTAAGCAGGTGAAACGCGGAGACTTCGTCCTGCTGCTAGTCAGAGCTCTTGGCCTGAACGCTGCGGCGGAAGGAAACTTCAGCGATGTGAAGGAATCGGCTTATTATTATGATGCCATTGCAACAGCTAAGGCGCTTGGCATCGTCCAGGGTAAAGGCGGCAATCTGTTTGAGCCGGAAGCATCGATTACGCGCCAAGAAATGATGACGCTGGCTGCAAGAGCGCTTGAAGCCGCCCATATTCAACTGCAAGCTGGCAGCGGCGCTGATCTGCAGGTTTTCACGGACGGCAATGCGGTTGCGGGCTACGCGAAGGATGCTGTTGGAGCGCTGGTGAAGAACGGTATTGTAACGGGAAGCGGCTCTAAGATTGATCCGAACGGTACGGCTACAAGGGCAGAAACAGCAGTTATTATCGACCGGATGTACCGTTTGCAATAATCTCATAAGAGAAGGCGAAGCGGGGGCGAAACCTTGCTTCGCCTTTTTTTGTGTTATACTGAACAAAGTAAAGTAACTTCGTAGGGAAACAAGGTGGACAACTTGAATGACAGAATCGTAATGCCCGTGTGGATGCTGGGCTTGTTTGTCGTGGTCATGAATACGACCATGTTTAACGTCTCGGTACCAAGTATAATTAACGATCTCGGAATCACTTCGGATCTTGGCTCATGGATTGTATCCAGCTATTCGATTGGATATGCCTTATCAACGGTGATTTACAGCCGCTTATCGGACATCGCTCCAATACGCAGGCTGGTAGCCATAGGGCTGCTTATATTAGGTCTTTCCTCAGTGCTTGGAATCTTTGCCCATAATTTCGCTCTTCTGCTGACGGCGCGGATTCTTCAATCGGCAGGGGCAGGTACGATGGCCGGACTTGGACTTGTTCTAGCAAGCCGTTATATTCCGGTAGAGCGAAGAGGCCGGGCGATCTCGATGATTGCGGCCGGCAGCGCAATGGCGTTTGGTCTTGGGCCGATTGTAGGCGGCGTCATCAGCGAATATTTTGGCTGGAACGGCCTGTTTGTGGTTACTTGCCTGGTGCTGGTTATTTTACCGGTCTTGCTGAAGCTGCTGCCGAAGGAAAATCCGCAGCCGGCCAGCTTTGACTATTGGGGTGCCGCCTGGACCGTTATTAATGCGACTTCCTTACTGATTGCGGTAACGCAACAGTCCGTCCTCTGGCTTCTGGTCAGCGTGATTACAATTGTGATTCACGTGCTCCATATCCGGAGGGCGAAGGGTAACGGAACCTTCGTGAATCCGGAAGTCTTCCGCCAGCCCGGCTATATCCGGCTACTGGTGGTGGGCTTCTGCCTGCTGATCATTAACCTGGGCAACCTGTTTCTGATGCCGCTTGTCCTGGCGAATCTGTTCCATAAATCGGAGATGCTGATTGGCTTCCTGATTGCTCCTGGTGCTATTCTATCGGCGGTTTTAACGCCATTTGTCGGGCGCTGGCTGGACCGGTACGGAAATGTCCGGTTCCTGTTTATCGGAACAGCGGTCTTGACGGCCGTAATGGCTATGTTTATGACGGCTCTTGGCAGCTCGCCTTTTGTTATCATGTGCGGATACTTGCTCTTCTCGCCGGCTTTTTCGGCCACGCTGGCTTCGCTTAATAACCAGACCTCAAGCATTTTGCCAAGGCATTTGATTGGCTCCGGCATGGGGATGATGCAGCTCATTCAGTTTTTCGGCGGCTCCTTGTCGGTAGCGATTTGCGGAGTTTTGCTCCATAAGATGAGCGGCATCACGCTGGAGCATGCTTATAACCATGTCTATCAACTGCTCTTCATTTGCCCGATCATAGCGATTGTAATGTTAGGGTGGTATTACTCGTCTTACCGGAAAAGGGTACAAGCTCAAAAGCTTGTTTAATGTTTTCGTCTAAGCTTCACCGGAAAAGATAAACGAAAAAGGGCTGTCCCAAAGCGGGACAGCCCTTTCGTATGTTTAGAAGTATTTCTCCATAAGGATGGACAGCATCTGAATGCCTACTTCGTTCTGTCCGCCTTCGGGAATAATGATGTCGGCGTATTTTTTGGACGGCTCGATAAAGGCTTCGTGCATCGGTTTAACCGTCTTCAAATACTGATCGTGAATCGATTGTATGGAGCGGCCGCGCTCTTCAATATCCCGCAGCACGCGGCGTAGGATGCGCACATCGGGATCGGTGTCCACAAACACCTTGATATCGAGCATCGCACGCAAATCTTCGTCGGACAGCACATGAAGCCCTTCTATTACGATGATTTTGCAAGGTTTGAGCGCAACCGTCTTATCCTTAAACCGGGAGTGGTTGGCAAAATCGTAGACCGGTGCTTCAGCCGTCTGCCCGGATTTCAACTGCTTCAAATGCTCGATCAAGAGCTCGTTGTCAAAAACAAGAGGATGATCGTAGTTCAGACCTTCGCGCTCGGCAAAGCTCAGATGCGGATGATCCTTATAATAGTTATCTTGCGAGATAAAAGTGACTTTATCTTCGCCAAGCCGTTCAATAACGGAGCGGGCTACCGAGGTTTTCCCCGAACCGGTGCCGCCAGCAATACCGATAATAAGCATAGTTATTCTTAAATCCCCCTAAATGTGTAAAGCCCATCAATTCAAGTATTGTATCATAGCGTGGCTCGAAAAACATCTGCATTGGCTTTGAGATTATTTAGGATGCCAAATGCTTTTTTATTTCGACTGTACAAGGACTTGAACACCCCGAAGTAAGTGTCATAGATAGCTTTGTTCCGAGGATTGGGCGTGTAGAAGGCGCTTACCTGCACAAAAGATTTGGCTGCATCCAGATTTGGAACGATGCCAAGACCAACTGCCGCGGTAATGGCTGCCCCGATGGCGCCGGCATTTTGCGGACTGTCAACCGTCTCGATCGTCCGTCCCAAAATATCGGCGAGGATCTGGCAGGTGAGCGGGGCAAGCGCGCCGCCTCCGACAAAACGGATCGCTTGGGAGGTCGTAATCTTCCGATCTTGCGCTTCGAGCTGCCATCTGAGATGGTAACAGATGCCTTCCAGCACGGCATGGATGAGCTCGGTTTTCCCCGTTTCAATGCTGATGTTGAAAAACAAGCCCCGTGCATGCGCGTCCTCAAACGGACAGCGATTGCCATGCAGCCAAGGCGTAAAGATAACGCCATTGCTGCCGGCAGGCACGTCTTTGATCGCATGCATCATGTAATCGTATAGGCTGCGATACATCGTTTCCTGGGAATCGGATACTTGTTTCTTCTCCAAATAGATGCCGATTTCATCCAAGGCCAGATGGTTTTTGACCCATTCCAGGCATTTGCCCGCCGTCTCCAGCTCGCAGAAATAATGAAAATGCTTCGGTCTGGCACCAACGATGGATGCGATCATGCTGCTCGCATCGATAATCTGCCGGTTCACAACCGTCGATACCCAGCCGGAAGTGCCCAGGTAAATATGCGTATCGCCTTCCGCAACCGCACCGGCTCCCACGCCGATAAGAGAGGCATCGCCTCCACCGCCAAATACGGGCGTGCCTTCCCTAAGCTCGAGCTCCGCGGCAGCCTCGGCGGTTAATAATCCGGCCATTGCCGTGGACGGAATCACCTTCGGAAAATGCTCGGTCCGGACGCCAAACATTCGGCACATTTCCTTGCTGAACCGGTTGTTTCTCGCGTCGTACAGCAGCGTCGCATAGGCTGTGTCCTCGGTCATAACAAATTCGCCCGTACATTTGAAAAGCAGATATTCCTTGACGTCCAGCCACTTGTGAACGCGGCGGAATACCTCGGGTTCATGCCGCTGCACCCATTGGTATTTCCAGACGGGATCCTTGACGCTGGCCGGAACGGCGCGGGTGATCGCAAGCGACTTAAGCAGCTTGAATACATTAGCCCCGGCAATTTGAATGCCATGCCTAATTCCTGTACGGTGCTCCTCGGAAGCCCTGGTATCCATGTAGCTCATTGCCTGGCGGACAGGCTCGCCTTGTTCGTTAACAAGCACAAGACCTTGCATTTGGGCGCAAAAAGATATGCCGCTAATATGCGAAGCTGGGATGCGGCTTTTTTCCAGCACTTGCCTTGTTGTTGCCCGCATCGCCTGCCACCAGTCCGCCGGATCCTGCTCCGCGCCGCCATTGTCCAGAATCATTAGCTCATAGCTATGCAGAGCGCTGGCCACAAGCGACACGGAGGGGGACAGATGGTAAAGACATGTTTTGACGCCGGAGGTTCCTATATCGTAAGTGAGCACGTAAGCACTCATTTGCTGCACCCGCCTTTACCTTTTACATGGACTGATTGGTATCTTCATCCTTGGCCTGGTAGGCCGATTCCGGAATGCGTAGCGTTACGGGAAGCAAAGCGGCCGTCAGCACGACAAACAGCAGCATCGGCCAGACGATAGAGTCCAGTGCTTCGTTCAGAACTTCAAACAAGTAGACAAAAGCAATGCCGGAAACCTGCCCCATCAGCAAAATCATGCCAAGCGAAGTGCCTTCCCGGACGGGATAAGCAAGCTCCGAGCCATGCTGGAATAAGATCGGGGCGACGCCCATAATGGTGAAGCCCGCAAGTCCGGCAATTACGGTTACCGGAACGAACTGTTCCGCAAAGGTTAGTCCCAAGTAGGCAGGAATGAGCAGCGTAATGGCCGCAATAAAAAAAGGCGCCCGAATCCGGTGTCCATCCGATAGGATCGGCAGAGCAATTGCGCCAATAATCCCGGCGACGATAAATACGGCGCCAACAAGCCCGGCTTCCTCGGAAGTAAATCCCCGTGGGGTAAGGATCGTTTCCAGCAGGGTAAGAATCGTGTTGAAGATGCCGATGCAGATAAAGCTGACGAGCAGGATTAGGAAATAGTTTTTGTTCTCGATAAGAAGACCAATCGATTGGAAGCGTAACACCTCTTGTCGGGGGGCGGTATTGGTCAGGGAAGCGGGAGGTTTCACGAATACAAACGCAGTGGCGAGACCTGCAGCAGCAATGGCCAACGCCGCAAACCACATAAACAGGTCGGGGATGCCGGAAGCTTCCGCGATTGCGGGAGCAAGCGCCATCGGAACGATAAATCCGATATATTGGGCAAGCGTCAGAATACCGGCTGCCGTAGATCTCTCCCGAAGCGGGAACCAGTCCGAGGCTACCTTTGTAGCGATATTAAGCAGGAAGGGCTGCCCGATTGCCAGAATGAACTGAAAGATTAGGACAAGCGTGAAATCTTCCGCATACAAGGCGCGCATTAAGCTAAATACGGCAGTCAGAGCTGCGCCGATCAGAAGGGAAACTTTGTAGCCCCATTTGTCTATGACCCATGAGGCAGGCATGGAGAATAAGATAAACATGATCATAAAGCTCATGGAGCATAACGTGACGGACATGCTGCCCACGCCGTAATAGTCTTCCGCCAAACTAGAGATTGGCGCGAGGGAAAGCCACATCATTTCGGTGGATACGATAATCGGGACAATCGATAAAAGAATGATCCATTTCATGAGGAAGATTCTTTTAATAATAATTCCACCTTTCGGCTAGGAGGTAACTGCAGCCTGCTTCGAATATTTTTTCAAATACACCAATCGCATCAACAGGCTTTCCAGGTAATGAATAGGCTTGACTTGGCCAAGTAGCTTAGCTCCGATATGGGCCTTGCCGTTTTTCTCCAAAACCATACCAACGGCTAGAGCATCATCATAGGAAGCGCCGCAGCATAAAGCGCCCATTCCGCGGATCAGCACGGCTGAGGAACTTTTGAGAGCGGCGGATACCTCTGAAGGGGAGAGCGCGGTGTTCCTTGCCGATGTGCCGATCAGCTGGGCGAAGTCGTCAAGCAGCGGCCTCAGCGGCTGGCCGGTCTGGGAGAAGACCGTAATCTCCGGAATGCCGCTCCAGTGAATATGGTTAATCTGCTTATGCGTACGGTAGATTTGCTGGTAGACCCAAGCTTCCTCCGGCATGGCGGCATCCAGTTCGTCATACCGGGCAAGGAGCTCGGAGCCGGAATCGTCAAACATAAGGAAACCATCCTCCGTTCTTCTGCTATGATACAGCATCCGGGATGCAGGTGCCGGAGAGGAATAGCTCAGCCCAAGCGCAAACCGGCTTAACGCGGCCGCATCGGCTTCTTGCTCGCCGGTTAAGCTTTTATACGTATCGTCGATATATTGACGGCAAGCGTTGTCCAGCTCCAGAGCGGCTTCGAAGGCTTCCGTATCGTTGGCGCCGTAACAGACGGCACCGTGGTTTTTCATAATAATAGCCTTGTTTGAGGTGAGGGAAAGCGCTTTGGCAACATTGCGCTGCAGCTTCTTCGTACTCGGGAGCGCGTAAGCCCCGCATAATACCTGTCCTGCCAGCAAGCCGCCGTTAATCGGAACGGCATTTACATTACAGGCGCTGATGACGGATGCATATTCCTGATGCGTATGGATGACGAAATAGGCATTGGGAAAACGTTTGTAGACCTCGGCATGCACGCCTTTCTCGGAGGAAGGCTTGATATTGCCGCTATAGCTGCAATCGGAGATTTGAACGGTAACGATATCCTCCGGCGTAAGCGAGCGGTAATCCCGGCCGCTTGGCGTAATGACGAACCGGCCGCCCTCGATGCGATGGCTTACGTTTCCCCAGGTGCGGGCAATCAGACCGGTCTCCATCAGCTTGATTCCGGCTTCGATAACACGCTGCTTCGCTTCCTCGATAGCTGTCACGGGCATCCTTCTATCCCTCCAATAAGGCTACATTGCCGAAAATACGGTCAAAACGGACAAGGACGTCATCAATCATTTCTTCCGTGTAAGCCCCGCTGGTGTACAGCCGGCTGCCTGCCAGAGTTACGATTCCTTCGGCCATGTAGGCCGCGCCCATATGCTCCATCTCTCTTTTCCGTTTGGACGTTTCCGACAATACCTTCGGAATTTGCCAAGGCTTCGACCAGTTGATGGAAAAATGCATCGTGCCTACGGTCTCGAGGTGGCAGATCGATCCTTGGTTAAAAACGACAAACGGCAGCTTGTGTTTGCCGATTAAAGACTGCAGTCCTTCGGTCAGCCGGTCTGCCATCCGGCCGGATCTCGGGATCGCGTTCGTCCGTTCTATCTCGCATAACGTGTAGTAGCCGGCTACGCAGCTGAGCGGATTCGCTGCCATCGTACCGCCGATTAGCGCCTTCTTATGCTTGCTTCCGGCTTCAATGCCCGCGGACAAATATTTCATATATTCCTTCTTGCCGCCAAGGCCGCCAGCACCCGGATAACCGCCGGCAACAACCTTGCCGAAGACCGTCAGATCCGGGGATACCCCGTAATAACCCTGCGCTCCGGACATTCCGATTCGGAAGGCCGTAACCACCTCGTCGAAAATAAGGAGGGCGCCGTATTTGCGGCAGAGCTGCTCCACGCCCTTATTGAAATCCTGGTCAACCGGTCTTGTGCCGCTCTCCGGTCCAACCGGCTCGATCAGGACGGCTGCCGTGCCGCCGCGCAGCTGATTGAAGCGGAGCTTTCGTTCCAGATCCTCCAGATCGTTCGGGAAAAACTCCTGGGTATGCTTGAAGATATAACGAGGAACGCCATGCGCTTGCGTCCATTTGGAGCCGGGGATGCGGATGCCATAGGCCAGCTGGTCGCTCCAGCCATGATAAGCGCCGCCCATCTTGATAATCTTTTTCTTCTTGGTTGCCAGACGCGCCACGCGGATAGCCGCCATGCAGGCCTCCGTGCCGGAGCCCAGCATGCGGAACATCTCGACGGAGTCGATGCTGTCGGCGATTTTTTTGCCTAGTTTATATTCGTATTCATGGAAAAGTCCGGTTGAGGGGCCGCAATCGTTCAGCAGCTCGATGACCTTCCGGCGTACCTCGGGCGGGTTGCTTCCGAGCACCGTTGGGCCGCCGGCCTGCAGAAAATCATAATAACGGTTGCCGTCGGCATCATAGAGGTAAGCGCCTTCGGCTTTCGTAAATACAAGTGGAAACGGATGGTTAAAGGCTAGGTTATGCTGGACGCCGCCGGGAATAATCTGCTTGGCTTCGTCTATCATCTCTTTCGATTTCGCGCATTTCGCTTCAAAATAATCCTCTTCATACTTCTTCAGAGCATCGGGTCTTATCGAATAAATCGGCTGCTCGATAAGCCGGTCAAGCTGGCTTGTCACGGCCTTTACATCGGGATAGCGGGAAATCGAAAAAGTCCTCTCCATATGTACCCTCCTACAGATATTGGTCACGCAAGGGGCAGAGAAATAATAATTCAAGTATATATAAACGGTTCGAAAGAAGGAACCAGTTTAGGTAATATCTCACAAAAATATTTAACAGAATTAATGCTTTTCTACTAAGGAACGATTAGATAAAACCGTTTTTCATCTGTACGATTACCAAAGCTTTCTCCATAATTGAAATAAATCCCAAATTAAGGGGAGGTGTAAGCCAAGGTGGGTGGGGGGCGAATGAAGAAATTTCGTGATAAAAGACGGTATTACCGGAAGATGGACCAAAGAGTTGAGCAATTCGAGCATCATTTAAATGATGTAAACTCCTGGTATTACATGTGGCATATGCATTTGGATAATTGGGGAAAGAGCAGAAATACAAAAGAAAGAAGAATCCATGTCCGACACTATATAAAATTGTTAAAAAAGATAGAAGCATCGGAGCTGACAGCAGCATTGCCTTTTCAAACATTTGTTTATCTAGATGGTGAAGACCCCACCGATGACGCTTTTTTTATCCATACACCAAATCCGAATGCTTCTTTTCCGGTTATCCTGCCAGTCGAGGATTGGATAATAGATGAGAGAGAACTGCCTCCGTTACTCAGGGGCTTGGTTGATTTGGACACTATGGAGGTTGGCCGGTACGGAAAGAATACCTATTACATTCAGATAAAAAATTTAGGATTAAGAATCAAATAAAAAAGACTGCATGAGCAGTCTTTCACTTATCGACTTATTCTTCGAGCAATTTGCTCTTAAGCACGGCTATCTCTTCAGCAGATACGCCGATGGCGAGCAGGTATTGTTCGCCGGAACCGTATTTGCTGTACAGATGTTTGAGCATCATCACCATGTTATCCGGGGCGGAGCCCATGAAGCGCTCGAACATTTCCACCGCTGCCGGATCCGCGCTGCCAAGATGCTTATGGCGCATTTCGTTAATCATTGGAGCCAGGCATTCCGCCGTCAAGCTGTAATCGTTTATGATTGTGTTGTTCGGAACTTGAACGGTGTCCAAAAGCAGTGCGGAGATGACGCCTGTCCGATCCTTGCCCGCCGTGCAATGATACATGGAGGCCTCCTCCGTATTCTGTGCCAGATGCCCGAATACCTCGCGAAGCTGAGACTGCGAATGCTCAAGCATATCGACGTAAAGCTCGCCGAGACTTTGAACCTGCGTCACATCCGGCGTTGCCGGATTAATTAGACTGACATGGCGATAAATCAAATCCCGCGAAGCAGCGAAAACGTTCGGATCCTTCTCCAGCTCTTGTTCATGCCTCAAATCGACGATAAGCCGTACGTTTCGATCCATAATGAGTCGTTGGTCAGCGTCAGTCAGACGATGAAGACCATCCGCGCGGTATAGCCGGCCCCATTGCGTGATTTGACCGTCGTTCGTCTCGTACCCGCCTAAATCACGCATATTATAAGCGCCCTCGAGCTTTACAACCCGGTTCATTTGAGGGTGTTGAATGTTAGTTGTCATGAATTTCTTACACCTCCGACTATTAGTACATGAATATCTGGCACGAGTTAAGTATGCAACTTGTATGTAAGTTGTGTGTAATTGTAAAGTTGAATATTTGTAAAATGAAAAATAAAAAACCGGAGGCCATTAAGGCTTCCGGTCTACGCGTCTATCTCATCAGTCCGCCGAGAATGAACTGCTCATGGACATCGGCGTATTGCTCCGTGACAGCGGCTTTGGCCGCTGCGATATCACCGCTCTTAATCGCTTCGTAAATCCGGCGGTTCGTTTGAACGGAGCGGCTTGGCTGGTATTGCGGATATTTTTTGCGGTAAGCAACGGTATGGAAGACATACCGCCCGCGGTACAGCTCCATAATTTGCAGCATGCTTTCGTTATGAATCGTCCGGAGGATCGTTTCGGTAAACAGCAGGGTATGGTTGTAATAACCGTAGTAATCGCTTTGCTCCATAGACAGCTGCTGCTGCTCAAGCAATTGGCGCATCGTTTCCACATCGAAAGCAAGCTGGCGCTTTAAGGCCGTGTCCAGCGCGAACAGCTGCATAGAGACAAGAACTTCATACATTTCGCTAAAATCATGGGCGGACACTTCCTTAACCATTACTCCCCGTCCGCGAAAGGTTCCCACAAGTCCTTCCCGTTCCAGCAAGGAGATAGCTGCACGGATTGGGGTCCGGCTCATGCCAAGCAGTCCGGCAAGCTCATTTTCCGATAACATGGAGCCGGGCATATATTCCGCGCGCATAATCCGCTCCCGAATTTCACGATAAGCGATCGTTTCCAGAGAAGTAGAAGACATATGATCTATTCCTTTATCTGTTTTTAGTTTAATAGTAACAAATGTCTCGAAAATACTGCAATGAGGAAGATAACCTCCAAATGTCCCTTGCCAACTCATTGTATTATTGCCATAATACAGTCATAGCAGGAAGCAGGTGAGGGTTATTGCTGACGTTTCAGGATTTGCAGCTGAATAATAAAATGCCGGTTTATATGCAGATTGCCCTGTATGTGAAACGGCGTATTTTGTTAAAATGGGCCGTATCCGGCGACAAGCTTCCTTCCAGAAGGGATATCGCGATGCAGCTGAACATTAATCCGAATACCGTTCAGAAGGCGTTTAAGCTGATGGAGGATGAAGGATACGTCCGAACGAGCAGCACCACGGGAAGCGTGATTTATCTGGACGATGAGATATACGGGCGGATCGAAACCGAGCTGACCAAGGAAATGGTGGCGGCGTTTATCGCGGAAGCCAAGGAAGCGAATCTCTCGTTCAAGAAAACCGTGGAGCTTCTAACGGAGTTGTGGGAATAAGTTTTTTATACAGTGATTGTATTAGTCGATTAATACAGGAGGTGCTGGCAAGTGAAAGGTTTGTACCGGCTGCTTAATATTCAATTTGCATCCATGCTGCCCGTATTGTTGATTCTGACGGCGGGGATGATCGTTACGCCATATCTTCTGCTGCAATCCGCGGCTGAGAAATTAAACGAAAATTCCGTTCATCCAAGATTCGAGAGCTTGTATGCTACATCCGGCTGCAAGACGGCGTTGTTCGTGTTTATTGCCGTATTTTGCGTTTATTTTATCGTGAAGCAGTACAACGCATATTGGGGAAGCAAAAGCATTTATACGTACTTGACTCTTCCGGTAAAGCGCGAGGCGTTTTACTGGAGCAATCTGTTATCCTTTATGATCGGGCTGCTGCTGCTTTTTGCCGGACATTTGCTGGCGATCCGCTGGGGGTACTCGGCGTATGCGAGTCATATCGGCAGCTATGCGGACGGCAGGTTCGTGATGCATAACGGGTTGTTTCTCGCATTTATCCGTTCTAATTTCCTGAAGCTGTTATTGCCCGTAAGCATCAGCGGCTGGGTGGCTTCGGTCAGCATACTCGTAAGCCTGGCAACCGGACTTTATTACGCGTTCCTGTGCGAACGCGGCAGACGGCATTGGTACATCATTCTCGTCATTGCCGCAGGGTGGATCATGAGGCATATTCTGAATGCTCAGATTGAAGCGCCGAATTTGGATTGGACGATGGCAAAGCTGTATGCGTATAGCATAGCCCTGTTTCTCTTGAGCGGTTTCTTCATCTGGCACGGCATGAGGCTGGTCCGGAAAGGAGTTATCGCCTGATGCTGCGTTTAGGGAAAAAAATATCGCGCCATGCGGCTCTTCCGGTATTCATCCTGGCGCTGCTTCTGATTGCGTCGCAATTCATGCAGGTTCATGCGGACAGGGATAACGGAGTCTTTTATTTAAAGGATCATGAGGGAGACCAAGCGGCGTTGTCTGATGTGACAATCAGCGGAGAACTCGGAGACGGTTTTCACAGTACCTTGTTTAATCTGGCTAACGGAGAGGTAACGACGGATACGAAGTTGTTTGATCCGCCACGGGCGGTTTGGTACAACAGCGTTCAGCCCGATAAGGTAAAAGGGAAATGGAAATTTGACAACCTCTTTTCGCCGGACTCGATCGTGGCTAGAGATCCAGACGATCCAGGATCCTATCGGCAAGCATCGGTACATCCGAATATTACCGAGTATGATGAGAGCAATCAGCCGAGAAGCGATAATAGTGCCACTTACACGAACCGGCTCGAATACGGGCTGGCCAAGATTGGAGACCAGTACTATTTCGTGGTTCCCTCGACAAACAGCTATATCGGTACAAGCGGAATCTATCGATTACATTTTATTGACGGCAGGGAGTACAAAAATCAATTGCCGGCATCGGAGGCCCTTGCCACCTTCAGCCTGGATAAAAACAAGGGAGACGGCTCTTCTGAAATACAGGTGCTTGGACTTGAAGCGGTTGGCGATAAGCTTGCTTTAGTGCTGGAGGAGGATCATAAGCTGGTGATCCGGAGCTACGATAGCAAGAGCGGAGAGCAGTTAGGGGAAGCGGCCATAAGCGGCTTTTCGATTTCGGGATCCGATAAGGCCCAAGGCCGTTCGTTCTATGAATCTTATGAAGCTTATTCGGATTCCGACAGCAGCAGGCTGAGCGTGGCGTTTATGAGCAGTCCGGACCAAGGACAAGTGCGCAAAACGATTTGGAGCTTTGATCTTGCGGACGGAGTAAAGCTGCTGGACGAAACTGCCGTCAGCTACCCGGATGATATGGAGTCCAACTTACGCAACATGAAAAGCATTCACTATATTAATGGCAAGCTGTATGTCATCTATCAGTCAACGGAAACAAAGGATGAAAGCGATATTGTGTTTGATATCGCCCGGCCTAAACATCTGATGATACGAGTCTACAAGGCAGCAAAGCTTGAGTATGAAGGCGAGCTTGTCACGGACAGGAACCAGGACAGCAACAGGGTCGAACTCCTGGCAACCAGTTACGACTATAATCCAATGTATAACAGGGAATTTGACCATATTTCAATCCGGCCAGCGGAATAAGGAGGGATGTACCATGATGATTGTCCGGAAGCTATCCCGTCATCTTGCCATTCCCGTAGGCATATTAGCCATCCTGCTGATTGGAATCTTTTCTTGGCTGAACCATGCCCATCAGAATGCGGGGACCTTATATATAAAAGATCATTTTGGCGACCGGTCGGCAATTGACCCGATAAGAATCTCCGGAGATATTAGCGACCAGTACGCCAGCACAGCGTTTGAGATAGACAAGGGGAAATTAACGAAGCATACCGAGGTGTACGATCCTCCTCTACTTCTGCCGGATCATTACAAGTACGTTAACGGGGGCAAAAAAAGGATAGACAATCTGGAGTATGAAGTACACGGAGACGGCGCGTTTTACGTTTTGTATACCGACAAGAATGTGTTAAATGTTAAGAATAACGGCAAGTCCTCGCTTGTCTATGCGAATATTGCGAAAGCGAACGCGGACGGCAACTACTCCAATTCGCTGGAATACGGACTCGCAAAGCTTGGAGACCATCTGTACTTTACCGTGCCTACCACCGCAGAAAGTACGGGCACAAACGGCATTTACGAGCTTTCTTTCGCAGAGGAAGGAATGACCCGGACGGTGACGGAATTCAGTCTGGATCAGAATAAAGAGAGTGCCTCGCTTGCCGTGCTTGGACTTACGGCAGCGGGCGACAAGCTTGCGCTTATATTGAAGGAGAACGGGCATGTCGTCGTGAGAGGTTATGATCCGGAAAGCGGGAAGATGCTTGGCAATATCAGGCTTGATCCATCGGGCAGCGTGTATTCGGATCAATATGAGGTCTATTCCAATGATAAAGTTTTGAATCTTGTCTTTCAGAACAATTCCATTCAAACGGATTATAATACCTTTTATCACAAAACGGTATGGAGTATCGATTTCCAAAACGGGATGCAGCTGGTGGATACAACCAATCTGGACTATGCAAGCACCTGGAAGGATTACTATCGCAGCCGGATGAACATGCAATACCTGGGTGGAAGGCTGTATCTGCTTTATACGTTTACGGAACCTAGACCAGAGGATCGGTTTGATGGCTACCTGCCGATTCATTTAATGATAAGAGTGTATAAGGCGAATCAGCTTCTTTACGAAGGCGAGCTGGTATCGGATTTGAACGATGACCGGGTTAATACCTTTAACTGGCCGGAAGGAACCTCTCATGATCTCCAGCTCTACGACTATCGTTTATTCGACCATCTGAAGCTTGAGCGAGGAAAGGGGGAATAGCCATGCTTGAATTAAATTACGTAGAGAAAACATTCGGCGATGCCAGACCTATCCTGCATGTCCGGGATTTGACCATTCCGAGCGGCGAGATTGTTGGCGTATTGGGCGAGAACGGAAGCGGGAAAACCACGCTGCTCAAAGCGATTATGGGACTGGGTGAGGTCCAGCATCGGGACATTTTGCTGAACGGCCGACCTGTAGAGGAGCAGTATGATCAGATTGCGTATATAACCGAAGAGGGAAGCTACATTCCGAAGCTGACACCGGTTCAGTATGCGGAATTTCTCTCCGCTTTTTACCCGCAATTTGACCTTGCGTATTATCATAAGCTGCTGAAGTTTTACGAGCTGGAACCCGATAAGAGAATTCGTACTTTCTCGAGAGGTCAGAAATCCAAGCTGGAGATCAGCGCGGGGATGGCGAAAGGCGCCAAATACATTCTGATGGATGAACCGTTCCTCGGCAAAGATATGTTTACGCGGCGGGACTTCCTGAAGCTGATGATCGGCAATTTGAAGGGGGATGAGACGATCCTGATCGTTACCCATCATCTTGACGAGATCGAGACGGTTATCGACCGCGCGCTCATTATGTCCAGAGGCCGTATTGAAGCGGATCTGTACATGGATGACCTGCGGGAGCAGGGCAAGGAGCTTGCCGCTATCATGGCGGAAACAGCAGGCTACCGCCCGGACCGTTATAAAAGCGTACTGGAATAAAGATAAGGAGCAGCGTTGCGAGACGCGGCTCCTTTTTTTACTTCATCTGCCCAATAGACAAGCTTACCTTATAGTTGCCGTAGCCAAGCAGTTCGTCGAGAAAGCTTGTCAGCTCCAGCTGCGAGCCGACGCGCACGCGCATCCAATAGCAGCCTTCGCCGCTTACGCGGTGAACCTCGACAACCTGACTGCTGCTGCCCGCGAATTGCTGGAACGCCTGATGTGCCGTATTGGATGCTAAAAAGACGGTGACAAAGGCAAGGACGGTCAAGCCGATTTTCTCGGGGTTCCAATTGACCGTTGTGCCTTCAATGATGCCAAGATCCTGAAGCTTGCGGACGCGGGCGCCTACGGCCTGGCCGGTCATATGGACCTGCTCCCCGATAGATTTGTGAGACTGGCTGGCATCCGCAATCAGGCAGCTTAATATTTGTCTGTCGATATCGTCAATTCCGTATGAGCTTAACATGTCGGAAGAAATCCTTTCATTATGAAAATAAAAGCGGCTATATCGTTTCACGAGGTTATTCGTGCGCGACGCGGCTTATTTTATAATTGTATCAGAGACGATTAGAAATGAGGGATGCAAATATGAACATTCAACTTATTAGGCATGCCACGCTGTGGCTGGACTATGCGGGAGTACAGTTTCTCGTTGATCCGATGTTTAGCGAAGCCGGCGTAAATCCGCCGATTATGAATGCAACGAATGACCGGCGCAACCCGCTTGTTCCGCTGCCTTTTTCCACGGAAAAGCTGCTGCAGCCCGATGTTATTCTCGTCAGCCACCTCCATCCCGACCATTGGGATGCCGCCGCGATAGAGACCCTGCCGAAGTCGACGCCTCTGTTCTGTCAGCCGGGGGATGGGGCAACGATCATGGGCCAGCAATTTGCTAATGTAACGGAAGTCGGGCAATCCGTATCGTATAAAGGGATAACAATCGCAAGAACAAGCGGTCGGCATGGGACGGGAGAGATCGGCAAAAGAATGGGTCAGGTATCCGGCTTTGTTCTTCAGGCGGAAGGCGAGCCGACCCTTTATATCGCAGGCGATACCATCTGGTGTGATGAAGTAAAGCATGTTTTGGATGCTTTCAAGCCGGATGTTTCGGTGGTGAACGCGGGCGGGGCGCAATTTGCCTTTGGCGATCCCATTACGATGAATACGGAGGATGTCATCCGGGTATGCCGTTATGCACCGTCTGCGAAGGTGGTTGCCGTTCATATGGATACGATCAATCATTGTCTGGTGACAAGAGATGTTCTCGCGGAAGCGTTAAGCGCTGCAGGGCTGCTTGGTCAGGTTCTAATTCCTGCGGACGGGCAGCGGCTAACGTTAGACAAGTAATGCCGGATGGTCCGGTTAAAAGCTTCCGGCGCATCCGCGTTGGCGCAATGACCCGAAGCCGGAAGGATCACGAGCTGTGAATGCGGCTCCAGCCGATGAAGCTCCTCGGCGGCATCATGGATCAGCTTCCGGTCAAATTCTCCGAGAATAAGAAGCATCGGGTAAGGCATGGATTCTGTTTTCTCCGTAAAAAAGGAGCCCATGCCGCTCAACGCCTGAAAGGACTGGCGCCGGAAGTGCCGGATTCCCTGTTCAAACAGAGTGCGCCCTTGTTCGGTAGCGCAAGAGACGTTCAAGACATATTGCTTGAATTTGGTCATGGAGAATAGGATGTATCCAATCCATTTCAGCCCTTCGGCCTGCTGTTCTTTGCGGACCCGCTTATTGGCTTTATGAATGGAGTAACCTCCAACGATGATGACGGACTGTACCAGATGGGGATATCGCTCAGCAAAAGCCTGCGCGACCAGCGAGCCAAGGGAGACGCCAAGCAGATGGCAGGATGCGATCCGGTTGTCTGCCAGAATACGGCTGATGATGTCCGGCATGTCTTGCATGGTGAGCTTGGATTTAGCTCCCGCGCTGACACCGTGTCCTGGCAGATCAAGAACGATAAGCCGGTAATGCTCAATCAGATCCGGGATTTGCTCTTGGAATAAAGTGTGGTCAGCAAAAGCGGCATGCAGCATGACGATCGTTTCCTTGTCCTCATTGCCGGTTATGTAGTAGTTAAACTCTCTTTTTCCTAGTCGGACAACCTTCTGTCCTAAAGAAATCATCGATATTTCCCCCTATAGTCGGAATCGGTAATTTTAATAGATCCTTTTAACTTACGCGGCAGTCATGGCAGTCATGTCGGAATAAAACAACGGCTGTACTTAGATAGTTGCACAGCCATTGTTTGTAACTATAACATCCTTCTTACAAATCCCGTTCATCGGCTCCAATCGCCAAAATCTCGCGGATATCCGCATCGGTAAGCGAAGACAGCTGCTCTTCACCGGGCCGGATAATGTCGTCGATCATATTTTTCTTCCGCTCTTGGAGCGCGTACATCTTATCTTCGACCGTGCCGTGGGCGGCCAGCCGGATAACCTGAACCACCTTGGTTTGTCCAATCCGGTGAGCCCGGTCAGCTGCTTGCTGCTCTACGGCAGGGTTCCACCATAAATCATACAAAACAACGGTATCGGCACCGGTCAAGTTAAGTCCTGTTCCGCCCGCTTTAAGCGATGCGAGGAAGATGTCCTTCTCCCCGTCGTTGAACCGGTTGCATAGCTCTACCCGCTCGGCCGCTTTGGTACTGCCGTCGAGATAGAAATAAGAGATACCCTGGCGGACCAGTTCTTTGCTGATGAGACCCAGCATCTCGGTGAACTGCGAGAAGATCAGCATCCGTTTGCCGGTGCTGCGGCATTCCTCAACGATTTCGAACAGCTGCTCGAACTTGGCGGAGCTGCCTTCGTAATCGGTAATAAATAACGCCGGATGGCAGCAGATTTGGCGCAGCCGGGTCAGGCCGGCCAAAATTTTAATCCGGTTCTGCTTGAAGCTCCGGTCATTATCCAGATGCTTGACGGTTTCCGTACGCAGCTTGGCCAAATAGGAGACGTACAGCTTCTTCTGCTCCGGCAGCAGACTGGTCGCCTGCAGGGTCTCGATTTTCTCCGGCAGCTCCTTCAGCACGTCGGATTTCAGGCGGCGAAGCAGGAAGGGGCGCGCACGGCGCGCGATGTTTTCCCTCGGCAGGTCGGAGAAAACCTTGCGGGCAGGGAACAGCTCGGGGAACACGGCGCCAAAGATGGACCATAGCTCCTCGACTCTGTTTTCAAGAGGAGTACCGGTTAACCCGAAACGGTTCTTTGCCTGCAAGGCTTTTACGGCCTGCGCGGTTTGAGTCGTATGATTTTTGAACGCCTGCGCTTCGTCCAAGATAACCGTATGGTAGAAGCGTTGGACATACAGCTCGATATCCCTGCGCAGCAGCGGGTACGACGTGATAACGACGTCGATTCCATTCAGAGACCTGAGTTTGGCCGCTCTTTCCGGCCTTGTTCCGTCCGCGATGACCACTTGGATTTCCGGAGCGAATTTCTTCAGCTCGCTAAGCCAGTTGTACATAAGGGATGCCGGCGTAACGATAATAGCGGGCTGTTCCTGTTCCCGGATCTCCGGAAGGCAGGAGAGAAGGAACGCAATGCTTTGAATGGTTTTGCCAAGTCCCATATCGTCCGCCAGAATGCCGCCGAACCGGTAATGGGCTAGCGTCTTCATCCATTGGAAGCCATAGGACTGATAGTCCCTTAGCACATGCCGCAGCGTGGCCGGTACTTCAAATTCCAGGTGATCCGGGTTGCGGATATGAGCCAGCAGCTTGCGCAGCGATTTGCCGAGCTGAATGGTTCTTCCTTCATTCTCGAAATCCCCGAGATGGAGTCCACGCGCCACCGGGATACGGAAGACGGATTGATTCAGGTCCGTACGGAGAAAGCCCGTCTCGTTAATTATCCTCTTAATGGCTTCGTATTCCTTGCCATCGAGCGGCAGCAGCGCGCCTTCCTGCAGCCGGTGGAATCGGCGCTTCTCCACGATAGAGCGAAGAACGCTGCGGATCTCGTCGTCGGAAATGCCGGTCAACTCGAACTTGAATTCCAGCCAGTTGGTTCTCTCGTCCACTTCAACCTTCAGCAATGGCGGAGTATTCGGGACAACGATCCGCGTCTTAACGGCCGAGGTGGCATGAACCTGCAGCAGCTTCCCCAGCTTCGGAATGGTATGTCTTAGAAATTCGTATTCGCTTTCCTCATCCTGCATGTAGTAGCCAAGCTCCGTCGTAATAAAGCCGCTTTGCTCCATCATATCGAGGATCTGATTTTCCCGGTCTCCATCCCTGAGAAGGATCCGGTCCTCGGTCTTGTAGTCCGTATAAGCTGCAAGCGGGTTAATCTTGATATCCCCGTATTGAAACTCCAGCTCGGCGAGCAGTCTGTCCCTGATCCGGTCCAGATAGAGCCTTGCTTGCAGGGGAGTTTGCACGATTTTTTCCGATACGCTTCGGGTCACTTCTACCTTACCAAGCTTCATCAGCTCGGGGACGACCTTCTCCATAAAAGGCTCGATCTGTTCCGGCGAGATGACGACATGCTGACGGTGCGAAGCATCCAGCATATTTTTGAAATCGGCCAGCTGTTTGCACGAGGCTTCTGGAAGCTGCTTCATCCGGCCTTCGCTTAATACCATGTTGTAGGCGGTTAAGACGGTGATCTTGTCCAAACCTTCAACGTTCAACTGAAAGCCCGCTTCGTCCTGCTCGCCAAATTCGAATCGGATAGGGGAAGCTTCCTCGTTTATTTGCAGGCCGGCGGTAACGGCGCCCTCCTGATCAACCAGCACGGAAGGACAAGCCGCAAGCAGAGGCAGCACGGTTGGCCAATCCGCAGGAGGGATCATCAGCATCCGGTTGTTTGGCTTGCCGCGAGTCTTCCCGTTTAAAGGCGCCGCCTCTTCCTGATAAAGCGCTTCGTTCCTGCTGATCCGGGCTAATTCGCCCAGCAAGGCGTAATCTTCATTTCGGTAACGATGCTCGGCAGGATTAAACGTAAACTGCTTGGAGAAGGTGCGAGTGACGTTCAAAGCTATTCCTTCGATAAAAGCGCGGATATCCGGCACGACGTAAAGCCTGCCAAGTCCCGTGCGAAGCTCGATTCCTATCCGGTAGTTCCGGTAACCGCTCGAGAAAATCACGCAGGTGAACTGAATCTCAACGGGTATGCGGGTGTCTCTTACATATCGCGTACTGCCAAGAAGCGCAGACTGTCCCCGTTCGCGGCTGCCGAATAAGTCCAATATGCTGGACGACAGCAGCTGGTCACTTGCCGAGATGCGGGCCAGGTTAAGCGCTTCTTCGGGCAGCTCAGGCACCTCCAACAGATGCAGCAGCATGGCTGCGACATGTTCGCAATATTTATCTTCGGGATCAAAGTCCGGGCAGGTGCAGGTTGCCACGATTTCTCCGCGGATGCGGGTGGCCGTCACAATCAGATCGCGGTTGGTCCGGACATTGGCTTCGCAGAACGGCTTGTCCGGGTCATACCGCAATATCGTCACCCCGCCCGCCTGCCAGATGGATTCCCCTTCCTCGAAGGCGAACCGGCCGCATAATACCCGGACATCATCATCGGTATATTGAAAGCTCATTAGCAGTAATCCTTTCCGGCTACTCGCTCAGTTGTTGCAGCAAACGCATCAGCTCGCCGCGTTCCTCCGGCGATATCGAAGCGAGAACCATGTCTGCCGACTCGCTCATCGCAAGCCGCGCTTGTTGAATGAGCGGAGGCGCTATATCGGACAATTGGATATAAGTAGCCCGGCGGTCTTCCGGGTCAGGCAGTCGGACAATCAGCTTCTCCTGCTCAAGCGCATCCACGAATTGCGTAACGGTACGCGGCTTAATGCCAAGCTTTGCGGCGATATCGCTCATCCGGATTTGTCCGGCTTCTTCTACGGATACAAGAAAGCGCAGCCTAGGCCCGGACAAATATTCCGGTACTTCGAAGGCAGATAATTGGGCTTCGAACCGGAGATGCAGCCGGTGGGTAGTCCGAAGCAGCGTTTCCAGCAGGTGGCCGGCGGATGGTATGGTTGTATCGGATGCTGCCATAGTTCCTCCTTGACTTTTGATACATGAATTCTTATAGTCTACTTATCGAATAATTAGTGAGTATACTCAATATGTGTTCATTCCGTATTTTGATTTTACACGATTCCGCATGACATTCCAATAAGGAGGGCTTATTCCTATGGCTCAAACGATGCAAGCCATCCGTTATTATCAATTTGGGGGACCCGAGGTGCTTCAGCTGGAGGAGGCGCCAAAGCCGGTTCCGCAGGAAGGGGAGGTGCTGATCCGGATTGCGGCGGCTGGAGTACTTCCCGTGGATTGGAAAATCCGCAAAGGATTATTTCCGATGCCTGTCAAATTCCCCGTCACTCCGGGAACGGCTTTTGCCGGTGTAATCGAAAGCGCGGGTCCGGGAGTGACCGGGCTTGTAGCCGGGCAGGAGGTATTCGGAAGGAGCACAAACGGGACCTATTCGGAGTATACAACGGCTCTGGAGGATTCGTTTGCGCTTAAGCCCTCCTCCATCAGTTTTGCTCAAGCGGCCACGATTTCCGGAGGAGCAACAACGGCCTGGTCTGCGATCAACAACGCGGGCATCAAGGCCGGGGACCGCGTATTTATTCATGGTGCGGGTGGCGGAGTAGGCTTGTTCGCCGTCCAGTTCGCCAAATGGAAAGGGGCCAATGTTATAGGAACGGCGAGCCCTTCGAATATGGATTTTATTCGATCGATTGGCGTAGATCATGCCATTGATTATACGGCCGGTCCTTTTGAAGCAGGGCTGGAGCGGGAAGTGGATTTTATGCTGGATACGATTGGAGGAGTTACGCTTGAACGATCTTGGCAGCTTATCAAGCCGGGAGGGGCTTTGCTTACCCTAACAGGTCAGCCTCCAATAGAGCGGGGACAGCAGGAGGGCGTACGCGTTCTTCGTTCAGCGCTGGCATCCAAGCAGGATTTAGCGGATATTGCGGAGCTGATCGGCACAGGTGCCGTTCACGCGCAAGTTCAGGCAGTATTTCCATTGAGAGAGACACGCGAAGCTCATATCATCTCGGAAGCGGGACATGGCCGCGGGCGTATCGTACTCGATATGGGAAAATAATAGTTGTACAAAAACTGGTAAAAAACCGTGCAATCCAACGATTGCACGGTTTTTTTGCGCGGAAATCTTAATTTTACAAGCAATGTTCTTTAATTTATGTAGTTTAACGTCGGCTGAATAAAGATAGAATGAAAAAGGTGTATTAGAATGGTACCAGTTATGCGCGAAAAGGAGATTAAGCACATGTCCAAACCAAATGAACCAATCGTAACGCATATTTTTACGGCAGATCCTTCTGCGCATGTATTCGAAGGTAAAATTTATATTTATCCTTCCCACGACCTCGATCACGACGGCCCGACTAACGATAACGGCGACCAATACCAGATGGAGGATTATCACATTTTGTCCATGGATGACGCGAATTCACCGTGCGTCGATCACGGCGAAGCTCTTCATGTAAAAGATGTGCCATGGGCTTCCAAGCAAATGTGGGCACCGGATGCCGCATTCAAGAACAATACCTACTACTTGTATTTCCCGGCTAGAGATAAAGAAGGCATTTTCCGGATTGGCGTAGCTACAAGCCAAGCTCCGGCGGGGCCTTTCAAGGCAGAAGAAAACTATATTCCCGGCAGCTTCAGCATCGATCCCGCCGTTCTCGTAGATGAAGATAATCGTGCCTATATGTATTTCGGCGGTCTGTGGGGCGGACAGCTGGAGAAGTGGACAACTGGCGAATTTGTTGCCGACGCCGCTGATCCGGATGTAAAAGGACCTGCTCTTGGACCACGCGTAGCGGAACTGAGCGACGACATGCTGACCTTCAAATCCGAGGCGAAAGAGATTTCCATCGTGGACGAGGAAGGCAATCCGCTGCTTGCAGGCGACGAAGACCGCCGTTATTTCGAAGGACCGTGGGTGCACAAATACAACGGCAAGTACTATCTGTCGTATTCGACGGGCTCGACTCATAAGCTTGTGTATGCCATTGGCGACAATCCGCAAGGACCTTTTGTTTTCAAGGGTACTATTCTCACGCCGGTTATCGGCTGGACAACCCACCATTCCATCGTGGAATTCCAAGATAAGTGGTACCTATTCTATCATGATGCATCGCTTTCAGGCGGCGTTGACCATAAGCGTAGCGTGAAGTTTACCGAGCTGAAGTATAACGAAGACGGCACGATTCAAACGATTGATCCTTACAACAACTAATAGGAAAAGCACGGAGCCATGGCTCCGTGCTTTTTTCATTGCTATAAGATGGTTAATCCCGCGCTTGCATAGCCTTCAACGGTAGTTGCGACATCCAGCCCTGCCGTGACGGAAGCCGAGAAGACAAGGAGCAGTCGCGTACCGGCCGTCACGGGAATAGAGAGTCCGGTAGTCAAGCCGGAAGAAATCGTACCAAGCGCCAGAACCCCGGTCAGAGCCGGACTTAAGGTTACCAAGGCGCCCGGCACAGCCGTAAACGTATTGTTTGGCGTTGCGGATTCGAAGAGCTGGGCTGTAACGGTTACTGTCGAGTCTACCAGAGTTAAGGCTTCAGTTGTACTGAAGTAAGCAGCCAACGAGGTAATCGTTCCGGTACGCGGCGCTGAGAATGCCATGTTCAGGAGTAGACCTGCGGCTCCGGTCAAGTCAATTGTGCCGCTTTCTGGTATGAATCCGCTTTGCGGGCGCCAAGGCAGGATGAGGCATGGTCCATGCAAAATACTTCTTGCTCAACCTGGCTGCCTCATCTGCAGCTCTGCGTCTGTTATGACAAGCTTGGGGAGTGGCTGAAAGCCTACGAGCATAATGAAATCGCACGCGCCTATCGTCCGGATCATCCGTCCGTCCAACATAATAAAACCTATCTCGAAGGGCTGCTTTTACCGGCGCAGGCGTTGGAAGCATCCGATTTAAGCCTTACGCAGACCGCTCCATGATAATTGCCGGATCTCGGAGGCGGTCCGGCCGGTAGCTTGCTTAAGCTGCCTTGCGAAATGATGGGAGGTCTTAAAGCCGCAGCGCTGAGCAATCTCCGTAACGGTAAGACCTGTATTGTTGAGCAATTCTACCGCTTTCTGAATACGGTAGCTCCATAGATATTGGAAGGGCGTAGTCTGCTCATATTGCTTAAATAGTCTTGCCAGATGCTCGGGAGAGACGTTTGAGGCAGCCGCAATTTCTTTTAAAGTCACATCTTCGGCGAAATGCTCGTGAATCCATGCTAATGCCGCATAAATCGCCGGATGCTTCTCCTTTTGCTCCAAAGACCGTCTGGATTCAATCGGATACAAATGCAAGGCGGCTAGTCCAAGCTGCTGCATGACGGGGTCGGTTGGCAGAGCATCCCGCTGAAGACGGAGCAGGAGATCCGTAAGCCGGTTCATTTCTTCGGTAAGCGGAAGACATTCCGGCAGCAGCCGAAAGGATTCCCGGGTCTGTTCCGCAAGCTCCGGCACATGTACCGCAATCCAGCGATGCCAGGTATCCTCGGTTTTCGAGAAGACAAACTGCTCTTCACGTCCGGGCAGCAGCAGTACGACATGCCCGGGCTGGACATGGAGCTCACGGCCATCGATTGTAACGGTCATCTCTCCCGTATACAGCATCACAAGCTGAAAATCCTGCTGGATACGCGAACCGAATTTGCCTCCCGGCGGGTAGACGACGGAGCCGGCTACGGCTGATGCTACATGCATAAAATCACCTCAGACTGATTGTAAATCCAAGGTGCAAGAATATCAATCACAGATACAATTGTGTAATTCGCAGCCATTGTCCGGATCGGGTAAGGGGAGTACGATGAGTGTATCGCTCGAGCAAAATGAATCAAAAAGGAGAATGATTTGTGAATACGACTTATACGGATCCGCTTACTCCCCTTACGGATGAACAGATTTCCTTTTTCAGAGAGAACGGATATTTGTTATGGAAGAAAGGTATGTCCAGCGATTTGATCGATGCCTTTAACGGACACATTTACGATATCAGGAACCAGCCGCAGGTGCCGGAGTGGGCGGCTTGCGAGGAGTCGAAGAAATATTCGCTGCGTCTCTTTAACTCCCATAAGCATGACAGCATGTCCAGACAGCTGATGAAGCATGCTCTTGTCCGCGGAGCGCTTGCGCAACTGATGGGCAAAGAAGCGGTATGCGTGCAAAGCATGTATTTCTACAAAGAGCCAGGCTCGCCGGGACAGGCTGCCCACCAGGATTACTACTACATCAAGAATGATCCGATGACGATGATTGCCGCATGGACGGCGATGGAGGATCTGATCGATATCGAGAATGGCTGCTTGTGGGTAATGCCGGGTACCCATAGGCTTGGACTGCTGCCGCATGGCTCGGTCAAAAACATCGAGGAGCATGAGCCCTGGACCGAGGAAACGGAAGGCGTGGATACAAGCAAACAGATTCCGGTTGTGATGGGGAAAGGAGATATTTTGTTTTTCAGCGAGCTGCTTATCCATTCGTCGGGAAAAAACCGGAGCAAGGATCGCTGGCGCCGATCCTATGTATGCCATTACATCCGCGAGGACTCCCATGTGCTTCACCGGGAGGATTTGCGCCAGAAATATCCATTATATTAAGCGCACGAAAGAAGAGAGCTGGCAGGCTCTCTTCTTTTTGCGTATAATTAGTTTACAACCGTAACGGTTTACAATGATAACTAAGAAGGTGTTTAAGAAGATGGCAGCAGATGCAATGGATATTTACCAGTCCTTTTTCCGGATTACCCGCCAACTGAAGAAGCTGGCTTTTCACAGTGCGGCTAACCTCGGCTTAACCGTGCATCAGATCAATATTCTGGAGTCGGTCCGGCTGAACCCGGGGCAAAAGCAGAAGGAGCTGACGGAGAAGCTGGTATTCGCCAAAAGCCGGGTCAGCGTTCATATTGACCAGCTTGCCCTGAAGGGGCTTATCGTAAGGGAGCCTTCCGAGCAGGACCGGAGAGAGATCCAGCTGTTTATTACACCCGCCGGCGAAGAGCTGTGCGAGCTGTACAATCAGGAGGCGGCTTCTTATAAAGCCTTAAGCAGCGCGCTTGAGAACCTGCCTCCGGATGATGTCGATAAGCTGCATAAGCTTCATCAGCAGATCCTGAGCCATCTCTAAGCGGACGATTAAGAAAGAAGGGGTTCCGATGTCCAGAATGTACGGAGGTCCAGGGGGAATGGGCTTTAACAAGATGAAATTCGATGATGGAGCGAAGCCGAATATTACAAAGGCGATGCTCGTCCGCATCTCCGCTTATTTTGTCCCTTACTGGAAACAAACCGTAGTTGTATTGTTTATTTTGCTTCTTTCCTCGGGATTGGGGCTGCTGCCGCCTATTTTTATCCAGCATATCGTGGACGATGCGCTACCGAATAAAGATATGAGGCTGCTCTTGGAGCTGGTGCTTATATCGCTTGCCGCAACCGTTGCGTCCGGCCTGCTCGGCGTGCTGCAGAGCTATCTCAATTCCTATATTTCGCAAAATATCGTATACGATATGAAAAACCAGATGTACCGGCATCTGCAAAAGATGCCCATGCAGTTCTATTCCAACGTGAAGCAGGGCGAAGTCATTACGAGAATGACAAGCGATATTTCCGGCATTCAGGGGGTATTCAACAGCACCGTCGTCAATTTTGCGAGCAACCTGTTTATTCTTGCGACAACGCTTGGAACATTGTTCGTCATGAACTGGAAGCTGGCTATTCTCGGGATGGTTGTTGTTCCCCTGTTTCTATTTCCAACTCGCAAAATGGGTCGTGTCCGCTGGAAAATCGCCAAAGAAACACAGGAGAAGATGTCCGAGCAGAACCATATTATTCAGGAAACGCTTAGCATTAGCGGCTATCTGCTCATGAAGCTGTTCACGAAGGAGCGGAAGGAATACGAAGGCTTTAAGGCCGTGAATGCCGAATCCACCCGTCTGCAGATCAGGGAGTCAATGGCCGGCCGCTGGTTTATGATGCTGCTGTCCACGTTTACAACGATTGGACCGATGCTCATTTACTTGTATGGCGGATACTTATATATTCAAGGCGAAATTTCGGTCGGGGAAATTATCAGCTTTGTTGCTTTGCTTGGACGGATTTACGGACCGTTTGGCCAAATGACGAATCTGTACGTCGATATTAACCGCTCGATCGCTTTGTTTGAACGAATCTTCGACTATTTCGATATGGAGCCGGTTATCGTCAATAAGCCGGAAGCGCTGCCGGAGAATATATCCGGGCAGAATATTGTTTTTGAGGATGTAAGCTTTGCTTATCAGAAAGACAAACCCGCTCTTAGAAAAATCTCGTTTATGGCCGAATCAGGGACAATGACAGCTCTTGTTGGTCCAAGCGGGGCGGGAAAGACGACCATTACGAATCTGCTGCCGCGGCTCTATGAGCGCAGCTCGGGCCGTATCCGCATTGGCGGAACGGATATCAAGGATATGACGCTGGAGTCGCTCCGGTCGCAGATTGGCTTGGTCACTCAGGACAGTTATTTGTTTAACGGGACGATCCGGGAAAATCTGATGTATGCCAATGACGAAGCCTCGGAAGAGGAAATGCAGGAGGCATGCAAGGCGGCTTATATCCATGATTTCATTATGGAGCTGCCGGACGGCTACGACACGGTTGTAGGCAACAGGGGGATGAAGCTTTCTGGCGGGGAAAAACAGCGGATTTCCATTGCGAGGGTGCTGCTCAAAGATCCGGCCATTATTATTCTGGATGAAGCGACATCCTCGCTTGATACGGTATCGGAGTACTATATCCAGAAGGCAATGAGCGTCCTGCTGCAGAATAAGACAAGTATCGTGATTGCGCATCGGTTGTCCACCATTATGGCGGCCGATCAAATACTGGTCGTGCAGGACGGAACAATTGTGGAAAAAGGCAGGCATGAAGAGCTGCTTCAGCATAACGGGGTATACAGGGACCTGCACGCGAAGCAGTTTGAGAGGATGAAGGAGGAACAATGACCAATGACCGTAAATATTGCGTTGCTGCGAGGCATTAATGTCGGCGGGAAAAACAAAATCAAGATGGCAGACTTGCGCGAGGCATTAACCGCTATCGGATTACAGGATGTTCAGACGTATATTCAGAGCGGCAATATCTTATTCAAGTCGGAAGAGAATGAGGCTGTGCTGCGCAGCCGGATCGAGCAACGGATTGAAACGGTGTTCGGTCTATCGATCAAGGTCATTATGCGGACAGCGGAGGAGCTGCGGGTTATCGCCGCAAGCTGTCCGTTTACCGAAGAACAGCTTGCGGCGGCGGCAGCCACGACGCAGGGGGAATACCTGTATGTGTCGATGATGCTGGAAGAGCCGGCAGCCGAGCAGCTCGATAAGCTCCGGTCGTTCGAAACGGCGGAGGAGCTATTCGGCAGCAAGGGACGGGATCTGTATTTGCTGTTCTATCAAACGGTGCGCAATTCCAAGCTTGCCGTAAAAGCGGAGAAGCTGGGCGTGCATTCCACCGTCCGCAACTGGAACACGATTAACAAGCTAGTAACGCTTTCGGACGGGATGGAATCGTCTACGTCTCCGTCATGACTCCGCCGTTCACATGCAGGACTTGACCGGTAACAAACGAGGAATCGTCGGATGCGAGATAAATATAAGTAGGCGCTAGCTCGAACGGCTGGCCGGCGCGTTTCATCGGCGTCTCCAGGCCAAAGGTTTTGACGTATTCAGCGGAATAGCTGGATACGATAAGCGGCGTCCAGATCGGACCTGGGGCAACGGCGTTTACGCGTATGCCGCAGCCTACGAGCTGAAGAGACAAGGAACGGGTGAAGGAGACGATGGCTCCTTTCGTGGAGGAGTAATCAACCAGCAGCGGTGCTCCGGCATAGGCCGTAACGGATGCCGTGCTAATAATGGAGCTCCCGGCCTTCAGGTAGGGAAGCGCAGCTTTCGTCAAATAAAAGTGAGGAAAGATATTTGTCCTGTACGTATCCTCAAGCTGCTCGTTAGAAATGTCCAGAATGCATTTTTGCGGGAATTGTACGGCTTGATTCAAGACTAGGATGTCCAGACAGCCGTAGTGCCCGATTGTTTTTTGCACAATTTCTGCGGAAAAATCCGGCTTTCTAAGATCGCCTTCGATCAGCAGGCAGCGCCCTCCGTATTGCTCTACCATCTGCTTGGTTGCAAGCGCGTCTTCGCGTTCGTACAAATAAACGATTGAGACATCCGCGCCTTCCTTCGAAAATCCGATCGCAACGGCGCGGCCAATCCCGCTGTCGCCGCCTGTAATGATCGCAACCTTGCCTTTCAGCTTGCCGCTGCCCTTGTATTCCGGGTTATCCGAGATCGGAGTCGGATTCATGAGATATTCCAGGCCGGGCTGCCGGTCCTGATGCTGCGGCGGGAAGGTCACCGGTACCTGCTTGCACTTGGTTTCCTGGCTGTAATAAGGATAAATGGGAATCATGTTGGTCCTCCAAAACAGAAAAGTTTGCTTATAGGATATTCACCTATTCCAGGGAAGGTGTACGGTTGCCTATACCAAACCCTGGGTATTGGCATACATTAAGGCAGATTCAATTACTTTTCTGATAAAGGAGTAATTTCAAATGACGAAATCTAATCGGACATTTGTCCCGGGTGGCTTTCAACCAGGGGGGGTCCCTCCAGGCGGGTTTCCTCCTGGCGGATTTCCTCAGCCGTGGGGCTGGCAGCCGCCGCGTCCTCCATGGTGGGGCTGGGGACCACCGCCACGTCCACCGTGGTGGGGCTGGGGACCACCGCCGCGTCCGCCATGGGGCGGACCGGGATTTGGATCGGGACCAGGATTTGGGCCAGGACCAGGATTTGGACCGGGAGGTCCTGGCGGCCCAGGCGGCCCAGGCGGCCCAGGTGGTCCGCCTCCGGGAGGACCGCGGGTTAGCAGAAGGTAACTGAATAAAAATTTATCATTATAGATTTAATGTAATTTCCATAATTAAGGCGATTGTTGCTTCCGTAAGGGAGTAAACACTCGTCTTTTTATTTATTTGCTTCCGTTACTATTATTTCAGCAACATCCTAATAATTTGAAAATAGTTATAGAACTTTAGTATCCGCTATGATATTTTAATAGATGTGATTTTAGTAGGTAAGAATAACCAAATAGGGAGCGGGAATCATGAAAAAAGTAACAAGTCTTTTGCTGGCGATGCTGCTTGCATTTGGAGCATTGTTCGCAGGAGCGGCAAGCGCGGCAACCCCGGAAACAACGGCTGCGACTGACACCAGCCCGAGCTTCGCTGATGTGTCCGGCCACTGGGCGAAATCGGCAATCGACCGTTGGAGCTCAAGAGGGGTCATTAACGGGGTAACCTCACAGAAATTTGAACCGGAGCGTGCTATTACGCGCGGAGAATGGGCAGCATTAATTAATCGTCTTTTTCAATACCGTCAAGCAGCGGAGATTCATTTCAAGGATGTAGTTGCTGCTGATTGGTTCGCTAATGATGTAGCCATTGCATATGAGACTGGCTACATGAAAGGTTATACGGACGGTACATTCCGCCCCGGTGCCAATATTTCACGAGAGGAAGCAGCGTTAACAATAGCAAAACTGCTTTCACTTCCGGCAGCTGCTGCGAATGCATCTTTCCATGATGCAGGCAAGATCTCGGGCTGGGCGTTGCAGGGAGTTGCTTCCGCTGCGCAAGCAGGTATTATCACAGGATACACGGATGGAGAGTTCAAGCCGGCCAAGCAAGTTACACGCGCTGAAGCGGCTAGCATCCTCGACCGTGCTTTTAATACATACGGTGTCTGGACGGAAGCGGGAGTAAATGGTCCTGCCGAAGGCGTGCAGAAACAATCTGGCAGCGTTATCGTAAATTCGGCCGGCACTACGCTCCAAAACATGGATATTGCCGGTGATCTGATTATTGGCAAAAATGTAGGCAATGGCGATGTTTATTTGAAAAACGTTACGGTTCATGGAAAAACCTTCGTGTATGGCGGAGGCGAGAACAGCATTCACCTTGAAGATTCCGTGATTCTTACCGTAATCGTTAATAAAGCAGAGGGTACGGTGCGTATTGTCGCGCAAGGTAAAACGACCGTTCAGGAAATCACCGTTCAAACGGGCGCCAAATTGGAAGCAGCGGAAGGCGTGGATATTAGTAAAGTAACCCTTTCGAATCAATTGCCGAATAACTCCCGCGTTGTATTGACCGGACATTTTAATACCGTCAATGTTGAAGCGGAAAGCATTATTGTTCAGATTCCAAAAGGATCTATTGATCAAATGGTTGTGGCGGATTCGGCTGTCGGAACCAGCGTGCAAGCAGACAAGGATGCGACCATTGTGAATGCGGTACTAAACGCAGCTGTCAAAATGCTCGGCGAAGGTACGGTTGAGAAAGCGGTTGTCAACTCAACGGGTGTATCCATGGAAAAGGCTCCGAAAAAAATGGAGACAGGCAGTGACGTCCCCTCTGATGTCAAAGTAAACGTTGGCGGAAAAGAGCAGCCTGCAGGTACGGATAGTCAAGGCAGCATTGGCGGCGGTGAGCTTAGTGGAGGTAACTCTGGAGGCGGGAGCACAGGAGGCGGCAATACTGGCGGTGGCGGCACAGGAGGCGGCAATACCGGTGGAAACACGGGTGGCGGCAATACCGGTGGCGGAGATACAGGCGGCAGCAATCCTGGAAACATTTATTTTGAGATAGATCTTGCCAAGGATCGAGTCATCAGCGGCGAACCCGTAACTGTGACAAGTACTCGCGACGGGATAGCTTACTTCACGGATGAATATTTTGAAAATATCGAAATGCTGAATGCTTTGGTTGATGCCGGTAAAGCCAAGAAAATGGAAGTGAAAAAGGATGTTCCGGCGAACTTTGATACTAGCGATTTAACCTTCAACAACTGGATGTACGTGGTTGTCATTGATTCAGAGGGTAAGTCTTCCTATCATCGAATGGTTACAATCTTGGATAAGGCCGGAACTCCGCTCGCTTCGTTGGGCGGCGGTGCCGAGACCAACTTTGAGTGGGAGAAGTTCAGAATTGAGTACAACCGTGATGTTAAGCTGGTTGAAGGTAAAGATCTCCGCGCGGCCATAACAATAGCCACAAAAGACAGTAACGGTGAATTTCTGCCGCTGAGTGCGGGAGATGCCGTGGAAATTAACGGAAACGAAATTCTGTATACGCCAGAGAAAAAGTTTAAGCTGCGAGAGGTACGGTTTAAAATTGCGGCAGGAACTTTAGAAACCTTGAATGGCGATGATCAGAACGATGAAACGATATCGTATCAGCATGATTCCTATATGCTGATTTATGTAGATGGAGAAAGAAAAAGCAGCATGACAATCCCGGTAGGAACGGTTATCCATTTTAAGGTAACTCACGGCGGGACGGTTTACTTTGTTCTTGACGATACACCGGGCGGTAACTACGAATATGAGCAGGAAGTTAACAATAACTTCGGTGGCAAAGTGGTTATTCCCGATGAGGCAGCAGATCAAGAATATACATTCGATACGACCGGTTTCCAGCCAGGCGAAGATTATATGCTTATTACGGAATGGGGCTGGAGAGTTACTATTCATTTGACGGAGGCAGCAAAATAATAGAGTTTAAAAAGAACACGGCTTCTATGCATAGAAGCCGTGTTCTTTTTGTTCAAGGCGCCTGCTGCAGCGCCTCCATCGCAAAAGCAATCCATTCGCGCGTAGCGAATGACTGGTAGCTGTCGCGGCGCCAGATCATGGCCAGATGCCAGGGAATACTTGGCGAGGTCAGCGGGATAATGCGAAGCCGTTCCAGATCGAGCTCCCGGCATATCGCTTCGGGCAGCAGCGCGATTCCCAGCTTTGCGGCTACCATCTCGCTGATGAAATCCCACTGGGTGCTCTTGAAGACGACATCCGGCTGGAATCCCAGCTTCTCGCATTCGGCGATGATCCGGTCATGCAGAGTAAATTCCTCATGGAAGAATAGAAACGGCTCTTCCTTAAGCTCAATAAGCGGCACTTCACTCCGGCTGGCGAGCTTATGCGAAGGAGGGACAACCAGCATCAGGTCCTGCCGCAGAAAGCAGAAGGATTCGAACTTCTCTTCATTCGTCGGCAGCAGAATAACCCCGATATCGAGCGCGCCAGAGCCTACATCGGCCTCGACCTTTTTAGCACCGTGCTCAAACAGCTGCATCGTAATTTTGGGATACTTCTCGCGAAACTTTCCGATGATACGGGGGAAAAAGGTGACCCCAACCATAGGCGGCAGGCCTATTCGTATATGCCCGACCTTAAGCTCCATCAGCTCGGACAGCCGCGAATTCATATTGCCGAACGATTGGACCATTTGCTGGGCTTGCTCGAGCAGAATCGAACCGGCATCGGTTATCACGATTTTTTTGCCGACCCGTTCGAATAGGACAACTCCTAGCTCTTCTTCGAGATTTTTGATCATTTTACTGATGGTTGGCTGGGTAATATAAAGGGATTGTGCGGCTTTCGTGAAGCTTTGGAAGCGGGCGGCTTCCACAAAGTATTGCAAGTGTCTTATATCCAAGCGCAAGCTTCTCCTTATCCATAGATAATTGGAATGAAAACCATTCTGTAAATGTATTTTACCTATGAAAAAGGCTGCTGTACACTTCCATTAAAGGGAGTTGGCCGCTATGCGTTACGCAGTTAAATTAATGATTCAAGTTTTATTCTTTATTGTATTCTCATGGCTGATGAACCACCTGGTTGAATGGCTTCATTTGCCTGTTCCCGGCAGCATTTTGGGTATGCTAATCCTGTTTATCCTGCTGCAGGCGAAGATTATTCCTCGCACATTCGTGGAGTCCGGCTCCGATTGGCTTATTGCGACTATGCTGCTCTTTTTTATTCCGCCCGCGGTTGGCATTATTGGCTACAAGCAGCTTATTATGAGCGAAGGCGTTCAAATCGCGCTTGTTATTACCTTGGGCACCGTGATCGTTATGTTGTGCAGCGGACTGGTGGCGCAGCGGGTAGCTAAACGCAAGGAGGAATCGCGCATATGATTATGTCGGCCGTAAGCCTGCTGATTACCGTTCTTGTATATATATTGTCTCAAAAAATTTACCGTTATAAACCGATGATGGTCTTATCTCCGCTAATTGTGACGCCCGTAGTGCTGATTGTGCTGCTGGCGGTAACGAGAACCAGTTATGCCGACTATAACGCAGGCGCGCATTGGCTGTCGGATATGCTGGGTCCGGCAACGATCGCTTTCGCTATTCCGTTGTCCAGACATTTTGATCTCATCAAAAAGCATGCTGCGCAGATCATAATCAGCGTATTAACCGGCTCGGCTGCCGCCGTTGCTTCGTCATTATGGCTGGCACAAGGCCTTGGTCTTAATGACAAAATTATTTACAGCCTTATTCCGCATTCCGCAACAACGCCGATTGCCATGAATGTGTCTCAATCCATTGGCGGCATTCCTACAATTACGGCCGTTGCCGTCATGATAACCGGGATTTTCGGCTCTTTGGTAGGGCCGCCTATTATCCGTTTGTTCCGAATCCGCAACGAGGTTGCGCGCGGCGTTCTGCTTGGAACAAGCGCGCATGGGGCAGGGACTTCCAAAGCGTTTGAGCTTGGCAGCATATCGGGCACCGTATCCAGCGTGTCGATGATTTTGACGGCTATTATTACGTTATTTCTAACACCGCTCCTGTTGGGACATTAAAGCAACATTAGAGAGGAATACTCATCATGCAAACCTTATCGAAGCGGCAGACCGTATTACTCATCACTTTCCTGGTGCTGGTGTGGGGAATCAACTGGCCGCTATCCAAATACGCGCTGCATTACATGCCGCCCATCTTGTTCTCGGGGGTCAGAACGTTACTTGGGGGCGTGCTTCTCCTTGCTGCCGCGGTTCCGAGGTACCGCCGGTTCCAATTACGGCAGACCTGGCCGATCTATCTCTTGTCTGCAGTCGTTAACGTAGTGCTGTATTACGGGCTTCAGACGATTGGCATTCAGTATTTGCCTGCCGGTTTGTTCTCGGCGATTGTTTTTCTTCAACCTGTACTAGTCGGGCTATTCTCATGGTTGTGGCTTGGCGAGTTGATGAACGGGTTAAAAGTAATCGGCTTGGTTCTGGGCTTTGCCGGCGTAGGGGTTATATCGAGCGGCGCGAGTGGCGCTTCCGGGCATATTTCCGTGGCGGGTATTTTGCTAGCGCTTGGCTCGGCGTTAAGCTGGGCACTGGGTACGATCTATGTGAAGAAGTCGAGCGGCAAGGTCGATAATATTTGGCTCGTTACGATGCAGCTCATAATCGGCGGACTGTTTATGACCGGGCTTGGTTCCGTCACCGAAAGCTGGTCGGAGGTGGAGTGGAGCGGCCGATTTATTCTCAGCCTGTTATTCATCTCCATTTTTGTTATCGCGCTTGGCTGGCTTGTCTTTTATAAGCTGATGGATTCGGGAGAGGCGAGCAAGGTCGCGTCCTTTACCTTCCTGATTCCGCTCGTTGCTATCCTGATCGGAACAATGTTCCTGCATGAGCCGTTTACCTATTCGCTGTTAGCCGGACTTGCGTTGGTGCTTGGCAGCATCTATCTGGTAAATCGGCCGCGGCGCCGCAACGCTGTTCTTTCCTAATTAAAAAACCGCCTGAGGCGGTTTTTTTTGTTAGTTTGTCCGAATAAACGGATGATCGTGAATATCGAGGGTTTCATAAGCTTTGCCGACCATATCTCTGTCCTTGTCGAATAGATGGGACGCTTTATCGAAAATGCCGCTTGATTTGGCTACATGGTTTAGCTGCTCGACCATAAACTCCGAGTTGCAAAGCACAAGCACCTTTTTACTATAGGCGGTAAGCTCCTGCTGGAATTGTACGGCTCTTTCCGCCACTTCGGGGGAATAAACGACTGGCTCACCGTCGGAGGTCACCATGCCGCGATGATCCACCAGCACGTCAAGCTCGTCTTTTCCGTATGCGGAGCAAATGCCAAGCACGATATTGGACATGTATTCTACGTCCTGCTTGCCCGATGCCAAGCCGTTTACCTGGAACGATAACAGCTTTTTATCCGGATCCAGCGTGTAATGCACCCGGTCTTTGAAAGGAACGATGAAGTCTTTCGGCTGATAGGCTTGCTTGAGAGAGAAGCGCTCGCCAGAGAATAGATAGGCAACGCCGATTTGCAGGGCAGAGGCAATCTTCTCGATATTGATAATGCTGACATTCCGTTCCCCGCGCTCAACGCCGCTTATGTAACTCCGGTCAAGACCGGCACGATAGGCTAAATGCTCCTGTGACATTCCGCTCCGGGCGCGCAGCTCTTTGATTCTTTGTCCAAATTCGATGCGAATATCCACGTTAGACCGCCCCCAGAATCTAGTATTCTCCTTTGAGATTATCTGCAATGTGACTTAAAGTCAACAGACGGATGGACGTAATGGCGATATGATAGATTCAGTTCATTGTCGTAGGAGGATTCTATGCCATTTATCCAATTACGGGATATTCCGGTTAATTATCAGATATATAATGCAGAATACGCATCGGAAACGATTGTTTTGATACATGGATTGGGACTTAACCAGGAAATATGGGAGCCTATTCTTCCCTTTATGAAGGAGCATTACCGAATTGTTCTGCTGGATTTGCGAGGACATGGCCTGACGGAGAGAGGCGATGTTCCCGTAAGCTGGGAGTTGTTTACCGAAGATTTGCTTATGCTGCTAACCAAGCTCGAGCTTGGTCCGGTTCACCTGCTTGGACATGGCTTTGGCGCAAGCCTAGCCGTAAAGTTCAGCCTGGAATATGCGGAGCTGGTGAAAAGCCTTGTTCTGTTGTCGACGCCCGCCTTCTTGCCAAGAAAAACGGTAGCGTCCATCATCTACGGCCGCAAGCAGCTCATAAACAAAGGATCCATGCTGAATCTTGCGGAAAGCTTGGTTAGCGGAATCTTTAAGCTGACGGAGGAAAATGCATTATACCGTAAAATCATAGCGGGCTATATGGCCGTGTCTCCGGAGACTTATTTCGATACATTCGAATTGTTTGCGGAATCGCCGGTTAACGAGGATTTCGCCCTATTGGCCCATCCTACGCTGACGCTAATCGGCTCAGAGGATTCGATCTCCCTGACATCCAATGCGCTGTCCTCACAGCTGCTTATGCATTCGTCCGTCGTTGTGGTTCCGGGCGCAACCAATACGTTATTCATAGATCAGCCGCAATTTACGTTTGAACGAATTCACGAGTTTATTACGGATCCATCGCAAGTGATAACGGATTACGCCTCCTTCGAATGTCATGTCGCGAAATACGTCATGCAGTATTTCAACGATGCATTTGACCAGGTGCTGAACAAAAAGGCGGTACAGGCTTAAGGCCTGTATCGCCTTTTTTGGTTTATAATAGAACATAATCTCTCATAGGATTGGTGGGAATCATGGATACGAAGAATACGATTTCGAATATTCCGCTATTGCGCCACGCCGTTATTCCTGTAGAGTAAAACAACTTATTCAGTAAGTATTTGACAAATCTATGCGTTCTGTTGTAAAAATGTAATAACAAAATTATATACCAGCTTGCGATGATGAAGAGAGTACGCATAACGATTACTCCAGAGAGCTGATGGATGGTGCGAATCAGTGTAGGGATTATGCCGAATTGGGCTTCTGAGCATCCAAACCGAAAAAGATTTTTGAGTAGGCTTTGGCGAAAGTCTCGTCGTTACAAGAGACGCGTATTCCGGCATCCAGCATGCGTCGATACGTCAAAGCGAGTCCGATTTGCGCGAATCGGGCTAATGAAGGTGGTACCACGGGGTTTCTCGTCCTTTTCCAAGGATGAGAGCCCCTTTTTTATTTCTATGTTGAAGAAGGGAGCAAACACATGAGCACGGTATTAACGGGCATCAAGCCAACAGGAAAAGTGCATATCGGCAATTACATCGCAGCTATTAAGCCAGCCCTGGAAATTGCGAAAAATCAGGACCGCACGGCTTTGTATTTTATCGCGGATTATCATGGTCTAACGTTTATTCAAAATCGGGATGAGTTTAACGACTTGTCTTACGGGATTGCGGCAACCTGGCTGGCTTTGGGGCTTGATCCGGAGAAGGTTGTATTTTACCGCCAATCGGATGTGCCGGAGATTTTCGAGCTTAGCTGGATTCTGGCCTGCATGGCACCCAAGGGTCTGATGAATCGTGCTCATGCTTATAAGGCGATCGTGGATAAGAACGAGCAGCTCGGCGTGGACACCGATACCGGCGTTAACATGGGCTTGTTTACTTACCCGATCCTGATGGCGGCGGATATTTTGCTTTTTCAGACGGATCAAGTTCCGGTCGGCAAAGATCAGATCCAGCATGTCGAGATTGCAAGGGATTTGGCGGAAGCTTTTAACCGCAGCTACGGTGAGACCTTTAAGCTGCCTAATTATATCGTGGATGAGCAAACGGCCGTAATACCGGGACTGGATGGACGGAAAATGAGCAAAAGCTACAACAATACGATTCCGCTATTTGAGTCAGCCGACAGCTTGAAGAAGCTGATTGGCAGAATCAAGACCGATTCTACCCCGCCGCACGAGCCGAAAGACCCGAACACCTCGAATATTTATCTGCTTTTTAAAGAGTTTGCTTCGGATGAGCAGATGAAAGGATTACGAGAAAAATTCCAAAGCGGCATCAGCTGGGGGGAAGCGAAGCAGGAGCTTTATCAGGTTATGAATGCTTTCCTGGAGGAGCCGCGGGAGAGGTACAATCAGTACATGGCTGACAAGGACCAAATTGATGATATTTTGAGAGAAGGCGCAAGGAAAGCGAGGGCTATAGCCCAACCTTTGCTGGAGCAGGTGAAATACAAGTTGGGGAGATACAGGTAATAGATCGGAGGATTAAGATGGGTCATCTAATGGCAAACCTCAGATGAGACATCCACTACCTTTACGGTGAACGGAGAACCTTTTCCGGCGTTTGGATTCCAGGTTGATGACATGGATGTGCTGTGTAAGAAAGTAACGGACGGTGGTGTTAGGGGGCACGGCGATTGGCTGGCTGAGCCTGTTGAGGAAGGTAGAAGATTTCTTGAAAATTTATGATTTGGACGGTAATTTAATCGTTGCGCATACAGCCTAAAAATTGAAGGGAAAGAAGAAAACTCTACTTCCTCCTGATGAGGTAGTAGAGTTTTTTTCCTATTTAAATTCGATTGTAGGATTTCAAAGTGATAAGGCTCTTCAGAGTCTTATAAGCCCGCCATTCCAATCTTGCCATTTCACTTGGCGGTTCCCATTGGATTTTCCATCCACCGTCTTGTGCTTGCTCGGATTCTAGTACGTTTAAGTGGGCATCAATAACCGCATCCGAAAAAATCCTTCTGCAATACGAATCGGAAGCAGGAGCAAAATCTAGAGGAGTAAGTCCGTAAGATTGAGGCGGAGCTTCCAAACAGAAGTAATTCGCCTTAAATAGTTCATCAGAGAGCTTGGCAAATAGTTTGTTTACTTCAACGGTTTGAGGGAGGCTTTCAAGCAGACAGAATGCGGTAATAATCGTATGAGAATCCTCATAATGCGAAGAAGAGATATCGTTCAAGCATATTCCGACAGCTTGCTCCAGCCATGGATTATGAATACCTTGCCAATTCAACAAGCCAACTAAACCAGTTAGCCGGCTAAAAGAGGGTTGATCGGATGATGGATAATTCCAATGCGCGGCACGCGGATAATTGCTCGAAGAGGCGGTTATAGTTGGGATCCCTGCTTGTAAATCCGCATTATTCTCAACATATTTACATAACTGACCCGCTAGCTCCGGTTCTTTAATATTAGCTTCATAAAGAGTTCTTAGACCAAACTCGATAAAGAGAGGCTGACTTTCCGGTGCCCGTACATCGGGTTCCAGTGCATGTCCAAACCCGCCGTCTTCATTCTGATAGGCTTTTAGTGCATCCACTACACGATTCGCGGAACCATTCAAAAAGAATAATTCAAATAGTCTTCTTTCTAGCAATCGGCCATTTTTCCAGATAAAAGCTGCAGCGTTCTCAAAATTCATGCTCCACCTCACAGAATTGTTTGTTTTCTGATAGATCAAACGCTTCAATCATTTAACCCTTTGCCTTCAAGAATTTGCTGATAGTATTTTTCAATTCTGGCTTCGCGCGTTTTGGATTGCTTGGCGGCGGAGAAATGAAGCAGGTAGGCTCTTTGCCGGCCTGGCGTTAAAGCTTCGAACGCTTCTTTAAAAGCAGGGTGTTCCCTGAGTTTAACCTGGAGTTCTTCGGGAACCGAATACTCGTCATTCTTTTTATAAGTAATTTCCTGGCCGGACTTCTCTATTTCAATGGCCACAAGGATATAAGCCTTCAGGATATCTTCCATTTCTATAATTTGCTCGACATTCGTGAAGCGGATTTGGCGCGCAGCCTGCACGTTTTCCGTCTGTTGAATGAGAATGCCGTTAGGGTCCTTGAGCAGAGCGCCTTTCTGACACAGAATGGCACAGTACTCTTTAAAGCCGTGGATGATTATTTATATAACCATCAACTTTGCGGTTTAAAGTACTGTTTGTCATTAGAAAAACCTCTCATTACGATTAATACAACCGATTCTTATAACCGTCCTCAAGCCGGGCGGCAATGACCTCGGGAGTTGATCCATCCAGGTTGGCGTGCTCGGAAATGATTTTGGCAGGGGAGGGCAGCTGCTCTTTGTCGAGCCACGTTTCGGGCTTCCATAGCTGTGAGCGCAGGAACGCTTTAGCGCAGTGCATATAGCATTCTTCGGCCTCTACAACGATACCGATTTGAGGTGCGCGGTCTTTTACGGAAAGCGGCTTTAAAAGCTTCTCCTCTTTCGTTATGTAAGCACGGCCGTTTATTCTTAAAGTTTCTCCAAGTCCCGGGATAAAAAACTGCATGCCGATATGCGGATTCGATAAAATGTTGCGCAAGGTGTCTATTCTTTTATTGCCCGGACGTTCTGGGATTATTAGATGCTTATCGTCCAAAACATGAACAAATCCGGGCGCGTCGCCTCTTGGGGATACATCGCAATTCCCGTGGGAATCCGCAGTCGATACAACAAGAAAAGGAGATTTGGAAATGTAGTTGCGGCAGTTAGAATCGATGACGGAAATAACCTTATGCTCTACAAGCTCACTCGGATAGCCGATTAACGATCGAAGCTCTGCTTCGGAAGTTATCAACTGGCTTTGATCTATTCCTGTCAAAACGCAATCACCCTCTCAAGGAGATTCCATTATTTTACCATAGGTTAGAAGGGGTTACGAGGTACAGGAAAACAAATTCGCTCCTTTTTATGAAGTGCTAAAAAGGTCTGATCCATTGCCGAACATAACAAACATGTACATCTATATTAATGTTTTCGAGGATGATGAGAAAAGGGATCCTGAGGGTTTCATTGCCCATTTCTTACGGGAAATGACGTTTTACTTGGCTTTGACGACTCAAAAGCTTACGAATAGCCGATTTGCCCCTTACTTTCGAAAATTCTCATCTTCTCAACTAATTAAATTGAACCAATATTAATAGAAGGGACTGACCGAAAGCTTTGTGGCTTACGGGTCAGTCCCTTTCTTCTGCAGCTTAACGATATGAAATTGCGCAACTAGAGCGGCGGCTCTTACTTGTAATTCGCAACGTCCGACTTACGCGTTTTCCTGCAGCCGGCTCCGGTATTCCCTTGGCGTGCAGCCAAAGCGCTGGCGGAACACGGTGTTGAAGTAGCTTAAGCTGTTGAAGCCAACGTCGAGTGCTACTTCCATGATCTTGGCATCGGATTGCCGCAGTCGGCTGGCAGCCTGTTGGACGCGGTAGCTATTCATATATTCGATTGGGCTTTTTGTTGTAATCCGTTTGAAGAAACGGCAGAAATACGACTCGCTCATTCTAGCCAGCTCGGCGAGCTTCTGCAGAGGAATAGGCTCGGCATAATTTTGTTCGATATATTCGATAACGGTCTTCAGCCGCTCAATCCGGAAGCCTTCCTGCTCGGGCTTTACCCGTACGGACGGTTTACCCAGGCTGACCAGCTTGGCCACTATGTTAAACAGCAATCCTTTTATCGTAAGCTCCGAAGCGGCTTGTTCGTTACGGTGAGCCTCAAATAACTGGTCGAGCATCGCAAGAAGCTCCATGCTTGGGCCAGGCTCCCGGCGCAAATGGGCTGGTACTTCATATCTTCTCTCCAGAACGGGAGAAATATAACGGTCGAACAAATAATCGATGGATCCGCTGCTGAACAAGCTGGAGTGGAACACAACAGCGTCGAATGAGCAAGGTTTGTCTCCAACAACGTATCCGGAATGAAGCTCACCGGAATTAACGAAGATCGCTTCACCTGCTTGCAGTTCATAATCCTGCAGATCTACCCGGAATACGGCTGTTCCTTCCGTTACTAGCAGCAGTTCAAGCTCGTCATGCCAATGCAAATCCAGTAGTGGGGCATCAGACGGGCAGGTGATTTCGTATAGGCTGACCGGATAGATCGGGCTACCATGCTTGCGAGCTTCTTTTAGCAAAGATTTATCCATAAATAAAACTCCTAAGGAAAAATAGCCAATGTCAAAATCGTGATAATAATGAGCAATATTTAGGCAGAGTTAAAGAGAATAAGACAATATTATTATAACATAACCGCTTACAAGGTTCGAGAAGCTACTGAGTAGGCTAGAAACAACCTAGAAATCCTTGCAAGGCAAGACTTTTAGACGATCCAATAAGCAAACGCTTAAGAAGCTATAATTGCTTCGCAAATATTAAGCAAATGCTTACGAAGTTTGAATTGCTTCACAATTCATTAAGCGAATGCTTACGAAGCTATAATTGCTTCGCAATTATTTAAGCAAATGCTTACGAAGTATGAATTGCTTCACAATTCATTTTAGGAGGAACCCAAACATGAAATTTACCGATGGTTATTGGCAAATTCGCGAAGGCGTTCATATGCAACACCCGGTTGACGTTCGCGAACTGAAGGAAAAGAACGGCAAGTTGACAGCTTACATGGCTACAAAGCCTGTTGTTATCAAAGGCGATACGCTGAACGGCACGATGCTTACAGCCGAGATCAGCTCTCCAATCCCTGATGTCATTAAAGTTCGCTGGGTTCACCATGCCGGCGTAAAACAAGTTGGCCCTGAATTCGAAACTTTTGTTGACGCAAATCATAGCGTATCCGTCGAGCATGACGAGCAATACACAACCCTGACAAGCGGCGGCCTGCAGGCACGTATCCGCAAATCGCCGACTTGGGGACTGGAATTCATCCAGAACGGCCGTAAGGTGACTGGCACAGCGCAAAAGGCTGCGGCTTACGTCCAAGAACAAGACAAAGCGTTCTTCCGCGAAATGCTGGATCTTGGCGTCGGCGAGCAAGTATACGGTCTTGGCGAGCGCTTCACTCCGTTCATCAAGAACGGCCAGGTTGTTGACTCCTGGAACGAAGACGGCGGCACAAGCTCCGAGCAAGCGTACAAAAACGTACCATTCTACTTGTCGAGCGCTGGTTATGGCGTATTCGTCAACCATCCGGAACGCGTATCGTTCGAGATTGGTTCCGAGGTTGTATCGAAGGTTGGCTTCAGCGTGCCGGGCGAGCATCTGGAATACTTCATCGTAGGCGGCAAAACGCTCAAGGATGTACTAGACAACTACACGAAGCTGACCGGCAAACCGGCATTGCCTCCGGCATGGTCGTTTGGCCTGTGGCTGACAACGTCCTTTACAACGGACTATGATGAAGCAACGGTTAACAGCTTTATCGAAGGAATGGCTGAGCGCAATATTCCGCTTCATGTCTTCCACTTCGACTGCTTCTGGATGAAAGAATACGAATGGTGCAACTTCGAATGGGATGCGGACATGTTCCCGGATCCGGAAGGCATGCTTCGCCGCCTGAAAGAACGCGGTCTTCGCATTTGCGTATGGATCAACTCTTACATCGGCCAAAAATCGCCTCTCTTCCAGGAAGGCATGGAAAACGGCTACCTCGTTCGCAAGCCGGACGGCAGCGTATGGCAATGGGATAAATGGCAAGCGGGCATGGGTCTTGTCGACTTCACGAACCCGGATGCGGTGAAATGGTACAAAGGCCATCTGAAACGTCTAATGGACATGGGCGTCGACTGCTTCAAAACGGACTTCGGCGAGCGCATCCCTACGGATGTCGTTTACTTCGACGGTTCCGATCCGCAAAAAATGCACAATTACTATACACAGCTGTACAACAAAGCGGTATTCGAAGTATTGGAAGAAAACCGCGGCAAAAACGAAGCCATGCTGTTCGCTCGTTCAGCTACGGCGGGCGGCCAGCAGTACCCGGTACATTGGGGCGGCGACTGCTCGGCGAACTATGATTCGATGGCGGAATCGCTCCGCGGCGGCTTGTCGCTTGGCCTGTCCGGCTTTGGCTTCTGGAGCCATGATATCAGCGGCTTCGAACGGACAGCTCCGCCTGACATCTACAAGCGTTGGGTTGCCTTCGGCATGCTTAGCTCGCATAGCCGTCTTCACGGCAACGAATCGTACCGCGTGCCTTGGCTGTTTGACGAAGAGTCCGTTGACGTCCTTCGTTACTTCACGGAGCTTAAGAGCAGCCTGATGCCTTATCTGTTCAACCATGCGGTTGAAGCAACCGAAACAGGCGTACCGATGATGCGTGCGATGGTTCTCGAATTCCCTGAAGATCCAACGACTCATTACTTGGACCGTCAGTATATGCTGGGCGAAAGCCTGCTTGTTGCTCCAATCTTTAATACCGAAGGTACAGCGAAATATTACGTACCGGCGGGCAAATGGACCAGCCTGATCGACGGCACGACGGTTGAAGGCGGCAAATGGGTAGAAGAGCAGCACGGCTACAGCTCGATTCCGTTGCTTGTTCGTCCTAATACGCTTCTTGCTATCGGCAGCAACAACCAAAAGCCGGATTACGATTATGCGGATAACGTAACGCTGCACCTGTTCGAGCTGGAAGACGGCGCAACGGCAAAAGCGGTTATCCATGATCTGAACGGTCAGCCGCAAGCAACGGCTACGGCGGTTCGCACAGGCAGCACAATTGAGATCAGCTACGAGGGCACAGGCAAGCCATGGCAAGTCGTACTGCGCGGTATTGCGCAGGCAGCGGCTGTTGAAGGCGCTGAATCGCAGCAAACATCCGAAGGCTTGAAGCTTGTTCCAGCCTCTGCTAAGAAGATCATTGTAAAACTGTAATTTGTAAAACGATCGGCGACCGGCCGCTTGCTCGCAAAAGAGCAAGCGGCTGTTTGCCCATTCGTACGTAACAGAGATACGCGGCAGCAATAGAAAAAGCCCGGAAAGGGAGTTTCAATCCCCTTTCCGGGCTGACAAATATCTATTTGCCGAAGCGGAACCAGCTCAGCTTCGTTTCGCCTTCGCCTTGAACAACCAGATACACTTGGTGCATGCCGGCTGCTTGCACAATCGATCCGGTGACTGTCTGCCAAGCAGAGCCTGCTTGCAGCGTCATACTGCCAACGAGCGGACCTTCCGGAGCATCCAGGCGGATCTCCAGGGCTGCGCCTTTCGCAGACAAGGCTCTGGCCTCGAAGAAGCAGATTTCTTCGCCGATCAGGACGTCATCGTATCGGAGCCAAGCTGCGGACGACGTTGTTGCTGCGCTGTCGCCGCCTTCGGTGTTGTCGCTAATGATGATATTGGAATAATCGTCATAATTCACGGCACCGGTAACTTGGGACAAATCGCGAGGCGGAATCGTCTCGCCGGCAACGGTTAAGGTTCCCTCCAGGCGAATATCGCCGGAGGATGCGCCAACGAGGAACGCATAGCTGCCTTGCTCGACGCACATTTTGCTTCTGGTCACATCCCAGAAGGCAAGAGCGGAACGGTCCAGCACAAAGCTTACTTCCCTTGATTCGCCGGCAGAAAGCGCAATGCGTTCGAACGATTGGAGCTGTCTGAGCGGACGTTTCACCCGGGATTCCAAGGCTCTTGTGTACAGCTGAACCACTTCTTCGCCGTCTACTTCGCTAGTATTCGTAATGCGGAAGCTAACGGTAATCGTATCTTCAGACTGCTCAAGCGCGAGAGCATCGTACTGGAAGCGGCTATAGGATACACCGTGTCCGAATGGATACAATGGCTTCCCGGCAAAATACTGGTAAGTGCGTTCGCTTTTGATAATATCGTAATCCATAAATTCGCCAAGCTGGTCAGCCGACTCATACCAGGTCATGTTGACGCGTCCAGCCGGGTTGTAATCGCCGAATAGGACGTCTGCAAGCGCATGGCCAAGCTCTTGACCGGCATGCGACAGATAGACGATCGCAGGTATGTTCTCCTGTACCCAAGGCATGGCGAACGGATAGCTGCCGACAACAACAACAACAGTATTGGGATTAACGGCGTAGACTTCGCGAATGAGCTTTTCTTGATAAGCGGCAAGCGTCAGGTCAGGGCGGTCAATCGTCTCTTTCCCGTTAATGAGCGGGTGGTTGCCGACAACAACAACCGCAACTTCGTTGTTACGCGCTGCAGCAATCGCTTCCTGCAGGCCGTCGGTTTCTTTTTCAATCGCGAAAGGCTCGGCAATAATCGCATCGCCATCTTGGACTTCCAAAGCTCCGGTCTCCGCATTTACGGTTACTGGACGATTGTTCCAAGTCGTAAAGGTAACGATGTTCTCGTCATGCTGCGGGCGAACGTGGAATACTTCCTTGGTGAACCATTCCCAAATATGCTCGGAAGATGCGGTGATTTTCTCGTCGTCGGTTGTCAGGTAGAGCTTGTTGTTCTCCGCGATGAGCGTATGGCTGTCCCAGCCCCAGTCGGTTGTTTCGAACAGATCGGCAGAATCGGCGCCCTGGGAGCTTGCGGACAGCGAGTTTTTCTCGTCGCTGCCAAGCGTGACGTACTTGCCGTTCTTCAACGATTTAAGCTTCACGCGATTGCTGCCCGTTGCAAGGGTTACCTCTTGATGGGCACCGTTCATTTTCTTCCGAATGCCTTCGAACGGCGAAATGGAGTAAGGCATAAGACCGCTGTACCAGTCGCGGTATACGATGCCGGCCAGCGGACCGATAACGGCAGCTTTGCTCAGCTTTTCCGCGGATAGCGGCAGGATACCGTCGTTTTTGAGCAGCACGATGCTTTTGCGTACGGCATCAAGGGCAAGCTCGGCATGCTCCGGCTTCATGATCACCGATTCGTCGATTGCCGCATAAGGGTTGCGGTCTGCCGGATCAAATTCGCCAAGACGGAAGCGGACGCGGAATGTGTTGCGCAGCGCGATGTCGAGATCATTTTCCGTCAGCATTCCTTCCGCTAGCGCATCGCGGATCGCCTGCTTCGAGATCGGATGGTCGTCGGTGATGCTGTCTACGCCGGCTTTGATCGTCAGAGCTACCGCTTCCTTGTACGTATCGACGTAATGATGGTCATTGACGGTGCCAAGCACGTCGCCGGCGTCGCTTACGACAAAACCGTTCATGCCCCAATCCCGTTTGACGATGTTGTTCACATCCGGATTGATGTTGGCGGGAACGCCGTTCACCGAATTGTAGGCGGTCATCATCGACAGGGCTCCGCCTTCCTTGAACGGAATTTCGAACGCTTTCAGGTAGTATTCGTTTTTGTTGCGAGGGTCCAGGCTGACAGAGCATTCTCCGCGATTAATCTCGTTATTGTTGCCGATAAAATGCTTGAGCGATGCGACCGCTTTCACGTAAAACGGATGGTCGCCCTGAATGCCTTGCGTCAGCGCAGCGGACAGCTTGCCAGTCAGATGCGGGTCTTCGCCGTAAGCTTCTTCGGTACGGCCCCAGCGCGGATCGCGCTCCAAATCGACGGTTGGCGCCCATAACGTTAGACCGTTATGCGTCGGATTCTGAGAATAGAAGCCGCGTGCTTCGTCGCCGATGACGCTTCCAATCTTGCGGAGCAGGTCTTTGTCCCAGGTACAAGCGAGGCCAATCGGCTGAGGGAAAGTGGTTGCTTCGCCCAGCCATGCCATGCCATGCGCCGCTTCGGTGCCATGCTTGTAAGCTTTAACGCCGAGATGAGTAATCTCGTCCTGGTACTGGCACATCAGATTGATTTTTTCTTCTAGGGTAAATCGGTTAACCAAATCATTAACGCGCTGCTCGAGCGGCAGATCGGGGTTTTGAAATGGAAAGTTCTGCTTGGAATGTTGGGTCACGACAAAAGTCAGCTCCTTTAATTGTAAGGGGTTTCAAAAATTCTAACATGCCGGCGCAACCGTTCATACCCGACAAATTGGAGATAAAATCCCTGTACAATTAGCGGTAGAACCCCTAGAATGTAAACGCAATCAAATTTTTACGTAATGGTGACAGGGGGCTTGCAAGATGTTTCAGATGTTCTCGCACCTGCTTAACAACGTGAAGCTGAGAACAAAGCTCATCTTATCCTGTATCGTAGTCGCATTCATCCCAATTCTGATCGTGGGCGTGTTTCTGACAAACGAGCTGCGCAATATGGCGCTGGATAACGCGATGGAGCAGACGCATACAAACGTGCAGCGCGTCAAAGCAAGAACGACTGAGCTGATGAATGTCGCTTACGACAGCGCTTACCGTCTGGAGAACAGCCGGCTGGAGGCTGTGACGAACCGGAAATACGAATCGACCTACGAGGTTGTTAAAGCATACCGGGAATATACCGATTTCAACGAGATCCGGCAGCAGCATGACGAAGTGGCGAATATCCGGTTTTATATGGAGAATCCAACGATGCTGAACAACTGGGATTTCATCCAGCCGGACAATTCGATTAAGGAAACAGTCTGGTATACGAATGCATTAAGACCCGGCAGCGGAGTGAATTGGTATTATCTCGAGGATGAGCGGGATCAGCGGAATTATTTAAGTCTCGTGCACGGAATAAGCTTTTCGAGCAACCATACAAGCGGCGTTCTGGTCATTACGCTAAATATGCAGGCACTGAACAGCATCCTGAATCAGGAATCCTTCGAGACGATGATTGTAGACGACAATAACCGGATTGTTGCAGCAAACCGGATGGGCCGGGCGGGGAAAACGCTGCAGGAAATTGACTACGAGCAAAGTATCGTGGAGGAGAAAAGCGGAATGTACTCCGCGAATATAGACGGTCAGGCCTCGCGTGTCCTGATTGAGCCTTTGATACCCGAAGCCAGCAGTAATACGCTTCGCATCATTTCCGTATTTTCGGTTGATACGATTGTAGCGGATGCCAATCGGATTAACTCCCTTGCCTTAACGGTTATTTCAATCAGCTTGATAATTGCTATTTTCCTGATTATAGGCGTATCCACGATTATTACGAAGCGGATGCTCCGCTTGAGCAAGCATATTACGAAGGTTGCGACCGGCAAGCTGGACATCGTGATGGAGATTGACGGCAGGGATGAGATTGGACAGCTGTCCAGGCAATTTAATTCCATGGTGTCGAGCATTAATAGCCTCGTCGAGGAAGTCCAGGAATCCAACAAGATGAAAAGCCTGCTTGAAGCCAAGCAGAACGAAATCAAACTTAAGATGATGGCCAGCCAGATTAATCCGCATTTCCTGTTTAACGCGCTGGAATCGATCCGGATGAAAGCCCATTTGAAAGGGGAAAAGGAGATCTCGCAGGTTGTCCGCCTGCTTGGCAAGTTAATGAGGCGCAGCATCGAGGTCAGCCAGCGGCTTACGCCGCTTGCCGATGAGATCGATATTGTCCGCAGCTATTTGGACATTCAGAAATTCAGGTATGAGGACCGGTTATCCTACGAGCTTCATGTGGATCCGGTTGTGGAAAGAGTGTCGATTCCTCCTCTTATTATTCAGCCGCTTGTCGAGAATGCGGTTATTCACGGCTTCGAGAACAAGATGGAGGGCGGCATGGTAACGGTTCGGGCAGTAAGGGAAGGTGATTACGTCCGGGTTGAAGTCATCGATAACGGTGCGGGGATGTCCCGCGAGAAAATAGATAGGCTTACCCAGCATTTGAACGAAACAGAGGATGCAGAAAACAACCGGATTGGTCTGCGCAATGTCCATTTACGCCTGCAGCTGACGTACGGACCGGAGCACGGGCTTCAATACGAGAGTGAACCGGGTATAGGGACGAAGGTCTCCTTCACCTTACCTTTTGGGGAGGATTTATATGTATAAAGTATTGCTTGTAGACGATGAACCGATGATCCGGGAAGGTCTCCGGACTTTGCTGGAATGGGAGAGCCTCGGTTATGAGGTGGTGGACACCGCAGCCAACGGCAAGGATGCCCTGCAGAAATGCGAACAGCATGAGCTGGATCTCATTATCGTGGATATTCGGATGCCGGAGATGAACGGGCTTGAGCTGATCCGAACGATCCGAGAAAACGGCGGCACGATGCATGTATTGATTCTGAGCGGTTACGCGGATTTCGAATATGCCAAGCAGGCTATTGTCCAGCGAATCGATGGATATTTGTTGAAGCCCGTTGACGAGGACGAGTTGATGGAATACCTGCAATCCCTGAAGAAAGAACTGGATCTCGAGTATGAGACCCGCCAGAAACGCTTGGACGAACGCCAAGGCATTGCGGAGGATGACTTGAAGCGTCTGCTTGTTGAAGGAAGCATAGGCTCAAGCCTGTCTCAGCTGTCCGCCTCTCCGGATTGGAAGGAGTTCGAATTGCTGCTCATTAAGACGCATGAACGGAATGAAGAGGAGACGGCCGGACATGCCCAGATTAAACGCAGGTTATCCGAGCGGCTGGAGCAGTCCGGCACGGGCCTGGCTATCGCTATGGAGCCGTATTTGCTGATCCTGCTGAATAAAGGTCTGGACAATGAGCGTTTCCGCCAGGAAATGTATGCGATGATTGCCGATGCCTGCGAAGGATTGGCTTCGGATTTTACCGTCGTGTCGGGAGGCAAGGCGGCGTGCAACGCGGATATTCCGGCTGTCTATAAAAAGGCGCTTGAACGGATGAAAAACAGGTTCTTCCTGGAAAGCGGGCAGATTATCGCGGAGGATCCGCATTTGCCGGGAGGCAGTGGGGATGCCAAGCCGGACTTGACCGGAACGGCGGAGAAGCTTTACCTGGCGCTCGAGATTGTAAACAGGGAGGCAATCCGGCAGCAGATCGAGGAATCCGCGGATGCGATGAAAGCGATAGGATTTGGCGAAGCCGAGATGAAGGCGGCATTTGTTGAGCTTGTGTCGGCCGTCCTCGATAAACTCGCGTCCAAGCGGCCGGAGCTTCCGGTACGCGATTACCGGCAGCGCATACCGGAGCTGTTCCGTGAATACCGGATTAGTTCGCTGACCAGACTTGTTACGGCGATCATCGATCAGATTGCCGACGCTCTAGACAACTCGTCTGCGGACAAGCAGATCAAGCGCATGATCGACCTGATTCACCGGAATTACAAGGAGAACCTGAAAATGGAGACGCTTGCCGAATTGTTTAACTATAACAGCGCTTATCTCGGTAAGCTGTTCAAGCAGGTAACAGGAGAAAACTTCAACACGTATCTGGATAAAGTACGGATGGAACAAGCGAAAATATTACTTGAGCAAGGACTTAAGGTGTATCAGGTTGCGGAGATGGTCGGCTATGCGAACGTCGATTATTTCCACAGCAAATTCCGCAAGTACGTAGGCTCTTCGCCGTCTGTTTTCCGAAAGAAAGAATCCTAAAAGGAACGCGTGGTTTTCTCTCTCATGGAGAAAACCATGCGTTTTTTTCATGCAGTGAATCCGCTTACACTAATTTTTATATGATTTTATGCCAAATCCTTTGGGTACCGAGATCTGCCATGTATCCGTTATCATGAATGCATAAGGCAGGAGGGATACCGATGAAAGCGGTCACAACTAGCGTTCCGCAGCAGACGCGTAAAAAAAGAGAGAGAAACTTTTGGAAAACAGCTATCCGTAACAGATACTTATACATGATGTCGCTGCCTTTCATAATCTGGGTGTTTGTATTTAGTTATTATCCGCTCTGGGGCTGGACAATGGCCTTCCAGAAATTTAAGCCGGCCAAATCGTTCTGGGAGCAGGACTGGGTAGGCTTCGATCAATTCAAAACGCTGTTCCAGGATGATACGTTCTATCTTGTTATGAGAAATACGCTGGCGATGAGCTTTATGGGAATTATCGCAGGCTTTGCGGTACCGATCATCTTCGCGGTTCTGCTTAATGAAGTCCGCAGCATGGCCTTCAAACGGTTTGCCCAAACCGTATCGTATCTGCCTCACTTTGTATCCTGGGTTGTCGTTGCGGGTATCGTATCCAAGATGCTCTCGGCCGACCACGGTACTATAAACGAAATTCTGATGTGGCTTGGAATTATCGATACGCCGATTCAGTTCCTGGCGAAGCCGCATTACTTCTGGGGCATTGTAACGGTCTCCGATGTATGGAAAGAGATGGGTTGGAACACCATTATTTATCTGGCGGCCATTGCAGGCATCAGCCAAGAGATGTATGAGGCAGCAAGAGTAGACGGAGCCAACCGTATTCGCCAGATTTGGCACATTACGCTGCCGGGCATTCGCTCGACGATTGTTATCCTGCTCATTATGTCGATCGGTCACTTGATCCAGATCGGCTTCGAGAAACAGTTCCTGCTCGGGAACAATCTTGTTCGCGACTATTCTCAAGTCCTTGATTTGTATGCGCTTGAATACGGCTTGCAGATGAGCCGTTACTCGTTTGGTACAGCGGTAAATATTTTCAACTCGGTTGTTAGTATTATTCTTCTGTTTATGGCAAACGGGCTGTTTAAGAAAATTACGAAAGAAAGCATCATGTAAGGAGGAGGGTGAGCCATGACATCAAAAAGACTGCTGGGCGGCGCGCCTCTGTCAGACCGGCTTCTGAGTGTGTTCGTATACGTATTCGTCATCTTCGTAATGATCATCACTTTGTATCCGTTCCTGAACGTGCTTGCTCTTTCATTTAACGATTCCGTAGATAGCGTAAGGGGCGGGATTACGATCTTCCCGCGTGACTTTACTACTGAAAACTATAAAGTAATCTTCTCCTTCGGCGGCTTGATTACCGGCTTCAAAATCTCCGTATTGCGTACGGTAGCCGGTACAGTCGTAGGTTTGATCAGTGCTTCGATGCTCGCGTTTACGCTGAGCCGGCCGGACTTTCAGGGACGCAAGTTCGTATCCGTCTTCCTGGCGCTGACCATGTATGTATCGGGCGGTTTGATTCCGGTCTACTTCCTGATCCGCGACTTGCACATGATGGGAACGTTCTGGGTCTACATCCTTCCCGGTCTCGTAAGTGCGTTTAACGTATTCGTCATCCGCTCCTTTATGGATGGCATTCCATATGCGCTTCAAGAGTCGGCCAAGCTCGACGGCGCGAATGACTTTACGATCTATTGGCGCATTATTCTTCCGATGGCAAAACCGGCGCTCGCAACAATCGCTCTGTTCCTTGCCGTTGGTCAATGGAATTCCTGGTTTGATACTTATCTCTACAATGGCTCCAAAGAATCGCTGACTACGCTGCAGTTCGAGTTGATGAAGGTACTGCAAAGTACAACTTCCGGCAATAACGTGGATATTCATAACTCGAATATGACGCAAATGATGTCGTCGGTTTCCCCGGAATCCGTAAAAATGGCGATTACGATCGTCGTAACCGTACCAATCCTGGTTGTTTATCCTTTCTTGCAGAGATACTTCGTCAAAGGTATGACATTAGGCGCCGTAAAAGGCTGATCTGATGATTAGAAGCGGTATTCTTGGGGAAACCCGTTAATACGATATGGTTCTCATAAATATATAGGAGGGTTATTACATGAATCAAATCAGCAAATGGTCAAGCCTGGCATTGTCTACTACGTTAGTTGCCGGTTTGCTGGCGGGCTGTGGCAGCAATAACAATGATGAAAAAAATAGCGGCAGCAGCGCGAATACTGGCGGCAATGCAACAAACGCGGAGTCGGCTGCTCCGGAAGATACTTCACCGCTTACATTGACGTATTACAGCGAAGATCCATCGCCTAACTGGGCGAACATGCAAGACGAAATCGGCAAAACCCTTACAGAGAAAACAGGCATTACCCTTGATGCGGAATTCGCGGTAGGCGATGCGGTTCAAAAGTCGTCCCTGATTGCGGCAAGCGGCGAATACCCGGACCTAATCAGCGCAAAGACAAGCATCAGCAAATTTGTTGACGCCGGCGCTGTACTTGATTTGACTGATCTGATTGATAAATACGCTCCTCACTTGAAAAAACTGTTTGAAGGAAACATGAATCGCCTTCGTTACAGCGATGATGACCATTCGATCTATGTCATTCCTTCCTATAATGGTATCGGACAGCAGTACTTCAACGCTGGCGGCGGCTTCGAGCTGCAGCACCGTGTTGTTAAAGAGCTGGGCTACCCGCAAATCCGTACGGTAGCGGATTACGAGAAAGCAATCAAGGACTATCTGGCTCTTCATCCGAAAGACGAGAACGGCAACCCGAATATCGGTCTGACTCTGAATGCTGACGACTGGCATATGTACATTTCGGTAACGAACCCTGCTTTCCTCGCAACAGGCGGTTCCGATGACGGCGAGTTCAACATCGATGTGGATACACAAAAAGTAACGTATCACTTCCGTCGTCCGGAAGAGAAAGAATATTTCAAATGGCTTAACCATATGAACGCTGAAGGCTTGCTGGATCCGGAAAGCTTCGTTCAAAAATACGATCAATACAAAGCGAAAATCGCTTCCGGCCGCGTTCTTGGCTTGATTGACCAAGACTGGGATTATGGCGATGGCGAGAAAGCTCTGAAAGCAGCAGGCAAATTCGATCAAGGCTACGGCCACTATCCAGTTACGATGTCCGCAGATGTGAAAGAAGCATCGTTCTGGCCAACCGGCTTTATGGCTGGCAGCGGCGTAGCGATCTCCAAGGACAATCCGGATCCGGTTCGTACGATCAAATTCCTTGACTATCTGGCTTCCGATGAAGGTCAAGTGCTTGTAAACTGGGGTATTGAAGGCAAGCAATACAATGTTGTTGACGGCAAACGCGTTATTCCTGAAGATGTAAATAACCGTAAAATCAACGACGCCGTTAACTTCACGAAAGAAACGGGTATCGGCCTTTACAACCTGCTCAGCGGTCACTACGGCGACGGCGTGAAAGATCCAAGCGGCAACTACTACACAACAAGCTTCCCGGAGCAAATCGTAGCAGGCTTTAACGATGTAGAGAAAGAAACGCTTAAAGCTTACGGTGCAACGACTTGGAAAGATCTGTTCCCTAAAGAGGAAGAGTTCAAAGTTAAGCCTTGGGGCGCAGCATGGAATATTCCGGTTCCTGGCGACAGCGAAGCCGTAGTTATCGAGAAGAAACTTACGGACATCACTTGGAAACGTATTCCAGAAGCGATCTTGGCTAAACCGGAAGACTTTGATAAAATTTGGGATGCCTACCAACAAGAGCTGGTAAAAGCTAATGTTGAAAAAGCAGAAAAAATCCGCGAAGATCTGGTTAAAGCTCGCGTGAAGCTGTGGAACGAATAATAAGCAATTGACGATAAGAGAGCCCGAATTTTGCGGGCTCTCTTTGGCTTAGGGAGACGGAGGATGCGTGATGGGGAAAGTACGGGATTGGAAGCTCTGGTATGAGCAGCCGGCATCGGTATGGGAAGAAGCCTTGCCAATCGGCAACGGCCGGATTGGCGGAATGGTATTCGCGGGAACGGAAATCGATCAAATACTGTTGAATGAGGATACTTTATGGGCCGGCTTTCCGCGGGATCCGATTAATTATGAAGCCCAGCGTTATTTGGCCAAGGCTCGGCAGCTTATATTTTCCGGGAAATACGCGGAAGCCGAGCGGCTGATTGAATCCACCATGCAAGGACGGGATGTTGAGCCTTACTTGCCGCTTGGAGGTCTTTCAATCGTGCGCAGAGAAGACCGGGAATCCGCCGTATCGCAATACAAACGGGAGCTGCATCTGAATGAAGGGATTGCCGCAGCCAGCTACCGGGATGGCGATGTTGCGGTACAGTCCCAATATTTCGTGAGCGTGCCGGACCAAGCGCTTATTGTCCGTTACGAAGCTGCAGGCGGAACTTTGAACCGCGATATCGTTATGGATTCCTTGCTGCAGTACCGGTTAGAGGAAACGGCGGAAGGACAGCTTCATTTGATTGGACAAGCACCAAGCCACGTGGCCGGCAATTATCATAAAGATCATCCTATGGATGTTCTCTATGAGGAAGGGCTTGGCCTGCCGTTCGAGATCCGGGTGAAGGTGGAGACCGATGGAACGGTGAAGAACGGAGAGAAGGGGCTTGAGGTCCGGAATGCGGCTTACCTTCATATCTATTTGACTGCCGAAACGGGCTTTGCCGGGTACGGCCAGTCGCCGGATCAAGAGGCTTGCTCGGCACGCTGCTCTAGTCGCCTGGACAAGGCTGCGGCACTTGGATTCGAAGCGCTGCGCAGCCGTCATATCGAAGATCACCGGGTGTTGTTCGACCGTGTTTCCTTCTCTTTAGAAGATGAAACGGACGGTTCCGACAAGCCAACCGACCGCAGGCTTGCGGACTATCAAACGACCAAGCAGGACTCTCATTTGGAGGCGCTCTATTTCCATTTCGGACGTTACCTTCTGATGGGAAGCTCGAGACCGGGTACGCAACCCGCGAATCTGCAAGGAATCTGGAATCATCATGTGTCGCCGCCATGGCATAGCGATTACACGATTAACATCAATACGCAGATGAATTACTGGCCTGCGGAAGTATGCAACCTAAGCGAATGCCACGAGCCGCTCTTCACCATGCTTAAGGAGATGAGCGAAGCTGGTTCGCGTACTGCGAGAATTCATTATGGCAGCAGAGGCTGGACCGCCCATCATAATGTGGACATTTGGCGGATGACGACGCCAACCGGCGGAAGCGCCAGCTGGGCATTCTGGCCGCTTGGCGGCGCATGGCTTGTCCGTCAGGTATGGGAGAGCTACCTGTATAACCTGGATAAGGATTTTCTCGGCGAGAAAGCTTATCCGCTGCTCAAAGGAGCGGCTTTATTCTGCCTGGATTGGCTGATTGAAGGACCAAACGGCGATTTGGTTACGAATCCGTCCACCTCGCCGGAGAACAAGTTCCTGACGAGCGATGGAGAACCTTGCAGCGTTTCGTATGGTTCGACCATGGATATTGCCATCATTCGTGATCTATTCCAGAACTGTCTGGAAGCTATTGACGTACTAGGCGTGGAAGAAACGGAGTTCCGTGACGAGCTTCTTGCGTCGCTGGACCGTCTACCTGCTTACAAGATTGGCCGTCATGGCCAGCTTCAGGAATGGTATGAGGATTTCGAAGAAAGCGAGCCGGGGCATCGCCATGTTTCGCATCTGTACGGGGTTTATCCGGGCAAAGAAATTAACGAAAATACGCCGGAGCTGCTGGACGCGGTTGTCGCGACGCTTGATCGCAGGCTGGCGAACGGCGGCGGGCATACCGGCTGGAGCTGCGCTTGGCTGCTGAATCTGTTTGCCCGCTTGAAGGATGAGAAGCAGGCCTACGGTGCCGTGCAGACCTTGCTTGCGCGATCCACTTACCCGAATCTGCTTGACGCCCATCCGCCATTCCAGATTGACGGCAACTTTGGCGGAAGCGCGGGCATTGCTGAGCTTCTGCTCCAAAGTCATCTGGGTACTATTGACCTGCTGCCTTCGCTGCCCGCATCGTGGACTAATGGCCAGATCAGCGGCTTGAAGGCAAGAGGCGGATATGTGGTTGATGTGGAATGGGCGAATGGAACGCTGAAGCGGGCCGCCATTGAAGCAAGAATAAGCGGCGTTTGCAAGCTTCGCTATGCCGGTTCTATCCGCGTGGAGGATGAGAAAGGGACGGCCGTTGCTCTTAGCGACGGCGGTTTTAAAGCGGTGCATGGCTGTACGTATTACGTTTATTCAGACGCAGAATAGAAAAAAAAGTTGTCCCGCGTAGTTGAATGCGGTAACCGTCTCCTCTCTCTAAAAATAGGATACTAGTAATCGTCATAGGAGAGAGGAGATTCATCATGTCAAACGGCAAGAAGGCAAGAATCAGTTTATCTCCGCCGGAATTTACGTATTTTAATGAGATCAAATATTCGGTTGGCAAAGATCCGCTTGTAAGGGTTGGCCAGCTGGCGGATCATGGGGACGGTCAATTCGAGGTTAAGCTGTTTGTAAAAGGGCTCAAAAAAGCGAAAGCGCTGGCGACCCTAATCGCTTCGGACAAAGTCATCGGCGAGATCGGTATTCACGTTAAAGTCATCAGCGGCGGGAGAGCAATTAGCCCGATAGCACGTACCTTGACGGCGAAAGAGCTCGCGGGACTGTACCGGATCGCATTTCGCACAAACGGGATTTTCCAGTTTGTCGCCCTTCGATCGATTTTCGGCAGCACCTACGTTTATCCGGTATTCCGGATTAAGGTCGTCCAGTTCTATAATGATGACCTTTCCGATTTCTACGGGAACTATAATAACGTAGCGGCCTTTGTGTTCCGCAATGTTCTCCGTAACGAAATCGACGGAGTCCACATCCAGTTTTCAACGGCTAAAAAGAGAAGAATCAGCAAGAAAGGTTAAAATGCAAACTGCGCATTTGAATGTTCTTCCGATCACCATTGCTCAGGGATTCCTTGATTAAACGAAGTAGGGTTGGAATCCCCTCACAAAAGTGAACGCTTGTAAGCTTTCAGAATGAAAGCTGCTTCGTAAGCATCAACTTGTTCTCCAGAATCATTCAAATTGCTCCTTTTGCCATTAACCATTGTCCGAAGCGGCTGTGCAGGAAAACCTGTACAGCCGCTTTTGTTTTTTATTTCCCTTGCGGACGGGCGCATCCGTCAAGTAAATTGAGAGATATACATCCAAGTGAAGGACTGAGCGCCAATGTTCACCCGATTATTCCGCTTGTTAACGCCGGCTACGTTTAAAAACCGGATCTTGCTGTCCCTCTTGATCTTCCTTCTTGTTCCTATCGCGCTGCTATTCCTATACAATTTCCGGGAGACGGAAGAGCTGCTGCAGCGGAATGCCTCGGACAAAAACATCGAGCAGCTGGAAGGGCTCAAGACCGATCTTGTTGATCTGATGAGCCTTGTCATGAAGACGGGGATGCTGCTCGAGCAGGATTCCGTTCTTCGTCAGGTCATGCAGAAGCCGGAGCAATACGATGCCATCAACCGCAAGAAAATCGTTGAAAATAAGTTCGCGGGTATCGAGAATAGCTTTTTCCTTACCGGAGCGACGGTTTACTACACCCTGATCGACTTAAAAGGAAACGCTTACACCTCTTATACGCCGGAGAATTCCTTGAATTACGAGGAAATCAGCTCGGAGGCATGGGTACAGGAGCTGAAGCGGGAAGGCGGTCAACGGTACATTTGGCGCACGAATGATCAATCCACCGAAATACGGGAGGTAAAGGGCAACCGAATGCTCAGCCTTTTTGAAGTATTGAGGGACGACGGTCTGAAGCCTTTTGCTTACGGGCGGTTCAGTATTGATTACGAAGCATGGTTTGCGGAGAAAACGCAGGGCAGCAGCGGGGAAGGGGCTTATTTCCTGCTCGATGCCGGCGGGAATACCATCCTTCAATCCTCCTCTGAAGAAAGCGTGCCGCCAGCCGTTGCCGCGTCCATCGCGTCAGCCGGCCTGAACGGGGAGAATGATGCTTCCTCCACCTCAATCTTGAATAACCAGATGATGTATACGTATAGCCATGTTCAGGAGCTGAACGGTTATCTTGTTAAGAAGGTTCCTCTATCGCTGCTGTTTAATGAGGTGGACAAGCAGAAGAAACGTTCTTTTGCCCTCTATATCGCTATTCTGATCTTGTTTATGCTGATGATTTACTTGATCTCCTCCACGGTTACCGGACCGCTGAAGCTGCTTCAGCGAAAGATGGAAACAACGGTCAAATCCAATCTTAAGGCCAAGCTGCCGGAGCAGGGAAGGGGCGAGATTCTGGCCTTAACCCGAAGCTTTAACTCCATGATAGCCGACATTAACGGTCTTTTAGAAAGATTAAAGCTGGAGGAGCGGCAGAAGCAGTTTGTCCGGTTCCAGGTGCTGCTGGGGCAGATGAATCCCCATTTTCTGCTGAATACGCTCAATACGATCAAAAGCATAGCCTTGGATAAGGACGAGGACGATATTTACGATATTTGCGTAGCGCTCGGAAAGATACTGGAAACGACGCTAAATACGGAGGCTGACCTTATTCTTCTCAAAGAGGAGATCATCCTTATTGAATCTTATATGGACATTCAGCGGAAGCGGTTTGGACATGGCATTGAGGTTCAATACGAGGTAGAGGGCGAGCTTGAATTTGCGCTAATTCCGAAGTTCAGTCTGCAGCCGCTTGTCGAAAATTCGCTGCTGCACGGATTTGGACAATCCCAGCGGGAAGGGCGCATCATTATACGGGCAGCTAGCCGGGGCAGGCAGCTTATTCTGGAAGTGATCGATAACGGAGTTGGGATCGAGAAGGCGAAGAATAGGCAATCCGCGCGGAAACGGAAAAGCATCGGTATCCAGAACTTGCGGGAAAGTCTGGAGCTCATGTTCAAAAATCAGCCTTCGGGACTCCAGTTGGAATCGTCGGAAGAAGGAACGCGGGTGACGATGAATTGCCCGCTGCTGTTATCCAAACCTTATACGGAGGAGGGACTTGCCCATGTGGCGGACATTAATCGTTGAGGATGAGCAGCATGCAAGAGCAAGCTTGCGCAAATTATTTTCGAAGGCGGATATTCCGTTTGAAATTGTTGGCGAAGCGGCAGATGGCGAAGAAGGGCTGCGGATGATCCGGGAGCTTCAGCCCGATGTCGTGATATCCGATATTTTTATGCCGGTGATAGACGGCGTACGGCTCTTGCAGCTTGCCAGGGAGGAAGGGTTCGAATGCCGGTTTGTTATGCTTACGGCCGTCAGCGAATTCGAATATGCCCGTCAGGCCGTAGAATATGGAGCTTCGGGGTACTTGATGAAGCTGTCTTTGGATTTGGCAGGCTTAAGGCAGGCGATGGAGAAGGTAGCCGCCGAGCTTGCGAGAATGGAGAAGCTGCGCAAGGCGGACAAGTGGTTTCCGGAGAAGACGGCGCAGGAGCCAACCGATCATCCGGAGATGAATCGCATTATTGCCTATATTGAAGAGCATTTCGCCGAGGATATCACCTTGAAGAGTCTCGCTGATTTGATCCGCATGGATGCAAGCTACGTCAGCGATTTGTTCAAGAAGAAGACGGGCTCCACCTTAACGCATTATATCCAGAACCGGCGCGTGGCGGCAGCGAAAATGCTGCTTGCAGAGACCGAGAGGACCGTCAGCGATATCGGCAGAACCGTAGGCTTCGAGAATGACAACTACTTCATCAAAATCTTCAAACGATGGTGCGGCGTCACGCCAAACGAATACCGCAAAGAACAAAAATTCGTTCTATGATTCCCCAAACGCTGTTCATCCCCCAATTGCCGGGCAGGTGATAAAGTTAAAGACGTAGCAAACAGGCTGGACATCTTCAGAAGGGGGAAAACGAATGAAAAGAAAAGGCTGGTTAAAGACCGTACTGATTACGACCTTGGCTGCAACGATTCTTGGGGCATGCGGAAGCAACGGCGGCAATAACGGAAATACCGGTGCAAGCCCTGGAACGGCAAGCGAATCTCCGGCAGGCAAACCCGGAGAGAAAGTAAAGCTTACCCTGTGGGGAGCCGTTCCCGCAGAAGCGGGCCCTCAAGCCGTCATTGACAACTGGAATAAGGAAAATCCGGATATTCAGGTTGAATATATCCGCTACGTCAACGATGATCCCGGCAACCTGAAGCTTGACACGGCGCTTATGACCGGACAGGATGCGGACCTCTATATCAACTACACGCTCACTAGGTTGCAAAAACGCGTGGACGCCGGCGTAGCACTCGATCTTAGCGGCAAAACCGATTACAACATCGATGATCAGATGGGGCAGGATGCGGCGCAATGGAAAATCGGAGACAAATATTACGGTATTCCCACAAAGAAAAATATGCTGTTCATCTGGCTGAACAAAGATATGCTGGACGCTGCCGGACTGCCGATCCCTTCTGTGGACTGGACCTGGGATGATCTGAGAGAGTACGCGAGCAAGCTGAAAAATGACAAGGTATACGGACTTCTCCAGCATGATGCTGCGTTCACCGCTACAATCGACGGAACGATTGCCGGTCTTGGTGTAACGAAGCCGGACGGGACTTCCAACTTCGATAACGATCTCTGGAAGAAACAATTGCAAACGGTTCATGACATGATGTTTGTAGACAAATCGACGCCGGAGTACGGCGAGCAGGTAACGAGCAAGATGCCGGTAGACACGATGTTCCTGAAAGGCGAGGCAGCGATGCTGTCGGCAGGCGAATTTATTTTCCGTAACGCGAATGACTTGACCAATTTCCCTCATGACTTCAAAATCGCGTTCGCTACGATTCCTAAAGTAACGGCGGACCAGAAGGATTACAAATATCCGGGCGGTCTAGGCGACGTGCTTTCCGTAAACGCGAAATCCAAGCATCAGGACGCTGCCTGGAAGTTTGCGAAATGGTATGCGGACGGCGGCATGCTGCCGATGGCAAGCGGCGGACGTATTCCGTCATCGAAGAGCGTAGACAACAAACAAGCGATGGATCTGCTGCTTAAAGGCGTAGAAGACAAGTACGATACCGAATCAATGAACAAAGTCGTATTTGGCCAGTTCCCTTCGTTCCAGCTCAGCGTACCGCAGCAGGCTTTGGATGCGCGGAAGGAAGAGTACGAGAAATTCTTCTTAAACGAGCAGGATCTTGATACCACGCTCAAAAATATGGCCAAACGCCATCAGGAATATATCAAGTAACCGAATATAGCCTTTCAGCCCCCAAGAGAGAAGAAGGATTCCCCGCTTCCTTCTTCTCTCTTTGCTATATTCAGACAGCTCTATACGATCAAGAAAGGCGGCGTTTTCTGTGAAAAGGAAAAGCTGGATTCAGAAGCAAGGCTGGATTGGTTACGCGTTTGTTTTACCGAATATGCTGGGCATCCTGGCCTTCTTTATTTTGCCTGCCCTGTATTCCTTCGCCATGATGTTTACGGATTATCAATTCGCTAATCCCAACTGGAAGTTCACCGGCATGGACAATATCAACCGTTTGTTCGGCGATGATCAATTCTATGCCTCGCTTAAGCATACCGCCATCTTCCTGTTCTCCGTTCCCGTCTCGCTGGGGCTGGCATTCCTCGTTGCGCTGGTGCTCAACCGAAGCGTGTACTTGAAGGGATTGCTCAGGGGGATGTTCTTCCTGCCGTATATCTCAAGCGGCGTAGCCGTTGCGTTTGTCTGGATGCTGCTGTTCCAGCCGTCCCAAGGACCAATCAATGAGGTGCTTCGCTTTATCGGCATTGTATCGCCTCCGGGCTGGTTTGCGGATACAAGCTCGGCGATGTATGCGATCGACGTGATCCAAATCTGGTTTATGCTTGGCTACAACATGATTATATACTTGGCGGCCCTCCAGGAAATCTCGACCGAACAGCTGGAAGCCGCGCGTATCGACGGAGCAGGCTCGGCAACCATTACCTGGCGGATCGTATGGCCGCTTGTTAGTCCAACAACCTTTATGCTGCTTATTACAGGTCTGATTATGACCGTTAAGTCCTTCTCTCTAATCCAGGCTATTACGGGCGGCGGTCCAAGCGGCAGCACGACCATTTTGTCGCTGTTCGTCTACAAAACAGCCTTCAGTTACTATGAGATGGGTTATGCGTCAACGATATCGTGGTTCCTGTTCGCTTTTATTCTAATCATTACGATCATCCAGTGGGTTGGCCAAAAACGCTGGGTCCATTACTAAGAGAGGAGCAAGCCTGATGATTGAAACCAATAAGAACCTACCGGTTAAGCTTTCCGTTACGATCTTGATGCTGATCGCAGGGTTGTTTATGATTGTCCCTTTCTTATGGATGATCAGCACATCCTTCCAGACCCCAAGCGAAGTATTCCGCCATTGGCTTCCTTCGAAGCTCGACTGGAGCAGTCATAAGCGGATTTGGTCGGGAAGCTATAACTTTTTGCCTTATTATTTGAACTCTCTGAAAATATCGGTGATAGGCACAGCCGGCGCCGTCTTTATGTCGGCGCTTGCCGCTTACGGCTTTGCCCGTACGGAATTTAAAGGGCGGAACACCCTTTTTATGGTCTATTTATCCATGATGATGATTCCTCCTCAAGTTATCTTTGTTCCGAAATTTATCATGTTTAACTGGCTTCATATTTATAACACCCATTGGGCGCTCATATTGCCAGCCATGTTTTCGATCTTTGGCGTGTTTATGCTCCGGCAGTTTTTCCTGGGCATTCCGAAGGAGATTACGGAGTCGGCTTTTCTTGACGGCGCGGGGCATTTCCGGATCTTCTTCCGTCTTGTTCTGCCGCTGGCTAAGCCGGCCTTGGCGACGTTTGCGATTATCGATTTCTCTTGGCAATGGAATGATTACGAGAATGCGCTTGTCTTCCTGCAAAGTCCCAAGCTGTATACGATTCCTCTAGGCCTCCAGAATTTCGTTCTGGAAAACAACGTTGATTACAACGGCATGATGGCAGCCTCTTCGGCGGCAATCGTTCCTATGATTCTAATTTTCCTGCTTGGCCAGAAGTACATTATACAAGGTATTTCCAGTACGGCCGTTAAAGGCTAAATTGAAGGAGGCTTATGACATGAGACATGAGAGGGTAAAGTCCGATGTAACGGTTATTGGCGGAGGTCTGGCAGGAATCAGCGCGGCGATTGCCGCTGCAAGATTGGGGCAGAAGGTGGCGCTTGTCCATAACCGCCCTGTGCTTGGCGGCAATTCCAGCTCCGAGGTGCGGGTATGGGTATGCGGCGCTACCGGGCATGGCGTTAACCGGTATGCCCGCGAAACCGGCATTATGGGAGAGCTCTTCATTCAGAACCAGTATCGCAATCCGGAAGGCAATCCTTATCTCTGGGATGTAACGCTGCTGGAAGCGGTAAGAGCGGAGCCTAATCTAGCCTTGTATATGAATACGGATGTCCGGGAAGTCGAAGCGGACGGAGAACTCGACGACAGGACGATTCGCAGCGTAACGGGCTGGATGATGGGCTCGGAACGGGAAATTACGTTTGAGAGCGAAGTGTTCCTCGATTGTACGGGGGATGGACTTGTTGGCTTCCTGGCAGGGGCGGCTTACCGGATCGGGCGTGAGGCTCGTGACGAATTCGGGGAAGACTGGGCCCCTGAAGTTGCCGACGATATTACGCTTGGAAGCACACTGCTGTTCTATACGAAGGACGCCGGCAAGCCGGTCCGGTTCGTTGCTCCTTCGTTTGCGAAAGACATTACGACAACCTCGATTCCGATCAAGCGCGTGATCCGCAGCGGCGACTCCGGCTGTCACTACTGGTGGATCGAATGGGGCGGCGAGTTCGATACCGTCCATGAGAACGAACGGATTCGGGATGAATTATGGTCCGTTATTTACGGAATCTGGGATTATATTAAAAACTCCGGCAAATTCGAAGCCGACCATATGACGCTGGAATGGGTAGGCTCCATTCCGGGCAAGCGCGAATACCGGCGCTTTCTGGGCGATACCATCCTGACTCAAAACGACGTGATCTCCCAGCGTCCGTTCGAGGACCGCATCGCCTTTGGCGGCTGGTCGATTGACCTGCATCCGCCGCAAGGCATGTACGCAACCGAAAGCGGCTCCAAGCATCTCCATGCCGACGGCATCTACCATATTCCGTTCGGCTCCTTGTACTCCCGGAATGTCGGCAATCTGCTGTTCGCGGGACGTAATGTCAGCGCCTCTCATGTTGCCTTTGGGACAACCCGCGTTATGGCAACCTGCGCGGTAATGGGGGAGGCGGCCGGCGTTGGCGCCGCTCTGTCGGCCAGCAAAGGCATTACGCCACGCGAGCTGCGCGAGCGGCATTTAACCGAGCTTCAGCAAACGATGCTGCGCATGGATGCTTCCATTATTGGTCTACGCAATGAAGATCCGGCGGATTTAGCGAGAACGGGAACGGTGACGGCATCCAGTACGATGACGCAAATCTGGCTTGATCGTCCGGCAGAAGAGTATCGGCTTGCTTCGGATATCGGATTTGTGTTTCCTGCTGACGGCGGCTTTAATAAATTAACTCTTCTCGTTTCAGCATCCGAAGCAACCAGCTTGACCGTTGAGCTCTGGGATACGGGCCGTCCGGAGAATTATGTGCCCGCTGGCTTTAAGCAAGCCTTAACTATCCCGGTTGCAGCGGGGGAGAACCAATGGCTGGATGTGCCTGCAGACAGTGAGCTCTTTGGTGATGAGCCTTGCAATGTGTTTGTTATTGTCCGCGCCAATGAAGCGGTTAGCCTCCACACGTCAGCCGTTCCGTTTACTGGCGTGCTAGCGTTCGAGAGAGGGGTTAAGCCGATGGTAAGCTCCGATCTGGAGGACCATCAGCCGGATCAGCCGGTGATTGAGTGGTCCATGAAACGACTGGTTCGGAAGCCTTTCTGCTTTGCGGTTGGCACAGGAGCTTTTGCGCCGGACAAAGTCATTGACGGTTATGCGCGTCCGTATGGCGGCCCGCATTCGTGGGTGTCCCAGCCGTTGGCGGAAGGCCGGGAGGAATGGGTGGAGATTGCGCTTGAAGCGCCGGCCGATGTAAGGGAAGTTCATATCACCTTTAACGATGACGTGAACGAGGATTTGATTAACCTTCATCATCATGAGACACCGTTCCTTGTTATTCCGGAGGTTGCCAAATCGTATGAGCTGCAGGCATGGGCAAGCGGCGAATGGATCACAGTCGCGAGCGACGGCGGGAACCGGACACGTAAAAAAATCCATACGCTGGGCAAGCCGGTACGGACGGATCGGATCCGGGCTGTGGTAAAGGAAACCAACGGAGGCGAACATGCCGAAGTGATTGAAATTCGCATTTATGAATAAGGTTATAGAACAAAAAGCAGGGTGGAATCTTCGTATTCCACCCTGCTTTTTTATATTCGTCATGTAACTAGCAAGTAATGATTTTGGAATATACATTTAGGATGTAATTCATTTCAGTTCCGTCATCATTTAGAATTGATTCATCCGTTCCGATAATCGTTAAACCATCAAACTGTGCTTCCTTTTTGTATTGAATCAGTACATTCTGTAAATTGCTTACCTTGTTCAACGTACAACCAAATGGCAACTCTAATCCCTCATAATAAGAAAAAACGGATATCCTGAAGGCAGGTATTTGAGAATCTCCCCAAACGTAAAAAAGAAAAGATTTCCCCCTAAAATGCTTCTTTAAATATGCCGACCATGCATACTCAATAAAGATAAAAATCTTTTCTAACTCATGAATAGAAACACTGTCTTTCTTCATTAGTTTATTTAACTTCTGAATGGTATAGAGATTATATTTAGCTTCTGAAATGTATTGACCGCTGTCATTAGAGAACAAGAGGGCAGGCTTTTCTGCTATCTCAATAATTTCGTTGTAAGCTTTTATACTCTTATTTCTCAAGAAATCAATCATTATATGGTTATCACATCTTTCAAGAGAGATTTTAGTCCCAAAAGTTAAAAATGACATCTCCTACAGTCTTTGGTTTCCAATACAATATTTGGTCTAATTCCGCCTTATTTAGGTTGTTTTCGTTTAACAACGCATGTGTTTTCTTATCAATAACTAATCGTTGTTTAAGTGTATTTACAGTTAACACTTTGAAACCGCTACTCGATGCATCTATAACACTAGAAAGCGAGTCGTCGACAAATGCAATATCGAAGTATTGAACGGAAGAAGCAAACGCAACGAATGGATAAGAACTGTTTAACAGGATAAAAGCACGTCTGTCCACCATATCAAGCTCCGCTTTGAAAAAGTTCCGCGATAAATACGGTTCTTCAAAGGACAGTAGTTTTCCTTTGGAATAGTCCGCTACCGCGTGGCAAAGTCTTTTGAAATTTATTGAATTGACTTTTGGCAATTCATCGGCAAGGAATCCCGACACACCTCGCATAAGATACACTGTTATCACCTTACCATTTACTCATGAGCAAGAATATTAATAAGCTTGCCAAACGGATCGCGGACATAGAATCGCCGAACGCCCCAAGGCTCATTAACAGGTCCGTATTCTATAGGAAATCCAGCTCTCTTCATGCCTTCCAATGCAGCATCGACATCGTCGACTTCAATCGATAGGTCGGGCGTTGGCGTTTCTGAGCCACCCTGCGAAGCAAAACTAAGTTGAATGTGCATCTCTTCATCTAAACCATATGTTCTAATCCAACCATGATCCATCAATAAATCAAGGCCGAGCACATCCTGGTAGAAGCATTTTGCCGCTGCGGCATCCTTTGCAAAGATATTTGCGACGATTCGTTTGACCTTCATTTCAGACCTCCCGGATATAAGCATCAATATAAAATACATTCGACATCTGTTCGTTCATTCTTCTTTGATAAGACCAAAATCCACCAGGTTTGAAGCAGCTCATCAAATTTTCTTTCCAAAAGGAATTGAAAAATACAGGGCGGTATGTATAATGGAGTTAAGCGCTTAACTAATTTTACTTAACTTTGTTTCATATTGTCGAATAAAGTCTTTACATTTACTTATTTTATGTCTAATTAAGCGATTAACTAAACGGGAGGCACTATGACTACTATCCGATTGACGATGGCCCAGGCTTTGGTTCGGTTCCTCGATGCGCAGTATGTTTCAATCGATGGCGAGGAGATCAAGTTCGTTCAAGGCGTCATGGGGATTTTTGGACACGGCAACGTAACGGGGATCGGCGAGGCGCTGGAGTATAGCCCCGGCAGTCTGACTTTGATCCAGGGCAAAAACGAGCAAGGCATGGTGCATGCGGCTGCGGCCTTTGCCAAGCAAAAGAACCGCCTGCAAATCTATGCGTGTACCTCTTCTATCGGACCGGGCGCGCTGAATATGGTGACCGCCGCTGGAACAGCTACCGTGAACCGCATCCCCGTACTGTTGCTGCCCGGAGACAACTTTGCATCCCGCCAACCTGACCCGGTGCTTCAGCAGCTGGAAGTCGCTTCCGATTATACGGTGTCCGCTACGGATGCTTTCAAGCCGGTCAGCAAATATTGGGACCGTATCGTACGGCCCGAGCAGCTCATGTCGGCAGCGCTCCAAGCGATGCGCGTGTTGACGGACCCGGCGGAGACGGGTGCGGTAACGTTAGCATTGCCGCAGGATGTTCAGGCAGAAGCTTACGATTACCCGGAAGCGTTTTTTGGTAAGCGCATTCATTATATCGATCGCCGTCCGCCTGCCCAGGGTGCGGTGAAGCGCGCGGCAGAGCTGCTTAAGGGCAAGAAGAAGCCGCTTATTATTGCCGGCGGAGGCATATTGTACGCATCGGCCGTGAGCGAGCTTCAAGACTTGGCGGAGACGTACGGCATTCCGGTAGCGGAGACCCAAGCCGGAAAAAGCGTGCTCCCTTGGAATCATCCTCTCAATGTTGGCGGCGTTGGAGTAACGGGAACGCTGGCTGCCAACCTGCTGGCCAAGCAAGCGGATGTCATCATAGGGGTAGGAACAAGGTATTCCGACTTTACCACATCTTCCAAATCGGCTTTTGCGGATGATGTTCAATTTATAAATATTAACGTGAGTCCGCTGGATTCCGCCAAATGGGGCGGCGCTGCCTTGACAGGCGATGCCAGACTGGGACTAACGCAGCTTGGAGAGGCTCTTGCGGCATCCGGCTATCAAACCGCTTATGGAGATCATGAAGTTGCGGATCTGAAAAAGACCTGGGATGCCGAGGTAGACCGGTTATACACCTTGGAGCATGAGCAAGGACTTGCCCAGACCCATGCGCTTGGCGTTATTCAGAACACGATTGATCCAAGCTCCGTCATTGTCTGCGCGGCAGGCAGCCTGCCGGGGGATCTGCACCGCTTGTGGAGACCGGCCCAGCCGAAGACTTACCATATGGAATACGGTTTTTCGTGCATGGGCTATGAGGTGAGCGGAGCATTTGGCGCGGCGCTGGCAACAGCTGGTGAGCGAGAAGTTTACGCCGTTGTAGGGGATGGAAGCTACTTCATGCTTCATTCCGAACTGATCACAAGCCTGCAGGAAGGCGTTAAAATCACGATCTTATTATTTGATAATCACGGCTTCCAGTGTATTCACAACCTGCAGCGCGGCCACGGAAGCGAAGGCTTCGGCAACGAATTCCGCTACCGCGACAATGCTACGGGACGACTTACCGGCAGCTATATGCCGATTGACTTTGCGGCACATGCCCGCAGCTTAGGGGCAAAAGCCTATAAGGCGAATTCCGCGGAAGAGCTTAAGGCAGCGCTCCTTCAAGCCAAGCAAGAGACGGTATCGACCTTGATCGAAATTCCTGTCGTGCCGGGCACCAATACAGCCGGTTACGAATCCTGGTGGAACGTTGGCGTACCGGAAGTATCAGTCAGCAATAAAGTGCTGGACGCGCATGTGGACATGAAACAGCGGATCCGCGCCGCAAGAACGATATAAGACGCTAAGGGAGCTGAGGCTGATGAAGACATTGCCGTTCAAGATTGGCGCCCATCCGATCAACTGGGTCGGAGAAGACGTGAAGGAGCATGGTGCCGACACCACATACGAGCAAATTATGGACGATATGCAGCGGTTAGGCCTGACCGGTACCGAGATGGGACGCAAGTATCCGACTGATATCGAGGTTCTGAAGCAGGAGCTGGCGAAAAGAAACCTGCAGCTGGTATCCCAGTGGAAATCCGTGCTGTTCTCGGATCCGGCTTACCGGGAGGAAGAGCTTGCGGCTTACGAGCAGCATGTCGAATTCCTCAAGGAAATGGGCAGTACGGTGATCAGTACTTGCGAGGTTGGCGGTTCGCTTCATTTCGATCCGCGCCGCACGCCTCACGAGAAGGAAATTATTCCGCTTGACGAAGCAGGCTGGAAGAGTCTTGCCGAAGGGCTGAATGCAGCCGGAGCACTGGCCAAGCAGCATGGTCTTAAGCTGACCTACCATCATCATGGCGGAACGGCCGTGGAAAGCCCGGAAGAAATCGACCGTCTAATGGAGCTGACCGACCCGGACCTCGTGTACCTGCTGTTTGATACCGGGCATGCCTACTATGGCGGAGCCAATCCGCTTGAGGTGCTTCGCAAGCATTATAACCGGATCGCCTACATTCATCTGAAGGATGTAAGACAGCATGTGCTGGATGAGGCGCGAGCGGAAAAGGCCGATTTTATCACTTGTATCCGCAAAGGCGTGTTTACGGTTCCGGGAACCGGAGATTTTGATTTCCGCCCGGTTGTGGAGGAGCTGCTGGCCCGCGGTTATAACGGCTGGGCAATGCTTGAGGGGGAACAGGATCCTGCCAAATCTCCGGCATACGAATTCGCGTCCAAAGCCATCACTTATCTGGAGTCGCTACTTCCTACGAAAGCGGGGGAATCCCAATGAACGACATCAAGTTTCCGGCTGACCGGTCTCTCGACTTCACGGCAATCGGCCGTCTCTGCATCGATCTGAACGCGAACGAAATTAACCGTCCGATGGAAGAGACCAGTACGTTCACGAAATATGTGGGCGGTTCTCCGGCCAATATTACGATCGGCATGTCGCGGTTCGATCTGAAGACCGCATTTATCGGCAAAATCGCCAATGATCAGATGGGCCGCTTTATCCGCGATTATCTGAAGAAGAACCGGATTGATACAAGCAATGTCGTAAACGACTACACGGGTGCGGTTACCGGGCTTGCTTTTACCGAAATTAAGAGTCCAACCGACTGCAGCATCTTGATGTACCGCGACAACGTGGCCGATCTGCTGCTTACGCCAGGCGAAGTGGATGAGGAGCTGATCGCGAAATCCAAGCTGCTTCTTATTTCCGGAACGGCGCTTGCCCAAAGCCCTTCGCGCGAAGCGGTGTTCCAAGCGCTTCAATACGCGAAGAAGCATGGCACGGTTATTGCCTTTGATCTGGATTACCGCCCTTATACATGGAAATCGCAAGAGGAAACGGCCGTTTATTATAATCTTGCCGCCGAGAAATGCGACATTATCCTCGGAACGCGGGAAGAGTTCGATATGATGGAATGCTTCGAGCAGGAGCATAACGATCATAGCACGGCATCGAGATGGTTCAATCATTCCGCTCAGATCGTCATTATCAAGCACGGCAAAGAAGGCTCCATCGCTTACACGAAGGACGGGGCAAGCCACCGTGCCAAGTCGTTCCCAGCCAAGGTGATCAAGACCTTTGGCGCCGGCGACTCCTATGCGGCTGGTTTCCTGTACGGCGTTATGCAGGGCTGGACGCTCGAGAAAAGCATGGAGTTCGGCAGCGCGTCCGCGTGTATCGTTATTTCCAGCCACAGCTGCTCGGATGCCATGCCAAGAGCAGAGCAGGTTCATGATTATATCGCCCGCTGCGAACGCGGTGAAATTGTAGTCTAATTCGCAAATACAAGGAAGAGGTGCTCCTATGACACAACAATTAAAAAACTGGATTGGCGGTCAATGGGTAGAAGCTGCAGCAACGCAAAGCGAGCCAGTCTACAACCCGGCTACCGAAGAAGTTCTCGCAAACGTTCCTTTGTCTACGAAAGAAGACGTTGATCTGGCCGTACGCACGGCTGCCGAAGCATTCAAAACTTGGAGCCGAACGCCGGTGCCAAAGAGAGCTCGTATTCTTTTCAAATATCAGCAGCTTCTGGTCGACAACTGGGATGAGCTTGCGAAGCTGGTAACGTTGGAGAACGGCAAGAGCTACGGCGAAGCGTACGGCGAGGTGCTTCGGGGGATCGAATGCGTGGAGTTTGCGGCAGGCGCGCCAAACCTGATGATGGGCAAACAGCTTCCCGATATCGCAACCAACCTGGAATCTGGCATGTACCGCTATCCGATTGGCGTTGTTGGCGGCATTACGCCGTTCAACTTCCCGATGATGGTGCCTTGCTGGATGTTCCCGCTTGCGATTGCCTGCGGCAATACGTTTGTTCTGAAGCCTTCGGAGCGTACGCCGCTTCTGGCTAACCGTCTGGCTGAGCTGCTGCAGGAAGCGGGACTTCCCGAAGGCGTGTTTAATATCGTTCACGGCGCTCACGATGTCGTAAACGGCATGCTGGAGCATCCAACGATTAAGGCGATTTCGTTCGTAGGCTCTCAGCCTGTAGCCGAATATGTGTATAAAACGGCTTCGGCGCACGGAAAACGCGTGCAGGCGCTTGCCGGCGCGAAAAACCATTCGATCGTTATGCCGGATGCGGATCTGAATCTGACGGTAAAAGAAATCGTAAACGCAGCCTTTGGCTCCGCGGGCGAGCGATGCATGGCGTGCTCCGTCGTTGTGGCCGTAGGCGAGGTTGGCGACACGCTTGTCGGCAAGCTTAAGGAAGCTGCCGACAACATTACGATCGGCAACGGCATGGAGGACGGCGTATTCCTTGGTCCTGTTATTCGCGGACCTCACAAGGAACGTACGCTTAAATATATCGACATCGGCGAGAAGGAAGGCGCTCTGCTGATCCGCGACGGCCGGAAGGATGCTGCTTCGGATGGTCAAGGCTACTTTGTTGGCCCAACCATCTTTGACAAGGTGCAAAGCGAGATGAAAATTTGGGAGGACGAAATTTTCGCTCCTGTCCTGTCGATTGTACGCGTAGACACGCTGGACGAAGCAATCGAGCTGGCTAACCGTTCCGAATTCGCGAATGGCGCTTGCCTGTTCACGCAAAGCGGGGCGTCGATGCGTCAATTCCGCGAAACGATTGATGCAGGCATGCTTGGCGTTAACCTGGGCGTTCCGGCTCCAATGGCCTTCTTCCCGTTCTCGGGCTGGAAGAAATCGTTCTACGGCGACCTGCACGCAAACGGCACCGATGGCGTCGAGTTCTTCACGCGCAAGAAAATGGTTACAACACGCTGGTAATCGATCATACGGGAGGTCTACTCGATGTCAAAAGTGAAAATCGGCATCATCGGCGCTGGCCGAATCGGTAAAATACATGCAGAAAATCTGCTTAAGCATCCGGAGGTCGAGATCGTTGGCGTCAGCGATCTGTTCGCCGGACCGGAGCTTGAAGCCTGGGCGGCGGCAAAGGGCATTGGCCTCTTGTCCAAAGATTCCGATGCGATTATCGGGCATCCGGATATCGATGCTATCTTTATTTGCTCCTCCACCGATACGCATGTGCCGCTGATCAAGCAGGCGGCGCAAGCCGGCAAGCATATTTTCTGCGAGAAGCCGGTCAGCATGTCCATCTTGGAAACGGCTGAAGCGATTAAAGCGGTGAAGGAAGCCGGGGTGAAGCTGCAAATCGGATTCAACCGCCGCTTCGATCATAACTTCAAACGGGTAAGAGAGCATGTGGAAGCGGGAACCATCGGGGATTTGCATATCGTAAAGATTACTTCCCGCGATCCGAATCCGCCATCCAAGGAATACATTAAAGTTTCCGGCGGATTGTTTATGGATATGGCCATTCACGATTTCGATATCGCGCGTTTTGTATCCGGCAGCGAGGTCGTGGAAGTATTCGCGCAAGGTAGCGTTCTCGTTGATCCCGTATTTGAAGAATGCGGCGATATCGATACGGCCATTGTTACTCTGAAGTTCGCAAACGGCGCCCTAGGCGTTATCGACAACAGCCGCCAGGCGGTGTACGGCTACGATCAACGCGTTGAAGTGTTTGGCTCCAAAGGGAGCGTTGCGATTGCCAACGACCATCCGAATACGGCTGTTGTGAGCACGGCAGAAGGAATTATTTCCGACAAACCGCTGCATTTCTTCCTGGAGCGTTATATGGGCGCTTACGCGGACGAGTCGAAGCAGTTTATCGACAGTCTGGTTCACGGCACGGCATTGCCGGTAACCGGAGAAGACGGATTGCAGGCAGAACGGATCGCGCTTGCCGCGAAGCTGTCCTGCAAGCTGAACCGATCGATCAAGCTGGCAGAGCTGGACGAATTGCTGCTTCAGTCTGCCATACTATAACGGAGGTATCGAACATGTCCAAGCTTATCGTCACATCAGAGAGAGCAGCGGGTCCGGACGGCTCCGTCCTGTCCATTACGCCTGAATCGGCCGGATGGACCTATGTCGGTTTTGAAGTTCTGAAATTGCAGAAGGGCCAGACCGTCGAGAGACAAACGGAAGACAAGGAAGTATGCCTTGTTCTGCTGAGCGGGCTGGCGAACGTAAAGGCTGCCGGCAAGGAATGGAGCGAAATCGGCCGGCGGATGAGTGTTTTCGAGAAAATCCCGCCGTATTCGGTCTATGTCCCTAATGGTCAATCTTACGGAATCGAGGCTCTTACGGAATTGGAGGTTGCCGTCTGCTCCGCGCCTGGCCACGGAAACCATGAAGCGCGTTTGATCGCGCCTGAACAGGTAGGGACGGAAGTAAGGGGCTCCGGCAATATCGAACGTCTCGTCCAAAATATTTTGCCGGAGCAGGAGCCGGCCGACAGCCTGCTTGTGGTAGAAGTGTTTACGCCAAGCGGCCACTGGTCCAGCTATCCGCCTCACAAGCATGACCGGGACAATCTTCCGGAGGAATCGATTCTGGAGGAAACCTATTATTTCAAGGTAGATCCCGGGCAAGGTTACGCGATTCAGCGGGTCTATACGGATGAAAGGGATCTGGATGAGACGCTGGTCGTGAAGAACGGCGAGGCCGTGCTTGTTCCGCGAGGCTATCATCCGGTTGCGGCACCTCCCGGCTATGAAGTCTATTACCTGAATGTCATGGCGGGACCGCGCCGCGTATGGAAATTCCACAATGATCCCGATCATCAATGGATCTTGAACTCTACGGCCAAGTAAGCCCGGCAATTGGCGCTCCGAGCGGTTGCAACTGCTGATAGAAACACTCATAATAGGAAATCATGGGGATAGGTCATCTATCCCCCATCTTACTTTTCAGAGGGATTCGGCATGAAAGCAACCATATACGATGTGGCCAAAGAAGCAGGGGTCTCGATTGCCACTGTCTCCAATGCCATTAACGGAAAAGGCAATGTCAGCAAGAAAAGACGGGAACAAATCTTTAAAATTATGGAGCAGATGAATTACCAGCCTAACGTAAATGCTTCCGCCCTGATGGGGAAGAAGACCTATACGCTAGGATTGCTTATACCGGATATATCCAACCCGTTCTTCTCCGAGATTGCGCGGGCTATCGAGGATCAGGCGCATCAATTGGGGTATAGCGTGATCATGTGCAGCACGGACAATAAAGACGAGAGGGTGGAACGTTATATTGCGCTGCTGGAACAAAAGAACGTTGACGGTATCCTGATTGGAACCGGGGTAGACAACCTGGATATCCTGACCAACCTGCAGGCCAGAAAAATTCCGATTGTGATGATATCGCGTGAAGCGTCAGCTTTGGAAGTAGATACGGTTGTAGCCGACGACTATGTTGGCGGGTTGATGGCTGCGCAGCATTTGATTGAAATGGGTCATACCCGGATCGCCATCTTGTCCGAGCAATTGAAGGTAAGCAGCGCCCGGGAAAGGATCCGCGGCTTCAAGCAAGGGCTGCAGGACCGGCAGATTTCATTCGACGATCGCAATCTCGTCATCTGCGATTACATGGTTGAGGAAGGACGCCGCGGAGCCGGCGAGCTGCTGGGCCGCGGGGACCGTCCAACCGCGATATTCTGCTGTAACGACGTGCTTGCAATCGGGGCGATGCAGGAAGCGAGGAGTCTCGGGATCAAGGTGCCCGAGGAGCTGTCGATTGTAGGCTTTGACGATACAATCCTGGCGGCTGTCGTAGATCCGCCGCTTACTACGGTAGCACAGCCGATTGCCAGCATGGCGAAGCAGGCGTTCCAATTGATGATCTCCAATCTGGACGAAGCCGAGCCGGTCAAAAAAAGAATCGTGCTGCGGCCGGAAATCAATATCCGTCAATCGACGGCAAAAGCAAACAGCTGATGAGATGCCTCCTGTAAGCCGGGAGGCATTTTATGTTTGTTCCTAGCCGGATTGGATGGCTTAAGTTACGCAAAATTGGCTGGTTACAGAAGCATGCCCGGACTTTATGATGAGGTCACTAACATCATAAAGCAAAGGGTGGTACGCATTGAAGGAACTAATCTCCTTTATATTTCTGACGGCGGCGTTTATATCCGGTCCGTTTCTTATTGTATTATTCGGACGTATGGCTGTACACGGCGAGGAGCTTCTGGAAGCGGAGCAGAAGGCTCATTAAAATAAAAAGACGTATGCTTTGTGTCCGGAATGAGGACGCTGCATACGTCTTTTTTAATTTGACATCGTCGCTCTCAATGCTAGGGCAAATTTATCAATCCCCGTCACAATTTCGTCGACGGAAGAACGGGCATAGGATAATCGGACAAATCCCGGCTCTGTGCCGAACACGCTGCCCGGAATGAACAATACGCCATGTTTGATCCCGTTGTTAAGCAGGTGGTAATCTTTGATTTTTCGGTTGATTTTACACCAGAGATTTAATCCTCCTTGGGGCAAATGGAAGGAGACCTCGTTCCCAAGTTTCGTCTGCAGCGCCTCCGCCATCATGTCGCGACGCAGGCGAAGCGAGTCCCTCAGCCGTTCCAGATGCGGAGTAAGCGAAGCGGACTCGAGCAAATGCGCTGCTATCCATTGCGGGAACATGCTAAGGCCAAAATCCATCTGCTGCCGTGCATCCGACAGACGCTGGATAACCGTATGAGGCGCTGCCATCCAGCCGATCCGAAGGCCGGAAGCCGCTACCTTCGATAAGGAACCGATATATAAGACGCTTCCGTTCCGGTCTATAGCCTTGATAGGAGGAGGAGCGTTGTCATCGTAGGAGGTCAAGCTGAACGGATCATCCTCAACGATAGGTATTCCGAGCTGTTCACAGCAACTCAAGACCTCTTCTCTCCGCTGGGCGCTCATGACCATTCCGGTCGGATTCTGAAAGTTCGGATTGAGAAATACCATGCGGATCCGGTGCTGCTTGTATAGAGCCCGTATTTCCTCCGGATCAACTCCATCTTCATTGACCGTTAATCCAAACAAGCGGATACCCGCTGATTGGAACATAGGCAGGGAGTAGCAATACGACGGATTTTCGATCGCGATCGCATCACCCGGATTCAGCAGGCATTGCGTAATGAGATACAAGGATTGCTGAGAGCCCGAAGTAACCAGAATGGAGTCATCGGTGGATTGAATCCCGCGCTGCTCTTGAAGAAAGTCGGTTATTGCCGAGCGCAGCGGGACATAGCCTTGAGGATCTCCGTATCCGAGCGGCTCATGAAACGGCTGGTTCCGCATAATCGACGAGATCTCTTCGTTAGGCGACAGCTCTGGAGCTAATTCTCCGTTTGCGAAGTTAATAAACGGCTCTCCGCTTTGAACCGCTTCCCGAATCCTGCGCATGAATGGCAAATTAGGCAGGAACGAACCGCCTTCCACGTAACGGCTCCAATTCGGCGCGGGGTCCATTCCCCATAGATGCCCGCAGACGCGTGTGCCGCTCCCCGTCACGCTTTCGATCATTCCGGAAGCGCGAAGATTCTCGTAGGCTTGGACAATGGTGCTCCGGTTAACGCCCAATTGCTCGGCCAGCTTGCGTTCGGAAGGCAAGTGGCTGCCGGGAGGCAGCTCTCCTAACGAAATTCTTTGCTCCAGATAGTCCGCGATTTGTTGATACAGCGGTTTTTTATCATTTCTGTCCGGTCTCCACATGCTGTTCACCTCTTAATCACTACAATACTATACGGAAGAGCCATCCGTCTAAGTCCGAGGCAGTAACATTGATTTTGTCATGCCGATTAAAGTGTGCTAAAATTAGCACATATTATTGCGAAGGAGGAAACGTTCCGGCAGCTATGGCACAACTGAAACGGTTTGGATTTGGCGTTCAGGCGTTAATCGTATTGGCTTCCCAGACAGAGCTGCTGACAAGCAGCGAAATTGCAGAGCGGATTCATTGCGAGCCAACCGCTTTGCGCAAGATTCTGTCGCAGCTCGTGGAGGGCGGCATCATTGAAGTGAAGCAAGGGCGTACCGGCGGCTACCAGCTGGCGAAACGTCCGGAGCTCGTTACGCTCCGCGAGGTATATAAGACCGTGCATGAAGAGGAGCCTCCATGGGACCGCATGCTGGACACAACCGGAAATCATCATTTCGGCAAAAAAGTAAACGAGTCTTTCAAGCAAATCATGTCGGATATTTCCGATCAGGTTTATTTTGTGCTGGGTAACTATACGATATCCGATTTATTGGATTAGAAATAGTCGTTCATCCATTTTAGAGCAGCCTCTACAGAGGTTTTCTCATTCTAAATTGTGCAGAAATACGCACACATTCAAAGGGGAATTCTTTTATGAAAATCAAATGGTATGGCCAATCTTCTTTCTTGCTGACAACAGACGAAGGCACGCGGATCTTGATCGATCCTTACGGACGTCTCCTTGGCTACAGGATGCCCAAAAATATCGAGTCCGACATCGTTATCGTCACGCATGATCATAAAGACCATAACCAGATTCAAGTGGCTTCCGGCGAATATATGCTGGTTAATCAGCCAAGACCATACGGGAAAAAGGATGTATCCATCACAGGCATCCCGACCTTTCATGACAAAGTAGGCGGCAAGAAAAGAGGCCCGAATATCGTTTATGTGATTAAGGCAGGGGATTTGACGGTATGTCATAGCGGTGACCTGGGACATCTGCTGACGGCGGAGCAAATCGCGCAAATCGGGAAAATAGATATTCTGATGGTTCCGGCTGGCGGAAAGATGACCTTAAACGGTACGGATGCCGCTGCGGTTATGAACCAGCTCAATCCTGCCATTACGATTCCGATGCATTACCGGACTAAGGCGCTTGGACTGCCCGGCAAGCTTTTGTTCGATAAAGTGGAGAATTTTATCTCGGCAGCCGGCAAACCAAGCCGGGAAGTGAAGGAGCTTGACGTGAAAAAAGAATCGCTGAAGGATTATGCAGGCATCGTTACTTTCCTGTATGATTAACGAGTAAGGGAAGGAAGGATTGCAACGATGGGCAGGCAAGCAATATCGGAAGCAAACGGATTTAAATTTTTCATTACTCTCGTAACCGCCGTTGGCGGCGGGATCATTTTCTACCTTCTTAATACGCCGATACCGTGGCTGCTAGGGCCTATGATTGCAGTGTTAATCGCATCAAACGTATGGAAAGGCAAGTATAGATGGCCTCGCCAAATCCGCAATTCCGGCATGATGATTGTCGGGTATACCATCGGTCTGTCCATGACGGGAACGGCGCTCAAAGAGATGGGCGTACAGCTTCCGACGATGTGCCTGATGACCGTTATTTTGCTGCTATTATGCGGCGGAATTGCCTTTGTGGTGTCAAGGTTTTCGGATACGGACTTCGAGACCGCTTTGCTTGGCAGTATCCCCGGCGGTTTGTCGCAGGTACTGGCGCTTGCCGAGGAGACCAAAGGCGTAAATTTGACCGTTGTCACAATGACGCAGGTCGTTCGGCTAATGATTATTGTCATTGGGATTCCGTTACTTGTGTTTAGTCCGATCTTCGGACAAGTGCATGACGCGGCGGCTGCAGCCGTGCCGATCGCGGCCAAGCATGAAAACTGGGCAGCTCTATTCCCGAACATATTGATATTTGCGCCGGTATGCGCCATTTGTGCGATTGCGGGCAACCGGATCAAATTTCCGACCGCTTTTCTGCTTGGACCCGCGATTTCTACAGCTATTCTGCAAGGAATCGGGCTGCACGGGCCATCGCTTCCGTCTACGTTAATAAGCGCATCGCAGCTGATGATCGGCACGTATGTGGGGCTGCTGCTTAAGCCGGGCAAGCTCCAGCGGAAGGTAAGGACGTTTTCTTTTGCCATCGGAAGCGGTCTAGTGTTAATGCTTTGCGCATGGGGGCTTAGCGAGTTGATGACCTTGCTTCATCCGGTATCGCGGTCTACCGCTTTACTTAGTCTTGCGCCGGGCGGGATGGATCAGATGGGGATACTGGCCCATGAGATCAATGCGGATCTGTCGATGGTATCCGGTTATCAATTGTTCCGTACCTTCTTTATTTACTTTGCGGTATCGCCGCTGCTGCGACTGTTATTCCGGATCAAGCTGAAAAGCCCGCGCGCGGAGCAGCCGCACTAATCCGAAGTTGAAGGGAGAACGAAGCCGTTATGAAAATCATGGTTGCCGGAGCTGCCGGCGTTGTTGGACGTTTGCTGCTGCCTTTGCTGACCGAAGCGGGGCACGAGGTAATGGGAATGACCAGGAGCGCTTCCAAGGTGGAACAAATCGAGCAAGCAGGAGCATTTGCCGTTGTCGCCGATGTATACGACCGGGACAGACTGTTCGAATTACTTGCGGATTACCGTCCGGATATAGTGATTCATCAACTCACCGCTCTAAGCGAATGGAACCTGGCGGATAATGCGAGAATTCGCATAGAGGGGACCCGTAATCTGGTTGATGCAGCCTTGGGCGCTAAGGTGCCGCGAATGATTGTGCAGAGCATTTCTTGGGCTTACGAGCCTGGCGAATCGGTCGCAACCGAAAAGGACCGGCTGGATGAAGAAGCGCCGCTGCCGCGGAAAATTTCGGTTGACGGTGTCATTGCGATGGAGCGGGCAGCAGCGGAAATGCCGCATTCCGTTATTTTGCGGTATGGGGCTTTGTATGGACCAGGCACGTTTTATGATCATGAAAACGGGATGTTCGCCGGGCAGGTGAAGCTGGGCAATGTTCCGGCAACCGATGGCCGGACCTCGTTCCTTCATATCGAGGACGCAGCCCGCGCTGCCCTTCAGGCACTGGATTGGCCGGCTGGCCCCGTAAACATCGTGGATGATGTACCGGCGGAAGGGAAGGTCTGGCTGCCCTTATATGCCAAGTCGCTTGGCGCGCCGGAGTCGGTTATGCAGGATGGCATGAACCGGGGAGAGCGGGGGGCCTCGAACGAAAAGGCTAAACAGCAATACGGATGGACGCCTAAATACCCGTCTTGGCGGGATCAATTGTTAAGGACTTGAGACATTATGTATCAAGTCCTTAATTTTACAACACCAATATTCTAAAGTTCACCCCTCCTTCATTTGGAAATGAAAGCGTTATTATTTAGCTAGACCTGCCACCTAGACTTCCATCCAATAAGATTTGGGAGGTAAAGAGGCAATTATGAAGAAGATGAAGAAGGTGACAGCCGCCGTTTCCGCAATGGCGCTTGCCATCAGTCTTAACACCGTCTATCCCACAGTCACGCATGCTGCCATTCCAAGTTCCCCCGCTAACTCCACGATTTTTGGTCCTAATGTGTATGTGTTTGATCCAGCTATGTCTAAAGCCGATATTGAAAGCGTTACCAGTGCCGTATACGGCGAACAGGAAAGAAACGAATTTGGCGATGAACGGTATGCGCTGCTCTTCAAGCCGGGCACCTACAACGTCAATATGAACGTCGGCTTCAACACATCCGTAGCGGGTCTTGGACAGAATCCGGATGATGTTACGATAACGGGCGCTTTGAATGTCGATGCCAAATGGGATAACGGTAATGCGACCCGGAATTTCTGGCGCTCGATCGAGAACGTGAAGATCGCGCCAAGCGATCAGAACACGACCGTCAGGTATGCCGTTTCCCAGGCTGCTCCCATGCGCCGCGTGCATGTCGTCAGCAAAGACATGCATCTGTTTGATTTTACATCCTCCTGGGATGCCGGCTGGGCGAGCGGCGGATATTTGGCGGATTCCAAGATTGACGCCAATATTATTCCCGCATCGCAGCAGCAATGGTTCTCTCGCAACAGCGAATGGAACAGCTGGTCGAACGGCGTATGGAACATGGTGTTTGTCGGAGATAAAAACGCGCCTTCCGGCGAATTTCCCGACCCGCCTTATACCGTGATCGATAATACGCCGGTTGTCCGCGAAAAGCCATATGTATATATCGATAATCAAGGTCAATACCGGGTGTTTGTTCCTTCGCTTCAGAAGAATACGCAAGGTGTCAGCTGGGCGAACGGCCAGACGCCGGGCCAGTCAATCTCCATCGATGATTTCTATATCGCTAGGCCCGACACGGCAACATCGTCAGCTATCAACGCCGCTTTGGAAGATGGGAAAAACCTGTTCTTCACCCCTGGTATTTATCATCTAAGCGACACGATTCACGTAACCAACCCGGATACCGTTGTTTACGGCATCGGACTGCCGACGTTGATCCCGGATAACGGGCAGGACGTCATTGTCGTTGACGATGTAGACGGGGTTAATGTGTCCGGACTTGTCATTGAGGCAGGCGAAAAAACCTCATCGACCCTGTTAAAGGTAGGCGAGCAAGGCAGCACAGCTGATCATTCGGGCAATCCGATCTCGCTCTCCGATGTGTTCTTCCGCACCGGCGGCCATGTGAACGGCAGCAATGATACGGCCCTCGAAATTAACAGCAACGATGTTATCGGCGATCACTTCTGGATCTGGCGCGCCGACCACGGAGCCGGAGCAGCGTGGGCATCGAATGTCTCGAAGAACGGTCTAGTCGTTAATGGGGACGACGTTACCATCTACGGTCTATTTAACGAGCATCATAATGAATATCAGACAGTCTGGAACGGCAACGGCGGACGGTTATATTTCTATCAATCGGAGATTCCTTATGATGTTCCGGACCAACAATCCTGGATGAGCAATAACGGAACGGTTAACGGTTACGCCTCCTACAAAATCGGCGATCAGGTAACAAGCCATGAAGCTTGGGGGCTTGGCATTTATTCATATTTCCGGGATGCGGCGATCAAGCTGGAGAACGCGATTGAAGCGCCGGCTAATCCGGGCATCAAATTGCATAATCTGACGACGATTTGGCTGAACGGAACCGCAGGCAGCGAGATTACGCATATTGTCAACGGAAACGGCGGCAGCGTGACCTCCAGCAGCAACATGAGACAAACGATGAAATTGTTCGCGGGGGGCGACGCGGAAGCGCCAACCGCTCCAACAGGCTTGACCGCAACGCCGGTATCCAGCAGTCAAATTAACCTCGGCTGGACGGCTTCAACCGATAACGTTGGCGTTGAGGGCTATGAAATATACCGGAACAACACGCTGATCGGATCTACGATTGCTACCGCATACAACAGTACGGGATTAAAGGCATCTACCAGCTATACGTATAAAATCGTAGCAAAGGATGGCAGCGGCAACCGTTCGGCAGCCAGTAGCCCGGTTACAGCCGTTACGCCGGAAATATCCGGCGGCGCGCTTGACCGCACAGGCTGGACGGCGGAATCGTCGCCTTCCAGCGGAGATGCTCCGGCCAATATGTTTGATGGAGCAGGTACGCGCTGGAGCGCCGGTGTTCCGATGGCAAACGGCCAATACATTATTGTGGATATGAAAACGGCAGCGGATATCACGAAGATCGTAACGGAATCGAGCGGGTCCGACTATGCCAAGAGCTACGAAGTTTATGTATCGGCGGACGGCACGAATTGGGGAAGCAGCGTAGCCAGCGGCAATGGAGCAAGCGGCGCAACAACGATTAATATCACGGCAGCGGGCGTCCGCTATATCAAAATGGTTCAGACCGGTACATCCAGCAGCTGGTGGTCGATCAATGAATTTAACGTATATGGCGTGTATCGGAATACGCAGGTGGATACAACCGCGCCGGATACCATCATTGCTTCTTCCCCGGCAGTTGTATCGGGTGACAGTACCCCGTCTTTTACTTTCGGCAGCAATGAAGACGGCTCAACGTTTGAGTGCAGCTTGGATAACAATGGCGAGTATTACACAGCTTGTTCTTCGCCGATTACTTTTTCGAAGCTTGCGGACGGCTCTCATACGCTGTATGTCCGCGCGGTAGATATTTTTGGCAATACGGACGAAACGCCTGCCCAATATACTTGGGTGATCGATACGGTCAAGCCGGTTATCACGCTTAACGGCGACCCGGTTGTTCAATTGGAGAAAGGAACAGCCTACACCGATTCTGGAGCAGCTGCAGCAGATAACCATGACGGGGATTTGACCGGGCAGATAACGGTTACGGGATCGGTGGATACAACAACGGCAGGAGACTATACGGTTCAATATTCCGTATCTGATGCCGCCGGTAATGCCGCAGTTGCCGTAACCCGTACGGTCCACGTGCTGGAACCGGTTGTGTCGGAAGGACCTTCCGCTACGATTACCGGTGGGCCTAATGCCCTTACGAACAACAGCTCGGCTTCTTTCAGCTTTATAAGCAACCGGGAAAATGTGACCTTCGAATATAGCCTGGATAATTCGGATTGGGCAGCGACAGCTTCGCCTCTCGTATTATCGCAGCTTGCCGACGGGCCTCATACCGTGCAAATTCATGCCTTGAATGGCCAAGTAACAGGCGAAGCCGCATCCTATACCTGGACGATAGATACGGTGAAACCTGTTATTACGCTTAACGGCGATGCAGAAATTCAGATTGTGAGAGGCACTGCCTATCAAGATCAAGGGGCAACGGCAACGGACAGCCGACAAGGAAACCTAAATGCCGTCGTTACAACAGGCGATGTTGTAGACGTAAATACCGTTGGCGTTTATACGATTCTTTATAACGCAACCGATGATGCAGGCAATACCGCCGACGAAGTCAGCCGCACGGTACGGGTAGTAGCTCCGCCTCCGGTGACCAGCGGCCCATCGCTATCCAGCGATGCTAGTTTGAGAGCAATCAGCCTATCGGCAAAAGGGCTGGCCATTAGCTTGTCTCCTGCTTTCAGCCCGGCTACAACCGACTATACGGTTGAGACGGAAGCTGATCAATTGGATGTAAGCGCGGCTGTATCGGATTCCAAAGCAAGAATAGGGCTCAAAGTAAACGGCCAGGTTTCGGCATCGCAAAGCTCCGTTAATCTGACGCTTGGAGCTAACGTGTTGGAGTGGACGGTAGTAGCGGAGAACGGCAATACAAAAACGTATAAAGTGACCGTTACCCGCGTAGCAATTCCATCTCCGGTCTTTACGGATCTTCAGGGACATTGGGCGGAGGAACTGATCAAGCAGGCTGCAGAGAAAAAGATTGTTAACGGATATTCGGACCGTACGTTCCGTCCTGACAATACCGTAACGCGTGCCGAATTTGTCGTTATGCTCGTGAAGGCACTGCAGCTGCCGAGTTCAAGCAAGGAAGCGACGTTTACTGACGGAGCAAGCATTCAGGAATGGGCGGCAGATGCTATTGCAATCGCTGTAAATGCCGGTATTATTAACGGCTATGCCGACGGAACCTTCCGTCCGGACGCAGCTATTACCCGTGCAGAGATGGCGGTTATCATTGCGCGTATCCTTCAATTGCCGACAGCTTCTGCCGGGAGTACAGGATTTAATGATGATGAGGCTATCCCGGCATGGTCGAAAGAGGAGATAGAAGCGTTAAAGCAAGCAGGAATCCTTAACGGACGCGGAGGCAATCTGTTTGTGCCAAACGGAACGGCTACGCGTGCCGAAGCTGTTGTGCTGCTGCTCCGGCTTCTGGAGCAATAGCATCTAAAAAAACCACGCCAGCCGGCGTGGTTTTTAGTATTAATTCCCAAAATAAACATGGTATGCTGAACAGGTAGACTAATAGGATGATGGGATGTGAAAAGAATGGCCGAAGTTACAGCAGGTCGTAATCAGCTTACGTTTGATATTGTTATTCAGGCTGCACCAGAGGATGTATGGGCAGCGGTTGCCACCTCAGAAGGGGCTCAAGCAACTTTATTTGGCTGCACGATGCAATCCACCTTTGAGCCGGGAGCGCGAATCGAATACCGCGGGCAAGGGGCGGACGGAGACAACACGCTTCATGTTTACGGTTTTGTCCGCAGTTATGAACCCAATCATGAATTTGCTTATGAACAGCATGCCGCGCCGGCTTACGATCCTCATCATGAGACAAACTATTGCGATATGCACTTCCGTATTTTGCCTGAAGGAGAGGCAACGCGACTGATTTTTACCTGCGACTGGACGGCTGGAAATGCCGGATATGAGCATGCCAAGGCCACTTATCCCGAGTCCGATTATATGGATGGGATTAAGAAATTTGCGGAATCACGGTAATCGCCTTTTTTGAGGCAAGCATCGCTTAGAATCATTAAGCTGACCGCTTAACCGGATTTTTTGCTCGTTATCTTCGCAAGGCTAGACAGGTATGTCTAGCCTTGTTTGTTATGTCCAGGCTTGCTTATCCAGCCATGCTTGTCTCGGCTATGGTGTTAAGGGGAATTATTCCTTATCAAGAATGTGGTTAAGTGGTTCCCTGCATTGGTTGACGCCAAACTGCAACGTATGCTAATCTTGACTACGTTACTTATTTAGTAAATTAGTAAATAAGTATGAAGGAGATGATGAGCAAATGGAGAAACAACGCAAGCGCGAACTAGGGACAGCTTACGCCCAGACCTTCCGGAGAATGGGTGTTTATCAGATTCGGAATACGGAGAACGAGAAAGTTCTGGTACTAGGCACAATGGATTTGGATGGAGCAAAGAACCGGCTCGCCTTCATGCAGCAAACAAATATGAACACCGTATTTGAATTGCAGCAGGATTGGAACAAGTACGGGGGAAGCTGCTTTATTTTTGAAGAGCTGGATTCGATCAAGCCGCGCGAGGAGAATGTGACGGACCGTTCCGAGCTGAAAAAGTATCAGGCGGAAGTGGACGCTCTGCTCGAGCTTTGGATCGAGAAGCTTCAGCCTTATGATGAAAAAGGGTATAACCGCCGGCCTCGTGCGAATTAGATCGTAACAACTTTTCATTCCATAATATACAAAAACAACCCGCGACTTCCTTTGGAGGCTGCGGGTTGTTTTTGTATAACAGGCGAATAAAACAAGCAGCAAGGAAGCATACTAGCGGTGTATTTTTCACATTATTTCCAGTTTTCGTTTTGAATCAATTCTGCTTGCTGCTGCGGCGGTTCTTGGCATTTCTTCTAATCACGTACCAGACGATAACTGGAGAGAGAAAATTCAGAGCAAGCAGGGAACCGAAGATCAACCACAGGAACCATTCGGTATTTAGCATTTTCTGATAGATCCAGGAATGATAGAAATTCATAGGCCAGCTCCTAGTATGATATGTAAACCAATGTTTACCAGTTATTGTGATCGATTGCGGTTAAGCCTATACCACCTTAAGGGAAGAGGTGAGGGACTTTGTCCTCTATACAGGAATTGCTTAAAGGAACCTTCAAGCCATCCGTGAAGGAGAATGCGGCAGCGCTTGAACAGATACTGGGTAATAGCGTCGATGTTCAAAAGCGTGATTTTCTGCTATGCGGCAAAGCGGGCTCCCCGGGACTTCTTTGCTTTATGGACGGGCTTGCGGATACAACGCTTGTAGAGGCCATCGTCCGGGCGCTTGTCGTGACTGGCAGCCAATTAAACCGTGAACCGGCGGAGCTCGCAACGGCGGAATCTATCCGGACAAGCCTGTTGTTTAACGCAGCGGTAAAGGACTGCCCGAATGTGAGGGATGGCATTAACGGGATCCTCTCGGGCGATACGCTGGTGGTTGTGGAAGGTCTTGATCAGGCGCTGCTTGTGAGCACGAGGGGCTGGAAGGACCGCGGGGTAGAAGAGCCATCTTCGGAAAATAACGTACGCGGGCCGCGGGATGGCTTTATGGAAAGCATCCGCACGAATACGGCTCATGTACGCAGGCGGATTAAAGATCCGATGCTGCGTTTCGAATCGATGGTAATCGGTACCAGGTCGCAGACGGATGTGAACATCGCCTACATTTCCGATCTTGTCAAGGAAGGGCTGGTTGACGAGGTTAAAAGCCGCCTGAATCGGATAAAGATCGATTCCGTCATGGAGAGCGGGTATATCGAGGAGCTTATCGAGGATGCGCCTTTGTCCATGTTCAACACGGTACAAAGCACGGAACGGCCGGATAAGGTAGCTTCCGCGCTGCTTGAAGGCAGGGTGGCGATCTTTATCGACAACACGCCGGTTGTCCTGATCGTCCCGACCTTCTTCTGGCAGTACATCCAGGCACCGGATGATTACTACAACCGTTACTGGGTAGGAACCTTTTTCCGCATTGTAAGATATTTTGCGTTCCTGATCAGCCTCATGCTGCCTTCCGTATATGTGATGCTGGTTTCGTTCCATCACGAGATGATCCCAACCCAGCTTGCCTTGACGATTGCGTCCGGCCGGGAGGTTGTCCCGTTCCCGGTACTGCTCGAAGCGCTTATTATGGAGCTTGCTTTTGAGCTGATGCGTGAAGCGGGCTTAAGAATGCCCAAGCCGATTGGTCAAGCGGTCAGCATCGTAGGCTCGCTTATTATCGGTCAGGCTGCCGTACAGGCGGGTCTTGTGTCGCCGTTTATGGTTATTATTGTTGCGATAACGGGAATTGCCTCGTTTGCCATTCCAAGCTATTCCTCGTCGCTTGCGATTCGGATGTTCCGCTTCCCGCTTATGATCGCATCCGGATTTCTTGGCCTGCTTGGTTTTTCGACGATGTTTTTCGCGCTTCTGCTACATGCCTTATCCATTCGTTCGTTTGGCGAATCGTACTTGGCGCCGGCAAGCCCTTACCGTCCTACCGATCAACGGGATACGATGCTGAGACTTCCGTTGTGGATGCTGGATGAGCGTCCGGGATTTGCCCAGGATGTTGACCGCATGGGTGATAATCAGATGCCCGGATCCTCTTAGCAAAAAGGGTGATTAACGATGAGAAGGTTTCTTCTAAGTCTACTGGTTAGCTCCATCATACTGCTTGAAAGCTCTTGCGTGGGATTAAGGCAAATTAACGAGCTGGCGATTGTAACCGCCGTTGGCATTGATTCGGGCACAAAGCCGGGAAAGGTGAAGCTGTCCGCTCAAATTATCCGTCCCGCGGACGCGCGCGGTCAGACCGGTGCTCCTGCCGGCGGTACCGGGCAGCCGATTTATTCGATCTCGACGGAAGGAAATACCATTTTCGATGCCATCCGTAACTTGGGCCGCTTCTCGTCGCGCAGAGTCTACTGGGCTCATAATTTCTTGATTGTCATGAGCGAAAGTTACGCCCGGCAGGGAATTGGCGATATGGTTGATTTCTTTACGCGTAATCACGAGCTTCGAATGAATACATGGGTTGCTGTCACGTCCGACAAGCCGGATGAGTTGATCTCGACGATTACGGGGATTGAGGTTGTGCCAGGGGAGGCGGTAGACAAGCTTTTTCGCAACAATCAAATTGTCGGATTGGCGCCGGGCAGCAATATGATGAACCTGGAGGAGGCTTTGTTGAGTACTTCTGCCCAGCCGGTTGTCGCAAGATTGCAGCTGCAGCCTAGGGGGATCTCGAATAAAAAACCGGAAGAGCACGGCTCGCTCAAACAAGTGGAATTAGCCGGAGCAGCGGTATTCCGCGAGGATAAAATGATCGGTTGGCTGACGCCAAAGGAAGCACGCGCCACCTTGTTTTTCCTCGAGAAGCTGGAGAGCGGGATTGAGGTTATAGACTGTCCGAACGATGAGAACAGGCGGCTGACGCTGGAGTTCAAGAATGCTCGCATGACCGTGAAGCCGTTCTATGAGAATGAGACCCCGAGGTACCAGATCCGGCTGAGGTCGACCGCGGATATCGTGGAAAGCGGTTGTAATGTCCCTGTAGAACAACTGCGGGATCTGGCCGATACTCGTCTGGAGAAATTGATGAAGCAGCGGATACAGAATGTATTGGATAAAGCGCAGAGGCAATACCATTCCGACTTTCTAAAGCTGGGCGATATCTTTCGGAATAAATATCCACAGGAATGGAAGCGTGTAGGCAAGGACTGGAATCAAGTATTCGAGGGCGCTAAATTCGAAATTGAAACGTACGTGGATGTCAAATCGGCAGTCGTAAAAGCAGCAGGGGACGGGATCAAATGAAAACCTTCAGAATATCCAACGGGATGTTTATCGCGATGATCGTCAATCTCATATTTGTAAAAGCGATTGGCGTGACGCAGGGCGAGCTTGCCCGGGTGATCGGCCAGGATATGTGGATCGCTACGTTTATCGGGATGCTGCAAGGGATAGTCATCATGTATATCACCTATCTGGCCCTCAGGAAAACGCCTGACCGGGATTTTATTTCGCTGGGCGGAGCCGTGCTGGGAAAATGGTTCGCAGCTCTTGTCGCGCTGGTCATTTTCGTCTTTTACCTGGCTGCCTTTGGGCCGATTATGATTACTTACGTCTACCATCTGCAGGAATATTTTCTGCCGGAGGCACCTATTTCGCTGTTTATCATCGCATCGCTTCTGGTAGGAGCGCTTGGCTGCTATTACGGCCTTGAAGTTATTGCAAGGATTGCTTTGGTTGGGCTGCTGTTTATATTTTTCCTGAACGGGCTGATCATTATTGGCTCGACCCATGAGTTTGATATCCGCAATCTGCTTCCGGTGCTCGAAAGCGGTCTGCCGCAAACGGCGGCGGCAAGCCTGCACTTTGATGCGGATTGGGCCATGGCGACAATGCTTGCGGCCTTGATCTACCCCCATGTGAAGGATGTGAAGAAATACGGCGCCAAGCTGGGCATAATCGGGATTGTGACAAGCGGGTTAATCATTGTCATTTGGGCTATTCTGGAGGGCGCGGTGTTATCGGGAGAAGTTACGGCCCAATATACGCTTTCCTGTATGAAGCTGGCTCGTAATGCGCATATCGGCAATTTTTTGCAGCGCTACGAGATGATCATGATTGCCCTGTATTCCATCTCCGCCTTGTTCGAAGTGATGTTCTGCGTATACGCGACCTCGGTCTGCGCGAGCCGGATATTCGCATTAAAAAGCAATAAGCCGATGATTATACCGGTATGCTTCATCCTTGGCGCTTTTGGTTATTGGGTGGTGAACGATCATTTCTGGGCCCTCAAATACCTTGAGTTTTATTGGCCGAGAGTAGCGCTTCCGATTGCTTTTGGGCTGCCCGTTCTGCTGCTTCTCCTGAGGCTGATGTTCGGCAAAAAGCTTCAGAAAGCGAAGCATGCAACGTAGATAAGCTTGCTACTCTATCCTTGTTCGCCTACAATCGGGGGTAGGTACAATATTGCAGCTTGACGTGGGAAGAGGGGAACAGCCATGCAGACTTATACCGATCGGCAGTTTGAGAACGTTGATTTCAGCGGGGAAGATTTCAGGGAAGCCGAGCTGACGCGTTGCACGTTTATAAAATGCAAGTTTATCGGCGCTCGGTTGGAAGAAGCTATTACAACGGGCTGCAAGTTCGAGGAATGCGATTTCCATGGTGCCGCGATTAATGCTTCCGTACATACCGAGTCGGCGTTTACGAATTGCTTGTTTGAAGGAGCAAATCTGTTTGTCGCGAAGTTCACGGCTTGCAAAATGACCGGCTCCGACTTTACCCGTGCCGAGCTGAGCGGAATTACGATTGTTAAGGGCGATTGGTCCTATACGAATCTCAGGCACGTAAAGCTGGACAAGCAAAATCTGAGGGATATCCGCTTCGTGGAAGCGGATTTGATGGGAGCCTCGCTCGAGAAATCCGATCTTCGCAAATGCGATTTGTCGGGGGCAAACCTGACGCAAACGAACTTAAGCGGCGCGGACTTGCGGGGGGCCGAGCTGGAAGGCGTGCCTTGGAAGACGGTTAATCTAAAGGGAGCCCGAATGGATCCTATACAAGCGATTACGCTGCTCAGGTCGCTAGGCGCCAAGGTAGAGTGATGAAAGCGCATTAAAAATCTGCTAGGATAGAGTTATTAGCATTTATCCTTTCATCATACATAAGGGGAGAAGCGGAAATGGCGGAATCTGCGGGCATTACGAGCTTTCTTGAAACAGTGGATACCGAAACCGGCGAAAGGAACGTTCTGGCTTCATTCGATTATCTGCTTGAGGCACCGAACTGGACAAGCGACGGCAAGACTCTAATTTATAACAGCAAGGGCCGGATTTACAGCTTTAATATTGAACAGGGGACAAGCACGGAGATCCCGTCCTCCTTTGCCGTGCATTGCAATAACGACCACGTATTGTCACCGGATAATACCCGGCTTGCGGTCAGCCATCATACGAGAGAAGACGGACAATCCCGTATTTATACGTTCCCGTTGGAGGGAGGAGATCCCGTTCTTGTCACGCCATTGGGACCCAGCTATCTGCATGGCTGGTCGCCGGATGGCCGAACTCTCGCTTATTGCGCGGAGAGAAAAGGCCAGTACGATATCTATACGATACCGGCAATCGGCGGCGAAGAGACGCAGCTGACGAATACGCCGGGACTCGACGACGGTCCCGAATATTCGCCTGATGGCGGCTATATCTGGTTCAACTCCGTCAGAACGGGCCTTATGCAGGTCTGGCGAATGAAAGCCGATGGCAGCGAGCAGACTCAAATGACGTTTGACGAGAGCAACAGCTGGTTCCCCCATGTGTCGCCGGACGGCAAGCAGGTTGCTTATATCACCTACCGGAAGGGGGATGTGGCACCGGGAGATCATCCGGCTAACAAGCATGTGGAGATCCGTCTAATGGACAGCAATGGCGGAGAATACCGGACTCTTGTCCAGCTGTTTGGCGGACAAGGGACGATTAACGTCAATTCCTGGTCGCCTGACAGCCGAAAGCTTGCTTTTGTCAGCTATCGTTTGGAATCTTAAAATGACATTCTAAAAGCCGCTCTATTTTCGCCCTTTACTAGGAGGCGATAGAGCGGCTTTTTCCTGTCTCCCGCAAGTCCGTTACAGACAGGAATGCTTCATAAACTGGATAAAGGAACGGACATGGAAAGCCATAATATCGGCCTTCCGGAAAGCTAGGCAAATATGGCGCTGCTGCACGTTTCCCGGCAGCTCGCGAAGCACCAGCTCCTTCGCCTGCACCTCTCTTGTCACGCTTCGCCAAGGCAGCATGCCAATGCCAATCCCGTGCTTGACGGATTCCTTGATCGTCTCGATCGCCCCAAGCTCCATGATCACCGTCCATTCCAGGCCGTTATCCCTCGCCCATAGCTCGGACAGTTCTCTGGAGGTTGAGCCGTGTTCATGCAGAAGGAAGGATTCATTCTTTAAATCTTCGACTAAGATGGTTTCTTTGTGGGCAAGCGGATGATTATAAGGCAGTACCAGCTTCAAATCATCATCCGCCAGCGGAATAATCTCGAGATCGTCAAAGGGGCGGACGATTAACGATACAACCGCGACATCAATCTCGAATTCTCTCAGCAGATTGATAACCGTACCGGCCTGCTTCACCGTCATTTGGGGCATGACCTTGTCGTATTTAGCCTGAAAGGCAGCTAAATAGGGTGGGAGGAAATAGGTAGCCGGCGTATAGCTTGCCCCTATTTTCAGATGCCCCCGGCCCTGCTCCCGGTGCTCTTTCATCAGTTGGCTGGACTCATCCAATAACGCGCATATCCGCTTGGCATAGGGTAGAAGGGTTTGTCCCGCTTCCGTCAGCCTTAGCTGCCGGGGATGTTTATAGAACAGCTCAACGCCAAGCGATTCCTCGAGTTTTTTCAAATGAAAGCTGACCGTTGGCTGTTTAAGCTGTAGCTGTGCCGCAACCTCGGTTAAGGTAGACAGGCGTGCGGCATGGGCAAATACGCGAAGCTGCTGAATATTCATTTTGGGCTCATCTCCTTAACTCTTCTTGTCATACTATAGATAATTTCGATGAAGCTATCAATATGGATAGATGTTATTTAATATAACCTTATCATTCACTTAATCTTCCATTTACAATCCGTCGTTAATCTGAGAATGAAAGAAAAAAGACATTGGAGGGGTAAGAGAAATGGCAAACGGATATAAAATGAAGGGTCTTATGCTTGTCAGCGTCTTGGCGGCAACAGCAGCACTGTCGGCGTGCGGAAATAACGGCAATAACGAGGCTAATACGGCAGCAGCAGGCAACGGCGCAACGAATGCCTCCTCAACAACGGAAGCAAGCACGGAGCCATCAGCGGATGCAGCGGCTAGCCCGGCTGCGGCGGATGCAAGCAAGGATGAGCCTCTCGTTGTATATTTGAATGATTTCGACGATATCGTAAAACCAATGTTCGAAGAGAAGACAGGCTATAAGCTGGAGATCGTTTCCGGCAACGGAGCCGAGATCGCTTCGCGTATCGAAGCGGAAAAAGGCAACCCGCATTGGGATGTTGTATGGATGGACTCGATGCCAACCATCGACCAAATGGGTAAAAACGGACAGCTGCTCGATAACTGGACGCCAAGCAATCTGGATGGATTGACGGATTTCGCGAAGACCGTTGTCCCTGCGAACCATACTTACTTCCCTACGGGCGCGCATGCCGCATCCGTTATCGTCTATAACACACAAGCATTTGACGCAAACAGCGCTCCCAAAACATGGTATGACCTGCTTGACGCGAAATATAAAGGCTTAGTAGGCATGGCCGATCCGGCGGTAGCCGCGCCTGCTTATCCGTTCGTAGCGTGGTTCTTCCAATCCGAAGGCATGGAGCAAGGCAAAAGCTACTTCGAAGGTCTTCTGAAGAACGGCGTTCATGTGTATCCGAAGAACCCTAACGTCGCTAAAGCGCTGACCGACGGCGAGATCAAAGCGGCGGCTCTACAAGAAAGCAATGCGTATACGCTGAAAAATTCCGGCGAACCGGTTGATATTGTCTGGCCGGCAGAAGGCGCACCGGCATCGGTTCGCGTGGCAGCCATTCAAAAAGAGTCCAAGCATCAAGAAGCGGCAAAAGCATTCGTTGAATTCCTCCTAGATCCGGCAACCCAGCAGGCGCTTATCGATAAAGGCGACGAGAGCTATTTCGAGCCATCGGTAAAAGGCGTTAACGCAAAAGCCGACCGTGCGGCAGACGCGAAGCTGCTTGTAGCGGAAGCTGGCTGGGCGGGCGAGCATGAAGGCGAAATTAAACAATGGTTCGCGGATAACGCGGTGAAATAATGCTGCGACTTCGATCACAAGGAAACCGGACTGGCTGGCTCGTGCTGGCCGTCCTGTTTCTTCTTATTCTGCTGCCGCTTATTGCTGTCGTTATTCAGGTACTCCTGCCGGGAGTATTTTTCGGTCATTTCGAGCTTGGCGATTTATCGCTTTTGCTGGATGTATTCCGGCGGCCGCTATGGTATGTTTCCCTGAAAAATTCGGTCATTCTTGGCCTTGGAACCACGGTGCTGGCCACTATTATCGGTACGGCCATCGCGATGGCCAGATCGAACTGGGCTTTCCGCGGCGCCAAGCTGCTTGATTTTGCCGTATGGATTCTGATTATTACGCCATCCTTTATTTTGGCGCAGGGCTGGGTTATGTTTGCCTCCGCAGACGGACTCGCAGCCAAGTGGCTGGGCTGGCATAGCCTGCATTCGTTTATTTTTCAGCCAATCGGGCTTATTGTCGTCATGACGCTCAGCAAATTCCCGCTTGCTTATTTAACCGTCTATTCCGCGCTCGAGTGGAAGGTTGACCGGCTGAGCGAAGCTGCGCGATTGTCCGGCGGGTCCAGCTGGACGGTATGGCGTACCATTCAAGCGCCGCTCCTGCTTCCGGCCATCTGTTCCGGAGCCATGCTTGTCTTTATGGATACGGTAGGCGACTTTGGTCTTCCGGCGTCCATAGCGACCATTTTCCGTTTTCCAACCTTGCCTTATTCGATTTATTCCGCATTGTACACGTCGCCGATCCGGTTCGATATGGCAGGGGCGTTATCGTTCTATCTCGTGCTGCTCATTGCCCTGGCGATGAGTGTTCAGCTGTATGCCATGCGCAAGTCGCGTTATGATTTCCTGTCTTCGAGAGCAACGCGCTCAGAACCGAAGAAACCGCGTAAGGGCTGGATTTATCTCGTTATTGGCAATATCGTGTTTCTTGCCGTCGTCATCGGTATTCCGTTTGGCTCCAATCTGCTGATGTCTATTTCGGGCAGCTCGACCGCCGGTAAAGGGCGCGAGTTGACGTTCGAACATTATAAAGCTTTATTTGCCGGTAATAACCGCACGTTGCTGGAAGGTCTTGTCCATTCGCTGGAGATTGCGGCCGTAGCAGCCGTTATTGGATTGTTTGTAGGATTCCTTGTCGCGTATGTATTGACGTATTCGCAGTTCAAGCTGCGCAAAACCATTGACGTTATCTCTCTTGTATCGCTTGCCGTACCCGGAATCGTACTTGGGATCGGGTATATCTTCATCTGGAATCAAGCATGGCTCGAGAAGATAGGACTTCTGCTGTACGGAACGCCTTGGATTCTGATTCTGGCTAGCGTAGCCGGCGTGATTCCGGTAATTACGCGCGTAGTGGTCGGGGCGATGGCGAAGGTACCGAGACAGCTATTGTCCGCAGCGCAGATGCAAGGCGCGTCGTTCAGCCAGAGGGTTACCACGATTCTGATGCCGTTAATAAAAGGGGCTCTCCTCTATGCGGGTCTTGCCGCGTTTGGAGCAAGCGTTTTTGATCTGGCGATCTCGTCCATTTTGTATCCGCCTAACTTTATGACGCTTCCGGTTGTCATTAACAAAGCATTCGAGGATCTCAAGTTTGGTTATGCGGCAGCAGCAACGCTGACCGGCGGGGGGATTGTCATCGCGATCATTGCCGTTATGGAAATGCTTATTAAACCTTCAAGAAAGCGGGTAAAATCATGACGAATACGATACTGGAAGTCGAACGGCTGGGCAAATCATTCGGTTCCCATACCGCGCTGCGGGATATCCATTTCTCGGTAAAGCAAGGGGAGATTATCAGCGTGCTTGGACCGTCCGGCTGCGGCAAATCCACGCTGCTCCAGCTGATTGCCGGTCTTCAGCAGCCGGACGAAGGCGAGATCCGTCTGCGCGGCGCAACGGTTGCGTCGGTAACCCGGCTGGTTCCGCCGGAGAAACGCGGCATCAACATGGTATTCCAAGATTACGCGTTATGGCCGCATATGACGATCTATGACAATATCGCTTACGGTCTCCGAAGGCAAAAGGCAGCGGCGGCTGCAATCCGCGAACAAATCGCGGAGCTTGTAGCACTCCTGCACCTGGAAGGGCTTGAGGATAGACTTCCGCCGCAATTATCCGGCGGACAACAACAGCGGGTAGCTATCGCGCGTGCGCTGGCAACGAAACCGGATCTGTTGCTGCTTGACGAGCCGCTCTCCAATCTGGATATGCGGCTCCGCATCGAGATGCGCTCGGAGATGGCTTATTTGTTCCGTCAGCTGGGCACAACCGTATTCCATGTTACGCATGATCCCGATGAAGCCTTTGCCATGGCCGATCGTCTTATGATTATGCGGGCTGGCGCCGTTGACCAGATTGACCGGCCGCAAATTTGCTATGACCGTCCGGCAACCCTATCCGCAGCTATGCTGCTTGGAGCGGGCAATCGCTTAAAGAGCAAGCTGGTGCGGGAAGGGGAGCATACAACCGTAAGGATTGCGGGACAAGAAATTATGGGCACGTCACCTGGCTCTCCGGAGGTTCAAGGAACCGAGCTGGTTGATCTGCTGTTCCGCCCGGATTCCGCCGAGTGGCAGTCCGTGCCAACGGCTGCGGCGAACCAGCTGCCTGTACACGTGCTGCATAGCGTATTCGAAGGGAAACGATGGCGCGTGCTTGCAAAGACATCCGACGGACAGCCGATCTCCTTCCTGCATGATGAATACCTGGATGCGGGAGAGGAAGGCAACCTGCATATTCATGCTTCCGACGCGTTTGTGTACCCGCAGCAATCGGCATAAAGGCATTGCGGCAAAAGAATTTTCCGCCGTAAAGTGGTGCTCGATGCTGCACTAACACGAAATAGTGAGTATCTCCGCCTAATGCTGCCCGAGGGTTGTATTGGTATGGAAAAGGGGTGTCCCATTGTCATGTTCATGACATATGGGACACCCCCTTTTGTTAACACCACAAGTGCGGGTTAGAAGAAATAGTGCGGGTTGGGCTGCTGGAGATAGCCGAAGGCTTGCGGGTAATGCTGTTGCTGCTGCGGATAAGGCTGAGGTCCAATGGGACCATATGAGCCATAGTTCTGCGGTTCATTGAGATAGGGCAAATAGGGCGGTTGAGCTTCCGGCTCGCGTACCATTTGCTGTGGCTGGCAATTAGCCGGGGGGCCAATGACTGTAGTATCCGTAATCGGTGCCAGCGTGTCTTTGACCATTTGCTCGTTCAGGCAGTAAGTATGGGCTAGAACGCCAGGCGGCGTCAGGCGGAGCATATCAGAATAACCGATAAACTCCGGCACCGGTGCGTCAAAGATCGCAAGCAGATGGGTGTTATCCACCGTTGCGATTTCGTAATGCGGCCAGCCTTGTGGCACGTTGGCGACTTGACCGGGCTGTATCGGAAAGTTCAGCAGCTTTTTCGTAAACGGGTTAATAATCGATACAACGGCCGAACCGGATATACAATAGACCAGCTCGGTAGCGTTCTGATGAATATGCGGCTCTACCACATTCGAACGGCTGAGATAAATATCGAGCAAGGAAACATTGCCAAGCGTATTTAACTGTTCAATCGACAAGGTATTGATGAAGTTGCGGTTGTCTTTCTTGAACGTTGTGTTTGTGTTCACGTCGTACCAGAACTGCACATTAGGGGAAGTGAAATCCATATAGGATACCGCCACTAGCTCTCCGCCTTTCCAGACTCTAGACTAATGGGATATCCTATGCATTCGTCCGGAACGGCGTTCGCCTATTTCAAATAGGACTTGCCCGGGTTCTTCACGACCGGCCACTTCTCCTTGCGAAGCGCGTTCAGAAGCTCGGGGCCAACATGCAGATTATCTCTAATCAGATCCCTTGGCGTAAGCGCCATCCATTGGTTGAGGGATACGTCCATAAACCGGTCGCTCTTGAACATCTCCAGAAACCATAAGGACTCATCGCCGGTATTCTGAATGTAATGCCCATAAGCAAACGGCACGTATCCGACATCCCCCGCCCTGTAATCAAACGTTCTTGCGGCACCGTTCCCGGCAAAGACGGTCATCCGTCCTTGTCCGGTCAAATAATATTGCCATTCATCATTGTTTGGATGCCAATGCAGCTCCCGCATAGCGCCGGGCTTGATCTCGACAAGCGCTGCGGCAATCGTTTTGGCGGCATGAAAGTTGGTGGAGTCGGCAATCCGCACCGTACCGCCGGGCGTTACGATAGGCGTCTGGGCAAGAAGGCGGTATTTGAAGCTATGAGGTACCGTGCCATAAGGCGAGTGCACCTGCTGGCTTTCGATGGAGCCGGGTACTTCATCCTGGAAAATATAAAGCTGATCCGTCGGGATCGAATCAAAGGCCGATTCCGGTACGCCAAAGTTGGCGCATAATACGTCTTTTGGCGTATGGGCGAACCAGTCGGAGATCGACAGCGTATTCAGGTCCGAAAATTTGCCATCGTCAAAAACAAGCAGAAACTCGCAGCCATGCTCAAGCCCTTGTATGGAATGAGGCAGTCCTGCCGGAAAAAACCATAAGTCGCCTGCTTCAACATCCGCGATGAAATTGCGTCCGTCCTGGTCGACGGATGTGATTCTCGCGCTTCCCCATATCATGTAAGCCCACTCGGATTGCTGATGCCAATGCAGCTCGCGGACGCCGCCGGGCGTCAAATACATGTTTACGCCGGCAAGCGTTGTGGCAATCGGCATCTCGCGCTGCGTAATCTCGCGGGACCAGCCACCCTGATTGAGCTGCATATGCGTATCGGAGAACGAGAATTTCAGATTCGGCACCAGTCCGTTATCGGTTATCGGAGGACGAAGCATATCGGGATTTTCCAAATCCCTCATCATGTCCCGCGGACCTAAGTCAGGGCCTCCCGCGCAATCGATAGGCCGGTAAGGCTGAGGAATGGCAAACGGTTCGCTTTTCTCGCTCTTCGCCTCAGGAGATACGTTGGATTCAGCAGGTTCGTTATTGGAAGCATGTGCATTTTGACTGCCGGCGTTGGAGTCGTTCATTCCTTTCCCTCCTAAAATAAGCTCTTCAAGCATGCTTATGACGGAAGGGTTGGTTATTATGAGGCAGGCTGGCAGAAAAAAAGCCGGGCAATCTGCCCGGCTGTCATGCGTTTTTTAGAAATCGGCTGGTCCCATTTTGCCATCCTGGAAGTCAACAAAAGCTTGAAATACTTCCTGACGGCTGTTCATGACAAATGGTCCTTGTTGGAAGACCGGCTCATCGATTGGTTCACCGCTTAGAACAATCACAAGCGTATCGTCGGTCTGACCTTCAATCCGAATCGTTCCTGCCGTATTGGAAAAGAGGACAAAATCTCCTTCGGCGGCTTTTCGCTCTCCATTAATGAGGGCACTGCCTTTAAGCACCATCGCCGCAGTATTATACGACGCCGGGAGTTCGAAGCTTGCTTGACCGCCCGCTTTAAAAGAGATGTCAAACAGATTAACCGGCGTAAAGGTTTGAGCAGGACCGGTTACGCCATTGAAGCTGCCCGCGATGACGCGAACCGTACCGCCGCCGTCAGGAAGCTCCGAATACCCCATATCCGCTTTGAGCAGCTCCTGATATTTCGGCGCATGCATTTTGTGCGCGCGGGGGAGGTTGACCCACAGCTGAATGACATGGAACAGTCCGCCGCGCCGGGAGAAGCCTTTCTCATGATATTCTTTGTGCAGCAGACCGGAGCCCGCCGTCATCCATTGCACGTCGCCGGGACCGATAATCCCGTGATGACCTTTGTTGTCATGGTGCTCGACGTAACCGTCGTATGCGATGGTAACCGTCTCGAATCCGCGGTGCGGATGGGCGCCAACGCCTTTCACCTCATTGCTTGGCGGGAACACAAACGGTGCATTGTAATCCATCAGAATAAAGGGACTAAAGCGCTCGCCGAAGTTCGTGCCGCCAGGGAAATAATTCGATACCCGGAAGCCGTCGCCAACCATATGGACTGGAGCCCCTTGATATACGCCTTCTACTGCCCGGAATGTTGTTGTCATGATCGAAGCAACTCCTTCTATGTGAATTTTTTCGATGAATAATTATCTTAATTTAAAGATATTGTACTATAAAAAAGTAAGTATGTAAAGAGGGGGAGAAAAGTGCTATCCGGTTGTGTTTTGATTTTTCAGCTTTAGCTGTAAATGTTTCAACTTAAGCTGTAAGTTTTGTTTCAAGAAAGTCAATATCCATGTAATTGTATAATTATGCAAGAAAACTGGGAGCTTAGCAATTTATGTCGGACGACATGAACATCTATACAATCGCAGTCGCATATACTTCGGCTTTTTTATTTTATGTATAGAAGTTCTTGTCGGTTGCTCAAGACAAGAACTTCTATACATAGACAAAGTCGGTGGCAATAATGTAAGAGTTATTAAGCGCTAACGGGACACGCTAGTTCAGTAACACGACATCAGCCAGCGTATTACGTGTTCGGTTGTTTTTTGTTGAACTAAAGGGAGGATAACAATAAAGAATGATATAATAAAATTTAAAAGTTAAAGATAAATATTGAGGTGGAAATTATGGGAATTTATGCCGATGTTTTAATAGTCATTGATTTACAGAATGGTGTTTGCTACAACAAAGAGCACCTGTTTAGATTAGAAAAATTACTTACTAAAGTAAATGAAAGAATCTCCTTGTACAGAAAGTTGCATAAACCAATTATTTTTGTTCAACACTGTGATGAGGAATTAGTACCTGGAGAAGAACATTGGGCTATTAATGCTAAACTTGATGTTCAAGCACAAGATTTTCTGGTAAATAAAATACATGCAAACTCTTTTTACAGAACGAACTTAAAAGAAATTTTAGATCAATTAAATGTACACAGTATAGAATTTTGTGGTGCCCAAACTGAATACTGTATGGATGCTACAATTAAATTTGCTCATGGGTTAGGTTATAAAAACCTTATGGTAAAAAACGCAACCTCCACATTAAATAATTCATCTATGTCAGCAGAAGAGACAATTAATTTTTATGAAAACATGTGGAATCATAGATATTTAGAGTTCATACAAGATGAAAATTAAAATAAACGTTAATTGTTCGGTCGTTGGCATTAAGTTAACGGTGAACTATAGTTGAATTAGAAAAGCTGCAGCGGATCAGAGGATCTACTGCAGCTTTTGTTTTGTTGAAGTAAAGGGCAGGATAATTTAACTAATTAGCTTTGTTCATGCTTGCTTGCTAACGGTATTCATACATGAATCAAACCTGCGGGCGGCGCCATATATCCTTGAAGTCTACTTTGCCCCAGACATTCATGCTGATGCCGTTTAGCGAAGTTTGATGGCTGACCGCTCGGATATGATGATGCAGGAAAAGAAGGTAATACTCATCTTTAAGCTCATCTTTAAGCTCTCGAAGAATGGAAAGCCGTTCCGATTGATCGGGTGCACGTAAACAATCCGTTATTCGATTATCTATGGTTTGTTTCCACTTGGGCGGGAGAAGATTCCGAATCAAGCTGCTGCCAGCACGGAATGTATCGATCAGCGTAATATCAACCTGCTCGCCAAGTACTTCCCCAACCGATATCATGTCGGCCTGTATCATGACTTCCATTTCAACTAATTGCTCAACTGGGACTACTTGAATATCAATTTGAATACCCAGTTTTTCGCAAGAGCTTTGTATCCATGCGGCGTTTTCTCTATTGAAGGGATTATCATACGTATATAGCTTTAAAGGTTCTCCATTATAAGAGGATGCTGCTAAAAGCTCCATTGCTTTGGAAGGATTGTAAGATGCTTTCTCGCGCTGCATTTCGCTTTCATTCTCCTCCGTGAAGATAAATCCGTTAGCTGGCATCACCCGAGATCCGTTCATGCTGCCGATGATTCCACACCGGTCAAGACCTAAGTGAATCGCCTCCCGCAGCCGAATGTCCTGCAAGGGCCCCCGTTTGATTTGATTAAAGATCAGATAGTTACATCCTTGCTCAAGCTCCTGCAGGGTATTCAGTTCTTGGTTAGCTGCAGCTTCATTCGGTTGGGGATCGTAGTACAGCATATGCGTATTCTCCTTCGAAGCCGTTTCCAGAGCTGATCCTTGATAATTCGGCCATATCCAGATCTCAATGCGGTCTAGATGCGGGCGACCCTCGAAATATTGTTCATGGGCTTCTAAAACTAGCATCGAAGAATTGTTCTTCACGATGCGGTATGGTCCAGTTCCGTTAGGCATGTCGGCATGCTCTCCATCCCAGCCGTTTGGAACAATATAACAGCGATCCGTGCTGAGTATATTAGGAAATGCGGCTATCGGTTCAGTAAGCTCAAAGGTAACGCTATGCTTGCTGGATTCATAGATATTCGCTATGAAATCATTCATCCAATCAGAGGGAGAGCTAACGAGCATGCGCTTAAACGAATGAATGACATCGCAGGGAGAGAAAAGATGACCATCATGAAAACGAACCCCTTTGCGCAGATAGAACGTCCATTTCTTGAACGTTGCATCAGACTCCCAATGATGCGCGAGACTCGGAACCAATCTCTTCTCCTTGGTCGAATACCCGACAAGTTTGTTCATCAATTGCCTCAGCCAGTTCAAATCCGAGCTGCGCAACACCTTTGCAGGATCTAGTACAGAAACCTGCCGAGAGTATGGAAGCCTTAATATATCGAGTTCCTCTTCATTGGATTGAATACCGAAATGGAGGTTAATCCCTCTTATAAATTTCTGTTGCTGGATCTCATCCAAAGAGGCGATTAACTGCCAGGCTTCCTGAATGCTTTCCTTTCCAATCAACTCGTGAATCTTGCGCTCAGTAAGCTCTTGTCTTGCTAAGATAAATTTGAGCTCCGATTGATTCCCGCGGCCTCTTCCGGGTTTCCAGTCAATGAGATGCTCGGCCGACATTCTCTGCAGGACGAGCGTCGTATTTCGGCGGGTGCAATCGAGCGCTTCCGCAATCTCTTCCAAAGGTACCGGGAAAGCTTGGAAGTCAGCGATAGCGCCGAATCGGTCACGCAGCTTTTCATAATAATCCATTAGCTTCATAACAAATTGACCCCTCTAAAAATTGGTAATAGCAAGCCGATGAGGAACGATAATCAGAGATGATCATTATAAACAAAGACGGCTCAATAAAAAAGGTGAAACCAATTGACCGTTTTTTCACTTTTTATATATTATTTAAACCTGCATAATGTTTATTAATCAAGAAGCCTAGTTATAAGGAATCGAGAAGATTAAGCAAGTATGATTATGAAGAAAGCAGGACTATGTAAATGATTAAGAACAAGGTTTGCTGAGTCTATGTCAATCCAGCCTTACAGTTTTTAGCTTCTAATGTGTAAGTATAAGTGTTAATATTCATGAATCAATTAATTTCCCGCTTAATTTTAAAAATTATGGAGGTTGAGATGAAGAAAACAGTATTAGTATGTGTAAGTGTAATGAGTGGCGCTTTAATGATGGGTCCAATGAGTTCTTATGCCGCAAACGATGATTATGATGCATATGGCGGAGTAAACGGTTTGCTTTCTGAGGGTAGATTATATGCCCCTCTCCGTAGTATGGCGACGAATAATCTATTCCAATACGATGAAAAGCTTGATAAATATCTTGAAGTGAAAATAAATTGGAATCAGAAGACAAAAACTGCTTCACTAACTAAAGGCGGGAAGACTTTTACTGCTACTGTTGGTAATGGAGTATTGTTGAGAAATGACACGGTGTATGTACAATTTAAAGCTCTAAGTAACTTCTTCTATCCGAACGATTATATCAAATGGGATACATCTACTTTGACAGGAAGCTCTGAGCACATTACGGTTTATGCTCGTCCATTAACAGATATTCAAGCATTGACTCTTGCAACAAATGCGATGTCCAAGAAGAAACAATGGATTCAATATCATAAAAATAACGTAGAAATAGGTCTTCCTGAGTCAGAATATATTCAATGGAATAAAAGTCTTACTAAATTTAAAGCGGTCTTTCATTCAAACGGGCTTGTTGGCGAGTATGACTATGGCTACGGAATTGAAGCTGAGATGACTAAGAAGGTTAATGATTGGACGATTACTTCATTTAATTATTTCGATAGTACAAGGATATATTATCCTTAATCGTCCCTGATCAACCGCTAGTCTGGTCATTAGTGGATAGGCATTAAAAAGGGAACACTTGCTCAAGCAAAAGTAGAGATTGAAAAAAATAAATAAGCTAACACGGAGAACGATAGCTGAATAAGATTATGTGCAGTTGGTCATACGATCGGCTGCTTTTTTTCATTGAAGTAACGGGCTATTTAGTACAGTAAAACCTTTGGGCTTGTTCAAATTGTGATATTATTATTGAAATATCTTCCAAGGGGATGGTTTGATGAAATTTGTTATGATATTTGGTCCGCAGGCTGTAGGGAAAATGACAGTGGGGCATGAACTGGAAAAAGTAACTGAGCTAAAGTTGTTCCACAATCACGTAACAATTGAAATGCTAGCTCCCCTATTTGGTTTTAATGGTGAAATGTGGAGATTAGTAAATAAATTTCGTCAAGACATATTTGAAGCCGCCGCTGAAAGTGATATGTATGGAATGATTTTTACTTATGTATGGGGATTCGATTTGAATGGTGATTGGGACTATGTTGAGAAAGTTTGTAAAACAATCGAAGATAAAGATGGCGAGGTGTTTTTTGTTGAGCTTGAAGCCGATCTTGAGAAAAGAATTGAGCGTAACAAAACTCCTCACAGACTTGAACATAAACCAACAAAAAGGGATGTTGCTCGTTCTGAACAGGATCTATTACAGACAATGGAGCAACATCGATTAAACTCCTTCGAGGGAGAAATTAAAAGAGAAAATTACATCAGAATAAACAACACGAATTTAAATGCTTGTGAGGTTGCTGAAATCATTAAGAACAGATTCGCTTTATAACGATTTTTTGTTGGACTAACGACGATTGTAAAACAATAGCCCAATTACACACGGCAGCAGCTGGCAAATGGGGAGTTTATAATAGATGTCATAGGGGGATAAAATTGATAAAGGCAATAGTTTTTGATTTTGACGGCTTAATTATAGATACGGAAACGGTTTGGTATCATGCTTACAAAGAAGTGCTTCGGGGCTACAATGTGGATTTTCCCTTGGAGGTATTTGTTAAATGCATTGGTACGGATGATGCAACGCTAAATGCATTTATTGAAGATAAGTTAGGATTAGAAAACATCGAGATTATTATGAATTTAACCAAAGAAAACCACAAATCGAGAATGGAGCTGCTGGACATCAGAGAAGGTGTGAGGGAATATCTGATTGAAGCCAAAAATCTAGGGTTAAAAATAGGATTGGCTTCAAGTTCCTCAAGTCAATGGGTTGAAGGATTTTTAAAACAACTTCATATAATTGATTACTTCGAAGTAATCAAGACGGGTGATCAGGTCGAAAAAGTTAAACCAGACCCGACTTTATACATAGAAACACTCGAAGCCTTGAATATTAATGCAAACGAAGCTATTGCGTTCGAAGACTCGGCAAATGGGGCAAGAGCTGCAATAGCCGCTGGTTTAAAATGTGTGATTGTACCCAATGAAGTGACAAAGAAAATCAACTTTGAAAAATTTCACTTGAGAATAAATTCAATGAGAGAAATGAGTTTAACTCAGGTCATTTCACACATATCATGAATCTATGTTTCTCGGACAAATAAACAAAAGGGGAACGTTAGTTGAATGGAGACGCAACGGCAGCCGGCCTCACGATCGGCTGCCGTTTCCATTAAAGTAACGGGCAGGATAATTTCAATATGTGTTATACTTTTAAGGTAAAGTTATGTTTCGTCATACTTGAAAATGCTGTCATATTCAGTAGGGTATAGGGCATTTTGAAGCTGCCGGTCCTTGATCGACGTTGGAATAAGGGTTCAAAGATTAACTATTCTTAACCGCGTAGTTTAAGAGATACATTAAAAAGAGGTGTAAAGGCGTGACAGCAGCAGAAATAGTTGAGCAATTTTTCTCTCGGGTACGCTCCGGTCTTGAGCCTGATGCAGCGCATGACTATATGGCAACGCGTGTCGCGGCGCATCAGGTGACAGCGGAAAATGAGGAGACCGTCGAACGGACGCCACAAAATTATGCGGACCATGTCCGGGAGATGATGAAGGCATATGGGGCATTCCATCTGCAGGTCGAAGAGTTCCTCGCCGCTGAGGATCGTGTCTATGTTAGGTGGAAGCAAACAGGGATTCATGTTGGGGAAATCGACGGATTTGCGCCAACCGGCAAGCCAGTCATCGAAATCGCAAGCGCCGTATATCGTATTGAGAATGATAAAATCGTCGAATATTGGATTCAGATCGACCGCGAAGGCATTCGCAAGCAGTTGGAACAAAATACAGCGAGGTAGTCTGAGACTATAAAAAATAAGGATCATTACTGTATTGGTGAACTCAAAACGAAGCAGCAGCCTGTATTATATGGCTTGCTGTTTTTTTGTTAAAGTAAAGGGCAGATTATTTGAAATTTTTTTATAATGCTCCCAAACATAAAACTATAATTCTAAAGGGTGTGGTTTGGGCTGGGGTACTTTCTGTGGTAGGTCCATATATAACAATTAGGTCTCGGTTCGCAGGGGTTCTAGAAAAGCGTTGCCCATTTGTTAATACTATTTGAGTATATGGAGCAATATTTAATCGTAATCGTCCATCACTACTCACCAACTCCGTATTAAAATAATCTACTTTTACATTCTGATAGGGGCTATTTTTTACTATGACAATTGCTTGATACTGTGGAGGGTAAATTAGAAGAGCAGGTGCATTTCCGTCATAATATCCAGTCACTCGATCTCCTACTGACACCATTACATGGTCTACAAAATAAGTTTGGGGTGACACCACGAAATTTACTAATGCTCCCAATCCGTTGTCTACAGATATTAATTTATAGCATCCTTCACCATTTTGACCTGTAAAAAAATCATTAATCGCTGTGATAGTCCCGTGAAAAGAATAAAAATTTGTCATACAATACCTCCTTTTGCTTTGCTCCATAAAGATAATGTACTATTCGTAAAGTCAAATAACCTGTATTTACAATATGTAGGTTAACAACTATATGATTGTGCAAATGCCCAGAAAGGAGATTCCTCAATGAATAGCGTATTGCGCTAACAGGAGACATTAGTTAAAAACCAAGACCGGCAACAGATCGGAGATCCGCTGCCGGTCTTGGTGAAGTAAAGGGCAGGAATATGGAGCAAATTAGCAAATGGGAGAATAAAGACTGAATACGAGTAGGTAGGTGGTTACCTTGTCACCTGACATTGAAGCTAAAATAACTATATTAGTAAGTGACGACAAAGGGAATGGGAAGAATAAACCAGCTTATTCAGGCTACCGTCCAGCACATTTAGTGTTGTGACGTGATCTTGCGAAGTATTCGTCAGATAAACCTTTAAAAACCAAGGAAAGAGAGGCAGCACACGATTTGAAGCTGCGTATGCAACCTCCTAAAAAATAGATCCTAATATGAACAAAAGTGTTAGTGAAATAAAAAATATATTAAATTTATTCAAAACCGATACCTCTATCACTCTACTAATGAACCCATATACGATTATTTGTGATTATCTGTTCCTCAGACATAAAATTCCCAATTCTGCCTACACTCCATACATTAATTCAAATAATAAGAAAACAATAACTTCATAACATACCCACCATTTGAGTTTAATAAAGCATACAAATTGGTTGAGGACCATGAGCGCAATAAGTTTGGGTTGGTTCCTTGTATTCTAAAAAGATCTCTTTGCTTCTATAATTTTTTTTGCCCACAGTGAACTTTTTAAAGCCCTCGAGCGTCACAATGCTGTTAAACAGTTTTTATCAGCACAACAATCCCAACAATAGAAAGGAGTCCCGTCTGCAATGAGCACGAACGAGTTCGAAGATTCGGCCGAGATCCGACTTGCAGTTCGGGGAGACGAGCGTGCGTTGGCAAGACTTCTGCAATCGAATTATGAGATACTTTACCGTTACATGCTTAAAGTGACGATGAATAAAGCGTTAGCTGAAGACCTTGTTCAGGAAACAATGTTAAAAGCAATCGAGCGAATCGGTACATTTAAGGCAAAATCAAAGTTTTCGACTTGGCTTATCGCAATAGCGACTCATCTGTACATGGACGAGTTGCGACGTAAAGGGAGAGAGTACCAATCTTGTATCGACGAACAAGCACTTCATATAATTCGATATGACACTTTATTAGTCCAAGAAGAATGGCCTTTTGCGCTCGATGTATTGGCTGGCATGCAGCCCAACGTACGAGTACCCATTCTTTTAAAGTACTATTACGGATATTCTTACGATGAAATTGCAGAATGGCTTGGTATCCCACTAGGAACTGTTAAGTCGAGGTTACACAACGGATTGAAACTACTGCGAAGGGAGCTGCGCGGGAATGATCAACAGAATATCGAAAAAAATTAACATAAAAATGATGAAGGCTTCCAAGCAACGAACGGAGACAGAAACTCTCGAAAATCAGGAAGAAATCATAACAATACTCACAGAATCCTTGAATAGTTGGGATGCAAGCATTGAGCTACCAGTTCCGCATATAATCGAGCTGGAGCAACTCATTTCTCACCATAAGGAGAAAACCAAACGCAAGCTTTGGCGTGATCTAATAATACTTTGGATGCTCGGTATCCTTGTAGTCGGAAGTATGATGCTTATTTACGATTGGAATGATAGCGCGTTTTGGCTTCTACAAATATTAGGCGTGATTGGTGGCTTGATGTTCTTGAGATTCTTAAATCGCGAGAACAGGGAGGCGAAATACAAATGGACAAGATGAAACTAGCGGTGATGGGCATTGTTTTTCTTTTGTTACTTTGTCAGTCTTCCTGGCTCTACAGCGATGCGAGGAAACGCAGTCGCAGTCGCTACCCATGGATTTGGGCTATCTGGGGTCTCATTCAATTCCCCTTGCCGCTAATTTTCTATTGGCTCATCATCATTCGAAGAAAAAAACACGAATAAGGAGAATTTACTATATGGATAAAATTACAAATTCTCAGCTAATCTCAATCATTGCTCCGCTTTTTTTGGTGCAAATATTGTTAATTGTGATTGCTCTTATCGCACTATATAAAGCTGAGCAAACTCGCGGGCCAAAGTGGCTCTGGGTCATTATTATCGTGGTCGGCAACTTGGTTGGCTCGATAGCTTTCTTTTTGTTTGGTAGGAGGTCGAGTTAATGAGAGCACTGCTCTCCGTGAACAAGCTAACAAAAAAATTTGAACACACCCTGGCAGTCGATGATATTGGCTTTGAGATTGGGGAAGGCCGATGTGTCGCGTTGCTTGGTCCCAACGGGGCTGGCAAAACGACGACAATTCGGATGTTAACGGGTTTATTGCAGCCAACTCTCGGAACAATCCAATTCATGGGGATGAGACAAAATCAAGACCGTCGTGAATGGATTGGATACCTACCACAGACACCGGCATTCTATGGTTGGATGACGGGTCGTGAATTTCTAATCTATATTGGTCAACTATGTGGACTCTCTGCAAAAGATTCTGCTTTACGTGGGGATGAGTTATTAACACGCGTTGGAATTGGTACCGCTGCTAAGCGAAGGATCTCGGGTTACTCGGGTGGTATGAAACAGCGACTCGGTCTTGCACAGGCACTCATACACCGGCCTAAGCTACTTGTATTGGATGAGCCCGTGTCAGCCCTTGATCCGATTGGCCGTCGCGAGGTAATGTCACTGATCGCTGAGATAAAGAGTGAGACAACAGTGTTGTTTTCGACCCATGTACTTCATGATGCTGAGGAACTGTGTGATGACATTCTCATTATGCGTGAGGGACGTCTCGCGATTAGTGGCCCTTTAACCAGTATTCGCGAGGCAAATCGTCAATCGATATTATCACTGGAGCTTGAAGGTGATAACTACTCGCAACAATGGTTAGCAGGATGGCTAAAGAGGGCTCCTAAAGATTTTAAGATCATATCAGAGTCTTCGTCAGGTGCCAGGATCATCGTGCAAGACCTCCAAACAGCTCGTAACGCTTTACTGAAAGAAATTTCAGAGTACGAAATTAGAGTGGCAAAGCTGGAAATCGGATATACAACTTTAGAGGATTTATTCCTTAAGGTGGTGAATGCACCATGACGAAATGGTTTGTTTTATTCCGCAAGGAATATTTGCAGATGATTCGGAACTATACCATTATATGGCTGCCGATCAGTTTTATCTTACTTGGTGCTTCACAACCAATCACATCATTTTTCATGCCGGACATCCTATCAAGCGCTGGTAACTTACCCGAGGGTTCGGTAATATCTATCCCTACTCCAATGCCGTTCGAGGTGATGGAAAGTTCTCTATCGCAATTTGGGGTTATTGGTTTGCTGTTGATTACATTAACCAATATGGGCGCTTTGTCTTATGAGAGGTCATCAGGTACTGCAGCGATGATTCTCGTTAAACCTGTTTCTTTCTTGTCCTTTGTAACCGCTAAGTGGGCGGCTAACCTCTCGCTTACCTTGATATCGTTCACACTCGGTTACTGTACCGCTTGGTACTACACAAGCACTCTATTTTCACCATTAAATTTTAAAGTGGTTTTTATAGGTGCATTGTTTTTTGCTCTGTGGCTCAGTTTCATCGGTACACTAACCTTGATGTTTAGTTCACTCATTCGTAGTCCAGCTGCAGCCGCCTTTAGTGCACTTACAATCGCAACAATGCTCACTATAGTATCAAACACACTTCCGTTTAAATGGAGCTGGAATCCCGGCCGACTTCCCGCTCTAGCCGCTAATAGCCTAGATGAGACTGCTCGATTAAATGGGAGTACATTTTCTAACTTAATTACTGTAGTCATAACGATGATGGCAGTAGTTATTGCTCTTTTTGCCGCTGCGAAATCCATGAGAAGGCGTCCATCCGATGGTTAACCCTCGCTATCAATACAGTAGTTACAATCAGCATGGATTTCGCTTGATAAAGTGTATATAGTTACTGTCCTGCCTGAATACTATAAGTAACTTAAGACAAGGACTGCCAATCCGAAATCCGATTAACACAAATGTGTAATAATGGAGGCTATATCTTGAATTCACCTTACATCGAGGTTAGCGATATAAATAAGAGCTACGGCCAACAAAAAGTATTGAACGGGGCGTCATTCTCGATCGAAAAAGGGACCATCGTCGGCCTGCTTGGGCCGAATGGTTCAGGGAAAACGACGCTGGTGCGTTTGTTGAATGGTGTCATTCTTCCGGACCAAGGCAAGATGCAGGTACATGGATACGATCCGGTCACTGACGGAAACGCCATAAGGCGAATAAGCGGCGTGGTTACGGAAGGTGCCGGACTGTATCATGAGATGAGCGGGGTTGCCAATCTACGGTTCTTCGCAAAGCTATATAACTGTTTCGACGAGCAGCGGGTCCAGAGTTTATTGAATCAATTCGGCTTAGAAAGCTCGCAGGAGAAGAAGGTCGGTAGTTACAGCACAGGCATGAAGAAACGCTTGGCTTTGGCGAAAGCGCTCCTACATCAACCGGAGATCTTGTTCCTGGACGAACCGACGAACGGGCTCGATCCAGAAGGCATTAACCAAGTCGTGAGCGATTTGAGATACATGAACGAAACCTTCGGGACGACGATCATTTTATGTTCGCACGTGTTGCATCAGATGGAGTCACTGTGTCATACCTACATTTTTATGAAGAATGGAACCATTCTTGATTCCGGAACAAAAAAAGAACTGATGAAGAAGCATGTGAAGACGATTCAACTTCGATTAACAACCGGGATTGCCGTAGAAGGAGATCAATACCATGGCTATCCTATTCGGCGACTGGGGCCAAATCAGGTCCAATTGGAACTATCTTCAACGGATCAGATTTCGGCATTACTCCGTCAAGTATTGCAAGAAACATGGGTGCATACTTCAGAGATTATGAATCATGACCTGGAATCGCTTTATTTTCAAGTTAGAGGTGAGCAACAATGAACTGGAATCAGATTACAGCGATCGCACAGAAAGACATCAAGGCGATCACAAGCAATGTGCAAGTATGGCTCGGGCTAGTCCTTCTTCCGCTTGTGTTTGGAGTATTGTTGCCGGGCGCCTTGATCCTGCTGTTGAAATCGATAAACTTTGTCGATAATGATCTCGTCGATATGGTACAGAAAGTGATTAAGCAGCTGCCGGAAGGGGCAAAGAAAGAGCAGATTACGGAGCTTCCAACGTTCAATCACCAGATTATCTACATTTTCGTGAACTATATGCTTGGACCATTCTTTTTGATCATTCCAGTGATGAATTCTTTAATGATTGCACTTAACAGCCTCGTTGGAGAAAAAGAGCGCAGAACTCTGGAAAGTCTGATGTTCGCACCGATTGAGGTAAAAGACCTGTTCTTTGGAAAACTAATTGCAACCTTCATCCCAACCTTCGTCGTCACACTGGCCAGCTTCATCCTGTGCGGTATGATCGTTAACGGGCTGTCATACTCCATGTTTGGCGGTCTTATCTTCCCGAATCTATCCTGGTGGATCATCTTGCTTTGGGTGGCACCGATGTTCTCCGGACTGGTTATTCTAATAAGCATTTTTATCTCCGCACGGTCCAAAGGCTTTCAAGAAGCACAGCAAATCGGAGGCATCGTCGTGTTACCTGTTGTAGGGGCTGCCATCTCCCAAGTCACCGGTATCGTACTCTTAAGTCCACAGCTGTTGCTAGGCGCTGGCTTTGTGCTACTACTCATCAACTTCTTATTACTGCGCCGGCTTACGAAGATGAACCAACGGCATGTATTGTTTGAGCGTCAAGTTCATTAAAAATCTAAACCGTCTTTTGGCACCAGCTAAGGATAGGAAAAAGGGTGTCTGACAATATAGGGCGGACAAGATCAGAGCTATTCTTATGTCCGTTATGTCTGAATAGTAAACCGTGAAGGTAATAAGCCGGATATTTGCTTTCAATCATCGTAAGTGAACTGAAGACGTGGTTGATGCGTTATGTGGTGGACATATTAAATGACATTCGAAAGCATCATTCATTCAATGGATGATGCTTTGTTACATATTGGATGAAACATGAGTTAGCGTGAATTGCAAGATAACGATAAGTTGGGAGAGTGTGTTGCAAATAACTAAACAAATAAGTACAATATCTATTAAAATAGCAAACAAAAATGAATGGGGTCTAACTATACATGCGTCAAGATATATTTACCGAGCTTAACGACTTGAAGAACGGGTTCTATTATGATGCCGCAAAAGAGCAATATGTTTGCTTAGTGTGCGGAGCAGCTTTTGAGCAAGGAGCGGTGTACCGTGTGCCGGGGATTGAAGACCGAATGTACGAAGCGCGCAAATTCGCAGCCTTTCACCTGGAAGCCGAGCATGGTTCCATGCTGGAGCAGCTTCTAGAGCTGGATAAGAAAACGACAGGTTTAACAGATCTGCAGAAGGATTTAATCCGAGGCTTTGCAGCCGGGCTGTCGGATGCGGAAATGGTCAAGCGCACCGGAGCCGGCAGCGCCTCCACGATCCGTAATCACCGGTTTGTACTGAAGGAAAAGGCTAAACAGGCGAAGCTTTTGTTGGCTATTTTTGAGTTAATGGAAAAAGGAGTCTTATCCGATGCTCCCAAATTTGTACCCGTTCATGCAACGGCAACCCAAGTGGATGAGCGGTATGTTATGACGGAAGAAGAAAATGACAAGTTGCTCAAGCAGTATTTTCCACAAGGTCCCGACGGCCCCTTATCTGTATTTCCGCGCAAGGAAAAACGAAAAATTGCGGTTTTGAGGCACATCGCCTCCTATTTCGAGAAAGACAAAAAGTACAAAGAAAAAGAAGTGAATGAGCTGCTGAAGCGGTTTTGGGAGCAGGATTATGTCACTGTGCGCCGGTATATGATCGAATATGGTTTTATGGACCGGACGGACGATTGCAGCTTGTATTGGATAAAAGGTTAAAGGGGAGTGGTAAACATGCTGTCAATGGTTGAAATAAGTGAGGATTTACTGCAGGCAGAAATGGACATTTTGAACTCGGATCCGGTTTTTAACCGTGTCACGATTGATTCGGAAGTAATGAGTCCGGAAGACCTTGCGCGGGATAAAGAAAACGGCTCGAAGATAGGGGCTGAACGATACCTGATTAAGGAAGGGGAGCGATTCGTCGGAATTTTGGAATTTCTGATGTTGAACCCCAGCGACAATTGCACCTGGCTTGGTTTGCTGCAGGTGGACAAAAAGCTGCAAGGCCACGGATACGGTCCTCGGATGCTGGATCTTTACCTGGAAGAGATGAGAAGGAGGAATGTTTCGTTATTTCGAATCGGCGTTTTGGAAGGCAACGATCCGGCGCTTGGTTTCTGGCGGCATCAAGGCTTTGAAGATATAAAAATGGTAAAAACCGTTATCAACAACCGCAACAAGACGGTATTCGTGTTGGAGAAAAAAATAGAATGTTAGATCATTCAGATAATAGATCGCGAGGCTCCCAATTTAAACCGTTATTTTTAGGAATATCTTCGGCTTTCTTTTTTGCTTTTGCTTTTGTTCTTAACGCTTCTATGGAGCTATCGGGTGGGAGTTGGGCTTGGAGCGCTTCGTTGAGATTCTTGTTTATGATCCCATTATTACTGAGCATAGTACTGGCCCAAAAAAAATTACGTCCTCTTTTGTTTGTTATCCCCTCGACCCTGATAAAATGGAAGGATGAGCAACACGGACTTTTGCTCCCGCTAGTGGGTCATTATATTCGAGTAGAATTACGGTCTGCTGAATTCAATGGTCACCCCACATCTGACTTAGAACAAGCGGATTTCTAGTAATGAATGTAGCTCTTGTTCTGGGAGAAGGACAAGTGCTACATCCATTATCGATTAGAGACAAGATTATTTCCATTATTGCAAAGGGATGTAATTGTAAAGCTTGTCCCAACTTGGTGTGGCCATGTTCGCTCTATTCTTTAAATCGGAAAAAGCCTGGTACAACATATCCATTTCATTGGAAGAAACTGCCTTACCACTTAGCGTGGTTCTGCCGATGGAGGTTGCTAATATAATCTTCAGCACGATAAAAAACAGCTTGCGATATTTTCGAACTAATTGATATTGATTCGCAGGCGTAATTGTGTAACCGTTTTTTATCAACACTTGATGGCCTTCATCTATTGCGTCAATGACGTAGTTAAGCAGCCTTTTGTCTTTGGCAGCTTTGCGCAGGTTCCCATTATACGAGACGGCAATGCGATTCAAAGGCAAAATCATAATGAAGTGGCTTTTCAGCCATTCATCCATATTTGTAAAGGTGATCGTCTTATACCTTGTGTTCTTTAAAGCTTGGTCAATGACCGATCGCCAATTTAGTTGCTCTCCCAAGCCACCCAAAGCCAAAGTCACCTTTGGGCCGCGCAAGCAGGTTACCCGACCGTTCTCTCTCCATCCGGCAAGCGACTGAAAAGCAAATACAACGTTTTTCTCTACAGGGCTATTGGATTGCAAATAATGCCTCATTTCAATGGGACTTGCATTATTACCCATAATAACAATGTATTTGCTTCGATTCGCTGCAAGGGCTGGAAGGACTGCCTCGAAATCCGGATATTTCATTACTACGAAGATTAGATCATAAACATCCTCCGGCTGTAATTCACGAATCACGTTTACTTTATCGACTGTTGTTCGGAGCTGTAAATAATGGCGGATCACATTGCCGTTCTGCTGCAACTCTTCCGCGCGCCGCCCTCTTGCTAACATTGTGACTTCGTTTCCATTGTGAACTAATTCGTGAGCTAAATAACTTCCCAATACACCTGCTCCGTAGACCAGTATTCTCATGGTATTCCTCCATATTGATTGTTTCGGAAATAAAAAGTTTTTAAATATGTGGTGGTTGTATTAAAAAACTTTCGAATTGATTTTATCTCCGATCAGAATGTCTCGTCAATGGTTTTTTAATTTGAAACCATTAAATTTAAAAACCTTTCGAAATGTGCTACATTGATTTATGCGGGATGGAGGAATGTTTAATGAATAAATTCGAAATAAGGACTCAGAAAAAGAAGACGGCAGTTGTTCATGCCGCGTTAAAGCTTTTTAAAGAAAAAGGATTCGTTCAAGTAAGCATAAAGGATATTGCCGCTGAGTCCGGCGTGTCATCTGTATCGCTATATAACTATTTCGAAAACAAAGAAGGGATTGTTAAGGAATGCGCGAACGTTTTAATGCAGAATACCCTTCATATGGCCGAAGAGATCATGAATCAAGACATCGATTTCAAAGATAAAATCATTCAAGTCATGGATGTTTGCGCCGATCAGGACTATCAATTGCTTGGTTCGCCTGGCGCCGTAGAGGACCATGTGTTATCGAGTCTATATAGTGAAAATACGAATAAAATTAGAATTCAAATGCTTCAAGAGCTTATTGAACTTGCGAAAGAGGAAGGAGCTATTCACTCTTCCGTTTCTCTGGAAACTGTTCTCGAATTGTTAAACGCGATTGGAACCATTCAATTATCTTGGGCAAAATCAGGAAACTATAAAGAAAAGATGGCTGAGATGAACCGTCTGTTGTTATTCGGGTTGATTGGCAATGGTTAATGTGATTGCGTTAAGTGGGTATGTGTTGGATGTGTGGGAATGCAACGTCACGGAAAAGACGGAGTAAAATTCGATTTCGCTCTATAAATGATAGGCTGAACCGTATCACAGTTTATCATTACGCATACGGGAGACTATAGTTCAAACAAAAGCTGCAGCAGATCGGAGGATCTTGCTGCAGCTTTTGTTTGAAGTAGCGGGCAGTTAATGATAGGGGCTAGAAGGCGGTACTAGATAGAACAAAGTATAGTGTACTGTTGAGCTAAGGGAGACCATAACAAAACCACCCTTTAGAAGTTTAACATAGCCTAGATTCTAAATACTGCACCCACATCACGTGCAGCTCAGCTTCCGATACCTGGAATGCGCCATGAAAATCAGTAGCATCGCGTATGAATTTGTTGAGCTCATCTGAACTGTAAGAATGGAGGAGAAATTCAACGATCAAATGCGAGAATCCATATCCCCCTATCTTCTCGAATTCCCACGTATCGTTAGTTAATGCTTGAAAGCTAGGGACAGCCTTATTTCGAATCGCTTCGGAGGTGCTATACTTGATATATTCTTGTGACATTTGTTTGGATTCATGTCCGCCAAGCCCATGAGTAAGCCATTTTGGTGCCAAAGGATTAATATCCTTCACTAACCACATCGTAAACAAACTTATCGTGTTGCGTAGTACCGATTGGTACGTATGTTCAGGGCCTGGGTTCAGTGGAGATACAATTCTTATTTTGTTGTGTTCGTAGGTACCCATGAACCAGTTAGGCGCATCCGGTTCGCCTATTGCTTGGTGAAAAGTGGACAGATCCGGATAGATTTCGATAGTGATTTTCTGAGATGGTCGATGACGATAGGTTGTTAGAATTCGCTCTACATTGGATTTCAATTCCTCGAATAAGTCATGGTATACCTTATTCATACCATCATGCTTGGTGGAAGCCTCGTTCTTATCCACAATCGATATCAATTCTTTGATAGACATGATTGTAATGTCACCCCATTCTTTTAATGCTATTTTTAATTTGTTTAATGCACGATAGAGTCTGTTCTTAACCGCGCTTTCAGGCATCCCGATGATTTGGGATATGTCCAATAAAGTGCAGTCGACGAAAAACCGCAACGATATGATTTGCTGATCTAACTCATTCAATTGTGCTAATGCAGCACTAATATCAAGACGGATATCAACATTTTTAACGATATCGAGGGAAATCGATTGGGACTGAAAATCGATAACCTCGTGCACTTTTTTTTTATTTCTTGATCTTGAACGATACTCATTTTTCACGATATTCTGCGCGATTTTGAATAGCCAAGTAAATATACTGGAGTTATGCTTAAACAAGTGGAAGTTTTCCATTGCTTTTAAAAAAGCTTGTTGCGTTAAGTCATCAGCAACTGCTGAATTTGTTTTTACTGCGATATACTTTCGGATTCTCTCTTGATATTGATTATAAATGTCTTCGAAATGCTGGATCTGTTCCTGCTCCTCCGGAAGAACAGGGATTTTCGTTTTGTCTTGAGCTCGTGACACCAGTAGTACCTCCTCCTGAACTTACAATTCATTAGACACCGGGGGGAGGTAAAAAGCCACATCATTTTAAAAAAATAATTTTAAGACGCCATTCTTCATTAAACGGATATAAGAAAACATGACCAGCGAAAGACAAAACGGAAGCAATGAAAGGGCACAGGAGTTAATCATGGAATTTGAAGAATATGATTAGGGAGTGAGTGTACGGAATACGATAGTTCAGAAGTTCACTGCCGTAGCGGATTAAGTGAGGTTTTGAAGGAGAAATACCGTTAAGCTAAAGGGGAACGATAGTTCGACCGATATAGCTGCAGCAGATCGGAGGATCAGCTGCTAAAGCAATAGGGGGATTAAATTCAATGGAGGAAAAGTTTTATCGGCACATAGGAGTTTACGGAATATGTATGGTTAACGAGAAAATTTTAGTTATTCGAAAAAGTTTAGGCCCTTATTCCGGCCAATTTGACTTGCCTGGGGGACGACTAGAAGTATCGGAGTCCTTAGAGCAAGGCTTAAAAAGGGAGTTTAACGAAGAAACAGGATTCAAAGTCAAAGAACTTAACAATATTGGTGTTTGTGATTTTTCTGTGTTATGGACACTACAGGATGACTCTACTGAGTTCGTGCATCATATTGCGATTTTGTATGAGGTTATTGTCGCGGGAATAATTGGGGAAGCCGTGGTTCAATTCGATGGACAGGACTCAAATGGTTACGACTGGATTTCAATCGATGAGGTTACGCCGATAAATTCATCACCGTTGGTCCAGCAAGCAATCGAATGGTTTCGTACGAAGACAATCCCCGTTAGTAGAAGTTCATATGACTACAGATCTGTACGCTAACTAGAAACGATAGTCAGATGGAGGCAAAATGAAACGGATTTGAAAAGGATTATAACTGATTTTGACATTTAAGGGGCCATAGCGACAGGGTTCTTGAAGTCAAAGATTGAATTAGTGCAGCAGCCGGCAAACAATGCTCGGCTGCTTTATATTGAACTAAAGGGAGTTTCGCGGAACTTTTAAAGATCCGAAGATTGAGAAAGATAGAATTGGGCATGCGGACCAGACAACAGCATAAGCTGCCGCGTTACTCTATGGGGTCCGACATTCCTGGTATTCGAACTCGTCGATTTTGCCCGACGTTAAGAGATAATAGATGGTTGCTTCTTTATGGTATGAAGTTTGTCTCGATATGCGGTTGTTGCGCTGCTGAAGATCAGAGTAGCGGGCCGGATAATCATAGTGCACAAGATGATTTGCGGCCGTAACGTCGAGACCGGTATTAACAGAATCCGTAATAAGCAGAACGGTAGATTCCGGGAATTTATTAAATCTGTCTATAAGTTCATTGACCTCATGGATGGAGAGCTGTTTCGTCATAATAAAAACGCCTTTGATGTCCTCGTCCGCAGAAAGCTCGTCTAATAACAGGGCGGTAACGGCATTCGACTTGGAGATGACAACCGCCTTTTCCCTTTTGTCACTTACATCTCGGATGATGGACTTCAGCATGCTAATTTTTTGCGGATTCCGGTTGCACATAAGCGCCATTTGCTCTTTGATCGCCATGAGCTGTTTTTTTTCAAAAATGGAGGAGGCCCGGCCATCTCGCTCGGAGGCCGTAAAGTAATTATTCAATAGTTTCAAGTATTCAGTTTCATATTCGGGCTCCAAGGATACGACGATCTGTTTTTCAGTAATGTTCATGATATCAGTCATCCTTCCTTTTCTTATTCTTTAAATAATAGCAATTTAACTTATGATAAGGTTCTCTCGACGAAACGGCAAGCTTCATAAAATGGAATTTTACAAATGCTACGGCAAGAAATTGCCTTCAACGGCCGGACAAACGTAACAATTTCATAGCTGAGACATACACATAAGGTATAACATCTTTACTTCAGTGACTATTCTAACTATAATCACAGTAAACATTTGGAATGTGTGACTGGCGTAAACGTGGAGACCCACGAGGGAGCACATATTGTCATATGCCGTACGCCTGGGCAGAGGTAAGGGAGAGGTATCCCTTACCTCTGTGTGTTTTAGGAGGTAAGAATGATGGTCCTGAGAGAATGCGCTCGATCTGATTTTTAAAAATTCGAAATAGAAGTGTGCTGGATTACCAATCAGATTCATTCAGGGAGGAAATAACATGCTATACGAGTTGCGAATCTATACGATTTACGAAGGAAGAATGGATGCCATTCAAGACAGATTTAAGGAGCATACGTTTAGAATTTTTACAAGACTGGGAATGAAGGTCGTGAGTTTCTGGATAGATGCAACAGGCAAAAACAAACTATATTATGTGATGGAATTTAAGGATATGGCGCAGCGTCAAATGCTATGGGAGCAGTTTAAGAAAGACATCGAATGGATTCAAGTTAAACGCAATTCGGAAGAAAACGGAGGGCTCATAGTCGAAAAAATTGATGAATATTTTATGAATCAAGCTGAATTTTTCAGATTGGGAAATTGAACTAACGAAGAACTATAGCTAAATGAATATAGCGGCAGCCGATCAGCGATCAGCTGCCGCTTTTATTGAACGAAAGGGCAGTATGGCGTGATTGCACACTTTTAATTTCATGAGAGAAATAACTGGGATTCAATGCAAGTAACGATCAATCGTTTGTGCTACGTGCTAACAAATGTTTAAGGTTATCATCGATAAATTGATTATCGGCACTGTTGATTCCGCGGCCGGCAAAATGGCCCCAGATCGACGGGATTGGTTTAAAGACTGCATGAGGTATACGACTAGCCTCGTATTCATTATCGTCCGCTGTGCAGAAGAGGTCTGTGCTTCCCGGCATGATATAGGTAAGAGCTTTGATGCTCTTAAGTGCCTTATCGAAATCTCCGTTATAGGAGGGGTTCGCGCTAATATCGGCATGCTGCCCTGTCCATAACATGGCTAGGACATTATGCGGATCCATTTTCATAAAGCTATCCTCCCAGACGCCGGCCACAAAATCTTCCAAGGAGTCAAATCCCATCTCACGATAAAGCTCCTCTCTATAAAACGCATGCGATAATCCCCATCCCGCATAGACCCGGCCAACGGCACGCATGTCTGCAAAAGTCAACTGGTCTAGCTTGCTTGAATCGAAACCAACTGCCGATAACAGCGCAGCTTTCAGACTGTTCAAGACAACAAATGTATGAGGCCAGGGCTTGGCAATTCCCGCGAAAGGCGCTATTCGTTCTACCATCTCCGGGTAACTTGCCCCCCATTGAAATGCCTGAATACCTCCAAGGGACCATCCAACAACGAGAACAATCTTTTGAATGCCGAACTTTTCGGTAATCAGCCGATGCTGGAGCATTACATTGTCATAGACGGTCACCTGCGGAAAGTTCGCACGGTCGAATGGCGGAGGCGTGTTACTAGGGGACGAAGATAATCCGTTTCCGAGCAGGTTTGGAACGATGATGAAATATTTCTCGGGATCAAGGGCCATCCCACTCCCAATCAACCATTCATTTTGAACATGCTGGTCGCCAAAAGCAGTAGGATAGACAATGACATTGTCTTTCTTCTCATTCAGCATCCCGTAAGTCTTATAAGCTAGAAAAGCGTTCGGTAAAGTCACACCGGATTGCAAAGAAACGTCACCCAATTCAAAAGTTTCATACTCCATCGTGTTGTTTGCTCCTTTCAAAATCAAAGCATACTTTTAAATTTGTATTTCTTGTTGTTAGTATAGATCCGTGATATCCTCAATAAAAGTGAATGGAATTCATAGTAGTATTCAATAATTTTGAAGGTTAAGGAGGGTCAAATAATGGAGTTGCGCCAACTAAATACGTTCCGCATGGTTGCATCAACATTAAATTTTACTCGGGCTGCCGAAGCGCTGAACTACGTCCCTTCCAACGTCACGATGCAAGTTAAAGCATTGGAGGATGAGCTTGGCGTCCGCCTCTTTGATCGCTTGGGCAAGCAGCTCGTTCTCACTAACTCGGGTAAGCGTTTTTTAAGTCATATTCAAGGCGTTCTCGACAAATTGGATGAAGCTCACAGCGTCGTTCATGACCATGAAAATCTAAGCGGCACCTTAACGATAAGTGCCAATGAGGTTATTTGCGCCTATCGGCTTCCAGCTGTCTTTCGACAGTTTCGTTCGCAGCATCCTGGAGTACGTCTGATCTTCCGCTCCGTTCCGAATCAAGAGCTCAAGCAAACACTCTTTGAGGGAACCGCGGATGTCGTCTATATGCTGGACGAACCGATCCGCTCGACCGCACTTACCGTGGAAACATTGCGTGAAGAAACTTTCCGCTTGTTCGCTGCCCCAGATCATCCGCTCGCAAAGCAAGCTGTGCTAAAGCTTGAGGATTTCCACGGGCAAGTGTTCCTCACCAACGAGAAGGGTTGTCCCTATCGAACGATGTTTGACCGGTCATTTGAGAAAGAGGGCATGGATAGCATTACGTATTTAGAATTTCAAAGTGCTGAGGCCATTAAACAATGTGCGATTTCAGGAATCGGAATTGCCTTTCTTCCGGAAATCGTAACGGAAGCCGAGGTTGAACGCGGCGAGCTAGTTCCCCTTTCATGGCAAATTCCCGACTTGCGCGTTTATACACAGATGTTGTGGCATAAAGACAAGTGGCTTTCCCCAATCGTATTATCTTTCATAGAAGCAGCAAGGGAAGTATTAGCCTTACAAAATGAAAATGATCTGCTGGAAAATGTTTAAAGGAATTAATTTCCCCTCTTTTGCCTATCTCGGGAACGCTGGTGGTTACAGCTTGCGTAATTCGCTTAATATATCTTCAGGCTCAAACCGCTTCATGAAGTCCGGGTTAACGTATGCCGAACGGACGAAGCCACTCTCGTCAATCATGAATGTCGAGGGCACTGGAAGAATCCAACGGCTCGTGGCGTTGTATTCAGCCAGATCGAGACCTAAGCCTTGCTGAAATACGTCTTGTACGTAGAAGGGCACGTCGTATAGGATACGATACATCGCCGCAACCAAACCGTTCCGGTCGCTTAGAACATGGAAACGCAGCTCTTCCTTTTCTATTTGGGACAGCGTGGCATCTGGGCTTTGCGGACTGATTGCGATCAGTTGAGCGCCAAGCTTTTCGATCTCGGGCAGCACTTGCTGATAAGACTTGAGCTGTCTGCTGCAGTAAGGGCACCAGCCTCCACGGTAAAAGGTTAAAACGACAGGGCCTTTGGCCAGCTCATCGTATAAATGGACTGCCCGACCGAGTGCATCCTGCAGGGTGAAATCCTTAGCTTTCTGTCCAACATGAAGACCAAACGGGTCTGGCGATTCCTGTTGCTCCCGGATTAGCCGCGACAGAGCGGCCTGCGCTTCCATCGGCGTATGAGGGTCAAACGTCTTCTTCATCTGCGCTAGTTCTTGATTTAAGGTCATTGTCATTCTCCTTTTTTTATATTTTTATAAACCCAATAACCAGAAAAACGATGCCAATCGCGATGGAGAGGTAACCGGCAACTTTCCTTACAGGACCGCCCCATCTTGCTAATTTGCTTAGAATGGAAATAGAAAAGACTGCGACGGCCACGAGGATCACGCCTTTCCCTAACGAATAGGTCGTCATGAGCAACGCTCCGTGCAACGGACTCCCCTGAAGTGCGATATAACTAATCAGCGCAAAAAAGATGGGAATCGCGCAAGGCGAGATAACAAGCCCGTAAGGAATCCCTAGCTTGAAAGCGGCCAAATTGTTTTGCGGGTGCTGTGGGCGGTTCAGCTTTTGAAAAGTAGGCATTGCGAATGTAATGACACCAAGCAGCTGCAGCCCGGCGAATATGTCAAAGAGGGGCGGAATCCAGGTTAGCAAACGATACTTTTCAACAGCGGGCAGGAACTGATGGCCGAGCAGTGAGATGATCAAACCAAACAATACCGAAGTAACAACCATACCCGAGATAAAGTTGATAGCGATCCGGATGGCTTTTCTTCTCTCTCCGGCAGCTCCTTTCTGTACATAACTTGCAAACATAGCAAGCACGGGCAAATAACAGGCCAATACCGCGCTTACGATTCCGACGATAAACACGAGAATGTAGGTAGAGGCGGAAATTCCGCCTGTAATCGAAAAATGATATAACTCTTCCATTTGTTTCTCCTTTTTCTAGTGGATTTATTGATTAAGTAATTCATACACGCGTTCACGAAGCTTAGGCAGTGAGGGCAAAGTGGCAAATTCCGCTTTCCCATTGATAAGAATCGCTCCGGCACTGAAAATGTTCAGTTCCTGAAGACGCTCAAACTGATCAACCACATGCAATTCCTGAATCTCGATTTGCGGAAACTCGGCCGCGACTTGCTTCACTGCCTTCATCGCTTTTTGACAAATGGAACAGCCCGGTCCAGCTGTTACAACCTCGATTAACAATAGATCTCCTCCTTCTTTTCCTTCTTGATAAAAATCCACCATGCAAAAGGAAGATTTGCATTGATTATAAGGATCGCGCTGTTAAATCCTTGTTAAGTCAGCGAAGCTTCGTAAGAATGCATCTTTGTCCTCGTTTCGCCGAAAAATGTGTGATATCCTATTTTCATTGTCATGGAAGGAAGGAGTGGGTGATATGCGAATCCTCATTGTCGAAGATGAGGAGGATCTTTCACGCGCATTAGCCAAGGGTTTAAGGCGGGAAGGTTATGCGGTGGATATCGCCGCTGACGGGCTAACGGGGTGGGAGCTCGCGGATACCAATGATTATGACTTGATTCTCCTCGACATCAATCTTCCGGAGCTGGATGGGATTTCGCTTTGCCAACGAATTCGCCAGTCCTCGCAGTATAACGATGTTTTTATTCTCATGCTGACAGCCCGCAACCATCCGGATGAGGTGGAGGAAGGGCTTGATTCGGGTGCGGATGATTACCTCCGCAAACCGTTTATGTTCAATGAATTGGTTGCCCGCATCCGGGCGCTTCTTCGCCGGAGCACGTCCGTGAAAAGCCCCGTCCTGCAGTTCGAACGGCTTAGTCTTGATTCAAAGACAAAGGAAGTCTGGCTGGAGAATGTGCTTATCCCATTAACGAAAAAAGAATTTGGTTTGCTCGAATATCTGATGCTGCATCCAGGCGAGGTCGTTTCGTCGGAAAAACTCCTTGAGCATGTTTGGGATATCTTCGCGGATCCTCTTTCATCAACGGTCAGGGTTCACATCAATTCCTTGCGCAAAAAGCTCTCGATCCATGATCCAGAGGCAGGAGAACGATATATTCAGACTGTTCAAGGTTATGGGTATAAATGGGCTCAGAGCCGCGAAAAAGAGGAAACGACATGAAACCATGGAACCGGCTTTCACTGCGTGCAAGATTGACGTTGTTCGCTATTCTATTTTTGGGGATCTTGATCACTCTATATGTGGGGATAGATACTTTATTATCCGTGTACAAGTTTATTCCGGAGATGCAGGGGCGACTCCTAAGCTTGCTTGTCGTATTGGCAGGCATGGTTCTCAGCGCGCAATGGCTCGCAGTGATTATCCTGAAGCCTGTCAAACGAATGAGTGAAACCGCAGCTGGAATAACGGCAGCTACCCTGCACCAACGGCTGGAGATTGACGAGCTTCATGATGAATTGAAGAAGCTAGGGATTGTATTTAATACGATGCTGGATGGACTGGAACACTCTTTTACTCAACAAGCTCGTTTCGTTTCCGCGGCTGCGCATGAATTAAGAACGCCGCTTTCCATCCTTCGAACGAATCTGGAAGTGGCCGGAGACGGTGATAGCATTGATTCAAGCGAATGGAGAGATTATAGGGCGACGACAGAGCGGACGCTTGCCCGCCTAGAATCATTAACGGAGGATTTATTGCTGTTGGCTGACGGTACTTACAATCGGGAAAATAACATGCACAAGGTTGCGGAGCTTGCTGACATTCTTGCGGACGCAACTTCTTTCATGAAACCGATGGCAGACAAATACGGGGTGACACTTCATTTGGCGGAGCCCTGCGATGCCCTTGTTAAGGGGGAAGAAAGCTTCTTATTCCTGGTCTTTCGCAATCTGCTCGACAATGCGATACGGTATAATCGGCCAAATGGGAACGTGACGCTGCAGGTATCGCAGGAAGAGGGACGGATTGTGGTTCGGGTTTCGGACACGGGAAAGGGAATACCCCTTTCATCAAAGGAACTGGTTTTCGAGCGGTTTTACCGACTTGACTCCTCACGGGCACGTCGTCATGGCGGCGCTGGGTTAGGCCTGTCAATCGTTCGCCATTTGCTGTCAATCTCCCAGGGTACCGTTGAACTCGAGTCGAGTTCCAAATCGGGCAGCGTGTTTAAGGTTACCTTGGTCCGGGGTTAAGATGCAGACCAGATACATACCGACAATTTTTTGGACAAGAGTAGAAACGAAAACCTCCATTCGGGCACGAACATTCGTGTAGGATCGGAGGTTTTTGATTGAAGAGGCACTTTTATTCAAGAATATTTACAGGTGCCTGAGAATGGAAACGATTACGCACACTTTGTTTACCAATTAAACAAAGTGTGCTACGATAGAATTGAAGTTTAAAGCGCTTTCTTAAAATGAATATGAAGCTCAGCAATGAAGATTCAAAGCAGCCTAGTAAAGCAGTCACTATTACCAATGAGGAGATCCGAAAAATGAAAAAGCAAGGTTTAAATCCCTATCTTCCCTCATGGGAATACATTCCCGACGGGGAGCCGCATGTCTATAATGACCGTGTGTATGTTTACGGCTCACATGACCGGTTCAATGGGCATGTCTTCTGTCTAAACGACTATGTCTGCTGGTCGGCACCAGTGGATGACTTGGCAGACTGGCGGTATGAGGGCGTTATTTATCGGATAACGGACGATCCACTCAATCGGGATGGCCGGATGTGTCTCTATGCGCCAGACGTTACGCAGGGTTCCGATGGCCGTTATTATTTGTACTACGTACTGGACAAGGTCTCCGTCGTGTCGGTCGCAGTTTGCGATACGCCGGCCGGCAAATTCGAGTTCTATGGTTACGTGCAGTATCCCGACGGCACGCGTCTTGGCGAGCGGGAAGGCGATCAACCTCAATTCGACCCAGGCGTCTTGACAGAGGGTGACAGGACGTACCTGTACACCGGATTTTGCGCCGTCGGCGACAAGTCCCGCATGGGGCCTATGGCAACGGTGCTCGGTCCCGATATGCTTACCATTCTGGAAGAGCCTGTTTTCATCGCCCCAAGCGAGCCTTACAGTCAGGGCAGCGGGTACGAAGGGCACGAGTTTTTCGAGGCGCCTTCCATTCGTAAAATAGGCGATACCTATTATTTCATCTATTCTTCGGTCGTCATGCATGAATTGTGTTATGCTACGAGCCAGCATCCGATTCGGGGCTTTGTCTACCAAGGCGTCATTATCAGCAATAACGATCTCCATATCGATACCTACAAACCTTCAGACAAACCGATGTATTACGGTGGTAACAACCATGGAGGTATGGTGGAGATACTAGGACAATGGTATATTTTCTACCATCGCCATACCAACGGTACGAGCTTTTCCAGGCAAGGCTGCATCGAGCCGATTGCATTCCGGGAGGACGGAACGATTCCTCAAGTCGAGATGACTTCTTGCGGAGCTAATGGGGGGCCGCTGATTGGCCGCGGGGAATACCCGGCCTATTTAGCCTGTAATCTATTCTGCCAGGACGAAGCGGTATACACGGGAACACACGGAGCTTGGATGGACGGCCGGTTCCCGAAGATTACCCAGGACGGTAAGGACGGCGACGAAGAAATCGGGTACGTTGCCAATATGCGGGACTCCGCGACGGCAGGGTTCAAATATTTCGAATGCCAGGGTATCCGTCAGGTGAAAATCAAGGTTCGTGGCTACTGCCGCGGTTATTTTGCCGTGAAGACGGCGTGGGACGGACCGGAGCTCGGCAGAATTCCAGTAGACTTTACGAACGTATGGACCGAATATTCGGCGGACATCGTTATACCGGATGGCAAGCAAGCCTTATATTTCACGTATGTGGGCATGGGTAACGCAAGCCTGGCTTCATTTACGTTAAATTAACTTAGCGAGCAAAAACGAAGGAGCATGCTGCGGCAGCTCCTTTTGTCATTTTCGACGATAGACCGGATAATATTGTTATGATTTTAAACAAATTGTAGACAGCATCAAGAAAAAAAAGGTAAAATTGATATTGTAGAATAGAGTTCTATAATATCAAACTGAAAGAAGACCGAATCATGCCGATCATCCAATCGCTCGATCGGGCGCTGTCCATTCTGGACCTGTTCGACGAGCGGAACAGAGAGCTGAAAATTACCGAGATCAGCGCACAAATGCAGCTTCACAAGAGCACCGTTCATTCGCTGCTCAAGACACTTCAACTGCACCGGTATATCGAGCAGGACGCGGAGTCGGGTAAATACCGGCTGGGCATGCGGCTGCTCGAGAAGGGACAGCTGCTGCTTCAGGGCTTCGATATCCGGGAGATTGCGCGTCCCCATCTGGAGCAGCTGTCGCAGGAGACGGGTCAAACTACGCATTTGGTCGTACAAGACGGCTCGGAAGGGGTGTATATCGACAAGGTGGAAGGTGCGAAAGCAGCCATCCGATATTCCCGAATAGGCAAACGCGTCCCGCTGCACAGCAGTGCAGTTGGCAAAGTGCTTGCTGCCTATTTGCCAGTAACGGAACTGAACCGGATCCTTGCAGCGTATCACTACCAGATCCAGACACCGCATACGATAACGAACGAAGCCGATTTGCGCGCCGAGCTTGAGCGCATACGGGCAAATGGCGTCGGATTCGACCGTGAGGAGAATGAATCGGGAGTGCGATGCACAGCCGCGCCGGTGTATGATCACAGCGGTCATGTCTCCGCCGCTGTTAGCATCTCCACGATGGTGTCCACTGTTAACGACGAGGAGTTCGCCGAGTTAGCCGCGCTGGTCGTACGGACGGCAGACAGCATCTCTAAAGGGCTTGGCCGATTATAAGTCCGTGTTCTCACGTACATGCCGTTTGGCATGTGCGGATGACTACTCAAATATGAGAACATAGTTTTATAATATAAAACTGAAATGGAGTTGAGCGTATGCGTATCGTTCGTTACCGGGAAGCATCGTTTTCACGATTAGGCGCTTTGACGGAGGAAGGGGCAGTCTATCAGCTGGAAGCGTCGGACCTGATGGAGTTGGTGGCCGAGGCGCGAGCTAAAGGACTATCTCCGTCCGAGCATGTAACCGGCTTGATCGCGGGGAAGGCGCCTATTGCTTTCTCTCTCGAAGAGCTTGAACTGCTGACACCCGTCGACGCGCCGGAAGTATGGGCAGCTGGCGTCACTTATTTGCGCAGCAAGGAAGCGCGGAATTATGAGGCAACCGGGGGAAAGCTGGATGCCACTACGTTCTACGACAAGGTGTATGAGGCGGAGCGGCCGGAGCTGTTCCTGAAATCAACCCTTGCACGCACCGTTGGACCAGGAGAGCGGGTATGTCTCCGCAGCGATTCGAATTGGCAGGTCCCTGAAGCCGAGCTGGGTCTCGTGCTTGATCGAGAAGGGACTATCATCGGTTATACGGCCGGCAACGACATGAGCTGCCGAGACATTGAAGGCGAGAATCCGCTGTACCTGCCGCAGGCCAAGGTATGGAGCCGTTCCTGCTCGATAGGGCCAGCCGTCCGTTTGGCTGAAACGGTCGCCGATCCGTATGCGCTGAAGATCATATGCCGGATTTACCGCAACGGCGAGAAGCTGGTCGACGAGCAGGCAAGCACGGGCATGCTGAAACGCAGGCTGGAGGAGTTGGTAACGTTCCTGAAGCGGGATAACGAGCTCTATGACGGAACGGTACTGCTGACCGGCACCTGCTTGGTACCGCCTAATCAGTTTACTCTTGATTCGGGAGACCGGATTGAGATTGAAATCGAAGGCATCGGTATCTTGGCCAATACGGCTGTCTATAAACATGAACTGACGCAGCCATTTTATCAGACCAATTAGGAAAGGGTGAGTGTTCATGAATGAACAAGCCAGAATCATAGATAATTATATTCACGGAGAATGGACGGCCCCGCTGTCCGGCAAGCGGATACCAAGCATTAATCCGGCAAATAAGAGAGAGGTTGTCGGCGAGGTGCCCGATTCGATTGATGCCGATCTGGAGAATGCCGTAGCCGCCGCCGAAGCGGCCCGGGTTTCCTGGCGGAAGCTGACCGGCGCGCAGCGGGGGGCCCTGCTCTTCAAGGCCGCGGATCTGCTCGAGGCGAGACAAGAAGAGATCGGAAGAATGATGACGCGCGAGATGGGAAAAACGTTGCCTGAAGCCAAAGGCGAAACGGTGCGCGGCGCGGCGATCCTCCGCTATTATGCCGGCGAAGGCATGCGCAAGGTTGGGGACGTCATCCCTTCAACCGATGCCGAAGCGCTTATGTTCACGACACGGGTGCCGCTTGGCGTCGTTGGCGTTATCTCGCCCTGGAACTTTCCGGTTGCCATTCCCGTCTGGAAAATGGCTCCCGCGCTTATTTACGGAAATACGGTCATCTGGAAGCCGGCTACTGAAACCGCTATCACAGCTGCTCTTGTTATGCAATGCTTCCATGATGCAGGATTCCCGGCCGGCGCGGTAAACATGATTGTCGGCAACGGCAGCGTAATCGGCAGCGGGATTGCGTCGCACAACGGCGTTCACGGCGTCACATTCACCGGCTCCAACGCGGTGGGCAAGCGGGTCGGGCAGGCAGCGCTTGCGCGCGGAGCGAAATACCAGCTCGAGATGGGCGGGAAAAACCCGGTCATCGTGGCTGCGGATGCCGACCTTGAGCTTGCCGCGGAAGCTACGATCAGCGGCGGGCTGCGCTCCACCGGCCAGAAGTGCACGGCGACCAGCCGCGTCATTGTCGTTAGCGACGTTTACGAAGCTTTCAGGGAAAAGTTGGTAGCCAGAGTAGCGGAGCTGCGAGTGGGCGACGGACTCAAGGAAGACAGTTGGCTTGGCCCATGCGCTAACGAGAGCCAGCTCAATACCGTCATGTCCTATATCGGTAAGGGCAAAGAGGAAGGAGCGCGGCTTCTTGTCGGCGGTGAACGGCCGAACCAGCCTGAGCTCGCCGACGGCTTCTATGTAACGCCTGCCGTATTCGACGACGTGAAGCCTGATATGGCCATTGCAAAAGATGAGATCTTTGGTCCTGTACTGTCGCTCATCCGGGTGGACAATATGGAAGAAGCCATCCGGGTTGCCAACGATACCGAATACGGTCTCAGCGCTTCCATCTATACACGGAATATCGGCAATTTACTGACTTTCGTTCAAGATATGGAAGCTGGGCTGGTTAGGGTTAATGCCGAAACGGCTGGCGTTGAGCTTCAGGCTCCGTTTGGCGGGATGAAGCAGTCGAGCTCGCATTCACGCGAGCAGGGGCAGGCTGCGATTGAATTCTTCACCTCCATCAAGACCGTATTCATTAAGCCATAGGCCTTCGAGAGGGGCAATTCGGGATGAATGAGCAGATTAGAACCATAATGGGCGGAGACGACGGGAACTTCTTCTCCGTGAAGACACATGCGCCTGGGCCTGCGGGCAAGCTCCCGCTTACGCCAGACTTATTGCTTCATGCGCCAAGCGGCGATCTGTTCGGGCTGACGCAAAATGTCGGCATGGGCTGGAGCCCGAGCCGGCTCGGCGGGAAACAGGTGCTGATCATGGGGACGATGGGCGGTATCCGGAATGAGGATGGGAGCCCCGCTGCGCTGGGCTATCATACCGGGCATTGGGAAATAGGGATGCTCATGAAGGCAGCCGCTGACGAGCTGACCCGTGCCGGCCACATCCCGTTCGCCGGCTATGTCAGCGATCCGTGCGACGGGCGCAGCCAAGGAACGACGGGGATGTTTGACTCGCTGCCTTACCGTAACGATGCGGCGATCGTGGTTCGGAGGCTGGTGCGCTCGCTACCTACCCGTTCCGCCGTTATCGGGGTGGCGACCTGCGACAAGGGACTGCCAGCCATGATGCAGGCGCTGGCCAGCATGCATGATCTCCCCGTTATCATCGTACCCGGCGGCGTAACGCTGCCTCCGACATCCGGGGAGGATGCGGGCAAGATCCAGACGATTGGCACCCGGTATGCCCACGGTGAACTCAGTTTGGAGGAAGCGGCGGACCTCGGCTGCCGCGCCTGTGCGACGCCGGGCGGCGGCTGCCAATTCCTCGGAACTGCGGGAACGGCGCAGGTGGTCGCAGAGGCTCTGGGTTTGACGGTGCCCCACGCGGCACTCGCACCTTCCGGCCAACCCGTCTGGGAAGAGATGGCGCGCCAATCCGCGCGAGCAGCGGCGGCTATGGCGGAGCAGGGCATCACATCGGCCCATGTGCTGACCGATGCCTCTATCCGGAATGCGATGGCGGTTCACGCCGCGTTCGGCGGCTCCACGAATCTGCTGCTCCATATTCCGGCGATCGCGCACGCCGCAGGTCTGTCAATACCAGACGCAGGCGACTGGACCGCGATTAACCGCAGTGTTCCGCGACTTGTCAGCGTATTGCCGAACGGACCAATCCCCCATCCGACCGTCCGCGTGTTTCTAGCAGGCGGCGTTCCGGAGGTCATGCTTCATCTAAGAAGGCTCGGAGTCATTGACGACCGGGTACTCACTGTGACTGGATCAACGCTGGGCGAAGTGCTCGATTGGTGGGAGGGCTCGGAACGCCGCCGCCAGATGCGCAGCTATCTGCTGGAGCAGGACGGGATCGACCCGGACAGTGTCATCTACAGCCCGGAGCGAGCCAAAGAGGCGGGACTAACCTCAACGGTGACGTTTCCGACCGGCAATCTGGCGCCGGAAGGGGCGGTCATCAAATCGACGGCCATTGACCCGGCTGTCATCGACGGGAATGGCATTTTCCGACATGTCGGGCGAGCCAAGGTATTCACAACCGAGCGTTCGGCCATCCGCGCCATCAAGACGGGCGGGATCGTAGCAGGCGACGTGCTGGTGCTGATCGGCCGCGGACCTTCCGGTACGGGTATGGAAGAAACTTATCAGCTGACATCGGCTCTGAAGCATCTGCCTTACGGCAAACAGGTATCTCTGCTGACCGATGCCAGGTTCTCGGGCGTATCCACCGGAGCCTGTATCGGACATATCGGACCGGAGGCTCTGGCCGGTGGACCAGTAGGTCGGTTGCGCACCGGAGACTGGATAGATATCCGGATTGATACTCGCCGGCTGGACGGTACCGTCCATATGGTCGGCTGCGGCGACAAACCGGAGACCGAGTTGGCAGGAAGCTTGATACTGGCCTCCAGGCCGCAGCATCCCGAATTGGCTGAGGATCCTGCGCTGCCGGACGATACCCGGCTGTGGGCTGCGCTTCAGGCTGTAAGCGGTGGAACCTGGAAGGGATGCGTCTATGATGTGGACCGGATCCTTGAGGTCCTTTCAGCAGGCATGAATGCGCTTGCAGACTATAAGTCGGGACCGCATGCAGATTGGAAAGAACGTAAAATTGATTAAAAGCCCTTACTTTATCTAAACAAACAAATGGGAGAAACCAATTAATGGCGACTCCCATTTGTTTGTTTAGATGAGAGTAGAGTTTCGTAAGCCCCGAATAAAGCTTCCAGGATTTTTATGGTAAATTTACCAGAACAGCAAAAGGAGGCATATATGAAGACAACTATCTATATGGTCAGGCATGGAGAATCGCCATACAATGAAGGAAATGAAAGGACAAGAGGGCTGACCCCAAAAGGGAAGTATGATATTAAAAAAGTAACGAGGTTACTTATAAGTGAAGGAGTAGACCTGATTATATCTAGTCCTTATTCACGGGCAATTCTTAGTGTTCAGGGATTGGCCGAGCACTTAAAGGCAGATATTAAAGTATTTGAAGGGGAGAATAGTCTAATCGTTTCACGAATTTCTTTTGGAAATAAACAACTGTGGGAGGTATAAATATGTTTGAGAACTTTGATTTCAGACCAGGAGTAGTAAAATTTAACTCATATAAATTAAGTCCTGAAGATATGACTGATATTAAATGGTTAAGTGAAGATATGTTTATGGTCGAATATCCAAATGGATACTTAGTTGATGTCGGATGGTACGGTAGATTTTCAACTCTTGACGGCGTTTTTATTGTATATATTATCAAGAACACAGAATGGAGCAACCCCGTATTCAAAGAAGAATACCGGTCAGTAACAGAATTGTATGAAGGAATGAAAAAAGTAGTTCATAAAGTAAACCAGTTAATAAAGGAATAGATGATTGAAGTCTAGTTGAAGCATGGTATACTTTGCCTATCTTTGTAATAGAGGAGATTTCGATGAAGAAAAAGCTCGCTGCATTATTATCTATTTTACTTATGATCAGTTTTATTGTGGTCACAGGATCATCGGCCTTCGCTGTAGGGGGGAAGCAAGTTCTTCGGATGGCTTCCGCTTATGTCACAGACGAGCTTGATCCAGCTTCGGCTCAAGATACGAGCACGTTTACACTCTTGGGAGGCTTGTTCGAGGGGCTTGTTCGTTTGGATGAAACGGGACAAGCAGTACCTGCAATAGCTAAGTGGTGGAAAGTTTCGAATAATGGGCTAACCTATACGTTTACGCTCCGTTCGAACGCCAAATGGAGCAATAACCAACTCGTGAAAGCAACCGATTTCGAATACTCTTGGAAAAGAGCGCTGGCACCGGCAGCTCAGAATACATATGCCTATAACATGTATCCGATTTCCAATGCCAAAGCTTACAATACGGGAAAGTTGAAGGACGTTTCAAAAGTTGGTGTTAAAGCGTTGAACGCGACGACACTACAGGTTACGTTGGTCGAACCGATCGCTTATTTTCCGCAGCTATTGGCAGAACCGATCTTCGCGCCGGTACCGGCTTCCGTTGTGAAGGCGAACAAAGATTGGGCTTCGAATGCCGCAACCGTTGTTTCGAACGGTCCGTTTAAGATTAAGCAATGGCAAAAAGGAAAGCTTGTTCTTGTGAAAAATCCATCCTACTACGATGCGGATAAGATTCGATTGACGGAAGTGCAGGTTATTCAGCCAACCTGGCAGACTTCATCCACAGCGGCTTACGTGAAAGGAAATTTGGATTGGGTTGGTGGCGGGGAAGAGATCTATTTCGAAGAGTTGAATGATAAGGCGTACAAAGATTACAGAGTTGTGCCGCAAGCAAGTACATACTATTATCAGTTCAATGTGAATAAAGCTCCATTCAATAATTTAAAAATCCGCAAGGCGCTGGCGATGGCCGTTGACCGTAAGGCAATCAACTATGGCACACCTGCCTATGGATTCGTTCCCAATGGCATACATGGTGTCAAGAATGAGTTCCGCTTCGAATTTGCAGACAACTATTTTACGGAAGATACGAATAAGGCGAAGTTGCTTCTTCAAGAAGGCTTGAAGGAAGAAGGGCTGACGGAACTACCGCGCTTTACGGTTATTACAAATGCGGGCTCGCACGAGCAGATTGCCGACCAAATCGTTTCAACATGGGAGGAACGTTTAGGCGTCAAGGTGGATATAGACGTGCAGGAATGGGCGGAGTTGCTCAGAAATCGGTCTCAAAATAACTTCCAGGTGGCTAGAGCGGGATGGGGGGCTGATTATAACGATCCAGCTTCTTTCCTGGAATACTTCACCTCTTGGAGTTCGTCTAACGATTCCGGATGGAACAATTCGGCTTACGACCAGTATATGAAACAGGCGCAGCGCCAAACGAATGCTCAGCTCCGCAACCAGCTTTATGCCAAGGCGGAAAAGCTTTTGATTGACCAAATGGTGATTCTCCCGATTTACTATTACAAAATGGATATTCTCCAAAAACGGAATTTGAAAGGTATGCACGTTAAGTACGAAGGAACGGTTGATTTCAGCCGCGCTTATTTTGAATGAACAACAAGGGAGCAACGGAAGTCGCTTACACAGCGGCTTCTTATTTTAATTTAGCTCAGTATAATCCAACAAGGAGAACGTCATGAAAAAAGTGAACGTAATTGCTCTTGGTATGGCTGTTTTATTGGTATTGTGCTTGATTAGTTCAAAGAAGAACTCCTTTGAGCGAACCGTTGATGAAAAACTCATCCATATTGTAATTCCGAAGGATGATCATATAAGGTTTTCTTCTAGTCCATATGAATACATGAATACCGAAGAAAGTAAGACGGACTACGAATACATTGTTTCGCATGGAGACAAGTCTTTGCGTTATATGCTTCGCAAATTTGCTAGCAGTAAGGACGATGGATTACAGGAATATATTATGGCTCTCGCCTGTTCTGAAATTCTACAAGAGGATCCTGCCGCAAAAGATTGGGATTCCGGCAGAAAGTGGTATAACGATAGGTTTGCAAACACCGAGTAATACGTTAAATCCAATATACGATACGAAAGCGAAATCAAAAAACGCGCCTGAACCATAGCGGTTTTGCGCGTTTTGTTGGGACGGATATGAGTCAGGACGGAATGTTCATAGCGGTCTGTATATTGTTCAGATCGAGCTCAATTTGCTCCGGGATATGGTAAGGATGGTATAGGCCCCGCTGCATCATGTAGTTTGTTATTTTTTCATGGGAGTCTATAGCTTCATTGAGCTGTCTCATCAAAATTTGCTTGATTTCGGGGGTAACGCATTCGGTTACGGCCATGGCGTAGTTTCTGACTCCGCTCTTGGCGTTCATCAAAAAATCCATTGCGATCACGTCGTCGGTCAGCGTATGAAGCCCTGTCAAGTGTTCTATTAGGGTGTTCATGTTCCTATCTCCTTTATCCTTTAGGTTAGAGTCACTTTAGACAGCACTCCACTGAGCTCCTGAAGCTGCTGCTGTGATAATTGTACGTCTTGCCGCAAAATTTGATTGAGCTCCGGGTCGGTTACCAGAGCTTGCATGGTTTTGGATTTGGTCATGCAAACGGTCTTGAACGCAGCGATTTCATGAACCTCCAGCATCTCATGCAAAGCGTAATTGGAATTCATTCGGATTGTCCTCCCTGTATTCACCCATAGTCAGGGCTTTAAGATGACTTTGATGCAATTGTCCGTTTTCGTATCGAACACTTCATAGCCATGCTTGGCTTCGCTTAGCGGAATGACATGCGTAACAATATCTCCTGGGTCTACTTTGCCCGACGTAACCAGCTCGTACATATAAGGCATGTAGTGAATGACCGGGGCTTGTCCGGAGCGGATATTCACGTTGCGTTGCATGATGTCCCCAAGTGGGAATCCGTTATATCGTCCGCCGTATACCCCGGTGACTTGGATGGTCCCGCCTTTGCGGACAGCCTGAGACGCAATGATAAACGCGCTCATGGTGCCGCCTTGCAGTTTCAGACCGCTGGCTAGAAATTCGAGATCGCTCATCTTGCCGTCCATTCCTACCGCATCGATCACGACATCGGCGCCGCCTTTGGTCATTTCCTTGAGCGTGTTGCCGATATTCTTATCCTGTTCGAAGTTTACGATTTCCACATGGTTCGTTCGCTTCGCATGCTGCAAGCGGTAATCGACATAGTCAACGGCGATGACCCGCTTTGCTCCCTTCAGCCAGCAGAATTTCTGTGCCAGAAGTCCGACAGGACCGCAGCCGAGCACGATGACCGTATCTCCACTCTTGACGCCTGCGTTATCCACGCTCCAGAATGCAGTCGTCATGGCATCGGCGATCAAGCTCAGTTTTTCGTCCGGCTGCTCGCAGCTTTCGGGAATCTTGAAGTGGGTGAAATTGGCAAACGGAACTCGCAGATACTCGGCTTGCCCGCCAGGGTAACCACCGGTCGTTCCGGAGTAGCCGAAATATGCGCCCATATCCCCGTGTTCGTTTGAATTGTCGCATTGGCTTTCCAGCTGATTCGTGCAATAAAAGCATTCTCCGCATGCGATGTTGAAAGGGATGATCACCCGGTCGCCTTTCTTTACCTTGGTCACTCCAGGGCCAACTTCTTCTACAATCCCCATTGGTTCATGCCCGATGACATAGTTTTCCTGAAGGTTAGGGATCATCCCGTGAATCAAGTGAAGATCCGAACCGCAAATGGCGGAACTGGTGATTCTTACAATCATATCGTCCGGTTTTACAATCTTCGGATCCGGCACCTCTTTGACCACGACATTTTTAATCCCTTGATACGTTACCGCCTTCATGCTTTATGTCCTCCAATATGTTCATCTGGGGTCCGATCAAACATTCCTTTACGCGACGTATCACCCGGGAACAAATTCATCTGCCCGATCATCACCGTATTTTTCGCTGAAAGCTGGTCGAGTTGGTACTGCTCGTTCAGCTCGTAAGGATGGAACCATTTTTTGCGAATCATAAGCTCCGTGATTTCTTGGTGCAGCGCAATTCCCTGCATAAGATGATTGCGAAGAAGCGCTCTTACATCGGGAGAAGCCGTTTCCGTCAGAGCGATGGACAAATTTCGTACACCTTCCTTGGCACGGATAAGGAAGTCCATTGCAAATGTCATATCTGCCATCTCCGGCATATTTAACGAATTAATTGGGTCTAAATAATCGGTATTCATTGGCGTTCCCCTTTAATGAGTGATAGGTGTCGGGCTATTCGGAACAGGAGCTTGGAATGGAGCTCTTGCGTAGATGGCCTGAAGCTCGGCGATCTGCTGCGTGGATAGAATGACATCCTTCTGCATTAACGCTTTCAGCTCTTGGTCAAAAACCAAGCCTTGCATAAGTTTTGACTTAGCCAGGCAGAGTGTTTTGAAGTTTAACGCTTCATGCAGTTCCATTGATTCGTGCGGCGCTAGCGTTGGCGTATCCATTAAGTAAGTATCCTCTCCTTTCTTTTATCCGATTTAGCTTTTCCAGCGCATAGAATCCTATGCAAAAATGGATGGCCGGAAATGTGAGTCCAATATTCACATGCAGTCGTAAGAATATAAACAAAATATCAACCGCATACTTATTTCTGTTTAAGTTTATTTGATTTGCTAAAGAAAGGAGGACTCACCTTGCCTAATGAAAACAAAATTGATCTAGCTACCGAGCATGCAAAAAAACCGGCAGAAGGCGCACTTTACTCGAGCGGCAACACGCTGGAGCAGCATGCATCTAATGCGGTTTCGGAGGTACAAACGGCTTTAAATCAGGCGTTAAGCTCGATAAGTGATTCTAATGCGGCAACAAATTCTCAAGCGTTGGAGACAGCCCGGCAGCAATTGACCCAAGCAGAGGAATTTTTAGATCAAGCGCAAACTTCGGCAAACGCATTGCGTCTGCCTGACCAACAATAAGTATCTTTTGTTTTTGCCCCACACTTAAAAAGATCAATAAAAGGAGCCTTCCAATCCACTCTCAAGAGTGGTTTTGAAGGCTTCTTCTATATAATCTTTTGTTTTGCCGTTTCCACGCGTGTCATGGTCCCAAAGTAGATGACGCAGAACACTCGAGTCATCAGGAATGTGAGGAATATCGTAGCCCACGACCAAAACCAGTTCCAATGAACATACCGAATCAGATCGGTATATTGTAGGAGCAGTACCTCAACTATCGTCAGTACAGTAGTGAATAACACGTAATAGCCGAATTGAACCCAGCCGCTCCGATGGCTCGGATAATACGCGTTAAACAACGCGCATGTCATCGGATAGGCCATATATTCGTAGGTGAAACTCGTCCGGCTAACGTCGGCAAACTCCCTTACGGGATAGGCGAGAAGCTGGAGTTCGACTACGACATGACCGAAAATACACGTCATATACTGTTTGAACAAAAAAGCGACCATTGCCAATCGAAGTTTCTGCCGCGGGATGATGAGAATCAACATTAATGAAAGGATCCACACTGAAACGATAATGCCGTATTGCACAAGCAAACTCATCCCTCGCTCAATTCCTTTCTGAAAACTTTTCGGTCTCTAAAGAACCAGCTCACTAGAACGTGAACGGAGAGGAATATAATCGATAACACGATTGCCATCAGACTCCAGTGAAAATGAACATATTCCACCAATTCGGTTTTTGCGGCTAGCATCCCGTCGATAAAGGTGAGCAGTGAAATCCAGACAGCAAAGTAAAAACACGTTGTCAATTTATTCGCACGAGGTCTATGAATGTAATACAGACCGCTGGCAACAGGCGTCCACACAACTTTGAACGTGATATTCAAATCCGATGCTTTGGGAAATTCACGTAACGGGTATGCCACCAAATCAAAATGAACGAGCAGAACTTCTACTATCCATCCAACAGCCTGACACGCAAGAAAGCACAAAACAAATTCATGAGCTTTTGCTCTTGGAACAAGAAAATAGATGGTGGTTATACACACAAACCAGACTAGCAGCAATAAATTTCGTTCCATGTCCATGGCCATAGCTTGTACAGGGAAGGAGGCTCCTATGTATTGTGTAGCAAACGTTTACTCGTTGGTCGTTATAGACACTCACATGCAGTCATATAAATAGGTGATAGCAGTTCGAGCGTGTTGAGGAGGATTCTATACAAGTGATGTTACCGAGCGAAACGTATTTTGGTAAGTTGGAGGCGGTTTTTTTATTTTACGGAGCCATGCCTACAGGCGTAACTGTTTCTGAAACCGGGCGTATCTTCATTTGCTTTCCGAAATGGGGAGACGACGTAAAATTTACGGTGGCTGAAATCGTTCACGATACCATTCAGCCCTATCCTAGTTTAGAAGCTAATGCGGTAAACCCATCGAATATCGCAACGTCCTTCATTAGTGTCCAAAGTGTCGTTGCTGATGGCAGGGGAACGCTGTGGGTACTGGATACGGGGGCTCCTAATTTCTCGGAACCCATCAAAGGGGGAGCGAAGTTAGTCGCTGTAGATTTACATTCAAATACCATCAGAAGCGTTTATACATTTACGGATGATGTTGTCCTGCCAACCACTTATCTGAATGATGTCCGATTTGATTTTCGTGTCGGTAAAGCCGGATACGCCTATATAACGGATTCGTCTTCCCGAGGACCAGGAGCCATTATTGTCGTCGATTTAGAAACGGGCAATGCCTGGAGACGGTTAAACGGAGCAAATTCAACCTCGCCCGATCTCTTTTTCTTACCGAAAGTGGAAGGTAGAATTCTGATGAATCGAAACAAAGACGGATCTACTTCACCCTTTAGATTGGCATCCGATGGAATAGCAATTTCCCCGGACGGCAAGACGTTGTATTTTTGTCCCCTCTCCAGCCGTCATCTCTACTCGATTTCAACGGAAGTCCTTAGAGACCGAACGATACCGGATAAGAATTTACAACATTACGTGAAGTATTGGGGCGAAAAAGGGGCATCAGATGGAATGATCACCGATGCAAAAGGAAACGTTTACGCCGGTGACTATGAAAATAATAGTATTCGAAAGATATTGCCGAATGGAGTAATGGAAACCATCGCACATGATCCGAGAATGTTATGGCCGGATACTTTTTCTATTGGTCCAGATCAATACTTATATTTCATCGTAAACCAATTACATCGGCAGCCAAGATTTCATTATGGTAATGACCTGCGGGAGAAGCCTTATAGTTTACTCCGTATAAAAATAAACGAACCAACGGCTCCTACCTTTTAATAAATATTTCACGACTCCCCCAGTGCACCATTCGATTAAACGAGGAATGATATTTAAGCCATTCAGGAGCAGTTTGCCACAACGGCAGCTGTTCTTTTTTTATTAAGCGAAAGGAGGCAAAGTTTCATTATATAGATGTGGTCTATGCCTATTCTAAAATATATTAATTTGGTATATGGATTGTTTCGTATTAATATGTAGTTACCAAAGACAATAACGGTTGAAGGAGAGAATGATGATGGAACAACACTACTATAGAAACGCTCATATTTTTTGGGATGAAGTAATTGAATCGGTTGTGATTCGATGGAATTCCTTCGCCAAGGGGGATGAATTTAGAGAACCTTTAGATAGATTGATTGAATTAGCTGTGATCAAGAAGGCGAAGAAAGCTTTATTTGATAACAGTCATATCCTGGTCATGAAAGACGATATGAAATGGTTGTCTGAAGAGTGGCTGCCCAGACTAAAGAATGCCGGTATTCAATACACAGCTACCGTTAATCCAGCTCATTCAGAACGCAACCACGGCTTGAATAAAGAAATTGCTGAAGAAAGTACAACAAAACTGCAACATCACGAATTTGAAGGGGTACAAAAAGCAATTGTATGGTTATCGGAAATAGCTGCATGATAGAAAAGAGGAAAAAGAAAATTCTGTATGGACAAACTTTATAGTAAGTTTCTATGTTTATGTTTTATTGACGGAATATTCATTCATTTAATCGGAGGAGATTACAAATGAGCAAGTTGCAAATCGGTGTTGCCGGATTAGCCGTTATGGGCAAAAACCTAGCCTTAAATATAGAAAGCAAAGGATTCACGGTAGCCTTGTACAACCGTTCTTCGGAAAAAACAAAAGAGCTTCTGGCCGAAGCACAAGGCAAAAATTTCGTGGGCACATACAGCATCGAAGAATTCGTGCAGTCTCTGGAGATACCTCGTAAAATTCTGATTATGGTTAAAGCCGGGAAACCAACGGATGATACCATTAATCAGTTGGTGCCTCATCTTAGTCCCGGAGATATCATTATCGACGGAGGTAATGCTTATTTTCCGGATACGGAGCGCAGAAACCGAGAATTGGAGTCCAAAGGAATCCGGTTCATTGGAGCAGGGGTTTCCGGTGGCGAAGAAGGAGCGCTTAAAGGACCGTCTATCATGCCTGGCGGCCAACGTGATGCCTATGATCTTGTAGAACCGATTCTGACGGCTATTTCCGCCAAAGTGAATGGCGATCCTTGCTCGACTTATATCGGAGAGGGTGGTGCCGGCCATTATGTCAAAATGGTGCATAACGGAATTGAATACGGGGACATGCAGCTTATCGGAGAAGCTTACCATCTGATGAGAGACGTGCTTCATGTGGGTGCGGACGAATTGCATAACATTTTCACTGAATGGAATAAAGGAGAGCTGGACAGTTATTTAATCGAGATTACGGCGGATATTTTCTCCAAAAAGGATGCAGCGACCGGCAAACCGATGGTGGACGTGATTCTGGATTCCGCAGGACAAAAAGGAACTGGAAAATGGACCAGCGAAAGCGCACTAGATCTCGGTGTTCCGCTCTCTATCATAACCGAATCCGTCTTTTCCAGATTCATTTCCGCAATGAAAGAAGAACGCGTAGCGGCAAGCACAAAACTGAGCGGTCCTGCGTCGCATAAATACGAAGGAGATACTGTCGAATTTATCGAAGCGGTAAGACAAGCTCTTTACGCTAGCAAAATTGCTTCTTATGCGCAGGGATTTGCTCAGATGAAGGTGGCTTCGGAGCATTACGGCTGGCATTTGAATTATGGCAATATTGCCATGATTTTTCGGGGAGGGTGCATTATTCGAGCCGGTTTCCTGCAAAATATCAAAGATGCTTACGACAAGGATCCGGCATTGAACAACCTGTTCCTAGATGAATATTTCGGCGGCGTTATCGAAAAATACCAAGAGGCCTGGCGCAAAGTTGTTGCGATCGCGGTAACCAGAGGTATTCCAGTTCCCGCATTCTCTTCTGCGCTTGCTTACTATGACAGTTACCGGTCGGCAAATTTACCGGCCAACCTGCTTCAGGCACAGCGGGATTATTTCGGAGCCCATACGTTTGAACGGGTGGACCAAGCTGGAAGCTTCCACTTCCAATGGTTGCAGAACAATGACTAAACGATTAGACTACAGGAATTCTAACGTGGAACATTAGATCCACCAATCGAGAAGCAGCACGCGATTCGCGTCTGCTTCTTTTTTTAGGCGATAGGACAGGATAGTGTGATAGGACACTAGTTAGAACAGAGATCTCAAGTTTTCTCTAATAGTGTTGATAATCTTTAACACGGTACACCGTCTTATTTTGTAACACCATGCCCGCTTTACGCGTTTATAAAAAAGGGTGGAAACCAAGTGAGTGCAGCTGTTAGAGTGAAGTTTAATCCAATAGAGGTGTGACATGAAGAGTATTCGTAATCCATGGTTGAAACTTAGAGAGGGAATCTGCCAAGAAGATTTTGACTTGATTAACAGACTCCAAGAACGATGTCTTCGCGAAGATCAGACGACGCTGAAGCTCGAGTTGGACTACAAGCTTGGCGTATATTCAGGGACAGACCGCTCGGGGATCCGCCAAATCAATGAATACATGTACTTCGATGGACATGAGTTAATTGGCTATATGGGGATTTGCGAATTCGGAGGCGCAGATACACCGCTCGAAGTGAACGGAATGGTGCATCCAGAATACAGGCGCCAGGGAGTTTTTGATACACTAAGCAGGCTGGTTCTGGCAGAGTGGAGCCGCAGATCCTCCAAAAGCATGCTTTTATTGAGCGATCGGAAGTCTGAAGCCGGACAAGCGTTCATTCAAGGAACCGGCGCAGAGTACCATCATTCGGAGCATGAGATGTATCTTCGGGTGTATCGACCGGTGATACACGATGACCTAAAGGGCATTGTATTTCGGAAGGCGACAAACGCCGATGCGCGGGAGATTCACCGGCAGAATGCGATATACTTTGGCGACAAACTGGGGGAAGAGGAGACAAACGAAGTTATGGAAGGGATGATCCTGCCTGAAGAGGAAGAACAGAGAGGCATGACCATCTATCTTGCGGAAGCTGACCAACAGGTCATCGGGAAAGTCCATCTCCAGCACTCTCCCGGCATCGGGGGCATCTATGGTCTGGGCGTTCTGCCCGAGTATCGTGGCAAGGGATATGGAAGAGCGATTCTCTTGAAGGCGATAGATAAGTTGAAGGAATCAAGCGCAGGGGAGATCATGCTGCAAGTGGCCGTGGAGAACGCCAATGCCCTTCGGCTCTATCAATCATGCGGTTTCGTGGAGACCTCGACGATGGATTATTATGAGCTAAAATAAGGAGCAGCCGAGGTTGTTTCCGAGGGGCACTGGAAGCTTTTTTCGCCTTGATAAACGATCGGGAAATATGTAGAGAGGGCGGTATTTCCGTGGACAACTCGCAGAAATTAAGGATTGGGGCTATGCAGACTAGAATCCAGGATCAATTTGGTCAAGACATTTTAAATATTTTAAGTGGACAAGCGATGTTTAACGAATTTTATGATCATCAGCTCATGGGGAAAGGTGATTATGCCCCTTTTAATGAAGCGATGTGCTCAAACGACACAACCTCTGCGATCTTCAGCGATGAATTTAATCGATTAAGAGCGTCCGGCCATCGGGTGCCTCTAGAAGAGTACATGAAGATTACCGTGACTCCTTTGCAATCTCTGTTTGAGAAGAAATTCAAATGCATCGCGGTGTGGTTCGGTGACGACATGTTCTGTCAAATCAATTTACTGACCTTATTAGCGTACTTAGAGCAAGCAAGATACGATGGAAAAGTGTATTTCCATATGGTTAACGAACTGACTTATGATGTGGAAGAAACGGAAATCAAGCTGGGAGGCTATCAAGAAATCTATCAACAGGTTTTGATTCAGCACCGTTTGCCCGAAGCGAATTTATTGCCCGCAATGTACCAAGGCATTCGTTTATATCTGGAGTATATAAAGGAAGAGAATGAAATCACTGCGTTTATGAAGAAGCATAGCGATGAGCCGCGGGATGAATTATTGCAGCGCTTATTTAAACGATTTCCCCACTATGGCTTGGGTGATACGCAGTACATCAAATTAATGGAAGCCCTTTAACGTAACAAGACAAAGAAACAGCCGGCCACTATGACCGGCTGTCCATTGCTATTTTTTAACCACAGGTACCCAGAATTCACCGTAAAAGGCACCCTCGCCGTTATCTTCGCGATAGGTCGCATTTGGACCGCCGATGTAGGCATAATCGGTAATCTGGCTCAAAACTTCTCCGAAAGCAAGGTAAGTCAACTGATCGAACAAGGTTTCTTTGTCGCCATTTCCGGCAACCACGATGTACTCGCTCTCCGGAAACTCGATCATGCGCGTTGCGTCACCAACTGACTTTCCGGCTTCTACCGCGAAATAATTCCACGGCTTGCCTTGATAAACCTCGTTCACCGACCATTCACGGTCATCTTTTGCAGCGTCTTTAAGCTTAGCAAACCGCCCGTCAGCCTTGAGTTTGCCCCAAAACTCGGCTTTTTCCTTTTGCAAAGCTGTCATGTCTTGAAAATTGGACTGGATCGAAAAACCGTATGCGGTCAATGTGAACGATTTTTTGTGCTCAATTGTATATTCTGCTGCCATATGAGCTCCTTTCGAATTTTACCAAAGATTAGGATTCGACTTTCTTTGCGCGAAGCCACATTTCGCCGTAGAATTCTCCGTTCTCGGCTGCTTTGACGAATGTTGAGTTGCCAGGTCCTACGTATTTGTAGTCTGTAATTTCTTGCAGCAAGCCGCCGAAAACTTTGCCTGTGATTTCATCGGCTAGACTGTCTTTGTTACTGCCTGTGCCAGGCACAACGAGGTAGTCGCCAGCGAGGAAATCGAGGACGACCGCGCCTTCCACCTTGAAATCTCCCATTACGCCGAAGCCGCGCCAAGCCTTGCCGTCGAGCACGTAATTGATTTGATATTCTTGCCCGTCAGCCAGCGCGAGAAGCTCGGCAAGCTTGCCATTTTCAGTGATTTCAGCCTTTTTCGCGGCCGTTTTTGCTGCATTGCCTGCCCAGTCGTTGAAGTCCTCGAATGTAACACCGAAAGCAGTCATTTTGTAGTTTTCCGAAATCGCTTGAATCGTATAATTTGGCATTTTGTTCTCTCCCTTGCGGATTTTCTTTTACAAGATCGATTCTATTTGCCGAATGTATCAAAAAATGATACTTTTTTGATACAATAAAATCATGAAGAAAACAGAACGAGTAAACCTAATCATGCGCTACATCAATAACCGCGCACATTTTACGATAGCCGAGATTCAGCGGGAGTTCAAGATTTCCCGCGCGACGGCGATCCGCGACATTAACGAGATTCAAGCGATGGGTTTTCCGCTGACGACCGAGCTGGGGCGGGGGGGAGGCTATAATGTCCTGCAAAATCAGTATTTGCCCGCAGCACGATTCACGCCGGATGAGCTAAAGGCGATTTTTATCAGCTTTATCGCCTCGAAAAATTCACAGCTGCCTTATTTGCAAAATCGCCGCTCCATCACTGAAAAACTTATCGGCATCGCGTCGCAAACTCAGCAAGACGAGCTAATCGAGCTGAATCATATTTTGCTTTTTGAGAATACGAATCCAGCTAATCCGAATCTATTGGAGCTCGATGACGCAGCGCCTGCGGAGTTAAATCAGTTGATTTCGCTTGCGGTGAGAGATAAGCATTTACGCGTAACGTATGAGCCGAATCCTGGCTGGCCGCAGTTGCTGGACGTTTTTTTGCTTCATATTTTCAACTCGAACGCCCAGTGGCTAGTCGAGGTTTATGATTTTGATACGGATGAGTTTCGTTATTTGCCTGTTGATTTGCTGCGGGATTCCGCCATTTCCGAGCATGAGCTGAAGTATTCCGAGCAAGAGATTTTAAGCAAGAAACGGATTGGTGCACGTCAGTCCAATCTTGTTGTAAAGCTTGACGCGGCTGGGATTCAGCGTTTTAAACGCATGCACCCGCCGGGAATTATTTTGTCCTTTACCGGAATGTTTCAATCGAGCGGGATATTTAATGTTCAGCTCAATGTGACCGATGTTGAGGAACTGGCTTATTACGCGGATTGGCTATTATTTTTGGGGAAAGGGGTCGTGTTTGAGCGTATTCCTGAAGAGCTGCGTTTGATTTTGGAGGATCGTTTAACCCATCTAAGATTTCCTAACTAGTTTACTGTTGTATAAAAGTCAATTTTAGCGACGATACTTCTGAATATCTAGTATATTTGGAGGTTGTTTCTATGGGTCAACAACTAAGTTATGATAAAACTCAACTTATAATATCAAACTTTCTGAATGAGAGTAACGATAAAGTATTTTGCTTTCTGACAGCAGATCATACAACTGGAAATTCGTTTGTGTTAAAGAGGTACTGTAAGGATAATGCTCATGCAGCTTACATGAACTTAATGTCTACTAGGTCTACTAAATCGTTGATCCTCCAATTACTGCATTCGATAGAAGTACCTTTTGTAAAACAATATCAAAATGATTACTTAGTTCACTTATTATGTTCGGAAATCGCGAAAAAGAAGATCTCTCATTTTGTTTTTGATCATATTCAAGAATTCGAAACGAGCCAAAATATTTCTGAGATATTCGAGCTATTAAGATATCTAAATATCAATACCGATGTTCAATTTATTTGTGTAGGCTCAAGCATGTCGGTGAGCTTATCCGCGGAAATTACTAGGCGCAGCGAGTTTCTAAACGTCATCTAAAAAGAATGTTTCCGTTAAATCCCGATCAACACTGCCGTCGGCTTGGCAGCAGCTGAAAGTCATCAGCTGCTGCTTTTTTTATTGAAGGAACAGGTACGTGTTGAGCAGAAATTTCATTTTTATTAGCTATTTAGTAACCCCAGTGCCATATATCTTAACTCTCACTTTCAGGTCAAAGACCAAACGGGGGTATATTCTCTGCCATTCTTCCCAATCCTTCTGCCCATTATAATGAGCGGCTGTATACATCATGCCAAGCCCGATCGGATCTAACTGCGCCTTTTGCAATTTATGAAGCAGGGCAAGAAAGCGTTTGGTCGAGGCTTCTGCTGTCGCCTCTTCGTACTTTCGCCAGTCATTCTCGAACATCCGCTGGTTTGATTGCTCAACGATACCCCCAAACCAGACATTTATTTTTACTCTCTCCTTATCTGCAGGGCTAAATTTGAACGATCGTTTGAATCGCTCCGTTGCGAGCGTATACTCAATCTCCTTGGTCTTTGTAATAAACTCGAATTGCTGATAGTGATACATTAATTCGTTGAGAAGTCTTGTTTCATCTGGATTCAGAATCAATTTCATTTTCTCTTTATTGAACAAGCCAACCTGATTGATCATAAAGGTTTTACCTTGCGACTTGACGATCGGCATAAAGGGATCCATACCCTTTTCATTCATTCTCCGATAAAAATCAAACAATTGGGCAGTCATTGTATAAGCGGATTCAGTCCCGATTTTGCCGAAGCTAAACGTAAGCGCATTGGTGGGCATTCGTTCAGAACTTGTCGTCGTATTTAGAATATCTTCGGCTGATGGGGAGCCGACCATCATGTAGGCTATCCCTTGAATATCTCTTTTTCGCGTAAAAAAGTCGACGGCTTCGGTGATCCCCGTCTTTGCTAAAGATTCGCCAATTACGAGTATTTTGGTGTGGCCAAAGTCTAGCTCCTTATCTACATTTGCTCTAATCATCCGCAGTGCTTCCGGAATCGTATCAGCTGTCTGTCTAATGATCTGAGACTTCATGTCTCCTACCTCAAATTTGGCCGACGGAATGGCCAGCTTGAGTGAAACGAGGTATTGATCCTCTCCGCCAACTTCCTCTTTATCCAGCCCTATCGCCAGCACAAAAAAGCGCTTATCGATATCTTTGAAGGAGGTGGATACGCATCCCGTGGTCAGCATGACAAACATAGAGGCAATCATCAGTATTCGTATCACAGCGGTTTTCCTTTCAGAGATAAAACGTACACAAGCAAGACGAGGAAAATCTCACTCCATAAACGGACATTTAGCCAAGACCATGCTGCATAGGTAATGATCTTTTCGTCCGTTATTTGAAAAAGCAATTCCGTAACGATCCCAACAATACCAAACACGATAATGGGATGGATACCAGGACGCAGCTTTATTTTTTTGGGAACAAAGCCTTTGATAAGCTGATAGCCGATGTGCCACACAACGGTTGTGAACAACAGGGACAAATTTAAAAAAAGCAGCAGATAAACATAAACCATCCTTTCGACAAAACCGTACTCCATCTGGAACGCATCGGCGGTTGATACCCAGACATAAACGTATCGATCAACCCCCTCTGTTCCGTGGATTCCAATAGGAATAAAAAAGGTAGTAGCGAGTACCCCGATTCCCATAATCGGGATAAACCACAAGTGCCGAAGACTAAGCTTAGAGGTTAGCTCCCGATTAAAAATAACAATGTTAATATAACCGGTAAAAACGTAGGAAGCGGCACTAATGGATTGGATGTTCGGCAGCTTAAACATCGAATCGGTTGCAACGTTCCAGACGGCATACCAATTCATATACTCGCTTGTCACGGCCTTAAACAGAATGATTAAGACTAAAGGCACGCTGACAAGAAGCACAATCTCCATTAAATAAAGCACAGTCTTGGTTGATTGAGAGGCACACCAACAGATAATAAGCATAAAAAAAGCCGCTAACAAGACAGATGACATTTCTGGCAGCATATACCGGGTCATGATAATGGCATACGAGGTAACGACGACCATTCCGGAGATAAACCACATTACCGCGACATATAACAAGATCGGAATACCTAGAAAAGAAGGGAGCCGGCGAGAGAAAATCTCTGGCAGACCTTTGCCCTTGAACGCCATCATCGCTTTGGTAAAGAGTACCGTTAAAATCGAACCGATCAGCACCGCGCTTAAGATGCTTGTGACCGGCCCTTCATGCCGATGCATGATTAAGATGCTGGGCACGTACAGAATCGTATTGATCAGCATGCACATCATAATGGAATAATAGTAGTATCTTTTCAAAGAGATGTGCTCCTTTACTTATAGCTTTGATTCTTCTCGTTAATGAATAGTTTCAGATACGGTTGATCAAAGCTTCTTAGGTTGGCCAAATAACAAGCAAAAGCAAATAATCCAACGAGCACGCCCACCAATCCAAACAAGCTCGCAAAAAGAATCAAAGGATAACGAATAGCCCTCACGGCAAAGCTCATGGTATTAATTGGAATGACAAAATTGGAAATAGCCACGGCTGAAGTCACGATAATCATAATGCTGCTTACAAGCCCGGCTTGCTGTGCAGCTTGTCCAAGAATGAGGCCTCCTACCGTAGTAGCCGTGCCCCCAATCACTTTGGGTAATCGAATACTTGCCTCAGTTAATGCCTCTGTCATAAACAACATAAAAATCACTTCGATATAGGAGGGATAAGGAACGGCGCCGCGGCTTCCCGCTATGGAGAGCGCCAATTGCGCGCGGAAAAATTCAGGGTTATAGGAAACAACGGCTATATACAGGGCAGGCAAGCTAATCGTTAAGATTAAAGCAATATAACGAAGGGTGACTAGACCTTTCGCAACCCAATACGGCAAATACAAATCGTCCATGGACGACATAAAGTCATAAAATACGGAGGGAATAATAAGAACAAAGGAAGTTCCCTCAAGAAGGATGACCATTTTCCCCTGCGATAAATTTAACACGACGCGGTCTGGTCGGTTCGTAAGCATCATCGTTGGAAATAACGATTTTTTTTTGCCATTCAAAATATTTTCCAGCTGTCCTGTTGCTTGCAGCATCTTTACATCGATTCGGGAAAGTCTCTCCTTCACCTTTGCGAGAATGGACGGATCGGCGATCTCAGAATCATAGATAAGATAACTGTTTGTTTTTGAGATGGTCCCAAGCTCATAGCGTTCCATCTGAAATCCGTTTGATTGATAACGGTGGCGAATGATATTCAGATTGGTCGTAATATTCTCGGACAGCGCTGACTGCGGGCCTTGAAGGGTTGTTTCGATGTCTGAATCAACGGGTGTATCATTTGTTGCTTTCTCTGCTTTGAAAAAGTAATAGTTTGTTGGCGAGACCAATAGGGCATAGCCATTGATAAGCTCATAATACAGCTCTTGCTCCGTTGCGACTGTTTTGCAAACGCAAACGGTCTGAATATATAACTCCGGTTCCGGAAGATTGAAAATCGGTTTAATCAAAAGGGCATCTATTTTTTCAGTCTCAATGACTGTACTCATATAATAGAGCTGAAGGGGAACTGTCCCCTTGATACTTTGGGTTTGGAGCTCCTTCGAATAGGTCTGGATTTGTTGGATGAAGCGAGAAATCTGTTCCACTAAGGTCCCCCCCGGTCATAAACATCATAGCCCTTAGTCTTTCCCAACCCTTTCCTATTTAAGCACAGCGCATTGCTTCCTTAGCGATATGCATACCTGCAAAAAAAAGACAGCTCCAGCAATTAACCTGCTGTAAGCTGTCGTTCATGTTTATTTCGCAAGCTCCGGAACCTGCTGCTGCACATAAGCTCGGACGTCTTCCGCATCGTCCAGATCAAGCACGGCCTCCGCGAGGGAAGTGAGCTTCGCGCGGTCTAAACGCGAGAGAAGCGCGCGGGCTGGAAGGACGGCGGATGCGCTCATGCTGAATTCATCCAGTCCTATGCCAAGCAGAATCGGAATCGCGATAGGGGTTCCGGCCATTTCGCCGCACATGCCAACCCATTTATTCTCCTTGTGCGCCGCCCGGATAACCTGATCGATCAACCGGAGGACAGGAGGGTGGAGGGGATCGGATAAGTAGCCAAGCTTCGGATTCATCCGGTCGGCTGCCATCGTATATTGCACAAGGTCATTGGTACCGATACTGAAGAAGTCGACCTCCCGGGCGAACCGGTCCGCCATTTGGGCAGCGGCAGGAATCTCAATCATAATACCGGCTTCAATCCGTTCGTTAAAAGCGATATTTTCGCTTCTAAGCTCCTGCTTGGCTTGCTCTAGCAGAGCTTTGGCCTGCCGCCATTCGCCAAGCGTAGCGATCATCGGGAACATCACTTTCAGATTGCCGTAGGCGCTTGCGCGCAAAACGGCACGAAGCTGGGTCTTGAACAGCTCCGGACGGTCCAGACAAATCCGGATCGCACGGTAGCCGAGGAACGGGTTGTCTTCCTTCTCGAGCTGCAGGCTTGGAAGTTCCTTATCGCCTCCGATGTCCATTGTCCGGATAACGATAGGAGCACCTTGCCCAAAGGCCTCAGCCGCATCTTTATAAGCGGTGAACTGTTCATCCTCTGTAGGCAAGTCGGAACGGCCCATGTACAGAAACTCGGTACGGAACAGGCCAACGCCTTCGGCACCTTGCTCATGTGCCTGACGCGCATCTTGCACGGAGCCAATGTTGGCGACCAGTTCAACCTGGTGTCCGTCCGCGCTAACCGAAGGCATGCCACGGAATTGCTCAAGCAGCGCGCGTTGTCCCGCGGCTTTTTCTTGCAGCGCTTGATATCTGGCAAGCTCTTCGTCTTTCGGCTCGACCAGCACAATTCCTGATGCGCCGTCTACGATAACAAGCTGACCGTCCTCAATACGCAGCGCTTCATCTCCGGCGCCAACAATCGCGGGGATGCCAACAGAGCGGGCGATAATAGCGGAGTGGGAGGTGCGTCCACCTACAGCCGTAACGAACCCGCCAATGACAGAAGGATCAAGCTGAGCCGTATCCGACGGTGTCAGATCAAAAGCGAACAGGATAGACTTTTCCTGTGAATGGGTAGCGGTTGTTGCAGTAGGAACGCTATCGGCGTCCGTGCCGTGGCCAAGCTTTCGGATGACGCGGCGGCTGACATCGCGGACATCCGCGGCGCGTTCCCGCAAATATTCGTCATCCAAGGCGGCGAGCATATCGGCTACTTCTTCGCCGGATTCGTTCATCGCCGCTTCCGCCTTGTAGCGTTGTCCGCGTATCCGTTCCTGTGCCGCGCCAATCAATTCTTCGTCTTCAAGCAGCATCAAATGCGCTTCGAAAATTTCGGCTTCCTTCTCGCGCCCGTCCGCAATCATGCGGCCATGAAGCTCTTCAAGCTCACTACGCGCTGCCGCCACAGCAGAATCGAAGCGGCTGAGTTCAGCCGCTTCTTCACCTGCTTCGACGTAAGTTATTCCTAGAGGAGCAGCCTCTTCGCGGAGGACAACCGCTCGGCCGATTGCGTAACCTTCCGAGGCGGCGATCCCTTTTATCTCGGTTGCCATCATTTGCGTGCCTCCTTACTAGGCTTCCACAGAAGCCAGCACAGCACCAATAGCGTCAACCGCAGCTTCAGCTTTTTCTCCTTCGGCACTGACAGTTACGGTATCATTTTGCTTGGCTCCAATCGACAGCACGTTAACCAGGCTTTTTGCGCTGACCTTACGTCCGCCTTTCTCGATGTAAACCGTGCCTTCGCAAATTTTAGCAGCTTCAACGATTTTTTTAGCAGGACGGGCGTGGACGCCCGTCGGGTTCATAACTACGTATGCTTTCTCCACCATAAATCCTCCTAAAACTATTTATATGACTACATGCGTTTTTTGATTTGTTCTTTCAACCGTTCCGACTGCGTACCGAAAATCGCTTGCACGGCACCTTTGCCAAGGCGCATAACGCCTGCCGCTCCAAGACGCTTCAGTTCAGCGTCGTTCACCGCTTTCTCGTCTTTCACGATCAGACGGAGGCGGGTGATACAAGCATCGATGCTCTCGATATTGCCGGAACCGCCAAGCGCTGCGAGAACCTGGCTCGCTTTATCGTCGCCCGCACCTGCCGGAGCACCGTCCTTGCCGCCTTCTTCCACCAGATCATCGTCTTCGCGGCCAGGCGTTTTCAGGTTTAGCTTCACAATAACGACGCGGAACAAGACATAGTATACAACCGCGTATACGAGACCAATCGGGATAATCATCCAGCCCTTCGTGGAGAGCGGATAGTTGATCGCGTAGTCAAGGAAGCCGGCCGAGAAGCCAAAGCCATGATGAATGCCAAGCTCAACGACAAGCCATGCGGATATACCGGTCAATACGGCGTGGATCACGTACAGCACCGGTGCCACGAACATAAACGCGAATTCAAGCGGCTCTGTAATACCCGTCAGGAACGAAGCAAGAGCGGAGCCGATAAAGATCGAAGAGACAAGCTTTCGTTTTTCCGGTTTTGCCGTATGAATAATCGCAAAGGCAGCAGCCGGGAGGGCGAACATCATGATCGGGAAGAAGCCTGTCATGAACATGCCGGCAGTTGGGTCGCCTGCGAAGAAGCGGTGCAGATCGCCGTGAACGACGTTGCCCGCAGCATCCGTGTAGTCGCCGATTTGGAACCAAGCGATTGCGTTAATGACATGGTGCAGACCAAACGGAATAAGAAGCCTGTTGGCCGTCATGAAGATAAACGCGCCGACGCCGCCAAGGTCAACAATCCAGCGGCCGAACGTATCGAGCCACGATTGGACTGGTCCCCAGATGAGACCAAAAATAAGACCTACGATAACCATCGCAAACGAGGTGATAATCGGAACAAAACGTTTGCCGCCAAAGAAGCCAAGCCAATCCGGCAGTTTGATGTCATGGTATTTGTTATAGAAGTAGGAAGCGACAAGACCCGCAATGATACCGCCCAATACACCCATGTTAAGCGTTGTGTCTTTATCCACGAGACCCGTGAATACGGTTGGGATTTTGCCCAGCACGTTCGTAAGAACAAGATACGCGATAACAGCGGCAAGCGTTGCAACCGCATCGCCGGCCATCCCGATCGCAACGCCAATCGCGAAGATGAGAGGCAGGTTGTCAAATATCGCGGAGCCGCCCGCTGCAAGGAACGGAGCGATATAATGGTTCAGGAAGTCGCCGAACTGGCCAAATCCGAAATCTTTTACATAATCGATGTTCCCGAAACGCAATAAGAGGGCTGCCGCAGGCAAAGCTGCGACAGGAAGCATTAGAGATTTACCGATCTTTTGCAAAAATGCGAGCATCTTATCTCACTCCATGTTAATAGTTTAGGTTTTCAGAACAACCTTAATCGTATCCGGTTCTCCGGCATTAACGGTTTTGAAGGTGCATTCCACTTTCTCCGCGCCGTCTTCGTTCGCTACGATAATCGGCGTTATTAGCGGATAACCCGCATCGCGGATTTTATCCAGATCGCATTCGAGAAGGGTTTTACCCGCTTTGAAGGAATCGCCTGTCTTCACAAGCGCTTTGAAGCCGTCGCCGTTTAAAGCAACTGTATTGATGCCAACGTGAATAAGCAGCTGCAGTCCGGATGAATGCTCAATGATCAAGGCGTGATGCGTATCGATCAAATGGCTCACGATGCCGTCAAACGGCGCGATGACGCGGCCATCCGTTGGCTCGATTGCAACGCCTTCTCCCATTAAGCCTTGCGCGAACGCTTCATCCGGCACTTCGCTGAGCGGAACAAGCTTGCCGCTAAGAGGTGCAGCTACGCTAACGGAATTCGATTTTTTGCCAAACCATTTCATATGATCTACTCCTTGCTATCCATGTTGTTGTCTGTTTATGTTCATTCTGTATCCACCGAACGGAACAGCCGGTACAAATGCATCGCGAGATAACCGATCTCGTCGGTGGAGACCTTGACGTTGAGTCTTTCTCCGATCATCCGCGCAATTAATTCCGCCTTGTGATGCTCGGTAGGTATCTTGTCTTTAATCTCAGCGGAGAAAGGATTTTCCGTTTCCTTATTCTGCAAAATACGTTCCATCATATAACGCAAATGCATAATCAGCCGGGCATAATCCGAGCTCTTCTTGGACATTGGCGCTTCCCGCCAGCCTTCGATCCGCTCTACGATCTCGTTCATCAGCTCCGTCAGCTGAACCATCTGTCCTGCCGTAACGGACCCTGCTGCCGAATACACGTGATACGTAAGAAAGCCGACTTCATCTTCAGGGATAGTGACGTCGAATTTCTCGCTGATCATCTTGGCTGCCTTGGCAGCGATCTTGAACTCTTGGGGATAACACATCTTCGTTTCGTACAGGAAAGGATTGACGATTTCCATGCCGTTTCTTAACCGGTAGACGACAAACTGGATATGGCTCGGCAGAGCGAAATACACTTTCGGATCGACAGGCGTTCCCAGCCGTTCCCGAATCTCATCAATGATCTGCTCGGAGATTTGCACCACTTCCGGATCCAATTCCTCCAGCAGAGAATGGTAATGCAGCGCTTTATCCCGGTCGTCAAGCCGGTACCGCTTCTCGATTCGTGGGTCTTCGGCATCGATAAACTTCTGGCCTTTGCATGAGAAGCCAATGCCTTTGCCAAACAGCACGTATTCCCTCGATGAATTCGGCTCCATCGTAAGGATGACATTGTTGCCAACGATCCGATCGATCCGAAGTTGTCCCGTAAGTCCCACGTCAATCCCTCCTCTCAGTAGTAAATTCCCCATTATGAGCACAAAAAAACCAAGAAAAGACACCGCCGTATTCCGGGCGGATACTCTCCTTGGCTCATGCCTAGTCGAACTAGTAACATGCCAAAAGGCTTGTTATATATTTGGCTCGTTATCACTATAAATCATGCAAGCGTTTACGTCAATTGAAAAATATTCATTCTTTGAATTACTCGATCTGATTCTTGAGACCTACCTTGCATGAACCCTTCCAGGTGGCTTTCATATAATAGTAGATAAAGTATCCTTTGAGATTTAGAGGGTCAATTAGGTGGAGATTATTTGTTTATAGAAGATGCGGCGGCCGTAGTTCAGCTGTATTATAAATGAAAACCTTCTTTTTTTGCAGGGAAGCTTGACGTATGCTTTAGAATTAGGCACAATTACTTACTAGAGACTTCACTTACTATACGTATATTACTTACTTTACGTACATGAATAGGAATGGAAGTAATGTCAATCATTAGACTATTAGATCACGGTGGCATTGCTGAGGAGGACATACGGATGGGTTCATCAGGGAATGACGGGAATTTTGAGTTTGGCATTTACACATTAGGCGATCTTGCGGTTGATCCCCATACGGGCGGGCTTAAGAGCGCAGGAGAACGAATGAAGGAAATTATCCGGGCAGCCAAAGTTGCGGATGAAGCGGGTATTGACGTATTTGGGGTAGGCGAGCATCACCGCTTGGACTTTGCTTTATCCTCGCCACCGGTTATACTTGCCGCAATTGCGCAGGCGACCTCCCGCATTCGGCTTACAAGCGCGACTACGGTACTAGGGACTGCGGACCCAGTACGGGTATTCGAGGATTTTGCGACGCTGGATCTCATCTCGGACGGGCGTGCGGAAATTATCGCAGGCCGCGGTGCTTATATCGAATCGTTCCCGCTCTTTGGCTTTGAGCTGGATGACTATAAAGAATTGTTCGCTGAGAAGCTGGAATTAATGAGACAGCTTAATTTGTCGGAACGGATTACATGGAGCGGCCGTCTTCGCAGTCCTTTGGAGAATGCGGAAATTGCTCCGCGTCCGGTGCAGCCGGCTATCCCGCTCTGGGTCGGCGTAGGCAGTACGGCGGAAAGCGCGGCTCTGGCCGGTCGGCAGGGGGCAGGGATGGCACTGGCGCTGCTTGGCGGAGAACCGCAGAAATACAAGCATCTTGTAGACTGCTACAAGGAAGCGGGCATCGCAGCTGGCTACCGGGAAGAAGAGCTGAGGGTAGCGATTACCGGCCACTGTTACGTTGCGAAGACAACCGAGCAGGCGCTGGATGAATTTTATGCCGGTTATTCGGTGTACTATTCCCAGTTCATGGGCGGCAAGGAGAACGGAACTCCGCTCTCGCGTGAGGATTTCGAGAAGCTGGCGGGATCGCTTGCGATCGGAAGTCCGGAGCTGATTGCGGAGAAGATAATCGCTCAGCATAAGCTGTTTGGGCATTCCCGCTTTATGGCCCAGATGGATATTGGCGGCATGCCTGCCGCTCAGGTGGAATCGTCCATCCGACTGCTGGCGAAGGAAGTTGCGCCGCTTGTCTCTGAAGCACTGCAAGTAAAAGTGTAGTTAAACGATTGTAAAAACTTACTATTCATACTAGACAACTCGGAAAAACAGCGTTATACTCAATCCAATCATTTAAAAAATTTAATGGAATAAGGATCTTCGGGGCAGGGTGAAATTCCTGACCGGCGGTAAACGTGATTCCCTGCCTGGCAGAGGATAGCAAAGCCCGCGACTCCCTGAGCTGACTAACAGCAAGGGGACTGACTTGGTGCAACTCCAAGGCCGACGGTATAGTCCGGATGATAGAAGATCGCTTAAGTAAGCCTGCAGAAGGCGGGAAACCGCCCATATGCATGTTTATTTGAGTTGGCCCCGATTCGCGAAATCAAGCGGATCGGGGCTTTTTATTGCATAGCGTAACCGTCTGCTGCTCTTCTAGCCGAAGGCGCAGCCGTAACGCTTGCTCCGTCCTGTATTCAGAAAGGGTACTTCATTATGAGCAATGTCACCGCATCACCACTTATTCGTACCAAATCTCCCGTTAAACCGGAGTTTTGGCTGGTTGTTCTAGGAGCCGCGCTGTGGGGCGTGGATCCGGTATTCCGCATTATTTTGCTGAAAACATTAACGTCTACCCAAATCGTGCTACTGGAGCATATCATTTTGTTCATTGCAGCAGCCCCCGTATTATGGAAGTTCCGCGCGGATCTTCGCGGGGTTCGTCTCCGCCAGCTTGGCGCATTGCTGTTTGTCTCATGGGGCGGATCGGCGCTGGCAACGATTCTGTTCACGCAAGGCCTCGTTCACGGCAATCCCAATGCGGTCCTGCTGCTGCAGAAGATGCAGCCGCTTTTCGCAATTGTGATGGCAAGGATCCTATTGAAAGAGCTTCTGCCCAAAAAAATCGGACCTTTGCTCGTGCTGGCTATTATCGGAACCTATTTGCTGACCTTTGGCTTTACGCTCCCTTTTGGCCATGTCAATGAATTTGTCCAGGTCGGCAGCTTGCTGTCGCTAGGCGCAGCGGCGTTATGGGGCGGATCGACGGTAATGGGGCGTTATCTGCTTGGCAGCATGAAATACGAGACGGTTACATCCCTGCGATTTATGATGGCATTGCCACTGCTGCTCGTGATTACCTGGTCGGAGGGAGCAGCATGGAAGCTGGCGGAAGGAACGGACTTGGTAGCTGTTATCGTCAATCTGCTGCTTCAGGCTTTGCTTCCGGGGCTGCTCAGCCTGCTTGTCTACTATAAAGGTCTAAGCAAGATCAAGGCTTCTTACGCGACAATCGCCGAGCTAAGCTTCCCGATGGTAGGCGTTCTCCTGAACTGGACGGTATTTGGCCAAGTGATCACTAGCGCGCAGATTACAGGTTTTGTGTTTATCTGGTTTACGTTGTTTTTCATTTCCAAGCAGCAAAATTAAGGCTGGAACTATCGCCTTTAACCGCTTTCATATCGGCTCAATTGCTGATATACTGCGGTTGGAGGTGTAGGAAATAATGGAGAATAGAACGTTCAAATGGGGCATTCTTGGCGCAGGCTGGATTGCATCCCAATTCGCCCGCGATTTGGCTTTTGCCCAGGATGCTGAGCTAAGCGCGGTAGGCTCTCGCTCACTTGAGAAGGCGGAAGAGTTTGCCGGTAAATTCGGCGGTAAACGCGCATATGGAAGCTATGAGGAGCTGGTGAACGATGCCGAGATCGACATTATTTATGTCGCGACTCCTCACCCGTCCCATAAGGAACATGTTCTGCAATGTCTTCGCACAGGCAAAGCGGTATTATGCGAGAAGCCGTTTACGGTTAATGTAAAGAAGCGGAAGAAGTTGTGCAATACGCAAGAGAAAACCGCATCTTCTTGATGGAAGCGATGTGGACGCGGTTCCTGCCGGTCATCCGCAAGGTCCGTGAGTGGGTTAAAGAGGGCCGTATCGGCGATGTTCGGCTGCTGAAGGCAGACTTTGGCTTCCGTACCGGAATTAATCCGGAAGGACGTTTATTCAAACCGGCTTTGGCTGGTGGCGCGCTGCTGGATGTCGGCATTTATCCGCTTTCCTTCGCAACCATGTTATTTGGAGCAAATCCGAAGCAGATTCTTAGCACCGCTCATCTTGGCGAGACTGGCGTAGACGAGGAGAACAGCATCCTGCTATCGTATGAAGGCGGTCAGACCGCTTTGCTGAGCTCGGCCATCCGTCTGAACTCGGGCAGCGATGCTTACATAATGGGGACAGAAGGCTCGATTAAGATTCCTTCCTTCTTTAATGCCAAATCCGCAACGCTAACCGCAGCGGACGGTACGGAAGAAACCTTCTCGGATGACCGTACGACGCTTGGTTACGTGTATGAGGCCGAAGCGGCAGGACAATATCTCCGTGAAGGCAAGCTTGAGAGCGAGGTTATTTCGCTGGACGAAACCCTGCAGCTGATGCGGATGATGGACGAAATCCGCGGGCAATGGGGACTGCGTTATCCATTTGAATAATAAATGAAGAAAAGGACCGGTTCTGTACCGGTCCTTTTTGTCTTAAAATAAAAAAGTGGCCCGCATTCGGGATACGGGCCAAAGAGACAAGCTATATCAAATAGGGAGTATAGTCATTATGTTCTCCCAAGATTAAACAAAGCTGAAAAGTACATTAGTTTCACATAAAAAATAAGGGCCATTGTCCACGAAGCTAAGGTATAATGATCTTTATATTGTTTGCCATTTTGCCGGAGGGGGAAAATCCACATGGAAAATATTAATTTTTGTATGGCTTGCGGAGATAAGCTGGAAGTAAGGGAGATTGGCGGGGAGAACCGTAAAGCTTGTCCAAGCTGCAGCTTTGTTCATTGGGGTAACTACAGTGTCGGAGTAGGTGCTTGCGTCGTTAGAGATAACAAAATACTGCTTGTCCGCCGTGCCCATGAACCGGGAAAAGGGTATTGGACAACGCCGGGCGGTTACATTGAACAGTTCGAGCAAATTAGAGGTTCGGTTGCCCGTGAAGTATTGGAGGAAACAGGTATTCGCGCGATCGTGTCCAAAATTATCGGCATACGCGACCGGCCTCATTCGGTGCATGACGTCTACATTACCTTCGAAATGGAATACATAGACGGCGAGCCTCGCCCGGACGGCGTTGAAGTAGACGGCGCAGGCTTCTTCAGCCTTGAAGAAATGGAGTCGATGAACGTCGCCGACTTGACCGCCTGGCAGGTTGATATCGCTCTAAATGGAGGTGAAGGCGGCTTGGCCGAGGATACCAAGCCAATCCGCGACAGCCTTAAGAAGTACGGCCTCTACCGGGCTAAGTAAGTAGAGGAGCCTGTCTATGATCCTTGTAAGCTCCTGTCTGGCGGGACTTGAAGTCAGATATAACGGCACACACTGTTTAAACAGCAAGATAAGGGAATGGGTCGAGCAGAAAAAGGCGATGACGATCTGCCCGGAGCTGATGGGCGGATTTACAACGCCAAGAGAGCCCGCGGAGATTATCGGCGGGAACGGGGAAGACGTTCTGGACGGAATTGCTCTAGTTATCGAGCGTTCCGGTAGAGACGTGACGGAGTTGTACGTAAAGGGAGCTAAGGCCGCCCTTGATGTCGCATGCGAGCTTGGAGCAACCGTAATTGTCTTGAAGGAAAACAGTCCATCCTGCGGCAGTTCCTTCATCTATAATGGCGAATTCGTCGGCAAGCGTATCGCGGGCAATGGCGTTACGTCGGCGCTTCTCAAACGCCATGGCTTCAAAGTGATCTCCGAAGCAGAACTTGCACACGAGCTCCTATAAAACAAAGAGCCCCGGATTCAATTCCGGGGCTCTTTGTTTTGTTCCCACTCCCACACCCGATAAACAGGTGTGGGACGAAGCGTTTGTGATGTTTAAGGTGCGTGCTAAGAGGGATGGAGGAAAATGTATCGCCTGGAGGAGCGAAGCGTTTGCCTTTGTACTCGTGAGTATACAACTAACTACTTCGTTCAACTCTCACGAGTACAACAGCAGCCGCTAGGCGATACTTTTCCGTAATCCCCGACTGGTAGCATGCTCCTACTAACTTCACATCTGCTTCGTCTTAAACAACCGGTTTATCGATCCGCCATTATTAATGATCCGCAAAGCATTCGCCAGCAGATCCGCCATTGGCAGAACAACAAACTTGTCCGAATGGTTCGGGTCAATCGCGATCGTATCCGTAATCACTACCTCTTTAATGAAAGGATGCGTAAGCTTCTCGAGCGCGTTTTCCGAGAACAGGCCGTGAGTGGCGCAGATAAAGGCATCGTTGGCGCCGCGCTTATTCAAGGCTTCCACAACCTTGATGATGGTGCCGCCCGTGTCAATCAAATCCTCGATGATAATCGGCGTCATGCCTTCGACCTCACCGATAATATGCGTGATTTTCGATGTATTGTGGGCAGGACGGTTCTTGATCATAATCGCGAACGGACAATCCATGTAGTTGGCAAGCTTCTCCGCCGTAGTTGCGCGTCCGGCATCCGGCGAGACGACAACAGGGTTTTTGATGTTTTTGCTCTTCAAATAATCGGTGATCAGATCAAGGGCGGTAATATGATCGACAGGAATTTCGAAAAAGCCCTGAATCGGATCGGCATGCAGGTCTACCGTAATGAGGCGGTCAGCGCCAACCGTTGTCAAGACATCGGCAACGAGCTTGGCGGAAATCGGCTCGCGCGGAGCGGATTTCCGTTCCTGACGGGCATAACCGTAATAAGGCATAATGATATTGATTGTTTTTGCGGAAGCCCGTTTGGCCGCATCAATCATAATCATAAGTTCAACAAGATGCTCATTCACCGGATGAGACAGTGATTGAATGATATAAACATGGGCCGAGCGAATCGACTCTATGTAACGCAGGCTGATTTCCCCGCTGGCCAGCCTGGAGATCTCAATGTCTCCAAGAGGAACGTTAAGTTTTCGGCATAGCTCTTCCGCGAGCGGGCGGTTCGAGGAGCCGGAAAAGATTTTTACATTTTGCATCCGCTTGTCTCCTTACGTTCGATATACAGATAGTCCCATTATAGCCTTTCCCCAAACAAATTCAAAATTCCCGTAGGCCCAAAAAAGAAAAGCGGCCTTGAAAAGTCCGCTTAGGACCTCTCAAGACCACCTGTTCTACGCTTATTTCGCTACGATATCCTGAATTGCTTTTTCCAGCTTGTCGAAGAGCTGGTCTTTATTAATCGATCCGCCTTGGTACTCTTGCATGGCAGCGCCCCAGCCTTGCGGTACGCCGTCCGGGTAACGACCCCAATGCCAGCCGCCGGCAGTTGCCGCTTGCTCGGATACAGCAACGCCCATTTGACCGATTTCATCCGCTGTAGGTTTGATGGAAGTCAGAGCAGGGATAAATTTGAATTCTTTTGTCAGATACGATTTGCCTGTGTCCGAAGTAACCATCCAGTCCAGGAACTTTTTCGCTTCTTCAGCGTTTTTGGATTTACTGTTTACGATCCAGAAGTTTGCAGGGCCCGTGTAGATATGAGCATTGCCGCTGTCGTCAATCGGAATAGGGAGCAGGCCAACGTTCAGCTTCGCTACTTTGTCCACGTCGCCTTGGATCCAGTTACCTTGTTGAATCATTGCTGCTTTGCCGGATGCGAAGTTCGCAACTTGCGTCGCATAGTCGGTTGTCAGCTTGTCTTTTTGGCTGTATTTGAACACTACGTCAACGTAGTTAATCCATTTCTTGAATACATCATTGTCTTTGAAGTTTGCGCTGCCGTCTTTTGTTCCGTTGATGAAGGCGATTGGATCCGGCTGTTCGGCAAGACCAACGTTGATCGTGTGGTGACCAATCGACCACCATTCGTTTGTCGTCGAGAACGGCGTAATGCCTGCTGCTTGCAGTTTTTTCGCTGCGTCCTCAAGCTCAGTCAATGTCTTAGGAAGGGTAGTGATGCCGGCTTTTTCAAACAAGTCTTTGTTATAGAAAATGCCGTAGCCCTCGATGTTCATCGGCATGCCGAGCAGTTTGCCGTCTACTTGAGCAGGTCCTGCAGCAGCAGGGATGACGTCTTTCGCCCAAGGCTCGCCGGACAAGTCCGTCGCACGGTCATAGTAAGCTTCAAGCGCTGCATAACCTTCGGAGTTAAAGATCTCCGGTTCGGAGCCGGAAGCGATTTCAGCCTTCAGCAGGGCATTGTAGTCTTCGCCGCCGCCATGCGTTTCGACTTCGACTTTTACGCCGGTTTCTTTCTCATATTCTTCAGCCATACGGTTAAGCGCGTCGGCAATTTCCACTTTGAATTGGAATACTTTGATTTTTACGTCTTTCTTTGGAGCCGTAGAAGCTTCCGTTGTTGCGTTGGCGGATTCAGAAGGCTTGTTGCTTGCTTCGGAGCCCGAGTTACTACCGTTGTTGCTGTTATTGCCGCAGCCGGCTGCCGTTAAAATCAGGATCGCTGCAGCGAGAAGAATAGAAAACTTTTTCATTTTGTTAACCTCCCCATTTTTGTCAAAAGGTTGTTCTCTTTACAAGTTTGATTATATGGAAGCTTAAAGCCAAGAAACACAGACGTTTTTGTCGTGAAAAGTGCAAAATATTGATATTACCACAATAGAATTTATACGTTTCGGAGAACTCGAAACATAAATTCTTTTTGGCGATAAAACCTACCTCTAAACGCGGTCGTTCATCTTAGAGAAGCCTCGATAGAGGTTTTCTCACCCTTTAAGCGATCCCGAAGAGATTCCCTCGATAATATGCTTTTGCAGCATCAGGAACATAACGATGATCGGCATAATCCCCATCGTCAAGCCGGCAAGGGCCAGATCCCATTGCTTCGTATATTGCCCGAAGAAGCGGGTGATCGCAAGCGGAATGGTTGTCAAATCCTTGTTCGAACCGATGATCAGCACCGGCAGCAGGTAGTCGTTCCAGATCCACAGGCCGTTAAGGATAATAACCGTTACGATAATCGGGCGAAGCAGCGGGAACACGATCCGCCAGAACACGCCATACGGCGAGCAGCCGTCTACTACGGCCGCTTCTTCGATCTCTAGCGGGACGCTTTTGATAAAGCCGTGGAACAAGAAGACCGAAAGCGATAAGCCAAAGCCGAGATAACAGACGACAATGCCGAACATATTGGCCCTAAGCTCCAGGAAGCTTGTTACGCGTACCAGCTGCAGCATAACCGACTGGAACGGAATGATCATGGCCGAGATAAATGCCGTGAACAGGATTTTGTTAAAGACGGTTGGCTTGCGGACAAGCCGGTAGCCCGTCATCGCGCTGATAATAACAATCCCCGTAACGCTGATGCCGGTAATCAAGACCGAGTTCAGCAAAGCTTTCGGGAATTTAATAATATCCCATACCTTCGAGTAATTCGTGAACAGGTACTTGTCCGGGAGAGAAGCGGCATCCACCATAATCTCGCCAAGTCCTTTTACCGAATTGACAAGGACGAAGTAAAAAGGAGCAATGAAAAGCAGAGCGAGTAGGATCGCTGCAGCTGCTACGGCCCAAAGCCGGGAACGGGAAGCTGTCATTTACGCTTCAACCTCCTTCCGTTTGGTCAGCCACACTTGCGTGACGGCAATGATGGAGACGGCAAAGAAGAACAGCATCGCTTTGGCGGTGCCCAGCCCGTAACGGTTGTTGACCAGCGCCTCCGCATAAATGTTATAAGCAAGCGATTGGGTGGAAGTACCCGGACCGCCTTTTGTCAGGGAAAGGTTCAGGTCGAACATTTTAAACGCGCCGGATGTCGTCAAGAACAAGCAGACCGTAATGGCCGGCATAACAAGCGGCATGATCACTTTGCGGACGGTTTGGAAATAGGTCGCTCCGTCAATCGTCGCGGCTTCCATCAAGTCTTTCGGTACGCCAACGATCGCCGCGATATAAATAACCATCATGTAGCCGGTTGTCTGCCAGACGAAGACGATAACGAGTCCCCAGAAGCCTGTCTCCGGCGTGCCGAGCCACGGAAGCTCGAAGAAGTGCCAGCCCGTCATTTCGCCGATGGTTTTGAACCCTTTGGTAAAAATAAACTGCCAGATGTAACCGAGCAGAATACCGCCAATCATGTTAGGCAGGAAGAAAATGGTGCGAAGCGTATTGCGTCCCCGCATCGGGCGGGTCAGCAGGAGCCCCAGGATAAGAGCCAGAATATTGGTCACGACTACGGTCACGACGGTAAACTTCAGCGTAAATTTAAAGGATGCCCAGAACTTATCATCGTTCGTAAAGATGCGGTGGAGATTATCCATGCCGATCCATTTGGCTTTGTCGAGATCTAGGCCATTCCACTCCGTGAAGGAGAAGTAGAAGCCAAGCAGGAACGGAATAAGCACGATAATCGTGAAGACGATCATGCCCGGTCCGACAAATACAAGCTGCTGTATCCATTCGTTTGATCTTTTTCGTAAGTTCAATTGGAGTCCCCCTTCGTAATGCGGCTTTAAGTATCGGTGCATAGCTAGACTATAAACAGTTATTGAAATTTGAACCACCGATAGATATGATGGGTTAGGTGTAATATATTGACCTTGGGGGTTAGGACGTCATGTTTGCGTTCGCAACGAGTATTAACCGGAAGCTGATGGCGCTCTTGCTTGCCGTCACGATTATTCCGATTACGGTGTCGATGATTATCTCGAACTATTACATCAAGGATAAGGTGACGCAGCAGTCGATTCACGAGAATCAGAACCTGCTGGCGCTTGGCAAAAACAACATCTTGGGCTATATGGATAAGATCAACGAGAACTCGCTTGACGTGTATCTGAACATCAATAAGTCCAATTCGCTGTATGCCCTGATCGAGCGGGGGCAGTCGCCAAGCGTAAACGTACCGATGTTCGACGAGAAAAATAATTTGCAGATTTACGCCCATATGCTGAACATTTATCAGTCTACGAACGGGATCCATCAAATCCAGCTGCAGATCGGGGACGGCAAGCTGACGTATCTGATGGCCCGCGGATTTTTCCGGAGAGGGATCAACCAGCCGCTGGAATGGCCAGCGGAGCATGGCTCGAGCCCGAAGCCGTTTGTGGAGGCTACGCATACAAGCGCGCATTATAATTTGGATTGGAGTCATGCCGTCAAAGAGGAAAGCGTTTTCACTTTGCGCCGGCCGATTATACGGACGCCAAGCGACGAAGTGATCGGTTATTTGTCGATGGACGTTAAGTCGGATGAGTTGAACCAAATCTGCCGGCAGCTGACGATGTCGTCCGAGGAGCAGCTGTATATTATCGACCGGAGCCGCAATTTCGTGTGCTCGGTGAACGGGCAGGAAGACCAAGACCAGCTGAAATGGACGAATCAGGTTCTTGCTTCCAAGCAGGAAAATGGCGTGATCAAATGGCAGGACCAGTCTTTTTCCGGCATCGTCATTTATGATACACTCCGTACCAATTACATGGATTGGGTTGTGGTGAAGCAGCTTCCGTACTCTTATTTGTACGAGAGCGCAACGGCGATTCGGACGATTAATACGTCGGTAATCGCGATCTTTATGTTGCTCGCGGTTATCGCAAGCTTCCTCGTCAGTTACCAGTTCACGAAGCCGATCAAGCGGCTTATCGGGCATATCAATCAGGTGCAGTCCGGGAATTTCAACGTCGTGGTACCGGTTGACCGGAAGGACGAGATCGGCATATTGGCAAGGCGTTTCAACACGATGATTCAGACGATCCGGGATTTGATCAATAGCGAATACCGGCTCGAAATTGCCAATAAGACGAACCAGCTGAGAGCGATGCAGGCGCAGATCAACCCGCATTTTCTGTACAATGCCCTGCAGTCCATCGGGACGCTGGCACTTCATGCCGGGGCGCCAAAGGTATACACGCTTATCACTTCCATTGCCAAAATGATGAGGTATAACATGAACACCAGCGAGTCTATTGTTCCTTTCTCGATGGAGCTGAATCATGCGAAGGCGTACCTTGAGCTGCAGCAGCAAAGGTTCAACGAACAGCTGACCGTGCATTACGAGATCGATCCGGCCTCTCTTTCGGTACAGGTGCCCAAAATGCTGCTGCAGCCGCTTGTCGAGAACTATTTCAAGCATGGCTATGAAACCTCGGGGCGCAGCGGCGTTCTTCGGTTGTTCTCGGAAGTTACCGACGACGGAAGCTGGCTGACGATCCGGATTGAGGACAACGGAAGCGGGATGGATCCGGATAAGCTCCGGGAGCTGAGACAGCTGTTATTCCGTTCCACCGGAGCGCTGCTCGAGGAGCAGAAGAGCATCGGCATCAGCAATGTATGGATGAGGCTGAAGCTATATTACAACGAGGAAGCGGAAATGAGCATTGACTCTTCGCCGTCGGGCGGATTTACCGTAACCTTGCGAATACCTGTGCAAGAGCTGGAGGAACGATCATGAAAATACTCATTGTAGACGATGAACAGCATGTGCGCGAAGCGGTTAAGCTGCTGATTGATTGGGAGCAGCTCGGAATCAAAGAAATTTATGAAGCCGATAACGGCGATTCTGCCATTGAAATGCTGGGGAACATGCAGCCGGAAATTGTCATTACCGATATGCGCATGCCTAACCGGGATGGGGTAGAGCTGCTGGCCTGGATGAAAGAGCAGGGGCGAAAAAGCAAAACGATCGTCATCAGCGGATACGACGATTTCCATCTGGTGCGCAGCTCCATGAAATACGGCGGCCAGGATTATTTGCTGAAGCCGATTGACCCGGAGCAGCTGACGGAGGCGCTTCAGAAAGCCAAGCAAAGCTGGGAGCAGGAGGATCAGGCGCGCAGGCTTGATCAGCAGCGCAGCATCGAGATCAACCAGATTAAGCCGGTGTACCGGGATAAGCTGTTCTCGACGATGATCAGCGAAGCCGGGGCTGGCGGACAAGTGGGGGTTCCGGCCGTGCTTAAGGAGGAATTTCAGCTTGACCGTGCGACGGAGTGTCAGGTCATCATTCTTAGCACGGGAATGCTGGAGCCTCAAATCTCCCGCAAATTTGACGGCAACCGCGATTTGCTCACTTTTTGCCTGATCAATGTGTGCAACGAAATACTAAAGCCGAAAAATAGCGGCTTTGCGTTCCGTTATTGGAACAGCGAGCATGAAATTATTATTTTGATGTGGGACCGGCTGGCGGAATGGGAGGGGCTGCTTGCGCAAATCACGGAAGGAATCGTCAAGTCGATTCATGGACGGTTCCATTACGGGGTAGGGCATAAGCAGGCTTTTCCAATGGGGTTATCGTTATCGTACCAGGAGGCAAGAGCCGCGCTGAAGCAGCGGAATCTGCTCAAGGACAACAGCTACATTCATTGCAGCAAGCAAGGTGTTAAAACGGGAATCCACTCCTTGAGCATTGCCGCTTATGAAGAGCGGTTCCGTCTCGCGGTATGGGGCGGCAAGGAGAAGGATATCGAAACGGCCGTCGACAGCTTCCTGGAGAATGCGCGGCTGCTGCCGGTTATTACTCAAGAGCAGATTGAGCTGTGGCGCTTCGAATACGAATCCATGCTGAGCCGCTGGCGGCAGGAGCTTGCGGCCAAGCAGGACATTCAGGCAGCCGCGGAACCATCCCCTGGTCTGCCGTTGTATATCTTGCTGGATGAGCAGGGCAGATTGTCCCTGGAGCTATGCAGGCGCGAGCTGCTGAACGGGCTTACCGCGTTTGCGGCATTAACGGGGGCCGGCGGCAATAAAGAGCATAGCATTATGCGGGACATCGCCAGGTACATGGAGCAGAATTATAACCGCGAGGTTACGCTGCAGGATATCTCCGAAAGATTCTACCTGAGCAGAGAATATATTTCCCGCCGCTTCAAGCAGGAGATGGGGGAGAATGTCTTTGATTACCTTGGCCGTATCCGTGTCGAGAAAGCGAAGCTTTTGCTGCAAAATCCCAACCTGAAGATCGCCCAGATCGCCGAGATGGTCGGTTATGACGACGATAAATATTTCAGCAAGGTGTTTAAGAAGTTTGAGGGGCAGTCGCCTAACCAGTACAGGAAATTGTGATGCGCATGGTCAAATTACGATGAAATGGTACGGTAAAACTGCGCAGTCGAATGTTCTTCCAATCGCTGTTGTTCCCGGATTCCTTGAATTTAAATTGTAATGGTGGGAATCCGGGAACAAAGGCGAACGCTCCGCTTTTCCAGAATCATTCGAGCAGCTTCGTTATACCAACCATTTTGAAATTTGAAAAAGCGCTCACAAAAGAAAAAAATAAAAAGAAAGAAGGAGCTGGCCATTGCGGCAGCTCCTTTGTTTTGTTAGTTAGTTTTTGCGGGTGAGCAGGATTGGTTGGTTATTCGATCATGTTTTTGGTGGCTTGGTACATGTTCTCGGCGTATTTGTCGATATCGTCGCGGGACATACGGAGACGGTCTACCGAGGTGCCGTAGCCGATCTCGGATTTGCCTTCCTGGAGTCCTTGGAAGATGCCGTCGGCAAAGGCATCGAGAGGTTCGCCGTGAAAATGGAGACCCGCGCCGCCCAGATCGGTATTAACGGCCGGAGGGGCAACCTCGATGACCTCTACGGAAGTCGCCGAGAGCTGATGTCTCAAGCTGATCGTAAAGGAATGAAGTGCAGCCTTCGTAGCAGAATAGATCGGTGCAATGGCGAATGGCGTAAAGGCCAGACCGGATGTCACATTGATAATGGCCGCGTTCTCTTTTTCCGCAAAAAACGGAGCAAACAGCATCGCAAGATGGAAGGGCGCTTCAATGTTTGTTGTCAATTCTTTATTGAAATACGCCCAATCGTTCTTTACATCCGCTTTTAATACGTTGAAACGCTGCTGAATCCCCGCATTGTTAACCAATACGTTGGTCGCCGGATAATTCGTGGTCACCCAATCAAACAGGGCAATCCGCTGCGCTTCATTGCTCAAATCGCTAGCTTTGGTTATAAGGCCGGGCAGCTTGTCTTGCGCGGCTTGGAGTACTTGCTCACGCCGTCCGGTTACAATAACCGTATTTCCGGCTTTCATGAATCGTTCCGCGAATGCTAATCCAATTCCCGTGCTTCCGCCTGTGATGAGTATCGTATTTCCTGAAAGTTTCATATTAACGCCTCCTGGGTTTGTTTGATATAACGTTGTATTTTTACTTCGATTCCCTCAAGGGATTCCGTCATTAAAGCCATTTGCGCCAGCACTGTCTGCTTATGCTTGTTCAGCATGTCAAGACGAAGACTCACCGTGCTTGCGCCTTCAATGACCCAATCGATATATTGCTTGATATCATGGATAGGCATATTTGTGTTTTTTAGACACATGACCGTTCCGAGCAAGGTCATTTGATTTTCCGAAAATAACCTTCTGCCGGCATGATCACGCTCAATTAGCGGGAGCAGCCCTTTTTTCTCATAATAACGAATCGTTGATTCCGGTATATCTAATTTGGCAGCAGCTTCACCAATGGAATAATAGTTCATTTGGAGTCCTCCAATTTGTTGTCGACGGGAATATCATACGACTTAAACCTTGGTTTAAGTCAAGCGAATAAAAAAAGAATTTATTGTGCCTTTTCAAAGGCATGGTAAAATACTCCATACGGCTTATTTCTACATGGAGGTGTATTGAAATGACTAATAGCATCTCACTGAGACAGCTATCCAGCCTGGACGAGGCCGAGACGTTGAATAAGGAATTTGCCGCGCATTTTCCGTGGTATCGGCAAGGCGATTATTATATCAGATGCTTGGAAGAGAACCTTGCAGGGAAACGAATAACGTTGATGGCCTTTTGCGGGGAGAAGCTGGCGGGTTGCTGTCATCTGATTTACGAGTCCAAATACCCGTATTTTGCCGAACGGAAGATACCGGAAGTAAACGATTTAAACGTATTTCAAGAGTACAGGAAAAAGGGGATCGCCAGCATGCTGCTGGACGAGCTCGAGCGCAAAACATCGGAATCGTTCAAATATATTGGACTTGGCGTCGGATTATATAAGGATTACGGTAATGCCCAACGATTGTACGGTAAACGGGGATACGTCATGGACGGCAACGGGCTGACCTACCATAATGTCGAGGTTAAACCCGGCACGGACGTGTTTGTGGATGATGAGCTGTTGATCTATATGGTGAAAGAGCTATCCTCGAGGAGTTAATCAAGCATTAGACAAAAAAAGCGCCGCTGGAATCATCCTGCGGCGCTCGTTATTAATGCGGTTTACACTCTTCCGAGCAATGACGATTATGCTCCCCTTCGCATTCCTCGCAGCAGATATGACGCTTGTCGCAGGTCACATTCGCGCAATTGACGTAGCGGTCTTCCGGTTTGCCGCAATGATGGCATTTGCCGATGACGACATCTTCTTCCGTCCGGTTGATCGGCACGGAAATCCGGTCATCGAATACGTAGCATTTGCCATCCCATAAGCGGCCTTTTACTTCCTCATCCTTGCCGTAAGTGACGATACCGCCCTCCAGCTGGGCTACGTCCGTAAAGCCTTCCTCCATAAGAACGCCAGTCAGCGTCTCGCAGCGGATACCGCCGGTGCAGTACGTAAGAATGGGCTTATTCTTCGCGTCCTCCGGCAGGTTCTTGCGAATCCATTCCGGGAACTCGCGGAACGACTCTACCGTAGGACGGATTGCGCCGCGGAAGTGTCCGATATCGTATTCGTAATCGTTCCGTCCGTCGATGATAATGACATCATCCTGCTGAAGCTGCTCGTAAAATTCCTTCGGAGACAGCCGTTTGCCCGTCAGAACATTCGGATCCATCTTTTTCTTGTAGCGCAAAGTAACAAGCTCGTTCTTATGGCGGACGAACAGCTTTTTGAACACATGTCCTTCGGACTCGTCAATCTTGTAGGTGATATCCTTAAATAAAGGATGCTCGTTCATATACGCCATATAAGCATCGGTCTGCTGGGTGGTGCCGGAGCAAGTGCCGTTAATGCCTTGATCGGAAATGAGAATACGGCCTTTGACGCCAAGATCTTTGCAGAAGCGAAGATGCTCGGCCGTTACCTGCTCGGGATTCTCGATATGCACGTATTTATAATAAAGCAGAATGCGGTAAGGTTTATTTTCGGTCATTGGGTTACTCTCCAAAAAACTGTTTGATTTCCTCTTGCACGGCTTCTTCCACCTGCTTGAGGCATTCTTCCTTGGTGCCCGCGTAAATCCGGTTCTCATTCACCATCGCATAAGGCCTTGCGCGGCACAGATTGCACATATTGAGGCAATCCGTGCGCATGACCGCCGCTTCCGGAAATTTCTCCTCAAGCTCCTCAAGAGGCAGCAGTGCCATTTCGTTGCGGGTACATACCTCAACAACAACTAACCCTAGTCCCATAATTAATCACCGACCAGAAAGAACTTTCAATTTGCGTGCTTCGTCATTCACTTTGCATTCCGGCGCGCAGTAGCTTTCATGCTCCGCTTCACACTCTGGGCAGCAAATATGCTTGCGATGGCAGAGGTCGTCCGCACAGTTGATGTAGCGGTCTTCCGGCTTGCCGCAGTGGTAGCATTTACCGACGATAATATCTTCGTCCGTCCGGTTGATTGGCACGGAGATACGCTCATCAAATACATAACATTTGCCATCCCACAGATGACCCTTTACCTCTTCGTCCTTGCCGTAAGTTACGATTCCGCCTTCCAGCTGATTAACATCCGAGAAGCCTTCCTCAAGAAGAACGCCGGTCAGCGTCTCGCAGCGGATACCGCCCGTGCAATACGTAAGAATTTTTTTGTTCTTCGCGTCTTCCGGCAGATTCTTGCGGATCCATTCCGGGAATTCGCGGAAGGATTCGACCGTTGGACGGATCGCGCCGCGGAAGTGTCCGATATCATATTCATAATCGTTGCGTCCGTCGATAATAATAACGTCATCTTGCTGAAGCTGCTCGTGAAACTCTTTCGGCGACAAATGCTTGCCCGTGCGGACGTTTGGATCCAGCTTTTTGTCGTAACGAAGGGTAACGAGCTCTTTCTTGTGACGGACGAAGATCTTCTTGAACACATGACCCTCGGATTCGTCAATCTTGTATACCATATCGGCGAACAGCGGGTTCTGGCGCATATGCGCGATGTAAGCATCCGTCTGTTCAATCGTGCCGGAGCAAGTGCCGTTGATGCCCTGCTCGGAGATCAGGATGCGGCCTTTAACGCCAAGATCCTTGCAGAATTGAAGATGCTCCGCCGTAAGCTCGGCAGGGTTGTCGATGTGAACATATTTATAGTACAAAAGGATACGGTAAGGTTTGTTTTCGCTCATGTCTAACGCTCCATTATATAAGATTATCATTATATGTTAAAACTCTTAAATCACTTAGTCAACAAGGATTCCAAGGCATTCTTTTGAACATTCATGGCAATTCATTGGTTCATTACCTCTTTGAGGAAAATGGACGAGCTGGTCGGCAAAGTAGCGTCTTTTCGGGTAACAACGCCGATAGCTCGGGAAGGCAAAGCCTCCGTTAATTTCACCTCGAGTAACGTTCCGTTATTCAGCTCCTGCTGGGCAAACCGGCGGGTAAGAAAAGCGGTGCCGTACCCCCTCTGCGCGAACTCGATAATCATCTCCGTGCTGGTCAGCTCAATGTCCGGTTCCTTATAGATGCCGTGACCGGCGAGCCATTGCTCGACAAAGAGCCGTGTACTGCTGCCTGCCGTAGGCAATAATAAAGGAAGCTTCAGCAGCTCGCGGACCGAGACCGCATTGTCCGCCAACTCCTTATAAGCCTCTCCGACAAGGAAACAGTCTTGAATGGACATCAGTGGCCGAATAGCCAATTCCTGATCGTCAAACGGCAAATGGACAAAGCCAAGATCGATATTCTCTTCCTTTAACTGCTTGGAGATCTCGTTTGTCTTGCTTTGCTGAAGACGAATGCGCACATTCGGATGCTCGGCATGAAACTTATCTATATAAGGAAGCAGAATATGCTTGATAATCGGGCCGCTTGCTCCGATGCGAAGATCGCCTCCATGCAAGTTGGCAAGCTCCAGCAGCTTGCGTTCCCCGCGTTCGATAAGATGGAAGGATTGCTCGATATAGTCTAGCAGCGCTTTGCCTTCAATGGTAAGCTTTACGCCTTTCGAGCCGCGGTCGAACAATTTCACGCCAAAGGAATCCTCCAGCTGCTTGATCGCATAGCTGACCGATGGCTGGGTGACATGAAGAATTTCGGCGGCTTTCGTGAAGTTGCCCGTCCTTGCCGTGTACAAAAAAATCCGGTAGCTTTCTAAGCTATTTAATTTGTTTGGCATAAACCCTCTCTATCGCAAGGCTATTGAATTGTGATTTCATTTATTGCACATTTGAAATTATAATAAAATTAATCCATATAGTCAAAAGAGAAAGGTTGGTTTTTCATATGTCAGGAAGCAGCTTTGGCACTCATTTCAAAATGACCACGTTTGGCGAATCGCATGGCGAGGCAGTAGGCGTTATTATTGACGGCGTTACTCCGGGGGTAGAGCTTACGGAAGCGGATATTCAAGTACAGATGGACCGCCGCAAGCCGGGTCAGTCCTCGGTTACGACTCCCCGCAAAGAATATGATATTATCCGCATCCTGTCCGGTGTATTCGAAGGCAAAACAACAGGCGCTCCGCTGGCCGTTATGTTGAACAATACCGACATGAAGTCCAAGGACTACGAGGCGAACCGCAAGTTGTTCCGTCCGGGTCATGCCGATTTCACTTACGTGCAAAAATACGGCCACCGCGATCACCGCGGAAGCGGCAGGGCTTCGGGCCGGGAAACGGCGGGCCGCGTGGCTGCAGGCGCTATCGCGCGCAAGCTTCTGGAACGCCGCGGCGTATCCATCGTTGCGTACACGAAAGAAGCGGGCGGCATTAAATGCGAGACGTTCGACGAATCCGTTATCGAGAAAAATCCGATGCGCGCAGCTGATCTGAACGCCGCGGAAAGAATGGTAACGCTCGTGGAGGATCTGGCGGCTAAAGGCAACAGCTGCGGCGGCGTGGTGGAATGCATTATCCGCGGCGTGAAGCCGGGTATCGGCGAGCCGGCATTCGATAAGCTGGACGCGGAGCTTGCGAAAGCGATGCTGTCCATCGGCGCGGTTAAGGGCGTTGAGTTTGGCGCAGGATTTGCGGCAACAACCATGTTCGGCAGCGAACATAACGACGAGATGGATGCAAACGGGTTCTTGACCAATAATGCCGGCGGGATTGTTGGCGGCATCAGCACGGGGCAGGATATCATTTTCCGTATCGCGGTAAAACCAACGTCGTCGATCTCGCTTCCGCAGCAAACGGTTGACGAAGAAGGCAACGAGCATACGATCCAAACGCTGGGACGTCATGATCCGTGCATCTGCCCGCGCGTTGTGCCGGTAGTGGAAGCCATGGCTTGCATGGTGCTCGAAGACTTGTACAAACGCCATACGGCTTTGCATGATTAACATTAAATTTATTTTATCAATAAATATTACATCCCTCGTAAAAAATAAACTATAATGATGGATGTTATGGTTTATTAAGCAAGAAAGAAGGGGAATTGGACATTGGACTTGACGCCTTTTGAATTTCTGACTACACTACTGTCCATTGTATTTATTGATCTTATTCTCGCTGGCGATAATGCGATTGTGATTGGGATGGCGGCAAAACGGCTCCCGAAGGAGACGCAGAAGAAAGCCATCCTGTATGGTACCTTCGGGGCTATTCTGCTTCGGATCGTTGCAACCGTGCTGGTTGTGTATTTGCTTCAGATTCCCTGGCTGCTTGTTGCGGGAGGAGTCATTCTTCTCTGGATCGCGTACAAGCTGCTTGTGCAGGAAGAAGATCATGAGAACATTAAGGCAGGAAGTACGCTTTGGGCTTCCGTGTGGACGATTATTGTAGCGGATGCGGCAATGGGGCTGGATAACGTAATTGCCGTTGCGGGCGCCGCTCAAGGACATACGTTGTTAGTCATTATAGGTCTGATTATCAGTATTCCGATTGTGGTATGGGGAAGCACCTTGTTTATCAAGCTGCTCAGCAAATTCCCTTGGATCATCTATGCAGGCTCGGCCGTGCTGGCCTATACGGCTTCAAAGATGATTACTCATGAGCCGGCGTGGAAGGCTTGGTTCGAAGAAAATCAGGTCGTTAAGTGGCTGGTGATCGCCATTGCTGTTGTTGCGGTGCTTGGCGCAGGACTTTGGACGAACGAATGGAAGAAGAAGCATCCTCAAGCTGCACACGAATAGAAAAACCGATGTTAGAGCGGACAGGCTCTAATGTCGGTTTTTTGTTTTTCTTTCAAAAATGAATACACTGATTTTTATACCTTTATCCCTGATATTTGCATAGAGATTTCCCAGTTGTTCCCTTATAATGGGCATGGTTCGGAATTCAACAAGATAAGCATACCGTGAAATTCAGGTAACAGGTACTAGTCAACAGGATAAGAAAGGAGGAGCAGACGGATTCCCCATCTTTACCTATGATTGTTACTATGAATTGGAGGTTGAAAATGATGCAGGCCAAACGCCGCAGACATCCTTTGGCAAAACTTCTCCTTATATGCTTACTCTCTACCTTACTCGTACCGCTTCATGTTACTTCTGTACTTGCCGCAGACACGGCTGTTGTTGAGGAAGATTTCTCTGCTTATCCTATTGGCGCGCTTACAATTGGAAGCGGTAACAATTGGACGAAGGAAGGAACGGCACCGGTTGTCGAGGTTGTTAACAATCCAGATACCAATCAGCAATACGCTGCAATCAGCCATGATCTGACCGGCTCCTCTTATTTCGGTCAACGGTTTACTCCTCAGAGCGGAGGCATGATTCTGCAATTTGACCTTAATATGCCTACAAGCAAAGGCGGAACCTTCTGGGTCATGGAAGGGAAGGTCAACGCCACAAACGCAGCCGTTACCCGTATGGTGATGGATGGCGGCGTGATCAAAATGCAAAACGGACCAACCCTTGTCACGTATGACACAACGCATTGGTACCGGTTTACGTTCGTTTACAATATTCCGCAGAAAAAATATACCTTATCGATCAAAGATTTAAATACAGGCAATACGGTTAACTCCAGTGAAAACTTCTACAGCGCCAGAGAACGGATCAGCAGCTTCGGCTTCTTCACCAATGCGGGCGGAGGCCGGTACAACCTGGCGAATATGAAAGTTACGGCGCTTGATCTGGCTTTGGCCAATGTTCAGCTTAAAGCCGGCGATTATGCTCCTTCCTTTGCTTTTGACCCGACAAATAACAACTACACAATCGATGTGCCTTATTCCGCAAGCGTCCTGACCGTAACGCCAACGGCAAGTTATACGGAAGGCGTTCAAGTGAGCGTTGGTCATTCAACGGTTGAAAGCGGTTCCTCGATTGATGTGCCGATTAACGGAGCTTTATCGCCCGTGAGCATTACGGTTGCTTCCAAGCAATATACGGATGTAGCCCGTACTTACACGATTAATGTCAAAAAATTGGACAAGGCTCCCGTTGTAACGGATGTGGCCGCGGAAGGCCATGACGGCAAGGTGCTGATAGGCTGGAAGGCTCCGATTGATCCGGCTTACAAAGAGGCCAATATCTACATCGTTAATGAAGACGGTACGGAGACACTGGCCGCTACGGCGCCAAAAGGAATGTATATCGCAGCTGTTGAAGGCCTTGATAATGGTTCGGAGTATACGTTTAACGTCAAGGGTGTTTACGCGTATGAGGGAGAAGAGCTGACAGAATCAGCTCCCTTAACCGTGAAAGCCAAGCCGCAGCTGCTGCCGGCCCGGCAGATGGAGGACTTGGATCGCGGGCTTGTTGCCGTAGAGCAGGATGGACATGTCTTCCTCTCTTGGCGATTCCTTGGCACGGAACCGGATAATATCGGCTTTAACGTATACCGTGACGGGTTAAAAATAAACTCGGCACTGATTCAATCGAGTACGAACTATGTGGATGAGGATGGAAATGCGGATTCGTCTTATTCCATCCGGGCCGTTGTGAACGGTGAGGAGCAAACGCCGTCCGAAACGGTACAGCCTTGGAATACGAATTATTTGAACGTACCGCTGGATAAGCCTGCCGATGGCGTGACTAGCGCTGGCGAAGCGTACACTTACCGCGCGAATGACGCATCCGTAGGCGATCTGGACGGGGACGGTAAATACGAAATCGTATTGAAGTGGGATCCAAGCAATTCGAAGGACAACTCCCAAGCGGGTATTACCGGCAATACGTATTTGGATGCGTACAAAATGGACGGTACGCGCCTATGGAGAATCGACATGGGTCCGAATATCCGTTCAGGCGCCCATTATTTGCACCCGATGGTGTATGACCTGGATGGAGACGGCAAAGCGGAGGTGGCAGCCCGTACCGCCGACGGAACGGTAGACGGCAATGGAACCGTGATTGGCGATGCAGCTGCCGATTACCGAAATTCAAGCGGTTACGTCCTTGACGGGCCGGAGTTCTTCACGATCTTTGAAGGTGCGACAGGCAAGGCACTGGATACGGAGGACTATGATCCGCCAAGAGGCAATATCGGAGATTGGGGGGATACGTACGGCAACCGGATTGACCGTTTTGGAGCAGCGATTGCTTATTTGGACGGCGTGCATCCAAGCTTGATCCTGCAGCGCGGCTATTATACGCGGATGGTACTGGTGGCGTACAACTGGCGAGACGGGGAACTAAGCAAGCTGTGGAAGTTTGACTCTCCGAATCCGGGTTACGGACAAGGCAACCATCAGCTGAGCGTGGCGGATATCGATGCGGACGGCAAGGACGAGATCGTAACCGGCAATACGGCTATTAACGACGACGGTACTTTATTTTGGAATACGAAGCTGGGCCATGGCGACGCCATGCATCTCGGCGATCTGATTCCTTCCCATCTTGGACTAGAGCTGTGGACGGTGCAGGAGGAGACAGGCGCTCCGTATTCGGCAACGATGATTGACGCGCGGACAGGGAAGCCGTTATACGGACAGCCCCAGATTGGCGCGGATACCGGTCGTGGCTTGTCCGCGGACGTGGATCCAAGATACGAGGGGGAAGAGTCCTGGGCCATTGACGCCACGAAGTCGGCCGCAACGGAAAGTAACTCAAGCGGCTTTATGTTTAACGCGGAAGGTACCAAAATTTCTACCCAAATCCCAACCTCTAACTTTGCGATCTGGTGGGACGGCGATTTAAGCCGCGAGCTGCTTGATCATGATTGGAACGCTGCAACAGGCAATGGCGTGCCGAAGATCGACAAATGGGACTACGAGAATAGCTCGCTTGTCCGGTTAGAGACGTTTACCGGGACGTATTCCAATAACGGAACAAAAGGCAACCCGTCTCTGCAAGCCGATCTGCTTGGGGACTGGAGGGAAGAGGTGGTTGTCAGGACGGAAGACAGCAGCGCGCTTCGCATTTATACAACGACGGACGTAACGGATCAGAAGATCCGCACGCTGATGCATGATCCGGTATACCGATTAGGGGTAGCTTGGCAGAACACCGGCTATAACCAACCGCCGCATACAAGCTTTTACCTCGGTAACGGAATGGAGAAGCCGGATGCTCCGAACATTTACCTCGTCGACAACACGGCTCCAGCTACAGCCGATAATGCGCCGGCAGGTTGGGTTAATCATAACGTGACGGTAAACTTAACGGCGAATGACAGCATTTCCGGCGTTGACGCTACTTATTATACGTTGGACGGAAGAGCTGAGCAGAAGGGGACTTCCGTTCAAATAACGGAGGACGGTGTCCATACCCTTGTTTATTGGAGCGAAGATCACAAGGGGAATGCGGAAGCTCCGCATACCGTAAAGATCCAGATCGATAAGTCAGCGCCTGAGCTAAGTGTAGTACTGGATAAAACGGAGCTATGGCCGGCTAATCATAAGCTGGTTGACGTAAAAGCCGTTGTAAAAAGCACGGACCTTGTGTCAGGCGTCGATTCGGTCGTATTAACCTCCATTACAAGCAACGAGAAGCTTGCAGAAGGAGCGAATGCGGATATTCAAGGGGCTGAATTCGGTACGCTAGATCAAGCCTTTAAACTGAGGGCAGAGATGTCCGGCAGCAAGAATGGACGTACGTATACGATCAAGTACACGGCAAAAGACAAAGCGGGCAACGTAACGGAGAAGTCCGTAACGGTTATTGTGCCTCACGATCAGTCCGGCACAAAGGGATAGGAGATAAATAAAAAAAGGTGAGCCTGCGAGGGCTCACCTTTTTGTAATAAAGAATAAATTAGTTCTTAATCATTTGACGCAGAACCGTTTGCAGGATACCGCCGTTACGGTAGTAGTCAACGTCCACGAGGGAGTCGAGGCGTACGATAACTTTGAATTCGATTTGGGAACCGTCTTCTTTAGTAGCGATAACCGATACCAGGTCACCAGGCTGAACATCGTTCGTCAGACCAACGATATCGAAGGTTTCGAAGCCTGTCAGACCAAGCGCCTGCCAGCCTTGGCCAGCTTGGAATTGGAGCGGAAGAACGCCCATGCCAACCAGGTTGGAACGGTGGATACGCTCGAAGCTCTCCGTAATAACGGCTTTAACGCCGAGGAGGAACGTGCCTTTAGCTGCCCAGTCACGGGAGCTGCCTGTACCGTACTCTTTACCGCCGAGTACAACCAGGTTTGTTTTGTCCGCTTGGTATTTCATCGAAGCATCGTATACGGAAGTCACTTCGCCAGTAGGCTGGTAAGTCGAGAAGCCGCCTTCCGTGCCTGGAGCCATGTGGTTACGGATACGGATGTTCGCGAATGTACCGCGAACCATAACTTCGTGATGACCGCGGCGGGAGCCGTAGGAGTTGAAGTCTTTCTTCTCAACGCCGTTTGCGATCAGATATTTACCGCCTGGAGCATCTGGACGGATGCTGCCTGCAGGCGAGATATGGTCGGTTGTAACCGAGTCGCCGAGAGCAAGCAAAGTTTTTGCTGCTTTGATGTCTTCAACGTCGCGGATGCCGTCAGCAAGGCTGTCGAAGAACGGCGGGTTAGCGATGTAAGTGGATTTTGGATCCCACTCGTACAGTTCGCCTTCCGGTACCGGAATAGCGTTCCAACGTTCGTTTTGCGTGTATACATTTTCGTATTTCGCACGGAACATTTCCGGGGACAGCGAAGCGCTCATCGCGTCAGCGATTTCCTGGTTCGTTGGCCAGATGTCTTTCAGGAAGACAGGCTCGCCTTGCGGATCGAAGCCGATTGGCTCGCTAGCAAAGTCGATGTTAACTGTACCAGCCAGCGCGTAAGCAACAACAAGCGGCGGCGATGCCAGGTAGTTCGCTTTGATTTGCGCGTGGATACGGCCTTCAAAGTTACGGTTACCGGACAGTACGGCAGCAACAGTCATGTCGTTGTCAGCGATTGCTTGGCTTACGTCTTCGGGCAATGGACCGGAGTTACCGATACATGTTGCACAGCCGTAACCAGCAACGTGGAAGCCAAGTGCTTCGAGGGACTCGAGCAGACCAGCTTTTACGAGGTAGTCGGTAACAACCAGGGAACCTGGAGTCAGCGAGCTCTTCACGTATTCAGGCTTAACGAGACCGCGAGCGACAGCTTTCTTCGCCACAAGGCCTGCGCCTACCATTACGCTAGGGTTAGAAGTGTTCGTACAGCTTGTGATAGCGGCCAGAACGACAGCGCCAGCTTTCATTTCGCTTACTTTGCCGTTAGCGTGGTTAACGGTAACGACTTCTTCCGTTTTCTCGTCAGTCAGGCCATAACCGCCTTTGTCGACTGGCTTGCGAACGATTTCGTTCCAAGCGTCCTTCATCGAAGTCAGCTCGATACGGTCTTGCGGACGTTTAGGACCAGCAAGGGAAGGAACAACCGTGGACAGGTCGAGCTCAACCACTTCAGTGAAGACAGGGTCCGGAGTTGCGTCCGTACGGAACATGTCTTGCGCTTTGTAGTAAGCTTCAACCAGCTCGATTTGCTCTTCTGTGCGGCCAGTTTGGCGCAGGAAGTCGAGTGTAGTTGCGTCAACAGGGAAGAAGCCGATTGTTGCGCCGTACTCCGGAGCCATGTTGGCAACCGTTGCACGGTCTGGAAGGCTGATGTTGGACAAGCCGGAACCGAAGAACTCGACGAATTTGCCGACAACGCCTTTTTTACGAAGCATTTGAGTGATAGTCAGGGCAAGGTCTGTCGCCGTAGCGCCTTCTGCCAGGCTGCCAGTCAGTTTGAAGCCGATAACTTCCGGAGTTACGAAGTACAGCGGTTGGCCAAGCATACCAGCTTCAGCCTCGATACCGCCAACGCCCCAGCCAACGATACCAAGACCGTTGATCATAGTTGTATGGGAGTCCGTACCTACGAGGGAATCCGGGAATACGAATGTTTCGCCGTCAACGGTTTTTGTAGCTGCAACGGATGCCAGGTACTCGAGGTTGACTTGGTGAACGATACCCGTATCCGGCGGAACCGCACGGAAGTTATCGAATGCCGTTTGTGCCCAACGGAAGAAGCGGTAGCGCTCTGCATTCCGTTCGAACTCGATGCGTTGGTTGATTTCAAGCGCATCCGGGGAACCAAATGCGTCAACCATTACGGAGTGGTCGATTACGAGATCGACTGGTACAAGCGGGTTGATTTTTTTAGGGTCGCCGCCTGCTTTTTTAACCGTTTCGCGCATTGCCGCAAGGTCAACGACAACCGGTACGCCGGTCAAGTCCTGCAGAACGATACGGGAAGGGATGAAAGGAATTTCTTTGTCGTCGCGGTTAGCCGCCCAATCAGCGAGTTGTTTTACATGCTCTTTTGTGATAGCACGGCCGTCGAATTGACGAACAGCGCCTTCGAGCAATACTTTAATCGAAAATGGAAGTTTGGAAATGTCGCCAAGTCCTTGTTTTTCCAGACCTTGAAGGCTGTAGTAAGCATAGGATTTGCCGCCGACTTCCAAGCTCGACCGTACAGAATAGTGGTCTTGATTTGCCATGTTCGGGTATTCCTCCTTGAATGATGTTGACGATTTTGTTGTTTCATTCTGTGAAACTCTATTTCAAAAATCGTTATGTCTCTATTATAGCTCGAGTTATGAGGTTCGTAAAGCAGATTCAGACAGACAAAGGCGGAAATTCGAGGCTATATACGCAGGCAGCTGGCAGAATGCATCATTGCTTTCCAGTAGTCACTTACTATTGTATAGCAGTTGCGATAGAACTTCGTTATAATGGACATGATGTCATCATGAGAGGAGAATTTAGTCATGACAACAACGAAAAAGCTTGGCAACGTCAAGCTGTCTATATTAGATCTTGCGCCGATTGTTGAAGGCTCGACGGCCTCGGATGCTTTGCGCAACAGTCTCGACCTGGCCCAGCATGCGGAAAAATGGGGCTATACCCGCTATTGGGTAGCCGAGCATCATAGCATGCCGGGAATCGCGAGTTCGGCTACTTCATTAGTAATCGGACATATTGCTGGCGGTACATCGACCATTCGCGTCGGCTCCGGCGGCATCATGCTGCCGAACCATGCGCCTCTTGTTATCGCGGAGCAATTCGGTACGCTTGAATCGCTGTATCCCGGCCGAATTGATCTTGGTCTTGGCCGAGCTCCGGGCAGCGACCGCCAGACGATGATGGCGCTGCGCCGCGATTTGTACGGCGGAGAGAATTTCCCGGCGATGCTGGAAGAGCTTCGCGGCTTCTTCCGCGGACCGGAATCGGAGAAAGCGGTACGCGCGGTGCCGGGCGAAGGCCTGGATGTGCCGATCTGGCTGCTTGGCTCCAGCGATTTCAGCGCGAGGCTGGCAGGTGAGCTGGGCTTGCCGTTTGGCTTCGCGAGCCATTTCTCGCCGGACTTTACGCTGCCGGCGCTTGATATTTACCGCAGCAGCTTCAAGCCGTCGGCTTATCTGGATAAGCCGTATGCGATGGTTGGCGTAAACGCCATCGCAGCCGATACGGACGAGCACGCGGAATGGCTTGGCACAACGCTGGAACAGCAGTTCCTCAATCTGATCCGAGGCGGCGTGCCAAGAAAAATTCAGCCGCCGGCCGATCTCGAAGGCTTCGCGAATCCGTATGAGCTGACGGCCGTGCGCAATCAGCTTCGCACGGCGATCAAAGGCAGCCCGCAGACGGTTGAAGCAAAGCTGAACGCGTTTATCGAGCAGACAGACGCGGATGAAGTAATTATTAACTGCGCGATTTACGATCACCAGGAGCGGCTGAAGTCCTACGAGCTGATCGCTCAGCTTGGATTAAGCGGCAGCAAGGGATAAGCGGTGGAGCAGCCTTCGGGTCTGCTCTTTTTTTTGTTTGAAGAGATTGCTTAACGATACGCGGTATCGTTAAGGCGAGCTAAAAGGGCTGGGATGGTGAGCTTGACGATGTGCTACATCGTTAAGGAGCGGAAAGTGTGAAGGGGGCGGAAATGTGGCGGTGGCGATGGATAGCAAATTGCAGCATCCCCTAACAAAAAAAGCCGTAGCAGGTCAGCTGCTACGGCTTTTCTCTTATCGTTTAACGGAGGTTTGGAATTTCAACTTCCGGATTTGTATCCGCTTCATAGTCAATCCCGTCGGTTTCGAAGCCGAACAGCTGGAAGAATTCGCGGCGGTAGCCTTCAAGATCGGATAGCTCGTAAACATTTTCCGTGGTAATCTCGCTCCACAGCTTGTCTACCGCAGCTTGAACGTCTTCGCGCATTTCCCAGTCATCCATGCGGATGAGGCCTTTTTCGTCAACCGGCGTAGGGCCGTCTACATATAGGCGGGTAGCGAACATGCGGTACATTTGCTCGATGCAGCCCTCGTGAATGCCTTTTTCCTTCATTACTTTGAAGAGCGCCGAGATGTATAGAGGCACGACCGGAATGGCGGAGCTGGACTGCGTAACCAGTGCTTTGGCAACCGCTACATAAGCGCGTCCGCCAGTGGAGGACAATTGCTCGGTAAGGTTGTGAGCCGTAGCTTCCAGATCGTTCTTCGCGCGGCCAATGGTGCCGTCACGGTAAACCGCATGCGTAATTTCCGGACCGATGTACGAATAAGCAATCGTGGTAGCGCCTTCAGCCAGCACGCCTGCTGCTTGGAGGTCGTCGATCCACATTTGCCAGTCTTCGCCGCCCATTACGGTAATCGTCTGGCTGATTTCTTCTTCCGTAGCCGGTTCAATCGTAGCTTCGGATACAACGCCGTTATGGAAATTAACGGTTTTGTTCGAATAGGATTGACCAATCGGCTTGATCACGGAATTGAACACTTCGCCTGTCTTCGGATGAACTCGACGAGGCGCGGCAACGCTGTAGACGACCAGATCAACCGAGCCAAGCTCCGTGCGGATCAGATCGATCGTTCTTGCTTTGGTATCGTCGGAGAATGCGTCGCCGGTGATGCTGTATGATTTCAGGCCGGATTCTGCGGCAGCCTTCTCGAAAGCAGCAGAGTTGTACCAGCCTGGCTTCGCCGTACGGTTGCCTTCCGCGCCTTTGCTCGTAAATACGCCAACGGTATTTGCGCCAGCGCCAAACGCCGCAACGATACGGGAAGCAAGACCGTAACCCGTAGATGCACCGATAACAAGCACATTACGCGGGCCTTTCAATTTCGGTTGGGATTGTACGTATTCCACTTGGCGGTTAACTTGCTCTGCGCATCCAACCGGATGGGCCGTTGTGCAGATAAAGCCGCGGGATTTCGGTTTAATGATCATATGGTAAATTCCTTTCTTCATTAAAATCATAATTATAGGTTCAGTCCAATAAGACAAGCCATTTCTCATTTTACCGATTTTTAGCTCTAAAGGGAAGTTCACGCACAAAGGAAATCACAAAAACAGGGCTAAGCCCGTTGAAACAGCGAACGCTGCAGGCTTAGCCCTTGTCGTGGAAGTATAATGCGGCTTTTCTAGTAGCGGCCGGCGATTTGCTGCTCCGCCATCTGGATCAGGCGTTTGGTAATCGTTCCGCCAATAGAGCCCATATCGCGAGTAGTCATATTGCCGTAGTAGCCGTCAGCGGGAAGCTCTATGCCAAGCTCTTGCGCGATCTCGAACTTTAGTTGTTCAAGCGCTGCGCGTGCATTTGGGACTAACAATGAATTTCGGTTAGGCATTGATTGACAGCCTCCTAATTAAATGGTCGGAATTTGACTAATTCTTAACGTTATTATGCGATGCGAAAAAAGAATTATACGTAAATCTCTCCTTTTTTTACCTTTGTGAAACGGTTTATAAAGGGGCAATGACTGTAATTCGGCCAAGTTGCATAAACTGGATGTATTCCATACTGTAGGAGATGTGATACAGATGAAGGATTTGTTCGGAAGAGCCGTATCGTTTGGACTTGGATTTGCGGTGACAAGCAAGGAGCAAGTAGAGAAGCTGGCGGAGGAATGGGTGCGCAAAGGCGAAATCACCAAAGCCGAATCGTCCGTGTATGTCGATGAGCTGCTCAAGAAAGGCGAAGAAACACGGAATAAAATTGAAGAAATGATTCGCGAACGCGTCCAATCCATCATAGGCGAAAAATACGTAACAAGAGAGCAATACGAGCAGCTGGAGCAGCGGGTGGCGGCGCTGGAGCATAAAGAAACACCTGTGGATTGATCTGAGGCGGATGTATGAGCGTAAGATCAAAATTCCGTCATTTGCAGCGTTATCGGGAGATCGCGATCGCTTTTGTCCGCAATGGCTTCGGATATATCGCCAAGGATCTGGGTCTGCCGGATACGGGACTGGTGCTGCGTGGCGGTGAACGGCAAGGCATTCGCAAGCGCGGGGTCGGAGAACGGCTTCGCATGTTTCTGGAGGAGCTTGGACCAACCTTCGTGAAGCTAGGCCAGATGGCGAGTATACGGCCCGATCTGATTCCTGCCGGGATTATTGCGGAGCTCGAGCAGCTGCAGGATCATGTCCAGCCTTTTTCGTATTTGGAAGCCGTACATATTATTGAAGATGAACTGGGTTCGCCGCTTGAGCAATTATTTGCCGAGTTCAGCGAAGAGCCGCTGGCTTCCGCGTCAATCGGGCAGGTATACCGGGCCAAGCTGGTTGACGGTACGGTGGTAGCAGTCAAAGTACAGCGCCCGTCTATACAAAAGGTCATCGAGACGGATCTCGATATTTTGTCGGAGCTGGCGCGGGTAGCGGAGCATCGTCTCGAATGGGCGCGCAACTACCGGCTTCGCGACATGATCGATGAAATTGCCAGAGCGCTTCGAGCCGAGCTTGATTACGGGCTGGAGGCACGCAATGCGGAACGGTTCGCCGCCCAGAGCAGCAGGTTTGACGGCATCATCATTCCGGCGGTGTATTGGGAGTATACAAGCAAGCTTGTTCTGACGATGGATTATGTGGAAGGCATTAAGCTGTCGGATCGCGAGCGTCTTGAGCAGGAAGGCTATGATCATAAAAAGCTTGCGGAACGGTATTCCAAAGCAATCTTCCACCAGGTGCTGGTGGACGGCTTTTTCCATGGGGATCCGCATCCGGGGAATGTGCTGGCTTTGCCTGACGGGAACCTGGCTTTCCTTGATTTTGGGATGGTCGGAAGGCTTACGCCGGACATGAAGCAGCATTTTGCCACCTTTGTAATCGGCCTGCGCAATCAAAGCACAAGTACGATCATCCGGGCGATTAACGGGATGGGCTTTATCCCCGACGATACGGACAGGAAGGCACTCCGGGCTGACGTGGACGAAATGAGGGACAAATATTACAAGGTTCCCCTAAGCCAAGTAAAGATAGGGGAGTCGGTGAATGAGCTGTTCGCGCTTGCTTTCCGCCATGGGATACGAATTCCGTCAGAGCTTACCTTGCTGGGGAAAACGTTCCTCACGCTGGAAGGCGTAGTGACGGCGCTTGACCCGAACTTCAGCGTATTTGACGTCGCCGAGCCGTTTGGCCGGAAGCTGGTGATCGAGAAGCTGGACCCGCGGCGGCTCGCGCGGAAATGGGTGGATGATATCCCGGATTATCTGGAGCTGCTTTCGGATGTCCCGCTTAGTCTGCGGAGCGTGCTTAATATGATGCGAAGGGGAAGGTTAGGGCTGGATCTTGCCATTCCCGAATTAAATGCCGTGCTTAAAAAGCTGGATCAGATAAGCAACCGGCTAAGCCTCAGCATTGTGCTGCTGTCGTTCAGCATTATTATGGTTGGCCTCATTATAGGTTCGTCGATGGGGCATCAGAGCACATTGCTGTGGGATATACCGGCGATTGAGATCGGATTTGGGATTGCTTCGATTCTATTTGTGTGGTTAATTGTTGCGATCATACGGAGTCGGTAATGGAAAAAGGAATTACGGAAATGTATCTCCTTTCGGCCGCTGTTGCCAGTACTTTACCTTAACAATTTTTCAAGGTGGTAAAGTACATGGCAAAGGCGAACGTTTCACTCCTCCAGGAGATACATTACCTTCATTCCTCTTCCATTTTTATAGGGGAACAGGAAAAGGAGCAGGGGGATTCCTGCTCCTTTTCTTTTGAGAAAAGATTATAATCTTCTGCGGTTGAAGTATTTGATGAACAGACACGACAGGAGCAAGACAAGGATTGCGATGCCGGCTGTAATGGCTTCGCGGGAGTTATCCTGCTTGGGCTGATTGCCCATGCCCATGCCGGGGAAGCCGCCGCCCATACCGCCGCCTTGGAATCCACCCGGTGGCTGGCCCATGCCGCCGCCCTGGAACCCGTCCGGCGGCCCGCCCATGCCGCCGTCCGGGAATCCCATGCCATCGCCGCCTTGAAAACCGTCCGGAGGCTGTGCCATATCGCCGCCTTGTGCTGCGCCTTGCTGCTGGCCGCCGTTGCCTTTGCCAGTGTTGCCTTGGCCTTGCTGCGCATCAGCGCCATTCGCGCCTTGCGCGGCAGCCGGAACCGCGCCTTGCTTGGTGTCCGCAGCGCCATTGGCGCCCTGCTGAGCCGCGGCACCTTGCTGAACCGCATTGCCGCCCGCAGCACCCTGCTGCCCGCCTGCGTCAGCGGCATTTTGCTGACGGTTGCCGCCGCGCATGCCACCGCCACCGCCGCCAAAACCGCCACCGCTTCCGGAGCCGTCGCCGGAAGAGGCGATCGTGCCGTCAAGCTGCTGCGAAATATTGCTGATCATGCTTGCATTGGTAGAGACCAGCGATTTGACGCCCGCCTCATACTGCTCGTACGTATAGAACGAGGAAGGATCCGCTTTTACATATGATGCAATCATCGTGTTGAGCTCATTTACTCTTGCCTGGAATTGCGAATCCGACAAGTAACCGTCAACGATCTTTTGAAGCATCTCATGGTACTTCTCTTTGTATTCATCCACGGCAAGCAGCTTCGCGATTAGCGGCCGATCAGCCACCGCGCTTTGCGTAGGCTCATCGATTAGAAGACTGCTTGAACCTCCGCCGCCGCCCATCATCCCCATGCCGCCAAAGGCCATATTATAATCCCATGGCAAAATCGAGAAGACGCCTTTATCCTCATACAGATAATAGTTTTGCTTGTTGCTGCCCAGGTAGCTGTCCATATTATTGGTAGCTACGTTTAGGGAGATATAGCCAAGTGCATCATCGACATTGATATATTTCTCCAGATCGGTGCCGCTGTTCAGCTCTTTGAGCATATCGATCAGAATGTCGTTATTGGATGATTTGGATTTTTGCGCAAGACCCGGGTAAGAATCAAGCTTGTCGTCAATCCAGAGCAGATCGCTGCCCGTACCCATAATGCCTTTATACAAAGCGCCGTAAGAGTTGCCGAAATTGCGGTTCAGGTATTCGTCCCCGACTTGTTCAACCGCCAGGTAGAAGCCCCATAGCTTGTTATTGACATAGACGTTAACGAACGAAAACTTCGGAGTCGGCAGGCCCATCTGTTCCGCCAGCTCGTAGGTCAGAAATTCGCGCATATAAGAAACATCGCTGTAATTGTTGTTCAGGTTGATTTTGCTGATGCCGCCAAGCGTCTGGTTCACGTATTCGTCAAAAGAGATCTTGAAGCTGTACCTGTCGGAATCGTCCATCTGCACAACGCTGCGCAGGCTTAGATTACCCTTGGCGCGGATGCCAACGTTATCGAAATGTTCTCCGTTATAATCGACGGACGCCGCGTGATATTCCTCGGCGCTGGCATTATCGATGATGTCCTGAAACTGATCTTCATCGATCGTAATGTTTACGTCGACGACTTTGTCCTTCGGAAATACGGTTTCGTCTACAAACTGCTCCTCCTTGGAGATGGCTTGGTTCTCAGTACTTTCTCCCTCATTGGTAGCTGCCGGCTTGGTGCCGCATCCTGTTAACCCGATGATCAGAATGATGGAGAAGAGCGTCAGTATAAACTTCGCTTTCATCTTAAACACCATCCTGTCTTTTACGATACGTAATCTCCGTTATAGCTGATCAGAACGGCATTGCGAACGCCGGCAATCTGCGACAGCTCGTTTACGAAACGGCCTTCCTGATCGTTCAGACGGACTTCCAACGTAACTTCGATATGGCCTGCGGATACGTTTTTTTGCTTCACGTTATAGCGTTTAACCATCTTGCCGACTTGTTGTTGAACGGCTTTTTCGCTCTCGTCATTCGCGCATTGAACAACCAGAAGGTACGGATTTTCCACCTTGCCGCCTTTTACGAACAGGAAGAGGACAAGCCCGATAATAACAGAGCCAACAACGGCAAGAGTGAAGAAGCCTGCGCCGGTTACGATACCCGCAGCTGCTGCCCAGAACAGGAAGATCAGGTCGGTCGGGTCTTTAATTGGCGTACGGAAACGAACGATCGAGAGCGCGCCGACCATACCGAGTGACAGGACGAGGTTCGAGTTGACCGCCAGAATAACGACGGAAGTAATAATAGTCATCCCGATCAGGGAGACGTTAAAGCTCTTGGAGTATAACACCCCGCTGAAAATTCTTTTGTAAAGCGTGTAAATAAACAGACCGATTAAGAAAGAGATAGCGAGCGTAATCAGCATTTTCGAAATGTCGATGCTTGAATTGAAGTTGTCGAGGACCGAGCTTTTGAAAAGGTCGGAAAACGTATTGGTCGTATCGGTTGCGTTTGTTGTTGTATCCATTGGTTTAATAATCCTCCCACGAGTTATATTTCAGAAATTTACGGCAGATCACGTACTTGGACGCCGATTGCCGGTTCAGGCCTTCAAGCTGCAGCGCAGTCTGAATGTAGCCCGGAATGTACTCATCGAATTTCACTTCCAGGATGATGAGATCTTCATCAATCGCTTTGACGGGCGCCAGCTCGGGATCAAAAATATCCACCGCATGCAGCCCGGTCCGCAGATCCTTGTCGAACGTAATCCGTACGTTGCCGTTGTGGCAGACATAAGGCTCGCGCACATAATCCACGATTACCTTCGGGCGCAGCAGATTGTCGTGCATTTCATTGTAGATCTCCATAAAAAGCGGCTTGTCCGGTACGTTCAGAACCTCGTAATCGCCAGCCATAATGCGGTTGTACATGTCTCTGGTAAGCGGCTCCTTCAACTTGGCGATGTAGTCCATCCGTTTAAGCTTTTTCTCGAAATGAATGACTTTGTCTTGGCCGTTGTAGATGCGAATCCGGTATTTCTTCCTGTCCCGGAAGCCGCCCAGCTTGTCGTTTAAGGCATTATTGATAATATCGTCGAAATACAAGCTTCGGATATGGTATTCACCGGTTGAACCAGCATGCTCATCGGGCTGCATCAGATTCCTTAACCGCTGGCGAATCGTGAAATATTGCAGATGGTTGATGAAAAATTTCAGCTCATTCCTGAATTTGATCTTGCTCATTATTACACCTCATTTCACTGTCACGTTTACCTTCGTTTACATTCTCTTAACAAAACTAATTGTATAGGCTGAGTCTGATGCTAATCTTAACGCTGGCTGAAAGAATGCTGAATGTCTTCATGCGCATGGCAAAAAGGCTATCCGCCATTTGGTATGACGGATAGCCTTTTCTCATCAATGAAGCGGCAGCCTGATCTGGAACGTGCTGCCTGTGCCTACTATACTGTCTACGTGAATAGTGCCGTGATGCTTCGCGACAAGGGACTGGGTAATGGCAAGGCCAAGGCCCGTACCGCCGCTTTTGCGCGTTCGCGAGGATTCGCTCCGATAGAATCGTTCGAAGAGATGGGGCAGATGCTCTGCCGCTATACCGGAGCCATTGTCGGATACGGTGATTATCGCTTCAGATGCTTCCGTGTATAGCTTAAGGGTCAAGCTGCCGGCATCGGGATCGGTATGCTGAACGGCATTCAGGAACAGATTCAGCACCGCTTGTTTAAGCTGATCGGGATGCCCGGACACCTGTATGCCCGGATTGGTTTGTAGGCTGACCTTGCGGGTGCCGCCTAGTAGACGAAGCTGGGGCTCCATTTCTTGCAGAAGCTTGTCCAGCCGGATCTCGATCCGTTCGGGCGAAGGAGCCTGATCAAGCTTGGCGAGCAGGAGCAAATCCTCAACCAGCTTGTTGATCCGTCTGGACTCCAGCTGCATGCTGGTTAAAGCGGAGCGGAGCTGATCCGGATTGGAAGCGGCCCCGCGCAGCAAGACTTCGATAAAGCCATGAATAGACGTAAGCGGCGTTCGCAATTCATGCGATGCGTCGGCGATAAACCGTCTCATTCGTTCCGTTGTCTGCCTTTCGGCTTCAAAGGAAAGGTCCAGACGCTCCAGCATCCCGTTAAAGGCTACGGCAAGCTGGTCGATTTCCTGCTGCCCTTGATTCACGGGCAGTCTATCGTTCAGATTAGCGGCATCCGTCTGGCTGACCTTTTGCACGACGCTCGACAACGGCCGAAGCGTGCGACGCAGCAGGGGAATATAGAGCCATAAGCCGGCAGCCAGCGCAAGCACGGACAATCCGATAAAGATCGCAAGCTGAGTCATCAGTATTTGCTTCAGAGAAGCGGTATCCGTTCCGGCCTGGATGATGCCGTCGGGATGTCCGGGAGGCCCCGTGACATGAAAGACGACCAGCTGCTGCGTACCTTTTTTGTCCGTCAAGATTCGGTAAGAGCCATGCTGATTAGGCTGTTTAAGCAGCTCTTTATATTGCCCGGCCGATAATTGAGGCGCGTTAAGCTCGTCATCCCGCGACAGATCGGTAAATTCGCCTTCAAGATTAATGGAGGCTAGGGACAAGCCCGGCTGATAATAAAATGGTGCCGGTATCGGCAGCTGCAAAGGCGGCGAGCTGCCGGGTTGACTGCCGGAGCCGATCCCGCCGCCGAAGGGCTTGCCGCCAAACCAGTCATGAGGAAGCGAGATTAATTGGGCTTCCAGCGCTTCGGCTTTATTTTTATATTGAAAATCCTTCATCAAGACATATTGCAAAATACCGATCATAAGCAGCAGAGCCGCCATGACAAACAGGGAGCGCTGAAGAAGCTGAAATCGGAGGGAGCGGGGGGATAAGACCGATCGTCTCATGACAGATCCATCCTGTAACCGACACCCCGCAGCGTACGGATAAGCCTGTGCTCCTTATCGCCAAGCTTGTCCCGCAGGGAGCGGATATACACCTCGACGATATTTTCTTCCCCGCCAAACCGGTAACCCCATACGCTGTCCAATATTTGCGCTTTGCTGAGCACAATGCCGTTGTTCAGCACGATGTATTTCAACAGCTCATATTCGGTGGGAGAGAGCTCCAGGATCTGATCCTGGTAGATCAGCTCCTTTTTCACGTCGTTAACGCGGAACGGACCGTAGGCCGCCTCGCCAAGCAGGCTTGGGAACTGGTTGCGGAGCCGGGCTTTAATCCGGGCGAGCAGCTCTTCGAAGCTGAAGGGCTTCACGACATAATCATCCGCGCCAAGCGTTAAGCCCTTCACCCGGTCTTCGATCTCATCCTTCGCGGTAAGCATAATAACCGCAACGTTCGCTCCGGTGTCTTTGACTGCTTGGCAAACTTCAAACCCGTTCATCTCCGGCATCATTACGTCGAGAATAAGGACATGGGGCTGAAACGCCTTTGCCAGCTGCATGGCCGCTGCTCCGTCCTGGGCGGTACGGATGTCAAACCCTTCGTTCAGAAGACCCAGCTCAAGAAACTGTATAATATGCGGCTCATCGTCAGCCAGCAATAATCGGATTCCGTTCATAAATGCGTTGCTCCTCGTTCCTATCTATAACTTCATGGTCTACTTATTATCGTCGTTTTTAGCATGAATTTCATTAACCGCAAATAAAAAAGCTGCCGACCCCATAAGGGAAGGCAGCTTGCGTGTTAGATGGACAGCTTCTGGCCGGGCTCGAGGAGCTGGCCTTTTAAGCCTTTTCCTTCCAAAGCCTGAACGAAGGCTTCCGCATCCTGGCGGATAATCGGGAAGGAATTGTAGTGAACCGGGATTGTCACCTTGGCGCCGAACCATTCGGCCGCTTGAAGGGCATCTTCGGGGCCCATCGTGAAATGGTCGCCAATCGGGATGAGGGCAACGTCAATGTTATGACGGTCACCGATCATTTTCATATCGCCATACAGAGCCGTATCGCCAGCATGGAGGATCGTCTTGCCGTCCACCGTAATAATGTAGCCGCCCGGCATGCCGCCATAAATAATGCGCTGCTCTTCCGCGATGGTAATGCCGGAGCTGTGGAAGGCTTGAATCATTTTCGCTTTGGCAAAGCCAAGATCAACGGTCCCGCCGATGTTCATGCCAATCGTCTCAAGGCCTTTCCAGGACATGTAGGTAGCAAGCTCGACGTTCGCAACAACCGGAGCATTGTTCGCGCGGGCGATAGGCTCCGCATCCAGGATATGATCCATATGGGCATGCGTCAGAAGGACCGAGTTGACTTTGATGTCTTCCGGCTTCGTTACAGCCAGTTCATTCCCTCTCAGGAAAGGATCGATTACAAGCGAGTTATCGCCGGAAGTAATTTGGACACAGGAATGCCCGTGAAAAATAATATCAGTCATTGTAGCAGCTCCTTAACGATTGTTTTGTTGGACAAGTCTCGTGGTAAGTTTAATGCGTACGCTCGACGGATCGGTGACAAAGGCGGCTCCGTCCTGCTGTTCAACGGAAACGCCTGCAGCAAGAAGCCGTTCAAGGACCGACGACAGTTCGCCGGAATCCGGATATACGATCGTAAAATAGTCCAGACCGGTTGATCGAGGGGAGGGAGCGGGAGCTCCGATGCCAGCCCATACATTAAGTCCGATATGGTGGTGGTAGCCTCCGGCCGATACGAATAATGCCCGCATCTGGGTATAATCGCCGACAATATCGAAGCCTAGCAGACCGTTGTAGAACGCTCTCGATTCCGGGATGCCCACCGTATGAAGGTGAACATGGCCCATGATGGTTTCAGGCGGCAGACCTTTCGTTATATCTTCTTCGCCGGCTTCGTGCAATAGACCTTCCCAGTCGATTGGATCGGTTGCCATAACGTAATCGCCATTAACGTCGCGCTTCCATTCGGATCTTGGACGGTCGGCATAAATCTCGATTCCGTTATGGTCGGGATCGGATAAGTATAACGCTTCGCTGACCAAGTGATCGGCCTGACCAAGCGGGATGCGGTGAGCGATCAGCCGTTTCAGAACGATGCCAAGCTCCTTGCGGCTGGGAAGCAGCAAGGCATAGTGGTACAGCCCGGTTGTTCCTCTGCGCTCAGGCGCTACGACAGCATCCGGTATTTGCTCAAGCAGAATGAGAGCTGTCTTGCCATCAGCGGTTAATGCGGCAGTCGTGCTTGTCTGCTCCAGAATTCGGAGGCCGATAACCTCGTTGTAGAAGCCGAGAGATTGTGCAAGATTGCTGATCTTGAGCTTTACAGCGCCAAGAACGGTATCTGGATGGATGCTTGTGGACATGAAGTAGCCCTCCTTCGCTTAGTTACTTTTTGTAAATTAATATAAATAATATATTTAGTGTTGTCAAGTTATGGGATTGTGAAAACGTGAGGAAGGGGCGTGAGTAAGGTTCCGGAAATCGCTTATGTACCTGTGTTAGTTTGGAATAAAAATGCGAATACGATACGTGGTCTCGCCCGGAGATGGCAGATAACGAATTAAGAGGAAAAACCGTGCTGCAGTCGGATTTGAGGTACTGGAGGTAGCGGGAGGGCGGTGTAATCGGAAGCTCTGCCAACATGCGGCGCCAAAAATAAAAGCCCGCGCAATGGCGGGCTTTGCTGAATTATTTATTTGATAAGACCGGCATGCACGAGACCGTTGCGGATGCCGCTGTCGCTTACATGCGTCGTAATGTAATTCGCGAATGGCTTCAGCTCTTCATGGGAGTTGCCCATCGCAATGCCAAGGCCAACAACCTCGAGCATTTCTTTATCGTTCAGACCGTCGCCGAATGCAACGGCTTCCTCCGGAGCGATGTTGAGCAGCTTGAGCAATGCTTTAATCCCTTGCGCTTTGGAGCCGTCAACGGTAAGCACGTCCATCGCGGTGTCATGCCAGCGGATAAAGCGAAGTCCCGGATTAGCCTCTCCGTATAGATGCTCTTCGTCGGCGGTGCAATGCAAGAAGATTTGATAGACGTCTTCCTTCTGCCAGAAGTCCGGATCAAAGCCCGGCTGCGCAACGCGCAGCGATGCTACGGAATTAAACACATGCGGGTGAGATTCCGTATTGCGGTAGAACGAATCATGTCCTTCGAACACGAGAGTATGATTGTAAGCGGAAGCATGGCTGACCAGGGTCTCCACGTCTTCGCGCGGAATAGGGCGCCGGTAGATGGCTTCTCCTTTGTATACGACGTACGCGCCATTCAGGCTGACATAAGAATCAATACCAAGCTGCTCGGCAATCGGAGCGAAAAAGTAGGGCGCTCTGCCCGTTGCGATAACGGCAGGTACACCGCTGGCTTGCAGATCGCGAATCGCGTCAATCGTATCCTGCGGGATTTGTTTTTCTTCATCCAATAATGTGCCGTCGATGTCAAAGAAAGCAATTTTGTATGGCATAAGCTTACCTCTCCTATCCCTATTTACGGATTCATCTATTTATTGACGTACTATAACACCGATTTCCGGGATTAGGCAAGCTTTAAAGGCTGGAAGACGACGCAAAACAATGCGAACATTTTGATTGAATCGGTGTAAAGAAGTAGGAGTTAGACGCATTATGCGATATAATCAGATGGGTATCTATAATTGGGAAATAAGGAGAATGCACGCAATGGAAAAAACATTGATCTTCGGGCACAAAAATCCGGATACAGACACAATCTGCTCCGCGATTGCCTATGCCAAGCTGAAATCGAAACTTGGTTTTAACGTTGAAGCCGTACGCCTTGGCGACGTTAACGGCGAAACGCAATATGCTCTGGACTACTTCAAGACAGAAGCTCCGCGTTTTGTTGAAACCGTAGCAGGTGAAGTAAACAACGTTATTCTGGTTGACCATAACGAGCGCCAGCAAAGCGTTTCCGATATTGATCAAGTTCGCGTCGTTGAAGTTATCGACCACCACCGTATCGCTAACTTCGAAACTGCGGCTCCTCTGTACTTCCGTGCCGAGCCAGTAGGCTGCACAGCTACAATTCTGAACAAGCTGTACAAAGAAAACGGCGTTGCAATCGGCAAAGAAGCCGCTGGCCTGATGCTGTCCGCTATTATCTCTGACTCCCTTCTGTTCAAATCGCCTACATGCACGGAGCAAGACGTAGCGGCAGCTCGCGAGCTGGCTGAAATCGCTGGCGTTGACGCTGAAGTTTACGGTCTGGAAATGCTGAAAGCCGGCGCGGATCTCCGCGACAAAACAATCGAGCAGCTTCTGTCGCTTGACGCGAAAGAATTCTCGATGGGCAGCGCAAAAGTAGAAATCGCGCAAGTTAACGCGGTTGACACAAACGACGTCCTGGTTCGCCAAGCGGATCTGGAAGCGGCAATCAACGAAACCATCGCGAAAAAAGGTTTGGATCTGTTCGTATTCGTGGTTACCGACATTCTGAACAGCGATTCCATCGCTCTTACTCTGGGTGCGAAAGCTAACGCTGTTGAGCAAGCTTACAACGTTACTCTGGAAGGCAATAAGGCGCTTCTGAAAGGCGTTGTGTCGCGTAAATCGCAGATCGTCCCTATTCTAACCGAAACTTTGAGCAAGTAATATCAGATCGAAGTTTCTGGTTCTAACCGAAACTTTGAGCAAGTAATATCAGATCGAAGTTTCTGGTTCTAACCGAAACTTTGAGCAAATAATACGCTATATAATAGAAGAAAGAGGATGTCCCAGGTGGACATCCTCTTTCTTTTTGCTGCCGCTAGCGCTGCTTCAGCCTCAGCACCATATCTTCTTCATCCCAATATTGATCCTGCGATTTCATGGCATTCCGCTCAATGCCAAATACCTCAAAACCGCAGCTGGCATAAAGCGCTTTGGCCGCCGCATTCTCCGATATGACGGTTAGATTAATCTGCTCGAGACCATCAAGTTTCGAGGCTTTATTTATCAGCTCCGAAACCAGCCGCTTGCCAGCTCCTTGACCGCGGGCCTCCGGAGCGACATACATTGCGTAGATATTCCCTTTATGAATAATTTTCGGTTTACTTTCTCTCACGAATGTAACCATGCCAACCAGCTTGCCTGCAAGAAAGGCACCTAAAGTGAAACGTCCTTCATCCGGCCTAAGCCCACTTGCGATCTCGGCAAGCGATCTTACGACCTGGATCTCGTAAGTGGTAAGGAATGCTTCGGGACTTTCAAGCAGGGATTGCAGACGAAGCTCATGGTAAGCTTCAACGTCGGCTTCGGTCAAAATTCTGATTTCCACAGTGTCACCTCCATTACGGATTGAAATTCCATAAGGGAGGGTGGCTTTCCTTCACCCTGTAAATAAAAAAATGGCTGAGCCAGATGGCTCAACCATTGTGTATTCTAGATCTAGTTAACGACACGGCGCGCAGTTACGTATTTGCCGGACCAGTAAGAGCTGGACATGTCGGATACGGTAACGCCTTGGCTTGTGGAGCTGTGAAGGATTTTTTTCGAACCGGCATATATCGCCACGTGGCTGATGCTGATGCCGTTCGTGCGGAAGAACACAAGATCACCCGTGCTCAGCTCCGTCTTTGGAACTTTCTTGCCGACCGTAGCTTGCTCTGCTGCCGTGCGCGGTAGGTTAACATCCAGGCCTGCAAACATGAACTTCGTAAAGGACGAGCAGTCAAAAGCATATGTAATTCCAACTGGGGCACCGTATTTGTAAGGTACGCCTAAGTAATTTTTTCCTTCGCTGATCAAGGCCAGCGTTTTTTCCGTTGCGGCATTTGCGTGATTTGTTGTAGTAGCAAGAGTGAAGGCTGATGCGGCAATCGTTGCGACCAGGCTAAATGTCATTATTTTTTTAAGGGATTTAAATGTGTTTTTCATGGTAGTATGGTTTCCTTTCGTTTGGAAGTTCATTCGAATATAGATTCCATCTTTCGCTGAAATTACTATAACATATCCGAAACAACACAAAATTTTACAATTAGAGCGAAAGATCAATGAATTGTAAAGAAAGACACCTTTATGAGAATTAAATGAGAATCTCTTTAGAAACGCTCTCATAAAAGTCTCATCAAAAAAGTCTCATGTTATTGACGCTTGAAGCACGGTGAAATATAATTAGGTAGCCTATTATTAATAGTACTAAAATAATTAGCGGCTTACATATTTAAAGAATGAGGTGATCAAATGGCCGGCGGTGGAGAAGAGGCCGCAGCACGAAGACTAATTGAAGTATTTATGCTGTTCAACAAGATGAACTGGAACCATCAGCCGATGGATCTGAAGCAGAAGCATAGCGAGCTGCGGCTGCTAGTTGTAATCAAGCGAATGGGCAACGGGGAAGATGAAGGGGTCAAAGTATCCGATTTAAGTAAGTTTCTGAAAGTGACTTCACCTACGGTTACGCAGCTGCTTAACCGGCTTGAAGAGATGGGGCTTATTGTCCGCAAAGAGGATCCGAGAGATAGAAGAGCGGTCCTCGTATCCCTGACCGAAGAAGGTGAACTGACCGCCAAGAAGGCGCTGCATGGTTTTATGCAGCGGATGAACGGTCTTGTTGATTTTTTGGGGGACGACGATACGGAGCATTTAATTCGTCTGCTCAGGAAGACAACGACTTATTTCGAACAAATGAATCTGAACGATTCAAATGGAGATGATGTTAATAAATGTTGAAATTATTCCGCTATTTAAAGCCGTTTCGGCTTTTTGTCATTGGTGTCTTGGTCTTTGTCTTTTTGCAGACGTTATCGGACCTGTATCTGCCAACCTTGATGGCGGATATCGTAGATAAAGGCGTATCTGTAGGCGACAAGTCTTATATTTGGAAAATCGGCGGCTTCATGCTGCTTGTTGCGGCAGCCGGCGGGATTTGCTCCGTATTGGCCAGCTATTTCTCCTCGAAATCCGCAATGGGATTTGGACGGGATGTCCGCAGCAAAGTATTCAAGCATGTCGAGAACTTCTCGCTGCAGGAGTTCGATAAGATTGGTACAGCTTCGCTGATTACCCGGACAACAAACGATATTACGCAGGTACAGCAAGTGCTCATTATGATTTTGCGGATGATGATTACCGCGCCAATGATGTGTATCGGCGGTATTATTATGGCTATCTCGAAGGATGCCAAGCTGTCGCTTGTATTTGTAGTCGTTATTCCGGTACTGGCAGGCGCTATCTTCCTGGTGGTGCGTAAAGGGATTCCGCTGTTCAAAGCGATGCAAGTGAAGATTGATAAATTGAACCTTGTACTGCGCGAAGGCCTTACGGGTATCCGTGTCATTCGTTCGTTTGACCGGATCAGCCACGAGAGTAAGAAATTCGATGCGGCCAATGCCGACCTGACCGATACGGCGGTGCGCGTAAACAAAATTATGGCGGTACTTATGCCGCTGATGATGCTGATCATGAACATTTCGACGATCGTCATTATTGCGATTGGCGGTATCCGCATTGATCATGGAAATATGCAAATCGGTTCCCTGATGGCTTTTATTCAATACGGCATGCAAATTATGTTCTCGCTTCTGATGATGTCGATGATGCTGATCATGATTCCTCGCGCGCAAGCATCGTCTGTCCGTATTAATGAAGTGCTCGAAATGGTGCCAACGCTGTCCGACAAAGAAGTAACGAAGAAAAACAGCGGCAAGGAAGGCTATTTGGAATTCCGCGGAGTGACATTCAGCTATCCTGGCGCGGAACAGCCTGCTTTGTCGGATATTTCGTTCCAGGCAGGCCCTGGCGAAATTACCGCCATTATTGGCGGTACCGGTGCGGGTAAATCCACGCTGGTCAGCTTGATTCCGCGTTTCTATGATGTGGATGCGGGTCAGATTATGATTGACGGCATGGACGTCAGAGATATGTCCCAGGAAGATCTCCGTCATAAGATCGGCTTTGTTCCGCAAAAGGCGGTTCTCTTTACCGGAACGGTGGCGGAAAATATCCGTTACGGCCAGGAGGATGCATCGGATGAAGAAGTTGCTCATGCAGCGGCAATAGCGCAAGCTTCCGAGTTTATCGGCCGGATGGAGCAGGGCTACGACTCTATGATTGCGCAAGGCGGCAATAACGTATCCGGGGGTCAGAAGCAGCGCTTGTCTATCGCTAGGGCATTGGTGAGAAGGCCGGAAATTTACGTGTTCGACGACAGCTTCTCGGCGCTGGACTTCAAGACGGATGCCAAGCTTCGCGCGGCACTGAAGTCTGAGGTAGGCAACTCGACGGTTATGCTTGTCGCGCAGCGTGTAAGCACGGTTATGGATGCGGACCGGATTATCGTTCTTGATGAAGGACGTATTGCTGGGATCGGCAATCATAAGGAGCTTATGCAAACTTGCGAAGTTTACAAGGAAATTGTATCTTCGCAGCTGTCAGAGGAGGAGATTGCATGAGCCAGCAAAAAGGTAACGGCCGCCCGGGCGGACCTGGCAGAGGCCCGGGCATGGGTGGTCCCGGCGGATTCGGGATGCCGGTGCAAAAGGCGAAAAACTTTAAAGGAACGCTGTTTCGGTTAATGGCTTATCTGAAGCCGCATCAAACCAAGCTTCTGCTGGTGCTGCTTACCGCAATTCTGAGTACGGTATTCAGTATCGTAAGCCCGAAAATTATGGGTCACGCGATGACCAAGCTGGCCGAAGGCTTTTTTGGGAAACAAAATGGCGGGACGGGAATCGATTTTGACGCGATTAATCAGATTCTGCTTATTCTCGTCGTTCTCTATATCATCAGCTCGGTGTTCAGCTATATTCAGCAATATTTGATGGCGGGCGTAGCCCAGAATACCGTATACGATCTACGTAAGCAGGTGAACGCGAAGTTCAACCGGCTGCCGCTCAAGTATTTCGACTCCAAATCCAATGGCGAAATATTGAGCCGGGTCGTTAACGACGTGGACAATATCGCCAATACGTTGCAGCAAAGCTTAACTCAGCTGATTACATCCGTAATTACGCTGGTTGGTATTATCATTATGATGCTCACCATCAGCCCGTTGATGACCTTGATTGTCTTTCTGACAATCCCGCTCAGCTTGGCGGCGACTGCCGTTATCGCTAAGCGTTCGCAGAAATATTTCGTGAAGCAGCAATCGGAGCTTGGCAAATTAAACGGACACGTGGAAGAGATGTATACCGGGCACAAGATCGTTAAAGCTTTTGGCCGCGAACGCGAATCCATGGAAAAGTTCGAGAAGATGAATGAGCAATTGTACGATGCCGGCTGGCGCGCCCAATTCATCTCCGGCATTATTATGCCGATCATGAGCTTTATCGGAAATATCGGTTACGTATTCGTCAGCATCGTTGGCGGTATCCTTGTTACGAGACGTGCGATTGAAGTCGGAGATATCCTGGCTTTCATCCAGTACACTAGACAGTTCACTTGGCCAATCACGCAGCTGGCGAATATCTCGAACGTTATTCAATCGACAATCGCTTCAGCTGAACGCGTATTCGAGCTTCTGGACGAGGAAGAAGAAGTGCCGGAAGCAAATCCGGGGAAAACGATCACCCGTCCAAGCGGTTCCGTGCATTTTGATCATGTGAAATTTGGTTATACAGCGGATAAAACGTTGATCGATAACATGAACATCAATGTGCTGCCGGGTCAAACCGTAGCGATCGTAGGTCCAACAGGTGCCGGTAAAACCACTCTCGTAAACTTGCTTATGCGGTTCTACGAGCTGAATGACGGGAAAATTACGATTGACGGCGTCAGCATTACGGATCTACAACGCAGCAATTTGCGCGGCATGTTCGGAATGGTGCTTCAGGATACCTGGCTCTTTAACGGAACAATTCGCGATAATATCGCGTATGGACGGGAAGGAGCGACGGAGGAGGATGTCGTCAACGCAGCTAGAGCGGCGCATGCCGATCACTTTATCCGGACGCTGCCGGACGGTTACGACACGATTCTGAACGAAGAAGCGTCCAATATCTCGCAAGGGCAAAAGCAGCTGCTCACTATTGCCCGGGCAATTCTGGCTGATCCGTCCATTCTGATACTTGATGAAGCAACTTCCAGCGTCGATACCCGTACGGAGGTCTTCATCCAGAAGGCGATGGGCCATCTGATGGAAGGCCGCACAAGTTTCGTTATCGCGCACCGTCTGTCGACGATCCGCGACGCGGACCTGATTCTCGTCATGAATCAAGGCTCGATTATCGAGCAGGGAACGCATGAGGAGCTTCTGGAGCAAGGTGGCTTCTATGCGGATTTGTATAATAGCCAGTTTACGGGGAAGGCGATTGAGGCTGTTTAGTTTTAAAGGCAAGGCAAGGGATTACGGGTTTGTATCTCTTCCGGCCGCTGTTGCCATCGTAAAATTCCGAATAAACTCGTTTTCAACGAGATTTCACGATTGGCAAAGGCGAACGTTTCACTCCTCCAGAGATACAAACCCTCCATCCCCCTCCGACTTTAAAACACACAAACCTCGAATTAGCCTCCCTGAATGGCTATTTGTGGGGGAGGGCGAAAGAGAAAGCGCGTTAGCTGCGCTTTCTCTTTTTGTTTGTCATAAAGGTAGTGATGCGCAACAAATGTTATCGCATGACGTCTTAATAGTTAATTCCAAAGATAGGAAAATGAAATGCGGGGGTACATCATGTGAGAAAAATCTTTATTTTTATTGTTGTTGTTTTTTTAATGGGAGGCACGTATCTGTATCTTCGTATTGGACCATTGTCGCCACAGCATGCATTGAAAAAACAATTGGAACACATTATTCAAGAACATGATCAAGTGTCTATTCAAGCTCTCTCATTAGACAAACCAACAATGGAATATTTACTTGAGTTGCCGACTGACACAGTAGTTGAATCTGCAACGGATTTTCAAGGAGGTTCAAAACAAGTGGGTTATTTGGTTAGCAGGGTGGGGGCCAAGCCGCTTCATGTATATATGACAGTAGCTACCAACTCTATATACCATAAACTTTTTCCTAAATGGACTTTATTAAAAATAACAATCGCACCAAATGGAACGCTACCTTCCATTCGTGAGCTTCAAAAGACTGCAGAATCGGAAAGAAATCAAGTCGGGATGGAGGAACTACAAGCGGAAAAAGGCGACTACCTGGTTGGAAAAACAATCGACAGCAACATAGCTGAAATTTATGTCGTGCATCATATTTCGGGGAAAGAAGCTAGGACAAAGTCGCTTTCCGACTTTTTGGCGAATGAGGATAAGGATGATGTGATGATCTACCATGTAAAAGATATTCAGCTTTATAATGACCTTGCAATTGGTGAGAGGGTAATAGTAAAAACATCGGGTTATATCATGCAGTCGCAGCCGCCACAAGCGGTGGCCGAAGAGATAATTAGATGGAAAGAAGGAGCGTAGGCATGTCTAGAACTATAAATTCGGAAATAAGGAATAGGAGCATGGATGATGAAAGTCGTAAACGCAACGAAAGAAGACATAAAGCAGTGGTTAGCATTAGCTGCTGAGGTGGAAGAGCTGTTTGGACCTATGATTGATGATCCCTTGTTTGTTCAGACGCTAGAACGGAATATCCGCGAGGGCAGGGCTTTTTGCATACGGGAGAATGACGGTCTGCCCGGGGAGCAGCTGCTTGGAGGAGTTCTCATCTCCACGAAAAATGCTCCTTCCTATAAGATCGGCTGGCTGGCGGTATCTGAACAAGCAAGAAAAAAAGGGGCGGCCTCCGCGCTTATGAAGCATGTCCTTGAACTTCTTCAATCCCCGGCGGAGGTGTCGGTGGTTACGTTTGGCGTAGATGTGGAGGGCGGACTTCCGGCAAGAAGGCTGTACGAAAAGTTTGGGTTTATGCCTCAAGAGGAGCCTGTTCCGAATGGACCGGAAGGCGGCAGCAGGCAGCTGTTCAGGCTGATTATGAACTAAACAATTGGGAGGGATAACATGCGGTTTAAAGCCGTACTCTTTGATCTGGACGGAACGTTGCTCGACCGCGATGCCTCGTTGGCTTTATTTATCGATGATCAATATGAACGTTATCCGGCGTTTCAGAAGGTGCCGAATGATGTTTTTACAAGACGGTTCATCGAGCTTGATCAGCACGGCTATGTATGGAAGGATAAGGTATATGAGCAGCTGTTGGCTGAATTTGAAATTGACGGTTTACGCTGGGAAGAGCTGCTGGAGGATTATTTGATATCGTTTCAAAAACATTGTGTCGGGTTCCCTCATCTCAATCAGATGCTGTCCTCTTTAAAAAGCTGCGGAACCAAAATCGCTCTAATTTCAAACGGCTACGGCCAGTTTCAATTCGATAATTTCAAAGCATTAAATATCGCTCCTTTTTTCGACGAGGTTCTTATATCGGAATGGGAAGGGCTTCGAAAGCCGGATCCGGCTATTTTTCAACGGGCGCTCTACAAACTGGGCGTGAAGGCGGAGGACGCTCTTTTTGTTGGCGACCACCCGGACAGCGATATAAGAGGAAGCCGCGCGGTTGGAATGAAAGCCGTCTGGAAGTTTAATTCTAATTTTTCTCCCGATGTAGAGGCGGATGGTATTGTTCATGAATTGGATGAACTACTCAAATTTATATTTTAATGCAGGTTAAAGCGAACAAATTAGCTTTAAATTCTTTTGCGTATCTGTCACATATCACATCCCTTGCCCGTCATACAGGTAAAATTTGCGAAGGGATGATGAATGATGCAAAAGGTTGACGTTGTTGTGGTTGGTGGAGGAATTGCGGGTTTAACCGCTGCTATTTACGCAGCCAAAGCCGGGAAACAAACGGTAGTCATTGAAAAACAGAGCCGCTTAGGCGGCCGAGCCGTTTCCAACAAGAAAAAGGGTGCTTACTTTAATCTGGGCGCGCATTCCTTATATCAGGGGGATGCGTATGCGACTCTCAGGGAACTGGGATTGACCTTGCAAGGAAAGCGGCCTTCATCGTTCGCTTATGGCGTTTGGAAAGGGAAATTGAGCACCTTGCCTTCGGATATGAAATCCTTGTTTACGACCCCGCTATTGTCTTGGAAAGGAAAGATGGAGTTTGCTTCCTGTCTTATGAAAGTTAAAAAAGCGGATACTCGTCAATTTGACCGAATCAGTATCCGCGAATGGGTAGAAGGGAATATGCGAGATCCTATGGTGCGCAATATCTTTTATTCGCTCTTTCGTGCCGCCAGTTATGTCGTCGGGCCGGATTTGCCAGCTGCCGGTCCTGTATTGAAGCAGCTGCAGAATGCCCTTAAAGGCGCATTGTACCTGGATCGCGGCTGGGGCGAATTGATCGAGGAATTGCGGACAAAGGCATCCGACCTGGGAGTACGGTTTTTAACCAATACCAAAGTCTCGGCCATCGATACCCATGGCGGGATCGTGCGGCAGGTTCTCTGCGCAGACGGAACGAAAATCGATACGCAGCATGTTATTCTTGCCACAGCGCCTTCCATAGCCAATGAGTTGGTACCCTGTGCGGAAGAAACAGCCCTTCACACCTGGAAAGAACAAGCGATTGAGGTCACCGCGGCTTGCCTGGATGTGGCCTTGAAGCGGCTTCCCGAGCCTAAACAACAATTTGCTTACGGGATTGATCAGACGGTGCTTCTTAGCAATTATTCGCGTGCGGCTTATCTTAGCGACGATGGAGCGCAGGTCATATCCCTCATTAAGTACCAAGGGAAAGAACCGGATCCGGATAAAGATTTGCAAGAGCTGGAAGGCGTGCTGGATTTGATGCAGCCGGGATGGCGGGAGCAATTGGTTGTGAAGCAATACCTTCCAAAAATGACGGTTTGTCACGACTTTTTGCATATGAAACGTCTTGAGAATCCCGGACCCGCTGTCCCGGAAATACAAGGATTATATGTAGCGGGAGAATGGGCCTCGCACGGTGAAGTATTGGCCGATGCTGCGACGGCAAGCGCCAAAAGAGCCATACAACACATGCTCTTCCTTGAGGGTAAGGAGAGGAATGCCTTTTATGAGCATAGGGGAGTTATATAAACGTTATAAAACGGAGCTGTTTTCGTTAGCCTATCGGATGCTCGGCAGCGTTATGGATGCGGAAGATATCGTACAAGATGCTTTTTTGAGTTATAACGGGCTGTCTGATGCAGGGACCATCCGGAACGAAAGGGCATTCCTATACAAAATCGTCACGAATCGTTGTCTTGATCTTTTGCGCTCGTCGGCGAAAAAACGGGAAATGTACGTTGGTCCATGGCTTCCGGAGCCCCTAATTGATAAAGGGGCTTCGGACAACGACCCATCTAATAAGTATTTGCGGTCCGAGTCGATTTCCACGGCTTATCTTCTGCTTCTGCAGCAACTGAGCGCAACGGAAAGGGCGGTTTTTCTACTTCGGGAGATTTTTCATTATTCGTTTGAAGAGATTGCCGATATTGTCGGGAAAAGCAGTACGAATTGCAGGCAAATTTTTCACCGAGCTAAAAAAAGCATTCATTTCGATCCGGATCAACAACCGTCGGTTTCCGTTGCGGAGGAGAAGATTAAAGAGTTTGTGAATTCACTCTTGCAAGGAAATACGACGAAGCTTCTTGAATTGGTTAGCGAAAATGTGGTGTTCTACTCGGACGGCGGAGGCAAAGTAAGAGCGGCGCAAGTGCCTGTTGTTGGCTTTGAGCAAGTGCTGAAGCTGCATCAATATTCGATCAACCTGCATAAGGGTAAGATGACGTATTCGTTCCTCCTGGTGAATGGGCTTCCCGGAATCCGGCTTCGTACGGATGAAGGGATTCAATATGTTTATTCTTTTGCTTATCGGAATGATAAGATCGAAGCGATTTATGCTGTCGCCAATCCGGAAAAGTTATGGCATATATAGTGAATTTTTGTTGCGTTGACCCTTATCTCAGATTTTTTGGGGGATAGGGTCTTTTTTTCTTTCATTTTGACACCAATCGTAAGATCGTCTACCTGCCTCTCCTAGCAGACCTTATTTTTGTATCCCTAAATAGAGCGTTTTATCGGTTTGGCTGGAGAAGCAAACACGATAAAGTAAGGATTAAAGAAAGCACTTACATTTTTCGTGAAGCGCTTTCTCTACTAAGAGAGGGGTAGTCGAAACATGAGAGCAAAGAAGAAAGCCGGAATGATGCTGACCGCAGGGATGGCGCTTGCGCTAGCCGTAACGGGATGTTCATCGTCCAACGGCGGCGGTAACACGGATAACAAAACGAATTCCGGGAACGCAGGCGGCAAGAGCGGCAGTCCGGTAGAAATTACGTTCTGGAATATGTTCGGCGGCGGCGAAGGGGATTTCGTCGATCAGATTATTAAAGGATTTAACGATTCGCAGCAAGAGGTGATCGTGAAGCAGCTGCGTCTGGAATCGAACGAATATTACGCGAAGTTAGGCACGGCGCTTTCTTCCTCTAAGGGTCCGGATGTAGCCGTAGCCCACGTCGACCGGATTTCACCTTTTGTGAAAGCAAAGCAAATTGTGCCTGTTGACGAGCTTGCAAGCAAAGTCGGGTTTGATCTTGGACAGATCAGCGAATCGAATATGACAAGCGTCACTTATGACGGCAAGCCGTACGCGGTACCGCTCGACACTCACTTCCACATGCTCTACTACAATAAGGACATTCTCAAAAAAGCGAATCTCTTAAATGAGGATGAAACGCCTAAGCTTGATAATGTGAGTCCGGAAGGTTACTTGAATACGTTAGCTCAAATTAAAACAGCCGTTCCGGATGTGCAGGCGATGGCCGTTAACACACCTTATTTCCAAGAGCCGTTCCTGAATATGTACTATGAAGCCGGTGGCGATATCCTCTCGCCGGATTTGAAGAAAGCGGCTATTAACAATGACAAAGCACTAAGCGTACTGAAATTCTATGATGAAATTTATACCAAGCAGTATGCGGACATTAACGACAAGAATCCTTGGGATACGTTTAGCAACGGCAAAGCCGCATTCTGGTTTGGCGGGGTATGGGAAGCAGGGGGGCTGCTTGGAGATGCTTCGAAACATATCGGCGCAATGCCATTGCCTGCGATTTTCGGAAGCCAGACGCATTGGGGCAGCTCGCATACGCTTGTTATTCCGTCGTATGTCTCTGCGGAAAAACAAGAAGCTGCTGCCAAGTTTATGAAATACTTCTCCGAAGTGGGCGGCCAGACTTGGGGGAATGCCGGTCATGTGCCTGCGAACAGCAAGGTAACGGCTAGCGAAGAGTACAATAAGCTGCCTTATCGTCAGTTCTTTATCGAAGCGCAGAAGACCGTTAAATTCGCGCCGCAAACGGATAATTATACGACGATCATTACGACGATTGCCGAATCGCTGCAGAACATCATTTTCCATAACGAATCGGCTGAAGACGGCTTGAAGGATTTGGAAAAGCAGATTAACGAGATTTTGGCTAACTAATACAGCTCTTGAAGGGAAGGCTGGGCAGGTATAGCGGTACTGCCCGGCCGTCTCTAGATAAATGAATGAAACAGAGAAGCAGGGAGAAACACATATGGATACCAAACCGATTGAACTGCGCAAGAAAAGAGTATCGGGGAACCGGGCAAAAGCCGAGCTAAAAGCGATACTGTATATTGTTCCTTTTTTGATCCCGTTCGCCCTATTCTATTTGTGGCCCGTCCTGCGTGGGGCCTGGATCAGCCTTCATGTCTGGAATATTCAAGGGATGCAGCGGTACGTGGCGCTCGACAATTATAAGCGGATTTTTGAAAATAGCGATTTCTACAACTATTTATGGAATTCGTTTTATTTTGTACTCATCTGTGCTCCGACGGTTCTCGTATTGGGGCTGATCCTAGCGCTCATTATTAATCAACGGATCTGGCTGAGAACCTTGATTCGTTCCGTATATTTCCTTCCTTATGTCTTGTCGGTTTCGGTAATCAGCTTTATTTGGCTGAAGCTGTTTGATCCGAAGAACGGTCCGGTCAACGGCCTGCTGGGACTTCTTGGCTTGCCTCAGGACATTAATTGGCTGACGGATCACCGGTTTGTATGGTGGGCGATTACGATTGCGACGGACTGGTGGACGGTTGGATTCGTTATGGTGCTGTTCCTGGCGGGTCTTCAGGAAATTCCCCAGGATCATTATGAAGCTGCTACGATCGACGGAGCTGGTACATGGAGCAAATTCTGGCATATTACGATACCGGGATTGTCCAGAGTCATGAAGATTCAAATCTTCTATCAGGTCATCAGCTGCTTGAAATTGTTCGGTCAAGTTCAGATTATGACCGGCGGCGGTCCGGGGGACTCCACGAACACGATGATCCGTTATATTTACGTGACGGGCTTCAAGAAAGATATGTTTGGTCTTGCTTCCGCGCAGTCTATCGTATTTTGCGTCATCATGCTGCTCATTGCGGTCATTCAATTTAAACTTACGGATCGAAAGGATTGAGGGGATTAACATGAACAAGTGGGCTCTTAACATCATTGCAATGGTACTGGCGGTTCTTTTCGTGTTCCCGCTCATCTGGATGCTGCTTGTCTCCTTGAAGCCGGACGGAACGAATGTTTATGCCATGTCCGACTGGGTTCATTTCGCTGATTTGACGTTCAGCAATTACAAGAAGGTGATAACCGGCTCCGAGATCCTAAGATGGACCTGGAACAGTACGATTATCGGCGTCATTACAACGCTGTTATCCATACTGCTCAGCTCTCTGGCTGCGTATTCTTTCTCCAAAATGCCATTTAAGAGCAAAGGCTTTTTATTTGTCCTCATTACCTCGGGACTTCTTATTCCGACGGAAGCGATTCTGATTCCGTTATACGAAACGACGCTGCATCTGAATTTGATTGATAATAAGTGGGCTATTATTCTCCCCGGCCTTACGAATCCGATTGGCATTCTTCTTCTCAAGCAATTTATGGACGGCGTTCCGAAGGATTATATCGAGGCCGCTCAAATTGACGGAAGCGGAACCTTTCGAATTTGGTGGAACATCTGCCTGCCGCTGACGAAATCGGCGATGGTATCGGTTGGCATATTCTTTCTGATTTTATCCTGGAATAATTTCCTCTGGCCTTATCTGACGATCACCTCTGAAGAAAATATGATATTGTCGGCAGGACTGCCTACGTTTTTATCGAATAATAATATGTCCTTAAATATGATTATGACGGCAAGCGGCATTGCGGCTATTCCAACGATTCTGGTCTTTGCCATTCTACAGCGCCATATTGTGCAAGGGGTGGCGATGTCTGGCGTGAAGGGCTAATGAAATAATCGGGAAGACGCTTGCCAATAAAAACGGCATGTCCGGCAGGAGCAGCGAGGTACAATGAGAAAACAATCCGGCTGGGCAAGGTTTTTGCCCTCGATGAATATATGGAAGAGCAGCATACGCTACAAATGGATGCTGCTCTTATTTCTATTTTCCCTGACACCGTTAATCGTGATGGGTACGATCTCGTATTCTCTCTCCAAATCGACAATTAACGAGAAGGTAACGGAATATTCGGAGCAGCTGCTCAAGCAGACGGCGGATAATATAGATACCCGTCTGGGTATCTATAAGGACCTGATGATGCAGGTCGTGAATAACGGCGAGATTATCCGGATGCTGCGGGATCTGGATAAGACAAGTCCGGCTAAGCCTTACGATATCGACAGCTTGTCGCTGACGACAAAGCTTTCCACGATTATTGCGATTAATCAGGACATTCAATCCATATCGTTTATTTCCAAGGAACATTATATAAAAGGAATTTACAGATGGAAGAACCGCACGCCCGAAGAGGTAAGCGGTTTCTTGAATACGCTTGAGGACGGAAGCAATTTCAGATGGTTTCCGACGCGGCTTAACACGTATGTAGACAGCTTGAATACGCAAAACGTCCATGTTTTTTCGCTTTCCAAGCAGATTTATAAAACTTCGGACGACAGTCCGGTAGGGATTATAGCGGTACTGGATATCCGCGGCGAAGTGCTGAAGGAGCTTGGATCAAGCTCAACCAACAACAACCGGGATATTCAAAGCTTCGTTATCGACGGTCAAGGCCAGATCGTTTCTTATGGCAATAATGACATGATTGGGAAAAATGTAAATGAAGTGCTTGGGGAACAAGGTTATAATCAAATCGTTCATTCCGGCCTGGAGGAATCCCGCTTTCCAATTAAGGAACAAGGGAAGAAGCTGATTGTTAATTACAAGAAGCTTCACACCAATGACTGGATTGTCGTAAACGTCATCTCCGAATCGATTCTGTATCAGGATTCCGACCGTCTGCTGCGGACGATATGGATTATTGCACTGCTTTGTATCGTTTTCTCTATTATAACGGCTATCTTTCTTGCAAACTCGATCAGTAATCCGATTCTGAAGATGATCCGGCTCATGAGACAGGTCATGTCAGGGGATTTGACGGTCCGATTCCGAGTCAAGAAGCATAGCGACGAGTTTGATATATTGGGCAATAATTTCAATTACATGGTGGCCCGGATTGATGAGCTGCTGAAGACGGTGTATGAGGAGCAAAATCAGAAAAGAACAGCGGAACTAAAAGCATTGCAAGCGCAGATCAATCCTCATTTCCTGTATAATACACTCGATATTATCAAATGGACGGCCCTTATCCAGAAGGCGAATAATGCCGCGGAGATGGTCAGCCTGCTGTCCCGTCTATTGCGGATCAGCTTGGACAAAGGGAAAGAGACGGTCACCGTTGAAGAGGAAATCGAGCATGTGCAGTGTTATCTGGGAATCCAGAAGTTCCGGTTTAATTATAAAATCAAAACGGAGGTCTACGTAGAAGACGGTGTCCGTCATCTGCAGACCCCTAAGCTGATTCTTCAGCCGATTGTCGAAAATGCGATCCTGCATGCTTTTTCCGATTCGGAGCAAGAGGGTCAAATCGATATTTCCTGTACCAGAAGCCCCGACGGAGGCATTCGCTTTCAGATTTCCGACAACGGGAAAGGGATGGATCCTGCTTATGCAAGGAGCCTTCTCCGCAATCAGAATCAGGAGCAGGGCGGCAAGACGGGAGGAATAGGGCTCGCGAATGTGGATGAACGAATCAAGCTCATTAGCGGGAAAACGTATGGCATCGATATTGCAAGCGAGCCGGAAGCGGGAACAACGGTTACGATCAAGCTTCCGTATTTGGAATAGGAGAGATTATGGCAGATGTACCGAGTGATGATTGTCGAGGATGAGTTTATCGTACGCTACGGTATTCGCTCTATGATCGATTGGGAGAAGGTAGGATTGGAAGTAACGGGCGAAGCCGCCAATGGAAAAGAGGCACTGGAGCTTATTCGCCAGGATCCTCCCGATATTCTGATCACGGATATCAAGATGCCGGTTATGGACGGGATTCAGCTCATTGAGGAAGTACGGAGCAGCGGATTTACGATGAAAGTGATTATTTTAAGCAATCTGGAAGAATTCCAATATGCCCAAAAAGCCATTCGTTACGGAGTTTCGGAGTATATGATCAAGTCGGACATGATGCCAAGGGACTTCGAAAAAGCATTAATGAAAGTCAAAGCTTCCTTGGATACGGGCGAGTCAGATGCCGGAACAAATACAAAAGCGTCTATTGTTGAACCGGCACGGAAGGAAAAGCTGCTGCTGGGACTGATTGAAGGAAGCCGCCTGGAAGAAGTTGAAGCCGATTCGACGCTAGAGGAAGCGGAGCTTAATGGCTTCCATCTGCCTGCCTATCTCCTGTACACGCTTTTTCACACGAGAGACTGCGGGTTGTTTGAGAAGCAGCAGGTCATTCATGAATCGTTCGAACAGATCGAAAGCGACCGAAGCTTTGTCGTGTTTGCGGATAAACAAGGGGAAATAAACGTTCTGCTTCCGTTTCCGCAGCATGCTGCTGCCGAAACGGGTGGGGTCAAGCAGCTGGCCGAACGGATTATCTCCCATCTATCGCAGGCTTACGGGCTTGTATGTACGATTGGGTTAAGCGGAAGAGTAGGCGAGTGGACGGAGCTAAGCAAGGCATACGGCGAGGCTTTGGCGGCCGCTAAGCAAAGCATGTTCGCTGGGATCGGGAAAGCGATCTCTTATTCGGAGCTTGCCGGAGCCAAGGAAGCGGACGGTTCGCCAATCAAGGTAAGCCAATCCCATATCCATACCTTGCTCTATGGACTGCAGTCCAAGGAGCTTCACGATTATGTGAGCAGCTTGTTTGACCAGCTTGGCAGGCGGCAGGATCCGGATCTGGTGCAGCTTATCTCCCTTGAATTAATTATGATTCTAACGGCGATATGGCCGGATGTATCCCATGATCAGCAGCATGTGGTTCATTTGAAAAAGCAGTATTTCGACCAACTATCGAAGCTGGAGACGATTGAGCAAAGCCGCGGCTGGTTCCTCCAAGCCTACGCGGAGCTTCTTGAGCATATGATCCGCATTTATAACAGTGACCGGAACAGTATAATAAAAGCAACGCAATATATTCAGCAGCATTATCAGCAGGAAATTTCCTTGCAGTCCATCAGTCATTTCGTTCATCTGAGCAAAAATTATTTTGCGAATTTGTTTAAGAAGGAAGTCGGGGAGAGCTTTCTGGAGTATGTAACGAGGATACGGATTGAGAAAGCAAAGGTATTGCTGGCCGGTGAGATGAAAGCTGCCGACGTTGGACAGATGGTTGGCATTCAGGACCCGAAATATTTCTCCAAAGTATTCAAGAAGATTACGGGAGCAACCCCTTCGGAATATAGAAGTCTGGTGAAAGAGAATAAAGAAAAAAACGGGAATAAAGACAGCTCTGAAACAGGGCAATAAATAAGTCCGCGGAAGGTGAAAGTGTGGGGATAAAGCTTTCTGCATGGTTATTCGTTATGGTGGCATGCATGGGATTGCTGATCGGATGCGACAGTTCGGATAAAGCTGAAGCACCGGTCCGAAAAACGGCCAAAGCACCGGTCGAAATCTTGTTCTGGAATCCGTTCGGCGGCGGAGAAGGAGACTACGTTGGCCAAATCATCAAGGATTTTAACGAGTCCCAGCAGGGAATCGTCGTCCGGCAGCTTCGTCTCGAATCCAACGAATATTACGTCCGGCTAAGCACGGCATTATCTTTCGGGAAAGGCCCCGATGTGGCTGTTGCCCATGCGGACCGGGTATCGCCGTTTGTGAAAGCGAAGCAGATTATCCCGCTCGACGGGCTGGCGCAGCTTGCCGGATTAGATTTCAGTCATATAGAAGCAACAAACCGAAATAGCGTCGTGTATAACGGTGAGACGTATGCGGTTCCGATCGATACGCATTTTCACATGTTGTATTACAACAAGGATTTGCTGGCTAAAGCCGGCTTGGACGAGGACGAGGTGATCTCCAAGCTCCGCCATCTAACGCCGCAGGAGTTTATGGATTTCCTTACTTTGCTTCATGACCGTTTGCCCGGCGTTCAGCCGCTTGCGGTGAATACGCCTTTTTTCCAGGAGCCGTTTCTGGATATGTATTACGAAGCCGGGGGCGAGCTGCTGACTCCCGATTTGAAGCATGCGGCGATTAATAATGACAAGGCGCTGGAGGTGCTCCGGTTTTACCAGAAGCTGTTCGCCAGCGGTCTAAGCGATCTTAATGATAAAACGCCTTGGGATACCTTCCACAACGGCCAGTCCGTATTCTGGATGGGAGGAATATGGGAAGCGGGACATCATCTGAAAGATTCGTCCTTTCAGAGTGGGATAATGGAGCTCCCGTCCTTGTTCGGCGGGAATAAGCAATGGGGCAGCTCGCATACCTTGGTTATTCCAACCTATGTGACGAAGGAGAAGCAGCTTGCGGCGATGGCTTTCATCCGATATTTCTCGGAAGTCGGCAGCTTGACCTGGGGGGAAGCGGGCCATGTTCCTGCCAACAGTACGGTGCAAAACGACTCCCACTATCAGAACCTTCCGTACCGCAAGCTGTTCCTAGAATCGTCGCATCGTGTGAAGCTGGCTCCCAATACGGACAAATATTCCGCTTTGTACACCGTTCTGTCGGAGGAGCTTCAGAATATTATTGCGAACCGAGAGGATCCCGTGAAAGGCCTCGTTGATTTGGAGCAAAAGTTAAACGAACTGTTAGCGAGCTGAGGGAGGGTTAATAATCGAATGGATCCGGAAATCACGATTAATCTGCCCATTGAACCGCATGAGGTGCCAGCATTAAGAGAACTCGTAGGTTGGGATGCGCGGCATTCCGATTATCCCGCTTTGTTTGAGCGTTGCAACTTTTGGGCAGGTCTCCGGGATGAACAGAATGAGCTTATTGCCTTCGGTTACGTCGCGGGAATGGGCTTGCAGCATGGCTACATGGAGGACATCATCATACATCCTCATCATCAGCGAAAAGGTATAGGTCAGGCACTGGTCAAAAAGCTGCTCGAACAATCCGAACATGCCGGCCTTGAGATCGTAACCTTGACCTATGACTCCAAACACACATCCTTCTATACCGAATGCGGTTTCGTTCCGTGTCCCGGAGGTCTGTGGAGGAAAAAGTACTAATTCGATGCTGTTTAATAGGGCTAGAGATTTCGGGAAACATCCTGAATCTCTAGCCCTTTATTATTCCTCTCCCCCGAGAGAAGGGAGGAATAGAGGAAATGTATCTCCTGAAGAGTGGAACGCTCGCCTTTGCCATTCGTGAAATCTCGTTGAAAACGAGTTAATTCAAAATTTCACGATGGCAACAGCGACGTAAGGAGATACATTTCCGGCATTCCGGCCACATCTCTCCAAAATGTTGTTCCTCTTTTCCATCCATTCTCGAAATCTCCCATTGCATTGTACAAATCATTACTCCCACCATCAATTTAAATGGCGAAATCCTCAATTCCCCCTTCTCAATTCCCCATTTGATTGCATCTTTTGCCCATATCGACTCTCTTCCTACTCCTTTACTCTGTGGATGTAGCCATTTTCACTACACAATTAAACGGAGGTAGGGTCATGAAAAAATGGGTAGCAGGTTCGCTCAGCATCGCTTTGCTGGGAACAATGCTTGCAGCGTGTTCTTCCAATAATGATAAGAACGGCGGCAGCTCGAACACGGGCAGTAACGGCAACAGCTCGGCGGAACAGCCGGCAGAAGCAACAACGTATCCGATTAAGACGGATAAGACGCTCTCGTATTGGGGCGAAATTAACGGTCAGCTGATCGGCGTGAAGGAATCCCACAAGGATATTCCGTTCTTCCAGGAATGGCAGAAGAAAACCGGCGTACCGCTCGAATTTACGGAGCCGCCAACCGGTCAAGTAAAGGAAGCGTTTAACGTGATGCTCGCATCCGGCAAGCTGCCGGATATGGTGGAGTACAACTTCATCGGCGACTTCCCGGGCGGTCCGGAGAAAGCGATCCAGGACGGCTATATCGTGAAGCTGAACGATCTGATCGATAAATACGCGCCTAACCTGAAGAAGTATCTGCAGGAAAATCCGGATATCGACAAAATGGTGAAAACGGACAGCGGCAGCTACTACGCCTTCCCGTTCATCCGAGGCGACGAATACCTGCGCGTTTTCCAAGGCCCGATTATCCGCAAGGACTGGCTGGATGAGCTTGGCCTGCCTGTACCTGAAACGATCGACGACTGGACAGCGGCGCTTACCGCATTTAAAGAGAAGAAAGGCGCTGCTGCACCGCTTACGTTCAACAGTAAGCCGCGGTTCTTCAACGACGGCGGCAACGGTGCCTTTATGGGCGCGTTTGGCGTAACGCGCGGCTTCTACCAGGAAGACGGCAAGGTCGTGTTTGGTCCGGAGCAAGAGGGCTACAAGCAATACTTGGAGCTGTTCCGCGACTGGTATTCGAAAGGCCTGATTGACAAGAACATTGCAACGGCAGACACCAAATCGGTTGACGGCAACATTGCATCCGGCGCAACGGGCGCTTCGATCGGCAATGCCGGCGGCGGTATCGGCAAATGGCAGCCGCTTGTTGAAGCGAAGGATCCAAAAGCCGTTCTGATCGGCGCTCCTTACCCGGTACTGAAGAAAGGCGACACGCCGAAATTCGGCCAGCATAACACCGCTTACGCATCAGAAGGTACGGTAGCGATTACGACGCAAGCAAAAGATCCTGAGCTCGCTGTCAAAATGCTCGACTACGGCTATAGCGAAGAAGGCGGCCTATTCTTTAACTTCGGTACGGAAGGCGTCAGCTACAACATGAAGGACGGCTACCCGACTTACACCGATCTTCTGCTGAAGAATCCGGACAAGCTGGCTCCGGCGCAAGCGATCTCGCTCTATACGCGCGGCAGCTACAACGGTCCGTTCGTTCAGGACAAACGTTATGCCGAGCAATTCTTTGCTCTTCAGTCGCAGCGCGACGCGGTAACCACATGGCAAAAAACGGACGCGGCGAAATACCAGCTGCCGCCAATCACGCCATCGCCGGAAGAAGCTTCCGAGTACGCGGCAATCATGAACGACATTAACACGCTGGTAGACGAAATGTCCCTGAAGATCATCCTGGGCACGGAGCCGTCCGATGCGTTCAACAAGTACGTGGAAAAAATGAAATCGCTCAATCTGGATCGCGCGATCGAAATTCAGCAGGCGGCGCTTGACCGTTACAACAGCCGTTAATAGATAGCAAGAGAGGAGAGGGCCTTGAAAGCCCTCCTTCTCCCTCAATAAGGAGTGAGGCATGTGGGGAAAAACCGCTTTATCCGCGATTTTAAGCTAAACAAACTGCTCTATCTGATGATGCTTCCCGTCATCGCGTATTACCTTATTTTTCACTATATTCCCATGTACGGGGCGTTAATTGCCTTCAAGGAATACTCTCCGATGAAAGGCATCCTGCACAGCGATTGGGTTGGCCTTAAGCATTTCCATGATTTCTTCGGCAGCTATTACTTTACACGGATCCTTAAGAATACGCTTGTCATCAGCTTGTATTCGTTAATCTTCGAGTTCCCCGCACCGATTATATTGGCGCTGCTCATTAACGAGGTTAGAAACAAAACATTCAAACGGGTAGCGCAAACGATTACGTATATGCCTTACTTCATCTCTCTCGTAGTCATTTGCGGGATCATTACGGACTTTACGAACGCTGACGGCATTATCAATAGATTGTTTATGCTGTTTGGCTATGACGGCCAAGCGATGCTGCAGAAGCCGGAGCTGTTCCGTCCGATTTACATTTTGTCGGAGATCTGGCAGCGGATCGGCTGGGAGTCGATTATCTATATCGCGGCGCTAATGAGCATCGACCAGGAGCAGTACGAAGCGGCCAGAATAGACGGCGCAAGCCGGATAAAGCAAATCTTCTTTATTACGCTTCCGGGCATTCTGCCGACGATTACGATCATGTTCATCCTGCGGATGGGCAATATGCTGAACGTTGGCTTCGAGAAAATCATTCTGTTGTATAACCCGGTTACCTACAATACGGCGGATGTGATCTCGTCCTTCGTCTACCGGAAAGGTTTATTGGAATTTGGATGGAGCTACAGCTCGGCAGTCGGATTGTTCAACTCCGTTGTTAACCTTGCCTTGCTCGTTACCGCCAATTACATCAGTCGCAAGGTGAATAAAAGCAGTCTATGGTGAGGTGAGAATCCATGCAAATGAAGGCGACTTTATCCGAGAGAGTGTTCGATGTCGTTGTATACGCCGTCTTGATCCTCCTCATCGTGTCGACGTTATATCCGCTGCTCTATGTTTTGTTCGCTTCCTTCAGCGACGCGGGGCAGCTTGTAGCCAATAAAGGCATCTTATGGCATCCGCTTGGACTAAGCTTTGATGCGTATACGAGCGTGTTCAAAAATCCGGGCATTACGACCGGCTACAAAAATACGCTGTTTATCCTGGTATGCGGAACGGTTCTCAACCTGATTATGACCGCGCTGGGGGCATATGTCTTATCCCGCCGGGATGTCATGTGGAACAATCTGTTCATGGGCATGATTTTGTTAACGATGTTTTTCAGCGGAGGTCTGATTCCGCTCTACCTCGTTGTAAAAGGCGTAGGCCTTTTGAATACGTTGTGGGCAACGATTATTCCGTTTGCGATCAGCACGTTTAACCTGATCATTATGCGTACCGCGTTTAAAGGCATCCCGGAGGCGCTTGAGGAATCGGCCAAAATCGACGGAGCGAACCACTTTACGATTTTGTTCCGGATTATCATTCCGCTCTCGATGCCGGTTATCGCGGTTATGATTCTGTATTATGCGGTAGACAAATGGAACGGCTGGTTCTACGCCTCGATCTTTATCCGAAGCCGCGAGCTGTTCCCGCTGCAGCTGGTGCTGCGCGAGATTCTGATTGCGAATTCGACGGACAGCATGGCATCGGGCGCTTCGGCAGGGGACCGGTTCCAGATTGGCGAGACGATTAAATACGCGACCATTATGGTGGCTACGGTTCCGATTTTATGCGTTTATCCGTTTGTCCAGCGCTTTTTCGTCAAAGGCGTTATGGTAGGCTCGGTTAAAGGCTGATTGACTTAAGGAGGCAAGGAACATGCAAGCAAGCTCGGCTCAAAGCAAGTTGGATCATTCGCGCATTTGGAAGCAGCTTGAAGAGAAGGTAGACCGCATGATCGTTCAAATCGGGGAGAAATCTCCGCATGCGGCCAAGGCAGACGGCATTTACGATAATCAAAGAATCGACTGGTGGACTTCAGGCTTCTGGCCGGGTATCCTGTGGCTGATGAACGAAGCGACCGGCGACGAGAAATATAAGGCGGCAGCCTGGAATTGGGATGAGCGGCTGGAAGCGCAAATGCTGCAGCCGAACTCCTTCGACCATGACGTAGGCTTCCACTTCCTGCCGACGGCGGTTGCGAAATACCGGATTACCGGCGACAAGGACGCGTTGCGCCGCGGCTTGTTCGCCGCAAACTTTATGGCCGGACGCTTTAATTTGAACGGACGGTTCATCCGCGCCTGGAACGGCGACATGCATGGCTGGTCGATCATCGATACCTGCATGAATCTGTCGCTTCTATACTGGGCATCGGCCGAGAGCGGAGATTCGCGCTTTGCGCATATTGCCAACGCGCATGCGGATACGGTATTGAAACATTTTATCCGCGAGGACGGCTCGGTCAATCATATTGTCTGTTTCGATCCGGAGACGGGCGAATTCGACCAGGTGCGCGGCGGGCAAGGGGCAGCGCCGAATTCCGGCTGGAGCCGCGGCGCTTCCTGGGCCTTGTACGGAATGGCGAACACTTACCGTTATACCGGCAATATCGAATATTTGCGCGCGGCTCAGCGCGTTGCGCATTATTTTATCGCGAATCTGCCGGAGGATCATGTTCCGCACTGGGATTTCCGCGCGTCGGAGCGGATGGAGGAAGAGCCGCGCGATACGTCGGCCGGAGCGATTGCCGCTTCGGGTCTGATCGAATTGGCAGCTCTGCTGACCGGGAAGGAAGGCCGTATCTACCGCGAAGCGGCAGAGCGGATTCTGGAGTCGCTTTATTCGAATTACGGCACGTGGAACGAACCTGCGCATGAAGCGATTCTGAAGCATGGCACCGGCCATAAACCGGCGGGGCAGAACGTGGATGTGTCTCTCATCTACGGCGATTATTTCTTTGTTGAGGCGATTGCGAAGCTGAACGGCTGGCAGCAGCGCATGTTCTAATACCGATTATCGCTTAGCGGCACAAATAGCCCGATTGGAGTATTCCAATGGGTTATTTGTGCTGTTTTCGTGCTTCAGTAGAGCTATCGTCAATCGTTTTGCACATATTGCAACTTCCTCTGGCGCCTTTTGTATGCGTATAATAGGGTTCTAAAGCTGGCAAACAACATGAGCAACCTTAACATTTACGTACAGGCGAGGAGATCTTGGTTTGAATATTCGATCCATATGGCAGAAACGGAAGAGCATTATCGTAACTTGGCTGATTTCCTATTGCGCGGTATTATTCGTACCGATACTAATCAGCTTAATTGTATATTCGCAGTCGAGCGCGGCGCTTCGAAGCGAGATTCACCGTGCCAATGATTCGCTGCTCAAGCAGGTTGGCTATACCATCGATAATCAGGTGGACCAGATGAAGCGCCTGACCATGGAGCTGACTTGGAATGCAAGGCTTCAAACCTTGATGTATTCGAGCAGAACGGAAGCGGATGCGCAATTCGATGCTTATCAGCTCGTAAAGGAATTTCAAACCTATCAAACCTCTTATGCTTCAATAGATGAATTCTACGTCACCTGGGAGCGGGAGCATTCGGTATTGCGCTCCGGGAATGTCCGCGATATGAAGACAGCCTTTGCGACTCTTCACGACACCGGCCAGATGAGTTATGAAGAATGGCTGGCGGCCGTTGAGACCTCGGAGCACAATCAGTTTACCCTGCTGCCGCTTATGGATGCGGGGGCTATGCAGTCTTCTATCGCTTACATTACTCATTTGCCTAAAGATCTGAACGGCAGGCAAGCAGGCACGGTAGTCGTTATGTCGGATTTGGCCAGATTCCAGAATGCCATCAAGAGCATCTCCGGCTTCAGCGGAGGGTACGTTCTTATTCTGAACCGGAATAACGAGGTGCTGCTGTCCAATCTGCCGAAGAAGCAGGGCGAAGAGATTATCCTGCAGAAGGTGCGGAGCGGCGGCGAAGAGATGCCGACCTCGATGAAATCGGGAGATTCGGAAATCTTTTACCTGCAATCGTCCGTATCGGATCTGAAGTATGCGCTGGTGATCCCCAGCAGCATTTATTGGCAGAAGGCTGAATATGTCCGGAAGCTGACGCTGGTGAGCGTTCTGATCAGCGTGTTGGGAGCAGGCGTGCTTACCTGGTTCTTTATGCGCCGCAACTATTCGCCGATTCAGAAGCTGGTAGAGTCGCTAACCGACAAGAATAACGACGAAGAGCATACGGAATGGAATGAGCTGAGCTTCATTCAGCGGGCGGTCAGCCGGACGCGAAGCGAGAAGGACAAAATCGCCATGCAGCTCCAGATGCATCACAACGTGCTGCGGTCGAATATGCTCAGCAGGCTGCTGAAGGGGCGGCTCGATTCGCCAATTCCGTATGAGGAAGCCTTCAAGACGTACCGGATGGAGCAAATCTCGGATGATTACGCGGTTATTTTATTTGTTATCGAAAATGATGAAAGCCTTTACGAGAAGCTGCCGGGCATTGACGACAATGAACGGAGAAGATTCCTTCAATTCATTATCAGCAATGTCGTGGAGGAGCTTGCCGGACGTTACGATCATGCGGGTTACGTGGCCGAAATGGACGACATGATGGTCTGCCTCGTGAATTTGTCCTGCGGAAGCGGGGACGAGGAGCAATACAAGAAAGACTTGCATGAGATCGCGACGGAAGCGCAGCGCTTCCTGAAGCGTTACGATATGGATCTTACGGTGGCGATCAGCGGCAAGCATAGCACCTTGCCGGGCATTGCAGCCGCTTATAGCGAAGCGGTAGATGCGATGGAATATAAAATGGTGCTTGGCAAAAAAGGCATCATCACCTATGACGATATCCGCACGACGCCTTCCGATGCCGTTCAATTCGGTTATTATTATCCGCTTCAGGCGGAGCAGCAATTGATCAATCTGATCAAGAGCGGCGATTTTGAACAGGCTTCCGCTTTTATGAATGAGATCACGGACCGCAACTTCCAGCAGCCCATGATGAATCTGACGCTGGCCAAATGTTTTATGTTTAATCTGGTTGGAACGATGGTGAAGGCTATTAACGAGCTTGGCGACGGCAAGGGCAGCGTCCTTAACGATAATCCGAATTGGATGAATAGCATTATGGCTTGCGATACGGTCCAGGAGATGCGGCAGGAGCTTCATTCTTTGTTAAGGGATGTATGCGCTTTCGCCTCTGCAAGGCTCGAATCCAACATGACGCATGAGCGGGCCGAGTCCATCCGCGATTTGTCGGCTCGCGTGGCCGGATACATTAATCAAAATTACGGCGATACCAATATGAACGTCAATACGATTGGCGAGCATTTCGATTTGAAGGGCAGCTATTTGTCCAAGCTGTTTAAGACGCAGACTGGCGAGGGACTGCTGGACTATCTGCATAAATACCGGATTGCGGAGGCGAAGCGGCGGATGACGGAGCTTCAGGAATCCGTCAATGAGGTATCGCGCGCGGTTGGTTATAACGATGCCGCAACGTTTATCCGGGTATTCAAGAAGTACGAAGGCATAACGCCGGGCAAATACAAGGAAATGAATTAGGGAGGATATCAGAATGAAGAACTATCGCATAATTACGATCCTCCTGATCGCTGCCCTATCGGCTTGCTGCCTTGCCGGCTGCAAGCAATCGGACAATAACGGACAAAACTCAACGGCCGAGGAGAAGGAGGAAAAGCAGCCGTCAACAGCTCCAGACGAGACCTTGACGTATTGGGCGGAATTAAACGGCAATGCGGCGAGCGTAAAGCCGCGGTTTCAGGACGTCCCCTTTTTCCAGGAATGGCAGAAGCGCACGGGCGTGAATCTGAGATTCATACAGCCTCCCGCCAACCAGGCGAAGCAGGCTTTGAATGTTATGCTGGCATCGGGCGAGCTGCCGGACATGATTGAATATGAATGGGCGACCTTCCCCGGCGGCCCGGAGAAAGCGATAAAAGACGGCTATATCCTGAGGCTAAATGATCTGATTGATAAATACGCACCGAATTTGAAGCGATACTTAAGCGAGCATCCGGATATTGACAAGCAGATCAAAACGGCCGATGGCAGCTATTATGTGTTCCCGTTTATTCAGGGTGATGCTCGCCTGAGGACATACCAAGGCCCCATTATCCGCAAAGACTGGCTGGAGGAGCTGGGCCTGTCCGTTCCGGTAACGATTGACGATTGGCATACGGTGCTCAAGGCGTTCAAGGAGAAAAAAGGCGTCCAGGCGCCGCTTACGTTCCTTAGTACGCCCAGTCCGCTGTTTGGCGTGGAGAACGGCGCATTTGTTGGGGCGTTTGGCGTGAAGAAAGGGTTCTATTTGAAGGACGGGCAGGTCAAATTCGGTCCGATTGAGCCTGGCTACAAGCAGTTCCTGTCCTTGTTCCGCGACTGGTACGCCGAAGGGTTGATTGACCGCAACATTGCAACGGTGGACACAAGAACGATTGATTCCAGCATGCTGAACGGCAGAAGCGGCGCAAGTATCTGGAATGCCGGCTCAGGGATCGGGACGTGGCTGCCGCTGCTTAAGGAGAAGGATCGGGGCGCGGAGTTTGTGGCCGCGCCTTATCCGGTCCTTCATCAAGGGGATCGGCCGATGTTCGGACAAAGAGTGAATCCTTACATGAGCAGCGGCGGCGTTGCGATCTCGACGAAGAGCAACCATGCCGAGCAGGCGGTTCGGATGCTGGACTACGGTTATGGCGAAGAGGGACATCTGCTCTTCAATTTCGGAATTGAAGGCGTAAGTTATACCATGCAAGGCGGAAAGCCGACGTACACGGATCTGATTCTCCATAATCCGGATAAGCTGGCTCCGTCCCAAGCCATTGCGATGTACAGCAGGGCGAGTTACTTTGGCCCGTTCGTGCAGGATGTAGCATATATGGAGCAGTATTATATGCTTCAGGAGCAGAAGGACGCCGTCAATATTTGGGCGGATACCGACGCGGAGCAGTATATGCTGCCGCCGGTTCAGAAGACCGAGAGGGAAAGCGCTGAGTTTTCCGCCATCATGCAGGACGCCACGACGCTCGTGGACGAAATGTCCTTGCGCATTATTCTGGGAATCGATCCTCTCGATTCGTTCGATGATTACGTCGCCCAGCTCAAAGCGCTTAATATTGACCGGGCGATCGCGATACAGAAGGCGGCGCTTGACCGCTATAATGCCAAATAGCCCGTTTGATAGAATGTACACCATTCGAACAAGCAACCCTTATTTTTTCTGCATAGAATAGATAGATTACTTGCAGAAAGGGGTGACGAGAGATGCAGTTAGTCATGGTGTGCTCGGTTAGCGGGATTATCGGCTCTGTGATTACGTTTGCATTCGGCGGATGGATGGAATCATTAACTCTATTGGTAGTTGCCATGGGCATTGATTATGTGTCAGGCCTAACCGCATCGATTAAGGAAGGAAGAGGTTTGAACAGCTTCTTCGGTGCCTGGGGGCTTGCACGCAAAGGAATGATGCTGCTCGTCATTCTTCTTGCGCATCGGATTGATATTTTGCTTGAGCTCGATAATATTACCATGGGTGCAGCTATCTATTTCTATATAGCGAATGAGATCATTTCTATTATAGAGAACTACGGCCGGATTGGTCTTCCGCTGCCAGACCGCATACGCAAAATGATTGAAGTGCTGAAGGATAAAGAGAAGTAAGATTAGGGTTGCGTTGTACAAGCGGTGTTCGCTATAATGGGAACAAGTGTTCGATTTATAGGAGGCGATAGCAAATGGCTATCCGGTATGCTGATGAACAGGTACGCGAGCGGGAGGCTCCGGCTTATTCGGCAGAGGACGAAACAACGTTTGTGCAGCGCTATATCCTGCTTGGAATCGTGATGCTCGTATTGGATCATGATATAAGGGTAATGGGGACGGGCTCCATTAAGCTTCCGAGGCTGTATGAATCGCTGCTACGCGGCATACAGGATCGGGTCTTGCTGGAGCAGGCCGCACTGCGCATGCAGTTCAGGAAGGCGGGCATCAAGCTGATGGAGGAACGCAGATTGAAGGAAGGAATGGAGACGGTCTACATATGCCGCGGCAGCACAATGCGCTGCTATCTGCCCTGGAGCTATTTGAAGGCAGAATCGGAGCAGGCCATTAAGCAATTCTTTAAAAGTTAAGTCACAAAAAGTTCATTATTTTGTCATATTCGGGAAAAAACTTTTCCTGATTCTGCAGTTTAATGTTGAGAACTTCGGACGATGTTATGTAATATAAGAATTAAACACTAAGACAATAAGATCGCAAAGGGGAGCACGTAGCAATGCACAAATGGATCATGTTCGTACTATTATCAGCGGCATCTCTTCTCGGGGTATACTTGCTGACATTCGGCCTCCCAGCCAAACCGGTAGACGAATCTGCTTCACTTCCTGAAGGTACGGTACTCGTTAAAGTTGAAGCGAACAGCGACTTTACTTACGGTCAAGAGGAATACCATGTGAAGGTTGGCGACAAAGTTATCCTGAAGCTGCAAAATAAAAGCGGTATCCATGGTTTGAAGATTGAAGATCTGAACGTTGATCTCGAAGGCGATAATCTCGAGACAAACCTGGAATTCGACAAGCCAGGAGAATACGTAATGCATTGCTCCGTCCCATGCGGCGCAGGTCATGCGAATATGAAAGCGAAGCTTATTGTAGACGCGGCATAACGATAAGGAAAGAGGAGCCTCAGGGCTCCTCTTTCGATTTGTATTTATGCTCTATCGCGGTCGCGGCTTCTGCCGCGTTCAATCAATCTGTCCGCAATAAACCCGAGAAGAGCCCATGTTGCGACGGTAAGTACATACATCAGAAGAACGTTTACTTTATGGATGTCGACGAACATGTCCACGATCCATGCCGGAGGGCTAAACATAAAAAAAACGAAATTATGCGGATCGTAACCGGTTGAATTATAAACACATAGGGCAAGACCTATGAAGGTAGCCACAAACATAACGGGATAGCGCATAACGTACCGATCCTTTCTCAGGCTAATGTTGCCGTAATGCGACTGCTTGGGTTATTATGTGACAAAAGGATATTTGTCATTCGACAAGTTGAAGGGAGCATGACCATTTATGATTACGCATATCGTATTGTTCAAGCTGAAGGACGGAAGCAGTGAAAATGTGGAACGCACGGCTCAAGTATTGCGGGATATGGAAGGCAAAATCGACGAGCTGAAATCGATCGAAGTTGGACTTGACGTTATCCATTCGGCACGCTCTTACGACATCGCTTTGATCACGAGATTCGAGTCGATGGAAGCGCTTGAAGCGTATCAGGTTCATCCCGTACATAAAAAGGTCATCGAGCATATTAACGAAGTTCGCGAAGCTACTGTTGCCGTTGACTTCGTAAGCTAATTGGACAGGGGAGCGCGAACCGTTCATGGGAGACGTCTTTGAGATTATGACTTATTTGATCGTGATCCTCATCAGCAGCGTTGTGATGGTGGCATGGTTAAAGAAAAAAGGAAAAAAGAAGAAAGCAAGGCTGAAAGCGGGCGAATAAAGACATGTATTATGTAAATAAAGAACAAATTGCAGTTAGATTAAAGGCTATACCGGATATCGCAGCGGCGCTTGAAACATTGGCTTCAAGCTGGCAGGGTACGCTGCTTGAAGGTCTGGCACAGGAGCGGGCTTTGCACCTCGCGATTGAGACCGTTACGGATGTCGGCAGTTACCTGATTGACGGATTTATATTAAGGGATGCCAGCAGTTACGAGGATATTGTGGAGATTGCCGGAGAAGCGGGCGCATTCCCGGAAGCGATGCAGCCGCTGCTTATCGAGCTGGTTAAGCTCCGCAAACCGCTTGTTCAGGATTATTACAGCTGGCCTAGAGCCGAGCTGCATGCCCTGACGAGGGATATTCCGGAGCAGCTTCGTTTGTTCGGCGAGTCTGTACAGCAGTATTTGGAGCGCGAGCTGCCGGACGAATCCGATTTACGAAAAGATTGAAATACGTTACAATGACCCTAACAATGCCTGCAAAGGTGGTGATGGGTTGATGCTGGAGAAGCAGCGCGCGATGGAAACGGAATCCCGCAGCGTGGAAGGAACAACGCGGGGCCGGATTTTGTTCTTGCTGAAGACAAACGGTCGATTAAGTGCAGGACAGTTATCCGCTGAGCTTGGAATAACCGAAATGGCAGTAAGGCGGCATATATACGCACTCGAGCGTGAAGGCAGCATCAGCATCGTCTCCGTTAAGCAGGGGATGGGGCGGCCGGTTCACGCTTATGAGCTGACGAGGCTTGCCGATGACCGCTTCCCGAAAAACTATAATCTTCTTGCGCTTGATCTGCTTGAGGAGCTGGCGGAAGACCCCGAGACAGCAGGGCTGATTACCCGCATGTTCGAGGGACGCCAGCAGAAGCTGCTGGACCGATACGAGCCAAGGATGACCGGCAAAAGCCTGGCGGAGAAAGTAACGGAGCTGGAAGCGATTCAGAATGCCGGCGGTTACATGGCTAAGGTAGAAGGTAAGGATAACGGTCAATACGTTCTCCATGAATATAATTGTCCGATTGCGCAGGTTGCGGGTAAATACGAGCAAGCTTGCAGCTGCGAGCTTTCCTTATTCGAGTCCTTGCTCCAGACGAAGGTGGAGCGGACGGAATGCCTTGCCAAAGGCGGGGGAAGATGCAGCTATACCATCGGAATTGAACATCAGGCTAACGGTTCTTAACGAACCGTTAGCTTTTTTTATTGGCTTCCTTTGTGTCAGGTCAAGCCCATGCTGCTTATAATGGCAATACGAAATGGGCATTCGCCCGCTCAAAGCAAAAGGAGGGAATGGTCATGACGGTTATGGAATGGAGTGCGCTGATTGCTGCCATCACGTTTGTAATTCTTGCTGCGGGCCTCTTGATCGGCGTCCGTACCGCGCTTAGCAGGCTGTCGCAGCTGCAGCTTCAGGCGGAGGCGATGCAGGCGGATATCCGGCAGACTTCAGGTAAAATGGGAGCCTTTGCCGATACGGCCCAGCAGACGGTCAACACGGCGCATCTTCAACTGCAGCAAGCGAACCGGCTGTTTGAAGCGGTCGGACAGATCGGGGATACGATTGGACATACGACAACGGCGATTCATCGCGTATCCAGCGTTATTTCGCAATCCGCGGTCAAACATGCGGAGAGTGCGGCGGCAGAGCGTCAGGCGAGTTCCATGCTTGAATGGATGGAGCTTGGTATGGCTTTCTGGCAGCAATGGCAGACTAACCGTAAACGTTATGAACCCTCCAACAACGGGCAGGGCGAATAGCTCTAATTTGAAGGGAGCGATTTTTCATGGCATCAAGTAAACAAACAAAAGGGTTTCTGTTTGGCGCAATCGCAGGAGGTATCATTGGTTCGGTGACGGCATTATTGTTCGCGCCTAAAGCGGGCAAGGAGCTGCGCCATGACATCTCGGAAGGCGCAAGAAGAGTTCAGGAGCATACCGTTAGAGCGGCAGGTCAAGTATCGGATACAACGGTTAGAATTGCGAAGCAAATCGGCAATCAGGCGACTGAGCTGGCGGATACGGCAAGAGCAGCAGCGGGAGCCGCTGTATCCAGCGTGAAACAACGCCGCGCTGAGCTGGCAGAATCGGTAGAGGAAGTTACCGATGAAGTGACGGATACTCTTGAAGATACCGCGGAAGAAATTTTCGAAGACGCGAAAGAGCTTCAAACCATCAATTAATTAAGTCCCCGGACGTATCGGAATCGGTTGCTGCAATCACCCGCGACATCACCTGTGATTTCCTTGAACCTGATATGGAATTGAGATAAGATGATGGAGGTACATTTTTGCACCTCGATTCATATAGTATTGAAGCTTCAAGGTCTCTTTTACATCAAAAGTTCAAGAAAGCGGTGTGTTTGTGCAGCAACCGATTGCGATACTAGACTCAGGCGTAGGCGGCCTTACCGTTGCCAGAGAGGTCATGCGCCAGCTGCCGCGTGAAAAAATCGTTTATTTTGGCGATACCGCCAGAGCTCCCTACGGTCCTCGAGACCCGAAGGTTGTGACTCGTTTTACGCGTGAAATCGTAGATTATTTAATTCAATTTCGTCCTAAAATGATTGTAATAGCTTGCAATACCGCAACCGCATTCGCATTGGAAGAAATACGCGCAATCGTGGATATCCCCGTAGTTGGCGTCATTAAGCCGGGAGCAAGGGCGGCGCTTGGCCGGACGATTACAGGCTGTATCGGTGTAATCGGTACGGAAGGTACGATAAAAAGCGGCGCTTACGAGCATGCGTTACTTGAAATTTCTCCTAATGTGCATGTGATTAGCGAAGCTTGCCCTCTTTTTGTTCCGCTTGTAGAGAAAGGGAATTTCCGTTCTTTGCAAACCTATGAAACCATCCGCAACTCGATAGGCCACCTTCGCAAATTCCCGATGGACAGCTTGATTCTGGGCTGTACCCACTATCCGTTTCTCGCCGATGTCATTCAGGAGGTTGTTGGTCCAGACATTAACCTGATTAGTTCGGCCGATGAGACTGCGCGAGAAGTAAGTAATATCCTGCAGGATCAGGGGATGCTGTCTCGGGGAGAAGTCGTGCCGGTCCACCAATTTTTCTGCAGCGGAGAACCTCAAATGTTCAAATCGATTGCCCAGCAGTGGCTTGGGGAGCAAATTGAGTTGACTCCTGTCGTATGGCAGGTGCCTCAGATCGGATAACAAATAACGGCTGTCCTGATTCGCGTTCCAAGGCGAAAGCGATAAGGGCAGCCTTTAACAATTTCATTTTTATACATAACGTAATTACTCTAGCAGGGATGGGGGACAAGCCATGAACAAGGAAGATCAGGTCATAATGGGTTTCAGGGATTTATATAACAAGCTGGTATGGCTTAATAAAACGAAGATGGAAGTCAGTCTTAAGGGTTATAAGTCTTCCGAAGTGCATTGCATCGAATATATTGGAAGAAATGCGGATTCCAATGTGACGAAACTTGCGGAATCCTTTTATATGACAAGCGGAGCGATCAGCAAAATGACAAAGAAGCTCATTCATAAGGGCCTTATCGAAAGCTACCAGAAGCCGGAAAACAAGAAAGAAATCTATTTCAGGCTTACGGAGCAAGGGAAAGCTATTGATAAGATCCATTATGATCTCCATAAAGAGTTTCAAGAGCGGGATAAAGAAGTATTCGAGCAGGTTACCGACGAACAATTCGAAGGAGTTCTTCGATTCGTGGAAAAGTATAGCCGGCATTTGGATGCGGAGATTAAGAAACAAGGCTTGGATATCAAGTCGGAAAATGAATAAGAGGAACGTGAACCAAATGCAGCCTGGCTCTATTGAGCAGAGGCTGTTTTTTTATTGCGGTTTTTGTTGACAAGGAAACAAAATCGCGTTACGATGTTTTTGCTTCCGAGGAAGGAATAATATCGTATCTAGGAGAGTTCAAGTGACCATACAGAAATCACGGCAACAATCACACTCAGAACCAACCGTAGACAAGCATGCCTTACTATTTGGTCTTATCTCCGTGTTTCTTTGCGGGTTAGGGTTTAGTATTATAACGCCGGTCGTCCCTTTCTTAGTCCAGCCTTATGCTGGCAATCCGGGCGAACAAGCGATCTTTGTTACGCTTCTAACTTCCGTTTATGCCGTCTGCGTGTTTTTTGCGGCCCCTGCGCTAGGCGCTTTGAGCGACAAATACGGACGCCGTCCGCTGCTCTTAATCTGTCTGCTCGGTTCCGCAATCGGTTATTTCGTATTTGGCTTGGGAGGAGCCCTGTGGATACTCTTTGCCGGACGCATCATAGAAGGAATAACGGGCGGGAGCATCGGCACGATCTTCGCCTATTTTGCAGACATCATCCCTCCGGAGCAGAGAACCAAATATTTCGGATGGGTGAGCGCGGTTGTTGGCGTCGGAACCGTTATTGGCCCCACTCTCGGCGGGTTGATTGCCAAGCTTGGTTATTCCGCCCCCCTGTATTTCGGAGCAGCAACTACGTTGTTGAACGTGGTGTACGGATACCTGTTCATGCCGGAGAGTCTCAACAAACATCATCGATTGAAGCAGATTACCTTCGTCAGGCTGAATCCATTCATACAGCTTGCAAGCCTGCTTTCTATGAAAACCTTAAAAAGGCTGCTTGTCTCCGCGTTCTTGCTCTGGATTCCGAGCGGATCTTTGCAAGCCGTCTTCTCGCAATTCACCATGGATGCTTTCAACTGGAGGCCTGCCGTAATCGGACTCATGTTTTCCATAATGGGGATCCAGGACAGCCTGTCGCAAGGCTTCATCATGCCCAGGCTTTTGAAAAGGCTCGATGATAAACAGATCGCCATTCTCGGAATGGTCTCGGAGATGATCGGCTACGGTTGTATTGCAGCATCGGCTTTGTTCTCTTTTTATCCTCTGCTTATCGCCGGCATGTTTGTATTCGGGTTTGGCGATTCGATCTTTGGCCCTTCCTTCAACGGAATGCTCTCCAAATCGGTCGATTCCAGCGAACAAGGAAGGATTCAAGGCGGCAGTCAATCTATTCAGGCTTTGGCAAGAATGATCGGTCCGATCGTTGGAGGCCAAATCTATGTGATGGTTGGCCACGCGGCGCCTGCTTTTATGGGGATGATTCTTATAGCCGCGGCAATACCGGTTCTATATAGGAGTAAGCAAGCGACCTGACGGTATTGATTTGCAAGGATTATAAGCCCCGGTGTTGGCATGCGCCGCAATCCGCATGAATAGCATGATAAAAGATTACAGCCAATGTTCGATAACAAGGGGGAGTAGCGGCATGGAAGAGCTCGTAAACGGGCAATACGGGTACCGTGACACGGTGGCGGATTGCGACAGACTGATGCGTACTTATCCTTTTGTCCGGGGATACGTCATAGGGCATAGCGTGCTGGGCAGACCCATCGTAGCGCTCAAATGCGGGGAAGGCACTCGGCGTATCCATATGAACGGTTCCTTCCATGCGAATGAATGGATTACCACTCCGCTGCTCATGCGGTTCGTTGAAGAATGGGCCGGGGCATGCGCGCAAAATGGTTCACTGTTCGGGGAACAGGCTTGTCAGCTGTACCGGGAGACGGAAGCGTGGTTCGTTCCGATGGTGAATCCCGACGGCGTTCAGCTTGCGCTCGAAGGCATTGATGCGGATAATCCGTTCCGGCAGCAGCTCCTGCAGTGGAATAAAGGCTCCGAGCAGTTCGATCAATGGAAAGCGAATATACGCGGAGTGGACCTGAATGATCAGTTTCCTGCCCACTGGGAAGAGGAGCGGCTTCGCAGAGGTATGGAGGGTCCGGGTCCACGGGATTTTCCGGGGCCGTTTCCGTTAAGCGAGCCGGAAGCCCAGGCACTTGCCCGTCTGACGCAGTCGCTGCAATTCGACTCCGTGCTTGCCTTACATACGCAGGGCGAGGAGATTTACTGGAATTACCGGGAATACGAGCCGGAGCATGCCGAAGGCCTTGCGGAACGACTGGGAGAGGCGAGCGGCTACAAGCCGGTGAAGCTTACAGGCAGCGATGCCGGTTATAAGGACTGGTTCATCCAACGTTTTCGCAGGCCGGGCTTTACGGTTGAAGCGGGTTACGGCGTAAATCCGCTGCCCCCAGAAGCGTTTAACGGCATTTACTCGAAGATCGGCCCTTTGCTGACGGAATTTCTGCGGCTTCACCGCTGACGGACATAAAGATGATTCCGGGGCACACCTGTGCTATAATGATCGGCAAAAGCTGATGAAGGTGGTGTGCCTCATGCGCAAATGGTTCTCGCTCCGGCATTGGAAGAGCACATTTGTCCGGATCTATAAGCTGATAGTCTCCAGAGAAGTGGCCATTACCGATAAATTATTATTTCTTGTGCCGGTTATTCTATATTGGGTGCTGCCGGACGCGCTTCCTTTCGTCCCCATTGACGATATTGCGGTGACGATGCTGCTCGCCGAATGGTTTGCCCGGAGAATGGAGAAGAAGTATAATAGGATCAGGTAATGTTAACCATTGGGTTGGTATATGCTTACGAATTCACAATTCTTTTTAGGAGTGGAATAGAATGAACGTCAAAATTACGCGCAACGCAGCGAAAGTACTGAAATTGGAATTGGACAAGCCCGAGAACGAAGGCAAGAAGCTTCGCGTATACGTGACGCATTCGCATGGCGACCACGCGCATTACGGCATGGCGATTGACGAGCCTAACGAGAAGGACGTTGTGGTATCGACGGATAAAGAGATCGACGTTATCCTCGAGAAGGACAACGAATTCCTCGACGGCGTGCGAATTGATTACTTCTACGTGCCGGAAGAAGGCTTTGCGGTAACGAACCCGTCCAAAGGCAACAGCGGCGACCACTAAGAGCAGGAATAGATACGATTGGATTGGAAAAGACTCAACATCAGATGTTGGGTCTTTTTATCAATGGAGGGGAAGGTACGTTCAGATGGTTCGTCATGCTCGATATTATTTAGCCGGAATCATTGTGGTCATGCTGTTCATCCTCGCCGCAGAGCTGATCTGGCTTCCCGCGCCGCTGCGGACGTCCTCCGGCATGCTCTGGATCGATATGATCGACGATCTGCTGTATGGCCTTGCCGTTATTCCATTGTTATGGGGCGCCGGAGCATTGATCGGGATCAGGCGGTTATGGAAGGAGCAGGGCCGATTGGGCGGTGGAAAAAGAAGATGGCTCCTGCTTACCGTCCGCACGCTGCTTCTTGCGGTAAGTGCGGTGGGAGTTGTATTCCTGCTCGTAAAACCGGAGGATCTCCTGATCGGCCTTGGCGTGCTCGCGATTGGCCTGATTCTGTTGTTTGTGGATCTAATCTGGAGTGATGTCGTATACCGCAGGCTTGCGGGTAGCGGTGAACGGCTAAGATGGCCTTGGCGGAGCCTGATGGGGCTGGTCCTGATGGCTGCGCTATTTGCCTGTCTGGCTTTTCCTACGTCTTACAATGTCACCTATCCGGGTTTAACGATGGGCATGAACCGGTACGCGCATGTAGACGGAGGCAAGCCGGTAGGCAGCATCAGCGGCGTGCTTGTCTTCGAACGGATTGCCGTGCCTGCGGATTGGGTGTATGCCAAGCTGCTGCCGATGTACAGCTTCGAGAAGAGGAGCAAGAATGAACCGCCGTTAACGGAGTCTTACACCGAAGTTGTGCAGATGAAGCAAGGTGCCGACGACGTGGCGGGAGCTATCGCAATGGGCAAGGCGGGGATAGGCAAGGGGATTGAGCTCACCGGCGCCCGGGTGCTTGCCGTTGCGGACAACGCACCGGCCAAGTCCTTGATTAAGGCTGGCGATGTCATTATCGCGTTAAACGGCAAATCTATCAGCAATATGACCGAGCTGACGGATTATATGGTAAACCAGGTAAAACCGGGTGATTCCGTTGAAGTAACGCTCCTGCGGGGAAAAGAGACGATTAAGGTACAAGTGCCGACGGGTGAAGCGGAGGCGTCCGGAGACCTGCCGAAGCGCGCTGTTTTTGGCATTGGAGCGGAAAATGACTGGCATGCGGATATTCCGCGCCGGATTGTGTACCATCATTACATTGCGCATATCGGCGGACCTTCGCATGGCGCCATGCTGACGCTTGCGCTGATCGATCAGCTGACGCCGAGCGGGGTAACGCATGGCGTACGGGTCGCCGGCACCGGCACGATCGAGCCGGATGGCTCGATTGGCCTTGTTGGCGGCATCCCCCAGAAGGCATACGCCGTTAGCCGCACCGATGCCGAAGTGTTCTTCGTGCCGGCCGCTTCGCTTGAAGAAGCGAAGGAGGCGGCGCCGGGGCTCAACATCGTGCCGGTGAAAACCATCGACGAGGTGCTGGATTGGCTGAAGGCGCACGCGAAGGAATAAGGTGTAAAAAAAGGCTGTCTCCTCATGGTCGATTGACCCGAGGGGACAGCCTTTTTGCTGTGCGCGGCGCTATCTGCCCGCGCCGCTTGTACTCACGGCGGTTGCCGTGCCGCCGCCCGCGCTTGCCTCTACGGCGGCTGCGCGGAAGGATGCGATCAAATCATGCTGTACGATTTGATCAGACATGGACAGCTCGGTGCGCGCGTCTTCCACCGCACCGAGGCATTTCTGCACATCGCCAAGCTTATTCGCTGCGATGTTCCAACACTTGCCATTCTCGGCGACGGCATCGCCGGAAGGCATGTAGTAGACGGTGCCGTCGGTGAAGGCACCGCTGCGTTGCACGACCAGCTTGCTTTGCGGCTGGCTCGTAAGAAGCGGCTGACCAAGCAGCGTCATGTCAGCCGTCGAGATGCCGAGCAAATGCAGGATCGTTGGCGTGACATCAAGCTGTCCGCCTACGTTCGTATGCGTGCCGGCGTATTTGCCGTCAGGCAGATGGACGATAAACGGCACCTGCTTCAGAATCATCTCCCGCTGCAGGTCGTTCAGCGGCTGTCCAAGGAAGGTCTCGAACAAGCTCCAATCCCGGATCGAGTTGTCATGGTCGCCATAGAAAGCAACGATGGTGTTATTCCACAGCCCTTCAGCCTTTAGCCGGTCGATGAAGGTACCTATGGATGCGTCGACGTAATGAACGGCTTGCAAATAGTCGCCCATTATCGTGCCGTCCAGCTCGCCGACATTCAGCTTCTGCTCCGATTCCGGCAGCGTAAACGGATAATGGCTGGATAACGTAATCAGGAACGAATAAAACGGCTGCTGCTCCTCCTTCGCCATCAGATCCACGGACTGCCGGAAGAACGAATTGTCGCCTAGCGACCAGCCTAGGGGCTCGTCCATATCGTAATTCTTTTTGCTGTAAAAAGTATCGTACCCCATATTGGCGTACATCGTATTCCGGTTCCAGAAGCCGCCCTCGTAAGCATGGAATGCGGCGGTCGCATAACCGTTGTCCTTAAGAGTACTTGTCATACAGTTGTACTGATGATTCGGATACTGGATAAAGACGGAGCCGCTCATCATCGGCTGCAGCGAGCAGTTGCTCAGGAAATCGGCGTCCGAAGTCCGGCCTTGGGCCGTCTGGTGGTAGAACTGGCTGAAATACGCGCTTTCCTTCACCAGCTTATTCAAATTTGGCGTGATTTCCTGGCCTCCGATCGATTTGCCGATCATAAAGTTCTGGAAGGCTTCCATCTGTACCACAATGACATTGCTGCCTTTGTATTCGCCAAACGTAGGGTCCGATTCAAGCGATTGACGCTTATCGCCGCGGGCTTCCGTCCATGCCATCGCCTCCGCTGTTTCTTCGGCGGAAGCCTGCTCGGAGTCGATCCAATGCAGCTTCGCGTAGCGGTAGACATCATAGCCGTGGAAACCAACGATGCCTGTAACATTATACAGCGAGACGTTCCACCAGTTGCCGTCGAACAGACCAAGCGCCCATGTTTTTTTCGCTTCGTTAACATTGCCGATTGACATCGACATCCCGATTGCGAAAATCGCGGCGCTAACGGCTATTCGAATGACGGCTTTACGCCAAAGCGGCGTTCTCCGCGGAGAAGAGTAGCCGTATCCATATCCATTGGAATCTTTGCGGAGATCCAAACGGCCTTTCCAGATTACATAGACGCCAAACGGAATGATCAGCAGCCAATCTACTCCAAGCAAAAAGTCTTTCGCATGCATTAACGTCCCGATACTCTCTCCAAGCGAATCTACTTGGTTCGCCTGAAGAAGCACGGGTACGGAGATAAAGTCCTGGAAGTAACGGTAGTAGATTAAGTCTGCGTACATAATGAACGATAACAGCAGATTCAGCGCAATCAGAGCAATAATCCGGCCGCGGGTCGGCAGCCAGAATGTCCAGAAGGTGACAAGCGCCAGCGTGCCGATCGCAACAACGGTATCATAGCCGTCCATATCCATATTCGGAACATGGATCAGCTTGTTGAACCATAACTGTTTTAACAACATGACGATAAAAAAGAAGATAACGTCGACGCCTTTGAGGCGGTTCAGCCATTCCAGCGTGAATCGCATCAAGCGGCGTACGGCGTTCGGTTGCTCGGTATAACTTAACATAAACGTAAAAATCCTTTCTCTTATTTCCGGGGAGGCAGCGGGCCGAAGAACTGAATATTATATCCGTATATTACAATAAGTTTTTAACAAAATCCATTAAACGGGCAGGATAGTTACATGAACCTCCCTATCATTAACCCATTTTTCTATAAATAGTTTCTAGTCTAGCCAATAGTTAGCTATTAGTCCATGCTGAAGAAAAACAACTCACGTACACTGTACAATCTTTATAGGAGGTGTCATGGTTGAGTTGTCCCGATACAAAAAAACGGTGCAAAAGGAAACCCATTATTGTATGCCATCCAAAAGGAAAGAAAAAGAAACGTCATCCGCATAAAAAGCATATTTGTATAAAGTGTCCTCCGCTTAACGGACAGCAATTATTAAGTGGACTTGCTGAAGCAATTGTAGAGGCTGGGCCTCAAGGACTTGCGGGAGCACTTGGACCCCAAGGATTAACAGGACTTGTGGGAGCAATAGGAGCACTTGGACCTGAAGGATTAGCAGGAGCACTTGGACCCCAAGGAGCAGCAGGCCTTGCAGGAGCGATTGGCTCACTTGGACCCCAAGGACTCGCAGGAGCACTTGGACCTCAAGGAGTAGCAGGCCTTGTAGGAGCGATCGGTTCACTAGGACCTGAAGGACTTGCAGGAGCACTTGGACCCCAAGGAGCAGCAGGCCTTGCAGGAGCGATTGGCGCGCTTGGACCCCAAGGATTGGCGGGGCTTGCAGGAGCAATTGGCGCAGCTGGAGTGACGGGTCTAACAGGAGCAACGGGACCAGCTGGTCCAGCGGGACCTGTAGGGCCGACAGGCGGAGTATTAGGCTTTGCGGACTTCTTTGCCTTGATGCCTCCTGATAATGCAGCAACTGTGGCTCCTAATACGGACGTTAGTTTTCCGCAAGATGGTCCAATTAGCGGGACAGCAATTACACGTTTAAATGCGAGCTCATTTAACTTGGCGGCAATTGGCACATATCAGGTTTTGTTTCAGGTAAACGTAAACGAGGCGGGTCAATTGCTTTTAACGTTAAATGGCGCTGACCTAGCTTATACGGTGGTTGGGCGTGCAACTGGAACTTCTCAAATCGTAGGAATGGCGCTTGTGCAAACAACGGTCATTAATTCAGTGATCACAGTTCGGAATCCCGCAGGTAATGCCGCGGCACTCACAATTACCCCATTAGCTGGAGGGACCAGGTCGGATTCTGCACATCTTGTTATTATGCAGATTGCATAGAGGGTAAAAATCTATACGGGATGCTAAAACAGGGATATTTTCTATCTGACATAGAGAACATCCCTGTTAGATATTTAGTAGAAAAGGTACATAAATTAGATATTATCCAACATTTTTTTGTATAGTTGTTCAAGCTAACGGGAGATTAAGCTAAACGGAGAACGTTAGCTTAATACAAAAGGAGCCTACAAGGCTCCTTTTTATTAATTATTCTTTTTACGATTCGGAAAAGCACCGCCTGGGCCGAAGAACTGGTAGTAGTTACATTGGATGCGGCCGTTAAAGAGCTTGCGCTTCTTATCCGCTGGCTTCCCGAAATAATGCTCGACGCTTGCGGACGGGCTGATGGCAAAGAAGGACCAGGTCGGCAAATAAAGCGCGGAGCGTCCGAATTGCATCAAAGCCATTTCCGCATCCTTGTCATCGCCTAACCGCTCGCCGTAAGGCGGGTTCGTAATAATGACGCCATAATCGCCTTCAGGCTTGATTTTTGCCACCGGCATAACCTTTAACTTAATTTCTTTGCCAAAACCTGCCTTTTTAACCGCGGCTTCCGCAATTTCTATCGCATAAGGATCAATGTCGGAGCCAGCGATTTGCAGAGGGATATCATCCTTCACGGCGTCAAAAGCTTCTTCCCGCGCTTCATCCCACAGCTCGTGGGGAACAAGCGGCCAGCCTTCCGCGTTAAACGAGCGGCGAAGGCCGGGAGCGATATTCCAGGCGATCATGGCAGCCTCCACGAGAATCGTGCCGGAGCCGCAGAACGGATCATACAGCGGACGCTCCGGATTCCAGCGGCTGAGGTCAACAAGGGCTGCGGCCATTGTCTCTCGGATTGGCGCTTCGGTCGATACTTTGCGGTACCCGCGCTGGTGCAGGCCTGCTCCCGTTGTATCCAGCGTCAGCATCGCCATATCGTTCATGAGCGTCACTTCAATGACATAACGGCCGCCGTCCTCGTGGAACCATTCGGTGCCGTAGCGGTCCTTCATTTTCTCGACTACGGCCTTCTTGACGATACTTTGGCAGGCGGGAACGCTGGTTAGCTGAGACTTCTGCGAACGTCCGTTAACGGGGAACTCCCCGTCCTCCGGGATCCATTCCGGCCAATCCAGCGCTTTTGTTCCTTCGAAAAGCTCTTCAAAGGTTGTGGCCTTGAACTCTCCCATATTGACGAGAATGCGTCCCGCGGTGCGAAGCCACAGATTCGTGCGGCAAATATCGATCGGCTGCCCGGTGAAACGAACGCGGCCGTTCTCCACCTGAAGGTCTGTGTAGCCGAGAGTTTTCAGCTCGCGCGCAACGACCGCTTCCAGTCCCATCGGTGCGGTAGCGATCAGATTAATCGTTGTCATGATTACAATTCTCCCCTTACCTGTGAAAACATAAGTTGTATCCACACGGTCAAAATCATACAATCAAGTATAGGACAAAGAGGGTAGCTTTTACAAATTGTAAAAATAGAGAGGTTGAGAGTAAATTGACAGACGAACAATATGTTGACGGGTTATATGGCGAAGATCTGGACCTTGTCCGTACAAAAAAAGGGATTGCCGACCGTGGCATGCCCGATATATCGATAGCTGATGGATACGGCAGGCTTCTGACGATGCTTGCCAAGATGAATGGGGCGAAGACGGCGCTTGAGATCGGTGCGCTTGGCGGCTACAGCGGGATCTGCATTGCCCGGGGGCTCGCCGAGGGAGGAGTGCTTACTTCATTAGAGCTGAAGGCGGAATACGCGGAAGTGGCTAAGGTGCATATGACGGAAGCGGGTCTTGGCGACGTCGTTGAATATATAATCGGGGATGCCCGAGAGAGTCTTGTGAAGCTGAAGGAAGAAGGAAGAACTTTCGATTTCTTCTTTATTGATGCGGACAAAGAAGGTTACCCGGTTTATCTGGAGCATGCGATTGCGCTCTCCAATCCGGGTGCGGTCATTATCGGAGACAACATCCTGCTGCGGGGCCGCACGACGGATCCGGCCAAAGAAGGTCCGTCCGTCAAAGCCGTCCGTAACTTCAATCAGCGGATTGCAAGCGACGAACGCCTAATGAGCACCGTTCTTCCGGGATATGACGGTCTTGCGATTGCGATCGTAAAATAAAACAAGCGATAGAGAAGGGCAATGATGCTTTCCGGCATCGTTGCTCTTTTTTTGTTCGGTTCTTAAATAGGTCTTTAGACTCGGATGTTTACGGTAAATCTATGAAAATAGAATCACTCTTCATGGTAAAAAAAGCTAGTTTATAGTAAAATGGAATTAGTTTTTTTCTCGGAAAAATGAAGGCGGATCGTAGGTGCTATTGATATGAAATGGGTTCGGCATGGCAATAAGGAATCCGGATTAACCTTGGTGGAAGTGCTGGCTGCTCTAGTTATATTATCCGTTGTAAGCCTGGTGCTGACCTCCTTCTTCACGAATGCACTTGCTTACGCGAAAGGCAATCAGAGCAAAACGGTTATGGTCAATCTGGCCCGCAACGCGTTGTTTTATATGGAGAAGCAGCGCTTTGAGCCGATCCAGACCTACTTCTCGAATACCTCAAATACGGCTATTAACTGTCCTCTAACCGGATGTAATACCGCTGTGAGCCAGCTGGCCGAAGATTCGGCTGTCTTGCAGCAGATTCTAAATCCCAATATTAATGGCGTGCAGTATACCATTTCCGTAATCTACCAGAGAGATATGCATAACGGGATGCTCCACGATGCGGACAAGAAAAACATGGCAGAAGAGCTGCTGCCCGTTCTGGTGCGGGTAGAGAAAGCCAACGGATCAGCCAGCGCTCGTAATGCGGCGGAAGTGGAGGGATATATCGCCAGTGAGAGAGTTCGTTAAGAAGTGGCGGAACGAGGAAAACGGTCTGACGCTTGTGGAGCTGATAGCGGCTATGACGTTGTTGTCGATCGCTGCGGGCATTATTTTTTCCGTCGTTACCTTTGGCATGAATACGTATAACCGGATCGAAACGGAAAATGCTCTGCGGGATGATGCGGATCTGCTGATGTCGTCCATTATCACGGAGCTGTATGCTTACGGTCCGGATCTGATTTCAACGAATGAGAGCGGCATTACGCTGGTACGCGATGCAGGAACCAGGGAAGAACAGCAGATTTTTATCCAGAATAAACAGCTTCATATCGGCGGCAGAACGGTGGATACCCGCTCGGATGTGGATATGCCGAGTCAAACGGATCCATCCTCTGAAGCTTCATCCATTGAGCTCAAATGCAAGACGAATGTAACGGAATGCAGCAGCGGTCTCATTGAGATCCGGCTGGTGCTTGAGCAGAATCATAACGGGCGTAATCAGCAGCTGACTCTGGAAAGTAAATTCGGGTTTTAGGGGGAAGGGTGCATGGAGAGCGGGAAAGAGCGCGGGTACGCTCTGGTCTTGGTTCTGTTTATGATTCTGCTGCTGACCATACTGGGTACGGCGGTTGTCAGTTCGACATTAGGCGGGGCAACACGGGCAGAGACGCGTGAAAATGATGTGCAAAGCCTTCATCTGGCGGAGAAGATGCTAAATGAAGCAGCCTCTTATCTTGTCACGAAGTATAACGGCAGAGAAGATATTGCGCCGGAAGAGCTCTCGCAATTGATGCAAGCCGGCATTGATGAGCTGCAACGGCTCACGACCAGCACCGACCTGCCGGGAGCCAGCGGAAAAATTACGGCTGTAACAACGGAGCAGGTAAGCGTCGGCGATCAGACCAGCTATAAGCTCAACCTGACGGCGGAAGCAGTGGTTCACGGCGTAACTAGACGGCTTACCCAGCAGATTACGATAGGCGCTTATCCCGATTTTCTGAATTACGCCTTTGGTTCGGAGAACGATGTCATTATTAACGGTGCTGCCTATGGGATGGGCAATATTTATGCCGGTCATGATTTTCTTATCGATAACACCGCGAAATACATTTATAACAATGATCCTGATAAAACAAAGGATACGAAATATCCGTTTTTTGACGGCAATATCTATATTCAGAATATGGACTCCATCAAAGTGCGGGACAAAATCACGGGCAACTACCAGCCGTATTCGCGAACGGATCTGACGCTGCAGCAGATTCTTGGGGTGGACAACAGCAAAATTCAGCTCCGGGATCAAAAGAAGTTTATTTCGATTAACGTAACGGAATCCTTTATCGATAAAGCGCAGGAAGCAACAAATATCACTGACCGCAATAGTATTAAAGCGGCTGTCGATTATGCATTGGCGCATAGCGGAGAAACGGGCAGGTTCAATAATCTGGCGGCTGTTTTGAAGAATGGCAGCGGCGTAACGTTGACCTCCGGTCCTCCCGAGAAGCCAACTTTGCCTACGGACCTGGACGATACGGCAGCAATGGATGCTTATAATGAAGCTTTGAAGGAATACGATGCTTATTTTATGCAATTTAACTCCTTATCGAGCACCGTTCTGTTTAATGGAAACTTGAAGCTGGACGGCTTGGATTATAGGAGCTTGATCTTCACGGATTCGGCCAAGCAGGACAACCATAAATGGCTGATCGTAAACGGGGATTTGACGATATCGAACTATTCCAGTGATCCGCTGGTGGTCAAAGCCAATATTTTGGTTACGGGCAATGTATTTATAAGCGACAGCGTTCAAGTGGATTCCACGGTATTTGCGCTGGGGAGCACCACTATAGAAGACGCGCAAATCAAAGGAATTAAAACCGACAAAGGGGAACGCAAGCAGCTGATCATGATCTCGAAAGGGCCGGTTTTGGTCAACAAGGTTGACTCCTTCCAGGATTATGGCATATATAACCCCAAAGACGACGATAAAAGTCCCAAGATTCTCGATGCTTTCTTTTATACGGATGAAGATGCCGAGCTGTATGGCGTTGGTTCAATCTTCTGGCTGCGGGGAGGCTTCTTCTCGAAGGGCGATTTGACGATTAATGCCGTGCTTGGCAAAGCCTCCGAAGGAGCTTCGGATATTATGTTCGATGCAAGGCTGCAAAGCACCATTCCAATTAATGAATCGCGGTTTATCATCAACTACGATTATGATTTCTTCGAGAACCAATACGAAGGTTTGCCCCGCGTCAAGAAACTAAGCGTTATCGTGGGGAAAAAGCAGCTGGTATCCTCTACTGAGTCTTGAAAAAACGAAGTAAACCTTGATACGGCAGCCGGAGCGGCTGTCGTCTTTTTTTTGCTGCTATGAAGAGCATCTCTTACACCAAAGTAACTAGATGAACTTTTTTTCAGTACTACTAGCGAAAAGATAGAACTGATATACTTGAAAATGGAAATTTCTTCACTGCTCTCGCAAAATTCATAACTATCTCTAAGGAGGTTGTAAAATGACAATACCGCAACGCAAGCTTGGCTCGACAGGGATAACCGTGGGGGAAATCGGGATGGGCGGAATGCCGCTCTCCGTTAACGGACGCCCTTCAGAGGAAGAAGGCATTAGAGCGGTGCATGCCGCATTGGAGCAGGGTATTACCCTGTTCGATACAGCGGATTCGTACTGCTTGGATTCGACCGAAAAAGGCCATAACGAACGCCTGCTCGCCAAAGCTTTACATAACCGTCCCGAAGTGCTCATAGCAACAAAGGGCGGGCACATTCGCCCGGATGGCCGCTGGGAAACGGATGGCCGTCCCGAGCATTTGCGTCAAGCGTGCGAGGACAGTTTGCGTGCTCTCGGCGTGGAAGCCATCACGCTTTATCAATTCCACCGTCCGGATCCTAAGGTTCCGTTTGCGGAATCCGTGGGAGCAGTCTCTGAATTGCAGAGGGAAGGGAAGATCGTTCACGTGGGACTGTCGAACGTTTCCGTTGCACAGCTGGAAGAGGCTCGTCAAATGGTAACGGTCGCGTCAGTTCAAAACCGTATGAACTTGTTTGACCATTCTTCGATGGAAGTGCTGAAGCGCTGCGAAGAGTACGGAATTGCTTTCCTGCCGTACAGTCCGCTAAACGGCATCGGCAATGCGCAAGGCATAGGCAGCAACGAGACGCTTTCGCGGATCGCCGGAAACCATGATGCGTCTCCGCAGCAGGTCGCGATTGCATGGCTGCTCCGATTGTCGCCAATCATTCTGCCGATTCCCGGCGCCAGCAAAGCGGTGAACATCGTTAACTGCGCCGGAGCAGCCAACTTGGAGCTTTCTGACAAAGACCTGGCGGATTTGAACGGCATCGCTGCTCAAATCACCGCCTAATGCTATTCAATCCAACAGCCCCGATCCTGTACAGGATCGGGGCTGTTTTTTGGATGCTGAATTAATATTTCTCGCCGCTAGTCGTGCTTCGCTCCACGATGATCGTTGTTTTTGCGGTTATGGACGGATCATTTCTGTAAGTGACCGTGATGGTGACTGTGCCCGTTTTTATGCCGTTTACGCGGCCGCTGCTGTCTACCGCAGCAATGGATGGATTGCTCGAAGACCACTGCAGATCGCCTTTAATGTTGGTTTTGCCAGCGGCGGGACTGGAAGCCAGAGCAGCGAACAAATCCTTGGATTTGCTAACCTGGATCCGGTAGGAGCTTTCCAGCCTTAGAGTAACCGATTTGACGGCAACCTCTTGTTCCGCAATGTAGACCTTTCCGTTTTTCGTATGAACGGTAACCTTGATTTTCACTTTACCTGGTTGTTTGCCGGTAAAGGTCAGCGATTTGCTTGTAGTGGAACCCTTTACATCTAGCGGGCCTCCTCCGGTACCATTTGGGACTGTCCATTCATAAGAAGTGATGACATCACCCGTTGCCGTTGTCAGGTCAACAGACAGGGTACCGTCTGTTCCAAGCTCGATTGCGCTTGGCCCCGAAATAACAGGGACCGGATCAATAACCTTAATGAGCGCGCTGCCCGTTACTCCGCTGCCGTCCTGCGCCTGGACGGTAATAGTAGCTTCTCCAACGCCAACAGCGGTGACAAGTCCTGAACTGTTCACGGTTGCTGCGCTTGAATTGCTGCTCGGCAGCCAAGCGATGGATTTATCCGTTGCATCTGTTGGACTTATGACAGGATTGAGCTGATAAGTGGAGCCTACGATCATGGTTGTGCCTGTCAGAGTGATCGAAGTTACTTTTTTATATACGGATAAGTCTTTATCTAATGTGTAAGTATTGTTCTGATTTGTAACAACCGAGAGGCGAACCTTGGCTTTTCCTACGCTCTTGCCTGAGACGGAAACGGTTTTGTTTGTTGTTCCATTTAAGCTGACGTAGCTTGAACCTTCCTTAATGCTCCACTGATAACTTGTAATTTGTTCGTAATCTGCTGTATGCAAGTCAGCGGTTAGGTTAATCGTATCTCCTGATGCCACTTGTTCCTGACCAATAATGTTTAATCCCGGGACAATGGCAGTAACTGCTGCTTTTGCGGTTAATCCGCTGCCATCCGTTGCTCTTGCGGTGATCTGGGCTGTTCCGGCTGCAATACCTTTAATAATACCGGAACTGTCGACGGTAACGAGGTCCGGGCGATCCGATTCCCAGATGTACGTTGAAGCATAGGTAGCGTTAAGCGGCGCATAGGTTGGAATCATTTTCCGGCTGTCGCCAACAAGTACCTTTGTATCGGTCAAGCTAAGCGAGGTCAGTCTAGTTACAGCCTCCAGAACATAACCAGGGAATGTCAGGGTTCTTGCGGATTGCTGGCCAATATCGTTAAACGTGAGTACCGCGTTTTGAAGCGGGTATAAGCCATCGACGGTAGGTTTCACTGCAATCTGGAAGGACACCGGCGAAGCGATATAACTATTGCCGCTTAAGGTATAAGTAATGGTAGGGAGAGTACCCAAAACGGTATATCCGTTTGCTGCCGTACCGGTTTTCGTCCAGCCTGACGGAAGACTGGTTACTTCCAGCTTCGCAGGCAAGGATTCGCTGAATGTTATGTTCGTAATCTTCATCTTGTCTGCGGATAAGGCGTCGCTTGACGGAATCGTTTTTGGCGTAACGGTATAAGTGAAAGTAGCGGTTGTATTCGTCTGTACCCGGTTATCCGTTACATTATTGGATGCTGTACGACTTAAATCGATATTGGATTCTACTTTAACGATTTTTACATTAATCGTCCGGCTGACCTCCGCACCGCTCTTATCAGTTGCAATAATCTGGATTTGCATGTCTCCTCCATTAGGAAACGGGTTAGCTACTTGTTCGTTAATCGTACCACCGGAAAGTATGGTTTTGTTCTTGAATACAGGATGAGTGTCTCCTCCGTAAATAAAGTTTACGGTTGTTTTCAGCTCACGGTCCGCAAGGTCAAAGTCATCGACCTGATAGTTCAGCAAAATATTTTGATAGGACGGGATAAAATTATTGCTTGCCGAATTGTACTCTACCGGCGAGTTAACCGTCAGCTGAGGAGCATGGTTAGAGCCAATATAGGCCCGGTACATTGTATTGACAAACAATTGCTGCTCCCAGTCCGGGAATTTGGAGTTCGTATGCCCGGAACCGGAGTATGTTACATTCCCTTTGGAATAAGTGTAATAGGAGTTCCAGCTGTCGCCGGATGTTCGTTTGCCGCCGCTCATGTTATACCAAGGGATAACGGTCGGATCTTCCAAATCAAGCGTGTAGTACTGGTTGTGGGTAGTCGCTACATTGGTCGTACTGCTTAATAGAAAAGGGAACTGCGTTAACAAGCCGTCATTCACTTTTTCCGTTGTTGTTGAAGATTCGGGAGCCCCGAGACCCAGGTCTGTTCTTGGTGCAATCTGACCGGTAATAGCCTGGAATTTGTTCAGCCAGTTGCTGCTGTTCGAGTTGCTGCTGTTATAGATCGTATCATGGGTGAACATGACGCTTTGCCCGGTGTTTTTAAAGGCGATTACGGCCGCCGCCGCATCATCGTTAATTGGAGCGTTGTTGTTGTAGATATCGCCAAAGCCAAAGATCAGCATATCGTATTTGCCGTTTAAGGTTTTATAGCCCGTGCTGTTGAACGTATTCATATTCATGACATCGATGCTTATGCTATAAGCGTCTTTGTTATTGCCCGATGTTGGAACGAGATAGGATGAACTCATGTTGTTAGTATTGTTCAAAGTACTGGCGCTGCTGTCGTTAGGCATAACCTGAAGAACCTTAATATTAATCTTCTGATCCTGGAACCGGTAAACCCCCGAACTATAATCCTTCAGCTTGGTGTTGAAATCGACCGCTTCAAGCCGCCAATATTGAATGCCTGAATAACCCTTAGGCAGTGTGTAAGAGATCGTTCCCGTTGCACTATCCGCCTGCTTGGCAGCTACCACTTGCTCAGCGCCAAAAGGTAGGGAGCTATCCGTACTGATGTACAAATTCAGCTCAATGTTTTTCTGACTGATATCTCCTACGTTGCCAATCTTGTAATTGAAGGTGATTGTGTTTCCTGCGTTGTATTTGTTGGACTGATTAGCCGTATATTCGATTGGTTTGCTTGTTACCGTCAATTGCGGGCGAACATTGGCTTTCTCGAGCAGATTTGTCTTGCTGATGAAGTTCGCTGCGGAAGAGATATGGGATGAACTCACGAAAATAGCGTTTGTCGTGCTTCCGTCTTTATATGAAAGGAAGTTCTTCTTCAGCAAGGCTTTGGAGCTTGAGCTTAAATCCGCTTGATACTCGATGCCATTCTTAGTTGAAGAATCGTTGTAAAAGACAACCGGGAGACCTTTCTTAATGAAATCGTTAGTAATCTCATCCGCCTTCAGCTGCGTGATATCGTTCTGAATACTGCTTGTGTTATGGTTGTTGCTTTGCGTTGAACTGCCTTTGGTTTGCGCGCTAAGCAGGGACATGCTGTACGGCGTCTTTTTCTTATTGTCTTTATCGACCAACGTGCCTTTCCCTATGTATACCGCATCGTATTTACCGTCCAAATCATCGCGGGATGCAACAAATTCCTTCATGCTGTATGTATCGATGGTGAAGGGGATGGGGGAGCTGCTGCCAAGTATGGAGGACAGATCCGATGTTCCGGATTCGGTTACTTCGAGAATTCGAATGGAATCGCGGAAGGAGGTGAGCTTGAATTTCTGGGAGCTTTGAATCGTAGTGCCGCTAAGGAGTAGATTGCTGCCGGTTGAAGCGGTACTCATATAATTGCTCTTGCCTACCGAGTAGAAAGAAACGGTTCCGTCGGAGTTAGATGTAATCGAAAACTTCTGATTATCGTTCGTAATGGTATCGCTGATAGCGGTCAGCGAGCTGTTATTGCTGTCTGCCGATAGATATTTTCCCGTATTATTCGATTTCAATGTGTAATAGCTGCCTGACTTAGCCAATACGAAAAGCTCTTCCGTCCACACCTTGTCCGAGTCGGCAACAGGAGTTGAGTTGTTTGATGCTACCCTCGCGTATTTGCCTTTCTCGACCGATTTCAGCGCAACCATTCCCAGGTCGAAGGTATCCGCAGCATCGGCTTGTTTTGCGGGAAAGCCTACGAATGCGAATAGAGACCCAAGGAGAGTGACAACTAAGGCGATGGAAATTTTTTTCTGAAAATCAACCAGTTTCATAGTCCTATCCTCCTATTTTTACATTCTCTTTACTTAGTTCCATTTACCTAAAAAACTTATTGAAATCTAGTAATAATGCGCTATAATCAGTTTAAGTCAGTGGGTCGGTAGATGCAACAATTAATACAATAAATATTGCCAAAATTGGTTCCGTGGTCTAGAATTCTGGGTATAAAGGACCCAGCAGGATATAAGAGAATGGGGCTGTTAAGAGATGGTGGCTATTAAGAAGAGACTAGGAGATTTATTGGTCGAGAGCGCCATAATATCCGAGGAACAGCTGCAGAAGGCGCTGCTAGAGCAGGGCAAATCAAAGCAGAAGCTAGGCGACTTGCTCATTGCGCAAGGGTACATAACGGAGCAGCAGCTCATTGAAGTGCTGGAATTCCAGCTAGGAATTCCGCATGTTAGCTTGTATAAATACCAGATTGATCCGGAAATCACCCAGATCATCCCCGAAAGCATGGCCAAGCGCTACCAGGCGATCCCGCTCCAGAAAGACGGCGGCAAGCTCATGGTGGCAATGGCGGATCCTCTCGACTACTTCGCGATTGAAGAACTGCGCATGAGCACAGGCTTCCGAATCGAGCCGGCTATTTCCAGCAAGGACGAATTGCAGCGGGCTATCGCAAGACATTACGGCCTGCAGGACTCCATGAGTCAAATGATGATTGATCTTCCGACACAGGAAGAGATCCGCGAGACTGAAATTACCGATGAAGATTCTCCCGTCGTACGGCTCGTGAACCAGATGATCCAACAGGCGGTACAGCTTAGAGCCTCTGACATTCACGTTGACCCGGGTGAGACCAGCGTAACGATCCGTTACCGGATCGATGGGGTGCTTCGCACGGAACGGGCTTTGCCTAAGCAGATGCAGGGCTTTATTACGGCAAGACTCAAAATCATGTCCAAATTAAATATCGCCGAGCGGAGGCTTCCGCAGGACGGCCGGATGAAGATGCAGTTCGAGTTCAAGACGGTAGATATCCGCGTAGCTTCCTTGCCTACCATTCACGGCGAGAAGATTGTTCTGCGTCTGCTAGACCTAAGCACGGGCGTCAAAGCGGTTGACCAGCTTGGCTTCAATAACCACAACGTCCAAGTGTTTAAGGAAATGATTGAGCGGCCATACGGCATTCTGCTCATTACAGGTCCAACGGGCAGCGGGAAAACAACCACCCTGTATTCCGCGCTCAGCCACTTAAATGAAGAGGATACCAATATCATTACCGTTGAAGATCCGGTAGAGTACCAGCTGGATGGCATCAACCAGGTTCAGGTTAACCCGACAATCGGATTAACCTTTGCAACCGGCCTGCGCTCGATCCTTCGTCAGGATCCCAATGTCGTTATGGTCGGCGAGATCCGGGATACGGAGACCGCGGAGATTGCCATCCGAGCCTCCCTGACCGGCCACTTGGTATTGTCCACCTTGCATACGAATGATTCCGTCAGCTCCATTACGCGTTTCCGGGATATGGGGGTTGAGCCTTACCTCATCGCATCTTCGCTTATCGGAGTTGTTGCGCAGCGTCTTGTCCGCCGGATATGCAATGACTGCAGGGAAGCGCAAGAGCCTACCGATCAGGAAAGATTATTCCTAAGAAGCCGGGGGATTCAGGCGCAGACCGTTTACCGGGGCAGAGGCTGCGGGAACTGCGGCAGCACGGGTTATCGCGGCAGGGTCGCTATTCACGAGGTTTTGCATATCAATAACGAAATTCGAGAGCTTATTACTTTAAACGGTTCGTTAAGCGAGCTTCGCGAGGCAGCTAACAAGCAAGGGATGATCCAGCTGATGGACGACGGATTAGAAAAAGTAACCCGCGGCATTACGACACTGCAGGAAGTTCTCCGCGAAACCGTGGCCAATTAATTCACGCTAACGAAGTAAGAATCGCCACGAGCAGCTTTCTAGCCGTTTTTTATATATGGTCATTCTTTTTAGGGGGACAGCCGTGTTTAACGAACTTATTCTGAATTGGCTTAAGCAGGCCTATGAGCTCCGGGCGTCGGACTTGCATTTGTCGGTTGGCAATGTTCCCGTATTCCGGATTAACGGAGAACTCCATAAGAATGGCGATTCCGTCATCACTGCGCAAGCTGCAGAGGCAATGGCATTAAGTCTAATGTTAAGCGGGCAGGCGGATACGCTCCGCATCAAGGGAGAGGTAGACTTTTCCCTCGCATTGCCGGGGTACTGCCGATTCCGGATTAATGTATATAAGCAAAGAGGATATATTAGCCTTGCCGCCAGAACAATTCCGACTCAAATTCCTACCTTGGAGCAGCTTCAGCTGCCGCCGTCTCTGGCCTCACTGGCTGAGAAGCATCAAGGGCTTGTCCTGGTGACGGGACCAACGGGAAGCGGAAAATCCTCGACGCTTGCCGCTTTAATCGATCATATTAACCGGACACAAGCGAGACATATCGTAACTCTTGAGGATCCTATTGAATTCATACATACAAGTCAGTCTTCGATTATTGACCAAAGAGAAGTTGGCCAAGATACAAGCAGCTTTACAAGCGGTCTTCGCGCCGCGCTGCGGCAAGATCCCGATGTCATTCTCGTTGGCGAGATGCGCGATCTCGAGACGATTTCGGCAGCTATTACGGCAGCGGAGACGGGGCATCTAGTGCTGGCAACCTTGCATACGTCCGATGCTCCGCAGACGATTGACCGGATCATTGATGCGTTTCCCGCACACCAGCAAGGACAGATTCGTACACAGCTAGCATCCGTGCTTGTTACCGTCGTGTCTCAGAGGCTGCTTCCGAAGCGGGGAGGAGCAGGCAGAGCATGTACAACGGAGATTCTGGTTAATACGCCTGCCGTCTCCAACCTGATCCGGACGGATAAGGTGCATCAGATAAAAAGCATTATGCAGACAAGCCGTGCCCAAGGCATGCACACGCTGGAAATGTCCGTGAAGGAGCTGCTTCACTCCGGCATCATTCATCCATCCGCGGCTAAGCCGTATATGGCGGAAGGAGGTCTCTAATGCCGCAATTTGCTTATCATGTGAAGACAACCGGGGGCAAGCAGCTGCAAGGCAAGCTGAACTCTATGGACAAGTCGTCGGCGGTTGAAGAGCTGCGCAAGCGCGGGTTGACGGTTTTGTCCGTCGAAGAGATCCGCAAGAGTGTACTATCAACCGAGATTTACATTGGCAATCCGGTAAAAAGCATTCATTTTATTATTTTCTGCCGTCAATTCTCAACGTTAATCCGAGCAGGGGTAACGATTGTAGAAGCAACGAATATCCTTGCCGCGCAGACGGAAAGCAAACCGCTTAAGAAAGCTTTGGTCGATGTAAGCTCGGCCCTTCTAAGAGGTATTCCGTTCTCGCAGGCGGTTCAGGAGCATAAGCGGATTTTTCCGCCGTTATTTGTCAGCATGATCCGTGCCGGTGAAGAAACGGGGGATTTGGAAGGTACGCTTGACCGGTTAGCTTTATTTTTCGAGAAAGCTCATACGACCAAAGAGAAAATAAAATCGGCGATGACCTATCCGGCGGTTGTTGGTCTGATGTCCATCGCTTCCGTAATTTATTTGCTTCAAGGCGTTGTACCGCAGTTCGTCACGATGTTTGAATCGTTTGATACCGAGCTGCCGGCCATAACGAAGATTGTATTGGCTTTGAGTAAAAGCATGTCCCATCAATGGTATTACTGGATTATATCGTTTGTTGTCCTTATTGTGGCCTATCAGATATACAAACGCACGGAGCGGGGCCGGTATGTACTGGATTACGCCAAGCTGAAGGTGCCGATCTTCGGAAAGCTGGCTCAAAAAGGCGCAATCGCTCAAATGTCGAGGACGCTCTCCTCGTTATATGCAAGCTCCGTGCCGGTGCTTCAATCTCTGACCATTGTGGAGGAGGTGGTAGGCAATAAAGTGATCGGCGGATACATAAGGAAATCGGGGGAGTCGCTGCGGCAAGGTAATTCCTTGTCCGAGCCTTTTAAGAAAGCATGGGTATTTCCTCCGCTGGTCACTCAGATGATTGCGGTAGGGGAAGAGACCGGCTCGCTTGACCAGATGCTGGCCAAGATCGCGGACTTTTACGAGATGGATGTCGACAACACGGTCGATCGTCTGAAGTCTCTGATCGAACCGCTGCTTATCGTTTTCCTTGCGGGCGTAGTCGGGCTGATCGTCATGGCGATCATTTTACCGATGTTCACCTTGTATTCCAGTGTTCATTAATAACTTGGGGTTTTACAAGCAAGACAACATAGAAGAGACAAAAAAACAAATATTTTAGGAGGAAACCAACATGTTGAAAAAAATGATGAAACGTCTGAAAAAAGAAGAAAAAGGCTTTACTCTGATCGAGCTTCTGGCGGTTATCGTTATTCTTGCTGTGATCGCGGTAATTGCGGTTCCTTTGATTGGTAAGATTATTGATAATACTAAGAAGGATGCGGATGTTGCAACTGCTCAACAGATTTATGATGCAGCTAAATTATACGTAACAGGTGAGCTTGCTGGAGATTTTAACGGTAGTGCTAATACAGGTCTAACTGTTTATCTATCTGATTTGATTAGTAAAAAATATTTAGCTAACAATACTGCATTACCAAGCTCAAAAAATAATCTCGTTTCAGGTTCCTCCACAGCTTCTGCAACTGAAGTAGTATTTGATACAAACGGTGATTTAACCTCAGTTAAATTAAGCGATGGTACCACAACTAAAACCATAGACGCCAATGAGCTTAAATTAGGTAAAGGAGAATAACTAGTAAATCCGGAATTGGAGAGATTCTGATTCCGGATTTACTATCACTAAACCGAAAGCGAACCCGCCTATGACCCTATTTCTCTCAATCTACTTGTTCTTTTTAGGCTTAATAGTAGGCTCCTTTTTTAACGTTGTTGGGCTAAGGATTCCGATCAAGCTTTCGGTTGTATCGCCGCCCTCGCAATGTCCGAAATGCGGGATGCGCCTTAAGCCGCGTGATTTGATGCCCGTTGCGAGCTACCTCTTGTCCCGTGGAAGCTGCCGCCAGTGCGGCAAACGGATTTCTCCTGTATACCCGCTTGGGGAATTGGCGACCGGTCTTTTGTTTGTATGGATCTATCTTACCTTCGGAAACAGCTGGAATACGGTAATTGGACTGCTCCTTGTCAGCATGTCGGTAATCCTTACCGTCTCCGATTTGAAATATATGCTTTTGCCTAATCGTATTTTGCTCTTCTTTGCTCCGCTATTTATTGTACTTGGATGTCTGTTTCCGATAGGCTCCATCTGGCTTCATATTGCAGGAGCGTTTGCCGGCGGCGGCGTTCTGCTGGCAGTGGTTATTCTTACAAGAGGCGGCATGGGACTTGGCGATGTCAAGCTGCTTTTCCTGCTAGGCTGGATACTAGGGCTGCCGAATTTGGTACCCGCCTTTATATTGGCTTGTTTCTTCGGCAGTGCGATAGGCGGATTATTGATGCTGTTTAAGGTTGTGAAGAGAAAGCAGCCTATTCCGTTTGGACCGTTTTTACTGCTTGGCGCTTTGCTGGCCTTTGCTTATGGCGATGCAATGATAAATTTATACCGTTCAATTCTAATGTAGTGGGATGTGAGAAGGAATGCTCGACAGCAGCAAGCGTGTTGGTCTAACGATCGATCATGGCGGAGTCCGCTACGCGAGAGTAAGGAAAAGGAAAAAGGGCTGGGAAATCGAGAAGACCGGCTTCCTGCCTTTTGCCGATGGAGTCATTCTTGAGGATCAATTCACGAACATGGAAGAGCTTCGCTCCAGTCTGAAGGATTGGGTGAAAAAAGAAAGGCTTAACGGTACTTCGATTACCTTATCCATTCCGACATCGCAAATCATTATCCGGAAGCTTCAGATCGGGACCGTTAATTCAAAAGAGCTGGACCAGCTGATTAATCTTGAAGTCGAGACGGCGCTTCATCTTCCGTTTGAAGACCCGGTCTATGATTATATCGCTGCCGGTTCGGAAGAGCAGTCTACCAATATACTCGTATATGCCTCGCCGCAAAGATGGATCAAGCAATGCATCGAGCTGCTTGAGAGCACCGGGCTGAAGGTGAAATACGCCGAGCTGGCCTCAACGGCTTTTGCCAGAGCGATTCAAGCAAGATACATAGACTCGCTTGACAATACGATGCTGATTCATCTGGATAAGGCGAATGTTGAAGTGTACATGTTCCATGAGGGGCATCCGGTCTTTATGCGGGTCATTAATGAATATGATTACAGCGGCTCCATAGACGGGACTTTTACCCCGGAGCTGATCTCCAGCATTAATGCCGAGATTTCCAGGCTTCTCAGCTTCTATCAATACAGTATTCATGACGGCAAGTCGCGGATAAATCAGGCAATTATTGCCGGCGAGCTGGCCGGGCGTACTCAGCTGGCGGCCGAGCTTCAGCAGGCACAACCGGATATGCGGGTCGAGACCGTCGAGCTGGAATCGCCTCTTCGCAAGCGGGTTCGCAGGAAGCTTGATGAATATATGATCCCGTTTGGTCTTGCCATTCGCGAGAAAACGACCCCAGGCATTAATCTGATGCCGGAGAAAGCCAGAAAGACCAAGCCGATTCCGGCCAAACTGCTGGCTGCAGGCATTCTATGGCTGCTTTGCCTTGGCGCTATACTGGCTCTAAACACGAATAACAGACTTCAAATCTCGGATTACGAGCACACCGTGCAGGTGATCAAAGATAAAACGGCTTTGCTTCAGCAGCAAATGTCGACGCAAAAAACGGAGGCGCAAGCGGATGCGGATCCGCAGGCTGTCGTGAAGTTTATTACCGATAACAGGCAGGATGCCGTTGCCGTTCTGGACGAGCTAACGAATCATTTGCCCTATGCATCCCGGCTAACTACGATTGAATATAACAAGCCCGGAACGCTTTCCCTTACTTTCAAAAGCACGGATTTAACCGCGTTGTCCACGTACTTGACGAGTCTTCGGGCCATGCCGTTTACTCAGAAGGTTCATCTGCAGTCTTTTGCCGATAATAACGGACAGTGGGTAGCAAGCTACGAGATTGCATGGAAAACAGCTTCATCTTCAGACAACAAGCAGGCAGGCGCAGGAGGGACGGACAATAATGGATAATACCAAAAACCGCTCGCTTGGCCTCATCGTGATGATGCTGCTTTTTCTGGTGCTTCTACTCTTGTACGTCGTTTTGCTTCAGCCTTCAAGCAGTAAGCTGTCGGATCAGAAGAAGCTTGCGGAACAATCCCAGCTGCAATTAAATGCTCTTCAGGCTAGCGTGACTAAACAAGAGGAAGGGAGCGGCCTGGCGGAGCAGGATATACAGGCGGCGCTTCCTCTATGGGATAACTCGGAACAGCTTGTTGTTATGCTCAAAAGCTTAAGTCTTCAGACGGGGGCCAAAATAAACAGCGCAACCGTTGATCTTCCGGGTGAAAATAAGCTTAACACTTTATCGGGCAGCGCCGATCCGTTATACCCAACCGTGAAGGAAGTTAACGTGCATGTGTCTTTGCTTGGTACATACGCGCAGGTGAAAAGCTGGATGGCTCAGCTTCAGCAGCAAAAGCGTCTGATTGTTATCAACGACTTTACCCTGCAGCAGACCGACAGCGGAATGAATACGACGGAGCTGTCTTTTACCGCGTATTTTGACCCGTCCTACAAGTCGTTATTAAAGGATCCGATCTTGCCGGCGACGGCCGAATAAGAGAAATCGCACAGCAGTGGAGGTACCCTGAACGATAGGGAAAGCCTTGCTGCTGTCTTCTTTTTTGACGGCTAATATTCATCGGTTCTTCATGCAGGAAAGTTTGATTGTCATACTATTGTCATAGGAAGCAAGGCGAGAACGGTTGTTAGGGGTAACGAAAACGGGCATAATGGAAATTAGTGAAAAATTAAAGAAAAGAGGAACGGCAACATGAGCTATAACGACCGTTTCATTCGGGCATGCCGGAAGGAACTTGTAGACACTGTACCGGTCTGGTATATGCGTCAGGCAGGACGATATGATCCTGAATACCGCAAGATTAAAGAGAAATATTCTCTACTTGAAATTTGCAAGCAGCCAGAGCTTGCGGCAGAAGTTACAATGATGCCGGTACGCAAGCTAGGCGTAGATGCGGCTATTTTATATTCGGATATTATGAACCCGGTCGCTTCGATCGGGATTGATTTCGACATCGTTGCCAATATAGGACCGGTTATCCACAATCCGATTCGCACGGCAGCGGATGTGGAGCGGTTAACGCCAATTGACGTGGAAGGCGATCTGGGCCATGTGCTCGAGACAATCCGAATATTGGACAAAGAGTTGGAAGTGCCGCTAATTACGTTCGCTGGCGCTCCGTTTACAATCGCAAGCTATTTGATCGAGGGCAAACCTTCGAAAAACTATTTGCGTACCAAAGCGCTTATGTATAGCGAGCCGAAGGTCTGGTTCAGCCTTATGGACAAGCTTGGCGATATGGTTATCGCGTATCTTCGCGCCCATATGGCAAACGGCGGCAAGGCATTCCAGCTGTTCGACAGCTGGGTAGGGGCCCTTACGCCAGCCGATTTCAGCAAGTTTGTACTTCCTACGATCGAGCGGATATTTGCCGAGCTGTCGGATCTGCCGCAGCCGAAAATCTACTTCCCGGGCGTAAGTTCGGGAGAACTTCTGCCGGAGCTGCGCAATCTGAAGGCAGACGTCATCGGTCTGGACTGGCGCGTATCGATTCCGGAAGGCCGCCGTCGTCTGGACGGTAAGTACGCGGTACAGGGCAATCTGGATCCGGTTATTCTGACTGCGCCAATGAGCGTTATCGAACAGTATGCGGCAGAGATTATTGACCAAGGAATTCAGCAGCCGGGCTTTGTGTTTAATCTGGGCCACGGTCTGTTCCCGGAAGCTTCGCTTGAGAAATTGACAGAGTTAACGGCATTCATTCACTCCTATTCGGAGAAAGCTATTGTAGCGCGAGAGGGGAAGGAAACGAGCCATGTCTGAGACGAATAACAAGATTGGCGTTCTGGTGATGTCCTATGGCACACCGCAAAGCCTGGATGACGTTGAAGCTTATTACACCCATATCCGCCGAGGTCACGCGCCTACGCCAGAGCAATTGAAAGAGCTGACCGACCGCTACGAAGCAATCGTTGGCGGCGTATTCCCGCTGCGCGAGAATACAAACGGACAAGTGGCAGGCCTGCAGGATAAGCTGGAGCAGCTTGCGCCGGGCCGTTATGTCTGCTACCAGGGATTAAAGCATGCCGTTCCTTATATCGAAGACGGCGTGGAGCAAATGGCACGCGACGGTATCAAGGAAGCGGTAGGGATTGTGCTTGCGCCGCATTATTCGATCATGAGCGTAGGTTCGTATAACAAACGCGCGCAGGAAAAGGCAGCCGAGCTTGGCATTAAGATGTCGTTCGTCAAAGAATACCATCTTCACCCGAAGCTGCTGCAAGCCCTTAGCGAGCGCGTAACGGAAGGTTTGCAGCGTCTGGCGGAATCGTCCGGCAATGCAGCGCCGGTGAAAGTATTGTTCAGCGCGCATAGCCTTCCGGAAAAAATCCGCGAGATGGGCGATCCGTACGAGCATCAGCTGCTCGCTACCTCGGATGCGGTTGCGAAGCTGGCGAACGTAGACGCGCAGGATTGGCAGTTCACTTGGCAAAGCGCAGGCCGTACAAGAGAGCCTTGGCTTGGCCCGGACATTCTGGATACGTTGAAGGTTCTTGCGGATGAAGGGATTAAAGCCGTCTTGGTTGCTCCGGTCGGATTCGTATCCGATCATCTGGAGGTCCTGTACGATCTGGATCTTGAAGCCAAGCAGGCTGCAGCCGAGCTGGGAATTACGCTTGAACGGATTACCATGCTGAATAAAGACCCTTTATATATGGAAACTTTAGCAGAATCGGTTATGGACGCCGGTTCTTTGGAATAGCGAAAGGATGAAGAACATGCGGAGAATCGGAATGGTTGATCGAATTGTCGTAATCGGCGGGGGGATCAGCGGACTGAGCTCCGCTTTTTATTTGCAGCGGGAAGCGGAGCGGCAAGGCAAACAGGTGAAGCTGACGATTGTGGACGGCGCGCCTGTTCTTGGCGGAAAAATTAATACGCTGCAGCGTGACGGGTTCGTCATCGAGAAGGGGCCGGATTCTTTCCTGTCGCGCAAGCTGCCGATTATTGAACTGGCGAAGGAGCTTGGCATCGAGAACGAGCTGACGGCGCAAAACGAAAACGGCAAAACCGCTTATATCATGCGGGACGGCAAGCTTCATGCGATGCCGAAGGGCATGGTGCTTGGCATCCCGACGAATCTCGATACGTTTATGCAGACGACTTTGTTGTCGGAGGAAGGCAAAGCACGTTCGCTTGCGGATTTGGAGATGCCGTCAGAGGCACCGGACGGAGATGAGTCGCTTGGCGATTTTCTATCCCGCAGAATTGGATCCGAGATTGTAAAGCATATTTCGGAGCCGCTTCTGGCCGGCATCTATGCGGGGGATCTCAGCAAGCTGAGCATTCAGGCGACATTCCCGCAGTTTGCGGAGGCGGAACGCCAGTACGGCAGCCTGATTCGCGGAACGCAAATACAGCAAAAGAACAAAGCGCCGCATCAAGCGCCGGATTATTTGCCGGAAGAAATAAAAAACAGCGTGTTCTTGAGCTTTAAAGAAGGTTTGTCTACGATGGTGCATGCCCTTGATAAAGCTCTGCAAAGCGTAGAGCGTCGTCTTGGTGATACCGTTGTGGCAATTAATCCTCTTAATGGCGAGGATGCAGCTTCTAATTACGAGGTTGTTTTAGAGTCCGGCGAGATAGTGCCTGCCGATCATGTGCTGGTTACCGTACCGGCTTTCCATGCGGCAGATTTGCTGGAGCCGCTAGTGGACGTAGCCGAGCTGCGAGCAATCAACTATGTATCCGTCGCGAACGTGGTTATGGCATTTGAAAAATCGACGTTTGACAGAGCCTTTGACGGGTCGGGTTTCCTTGTACCGCGCTCGGAGGGACTTCGCATCACAGCCTGCACCTGGACGTCGAACAAATGGCTGCATACCAGTCCGGGCGATAAAGTGCTGCTTAGGTGCTATGTCGGCCGTGCAGGAGATGAAGAGGTGGCTATGCTTCCGGATGACGAGTTGAAAAAAGCCGTGCTTGAAGATATCCAGAAGGTGCTGGGTATCGATGCCATGCCGATTTTTACGGAAATTACACGAATGCCGCGATCGATGCCGCAATATCCTGTAGGGCATCTGGAGAATACGGCAGCCCTTCGCAATCGTCTGGCGGCAGAGCTTCCGGGCGTATATGTAACAGGCGCAGCCTTCGGCGGAGTAGGATTGCCTGACTGCATCAGATCGGGGAAAGAAGCGGCGCTCGAAATTCTAGCGACTCTATGAAACCTTCGCAATCTAGAACTAACCTTGCTATAATGGAAGGGATATTCTGGCTGGAAGGAGCCGATCCATGTATTCATCCCGTTCTGAAGCACATCAGCATGAAAAACGAAGACGCAAAAAAAGATTTCGCCTTCTGTTAACCGTGAATTTGATGATTGTTGGCCTGATTGTCGTTCTAATCGCGGTTTGGGCCTCTGTCCAGGACGGTGGCCTATTCAATAAGAATAATAAGCCACAGACGGAAGAATCAGCAGCTGCTGGTCATTCCCCAGACCCGACTAACTCTTCCGCAGGCGGTAATTCTTCTGCTGAAGCAAGCCCTGAGGCAAGTGCAGCACCAGTTGAAACGTCCGCAGCCGACAATGGAAATAGCGAGGCGGATAATGGCGGTACGAAAGAAGACAGTTCAAGCGGACAAAGTGACCCAAGCACGTCACCGTCAGGGGGCAGCTCCTCAAGCGGCGGAGCGTCTGGCGATACGGTTAGTCTGGCCTTTGTAGGAGATATTTTGCTGGCGGAAAGCGTCGGCGATATGATGAAGCAATACGGTGACGACTATCCGTACAAGGAAGCTTTATTTCACCTAAGCGAGCCCGATCTGACGGCTGCGAACCTCGAATATCCGGTTACAAACCGCGGAGTCCCTGCCGAAGACAAGCAATTTGTTTTTAAAGGCGATGCGGGCGCGCTGCCGGCACTGAAGGATTCGGGGATCGACATCGTGACGTTAGCGAACAACCATACGCTGGATCAAGGCGTTGAGGGCTTGCTTGATACGATGACTCATTTGAACAAAGCCGGTATTAACCATGTTGGCGCCGGCAAGAACGACACGGAAGCTTTTGCCCCGGTTATTAAGGAAGCTAACGGCATTAAGGTTGCTTATATCGGCGTCAGCCGGGTTGTGCCGACGGGCGACTGGAAAGCAGACAAGAACCGCGCGGGCGTAGCCGAGACCTATGATACAACAAGAACCAAGGCCGCGATCAAGAAGGCGAAGGAAAACGCTGATCTCGTAGTTGTTATGGTCCACTGGGGGATTGAAAAGGCGGAAACGCCGGAGCAATACCAACGTGATTTTGCGCGGGAATATATTGATTCCGGCGCGGATCTTGTAATTGGCAGCCATCCGCATGTGCTTCAAGGGTTCGAGCAGTACAAAGGCAAGTGGATCGCCTACAGCTTGGGCAATTTTATTTTTAGCGCGTATCCAAAAGGTGCTACGGCAGATACAGGAGTACTGAACGCGGTCTGCTCCAAGTCCGGTGACTGCGATCTGAAATTTGACCCGATGAACAACAATCTCGCCCAGCCGAAGCCGGTTGACGGTGACAAAGCGAAGACGCTGCTGGATCATTTAACGGCTTTGTCGTTTGGCGTGAAGGTACGCGGCGACGGCACGATTGCACCGAAATAAGGTAAGCGAAAGGATGGTCAGCGCCTAATGAGAAATGCATGCGTTGCGCATCGGGGCTGGTCCGGACGCGCTCCGGAGAATACGCTAGCAGCCATTCAATTGGCGATTGATGAGCCGGATATCGAGTGGATCGAGCTTGATGTGCAGCTGTCGAAAGACAATGTGCCTGTCGTTATCCATGATTACAAGCTGAAGCGGACAACAAACGGACGCGGCGAAGTGAAAAGCCTGACGGCGGCGGAGCTCCAGGCTTTGGATGCCGGAAGCTGGTTTTCTCCGCTGTACAAGGGCGAAGGCGTACCTTCTCTAAGTCAGGTGCTCGATAAGGCCCGCGGGCGTATCCGCCTGAATATCGAGCTGAAGACGGACGGAGTCCGTTATCCGAAGCTTGAAGATTATGTAGTTGAGTTGCTCAAAGATTACGGCATGGAGGACGAAGTGGTGTTAACGTCGTTCCATACCGGAACATTGTTTAACGTACATAAACGGACTGGTGGCAGCATCCGTACGGGTCTAATCCTGGACGGTTGGCGCAATTCGCTGCCTGTTGAGCTGCAGCAGCTTGGTGCCCAGTTCCTGTCCATCGAGCATGGCCGGCTGAACGCCTCCCGTCTGGAGCTGCTGAAGCAGGCGGGTATACAGGTGATGGCATGGACACCCAACGACGAACGCTCCATCCGCAAGCTGATCGCTTTGGATCCGGAGCTGATGATTTGCACGAATTATCCCGACCGCTGGAAAAAAGCGTTGCAGCAGGTTGGGGTGTAACATAAGCAAGCAGTGGACCCCTGTTGGGCTGAGAACAGTCTGACAGGGGTTTAATCTGACTGGATAAGCGGTTTAGTAAGGTGAAAGTTACGGAGATTTGAAAGGCTGCTGCAAAGGGGCGAGGATTATGGTTGGTTGGGTAGACGAATGGTGGCTGAGGCTGCTTGCGGGTCTTGTCGGGAGCGGTTTGATTGCTGCTGCAGCTTATCGAACACGCTCATTATCAGGCTCGGGAGCATGGTCAGCCATGATCATGGGAACGGGTTTTGTTACGTTAGGCGAGCCGGTCTGGTTCGGCTGCCTGATTGCGTTTTTTGTATCGTCGACCCTATGGTCGAAGTGGAAGAAACGCCACCGGGCCAAAGCCGCCGCGGAAGCGAATTACGAGAAGACCGGCAGGCGCGACGCCGGACAGGTCTGGGCCAATGGCGGCATAGGGCTGTTCTTATGCGCGGGCAATGCGCTTTGGCCGGACACGGCATGGCTGTTTGCGTATATCGGCGTGATGGCCGCCGTAAACGCGGATACTTGGGCCACGGAAATCGGGGCCCTAAGCCGTACCGCGCCGCGGTCGATCACGACCGGCAAGCGGGTAAAGCCGGGCACGAGCGGCGCCGTTACGCCGCTCGGCACGCTTGCAGCGCTGGCTGGCGCCGCCTTCATCGGCGGCGCGGCGGCTGCGCTGCTGGCGCTCCCGCAGCAGGCTGACGCCGCTGCGGGCAGCGCCTCTGGCGGCGCGGCGGCGGTAGTCATCGCCGCCGCTGCCGCCGGCCTGGCCGGATGCTTCGCCGACTCGCTGCTCGGCGCCACCGGCCAGGCCATGTACCGCTGCCGGGTATGCGGCAGCGAGACCGAGCGCGCCGTCCATTGCGGGACGGCGGCAGAGCGGGTGCGCGGCTTGGCCGCGCTGAACAACGACAGGGTAAATCTCCTGTCGTCGGTCTTCGCCGGCCTGCTTGGCTTGGCCATCGGCGCCCTCTTTTAAAACAATCCCCTGCGGAGGATTAGCTGAAAGACAGCTAATTCTCTGCAGGGGTCTTTTTTACTCTTTTTTATGCTTGAACCTACTGGATTTCCGAATTGTTTTCCTATAAAATGGAAATATAAATTGAAACTTTGTTTCATTATATGAAACAATAGGCGGTGAGAGGATGTCTTTCTTATTCACTGGAATTGATCATGTTCAGTTAGCGGCTCCGGAAGGCTGCGAGCGGGAAGCGCGCAGCTTTTTCGGAGATTTGCTTGGCTGGAAAGAGATTGCGAAGCCTCAAAATCTGATTAAACGCGGCGGGGTATGGTTTCAATGCGGAGCGCATCAGGTGCATATCGGGGTTCAAAACGACTTTGTCCCCGCCAAAAAAGCTCATCCTGCCTTTCGGGTGCAGAACTTAAATGCGCTTAGGGAGTATTTACTTCAAGAAGGAATTCAAGTGACGGATGATCATGCGCGGTCTGAAGAAGGGGTGCGACGATTCTATCTAAACGACCCTTTTGGAAACCGTCTCGAGTTTCTGGAGTGGCTCTAAATAATAAGGAATGGATTAGGAGATGACAATCGATGAACAGCAAGGAGCGTTTTTCCGACCGCGTCGATCAGTATGTCAAATACCGCCCGAGCTATTCGGACGAGGTCATTCAATATTTGTACGGGACAATCGGCTTTCGTCCGGAATCGGCTATTGCGGATGTGGGAGCGGGAACGGGCATATTCACCAGGCTGCTTTTGGAGCAAGGAAGCAAGGTAACCGCCGTTGAACCCAACCCTGATATGCGGCAAGCGGCCGTTGAACAATTAAGCGGATATTCCAAATTCCAAGCGGCATCGGGTTCAGCTGAAGAGACCGGTCTTGCGGACCATTCCGTAGATTTTATCGTTTGCGCCCAGTCCTTTCACTGGTTTGACCGTACCGCAGCAAAAGCGGAATTCAACCGGATCCTGAAGCCCGGCGGCAAAGCCGTGCTGATCTGGAATTCGCGTTTAACGACCGGCACGCCATTCCTGGAAGGTTACGACCGGCTGCTGCGGACTTACGGCATTGATTACGAGAAAGTGGGCCACAAAAATATTTCCCAAGACGCCCTTACGCCGTTCTTCAAAGACGGAGAGCTCCATAAGGCAACCTTCCCGTTATTAAGCCTGCTGAATTTTGAGCAATTAAGCGGACGGATGTCGTCTTCCTCTTACATGCCGCTGCCCGGCCATCCTAACCACGAGCCTTTAGTGGCTGAGCTGAAGAAGCTATTTGACTCTACCGAGAACAATGGTCTAATCTCCTTCGATTATGAGACCGAGATCTACTGGGGCGAGGTATAAATTCAATTCCCTCCACGCAAGATTTATTAACTTAATCTCTAACTAGGCGGTTGGCGGATTATGGTATAATGGGGCTTGAATCGGGAGACAAGGAGAAATACGTGATGAAAATAATCGACTTAAGCGTACCTATCAGTCCATCTATCAGAGAGCCTTTGCCTGCCAAAATTGAATATTCGAGCCATGAAGCAGGGGCGCAGCAAGCAGCTGCCATACTTGGGCTTAAGCAGGAGGATTTTCCTGAAGGAAAAGCATGGGCGACGGAAACGGTAACCCTGAATACGCATGCGGGTACTCATATAGACGCGCCATGGCATTACTGGCCTACTTCGGAAGGCAAGCCGGCCAGAACGATTGACGAGCTTCCGCTCGAATGGTTCTTTTCCGATGGTGTATTGCTCGATTTCAGCGCCAAGCCGCCAGGCTACGAGATTACTACGGAAGACTTGAAAGCCGAGTTGGTCCGGATTGGATATACGTTAAAACCATTTGATATCGTCCTGATCCGAAGCGATGCGGACAAACGTTTATACCACGAGCATTATGCCTTCCTGCATGCGGGGGTATCGGCCGAAGCTACGGTCTGGCTGCTTGAGCAAGGCATCAAAGTAGTGGGTACCGACGGATGGGGATGGGATATTCCTCTCAACCTGCAAGCGGAATCGTTCAAACAGGACCCGAGAGAAGGCGTTCTGTGGGCCGCTCATTTTGTCGGCAAGGACCGGGAATATTGCCAGATCGAGAAACTGGCCAATCTGGAACAAATCCCGCAGCCTTACGGCTTCAAAGTATGCTGCTTCCCGATCAAAGTGGAAAAAGCAAGCGGAGGCTGGTCCCGTCCAGTCGCCATTTTACAGGACTAAATGAATGAAGACAGCGGGATCAGCTCCCGCTGTCTTTTTTCATGGAGTCTTCAGGGACGGTCATAATATATCTTTTATCGCCAATTTGACATCCGGTTGCAACGTAGCGTATATTTCCTTCCTCGGTTTTCTCTTGTTCGATATTCGTGCATTCCGTTATGGAGGAGCCTGTATCGCCCCCTCCAAAAGCATCCTCGCTGTTATCGTATACATATTGCAGCTTGGTACCGTCTGTGATCAGATAGATATAGATCGGATCGCCTTCAATTGTCAGTGATGTTATTTTTACCTGATCCGCTTGGTGTTTGATAAAGCTGTTTATGAAGCTCTTCAATTTAGAGACATTATAGTATTTAAAATGTTGGACATAAATTTCATCGCCCAACAGCTTTTCAATGGAGCTTTCAATACCGGAATGGTAGTTGGTTCTCTCTCGGGGGCGTTCGCCGCTAACGTTAGGCTGGTACAGGATTAGGATGTTTTTCACGTTATAAAATAGTGGTGAATTTACGTCCATTACCTTTGTTTGCTCCGCGAAATCGAGTCTTGCTTTTTTTGTATCTTTGGCATTGTCATACACGTACACCATCATTCTCTCTTTACCCGGGAGCGCATAGATAGAAGGCTTCACTTTATTTAGTTTGAGATAGGAGTCTGAAGGGTTAGCGGTCAACTCGATATCGTTTGCCTTTAAAGCTTTAACGATATCCTCTTCTTTTAACGGAGTTTCCTTGTACGCAATACCATCGCTTGAAACAACATGCGGAGCGCTAGAATCGGGCTCGGATTTGCAACCAGCTAGTCCAACAAGCAATATTGCTATGCCAAGCATGATTAAATATCCTTTTCTCCATTTTTGAAGCATTTTATCACCCTTTCTATATCTAAATAGACGCAGGGAATAACTGGAAAGTTTCGCGCTTGTACCAACAAAAAAGACAGACTCACCGAGTCTGTCTTTTATCTTTATTCTTTCTCATCCCTCTACACGAAGGAGAGGAGCTTTTGGTGTACATCGTAAGGAAAGGGTGAAGAGAGAGGGAAAGGATCTCCTGGAGGAGCGGAGCGTTTGCCTTTGGAACTCGGGAATACACCTTTAGGTGTCATTCAAAATTCCCGATTCCAACAGCAGCCGGAAGGAGATCCTTTCCCGTCCTCGGAACCATCCCACCCTCCAAGCAAGCACCGACCGATCCGTTTACTTCGTCAACTCCTCCATCTGCTCAATCAAGCTCTCAAACACGCTCATGGCTTGCTCGATTGGCTCTGGGGAAGACATGTCAACGCCGGCTTTCTTCAGGATGTTAATCGAGAAGTCGCTGCCGCCGCTCCTTAGGAAGCCGAGGTAGCGGTCAACCGCCGGAGCGCCTTCTTCGAGAATTTGCTTCGAGAAGCTTGTTGCCGCGGAGAAGCCCGTTGCGTATTTGTACACGTAGAAGCTGTTGTAGAAATGCGGAATACGCGCCCATTCCATCTCGATATCTTTGTCCACAACCATGTCTTTGCCATAATAAAGCACGTTCAGGTCATAGTAGATCTTGCTCAGATCCTGAGGAGTCAGCGACTCGCCTTGCTCGGTTTTCTCGTGTACGATTTTCTCGAACTCGGCAAACATCGTTTGACGGAATACCGTTGTGCGGAACTGGTCTGCATAGTAGGTCAGCAGGTACATTTTTTCCTTCGGATCCGTAGACTTGTTCAGCAGATAATCCATAAGCAGCGCTTCGTTCAGCGTGGACGCAACTTCCGCAAGGAAGATCGTGTACTGCGCATCGCGGTAGTTCTGATTCGTATCCGAGTAGTACGAATGGAGCGCGTGGCCCATTTCGTGCGTCAAGGTGAACATGCTGTTCAGGTTATCCTTGTGGTTCAGCAATACGTACGGATGCGTACCGAAAGCTCCCCAGCTGTAAGCGCCGCTACGTTTGCCTTCGTTCTCGTATACGTCGATCCAGCCGTTATCGAAGCCGTCCTGCAGCACGGACAAATAATCCTCGCCAAGCGGCTTCAAGCTTTCTTTTACGATTTTTTTCGCGTCGTCATACTTGATTTCCATGTCGAACTCGTCGACAAGCGGAGCGAACAGATCGTACATATGAAGCTCGTCAACGCCAAGCAGCTTTTTGCGTAGGTTCATGTAACGGTACATAAGCGGCATATGCTTATGGATTGTATCGATCAGGTTCGTATAGACGCTCTCCGGAATGTTATCGCCATACAGCGACATGCCAAGAGCGGAAGGGTATTTGCGTGCCCGCGCGTAGAAAATGTTTTTCGTTACGTTCGCATTCAGCGTCGTTGCGAGGGTGTTTTTTAATTTGCCGTATGTATCGTACATCGTATGAAAGGCGTTCGCACGCACTTCGCGGTTTTTGCTTTCCAAGAACTGAATGTAGCGGCCTTGAGTCAGTTCGACTTCCTCGCCGGCTTCGTTTTTCACTTTAGGGAATTTCAGATCCGCATTGTTCAAAATGCTGTAGATCGAACCCGGAGCGGAACTTACGTTGCCGACCTGCGCCATCAGCGCTTCTTCCGCTTTGGACAGGACATGCGCTTTCTGGCGGCGCATTTCTTCCAGCGTATGCTTGAATACCGCAAGATCCTTGTTCTCGATCAAAGCGTCTAGCTCGGCATCGGACAGCGACAATACCTCAGGCGTAATATAGGAGAGGGCTTCTCCGGTTTCCACGCTGATTTTTTTGGCTTTGTCGGACAAAGCCTGATAAGTTGGTTCAGCCGTATCCTCGTGATGCTTCATATTGGAATATACATAAAGCCGTTCTACATGCAGGGAGAGCTCATCTTCCAGCTCGAAGCAGGCTTTTAATTGCGCAGGATCGCTCAGCTTGCCTTCGAATGCTCCGACTTTCTTGATCAAAGCTTTTGCCGCGGCAAACTCTTTGTCCCAGGCAGCCTGGTCGGCAAACAGATCCTCCAGCTTCCAACGGGCTTCTACTGCGGTTTCGGAACGCTTAGGTACGTGATTCATCGAACTCCTCCTCGGTACGGTTATAGATGATTGGTGATATGACGCAGCCTGCTTGCCGGCGTCGGCGGAAGCCGAACCGGGAGCAAGGCATAACGCTAATACGACAGGCAGCCATTTCATTCGCGGAAGATCACCTCGGCAACACAGTTTGTCCTAGTATGTCCGGGGATGCTTCCAATCATGTCCTAAGTTCCCAGTGTAAAGAAGCTGTACACAATGAGGAAAAAGGCGAAAGCGATTAAGACGATCGATACGATTGCCATCCATCTGCGCAGGTGCGGCGCCATGGAATCGCGCTTAAGAATAACAAGGCCGCCAAGCACGAAGGCGGAAATAATAAAAATTGCGTTTACGGAGCCCATCTGTTCCTCCTAAAAGAATTGCAATGCAATTCTGCTTCGAAAGCATATGCTTAAATTTGCGAGCAAATTGCTTCGGAAGCATATGCTTAAATTTGCGAAGCAAATTACGACGAAAGCATGCGCTAGTCTATTGTCTATGCACCGCGTTGTCACGATATGTGTTCGCCGTACAGGTTAAAATTTCCTGCCGGTTTATACTTCTTTCAGCGCTTTCAGAATATTTTCCCGTTCTTCTTCGCGTCCGGCGAATTGCTCGGGTTTGAACCGGTTTTCCGCCCAATGCATCATTTCGGGACGGCTGACGAAGGTATGGGTCTCTTCGCCCCATTGATCGGAAATTTCGCGGACGATCAAGGTTTTGCCTTGAACCTCCACGGTAAGCATATTGTATTTATCGGTTTTAAAAATTTCATGTTTTTTAAACATAGTTGCAAGTCCACCTTTCCTAACCTAGATATACTGTTCATCATAGCCAAATTTAGGGGTGGAAATCAATAATAGCAGATGGTAGAATTAGGCTATTCTGCAAGCAGGCGGAATAATGAGACGAGAAGAGCCGAGATGAGGAGCGTGTTTGAGATGAGTAAGCAGGTTTACGAGCAGGTTGGCGTGGCTATGACATGCCGAGGTTTTGATGAGTATGCGAGAATGTTTGAGTTAACGGAGAGTGAGCTTGCGAAAGGTAAAGTGCTGGATGTCGCCGGTGGCGGATCCTCGTTCACCGCGGATGCAGGAAGCCGCGGATATGATGCGACAGCAGCGGATCCCCGTTATGCGCAGGACACAGGAGCGTGGCTCGAGGAAGCGGCCGCCGAGATCGAGACCTCTACGGCAAAGCTTGATAAGCTGGGGGAGCATTTCGATTGGAGCTATTACGGCAGCCTGGAGCAGCATCGCGAAGGGCGTATACAATCGCTTGAGAGGTTTCGCGTGCATTTGCAATCAGCCGAAGGGCGCAGCCGGTATGTAGCCGGATCGTTGCCGGAGCTTCCGTTTGAAGACCATGCTTTTTCGCTTGTATTATGCAGTCATTTCCTTTTTCTATATGCCGAGCAATTTGGCTTTGAGTTCCACAAGCAATCCCTGCTGGAATTGATGCGGGTGTGCAAGCCGGGCGGAGAGGTAAGAGTCTATCCGCTTTATTCCTTAGGCTGGAAGCCGTACGAACGGATGGATGAACTGCTAGCTGCCGTTAGGGCAAATGGCGGGGAGCCTGAGCTGATGACATCGGGGCTTCCTTTTATTCCGGGCTCCAGTCAATTCCTTCGAATTGCAATTTGTTGATTTTTCCAAATTAGGCAGATATAATGATGTTACTCGTCGTTTCAAGCGGCGGTTATTTTAGGAGGTAGTGAAAGTTGAAGGGAACAGTTAAATGGTTTAACGCTGAGAAAGGCTACGGTTTTATCTCGGTAGAGAATGGCGAAGACGTGTTTGTCCATTATTCCTCTATTCAAGGCGACGGCTTTAAGTCGCTGGAAGAAGGTCAGTCGGTAGAATTCGAAATTACACAAGGCAATCGCGGTGCACAGGCGTCCAACGTCGTTAAATTATAAGATCAACCCCTTATAAGCACGCACGCAAGAGAGCAAAAAGAGATCCTTCTCGATACGAGAGGATCTCTTTTTTTTGCGTTATTAAGAATGATTTCGCGCGAATACATGTTGGCAGAAGAACAGAACCGCCGAGATCAGGGCAAGCACGGCACCCATTTGATAAAAGCTGCTCCGTCCAAAATGCTCGAAGAAATAACCTCCGACCGTACCGCTGATCAGGCCGGCGAGTCCCGACCATACAACGGCATAGACGGCCTGGCCCGAGGAGCGGTACTCGTCGGGGATAAGCTGAGACAAGTAACGGAGCGCCGTCGAGAAATAGATGCCGAAGCTGACGCTGTGCATAAGCTGCGTACTGAGCACGAGACGGGGATCGTCCAGCACGGAAGCCAGCCAGAACCGGAGCATATACATCAGGCAGGCGAATACGAGCAATGGCAGCTCTTTGAATTTATGCCCGTATTTGCCCATCAGGAACAATACCGGAATTTCGCTGATCGCGGAGAACAGCCAGGCCAATCCAACCTGGGAATCCGATGCGCCCATCTCCCGCAGGGCAATGGCCAGGAAGCTTTCGTTCATCCGGTGGCTGATCGAGACAAGCAATATAATGAAGAAGAAAAATAAGATTTCGGGCTTGCGAAGCAATTTGAAAAATCCCGAAAAGTCGATTTTGCGGGTATTGCCATGGTAATCCTTCAAGAAGAACGACAATAGGATCGTGACGGTTATTGTGCCTAGACCTAGCGGCAAAGTCCATTCCGTACCAATCCCTTTCAAGATTAGACCAAACAGGTAAGCCGATATGGCAAAACCAAGCGAGCCAAATATGCGGATTAGCGCATACGGTGTCTTAATGTGCTGGCTGGCAAGCAGGATCAGGCTGTCGCTGAGCGGGTTCATTGGTGTCTGAAAGAAATAAAAGGCCGTCATGACAAGACAGATGAGGGCAAAGTGATGAACCGGGAACAAGAAAGAGATCATAACCAGCTGACCGAACAACAGAACGGTAAGCAGCTTCTTGATCGTCCGGAACCTGTCGCTAGCCATGCCTAGCAAGAGATTTGCAAAGATAGAGATAAAGGGGCCGGTCGAATAAATAATGCCAATCTGATGCGCCGAGAACCCCTGATCCATAAAATATAAGGGGATATAAGAGATGAGCAGAGCCTGCGTGGAATACATCGCAAAGCTGAAGGCTCTTAGCGAAAGCGTATCCCGTTTGACCGTAGCTGCGGAAGGAGCCGCGCTGTCTGAGTGATCCATATGTTTTCCTCCTGAAAAGAATTAACGCGCGTTCTTCGCGATAATTCTTACTTCGTAAGCATGTGCTTATCAAACAACATTGTTTAACAGTATAGCATGATAGGCTGGATTATTGTTTGTCGAAATGGTACATTATTGTCTGGAGGTTCACGAATGTTGATGTATCGGTTTGAGTGGAATGAGCGGCTCTTGATCGCATTGCCGGTGCTTGAAGCGGACTGGGAGCAGTATTCTTCCGTCGAGCAGTTGGACATCGTGGAACGGTGGGAGCTCATTAGGGGAACAATACCGGATCGGGTTATGGAATTTGAGAGAGTTATTAACCGTATGCAGAATCAATTGTACGAGGAAGAGAATTTCGAAGAGTCTTGCCGATTGAATGCGGAGATTGCCGAATACGCTAGCCGGATTAACGACTTGCATATCTGGTACCGTACGAATCAGGAGCTGGATTCCCGCTGGCATACGTAAGGCTGTCTTAGAAGGAGGTGCGTTGTGAGAGTAACGACTTTGTCCGGCAATCGGATACCCGAACGCCCGTTAAAGCTCATGCACCGCGTCTACAAGTACATATTGCCTGAAGTGAATATCGAGCTGCGGAAGCTTCGCAGGCTGGCCGAGCAGATTCCGGATCCCGAGCTTCGGTCGCAGGCCCTTCAGAGCATGGACAGCAAGAAGTTTCATTGCCAAGGCGGCGCGATTTACGCCTCAATGAATTTGGACGAGCGGTACGTTCTAATCCCTCTAATAGTAGCGCTGCAGACGATCAGCGATTATCTGGACAATCTATGCGACCGGAGTACTTCACTGGACCCGGATGATTTCCGTTTGCTCCATCAATCGATGCTGGATGCGGTCGACCCGTCAGCAGCGGTAAAGGATTACTACGCTTTGCGCCAGGAGCGGAACGACGGCGGTTACTTGCATCATTTGGTAAATTTATGTCAACACTGTGTTTCAATGCTGCCTTCGTATGCTGCGGCACAGCCGTACGTTACGGAGCTTGTTGGCTTGTACACCGATCTTCAGGTGTATAAGCATATTCGCAAGGACCTTCGCGAGGATAGTCTTCTCGCTTGGTGGAAGCCGTATGCCGACAGGTATCCCGGTTTATATTGGAATGAATTTGCAGCCGCGACGGGCTCGACGCTAGGCATGTTTATGCTGTTTACGGCGGCGAGCGACAAGACGTTACGTCCGGAAGACGCGGAAGCAATTAAAAATATATATTTCCCGCATGTGTGCGGCCTTCATATCATGCTCGATTATTTGATCGATCAGGAAGAAGACCGAGCCGGCGGCGATTTGAATTTCTGTCATTATTACGACAGTCAGCAGCAGCTTGTAGAACGGATTGTCACGATTGTTAATAGGGCCAGGGAAGATGTGAAAAAACTCCCGTCAGCCGGCTTTCATCGGCTTATTATAGAGGGGCTGCTAGCCCTGTACCTATCCGATCCCAAGGTCCGGACCCAGTCGGATGTGCTGGCCGCATCCCGCAAGCTGATGAAGAACAGCCCGCTTACCCGCCTGTTTTTTTTGGTCAACAGCATCTGGATTCGAAGACAACAGGTTTAGATAAAACTACTTGGAGGAATGATTATGTCATCTGTAAAATCTATTGCTGTATTAACGAGCGGAGGCGACTCTCAAGGCATGAACGCGGCGGTCCGCGCCGTTGTCCGGAGCGCTCTGTATAATGGTCTCGATGTATATGGCGTTCAACGCGGCTATCAAGGTCTGATCAATGATGACCTCTTCAAGATGGATCTTCGCAGCGTAGGCGATATTATCCAACGCGGCGGCACGATTCTTCAAACGGCGCGCTGCAAAGAGTTTACGACGCTTGAAGGACAACAGCGCGGCGCTGAAGTTCTGCGTGCGCGCGGTATTGACGGTCTGGTCGTGATCGGCGGCGACGGTTCTTATCAAGGCGCTAATAAATTAAGCAAGCTTGGCATTAAGACGATGGGGCTTCCCGGTACAATCGACAACGATATTCCGTTTACAGACTTTACGATTGGCTTCGATACGGCTGTCAGCATCGTAGTCGACGCGATCAACAAAATCCGCGACACCATGTCTTCGCATGAACGTTCGTCGGTTGTGGAAGTTATGGGCCGCCATTGCGGCGATATCGCATTGTATGCGGGTCTTGCTAGCGGCGCCGAAACGATTATCGTTCCGGAAGTGCCAATCGACATGGCTGAAGTGTCCGAGCGTATGGAGAGCAACTTTGCGAAAGGCAAACGCCATAGTATCGTAGTTGTTGCGGAAGGCGCGGGACGTGGTGAAGACGTGGCAAGAGAAATTACGAAGGGCTGCGGACTGGAGCCTCGCGTAACGGTTCTTGGACACATTCAACGCGGCGGTACGCCAACTGCAATAGACCGGATTTTGGCAAGCCGTCTGGGCGATTTTGCCGTTCATCAGCTTATGGAAGGCGAATCGGGCAAAGCTTGCGGTATTGTCCGCGGCGAGCTGGTAACGACGGATATTGATAAAGTCGTTAACTCCAAGAAGCCGTTTAATATGGAAATGTACAACCTGGCTCTTCGCCTTTCCCAATAAGACAAGCCTATATAACGAGAATGTAACCCGCCAGAGCAATTGTTGCTCTGGCGCTTTTTTGTTTAAATTGGGTTTACAATGCCGTAGTATTCTTCGGAATGACTAGAATGTTGGCAGGGGAGGGATGAAATCAATGAGACAAGAGGAGAACAAGCGCCAAGTCGGAGGGAGCTGGCGTCCGTTTCTGAAGCTGATGCTGGACACCAAACCTTCGAAATGGCTGCTCGGAATCGCGATAGGATTAAGCGTTATTTCTACCGTTGTTGGGCTTGCGGTGCCTTTATTAACGAAAAATGTAGTGGACAGCTTTTCCATTACCGATATAAGTACTATGCAGATTATTGGGCTATGCTTGGCCTTTCTTGGGCAGGCGGCGGCATCGGGAGTTTCCATCTACTTGCTTAACCGGGTTGGGCAAAACGTTGTCGCAAGCCTGCGCGACCGGTTATGGAAGAAGCTGCTTGTCTTGACCGTGCCCTATTTCGATAAGCACCGGACAGGGGATACGGTAAGCCGGGTAATCAATGATACGGGGATCGTCAAAGGATTGATTACGGAGCATTTGACCGGATTTTTTAACGGATTGATTTCGATTATAGGCGCGGTAACGATCCTTTTGTTCCTGGATTGGAAAATGACGCTGTTGATGTTGACCGCCGTGCCGGTTGCGATGCTGATCTTTATTCCGGTAGGCCGGAAGATGACGAAGATTTCAAGAGAGCTTCAAGACGAGACGGCAGCCTTTACGACGGTGCTTGATCAGGCGTTGTCGGAAATCCGATTAGTTAAAGCATCAAATGCAGAAGACTATGAATATAACAACGGCAAGCGCTCCATCGTGAAGCTGCTTGGTCTCGGCATTCGGGAAGGCAAGCTGCAGGCGGTTATTTTCCCGATTGTAGGTCTGGTCATGATGGGGATGCTTGTTCTGATTATTGCTTACGGCGGAATGCGCGTATCGTCAGGGGAGCTGTCGGCCGGTGATTTGGTCGCTTTTATTCTATATCTGATTCAGATCGTGTTCCCGATCAACCAGATTTCGCAATTTTTCACGCAAATGCAGAAGGCAATCGGAGCGACGGAACGGATTATCGCTACCTTGTATTCGGAAGAAGAGCCTTTACGCCAAGGTCGTCCGTTGCTTGACGCAAGGCAGCCGATTGTGGCGGAGGATGTCACGTTTGCATACGGCGAGCAGGATGATGTTCTCCGGCATATCGATTTTACGCTTCAGCCGGGTACGGTGACGGCGATTGTTGGTCCAAGCGGAGGCGGGAAAACAACCCTGTTCTCGCTTCTTGAACGTTTTTATCAACCGCAGCAAGGAACCGTCCGTATCGGGCGGGAAAATATCTTTGATCTTTCGTTGCATGATTGGCGCAGCAAGATCGGCTATGTGTCGCAGGAAAGCCCGATTATTGCCGGGACGGTCCGGGATAATCTGACTTACGGCACGGGCAGAACGGTAACCGATGAGGAAATAAAGCTGGCTGCGAAAATGGCCTATGCGGATGTCTTTATTGATGAGCTTCCGGGCCGGTACGAGACGGAGGTTGGCGAACGAGGCATCAAGCTGTCCGGCGGGCAGCGTCAGCGGATTGCTATTGCTAGGGCCATCCTTCGGGATCCTCAAATTCTGATGCTGGATGAGGCGACTTCAAGCCTGGACAGCAAATCGGAGATTGTCGTGCAGCAAGCTCTCGACAATCTGATGGTTGGGCGTACAACGCTGGTCATCGCGCATCGTTTATCCACCGTTGTGGATGCCGATCAGATTTTGTTTGTCGAGAAAGGAACGATTACGGGAAGAGGCACGCATGAGCAGCTGCTGCAATCCCATGAGCTGTATCGCGAGTTTGCCAACCAGCAATTGCGATTAGAGAAAATCTCGTAAAGAAAGGGAGGATGACCATGGCTTGCATACTGGTCGTTGACGACGATTTGCATATTCGGGAATTAATCAGCCATTACTTGAAGGTTGAAGGATTTGAGGTGCTGGAAGCCTGTGACGGGCTGGATGCTTTGAAAATATTGGACTCGGCCAAAGCGGATCTCGTCATTATGGACGTGATGATGCCTAACATGGACGGTTGGGAGTTATGCGCCGAGATCCGCGATCATTATGATCTGCCGCGGCTTATGCTGACGGCGAAAGGGGAGACGGCCCAGAAGCTGAAGGGCTTTGAGCTGGGCGCCGATGATTATCTGGTTAAGCCGTTTGAGCCCCTGGAGTTAATCGCGCGGGTGAAGGCGCTGCTTAAGCGTTACCGGATTGCGTCTTCGCAAACCGTTCAAGCGGGGGATCTTACTCTTGACCGGAAAACCTATGCCGTTCAGGCCAATGGGCAGAGCATGACGCTTCCGCTTAAGGAATTCGAGCTTTTGTTCAAGCTAGCCAGCTATCCGGGGCAATCCTTCTCGCGCGGGCAGCTCATTGAAGAAATATGGGGATATGATTTCGAAGGGAACGAACGGACGCTGGATGTCCATATCAATCGACTGCGCGAAAGATTCCCGGAAGCGCAACATACGTTCCGAATTGCGACGATTCGCGGGCTAGGCTATCGTCTGGAGGTGCAGGGTTGAAGGATAAGCTTAAGCTTGTGCTTAAAGTACTCGTAAGAATAGGCCAATTCAGCCTCATGCTTTCATTTGTTACAGCATGCTGGACTGCCGTTTATTTTTTTAGCCACTGGTTATATAACCAGATCAATTGGACTCCTCATCATTATGTCGCTCAACTGTTGAATCTGCTGGGCGGTTTCTTTTTGATGGGGCTTGTGATCCAGTTAATTGGCTTTTTCTTTTTTCACAAAAGGCAGAAGGAGTTTACGAATTCGATGAGAGACGCGCTTAGACGGATTGCGCAAGGCGATTTCAAGGTGCGTCTCAACTTCGGCAGGATGGACCCAAGGTACATGGAGATTCTTGACGAGATTAACTTGATGGCAGACGGACTCGAGAAGCTGGAGGAGCTTCGGCAGGAGTTTATTTCCGACGTTTCGCATGAAATCCAGACACCGCTTACCTCCATCAGCGGATTTGCGCGTGCGCTGCAGAATCAGTCGATTGATTCTGACACCAGGATGAAATATTTGCGTATTATCGAAGGTGAAAGCTCCAGGCTGTCCAAGCTCAGCGAGAATTTGCTCCGGCTTGCCTCGCTTGATTCGGAGAAGCATCCCTTCGAGCCTAAGCGTTACCGGCTGGACCGACAGCTCGGAACGCTTATTCTTTCTTGTGAGCCCCAGTGGACGGGGAAATCCATTGAACTTAATGCGGATCTGGACGATGTTTACGTGGAAGCCGATGAAGATCTGCTCAGTCAGGTCTGGATTAATCTGATCAGCAATAGCATCAAGTTTACGCCGGAAGGCGGTCAGATCGACGTTACTTTAAGGCGAAAAGGGAGCTTTGTGGAATTCCGGATCAAGGATACCGGGATTGGCATTGCCGCCGATCAGCACGAGCTTATTTTTGATCGCTTTTTCAAATCAGACAAGGCAAGAAGCCGCAAGGTTGGGGGAAGCGGGCTTGGGCTGTCGCTGGTGAAAAAAATCGTCGAGATGCATCAGGGCACCGTTGTCGTGGAAAGCGAGCTTGGCGATGGCTCCGTCTTTATCGTAACGCTGCCTGCAACGAGGAGCCATTTGTAAGAACTTTGTAAGAAATGCTTTCGAGTTCGTTTAGAATTCACGGTTATGATAAACGATAGATTCAAAACTTCCGCAGTCAGGGTGAGTACGATTGTCCATACGAGTAAAGCTGTACATGTCGTATTTGGCCATGGTTTTTCTGCCGATGGTCTTGATCTTGGGTTTTGTCGTGTTTGTGCTTTATGCCGGAGGCATGCAGGATTTGAGGGAATATTTCCGCGTGGAGAAGGAGGAGAAGACGAACCAGTCCCTTATTTACGGTGAATTGAAATACGTTCTCGAGAATGATACCGACAAGCTGTCGTCCCCTGCGTATACGGAAAAGCTTCAGCGGAGGCTGGCTGATCAATGGGCAGGTCTAATTATGACGAAGGACGGAATCGTAACGGAGGTCCCGGTATTTTTGAAGGAACTGTCACCGCATGAGGATTGGCAAGGTTTGTTTGACAAGTCACCGGAAACGGTATCTTTCAAAGCTTTCAAGTTTCAAATCAACGATATCGCCTTTCGGTATCCGGACGGACACAACGGACAGATGCTGCTGCTTCGCCGTTACGATGTTGTGCCGCCGCTTTGGAGGCCCATTGGAACTTTGATCTTTATCGCGTTTATAGGTTTGTCCAGTCTTATACTGACCTATTATGTTTCCCGAAGCATCATTCGGCCGATTCATGCGCTGAAGACGGCTGCCCTGCAGATCAAAGACGGCGATTTATCGCAAAAGGTTGTTGTCAAGAGCAAAGGAGAGGTTGGCCAGCTCGCCGCCGCCTTCGAAGCGATGAGGATTCAGCTCAAGCAGTCCATCGATCAAAGCTTGCAGTACGAGGAAAACCGGAAGCAGCTGCTGTCCCATATCTCGCATGATTTGAAGACGCCTATCTCCGCGATTAAAGGCTATGTGGAAGGCATTATGGACGGCATCGCCAACACGGACGAGAAGCGTCAGCGCTATATGGAGACCATCTATCACAAGGCTAACGACATGGATCAATTGATTGACGAATTATTTTTATTTTCCAAGCTGGATCTGCACAAGGTAGCCTTTGATTTCAAAACGATCGATTCGGTCAAATATTTGGGGCATTACCTGGAGGAGCAGAGGTTTGATCTGGAAAAGTCGGGCGTGCAGCTCAGGTTTGAGGCTCCTCCCGGCGAGCAGCTGCTTATCGCGGCCGATCCGGACAAGCTTGGACGGGTATTGACGAATATTTTGAACAACAGCGAAAAATATATGGGCCAGCTCCCGGAATCCGCGGACAAGAGGGTTACGGTCTCGGTTCGGGAGAAAGGAAGCGATGTGCTCGTTGCCGTCGAGGACACTGGACCCGGGATTGATAAGGAAGATCTTCCGTATATCTTTGACCGGTTCTACCGGGCGGAGCAATCCCGGAACTCCGAGACGGGTGGAAGCGGGTTAGGTCTTGCTATCGTCAAACAAATTATTGAAGGGCATGGCGGTACGGTCTGGGCGGAAAATGCGGAAGGCGGAGGGGCAAGATTCTGCTTCCTTCTCCCTAGAGCCGAGCCGGTTAGAACGGTGGTGATAGAGCATGAAGAGCATACTAATCATTGAAGATGAGAAGGCCATTGCCGAGCTGGAGCGGGATTACCTGGAGAGCCACGGTTTTGCCGTCGAGATTGAAGGGCGCGGGGACGTCGGGCTGCAGAAGGCTTTGAGCGGTTCCTATGATCTGATCATTCTGGATGTCATGCTGCCGAAGCTGGACGGATTCGAAATTTGCCGCCAAATCAGGCAGACGAAGAATATACCGGTGCTGATGGTTACGGCGAAGAAGGAAGATATCGATAAGATCAGAGGACTTGGTCTAGGCGCGGATGATTACATGACGAAGCCGTTTAGTCCAAGCGAGCTGGTGGCAAGGGTTAAGGCGCATTTAGCCAGATACGAGCGACTGACTGCCGACCGGGGCGAGAGCCACGAACAGATCGGGATCCGGGGGCTTTTGATCGATAAAACATCCAGAAGGGTTACGATTCATGACCGGGAGGCCATGCTGACTTCCAAGGAATACGATCTCCTGCTGCTCCTAGCTTCCCATCCTAACCGGGTTTTTGAAAAGGAGGAGCTGTTTGAGCGGATATGGGGTCTGGACTCAAACGGCGACGCAGCTACGGTAACGGTTCATATTCGGAGGCTGCGTGAAAAAATCGAACATGATCCGTCGAACCCGCAATATATCGAGACGATATGGGGTGTCGGATACAGGTTCAAAGTGTAAGAGCAAGAGCAGATAATAGAGAAGGAGTGGGAAGATTTGAAAAGCATTATCAAGTTTTCGCTGAATAACAAGTTTGCTTTATGGATCATGACGGTTATCGTCCTGTTCGCGGGCCTGTACTCCGGCCTGAACATGAAGATGGAGACGCTGCCGGATATTACGGTGCCAATCGTTAGCGTAACCACCGTACTGCCTGGCGCTGCGCCGGAAGAAGTGATGGAGAAAGTTACGAAGCCCATCGAGCAGCAGACACGGAATATGGAAGGAGTAGACAGCGTCAGCTCGACGTCCTTCGAGAATGCATCTTCGGTCATCATTCAATATAAATTCGGTACCGATATGGATAAGGCGGAAAGCGATGTAAAAAGCCTTCTTGCCGACCTGAAATTGCCTGAAGGAGCGCAAGATCCGGATGTATCCCGGATCAGCCTGAATGCCTTCCCGGTTATTTCGCTTAGCTTCGCAAACGACAAGCAAGATCTGGCGCAGCTGACCGATCTGGTCAACTCCAGTGTTTTGCCTGAACTGCAAGGGATTTCTGGCGTAGCGGATGTTCAAATTTCCGGCCAGAACGTGATGCAAGGGCAGCTGGCATTCGATCAAGCTAAGCTTGCGCAGCTCGGCCTGACGGAAGATGCCGTGAAAGGCATCATTCAAGCCTCTGCAATGAAAGCTCCGCTTGGGATCTTCGAGTTCGGCGATACCGAGAAAGCGGTAGTTGTTGACGGCAACGTATCTACGGAAGAAGATTTGAACAATCTGATTCTGATGCCGAACGTTAAGCTTAGCGATGTAGCGAAGCTGACGGTAGAAGGCAAAGCGGAATCGGTATCCCGTACGAACGGCAAGGATTCCATCGGCATTAACATTGTAAAAGCGGCGGACGCCAACACGGTTGACGTTGTTAACAACGTGAAGGATGCCATTAAGGTTATGGAAGAGAAGAACGATGGCCTGACTATCGTTACAACGCTTGACCAAGGCAAACCGATTGAGAAATCGGTTGAAACGATGATCACGAAAGCGGTTATCGGTGCTTTGTTCGCGGTGCTCATCATCATGATCTTCCTGCGCGACATCCGTTCCACGATTATTGCTGTCGTTTCGATTCCATTGTCGATTCTGATTGCGCTGCTCATCTTGAGCCGAATGGATATTACGCTTAATATTATGACGCTTGGTGCCATGACGATCGCGATCGGGCGGGTTATCGACGACTCGATTGTCGTTATCGAGAACGTGTACCGCCGTATGGCGCTCAAAGGCGAAAGGTTGAAAGGCAAAGAATTGATTCTGGATGCGACCCGCGAAATGTTCGTTCCAATCATGTCCTCGACAATTGTAACGATTGCCGTGTTCCTTCCGCTGTCGTTCGTATCCGGCATGGTTGGCGAGATCTTCACGCCGTTTGCCTTGACTGTCGTATTCGCATTGCTCGCATCCCTGCTTGTAGCGATTACGGTTGTACCAATGCTGGCTCATATGATGTTCAAGAACGGCATCAAGGAAGGCAAGGCTGTAGACCACGACAAGCATGGCCGCCTGGCAACCTGGTACAAAGGTGTTCTGGCATGGTCCCTTAACCATAAAGTCATTACTTCCGTTATTGCGATTGTTCTGCTTGTGGGCAGTCTCTCGCTCACTCCTCTGATCGGCATGAGCTTCCTGCCGGGCGATGAGCAGAAGTCGATGATCGTAACGTACAACCCGGCTCCGGGCGAAACGAAGGAGCAGGTTGAGCAAATGGCGCTGGATGCAGAGAAAGAGCTGATGAAGCGCGAAGGCATTAATGTGGTGCAATACGCGGTTGGCGGCCAGAATCCGATGAATCCCGGCGCATCGAAGCAAGCTTTGTTTAACCTGACTTACAAAGAAGATACGAAGAACTTCTCCGAAGAAAAGGATCAGATCGTTCCGCTTCTTCAGAAGCTAGGCGGCAAAGGCGAATGGAAAGAGCAGAACTTCGGCGCAGGCGGCGGCGTAGGCGGATCGACCATCTCTATGGTCGTATACGGTCCGGATATGGATTCGCTTGATCCGGTTGTAGCCGATCTGATGAACAAGCTGAAAGAAAATAAAGATCTTGAGAAAGTGGACTCGAGCCTCTCCGAGCGTTATGAACAATACCGCATCGTAGCGGATCAAGCGAAGCTGAGCCAATACGGACTGACTGCCGGCCAAGTAGCAATGGCGCTTAGCCCGGTTAGAGATACCCCGGTATTGACTACAATCAAGAAAGACAATGAAGACGTAAATGTATACGTGAAGGTAGATGCCAAGACGTATAAGAATAAATCCGATCTGGAAAATGTAATGCTCAAATCGCCTGTAACCGGCGCGGAGGTTGCACTGAAGGATGTAGTCAACATTGAAGAAGGCAAGTCGCCGAATACGATCACCCGTCTTGACGACCGTATAAATGCGGAAGTAACGGCTGACGTGGTATCCTCCAATGTTAGCGCCGTGTCCTCGGATCTTCAGAAAACGATTGACGGCATGAAATTGCCTGCAGGCGTTGAGATCAAAATGGGCGGCGTAACGGAAGACATGCAAAAATCGTTTACACAGCTTGGCCTTGCCATGCTTGCCGCTATCGCTGTTGTTTATCTGGTCCTTGTTATCACATTCGGCGGCGGTCTTACACCGTTTGCTATCCTGTTCTCTCTTCCATTCACCGTTATCGGTGCATTGGTTGGCTTGTGGATCGCAGGGGAGACAATCAGCGTTACCGCTCTGATCGGTATGCTGATGCTTATCGGTATCGTGGTAACGAATGCGATCGTACTCGTAGACCGCGTTATTCAGAAGCAAAAAGAAGGCTTGTCCGTTCGCGAAGCGCTGCTTGAAGCAGCGGGCACTCGTCTGCGTCCAATCCTGATGACCGCTATCGCTACGGTTGGCGCGCTTCTGCCGCTGGCGTTTGGTTTCGAATCGGGCGGTCTGATCTCGAAAGGGATGGCGATCACCGTTATCGGCGGTCTGATCAGTTCGACGCTTCTGACTCTGATCTTCGTACCGATGGTATATGAATTGTTCAACCGCAAGAAAAAAGCAAAAGCAGTTGTGGAATAATTAGTAAAATTAAAACGGCTTCTTCGATCAGCAATTGGTCGAAGAAGCCTTTTTTTGTGCCGGTCAGCGGAGGTTATTTCGAGTCGTGCGTGACTTTTGCGCGTTTGTTTCAACCTATAACAAGTTGATCAAGAAACAAACCGCAAGGAACGCGCGACCGAAATAACCGGAGCGTCGGAGCGTTAATACTTAACGCCCTCAGAATAATTGTTTCCGGCGTTCCATAACAGGTATTCGTCAACTCCGGCGTCATGGAGGGCTTTGATCTGGGCTTCCACCTCGGCGCTTCCATACTTGATATAATGGCCTTTGCCCAGCCAGCTGGCAGTGAAATCCTGGATCCAAGGACGGATGATCGGCTTTTTGTCTCCGATCGGATCGAGTTTTTTATGCGTATCCTTCATTGCTCCGGCAATTGTGGCATACGGACTCTTGTCCGGGTCCTGCTGATCGAACCACCCTGCGCCGTAATGACTTGGATAGATCATAGGAGAGATAACGTGAACATCGCTTGAAATCTTTACAAAGTCTTGGCCTATGCCTTCAGCGGCAGGCACGGAGGCGGCATAGCCGAATATATCGACGGAAACCCGAACGCCAAGCGGCTCGAGCTGCTCCCGGGCGTATTTAACGAAGCCGGCTACAGCGTCAACCCGGCTTTGTTCAGTTTTCGTGAAAGTAAGCGAATCCGCTTTCTTCTCGAATCCTTCCGGGAAACGCACGTAGTCGAATTGGATTTCTTTGAAGCCTAATTTTACCGCTTCCTTGGCAACTGCGACATTATAGTCCCAAACCTCGCGCAGATAAGGATTTACGAAGCTGTCTCCTTTGCCGTTAGCCCATAAGGAGCCGTCTGCGTGACGGTAGGAGTACTCGGGATGCTTTTTCGCCAGAACCGTATCCTTGAACACGACAATCCGGGCAATCGGATAGACCTTGTGGGCCTCCAGCTTCGACATCAGGGTCTGAATGTTTGGGATGTATTTCTGCGTGGTCCCAAGCTTCAGCAGCTCGGGCGTTTGTGTCGGATAGGTTATGTATCCGTTATCATCCTTAATGTCGATAACCATGCTGTTAAGCTCTGTATCGTCCATAAGCTTCAGCAGAGAGTTCAGACGCGATCCACCGGCGCTGTAAGCCGTTACGTAGACGCCTTTGACTATTGGTGCCTCCGGCTGGGGATCAGCCTTTAAGCCGTCTCTGAACGCTTCTGGCGTTATGGTGGTCATTGCCGGTACGGCTTGGATAATCGTTTTTCCTGCGGCTGCGTTAAAAAGAGAGGCAGCAAGCTGTTTCGAGGCGGCATTTTCTTCTCCGGTTCCCGTAACAAGATGATACAAAAGCATCAGCGTCGAAAAGATAATGTCCATAATTATGCCCTCTCCCCGTTAGCGTTTTCATCCAAATTATAAAGCAGAAGAAGGAATCGTGGCATTATTTTTTTCGGTCCGGCCTCTTTCTAAGCAGGCAATTGTTTCAAGTCCCGCTGCAAACAAAAAAGCCTGCCGGCACGAAGCCGACAGGCTAATCTTTCTAGATCTTATACCCCATTTTGTCATTGCAGTAAAGCTTGTATTTGATGCTCGCAAATGCTGTGCTGTACAATTTCCCTTGCATCTTCCGGTTCCAGAACGGCTAATCCATCCCGCAGCACGATGTTAATCGCAAGCTCGCGCTTCGTGAGGAAAGAACTTAGCTCGGGCGCCAGCTTTTCCACAATCTGTGACAATGTGACTGTTTCCATATCCACCTGAGCATCACCCTTTCATCATAGGTTCAGGGCAAATCATATGGCAAGAAAACAAAATTAACGGGATAACCACATTATAACAGGATGAAATGCAAAAACATAGGGATATGTATATGATTCCATGTTTGTCTATTATACCTGGGCTAATCCTTCGACCGCCGGAAGTCGCCTATAACCCCGACGGTTTCCACGATATTAACGAAGGCGCGGTTATCGATCGAGGCAATCGTTTTTCGCAGCTCGGCAAGCTCGTATCGCGTACGGACGGTCATCAGCATATCCTGTTCGGCTGACGTGTAGGCGCCTCTGGTCTTGATGATCGTAATGCCGCGAGGATGGCTTAGCAGCTTCTTAAGCATCTCCTCCGTCTTGGTGGTTATAATAAAGGCTGTTACTTTAATATGCCGGACATGGATGATGTCGACCACTTTACCCGCTATATAGATGGACAGCAGGGAGTAGAGCGCCAGATTCCAATCCTGCGTATAGAGGACGAGTGCCGCTATGACAAGGCCGTTCAGGGTGAAAATAATGGATCCGACCGGCAAGTCCCTTTTGCGTGTTATAATGGATGCGATGATGTCGAAGCCGCCGGAAGATCCGCCGTATCTTAAGGTCATGCCTGTTCCAACGCCAAGGATAATACCGCCAAAGACGGAGGCCAAGACTAAATCTTTGGCTATGGCCGTAACCGGAATGAGCTGGAGAAATAAAGTGGAAGCCAGAACGGTGTACATGCTCCAGATGATAAACCGCCGTCCCACGATAAACCAGCCCCAGACGAGTACGGGAACATTTAGGATCAGATACAGCCAGCCGATATTTCCGCCGGTAATGTAGCCGATCATCATCGCAACGCCGGACAAGCCGCCGCTCAACAATTGGTGGGGAATGAGGAACAAATTGAACGCGCCTGCAATAAGCAAAGCGCCTATGGTCATAACTACTGCGGTAACACCGGGTTTAAAAATCCATTTGTTCATTTTTGGTAATCTCCATAATTGAATTCGCTGAAAATCAGCGGTTGTTAATCTATGGTAGTATGGCTTTTTGCCCATTGCTGGTATTCGTAAGTTGTTATGTGCTATAATGGTTTGGATATTTTTTAGTAGGCTGCAGATAAAAGGAGTATGAGAAAAGTTTGAAAACATTTGCTGAATTTGGCCTGGAACCAAAAGTGTTGCAGGCAATTACGGAGCTTGGATTTGAGGAATCTACCCCGATCCAAGACAAATCGATCCCAATTGCAATGGCGGGGAGCGATATGATTGGTCAAGCACAGACGGGTACAGGCAAAACGGCTGCATTCGGAATTCCACTTATTAACAAAATTCCGACTAGTGAAGAACGCATCGTTGCATTGATTATGACGCCAACCCGCGAGCTTGCTATCCAAGTAGCAGACGAGATCGGGAAGCTGACTAAATACAAAGGTCTTCGTTCACTGCCGATCTACGGCGGACAAGAAATCGGTCGCCAGATTCGCGCGCTGAAAAAGAAGCCGCAAATTATTATCGGTACACCGGGCCGTTTGCTCGACCATATTAACCGCAAGACCATTAAGCTTGAAGATGTACAGACCGTTGTTCTTGACGAAGCGGACGAAATGCTGGACATGGGCTTCATGGAGGATATCCAATCCATTCTGAAGCAAGTGCCGGAAGAGCGCCAAACTTTGCTGTTCTCGGCAACAATGCCTCCGAATATTCAGAAGCTGGCACAGCAATTCCTGAAAAATCCGGAGCATGTAGCGGTTATTTCAAAACAAGTTACAGCACCGACGATTCAACAAAATTATTTCGAAGTTCACGAGCGTCAGAAATTCGAAGCGCTAGCCCGCTTGCTCGACATGGAATCGCCTGAACTCGCCATTATTTTCGGTCGTACGAAACGTCGTGTTGATGAGCTCAGCGAAGGTTTGCAAAAACGCGGATATTCGGCTGATGGCTTGCATGGTGACCTGTCTCAGAACCAGCGTGATAACGTTATGCGCAAATTCCGCGACGGCAGCATCGATGTTCTCGTGGCAACCGACGTTGCGGCGCGTGGTCTCGACGTATCGGGCGTAACGCACGTTATCAACTTCGACCTTCCGCAAGACCCTGAGAGCTACGTTCACCGGATCGGCCGTACCGGTCGTGCCGGTAAAGAAGGCTCCGCTTATTCGTTCGTAACGCCTCGCGAAGTGGACCATCTTCACTTCATCGAGAAGGTTACGCGTCAACGCATCAGCAAGAAGCCTCTGCCTAGCTTGGCTGAAGCGATCGAAGGCAAGCAACGCCTGACGGCTGAGCGCGTGCTCGAAGTTGTTCAGAATGAAGACTTCACCGAGTACAAGGGCAGTGCGATCCAATTGCTCGAGCAATATGATTCCGTGCATTTGATGGCAGCGGCTCTGAAGCTGCTTACAGGCGAGAAGAAAGACGTTAGCGTTGAGCTGACGCCGGAAGAACCGCTTCGCGCTAAAAAACGCAAGCCGGATATCCGTTCGAATGGACGCCGTTTCTCCGGCGGTTCGTTTGGCGGCGGCAACCGTGGCGGTCAAGGCAACGGTGGCGGCGGATACCGTGGCCGTGACGACAGACGCGGCAATGGCGGCGGCGGATCCCGCGGCAGCTATGAAAACCGCAATCGCGACAACAACGGCGGTGGACGCGGACGCAGCGGCGAAGGCCGCAGCAGCAGCAGCAGCGAACCGCGCCGTCCGAAATATTCGTCTGAAGACTTCGTAAACAACTAAGGTATGTAGATCAGGGGAAGTCCGTGATGCCTAACGGGCATTCGGGCTTTCCCTTTTTTTCATAATTATTCATTCTATTAGGGTAGGGGCGAATCAAATGGAACCAAAAGGCCTTGTTGGCGGTTTGTATCGGATTTCCGAATGGATAATGCGTCTGGCGGTCATTAACATCTTATGGCTGGTATGTTCGATTCCGTTTGTATTTATCGCTTGGAGCGGACTTCTTGCAGCCCCGGCGAATACATCTGATTCTGCGATTACTAGTCAGGTGTATGCTACATTAATTATGATGGCGGTTATTGCGCCATTCACCTTGTTCCCGGCTACGGCAGCCATGTTTACGATTGCGCGCAAATGGGTGATGGGTGAAGTCGATGTACCTATGTTCAAAACGTTCTTCCGCGGTTACAAAGAGAACTATTTGCAGAGTATGATTGGCGGCATTTTCTACTCGCTTATACTTGGCATCATGATTATTGATTTTATTGTTTACCAGGATAAATTCAATTTGTTCTCCTATTTGTACCTGGCAATCTGCCTGCTTCTCGTTGTTTCCTTATTCAACTTCTTCTCGATGCTTGTGCACTATCATATGAAAACGTTTCAATTGCTGAAAAACGCGATTCTGATTACGATCGGACGTCCGATCCGTTCGTTCTCGACGGCGATTATGGCCGCGGCGGTTATGTACTTCAGTACGCAGTATACGTTCCTTATTCCGTTTTTCATGGGCAGTGTAATCGCTTATCTTTCGTTCTGGAATTTCCACTTGATCTACCGCAAGCTTCAAGATCAGATGGAGAACGAGAAGAAGAGGGCAGCGGAAGAACAGGAGAACGAGCTTGCGGAGCTTACGGATTCGGAGAGAGACCGGAACCAGTAATTGCAAGCAATGCGAAGTTTACTTTTGCCGGATTTACGTCTATAATAGCAATACATCCTGCGATGTTCGTTTCGGCTTTTCGTTGTTTTGAACCAATGGCTGTTTCTAGGGAGACCAACATTGAAACGCGGCTGACAAGCCCTCTAAAGGGGATCTCAAAAACGTTTCTGCGGACACCCACCTGCGAGAGCGGGTTTAAGAAGCATGTAAGTCGGACGGCATTCGCGGGTTTTTTATTGCCATTATAGTGACCGGCAGTTCCTTGGTTATCCTCGCGGGATGATCAAGGAACTGCTTTTGTATGTTGAAACAGGTTTATGGACTTTTTTCATGCATATAAACATGCTACAATTATTTTGATGTACATAGATGCTAGAGGGGGAGATCATCGTTGTTGAAGCGCACTCTAATCGGACTGCTTCGCAGTCACGAAGCGACGGGCGATAAAGCTAAAGACCCACTGCTCAAATCACATATTTACAAGCTTTCGAAGGAAAAGGCATGGGAGGAAGTTGTGTCCACCCTGAAGAAGATGCAGGGTTACAAGCTGCTCCACGAAGTGAAGTCGGTTGGAGAGATTGTCCTGGAGAAACGTACGATGACGGGACGTACAATGGATATAACGGTAACCGTTATTAGCGTGAATCCTGTTACCTCGGCAGTTGATATTTATTCCGCTTCAAAAGGCTCGCTAGGCGATCTTGGTTCCAATTACCGGGTTATTCTTGATATTTACCGGACGCTGGACAAGAAGCTCGCTGCTTTCAAGGCATAAGAAGGAATCACATAATAAATAAAAAAGCGAGGAAGGCAAGCCTTCACTCGCTTTATTTACGCGTAAATTATACGAGAGCTTTAACAGCGTTGATCGCTTGCTCGTAGTTTGGATGTTCTGTCATTTCGGACAGATATTCGACGTATTGTACTTTATCGTTTGCGTCGATTACGAAGATGGAGCGCATATCAAGACCGAATTCTTTTATGTATACGCCGTAAGCTTGACCGAAGTCATGCGATTTGAAATCCGACAGCATCACGACTTTATCTACGCCTGCCGCACCGCACCAGCGGGATTGCGCGAATGGAGTATCAACGCTTACTGTCAGCACGATTACGTTATCGCCCAGCGAAGCGGCTTCTTCGTTGAAACGGCGGGTTTGCGCATCGCATACGCCTGTATCGATCGAAGGAACAACGCTGATCAATTTTACTTTACCTGCGAAATCTTTTAAGGATACGGAGTCGACAAGCGATTTGTTGATAGTGAAATCGGGAGCTTGATCTCCCACTTTTACTTCCGGTCCGATTAATGTAATAGGATTGCCTTTAAATGCGGCAACGCCAGTGCGTTCTTGTGACATAATGGATATGTCCTCCTTCTCACGTTTAAGGTTTGTAACAGGTTATATTATAAGCTTTATGAATCGGCGTTGTCCAATGGTTGGAAGGAGTGATACGTAATGATTTTTTTAAGATACGAAAGCTTTCGGGGTTATTTGCGCGCCTTTCCGGTTACTTCCGTGATCATTGCGCTTAATCTCATTTATTTTATTGTAATCGCCGTGACGGGGGATATTAACGACAATTATCATTTAGTACGGTCAGGCGGGTTTGTCAGCTATATGCCGGACAATCCGTACGGCCTCAAGGAACCATGGCGGATTCTAACCTCGATGTTTATGCATTCAAGCTTTCAGCATATTTTCTTTAATATGTTTTCGATCCTTGTATTTGCTCCGCCTCTGGAGCGGTTATTGAAGCCGGTGAAATATGCCGTGTTTTATCTGTTATGCGGAATTATCGCGAATTTGTTAACCGGCATGGTACATGGTCTGTTTGGAGATGACCGGACTATTTATTTGTCCACCGGGGCTTCAGGAGCGATCTACGGGGTGTTTGGAGCATTTCTCTATATCGCTATCTTCCGCAAGGCATGGCTGGACCAAGGCTCGAGAAAAACGGTTTACACGATTCTTGGCTTTGGTCTGGTCTTCTCGGTTATTGTGCCTAGCGTGAGCTTGCTTGGGCATGTTGGAGGCGGGATTGCAGGATTTTTGCTTTACGGCTTATTGGACCGCGCGATGACGAAGAGACGGCGCGTGTATTAGAATCAGGATGTACGGGAGAGATTGGAGACATTATGGAACTACGACAGCTTTATTATTTTGTGAAGGTTGCCAAAAAAGAACATGTGACGCAAGCGGCTGAAGAGCTGCATGTTGCGCAATCCGCGGTCAGCCGTCAAATCCATCAGCTCGAGGAAGAGCTGGGTGTGAAGCTGTTTTTGCAGAAAGGGCGCAATCTGCAGCTCACGCCGGTGGGCCAGCTGTTTCTTAAACGCGCGGAAGTGATCCTTGACGATCTGGAGAGGGCAGTCGTGGAAATTCACGAGTTTATGGATCCGGAGAAAGGGGAAATCCGGCTAGGCTTTCCGCATAGTCTTGGGGTGTCGGTTGTTCCCCAAGTTGTCGCAGCCTTCCGCAAACTTCATCCTAATGTCAAATTTCGATTCCGTCAGGGAATGTATCCATCCTTGATTCGGGATATGGTAAAAGGCGAGATTGACCTCGCATTTATCTCGCCTTTTCCGGATGAGCATGAGCAGGTTTGCGGCGAAGTTCTGCTTACCGAAGAACTGTTTGCTATCCTGCCTCCGAATCATCGGCTAGCCGGAGAGCAGGAGATCGACCTTATTCAACTGAAGGAAGATACGTTTGTTATGTTCAGTGAAGGGTACTCGCTGCGACCAATTGTATGGGAAGCCTGCCAGGAGGCCGGATTTACCCCGAAAATCGGCTTTGAAGGGGAAGAGACCGAGACCATCCGAGGTTTGGTTGCAGCCGGTATGGGGGTAAGTCTGCTGCCGGAGATGGCCTTGTATCACGCGGGCGTGCTGCAATCGGCCAAGGTTCGGGTAAGAACCCCTAATGTAACGCGGAATATCGGCATCATTCATCGCTCTAACGAGAAGATGCCGCTAGTGGCCAAAGTATTCCATGGCTTCCTGTTGAGATATTTTAATGAGCTTGAAGGTAAGCAGGGAAACAAAGAGAAATAAACGATAGAAAAAGGGCTGTCCCATCGTCATAGCGACGATTGAGGCAGCCCTTTTATTTGTATTATCGGTTAGTCATCATTGTTTGATGATGTGAAGATCATAATGTACTTAACCAGCTCCAGCAAAGAGATCAGTGCTGCTGCCACGTAAGTGAGTGCAGCTGCGTTAAGTACTTTGGCTACGCCACGTTCTTCTTCGTTTGTAATAAAGCCTTCCGCGACCATTAAATCGCGTGCCCGGTTACTTGCGTTGAACTCGACCGGCAACGTGATCACCTGGAAGGCAACGGCAACGGAGAAGAAGATGATGCCTAGTCCAACAAGGTTCATTGCATGGAACAGGAAACCGGCGATGAGCAGGAACGGTGCAATACCGGATGCGATGTTAACGACCGGGAATATCCGGTGGCGAAGCACCAGCATTGGGTAATGTACTTTGTGCTGGATTGCATGGCCAACCTCGTGGCACGCAACCGCAACGGCGGAAATCGAGCTTTCATAGTAGACCGGCTCGGATAATCTGACAACGCGGTGGATCGGATCGTAGTGGTCCGACAAGGTGCCTCGTACGGGTTCAATAGGTATGTCATGCAAGCCGTTAGCATCCAGCATGCGTCTTGCAGCCTGGTAACCGGTCAATCCGTACGTGGTTTGTACGCCGGCCCAGCGGTTGAACGTTCCTTTTACCCGGAACTGCGCCCAAATGGATAAACCGAAGGCAATTAGGATAAGGAAGTCCATAGGGTGAAAAAACATGTGATCATACCTCCATCAGAGTGGTCAAGGATTACATCGATGGGACATATCCTTACATAAATGGTCCCTTGTTAATGAGAAGCATTAACGCCTCGATGCAAGCCGCGGTTTGCGGCATCAAGCGGGTGTACAGACGGTTTGCTTGTCTCGGCTTAAGCTGTTTGATCACCGGCTCCAGCTCTTTTACTTCGCGTTCCAGCTGGGATAGGTGATGCTGAAGGTCTGTAAGCTTCCGAGACACTTGCTCCTCTGGCGTAACCTTGCTCCAGCCGTCCAAAGCTTCCTTGATTTCGTCTAGCGTATATTTTTCGTTCTTCATTTGTTCGATACGTTCGAGACGGACTAAAGTTTCATGATGGTACAAGCGATAATTTTTGGCGGAACGTTCCGACGGTTCTAATAGGCCCATTGAGGTGTAATAATCAATTGTCCGAGGGCTGACACCCGCTAATTTCGCGAGCTCGCCTATGCGATAAAGCTTCGTATCCCCAATCCCTCCACCTTCTTTCTATAATACTGTCCTCTAATCATAATCGGAAACTAACCGTACAGTCAAACGTGTTACATGAATGTACAAATTTCGCCTCTTTAATGAAGGTTCGTAGATTCTGATTCTAAAGTCGTAGATTCAAAATGCGAAGAATGGATAGACTCTAGAACCAATTTCCCAGCTCATTTGTAAAAAAACTTAACATTCCGTTCGTTTTGAGACACGAACGTTAGATTTTTTTTCTAATTTAGAAGAATATATATTGTCAAAATAGGTGTTCCTGACTATAATGACATTAAGTCTTTCCTAACATGTTAGTAAACATCACATTAAGGGAGTGGTCGTATTGATTAAGAAAATGGTGTTAACTTTAGCTGCATTATGCTTGGTGTTCCCGGCAATGGCGTTTGCCGATGACCCAACGGCAGGAACACTAAACATGGGAATTAACTCCCTGTGGGTAATGGTTGCTTTCGTGCTTGTACTGCTCATGCAAGGCGGTTTTATTCTCTTGGAAACAGGCTCCACCCGAATGAAAAACGCAGGCCACGTAGCCGGCAAAACGATTTTCACGGCAGGCCTTGCGGCATTGATTTACTGGGCCGTTGGTTATGGCTTCGCATTTGGCGCTGACAGCTCGCTTAACGGCTTTATCGGTTATGGCGATTTTCTGTTTGATCCTTCTATTATTAGCGTAGGAGACGGACTTCCTACTACATTGTTCTTCCTGTTCCAATTGGCTTTCGCTATTGTATCGCTGTCCATCGCTTGGGGTGGCTTCGCGGAACGCGCTAAATTGTCTTCCTACTTTATCTTTACTATTATCTTTATCGGTATTATCTATCCTATCGTGGCTCACTGGATCTGGGGCGGCGGCTGGCTTGCAAAAGACGGCGCGCAAGATTTCGCGGGTTCGACGGTTGTCCACTTGTCCGGCGCTCTTGCGGCACTCGCGGCAACTATTCTGCTGAAACCACGTATCGGCAAATATAACAAAGACGGTTCCGCTAACGAAATTTCCGGTCACAACCAAGTATTTACGGCTTTGTCCGTATTGCTGCTGTGGGTTGGCTGGTTCGGCTTTAACGCTGGTTCTACTCTTGCAATCGGCGACGGCTTCTTTGGTTATGTAGGCTTTACTACCATGCTTGGTGCAGGCGCCGGCGCAGTTGCGGCTATGCTGATCTCGTGGGCTGTTAACGGTAAGGGCGATATTACAACGATGCTGAACGGTACTCTTGCCGGTCTCGTAGCGATTACAGCTTCTTGCGCATTCGTAGAGCCATGGGCTGCCGTAGTTATCGGTCTGGTTGCAGGCGTGCTTGTATTCTACAGCGCGAAGTTCTTCGAGAAAATCAAAGTGGACGATCCGATCTACGCGATGTCCGTACACGGCGCAGCAGGTATCTGGGGTACGTTGGCTAACGGTATCTTCGCAACAGACGAATTGGCGGCAAAAGTTGGCGTGGGCCAAGGCGGTCTGATCGACACAGGCAGCTGGCACCAATTGGGCGTTCAAGCGTTGTCGGTACTAGTGTGCGGCGCGTTTGTCCTGGGTGCATCGTTCCTGGTTCTTTTCCTCATTAAAATTACAATCGGATTCCGCGTTACGGAAGAGCAAGAAATTATCGGTCTTGACCTGAGTGAGCATGGCGCTTATGGTTATCCTGAGCAATTCAAAAAAGGTCAAGAAATCCAAGGTTAAGGCGAGGTTTGTTGGACTGACCTGAGGGGAGAGGCGGCGGATGGGGGATCCGGTACGTGTGCAGCTTCTGAAGCAAATCGGCAAGGCCGATAACGTGAATGTACTGCGCAGTTTGCGGGATCAAGTACACGAGCATATGAAAGGTATTCTCCAGAAGAGTCCGGTCGAACAATTCAACGAACAATTAAATGAGCTGCATGATACACTCATATGCCGCTCAATCATACTAGCGGAAGCGGAAATGGCACGGCTCGGGAGCGGTTCTCCCCCCGTGCCTTACGCATATCTATTGTTCGGCAGCGGTGGACGTCAGGAGCAGACGCTGTCGAGTGATCAGGACAGCGGTATTGTGTTTGAGGATCCTGCGGGCGATTCGGAGGATACCAGGGCTTATTTTCAGCAATTAACCTCAATCATCGTCTCGACGTTGCATCAGTCCGGTTATCCGTTATGCGAAGGGAATGTGCTAAGCAATAATCCGGAGTGGTGCATGTCGTTAACCGAATGGAAGGTCAAGCTGAATGGCTGGTTTGAAGAACCGGCCTGGGAAGCCGTTCGGTACTTGTTGATATTGGCAGACGGACGATCGGTCTTTGGCGATCATCGTCTTGCCTTCGAGCTTAGAGATCATTATTTCAATAATGTAATAGAGCATCCGAATATTACGAGGCGAATGCTTGATAATACGATGCGCCATAAGGTGCTGCTCGGATTATTCGGCCATTTGCTCAAGGAACAATACGGTACGGATGCGGGTAGTCTAGATATCAAATACGGGGCCTATATTCCCCTTGTAAACGCAATTCGGTTATTAGCTATTCAAGCGGGTATACGGGATACGTCAACGCTGTCGCGGATCCGCATGCTTGCCCTTCACGATCTATTGCCATCGGAGGAGGCTGCGGCTTATGAGCAGGCATTCCTTCTCTTTCTCCGGCTTCGGTTAATGACAACGGAGCAGAATGAGGGAGGACTATACGCCAATAACGGAAAACTCTCCGGTCGGAGCTTGTCTAGAGAAATGACCGAAGAGCTGAAGAGCGCGCTGAGAACCGGCAAGAAGCTTCAGCGTAAGGTGTTAAAACGGACAACGGGAAGGCTCATGTAAGGCGGTGATGAAAGGAAATGAAGGAACCAAAAGGCGTCGGGCGGATGTGGAACCTGTATAAAATGGGAGGCTTCACGCCTGCCTTTGCTTCAATGCTGGGCTCGCAAAATGCGCAGCAGATGGCGTTTATCCGTTCCATCAACAAAGAGCAGCGCAAACAGTCCATGCTGGATACGCCTCTGAAGGAGCTTGACATTGTTGTCTTTGATTTGGAGACAACCGGGTTCTATCCTTCTAATGGCGATGAAATTATATCGTTTGGCGCAGTCCATATGAAGGGACTTGAGCTAGACGAATCCAAGCAGTTCTATAGTCTGGTAAATCCGAAACGCCGAATTCCAAGGCAAATCATAGAGTTAACCGGTATTTCTAACGAGATGGTGCAGGATGCGCCCGATCTGATGCAGGTTCTTCATGACTTCATGGAGTTTATCGGCAGAAGGTTGCTGATCGCGCATGCGGCCGGACATGATAAGCAGTTTTTGAATGCGGCTTTGTGGCGGACATCCAAGGTCAGCTTGAATCACCGGGTATTGGACACGATGCTGGTAGCCAAGTGGCTGGAGCCGAAACGGGCATCCTATGCGCTTGACGATCTTCTGGAGGACGGTGGCATTCCGATTACCGAGCGTCACCATGCCCTGCAGGATTCCATGATGACGGCAAAGCTGTGGCAGCAGTTTCTCGTCAGGATTTTGGACCGGAACATTACGACTTTAGGGGACTTATACGCCTATTTAAGTAAGCATTAGTACAAGCGGACGAAAGGTTTGTCCATCCATCCGGAAAGGCTGGACAACTGCCGCGGGACTGCCCTGCATAGAGATAATCCAATAGGAGATCGAATCATCGGAGACCGGCAAGCCAAGCCAATCGCGCGTGGAAGGGACGGCCGATGAAGTTGGATGGGAGTGGAAAAAACCGACGAGCGACTGTCGGTTTTTTTGTATGCCGTAATACGCGGATATCCATTCCTCCGGGTGAAAACGGAATGAGCGTAGGGGCTCCTCGTGTACATTCGATATATCGTAAATATGGGTAACAACCGCAGGGCTGTCTGGCGTTGCGGCTTCTCCTGCGAGAACCCCGCATGCCTCCTGCGGCAGCGATTTTTGACAATAACCAAGCAGTTGATCGTATGCTAGACGTGTTATGGCAATGGAAAGCATGTAAGCCGGATGCCCCTTTCCTGATGGTACAGCTTATTATACAAAGCCCAGGAATGGTTTAGCTAGCCGGATTTGCCGTTTTCTCCGGATGCAGAAGACGAATTGCGAACAGTAAGGCGACAATAGCCAAAACAGCCAAAAGGATAAACAGAGCGGTAACCGAGCGGTCGGCAAGCCAACTGAACAGCGGAGGGCCTGCGGCAACGCCCAAAAACCTTAAGCTATTATAAAAGGAGGTTACAATCCCGCGGTGAGAGCTGTCGACGGAGCCTGTAATCCATGTGTTTAGGCAGGGAAGAAGCAATCCTGTGCCTACGCTGCTTATGGTGATAAAACCAATAAACAGGTAAATGAGCCAATAGCTGAACAAACAACCGATCAAGGCGGCGCTCATAAGCGATAGTCCGATCAGAATACAACGGCGCATTTTTTTGCCATCCTTTTTGATGGAGTGACCGGTCAGATAAGCCGTAATGACAAGACCAAGCAGCGGAATAGCAAGTATACAGCCTTTCAGAACGCCGTCGATGTTGTAGGGAGGCTTCTCCAGCAGATCGGACAAATAAAACAAGACCCCAAATAACAGGAATAGGCCTAATGCTCCCGTGCAGTAAGCGGTAATCAGCCAGCGGCCTTTTTCGCGGAATATTTTTTTCATGTCGGCCAAATATTGCTTGAGCTTTAAGGGCTCGGATTTGGAATCCGGTTCCTTGATGAAAAACCACACGGCAAGCAGCGATGCCGCGCAAAATACGGGAAAAGCAAAAAACGGCGCGTACCAGATAATTAGTGCGAGCAGAGAGCCAAGAATCGGACTGACCACTTTGCCTGCACCGTTGGAGGCTTCAACAATGCCTAACGCCTCGCTTTCCTGGCCATCCTTGTACATATCGCCAACCAGTGCCATTGCAATCGGAGCGGTTCCGGCCGCTGCGAGACCTTGCAAAGCCCTTGAGCTGATCAAAAGCCAGTAAGATCCCCAAATCGCGGCAAAACCCGCAACGATTCCTGCGGCCCCATATACCGCTAATGCGGGGATAATGATTGCTTTACGGCGGAAACGGTCCGACAAATACCCAATGGCTGGTATGAAAACGGCGGCGCTTACCGAGAATAAAGTGATAACAAGGCTGGACTGCAGCTCGGACAGCTTCATTTGTTTGGCGAGGTCAGGCAAAATCGGAACAAGCATGGAGTTGCCGAGCACCAGGACAAGCGGGACGGAAGCAAAAGCGATATACTGCAGCCATTTGTGTTCGGCCATAAAAAGTTGTCCTCCGATCTAGGTGACATTGACGATTTTATGGCTAATGTGCCCCCCGGCTTGAGCTTCCATTCCTCGCCGTGTTACGATAGGCATAATCTAGAAATGAAAGAGAAAGAAGGGACACCATGAAGCGCGCTACGATGCTGTTTATCGCCGCATTTGTATTTGCTGGTTTAGCGGTGTATCAATATGTATCCAAGGATGAATCCAGCGTTACGGCAGCGGCATCCGATTTCAAGCCAAAAGCCGGCTCCGAGGCGGTAACCTTTGAGCTGCCGGGGCTTGACGAGAAGAACTACGCAATCGGAGGCAAGCAGGACAAGCTGACCTTCGTAAACTTCTGGGCGTCATGGTGCGGCCCGTGCGAGCTGGAAGCGCCGGACTTGCAGAAGCTGTATGAGAAATACGGGGATAAAATCGCATTTTACGGCGTAAATGCCACAAAATTCGATAAGGAAAGAGCGGCAAGGCAATTTGTGGAAGATCACGAATTTACGTTCCCGGTTCTGATGGACCGGAAAGGGGATGTAACCAATACCTACAAGGTAGATACGTTCCCTACAACGTTCCTGATCGACTCCTCGGGTGTTATCCGCGAGAGGATCAACGGCGTTATTACGATTGACGAATGGGAGAGGCTGATTGAGCAATACAGCTGATTCAAAAAAGAAACGCCCGGCAGACCAGCTGCCGGGCGTTTTTTTATTAGTGGTTGATTACACCGATACGTTCGGTATTGTCAAAGTTTGCCGTTGTTGACTTCTCCATGTTAAGCAAAGCATAACGGATACTGTCGACAAGCGCTTCCCAGCTTGCTTCGATTACGTTGCTGGAAACGCCTACAGTGCTCCATGTGCTGTCCACATTAGAGGATTCGATGAGAACGCGTACCTTGGCGGCTGTTGCATCCTTTTCGTCAAATACACGAACTTTATAGTCGGAGAGATGAATCTCTTCGATCTTCGGATAGAACTGCACCAGAGCTTTGCGCAGGGCATTGTCGAGCGCGTTAACCGGACCGTTGCCTTCCGCTGCCGTATAAACCTGCTGGCCGTCCACGTTCAGCTTGACGATGGCTTCCGAGTTCATTTGACCTTTGGCGCCGCTCTCAACCAGAATCTTGAACGACTCAACCTTGAAGACTTCAACCGGTTCGCCAAAAGCTTGGCGGAGAAGAAGCTCAAGGGAAGCGTCTGCGGCTTCATATTGATAGCCTTGGTGTTCAAGCTCCTTGATATGATCCATGATCGCTTTAGTCTGCTCGTTGTTGGCATTCACATCCAGTCCAAGCGCCTGCGCCTTCGAAATAATATTCGATTGGCCGGCAAGCTCGGATACCAGAATGCGCTGCTTGTTGCCTACAAGCTCAGGCTGGATATGCTCGTACGTTTTGGAGTCCTTCATGATAGCCGACACGTGAATGCCGCCTTTGTGGGCAAATGCGGCATTGCCGACATAAGCTTGTCCTACCGGCATATTCACGTTCGCAATCTCGCTAACGTAACGGGCAGTGCCGGTTAGTGTCCGAAGCTTCTCTTCCGGGAGAACATCGTAACCCATCTTGAGCTGAAGATTCGGAATGATCGAACAAAGATTTGCGTTGCCGCAACGTTCGCCGTAACCGTTAATCGTACCTTGCACTTGACGCGCACCGGCCTGAATGGCTGCAAGGGAGTTGGCGACGGCCAGCTCGCAGTCATTGTGGGTATGTATGCCGATAGGCGCTGTCAGCTCTTGGCGGACGCGGCTGACGATTTCGTGAATTTCACCCGGCAAAGTACCGCCGTTCGTATCGCAGAGCACCAGCCAGTCTGCGCCGGCTTCCTGGGCTTTACGCAATACCGCTACCGCATACTCCGGATTGTTTTTGTATCCGTCGAAGAAATGCTCGGAATCAAACAATGCCTCCATGCCTCTTTGTTTCAAGAAAGCGATGGAATCGTAGACCATAGACAAATTCTCTTCCAGCGTAGTCTGCAAAGCCGTATGCACGTGGAAATCCCATGATTTGCCTACGAGCGTAGCCGCCGGTACACCGGACTCCGCAATGCGCACTAGGGAAGCATCTTGATCAGCCTGGCTGAATTTACGGCGCGTGCTTCCGAATGCCGTAATTTTCGATTGCAGATTCAAGCTCTTAACCCGTTGGAAAAACTCAATATCCTTACCGTTGCTTCCAGGATTCCCGCCTTCAATATAATGAACGCCGAGAGCGTCAAGTTTTTGAGCAATTTTGAGCTTATCATCCGCTGACAGGCTGATCCCTTCGCCTTGCGTACCGTCGCGCAGCGTAGTATCAAATATTGTTATCGATGTTGTCATAGCCGGGACGCCTCCTTTTTCACTGATCGCCTACACAAAATATAATTAACTATTATAACACTTGTTGATTAGAATGTAGAGAGGAGCATGGAATTTTTTTAACGCTTCCATATGATTTGACGCACCTTCCTGCTGGGCGGTATGCTGGGAGGAGTAGGAAGGTGAATATAGGCTATGGCTGACGTACACAAGGATTATCCGGCCAAAGGGCGCGTCATTCTTCATTTGGATATGAATGCATTCTACTGCTCCGTGCATGAAGCGGAGGAACCAGAGAAATATAAAGGAAAGCCTACGGCCGTCGCCGGAAGCGTAGAGCTCCGCAAAGGGATTATCGTCACCTGCTCTTATGCCGCGCGTAGCAAGGGAATCAAGACGGGCATGACCGTAAGGCAGGCGATGCGGATATGCCCCAATCTGACCATCATCCAGCCGGATTTTGAGCTGTACCGTAAATATTCGCGCGGGTTTATGATGATCGCAAGGGAATACACGCCCCTTGTGGAGCCGATCTCAATCGACGAATGTTACATGGATATAACGGGCTCTAAGATCTTCGGTTCGCCTCTGGAAATCGCGGAAGCGCTGCAAAAGCGGATCGCCGAAGAGTGGACGCTGCCATGCTCGATTGGCGTCGCGCCTAATAAGCTGCTCGCCAAAATGGCTTCCGATATGAAGAAGCCTAACGGATTGACGGTATTGCGGCTGAGGGATGTACCGAATATATTGTGGGATAAACCATGCGATGTGCTTCATGGTCTAGGGAAGAAAACGGCTGATAAGCTGGAGAGGCTGCGCATACGCACAATCGGTCAGCTCGCTGCGGCCGACGAGGAGCTGCTGATTCGCCAGTTCGGAATATACGGCTCGTGGATGAAATCGGCCGCCCACGGCATTGATCATTCCGAGGTGCGCGCGGACCGGGAACAAAGCAAATCGATCGGGCACACCACCACGCTGCCATATGACGTAACGGACCGGGAGGATGCCCACCGGATATTGCTCAATCTGGCCGATCAGACGGCCCGCAGGCTACGCCGGCAGAAGCTCATGGCATCAACGGTCCAGATTACGATCCGGAAGCCGGATATGGCTACCATAACCCGTTCCAGCACGCTTCGCGCCCCGACGCATTCGACGGATGTGATTTATCATGAAGCCTGCCGCCTCTTTGATGATCATTGGAAGGGAAATGATCCCGCGCGCCTCCTGGGGGTTACCCTGCAAAACCTGACGGCGGAGGAAGAGACTGCCGTTCAGCTTGATTTGTTCGATTACAAGGAGCAGCCTCGCAAGGAAGCATTGACCAAAACGATGGATGTGCTGCGGGACAAATTTGGCGAGAGTGCCGTGCTTACGGCGGGCATGCTGGGGGATGATCCGTCCGTGCTTATCCGCAATAAGCGATTGCGCGGCACTTCTCTCCAAAAGGATGAATTGTAACAATTGCATGGGCATAGCTTGTTGCCAAGGTGCTCTGTTTGTTATATATTGATGAGTGAAGGTTCACAATAATTATAGCGAGCGGTAAATACATCACGACGTTTGCAGAAGCATTTTTATGTCTATTTTTTTGTGGGAGGGAATACCAATGGCTAAATTTACATGGGTAGAGAAAGACACCTGTATCGCATGTGGAGCTTGCGGCGCTACGGCACCAGATATTTACGATTACGACGACGAGGGTATTGCTGAAGTCATCTTCGGAAACGACGGCAACCATGGTAATACAGAAATTCCTGAAGAACTGTACGACGATCTGCAAGATGCTTGCGACGGCTGCCCTACAGATTCGATCAAAATCGCTGACGATCCGTTTAATATGTAAGCTGTCATAATAAAACTCCATGCTACTTCAGCTTTCGCTGGGAGCATGGAGTTTTTTTGCGCGTCTTCGTATGACTATTGATTGAGGATGAGGAGGACGACAACGGCGGCGATAATAACAACCACGACCGAACCGATCCAGGCGAGCGCCTTGACGTTTACCTCTTCTTTTGGCTTCTGTTTCATAGCGGGAGCTTTCCGTTTGGCTGTGCTCATCGTCAATCAACCTTTCCGTGGGAAAAATGAATACCATATACCCACATTGTAAACGGTTTCTTGTTCTGCCGCAATATCCGGAAGGACTTGCCGGCCAGCGTCGCCCTTTTCTTTTTCTTATAAAAAAGATAAACTGTCAGGTAGGACAGAAACTTGAAACGGAGTGTGTAATCTTGCTTTATTCTTCTATTCTTAAACCGGTATTTTTCCAAATGGATCCCGAAAAAGCTCATCATCTCGTCATTGACGGCCTGCATACAGCCGGACGCGTTCCGGGCATGAATAACATGCTGCATGCCATGTACGGCGTGGCTGATTCGCCGGAGCTTGCGGTTGATCTGTTCGGCATTCATTTCCCTCATCCGGTTGGACTTGCTGCCGGCCTGGACAAGAATGGCGTAGCAGCGGACGGCTTCTCCAGCATCGGCTTCGGATTTGCCGAGGTAGGAACGGTAACGCCAAAAGGACAGCCGGGCAACGAGCTGCCGCGGCTCTTCCGCTTGCCTTCCGACGAAGCGCTTATTAACCGGATGGGCTTTAATAATGAAGGGGCGGAAGCGATGGCCCGCCAGCTGTCGCAGCGCAAGATTAACCGGATCCCGATTGCCGTTAACGTCGGTAAAAATAAAGCAACGCCAAATGAACGGGCTCACGAAGATTACCGTTCCTGCATACAAGTGTTATATCCGTATGGCGACTTCTTTGTCGTCAACATCAGTTCCCCGAACACGCCCGATCTGCGCGCGCTGCAGCATGGCGACGAGCTGCGCACGCTTCTTGGCGAAGTGTTGGAGGAGATCGGGCTTCAGGCGTCGAAATTAGGTAGTAAAGCAAAGCCGGTTCTGGTGAAGATTGCTCCTGATATGACGGACGAGCAGCTTGAGCTTACCGTCTCGACGATTAAAGACAGCGGCGTAGCGGGCATTATTGCTTCGAATACGACGATTTCACGGGAAGGCCTTAAGCATCCTAACGCCAAGGAAACGGGCGGACTTAGCGGAGCGCCGCTGCGCGAGCGCTCGACCGAGGTTGTAAGGCAGGTATACCGGCAGACGGAAGGCAAGCTTCCGATTATCGGTTCGGGCGGAATTTTCACGGCGGATGACGCATACGATAAAATCCGCGCCGGAGCCTCGCTCGTCGAAATTTATACCGCTTTGATCTATAAAGGTCCAGGAGTACTCCGCGAACTGACGAACGGCTTAAAAGAACGATTGCGTAAAGACGGCTACCGTAACATATCGGAGGCAGTGGGCGCAGATCATCGATAGGAACAGGAGGCGGCCGGATGGATGGAAGAGATTGGAATCTTTTTTTACAGCCTTACGAGCAAGCAGTCGAAGAATTGAAAGTGAAGTTGAAGACGATGCGGGTCGAGCTTAAGATGCGTGAGGCGTATGCTCCGATTGAGTTCGTTACCGGTCGTGTTAAGAAAGTATCAAGCATTCTGGAGAAGGCAAGACGGCTTAGCGTACCCGCGGATCAACTGGAAAAAGGCATCGAGGATATCGCGGGTATCCGGATCATGTGCCAGTTCGTAGACGATATTCACCGTGTCGCCGGATTTATCCGCATCAGGAAGGATCTAAAGCTTGTCTACGAGAAGGACTACATTACGAATTACAAGGACAGCGGCTACCGCAGCTACCATATGATTGTGGAATATCCGGTGCAAACAGCGCTTGGTCAAAAATTCGTGCTCGCCGAGATTCAGATTCGCACGCTTGCGATGAATTTCTGGGCAACGATTGAGCATTCGCTGAATTATAAATATAAGGAAAGCTTGCCGGATGACGTTCGCGTGCGGTTGAAGAAAGCAGCCGAAGCGGCTTTTCTGCTGGATACGGAAATGTCGAGCATCCGCCACGAAATTTTGGATGCGCAGCGCGACTTCGAGGAGCGCTCCAACGTTGTTTCCACCGTGCTCAGCGCCATTCAGGATTTGTATTTCTACCACCGTGTCAGAGAAGCGGCGCAATTCCAGATGAAATTCAACGAGCTGTTTGAGCAGGAGGACCTGTACGGTCTCAAGCAGCTGTCGGTTGATATTGAATCGGCGATTCTTCGCGCGAAGAAAGGCAACAATCCTGGCTGAGGCTCATCATCATGATCCCGCGGACTGCTTATATGCAGGACGCGGGATTTTTTTGCGCTGAATTTGACAAAAACTTGAGCCCGCCTTATCTTAACGATGTAAGGTTAACGATAAACATGAAGTTAAACGGCCGGGAGGCATAAGATGCAGCAAAACCATGTAACGATGAAGGATATCGCAAATAGGCTTGGCGTCAGCAGCGTAACCGTCTCGAAAGCTCTAAGCGACAAAGAAGGCGTAAGCGACGAACTCAAGCGGAAGATTAAGGAGATTGCCCAGGAAATGGGCTACCGGTTCAATACGGCGGCGAAGGCGATGAAGGAAGGGCTCTCCTACAACATTGGCGTTGTTATAGCAGAGCGGTATGCCAGCGTAACGCAGTCTTTTTATCTTCAGTTTTATCAATTTCTGTCTACCGCTCTGGAAGATGTGCAGTATTCCGGCATTCTGCATATGTTGAGCGAGGAAGATGAAGGCCAGCTCGTTTTGCCGAGAATCTACCACGACCGCAAGGTGGACGGGTTTATTATATTAGGCCAGCTAAGCAATGCTTATATTTCGGCCATTCATGAAACCGGTATCCCCCTTGTATTTCTGGATTTTTATACGGATCGGACGGAACTGGATTATGTCATTACCGATAATTTCTACGGCATGTACGAGATGACCAATTATCTGATCGCAAACGGTCACCGGGATATCGCGTTTGTCGGCAATTTGCATGCTACCAGCAGTATACAAGACCGTTTTCTTGGCTATTACAAATCGCTCCTTGAGCATCGCATACCTCTCCGGGAGGAATTCATTCTGAATGACCGGGATGAGAGCGGCAAATTGCTGGATGTCGCCATTCCGGAAGTGCTGCCAACCGCTTTTGCCTGCAATTGCGACCAAGTAGCGTATCTTCTGATGAATACGCTGCGGAGGCAAGGAGTTCGGGTACCGGAGGATTGCTCGGTTGTTGGTTTCGATAACGATATTTACGCTACCCTTGCCGAGCCGGCGCTTACGACGGTTGAAGTTGACAGACAGGAAATGGCTAAAACGGCAGTTAACAAGATTGTCGGCAAAATTAGCACCCCCGCGTTAAACAGCGGCAGGGTACTGGTCAGAGGGAAAATGATCTGCCGGGAATCGGTAAGAAGCATGAAGTGACTATAGTCGCTTCATGCTTTTTTTATTGACGGGAGCGAGCCGCCCTTTTACAATGAAGTTGTTACTTAATCGATAACTTAATTTTAATTTACTTCGGTTAATACTTAGCTAGTGATGGGGGAGCTGACACTAATGGAACAGCATGAATTAAAAAGCTGGCAGCAAGAGATTGAAAGCGATCTGCAAGATAATATTCTTTCCTTTTGGATGAAGCATTCGCTTGATGAACGGGATGGAGGGTTTGTCGGACGGATCACCAATGATTTGAAGATTCAGGAGACGGCGGATAAATCCCTCGTATTAAACGCTCGCATTTTGTGGACATACGCTTCTGCATTCCGAAAGTATAGAGAGCCGGCCTATTTGACGATGGCTGAACGGGCTTACCGTTATTTAACCTCGTATTTTTATGACCGGGAGAACGGAGGATTCTTCTGGCTGTTGAACCACGCGGGAGAGCCCTTATCGAAGAAAAAACAAATTTACGGTCAAGCCTTTGTTTTGTACGCGTTTTCGGAATTTGTGCGGGCATGCCCGAATGAAGAGGTGCTCAAGCAAGCCTTGCAGTTGTTCGAGCTGGTCGAACGATATAGCTATGATCCTTTATACAAAGGTTATATCGAAGCGCTTGGGAGTAACTGGGAAGCAACGGATGAGCTTAGCCTTAGCTCTACGGACTTGAATGAGAAGAAATCCATGAATACGCATCTGCACGTGCTTGAAGCGTATACGAATTTGTACCGGGTATGGCCTACGGAGCGCTTGAAGGAAAGACAAAAGGAGCTTATCGCGACAATGCTTGATCATATCGTGGATTCGGAGTCCGGGCATTTCAAGCTGTTCTTCGATGAAAGGTGGGATTCCAAGTCGCACGAGATCTCTTACGGACATGATATCGAGGGCAGTTGGCTGCTCATGGAAGCAGCGGAAGTGCTGGGAGATGAGGAGCTGATCCGCCGTGCGGAGGCGGTTGCGCTCGCCATGGCGCAAGCCGTCTACGAGGAAGGCGTGGATACGGACGGCGCGGTCGTTAACGAAGCGGACCCGAAGGGCTGGACGGATACCGATAAAATCTGGTGGCCGCAGGCCGAGGCGGTCGTAGGATTCCTGAATGCCTATCAGTTATCGGGCAAGGATTATTTTCTGAATGCCGCTTACCGGACCTGGCGGTTTATCGATCGTTATCTGGTAGACAAGGCAAACGGAGAATGGTTCTGGAAAGTCAATCGGGCGGGTGAGCCCGACCTGGGGGAAATGAAGGTTGATGCTTGGAAATGCCCGTATCATAATGGCCGGATGGGCTTGGAAGTGCTGGAGAGACTCGAGAAGCTGTACGTATAAACCAAATAGGCGAAGGGATGCGTAGACAATGAACGAAACCGTTTTTATGGAAAAATTAAAACGTTTGCATGCGGAGCACAAGGAGCTTCTAACTCGGCCGAACACGCCTGTTCGTGGCGGCAACGGAATATATGACCGTTATACATACCCGGTTATTACGGCAGCTCATGCGCCGGTTTATTGGAGGTATGATCTTAATCCGGAGACCAATCCCCATCTTATGGAGAGGATTGGCGTAAATGCTGCATTTAATCCCGGGGCAATCGAATTGAACGGAAAGTTTTATCTGGTTGTGCGGGTGGAAGGTCATGACCGTAAATCATTCTTTGCGGTTGCGGAGAGCGTTAACGGCATTGACGGATTCCGTTTCTGGGATTATCCCATTGCATTGCCGGAGACGGATATTCCGGATGTGAACGTGTACGACATGCGGCTGACGAAGCATGAGGACGGATGGATATACGGCGTATTCTGCACGGAACGGAAGGATCCCGAAGCGAAGCAAGGGGACACATCCAGTGCCGTCGCAAGCGCGGGCATTGCAAGAACCAAGGATCTGAAGGTATGGGAACGGCTGGATGATCTTCGGACACCTTCTCCCCAACAACGCAACGTTGTGCTTCATCCCGAATTCGTGAATGGCAAGTATGCATTCTACACGAGGCCGCAGGATGGATTTATTGAAGCCGGATCCGGCGGAGGTATCGGTTGGGGCTTGTCAACTAGCATCGAGCATGCGACTATTGAGTTGGAAACGATAGTGGATGAGAAAAAATACCATACGATCAAGGAAGTGAAAAACGGACAAGGTGCGGCGCCAATCAAGACAGATAGAGGGTGGCTGCATATTGCCCATGGCGTTCGGAATACGGCAGCAGGACTGCGTTATGTGATCTACGCGTTTATGACGGATTTGAATGATCCAAGCAAGGTGATTTATGCGCCTGGAGGCCATCTGATTGCACCGGATGGGGAAGAGCGGGTTGGCGATGTGTCGAATGTCGTCTTTACGAACGGGCTAATCGCAAGAGACAACGGCGAGGTGTACATTTATTATGCTTCCTCGGATACGCGCTGTCATGTAGCGGTTACGACCGTTCAGAAGCTTGTCGATTACGTTGTGAATACGCCTGCGGATCCGCTTCGTTCCTATGCCTGCGTGCAGCAGCGCAGCGAGTTGATCGCTAACAATCTGAAGCTTATGGAGCGTCCCGATTTCAGCTTTCTTAACGAATGAAGTCCCGAAGCAGTCGGGGCTAAAAGAAAGGGATATGATCTATGCCGCTAATTGATTTGCCTCTTGAACAGCTGTACAGCTACAAAGGACGTAATCCTCGTCCGGAAGATTTCGACGCTTATTGGGAGCGTGCGCTGGATGAAATGCGTTCGGTCGATCCGCAAATCGAGCTTGTGCCGAGCAGCTTTCAAGTGCCGTTTGCAGACTGCTTCGACCTGTATTTCACGGGTGTGCGCAGAGCGAGAATCCATGCCAAATACGTCCGTCCGAAAAATGTCCCGGAGCCGCATCCTGCCATTATTCAATTTCATGGATATACCGGGAATGCGGGAGACTGGTCCGATAAGCTGACTTATGCGGCACTGGGGTATTCCGTCTTCTCGATGGATTGCCGCGGACAAGGCGGGCTGTCGGAGGATACGGGCGGAGTGAAGGGGACTACCCATAACGGACATATAATCCGGGGTCTGAACGACCACCCTGATCATCTGCTGATGCGCCATATTTTCCTTGATACCGCGCAGCTTGCGGGGATTGCCATGGATCGACCGGAGGTTGATCCTGACCGGGTGGGGGCAAAAGGCGGATCGCAAGGCGGCGCGTTAACGATTGCCTGCGCATCGCTGGAACCGCGTATTTCGAGACTTGCGCCCGTGTATCCGTTCCTGTGTGACTACAAACGCGTGTGGGAGATGGATTTGGCGAAGGACGCGTACGGTGAGTTAAGAACCTTCTTCCGGCATTTCGACCCGCGGCATGAGCGGGAAGAGCAAATTTTCGAGAAGCTTGGTTACATCGACCTGCAGCATTTAGCCAACCGGATCAAAGGGGAAGTGTTGATGACAGTAGGACTAGCGGATACGATTTGCCCGCCTTCCACGCAATTCGCGGCGTACAATAACATTACCGCGCCGAAATCGGCCGATATTTATCCGGACTACGGTCACGAGCATATTCCGGAAGTATCGGACCGGACGATTCAGTTCATGCTTGGTCTATAAGGGAAAAAAGAGGAGGTTGCCCATTTTCGGGACAGCCTCCTCTTTTATTATGCCCGCGACCGGATTCGCTGCTCGGCCGTCTCGTTAAACTTAAGCAATAGATTGCCGAAGATCCGAATTTCCTCCTCGCTCCAATCGTTTAGAAGATTCTTGAAAAATGCTTCTCTCGAATCGCGAACCTCCGCGAGCAAGGAAGGCGCATCCTCCGTCAGCTGCAGCAGGCTGATCCTTGCGTCATAAGGATCGGTCAACCTAGAGATTAATCCTTTGGCTTCCAAGCCCGCAATCTGACGGCTTACCGTGGAGATATCCAGCTGGAAGGTGGTGGAGAGCGTTTTGATTCCGGTTGGGCCCGCTTTTTCCAGATGCTGCAGGATCAGGTAAGAGGAGCGGTCCATCTCTTTGCCCATAATGTTGGAGAGCCGGGCAGCCTCGGCGCGGCGGATGAAGAGGGAGATTTGGCTTTCGATCATGCTGAATGGCGACTTATCGTTCCTGTCCATATGGTTGCTTCCCATTCCTGTCTTAGTTTCTTAATGTTAGCTTACCTTTCGCGTTTGCATAATGCAAGCAAGTCCGTGGTAATTAATGTATGTCCCCACGATAAGTATTTGCATTCCGGAAATAAACTTGTATAATACAATGGTTATTAGTTGTATCATACAAATAAATAGTAGGAGTGCATGTCAAATGAAGGGGAACTTGTTCTGGCTTAACCTGAAGCTGATGGCTAATCACAAAACGCTTCGAATTGGCTCGATCGTTTTGTTGTTTATTCCGTTGCTCTATACAGGCTTGTTTCTGGCAGGCTATTGGGATCCGTACGGCCATATGGACAAGCTGCCCGTAGCGATTGTTAACGAGGATAAGGGGGCTGTATCGGACGGCAAAGAGCTGCATCTTGGCCAAGATATAGTGGATAATATGAAAAGCGCCCATACGCTTGATTATCATTTCGTAGAGCGGACAGAGGCGGAGAAGGGACTCTATGACGGCGATTATTATTTGACGATCGTTATTCCGGACAATTTCTCGCAAAGCGTTACGACGCTGACGGAAGATCATCCGCAGCCTGCCGATTTGATCTATATGACGAATCCGGGCAACAACTATGTATCCGGTCAGATCGGAAGCAACGTGCTGAAGGAACTGACGAATAAGGTCAGCCAAAATATCGTGAAAAGCTATACGCAGACCGTTTACGGGAAAATGCAGCAAATGGCTGACGGCTTTTCGGCTGCGAGCAGCGGCGCGGAGCAGCTGACGCAAGGAACGGAATCCGCGCAGGATGGCGTAAGCAAGCTGAATAACGCGATAGCGTCGCTGGCCAGCGGTGCAGGCAAGCTGAGCGAGAGCACGAAGCCGCTCGGGCAAGGGATTCAGCAATTAGCCGGCGGAGCTGCCGGCCTGTCTACGGGGACAGCTTCTTTGACCGATAACCTTTCCAGGCTGAAGTCGGCAGGACAACAGCTTGCTGACGGGGCAAATGCGCTGCAGAAAAATACGGCAGCATGGAATGAGGCGGCAGACTCCGCAACCAAGGCTGCTACAGGAGTGAACAATTCGGCCGAAAGCCTTCAATCACAGATTAAAGCTTATGCCGAGCAGCATCCCGAACTGAAGGATGACACTGTCTTTGCGGCGATTGTAAGCGACAGCGAGAAGCTTGCACAAGATGCTGACGGCGCCAGCAAGTCGGTTGAAGGGTTAAAGCAGCCGGCGGAAGCCGCCCGGCAATCCGGTGTTATGCTGGCTGCGGGACAGTCGGCATTGGCGGACGGCATTGCGCAGGCTTATGAGGGCAGCGGCAAGCTTGCAGCCGGCAGCGTCCAGCTGAAGGATGGTCTGGACGCTTACGGCAATGGCATCGGCAAATTGCAGAGCGGGATTAATCAGCTTGCCGGAGGCGCACAGCAGCTGAACAACGGTTCGCAGGAGCTGCTTGGCGGGGTTATCCGCCTCGTGGATGGCTCGCAGCAGCTGACGGACAAGCTGTCGGATGCCGCACATTCAACAGCGGGTATTAAAGCGAGCGATGCGGAGCTAAATATGTACGCCCAGCCGGTACAGCTCGAACAAAAAGAGCTGAATACGGTTAAGACGTACGCAACGGGCTCTGCCCCTTATTTTCTGGCGTTAGGGCTGCTGGTTGGTTCTTTGATGGCTTCTAACATCATTCATTTCCAGGAGGGGCAGGTCCGTTCCGCATGGCAAAAGTTCTGGGGCAGAATCGGCGTCTTTTATCTGGTAGCCCTGCTGCAGACCGTCGTGCTTGACCTTATCGTGCTGTATGCGATTGGATTGGACGTGCAAAGCGTGCCGAAGTTCTTCTTGTTTACTCTCGTCACGGCTTGCATGTTCACGACCTTGATTCTGATGCTTGTCTCGATCTTCGGAACGCTGGGCAAGCTGGTTGGCATTGCGCTTGTCGTTACCCAGCTGGCGAGCAGCGGCGGCACGTTCCCGATGGAGCTTGCGCCGCAATGGATTCAATCCGTTGGGCAATGCCTGCCGATGACGTATGTGCTTCGCGGCATGAAGAGCGTGATCTCAACAAGCAACTGGGATATGTATTGGAGCAATACGGGCATTCTGTTAGCCTATCTGATAGGGTTTGCGGTTATTATGCTTGCGGCATATCTGCTTCGTTCTGCCAAAGATGCACCTGTTGCGCCGGCAGCTGCGCACTAGAAAAACTTGCGCGCTTGCCCGTTTCCGGGTAGTCTCAATATAAAAGAGAAGAAATCGGGCAGGAGGATTACAAGAGAAATGAAAGCATTGCAGGATAAGATTCGCAACGAAGGCATTGTTCTAAGCGAGACCGTACTAAAGGTGGATTCCTTTCTTAATCATCAGGTAGATCCGCAATTGATGTTTGATATCGGGCAGTTTTTTGCCGCAGCGTATGAGGGAGAAGGCATTACCAAGGTGTTGACGCTGGAGTCCTCGGGGATTGCGCCTGCGGTTATGACGGCACTTGCGCTCAAGGTGCCCCTTATATTCGCGCGCAAGCAAAAGTCGCTTACGCTTCGCGACGATCTCTACGTCGAGGAGGTATATTCCTTCACGAAGCAGGTGAAGAGCGAGGTAGCGATTTCCCGCAAATTTTTGTCGCAAGGGGAGCGGGTGCTTATCATTGACGATTTCCTTGCTTACGGAGAAGCGGCATTTGGTATGGCGAGGATTGTAGAAGCGGCCGGTGCAAGCGTAGCGGGTATCGGCATAGTGATCGAGAAGTCTTTCCAAAGCGGAGCGGACAAGCTGAAGGAAGCGGGCTACCGGGTAGATTCGCTGGCGCGTGTGGCCGTATTGTCGCCTGACGGCATCCAATTCGTAGAGGAATAAAGGGAAAAGCGGAAGCTCTGTTTCGGAGAGCTACCGCTTTTTTTATAATCAAATCGCTTGCAAGCCTGCCTGATTGAGCAGATTCCAAGGCTTGTTGTAATGAGGCTGGAAGAAAAAGTCGACGAAGGTGAGTTCATTCATCGTCATGCCGTTCTGGATGCAGACCGACATGGTATTGATCGCTTGCGTTAGATCATCCTTCGACATGACTTGGGCACCTACAATCCGGCCGGTATCTGCTTCGTAAACAACCTTGAGCAGAACTTTCTCGTAGGTCGGCATAAATTCAGGACGGTCATTGTCTTCCAAGGTGACGGTTTTTACATCCATCCCCGCATCGAGGGCCGCCAGCTCGGTTAAGCCGGTCGAAGCGATATTTTGCTCGTAGATCTTAATGCCCGATGTGCCTTGCGTACCCATATAACGGACCGTTGGAGCGACAAGGTTGCGGGCGACCAGCGTTCCCATCCGGACGGCGTTGGTTGCGAGAGGGATGTACGCATGCTTGTGGGTCGGGTTATAAAAGACGGCACAGCTGTCGCCCGCGGCCATGACATCCGGGTTGCTGGTGCGCATATACTCATCCACGATAATGGCTCCGTTAGGCAGCATGTCGATCTGGCCTTTCAGCAGATCCGTATTCGGGCGGAAGCCGATGCAGAGGACAACGAGGTCCGTGTCATATTCGCCGGCAGTTGTTACGACGGTGTCCACCTTGCCATCTTCGCCGCGGAAGCCGGTTACGGTCTGAGCGAGCTTAAGTTCGATACCGCGGTTGCCAAGCTCTTGCTCGATAGCGTCCGTAAATTCGCGTTCCAAATATTTGTACAGGATTCGGTCCATATTATCGATAAGCGTGACTTGCTTGCCAAGCTGCTCGAAAGCTTCAACAAGCTCGATTCCGATGTAGCCCGCGCCAATAACGGTAATCCGGTTGGCATGCTTCGCTTTCTCGATGATCGCTTGAGCGTGATTGTAGTTTTTGCATAAGACGATGTTCTCAAGCTCCATCCCTTTCAGTTTAGGAATAATCGGCCACGAACCGGTTGTTACGACCAGCTTGTCGTAGCTTTCGAGCTTCTCTTCATTCGTCTCAAGGTTGCGTGCCAGGATCGTCTTGGCTTCCGTGTGGACTTCCAGCACATCATGGCGCAGCTTCATCTGAACACCCATGTCCGTCAGCTGCTGCGGCGATGCGTAGAACAGCTTCTTCACATCCTGCACAACTCCGCCGACATGAAGGGCAATGCCGCACGAGAGGAACGATACGTTGTCATTGCGCTCGTAAACCGTAATTTGCGCCTCGGGATAAAGCTTAGCCATCTGAGTAACAGCGGCGGTACCTGCATGCGTGCATCCAATAACAGCGATCTTCATATAAAATTCCTCCTTAAATTTTCCTGTGAAAATATTCACATACTTCTGTGCAAAAAAAGGAAGCGGATCTTGATGGGGGAGCATGTTACTTATTCATGCATACAATACATGCTGCCGGCTTCCGTCTGGGCTCAGAGAAGATGGCGATGTAGGCTTGCGGTTTGATATAGGCGAAGCCGCCTCATCTTGTGTGAATTAATTCACAATCTCTTGTTGCTCTTATCATATGCCACTTTTATCAAATTGACAATAGGTTGTGATTAATTTCACATATTGATCACAAATGCTCAGCCCTTCTAATTATAAGTTCATTAGAGTATACTCGATGTTATATTTCTAACGTATTTTAGCTGCTTGCAAGGGGATGACCAGATGTCCGGCTATTTGCCGATTGCTTTTACGACAAAGATGAAATCACTGCTTGGAGAAGAGTATGACCGGTTTATGTCCTCCTACGAGGATCCGCGTGTATACGGTATTCGGATTAACCGTTTGAAGCTAGGCGCGGGGGAGTGGAAAGCCATTTCGCCGATGGGGGAAGCCGTTCGTCCGATCCCGTGGGCGCCGGACGGCTTCTATTATGAAGAAGGAGCAAGACCGGGCAAGCATCCGCATTATCATGCCGGTCTTTACTATATTCAGGAGCCAAGCGCGATGGCTCCGGTTGAGCTGCTTGATGTCCATCCCGGTCATCGCGTGCTAGATCTATGCGCGGCGCCGGGCGGCAAGTCCACTCAGATTGCGGCCAAGCTGCAAGGCAGCGGCGTGCTGGTAAGCAATGATAATGCCAGGGAACGAACGAAGGCGCTTGCCAAAAACATCGAGCTGGCCGGCGTCCGCAACGCCGTTGTACTGAACGAGGAGCCGTCGGTTCTTGCGCCGGTCTTCCGGGGATGGTTCGACCGAATTCTGGTCGACGCGCCATGCTCGGGAGAAGGCATGTTCCGCAAGGATGAGTCGATGATCGCGGAATGGGAGAAGCATTCCATTGAACGCTGCTCGGCGATGCAGAGGCATATTTTGCGCGATGCGGCAGCCATGCTCGCTCCGGGAGGGGTTCTGGTCTATTCGACCTGTACGTTCTCTCCGGAAGAAAACGAAGCTCAAATCGCGGAGCTGCTAGCCGAATATCCGGATTTCGAGGTTAGGCCGGTCCAGCATCAATACGGCTGGAAGCCGGGGCATCCGGAATGGGCGGGAGAAGCAGGCGAAGGGCTTGCGGCCGAGCAAATTGCGTCGCTGGCGGGTACGGTCCGGCTGTGGCCTCACCATATCGAAGGCGAAGGTCATTACGCGGCAGTGCTGACCCGTAAAGGCACTGCTCCCGCGGAGGAACGTCCTACGGTTCAGGTAGAAGAAGACAACGGAAAAAGAAAGAAAGTGAAGGGCAATGCCGGCGCCGCATTGCGGGCAGCGGAGAAGAAGGGCGGCCGCGGAGCAAAAGACGGCGGCAAGCTTCAGCGGGCAGGCGGTTCGGCGCGGCATTCCGGCAAGGGTCAGCCGGAGGTTGTTGATGCAGCAGCGTCATGGCTTTCTTTTGCGAAGCAGGAGCTGTCGGCCGGATTTGCCGGTACGAGGTCCGTCCTTAGCTTTGGCTCGCGTGTCTATCTTCAGCCGGAAGGAGTGCCCTCATTGGACGGTTTGCATGTCGTGCGCGCCGGCTGGTATGTCGGCGAAGCGGGACGTAATCGATTCGAGCCTTCGCAAGCGCTTGCTATGGGGCTCCGGCAATCGGAAGCCGTACGATCACTCGATTTTGCGTCGGATAGTCCCGAGATTATCCGTTATTTAAAAGGCGAGACGTTGTTTGTTGAGGCCAACAACATAAAGATAGAAGGGGCTCCTGCCCAGCCGCTGAAGGGATACGTGCTTGTATGTACGGACGGATATCCTGTCGGGTGGGGAAAATACACGGGAGACGGCATGCTCAAGAACGAGCTGCCGGCTGGCTGGAGGTGGATGTAAGATGGGAAAAAAGATGCGGTTAGACAAGCTTCTGTCCCATACCGGGTATGGAACCCGCAGCGAGATCAAGAAGCTTGTGAAGCAGGGAAAAGTTACGGTTGCGGGGAAGGTCGTTAAAGACAGCGGGCAGCTCGTTGATCCGGAGCTCGATGAGGTTGCGTTCGACGGGGAAAGGGTGATGTACCGGGAAGTTATTTATTTGATGATGAACAAGCCTCCCGGCGTTATCTCCGCTACCGAAGACCGCCGCGAACGGACGGTTATAGATTTGCTTGAGCCGGAGGATCAATTAATGGATCCGTTCCCGGTCGGAAGATTGGACAAGGATACGGTTGGTCTCCTGCTGCTCACGAATGACGGACAGCTGGCGCATGAGCTGCTATCGCCTCGCAAGCATGTTCCCAAAACCTATGAAGCGGTTGTGCAGGGTGATGTCGGCGAAGAGGACCAGACGCAATTCAAGGACGGCGTTACGCTGGACGACGGATACGTCACGATGCCTTCGGATTTAAAGATATTGAAAAAGGACAGCGGCGAGGGTGGCGTAATTTCGGTCATATCGCTTACGATAATGGAAGGGAAGTTCCATCAGGTAAAGCGGATGTTCGAAGCGGTAGGCAAAAAAGTCGTATACCTGAAGAGGGTATCGATGGGACCGCTTGAGCTGGATGCCGATCTGGAGGAAGGGACTTACCGCGAATTAACCGATGAGGAAATCGCGCTTCTGCGCGCTCACCGGGCTGCGGATTAAAAATAGAGACCAGGATGGGGAGAATCGTATGGCATTACAGTATGATTTGATTGCGCTTGATGTAGATGGCACCTTATTGACGGATGATCATCAACTGACAAGCAAGACTCGTGAAGCCGTGCGGGAAGCGGCAGACCGGGGAGCGAGCATTGTATTATGCACGGGCCGAGCGCCTTTCAGCGTCTTTCCGGTACTGGAGGAGTTAGAGCTAACCGGTACGATTATTACGCATAACGGCGGAGCGACGATTGACTCGGATACGAGGAAAATCATCCACCAATACGAGATCGCGCCGCAGCAGCTGGAGCCATTCGTAGACTATTGCCGGAAGAATCAGGTCCATTACGACGTAAATACGGCTTTTGAAATGATGGTCGAATCGTTAACGCCAGAGGTATCCGATATGTACAGCAAGTTCCATGCGTCGCCTTCCGTTCTGGGACAAGGAGCCAGCTTGCCGCAGGGGCTTGTCAAGTTTACGGTATTCGGCAGCAAAGAGGTGATGGACCGGGTGCAGGAGGAGTGGGAGAAATGGCCGCCGTCCCTGCACACGATCCGCAGCGGCGATTTCTTTATCGACGTGCATCATCCGGAAGCAAGCAAAGGCAGAGCATTGCGGCAATTTGCTCTCAGCCATGGCATTGACCGGAGCCGGATTCTTGCGATCGGCAATTATTATAATGACATTTCCATGCTGGAGTTTGCCGGCTGCGGAATTGCGATGGGCAACTCTCCGGACGGGGTAAAAGAAGCGGCGGATGTCGTAGGACGTTCCAACGCCGAAGATGGCGTTGCGCACGCCTTGCGGGAATTCGCCTGGAGCTGAAGAGGATAGGGATTGAACAATAAGAAGGGGCAGCCCCCTTGGTCATGCCGACCTCGGGTGCTGCCCCTTCTTTGTTGGGTTTAGTACCAAGTCCTTAGTGCCAAACTCCTCTTATGATGATTACCAGAAGAATGAAAAGGACAAGGATGAAACCTACCGTATTGACGCCGCCTCCATATACGCCAGACATGCTAATTCCTCCTTGTGATTGTATTCCGCTGGAAGGCTGCTGTCACTCGAGTACATTTGCCCTCTATTCGGTATACAGTATTGTATTGCAGGAGGCCTTGTATGGAATGGACTCCTGTCACGATACAACCCCATTTAGGTAGTCACCCAGAAGGAAATAGCTTGCTGGCAGCGGGTTCCGGAATCATCCCCGACATTCGCCGCGGCATTAATTGAAACGCCGAAGCCCTTTTGGCAGATGGTTCTTAAGCTGGCCGCCGCTTGCTTTAGCCCAGCCAAGCGGAAGTCCGTCAACGGCAACAAGGCCCCAGCCGCTCTCTTCGCCCGCAGCGGGCAGCGTCTCTCCGCGAAGGTAAGCGGCAATCTCTGGCGCGTCCGGCGGATAGCTCCGTACCCACGATGCATCATTCGCTTGAATCGCGAGAGCAAGCGCATGCGCCGGCTCCAGCCGGTTCTTGCGGATATCGCCGAGATGCAGACCGGGCCGCGCAACCTTGAGGGCGTCAAGATCGGCGGCGCCAAAGCTGCCGTTTGTTTGATGGGGCAGCCAGTAGAGAGCGTCGCCGAAACGGAGCGGCTCTCCCGGGCCAAGCTCGAAACCGGGCAAGGCCTGTTCGGCAAAGCTGTGAAACAAGGCCATCTCGGCTGTCAGCGGTTTGGACCGTCCCGCCGCACGTTTATCGCGCCGCTTGTCTTTTCTCTTCGGCGGTTCATCTGTCGCCTGCAGTTGCTCGCCTTCGAAGGCTTTCCGCAGCCGGGCGACAAAATGTCCTTCGCCGCGCACCTGATGCGGCCATAAGCGCTCGATTTGTTCAACGTGGAAGGCAGGATGCTTGGCAACAAACCGCTCGATCGTATCCTCGTTCTCTGCGCGGTTAAACGTACACGTCGAATAGACGAGTACGCCGCCGGGCTTAAGCATGATTGCGGCATGCTCCAGAATCTCGGACGAACGTTCGCCGCAATAGGCCACATGGGCTTCCGACCATTCGGCTACCGCGACTTCATCCTTGCGGAACATGCCTTCTCCCGAGCAGGGAGAATCCAGCATAATGCGGTCGAAAAAGACCGGAAAGCGTCTCGACAGCTCATGCGGCGCGGCATTCGTAACAACCGCGTTGCGGATGCCGAGACGTTCAACGTTCTCGCTTAAAATTTTCGCTCGGGCAGGATGAATCTCATTGGCGATCAGCAGGCCTTCGCCATTCATGCTGCCGGCGATTTGCGTGGTTTTGCCGCCCGGAGCGGCTGCGAAATCAAGAACCGTCTCACCGGGCTGGGCGTCCAGCAGCTCCGCCGCGGACATCGCGGACGGCTCCTGGATATAATAAAGACCCGCTGTATGATAAGGATGCTTGCCGGGTCTTGCCGCTTCGTCATAATAGTAGCCGGTCTTGCACCAAGGTACGGGTTCCAAACAAAACGGCTGCTTGAGAGCAGCCGTTTTGTTTGGTTGTCGACATTTCAAAGGATTAAACCGAAGCCCGTAAACACGGGCATCATTGTAGCTGTCAAGAAACCGCTCGGCTTCTTCCCTTCCGAGAAGAGCCTGCATTTGCCGGATATAAGCCTCCGGCAGCTGCACGTTCTTCAATGTACTGCAACTCCTTTATGCTTATCTGTTGCGTCCGCGGCGTCCGCCGGGAGCAGGTCCGCGGGAAGCGCCGCCGTTATTGCCGCCGCGTGAATCTCTGCCGCCGCGCGGAGCGCTGCCGCCCGAGCTGCGTGAATCTTTACCGCTGCTTGGACGGCCTTCCCATCTGCCGCCGCCGGTTGAAGCACCGCGCGTATTGCCGCGTGCTGCGCCGTCTTGGTTGCGTTCGCCTCTGCCTCCGCCAGTTGCTGCGCCCCGCGTATTGCCGCGAGCAGAACCGCCTTGAGTCCGTTCGCCTCTGCCGCCACGGTTAGCGCCGCGAGCGTCTCTGCCTCCGCGTCCGGCTTCGCGTTCGCCGTCTCTGCCTCCGCGTCCGGCTTCGCGTTCGCCGCCTCTGCCTCCGCGTTCAGGAGCAGCAGCTTCCCATGGATTGCCCTCGGTGCCGCTGACGGCAGCACGTTCCGGCTTACCGCGTCCGCCTGCTTGCGAACGGCCTGCACCACCTGCGCCGCGTTCATTGCGCTCGCCTCTGCCTCCGCGTCCGCCTTGCGCCGGTTTGAAGTCGCGATTGCCGCGACCGCGGCCTTCGCGATCCGGTTTTTTGTCATAGCTCTTGCCTTCGCTGCCGGAACGGGGAGCGCTAGTCTTCACGATTGTGCCGTCCGGTTCAACCGTACGGCGCTCAAGTATAGCATTAATGCTGCGTTCGATATGGGCAACCGCTCCGCGGTCGTAAGGCGATGCAATGGTAATCGCAACGCCTCGTTGTCCGGCACGGCCTGTCCGGCCGATCCGGTGGATATAAATCTCGGAGTCGGTTGGCACATCGTAGTTAAAGACATGGGTAACGCCTTCAACGTCAAGGCCGCGTGCCGCAACGTCCGTTGCGACCAGAATTTGAAGCTTAGCATCGCGGAAGCGTTTCATGACCTGCTCGCGTTTGGCTTGCGTAAGATCGCCATGCAGCTCGTCCGATTCGAAGCCGTGGTCTTGAAGATCCTTGTTTAGTTTTTTTGCGCGAACCTTCGTCCGGCAGAAAATGACGGCCAGGTAAGGGCGCTGTGTTTCGATCATGGAAATTAACGCTTTCTGGCGTCCGCGGTCAGTTGTCTCTACAACTAGCTGCTTGATATTGTCCAACGTAACATTCGCGCTTTGAATTTTAATGTCGACCGGAGTCTTCATATAATTCTCCGCGAGACGTTTGATCTGATCCGGCATGGTAGCCGAGAAGAGCATCGTTTGACGGGCGCGAGGCGTCTGTTCAACGATATTTTGCACTTCGGGCAGGAAGCCCATGTGAAGCATTTGATCCGCTTCGTCGAGTACAAGCATCTTCAGCTTGCCGAGGTTGATCGTCTCGCGTCTCATATGGTCGATCAAGCGGCCGGGCGTAGCTACAACGATATGAGGCGAATTGTTAAGCTTGCGGATTTGCGCGTCTACGTCTTGTCCGCCGTATGCGGCAAGAACTTTGGCGCCAACCGCCGCGGCAAGCTTTTTCAGCTCGCTTGTAATCTGGATCGCCAGCTCGCGCGTCGGAGTCAGAATCAACGCTTGAACCTGCTCTTTCTCGACATCGATGCGCTGCAGAATCGGCAGGGTGAAGGCGATCGTTTTACCCGTACCCGTTTGGGCCTGAGCAATGACGTCTTGTCCGGACAGCAGGACGGGGATTGCTTTCTTTTGTACGGGAGTTGGACTCGTAATCCCATTGGATTGCAGGACTTCGGTCAGCTCCGGGATAATACCCATGGAAATAAATTCAGTTGACATTTTGTATATGTTCCTCATTTCATCGACTCGTTTATCGTTTAGTATACCAGTTGTGCCTTAGAAGTGCATCTTTCATCTACATATGCTATGCTGGGCGTCATAAGCTATTAAGCATACATGCAAACAAAGGAATGATCAACAATGAATAGCGGTACAGAGCGTGCTTCGGTTAAGCCGGGGCTTGAGGTGGATATTGTTCTGAAGCAGGATCAGCGTACAGGGAAGCTGACGCGCGGCGTGGTGAAGGATCTGCTTACGAATTCGCCGACTCATCCGCATGGCATCAAGGTGCGTCTGACAGATGGCCAAGTCGGAAGAGTAAAACGCATTTATTCGTGAATAAAGGAGCTTAGAGCGCGATGGCATTCGGAATTTCCAGGTCTGAAGTGACGGCATGGAAGGAAGCGGTCGCCCGCGGGGAGATTGCCTACCTGACGCATTATTGGGTGGATCCGCGTTTTCCGGGCATGAAGACCGTAACCAAGGTAGGCTGCTCCGATCTGGACAAGCTTGCGTTGTGGTGCAGGAATAACGGTCTGAATCCGAGATATATTCATAGACGGGACAAATACCCGCATTTTGACCTGCTGGGGCCAAAGCAAAGAGAGATTCTATTACGGGAAAATCTACATGCGCAGCTGGAACGGTTTCATCTTCTATGAAAAGGGGATGCGGGACATGCAGACAAACTCGCTGCATCAGACGTTAGAGGAATTAAGTCTTAACGCATGGCCGTCTCTTCAGACGGTCGTTTACGACGGCTGGCTGCTCCGGTTCGCGGACGGCTATACGAAGCGTTCGAATTGCGTGATGCCGCTGTATGAGAGTCATGGCCATGTGAGGGATAAAATCGTTCACTGCGAGAAGCTGTATGCGGAGCGCGGTTTGGACACGATTTTTAAAATCACGCCTTTTGCAAGGCCAAGACAGCTGGATTCTATACTGGAAGGGCGGGGCTATCGGATGGTGGATCCCGTCTATGTGAAGACGGCGGCACTGAAGGATCTTCCGCTGCCGGCAGACTACGAATGCCGAATTGACGAACAGCTTAGTGAACGTTGGTTGGATGAATTTACGCAGATGATGCCGCTCTCGGACAAGCAGCGGGAAACGGCGGTTAAAATGCTGACCAGCATGAGACTCCGCCAATGCTTTGTAACGCTGTATGCGGATGGTGTTCCGGCGGCATGCGGAATTGGCGTAATCGAGCATGGCTATATCGGCTTGTACGATATTGTCACATCCGAGAGGTTCCGTAATCGAGGGCTGGGCTATCAGCTGCTGCTGCGCATTTTCAGTTGGGGGAAGCAGAACGGGGTGGATAAAGCCTATTTATTGGTTGTTCAGGCAAACCAACCGGCAAACCGGCTGTATGACAAATTTGGTTTTGAGACGCAATACGAATATTGGTACAGGGTTAAATCTTTGAAGCAGGATGAGTGAACGTTTAAATGGTCTTATGGTTAGCGTTTATACAGGGCTTTTTATTTTCTTTATCTCTATGTTTGGATTTGGGCATGGTTAACGTTGCGATTATTAAAACCGGGGTCGAACGCGGCTTTAAACCGTCCTTTATGATAGGTTTTGGCTCATGCTTTGGAGACTTGACCTATCTTGCGCTCGCGCTGATTGGGTTTAGCTTTATATTGGAGATAACCGCCGTCCGTTGGATACTATGGATTGCGGGAACAGCGGTGCTGCTTCTGCTCGCTTATAAAATGGCGAAAGAATCGTTCCATCCGAGGATGATTGATTGGAAGGCGAGGGAAGGGGACGACGGTCGACAGCCCAAGCGGAGGCTCGCGGATTTTCTGTTTGGACTCGGAGCGGCCTTGTCGTCGCCTACGGTTATGCTGTGGTTTGTCGCTTCGGCGGGGCCGATTGTGGCCGAGGTTCATGGCGACAGCCGTTATGCGATTGTCGTATTTATCGCGGGCTTTTTCACCGCCGGCTTATTATGGTCGCTTGGCATGGCTTTCCTCAGCGGGCGGGCAGGCAAAGCGCTAGGCGCGAAATTCGTGAGGGTCATTTCGTTTTTCTCGGCTCTTCTCTTTGTTTATTTTGCGATCCGCGTATTCTGGTCAGGGCTGCAGTTTGTGCTAGGCGAGTAGGTTATCTATATAACAAAAGAGGGATATCATGTCCGTTGTGAATTTGTTGGCTTCCCGGCTAGACCGTGATGATGAGGAGCCTAATATTGAACTTGCGCAAAGGCTGGCAAGCGAAGAAAATCTTGCAGGCATACAAGAAATCATCGAGAATCTGTCCAGTAAGGATAAAAGGGTACGGCATGATTGCATCAAGGTTGCCTATGAGATTGGCGAGCTTAGGCCGGAGCTGATAAGCCAATACGCTTTACGGTTCATCGAGCTGCTGACTAGCCGGGATAATCGGCTGGTGTGGGGCGCTATGACGGCATTGTCCGCCATTGCAGATACTGCATCAGAACCGATTATGGAGCATGTTGAGCAAATCGTAAGCGCGATGACAACCGGTTCGGTAATCACCGTGGATAAGGCCGTTCTAACGCTATCGATAATAGCGGCAGTCAGCGAAGCAAATAATAAGGCTATCTTTCCTTTCCTGCTCCGCCATCTCGAGAGCTGCAGGTCCAAAGAAGTTCCCCAGCATTCGGAAAGCGCTCTTCTTGCCGTTACGGCTCTTAATAAAGAGGATTATCTGAAGGTACTGCGGGAAAGGGAGCGGCATCTCACGGACGCTCAATTAAAGAGAGTCAAAAAAATCTATAGAACATTAGATAAATAGACCAATAAAAAACACGGTTACGCTTATCCTGGATAAGCGTAACCGTGTTTTTGGTTTGATGCCGATTACAGCATGAGCGACAGCAGCTGCTCCTTCGTAATGGGACCGAAGTAAAAGTTTACGTCGATCTTATCCAGCAGCTTGCCGAGCGATTCCGCGTCGTAACGCGTGCCGATCAGCTTCGAAGTCACTTCGCTTGTCTCGCCTCTGCCGAAGAAGTCGCCGAATACGGCGGCATCCACGATTTTGCCTTCTTCCACCTGCAGGCGTATATCATAGGTGCCCGCGCCTTCGATACGCTTCGTCTGACGGACGTTAAAGGCAGGGGAGCGGCCGTAATTCCAGTCCCAGCTGCGGTAACGTTCGTCAGCCAGCTTCCGGACATTCGCCCAATCCTCTTCGGTCAGCTCGTAGATCGGAATCTCCGGCTCGCCCTCGAAAATAGACTCCAGCAAATATTGTCTCAATTCCTGAACGGTCATTGGTTCCTTCAGAAATTCCGAGATGTTGGCAACGCGGCTCCGAATGGATTTGGTTGCTTTCGAGACGTATTTCTCCGCATTGACCTTAAGCGCGGAAACGACGTTCTCAATCTCCGAATCAAATAAAAGCGTGCCGTGGCTGAACATTTTCCCTTTGGTAGCAAACTGGGCGTTGCCGGAAATTTTGCGTTCGCCGACCTGAAGGTCGTTGCGTCCCGACAGCTCCGCGTCTACGCCAAGCTTGCGCAATGCGCGCACAACCGGCTCCGTGAACTTCTTGAAGTTGTGGAACGACTTGCCGTCATCCTTCATGATGAAGCTGAAGCTGAGGTTTCCGAGATCATGATAGACCGCGCCGCCTCCCGACAGCCTGCGCACTACATGGATGCCGTTTTCCTTGACGTAATCGGCGTTAATTTCTTCTACCGTATTCTGATTCTTGCCGATAATGATAGATGGTTCGTTAATGTAGAACAGCAAATATTCGTCTTCCGGCAGCGAACGTAAAATATATTCCTCGAGCGCCAGATTCAGCGTCGGGTCCGTGATGTTGTGGTTGTCGATAAAACGCATGCGTGATTCTCCTCTTCCTATTCCGTCCTGCTCCCATTATAACCCTCACGGATAGATTTTTCATGCGGGATCGGACAAAATATTCGGTATCCGCTTCTCACACGCTGCGTGCTTTGCCGCCTTCCCCAATCCAGGTTTTCTTCCAGTCCAGCTGGGCAATCGCCAGCATAATAACGCTTAGCAGGGCAATGCCGCACAAAATGAGAAAGCCTGGCGTATAGGAGCCCGTGGATTGATATAGATTACCCAGAATGAGCGGGAGTGCGTAACCGCCAAGGCCGCCGGCCGCGCCTACGATTCCGGTCACAAGTCCAATCTCGTCGCCAAACCGCTGCGGTACAAGCTGGAACACGGAGCCGTTGCCGGCGCCAAGGCACATCATGCCTACGAATAACAGACCAATCACGAGATAGAGCGGCGGAAGACTCGAGATTGAAGCGAGCATGACAGCAGCACCCGTATACAAAATCATCAGAACCTTAATGCCGCCAAGCTTATCGGACAAATACCCGCCAATCGGACGGAAGAAGCTGCCCGCGATGACGCATAATGTAGTGAAATCGGCTGCTTTGACGGCGGACAAGCCGTATTGGGTGTTGAAGAAGATTGTCAGGTAGTTGGAGAGTCCAACAAAGCCGCCAAACGTAACGCTGTACATAATGCAGAAGAGCCAGGTATCGCGCTGCTTTAATATTTTTGCGTATTGGGACAGCTTTTTTGGAGCGGGCTGGTTCGGGCTGTCTTTCGCGAAGATCGTAAAGACGATAAAGGCGATTGCGATTGGAATAAGCGCGAGGCCAAAAACGACTTCCCAGCTGCCGAAATGCTGGGCGATCCGGTTGGCGAACAAGGTGGAGAAGACCGTTCCGCTGTTGCCCGCGCCGGCGATTCCCATGGCGAGACCTTGATATTGCGGCGGATACCAGCGGCTTGCAAGCGGAAGCGCTGCGGCAAAGGATGCACCTGCGACACCAAGCATGAGAGCAACGATATGCAGATCCGTTAGGGAGCTAACAAATTTCCAGCCCCATATAAGAGGGATCATCGTAAGCAGCATACCGAGCTGCCCGGTTCTCTTTGGTCCGATATAGTCGGTAAGGAAGCCGAACACCAGGCGGAGAATAGAACCGCCAAGCACCGGCAGGGCAACAAGGTTAGCTTTTTGAACCGGTGTCATATCATAATCTCCAATAATAACGACGCTAAGCGGTCCAATCAGTACCCAAATCATAAAGCTGATATCGAAATACATAAATGCGCTGAATAATGAAGGCTTATGACCGCTTTTCCAGAACGACGTAGGGTTGCTCATAACCAATTCCCTCCAATGGATATATTTCTGTGTTTTCTGTTTGCAGACGCGCGTTCCCGGGACGAGAGTCTGATTTTCGTTTCATTTCAACATTAAAAAAAGGCCGCGAACTGCCCTTGCGGACAGAAGCGGCCTCTTTGCCGAAGGCGGTACAGCATTGTACCCACCGGATCGTACGGTCACATCATTGTGAACCCAATTCGAATTATAGGTGAACTGTCAAATGCATGTCAATAAACTTAACACAAAAATTTAAAATATCCATAAAATAAAGCGGAATCCGATATTTCTGCGTCACTTATATTGACATGCAGCTAAACTTACATTATGCTCAAAACAAATGATCAGCACAACGATGTGCTGTCGACTTTGGCAACGGAGCCCGCTTCCTTATTTATATAGGAAACGGGCTTTTTATGTTCATTTTGTGCGGTGGGGAGGAATGCTTGAATGACTACCTTGCAGAAGCAGCAGCTTGTTGTATCCGTAGAAGAAGCGATTCGTCATTTGTGTGAGGGAGTGTCTCCCGTTCGAACGGAAAAGCTGTCCTTGGAGGATTGCGTGGGCAGAGTGCTGGCGGAAGATTTCTTTACACCGTTTCCGATGCCTCCGTTTCGTCGGGCGGCTATGGACGGATATGCCGTACGCTCGCAAACCTTGCTTGGCGCCGGTCAGGGCAGTGAAGTCATGCTTAGAGTGATCGCGGAGGTTAAGGCTGGCACATCAAAGGAATGGGCTCAGGAGTGTACCGCAGACCGGCAGGTTAATGATAGGGATGCCGTACGGATTTTTACCGGTGCGCCTGTGCCGCATCGTTACGATACCGTTGTTATGCAGGAAGTGGTTACCCCCATTTACGGAGAAGACGGTATGCCCTTGTGGATTGGAATTGACCGTCCGCATCCGGTTGGCCGACATATCGCGGAAGCCGGAGAGGATCTTGCGCCGGGCAAGCTGATTCTTGTAAGAGGAACCGTGATCGGGGCAAAAGAAATGGCGGTGCTGGCCTCCTACGGGCAGGCTGAAGCGGTTGTGCACTCGAAGCCTCGGATCGTTGTTCTGCCGGTTGGCGATGAGCTTCAGGAACCGGGTACGGCGCTTTCCGCAAATCGGATTTATGACGCTAACGGACTTGTTGTTTACGCCTTTTTGAAGCAGCTTGGCGCTCATGTCACTCGCCGGAAGCCGGTTCCGGATCATCCCGCCGTTCTGGCTAATGAAATCAGGCTTGCCGCGGAGCAGGCGGATGTAGTGATAACGACAGGCGGGATATCGGTCGGTGACCATGATTACGTTGAGCGGTCCGCTGTCAGCGCCGGTTTTGAGCCGATATTTACGAAGGTGCTGATGAGACCGGGTACGCCAACCTCTGCTTTTAAGAAAGAGGACTGTCTGCTGTTTGGGCTGTCGGGAAATCCGTCCGCGTGTTATTCCGGTCTCGAGCTGCTGGTGAAGCCGGCTGTTCAATGGTTAAAGGGAATGAAAAATTACCGCAATCAATGGCTCAAGGGGAAGCTGGAGGATTCGGTGGGCAAGCCTTGTCCCTATCCAAGATATATTCGCTCCATAGCTACAATGGAGCTTGGGATGTGGCGGATTGCACCATTGCCCAACGATAAATCGGGAAATATTGCGGCATTCGCGGAAGCAAACGCCATTGCCGTAATCCCGGCGGGCGGAAGAGGCGCGGCGAAAGGGGAGATCGTTTCTTTTCTATTACTAACGCATATGGCAAACGGGGGATTAACGTTGTGACGACAAGGAAACTAGCGGTAATCGGCAATGGAATGGCAGGCGTAAGATGCGTAGAGGAGATAGACCGGTTATCGCCCGGAGCCTTCGAAATCACGATTATCGGAGATGAGCCGCATCCGAACTACAATCGGATTATGCTCTCGAAAGTGCTTCAGGGAGATACCTCCATCTCGGACATTACAATCAATGGCTTTGCCTGGTACAAGGAACGGGGAATCCGGCTGCTGCTGGGCGAGAAGGCTGTGCGAGTTGACGTGGCCGGAAAAAGCATTCATCTAGAGTCCGGCAAGACGGTGCCTTACGATGAACTTATATTGGCAACGGGATCTTCCGCGTTTGTCCCGTCGATCTCGGGTATTCATAAATCTGGCGTAACAGCCTTTCGCAACATAAAAGATTGCGAGACGATGATCGAAGCATCGGAATCCTACCGGAGAGCGGCGGTTATCGGTGGAGGTCTGCTGGGGCTGGAAGCAGCGCGCGGTCTGCTTAACCTGGGCATGGAGGTGCATGTCGTTCATAACGCCCCCTATTTGATGAACAGGCAGCTGGACACGATGTCGGCCGATATGCTGAAGCGGGAGCTTATGCAGCAGGGCATGCGGTTCTGGATGGAGAAACGGACGGAGAAAATTATCGGCCGCAAACGGGCAGAAGGGCTGTTGTTCAGCGACGGCACCAAGCTCGTCGCGGATCTCATTGTCCTGGCCGTCGGGATCAGTCCCAACATCGCGATAGCCGTTAACAGCGGAATTGCCACGAACCGGGCTATTCTTGTTGACGATTACATGCGGACCAACGTGCCTCATATCTATGCGGTTGGGGAATGCGCGGAGCATAACGGGACGGTCTACGGATTGGTTGCGCCGCTATACGAGCAAGGAAAAGTGCTGGCCAAGGTACTGACGGATGCGGATGCCGTCCCTTACAAAGGCTCCATTCCTTATTCCATGCTGAAGGTGTCCGGGGTGGACGTGTTCTCGGCAGGGGATATTCAAGGCGATGTTGAGGTGGCGTTGCAGCAATATAACGGCCTTCGGGGCACTTACAAGAAAGTAACCGTCAGAAACGGCAAGATAGCAGGCGCCGTATTGTACGGGGACAGCTCCGAGGGAATGAAGCTGCTTGATTATTTGAAAAAGAAAACGGATGCGGATGTGCTCCTCGAGAAGGCGGAGGGGGCGTCCGGCGGCAACGATGAGGCTGTTATTGCCATGGCCAATCACCAGACTGTCTGCTCGTGCAACGGCGTAAGCAAGGGAGCTATCGTATGCGCTATCCAGGAAGACAATTTGCAGACAGTCGAGCAGATCCGGGATAAGACAAAAGCATCCGGCTCCTGCGGCGGCTGCAAACAGCTCGTTGGTGCGGTTCTGGCAAGCGTGCTGGCGGGAGTGGGAGGCGGAACTAAAAAGGTAGTCCCAATCTGCAGCTGTACCGAGCTTGGTCATGAAGAAGTAAAGGCTGAAATTGCGAAACAGGAGTATGCAAACGCAGAGCAGGTAAGGGAAAAGCTTGGATGGAGCAAGGCTGACGGCTGCGTCGTTTGCCGCGGCGCCATTCCTTATTATATGGGATTGATCCAGGAATCCAAAAAGACGGTAAGCCCCTTGTTAGACAATGAGCTCAAGGAGATTTCATGGGAAACGCAGGAGCTTGAACTACCTCATCCGGTGCAGACCGAGCGGTCTGCTCATTATTTGAAGCCTAACGATGTTCTGGTCCGGGATTTTGGGCTTGCCGCCGTACCTGCCGGTTGGGAAGTCTATGTCGGAGGCCATTCGGCGCATCCGGTCAAGCAAGCGCAGCTGCTTGCGGTAGAGGCGGAGGAGGAGCAAGCCATGCAGCTGGCGGCAGCCTGCGTTCAGTGGTACCGGGAGTCCGCTTATTACGGGGAGCGTCCTTGGAAATGGCTTGAGCGAATCGGCCTCCAGCCGCTTAGGGAGAAGCTGCTGGATCGCGGAGAGCAGGAAGATTTACTCAGCCGGTGGCAGGCGGCGGAAAGGGCGGAGATGGTATGGAGCGGCACATAGAAACAATGACATTCTCGGTGGAGCAGGCCAAGAAAGTGATGGCCACGCAATGTCCCTTTTGCAGCGTGCAATGCAAGATGGAGGTTGTGGAGGACCGTTCGGGTCGGCGGCCAACCTACCAGGTAACGGCGATTCCGAACAAAGTTTCGGAAGGCCGGTTATGCGTGAAGGGGATGAACGCGTATCAGCATGCAGTCAGCAGAGAAAGACTGCTTCATCCGATGATGCGCAAAAACGGCAAGCTGACGCAGGTGACGTGGGAAGAAGCAAACGAGGCGGTCAGCAGCCGGCTGTCCGGGCTGCAAGCGGAGCATGGGGCCCATACCGTTGGTCTGTACGGCGGCGGATCGCTTACAAACGAAACTGCCTATTTGCTGGGCAAGTTCGCGCGGGTAGCCTTGCAGACCAAATATATCGATTATAACGGCAGGTTTTGCATGTCGGCTGCAGCGTCGGCAGGCGTAAAGACATTTGGCATTGACCGCGGCCTGACAAACAAGCTGTCGGACATTCCGCTAGCCGAATGTATCATTTTGGCGGGGACCAATATTGCGGAATGCCAGCCGACTCTGATGCCGTATTTTACGAGAGCAAAGGATAACGGGGCCATTATCATCGTTATTGATCCCAGAGTTTCGGCGACCGCTTCTATTGCCGATATCCATCTGCGGGTGAAGCCCGGTATGGATGCGGCGCTGGTGAATGGCATGCTGAAGGTTATTTTGGACGAGAAGCTGATTGACGAGAGCTTTATCAATAGCAGAACAAAAGGCTTTGCCGAGGTGAAAGAACATGCGGATTCGCTTGATCTCGAGGAAATAGCGGATATTACCGGCGTAAGCATAGATCTGATCCGCAAAGCGGCAAACAGCTTTGGCAAGGCGCGCACGGGGATGGTCTTTACAGCCCGCGGCGTCGAGCAGCATGCGGATGGGCATATGGCCGTAAGAAATTTTCTTAACATAATTCTGGCCACGGGCAAAATCGGCAAGGAAGGCTGCGGCTATGGCGCGGTCACCGGTCAAGGAAACGGACAAGGCGGACGCGAGCATGGGCAGAAGGCAGACCAACTGCCCGGTTACCGGCTCATTGAAAATCCGGAGGACCGTGCTTATATTGCGGGCGTATGGGGAATTGACCCGGAAGAGCTTCCCGGTAAAGGAGTATCCGCGTACGAGATGATGGAGCTGGTTCATAGCCGGGATATAAAAGGGCTGTTCGTGATGGGCTCCAATCCGATTGTATCGAACCCAAACGCCGTTCTGGTGGAAGAAGCGCTGGAACGGTTGGAATTCCTTGTTGTTGCGGATATGTTCCTCTCGGAGACCGCTAAGCTTGCCGATATCGTGCTGCCTGTTACCGCCTATCTCGAGAATGAGGGAACGATGACGAATCTGGAGGGCCGGGTTCTGCTGCGGCCGGCTGGCCGTCCGGCTCCGGGAGAAGCGCGTCATGACTGGCAGATCCTATGCGACCTGGCTTATTGGCTGGGCAAAGAAAAGTATTTCACCTTCCGCCAGTCGGAGGATATCTTTAATGAACTGCGTATTGCAAGCCGCGGCGGCATTGCGGATTATTACGGCATTACGTACGAGAGACTCCGCAAGGAGGAAGGGATCTATTGGCCATGCCCTTCCCTTGATCATCCGGGTACGCCGCGGTTGTTTGGCGAGCGCTTTGCCCATCAGGACGGGCTAGCCGTATTCCAGACCGTAGATAATCAATCTCCAGCTGAGCAACCATCTGAAGAATATCCGCTGTACATGACAAACGGCCGTATGCTGTCCCATTACCTGACAGGGGTACAGACGCGAAGAAGCCCCGTTCTGGCTGCCCGCGAGGTGGAAAATATACTGGAAATTCACCCTTCGACAGCGCGGAAATACCGGCTTGAGGATGGCGTGCTGGCCAGCGTTCAATCCAGCAGGGGAGCGGTTATCGTCCGCACGAAGATGACTTCGGACATTCGCGAGGATACGTTATTTATCCCGATGCATTGGGGAGATGCCCAGAACGTGAATCGGGCAACCAATCCCTTGCTGGATCCGAATTGCAAGATGCCGGATTTCAAGACAAGCGCGGTAAAAGTTCAGCCGCTTGCCGAGTATTTGCGGGAAGAGCAGGAGAAGGGGCTGTTGAAGGGATGATTGGCGGTATCATATTGGCCGGTGGCCAAGGCAGGCGGATGGGCGGATTAATGAAGGCGCTCCTGCCGATAGGCGGGCAATTTATGATTGAGCATGTCCGTGATAACATGCTGCCGCTATGCGGCAGCGTGACGGCCGTGGTCGCGTCGGAGGATCAGGCCAAGCTCCTCACCGGCTTGAGGCTGCCGTGCCTGATCGATACGGCGCCCGGTCAAGGTCCGCTGGCGGCCCTTCATACCGCTTTTGAATACAATTGTTATTCCACGCTGTGGGTATCCGCTTGCGATATGCCTTTTGTATCGAATAAGGCTGCCGTTTTACTGCAACATCAGATGGAGAAAAGCGGAAGTCTGGCTGCCGTGCCTGAAGTTAACGGTCAGCTTCATCCTCTGCATGCCGTCTATCGCGCCGAGTGCTTGGAACAGGTTGAGCGCTGTCTGCAGGAAGGCGACTACAGCATGAAGGGGTTTCTGAAGCGGATCAATTATACCCGGGTTCCGAAGGAGAAGTTTGAGGCGGCCGGGATTTCCCGTAGCTTCGTTGACAATATCAATACGCCGGAGCAATACGAAGAAGCGAGAAGACGAAAGGAGGTGTAGCCTTGGCAGCAGCCGTGTATCAGATTGCGGGTTATAAAAATACGGGCAAAACAACGCTCGTGTGCCGGCTGATCGATTATTTGGCATCCCGTGGGATCATGGTCGCTACGGTCAAGCATGACGGCCACCAATTCGAGGCAGAGCCGGCGCATACGGATACCGCCCGGCACCGTACCTCCGGAGCGGTCTGGTCGGCGATTACTTCGGCTGACCGGACGGCTATTGTGAAGGAAAAGCCTTCCGCATTGCTTGAGCTGATCGGAGAAGCGCCGGCGGAGGCCTTTATCCTTGTTGAAGGATTTAAGGCGGAGCGGTTTCCGAAGCTTGTGATCGTGAGGCGGGCGGAAGACGAACGGCTGCTGGGCGAACTGAAAGGCATTACGGCAGTAGCGGTCTGGCCGGGGTATAATCTGCAGAAAGAAGTTATTCCGGCAGGTGCCGAGTTATTCGAGATAGACGATGTGCAGGGGATAGGAGATCATATACAGATAGAAGGTTCGAGAAGACGGTCCTGAACGGGACTGTCTTTTTTAAATATAGGCTATGTTAAACAGTGTTGTTGATATTTGATGATTTCGAATAAATGTTCTATTGTTAGGGTGACATCATGGTTTGGAGATGATTTGCCCATGGAATTAAAGGAATTGAAGAAACTTGCTGAAGCATTGGATGATAGCGGAAAGCGATTACTTTTTGCAATCTAGAACCAATGGAATAGGAGGTACACCCATACGAGCAATAGATGATATTCAAGAGCAAAAGCGTAAAAATTGGCTCGTTTGTCCTCATTTCAAAACCATTCAGCCGTGCGATTTGGGAAGTATGTTGTAAAAACACGTACTGAAGAAGTCAAACGTCAACGTTACCGCTGTAAATCCTGTCGTCAAACGTTCAACGATCTCGCAAATACCCCTTAATGTCATTGTACAATTATTCATGGTAAAATATGGATTATAGTTTCAATAAACAGGAGGTTAAGTATGCGATGGATGAATTTTTGGAAGAAACAAGTTCCTGTTAGAGTTCCAGACCTTAGACCATCGTTTTTGTTACCTCATAATGGAGCTGAAATATGGATCGCAACTTTGGATAATTTTGGTGACCAGTTTAAACTTCTTCAAGAAAAGATATTTGCTACAGAACAATTGATTGGGAAACCCTCCAGGTCAGGTTACATCTTATATCATTTAGAGGATACAGTGGTTACCGAGGAAGTGGCTACTCTCATTATTGAGAGTCTTATAAGATCAAGTGATTATAATAGAAAAATAGCTTTTGTGGGGGTTTCGAAAAGAGCGAGTAAAACACTACGCTCTTTCAGCAAAGAATTAAATTTAAGTAGTAAATCTGACTACTTTTCGAGTATGGACGAAGCGAAAAATTGGTTAACAAGGGAATGAACTATTCGATAGATTATTTTCGCCAACGGTACGTAGTTAGATCTACCGCCTTTTCATCAGGGCGGTTATCTTTAGGTCAAATATCAACATTATGATTTAACATAGTTTAAAATAATTATAATTTATTCTATATAATATTAATGAAGGCAACAACAAGTTGGAGGTGCGCATATGTTTCAGTTATTCATTTATATCGGCTGCGCATTTATTCTGATATCCGGGGTGGCTTTGGGAGCCTGGACAACGCCTGAGCAGCAAAGGCGCAATTTTAATTCGGAGCAGCCATCGGATAGAAGAACGAGAAACAAAGTTGCTACCTGGTCCTTTGTGCTGGCCTTGATCTGCTTAGCTATTGCAGGTATGATCAACTGGTTGGAGTAAATCAGAATTGCCCTGTTTCTCGTAAACGAGGCAATGTTTGCTTCTAACTATCTGGAACGGAATTTTCCGTTGAATTCTTCGAAACGGCGGGTAGACGGATGACCGCTTCTGTACCAACGTCTTTGGTGCTGCTGAAGTTGATCGTGCCCTCCATCGCCTCGATAATCCGGAAGGTGACCATGAGACCTAGGCCTGTTCCCTTGGATTTGTTGGAGAAATAGGGCTCGCCAAGCTTGTCCAGCTTCTCGGGATCAATCCCTTCGCCATTATCGATTACCCGGATGAGAATCTCATTTTCTTCCCTGTTCGCCAGAATGCATACGGCTCCGTCAAAGCTGGATATGGCCTCAAGGCTGTTCTTGATCATATTTATGATAGCCTGTTTGAATTTCTCGGCGCTGCCGAGTACGTAAAGGTCCGGTTCAGCGGTAAATTCAAGTTTCGTGCTTTGCATGGCGGCCAGAGGAGAGATGATGTCCTGGATATGATTCAGCTCTTCCGAAATATTCAACGGTTTGATATCTTCCAAATGAGGTTTGGCGAAAGTCAGGAATTCGGTAATGATGCTGGACGCGCGATCCAGCTCCTGCACGGCCAGCTGCAGGAACTGCTTCTCCTTGTCTACGGCCTTTTCCCCCACCAATTGAATGAATCCTCGCGTCACCTGCAGCGGATTGCGTACCTCATGCGCGATAGAAGCGGCCAGATGGCTGATCAGCTCCATTTTCTCCGCGCGCTGAATTTCCCGGTTGAACATTTCGAGCTCCTTGGAATATTTAAGAAGCTGGTCGTGGTTGCGGGAGAATTGCCTGCCCATCACGGCAATGAGCGACAGCAGGAAGGCGAGCAACCCCCACTTCCAATAGATCAGATGATAGGTCTCATCCCTGAAATAGATAATAATCTCCGAGATAAACACGCTGCAGAAGACGGAGTATCCGACGGAAATGATAATCGCGTCCCGGTTCCCCTTCCAAGCGTAACCAATCGCGTGAACCGTCAGAATGAGAAATTGTATAGCGGCGATAAAGGTAAGCGGCACAACTTGCAGCAAGCTAAGGCTTATGCCCGGAACAATGGTTTTGCCAAGCGCCCATAACACAATAACCAAGACCGTAACCGGAATAAGAACGATTCTGAATTTTTTTATAATGCCGTGAATGCCGGGTCCAAGAGTCTGTTCGAAAAATATCGCGAGAGCTGGAGTAAACAGGAACAGGGCTAGATCAAACAAATCGAGAAACGGTTTTCCGTAAGCGTAATAATGATGGTACAGTGCGGGTGAGTAGGCTAGCGTAATCTCGCCCAGGCATAAGATGATCACGCATAAAGACATCCACAGCACAATCTGCTGGCGTTTAAGAAAGAACAGACAAGTCATCATGATTAAGGCGATAAACATAAACGAACCGCCATAGACTAATTCGATCAATCCATAACGCTCATATTCGGGCAGCATCTGATTGTAATCGCCGACGACCATTTCGGGTACCAGCGATTGTCTTTCATCGGATAAATGGAGCAGGATCAGCAAGTGATTGCCTTTTGTCGCATCGGTCAAAGGGAGGAGCGTATAGTTCACATCGTAAGGATACGATCTTTCCATGTTATAGAGCAGGCCGTCCCGATGCTCGAGGGCTACGCTGACGGCAGTCCCGTAAACTCGTTTCAGCCATATACCCGGGGTGTTCCAATCCAGGGACGGGAGCGTGATGCGCAGGAGCAGGGCATCGGCACCGGCTGCCCGCTTCTGCATAGGCTGGTCTGTGTCGGCATGCTGCCATTTTTCCGGGTCTCCCTCTGCGATCCATGCCGGGTGGTAGGACTCATTAGGCTTGTACAGCCATTGGTAGTCCCATTCCTTGATGACGGAATAGTTTGGCTGGGGTTTTTCTATAGAAGAGACATGTTGAATCTGATAGACCGAGCATATAACCAGCACAATTATGCCTGTAATCAAAAGAATGGTTGATCTCATTACCGTCACCTACAGTTGAAATTTCTGTCATCTTTTACCATACTTGCTAATTCGACAAAAATCAATATGATGCAACAAAGTATATATCTCCTTCATGCTTGAGTGCTATAATAAAGCCGTTTAAATTGGGGCAGGGGCGGTGTAGAGCATGGCGTTATGCGAATATTACGCGCGTAATGGAGAGGTCGGCATTCATTATTACGATTCAAGAGATGAAGCGGATGAAAGATTAGTGCCGATAGTCGTTTGCCCGGGATTATCGGAAACGGCTGAAGAATATGTGGATTTTATGGAAGCGGCGGCGCCAAGGCGATGCATTCTGTTATCGTTCCGCGGAAGAGGGAAAAGCGATACTCCCGAGGCTGGATACGGCTTGAAGGACCATCTGTCCGATCTGGAATCCGTCGTGAGAGATGCCGGAGTGAAGAACTTTCATCTGTTTGCTTATTCGAGAGGGGTATCCTATGCGCTGCAATACGCCCATGCCTACCCAAACGTTGTAAGTTCCTTTATCGTCGGCGATTATCCGCCCGAACACCGGGCGATGCCTGACGGCTGGGCAGAGGATTATATACATCATTATCTGATTCCCTATAACCGGACTTCCAATATACGGGCAGCCGCAGTATGGGGGATACAACGGGAGTCGGCTCAAGTCCCGCTGGACCAGCCATTGCGGCTGCCGCTTATGGTGGCAAGAGGGCAACGGGAAGGCTCTTTGATTACGGAAGAGGATCTCGCCAGGTACATACGGATGAGCGAAGCGGTCAGCGTGAAAGAGTACGCCCGGTCTGACCATGCGCTGAAGGGTGAAGACAAGGCATTGTTTTATGCGGATATTATCCAGTTCGTTAAGGAACAAGACGGAGGTACGGAGTGAAAAAAAAGTAATTGCTGATTGCAACTATTGTATGTTATAACTATTGCGGGTGATGTGGGAATGGAACAATTGCCGCAGTATGTGGATGTACGCGAAATACTGCAAAACGTCGTTAGAAAATTTGGCCTTCAGCAGAAGGATGGAGCGCAGGGATCCGGCATTTCCGTTATTCAAAGCCATGTTCTGTATGAACTGAATAAGCGTCCGAATCTATCGTTAAATGAGCTGGCTGATGTGCTGTGCGTGGAAGCCAGTACGTTAAGCAGGCAGGTCCAGCAATTGGTTGAGCTTGAGCTGCTCAGTCGCGAACCGGATCCGAAGGACCGTCGATACGTAACCTTGACCCTGACGGCAAAGGGACATGAGCAGCAGAAGGCCGTTGCGGAAGCAATGGAAGATTATATCTTAAGCATTTTTCAGTATGTGCCCGCAGATAAAAAAATTCAGGTGCTTGAAAGTCTTCAACTATTAAATGATGCGATGGGACAAAGTCCTCATTGCTGTTTACCTCCTCTATAGAGGAGTTTATTTTTGGATAATAGTTGCAAATTGCAATTATTATCCTTATCGATATGAACTAAAGCGGGGAACGACAAGTGGCATTTATAGCAATTATTCTTTTTTTGATTACGTTAACGTTTGTTATTTGGCAGCCGAAAGGGCTTGGTATTGGCTGGTCAGCCGCAGGTGGTGCTGTACTGGCGTTGCTTTTTGGCGTTGTCAGCTTTGCGGATGTAGGAACCGTAACCGGCATCGTATGGAATGCAACCATTGCTTTTATCGCCATTATCCTGAACTCGCTGATCCTTGACGCAATTGGTTTCTTTGAGTGGGCAGCCCTTCACATGGCCCGTCTAGCCAAAGGAAACGGCAGAAGAATGTTTGTTTACGTCATTTTGCTTGGCGCGGCGGTATCGGCCTTTTTCGCCAATGACGGAGCAGCGCTTATCCTTACGCCAATTGTGCTTGCCATGGTCAGGGCGCTTAAGTTCGACAGCAAAATGATCCTGCCGTTTATTATGGCCGGCGGTTTTATATCGGACACCACGTCATTGCCTCTCATTATAAGCAATCTGGTAAATATCGTTTCGGCCGATTATTTCGGAGCGGGTTTCGTGGAATATGCCAGCCGGATGATCATCCCGAACCTCTTCTCGCTTGGCGCAAGCCTTCTTGTGCTGTATCTTTTTTACCGGAGAAGCATTCCTGCGGATTATGATGTCCGCGAGGTGAAAGAACCAAGAGAAGCGATTAAAGACCATAAGCTGTTCCGCTTGTCCTGGATTCTGTTGGCGATTCTGCTTGTTGCCTACCTGGCAAGCGAATTTATTCATGTGCCGGTGTCTATTATTACGGGGGCAGTGTCCTTGATCTTCTTGCTATTCGCTCGCCGCAGTCCGGCGATTCAGACCAAGCAGGTGATGAAGGAAGCTCCATGGACCGTTGTAGTGTTTTCGATAGGAATGTATGTCGTGGTCTACGGGCTGCGAAACGCGGGACTTACGGATGCGCTTGGGAACGTCATTCAAGCCATTGCCGATCATGGGCTTTTTGCCGCAACGATGGGTATGGGCTTCTTGTCGGCGATCTTATCCTCCGTAATGAACAACATGCCAACGGTAATGATTGACGCCTTGGCGATTAAAGGGACAGCCACGGCAGGCGCGATCCGGGAAGCGCTGGTCTATGCGAATGTGATTGGATGCAATCTTGGTCCAAAGCTGACGCCAATCGGTTCGCTGGCCACCCTGTTATGGCTTCATGTTCTCGCGAAAAAGGACGTAAAGATTTCTTGGGGCTCTTATATGAAAGCAGGCTTCGTATTAACCGTGCCGACTTTGTTTATTACGCTGGCCGGGTTATATATCTGGCTTGAGTTTATTCATTCGTTTAGTGTGTATGTTGGTTTTGCGATTGCGGGTTTCCTATTGGCAGCTGGTGTTGCCTTCGCCTTTTTCTTCAGGTTGAAATCCGGCAAAAAACAAGAAGCGGAAAAACAAATGGCATAGTCATGACAGGAGGATATGGATGACAGCAAAACCTATCGTATATTTCCTATGTACGGGCAATTCGTGCAGAAGCCAGATGGCTGACGGGTTCATGAAAGGGCTGGGCAGTGACAAATTCGAGGTGTACAGCGCCGGTTTGGAAGCGCACGGACTAAATCCGAGAGCGGTGCAAGTGATGAAAGAGGCAGGTGTGGATATTTCGGCTAATACCTCCGATGTGATTGATCCCGAATTATTAAATCGGGCTAGTTACGTCATTACCTTATGCGGACATGCGGACGAGCATTGCCCGGTCGTTACGAATGAAAATGTCGTCAAGTGGCATTGGGGATTTGACGATCCGGCAAAAGCTACCGGCACCGAGGAGGAAATTATAGCCCAGTTCCGTACCGTGCGGGATGCTATTCATGACCGAATTAAACAGTTTGTAGATGAAAGCTGCCGTTAAGGCAGCTTTTTCTGTTTGGCCTTAATCCTCAGGCTCGTTCACGCCGCGGACGTAAACCACGTAACAGCCCCGGTCTTCGTCAACTTCCGTTGATGTCGTAAACATGGGACCGTAACCCGGAACGTCTACGATATCCTTTAGCAAGTAACGGATAACCTCATAATGGTTGGCGCTGCCAATCTCGGCCAGCTTGCGCCCACGTTCGTTAGGCTTCCTGAATTCGATATAAATACCGCGTCCCCGGTAGTTCGATTCGTCTCCGTAATTCTCGTTTGGCCCGATTCGCTTGACGATCAGCATTTCTTCGTTTTCCTGCATCTCGTTCGAGGTTAATTCGTATTGAACTCCGTTTGCAATCAAGTAGGTGCATAATTGACGGGCATACATCTCATCGATCCCAACGGAAGTGGCAGGATACTCCATTAAAGGCTCATATTCATTAAGACCTTTGTCTACAAAATAAGTTAATTTATTCATCTCTCTCACTCCGAATCAAAATGATTTCATTATCATACCATCATTTTATGGAAACTTTAACTTTTCTTGCTGCACCTCTATCAAAATATGATATAACTTTATAGGAACTATGAAGCTTGGAGGATACCAGTTTATGAATTTAACTCAAAAAGCAATGCTTGGCGTCTCTGCCGTTGCAATGGCTACCGCTCTGGCAGGCTGCGGTCAATCGACGACTTATCCGCGGACGGCTCCGCCAACGGACAGCCAATGCAGGGACTGGGAGTGGGACAGCAAAAACGGCGTATACCGCTGCGACGATTCGAGCTCCTCTTATTACCGGAATTATTACTATGGAAACAGTTATTATTCATCCCGATCCTCCCTGCAAAAAAGCAGCTCTTATTCTGCTTATAAATCAAGCATCACAAGCAAAACGAGCTCCGGCTTTGGTAAAGGCAGCTCCATTAGCGGGGGCTGAACATGGACCAATTCGCCAAGGCGAGAAACGCCTTTTATTCCGGAATTAAAGATTATTGGGCAGATTTGTATGGCGAAGAGTACTCCCTTTACGACCTATACGGCATGACGAAAGAAGAGGTTCATAAAATTCGCGAATCGACGAACCGCATTGGCCATATTTTCTATAAGACCGCGCAATTGCTTCGGACCGTGGATGACGAGACTTTGCTGATGCTTGGTTTCCCGCGCGAAACATTGGCGTACATACGAATCAGAAGCTTATCGGTCGAAAGCGTTATCGCAAGACTGGATCTGGTTGGGACGGGAGAGACGTACAAATGCATGGAAATCAATTCGGATACCCCGACCTTCATTAAGGAGCTTCATCAAGTAAATGGGCTGGTCTGCGAGGTCTTTGATCACCATAATCCGAATAAGGGCTTTGAGAAGCAGCTTGCGCTTGCGGTCGAGAAAGCGGTTATCGAGAGTCTGGAATACATCGGTGAGGTTCTGACAGCGCCTCATATCGTATTCACGGCTCATGGAGATAACGTAGAAGACGCCAACACGGCTGCTTACTTAAGGAGCTTCCTGCCTTTCCCGTCGAGCTTTGTTCCGCTTGAACAGCTTCAAATTATCCGGCATGTCGGGTTGTTTGACGGAGAGGGAAATCCCATTCATGTTCTGTACCGCCAAACCTTCCCGGTAGAGAATCTTATTGAGGATGAAGATGAGGAAGGGAATCCGATCGGATTATGGCTGCTGGAGCTCATCGAGCAAAAGAAGGTAACGGTCATTAATCCGCCGTTTGCCTTCCTTCTCCAATCTAAGGCCGTGCAGGCCATTATCTGGGGACTGCATGAAGAAGGGAGTCCATTCTTTACCGAAGAAGAGCACCAATGGATCGGAGAGCATTTTCTCCCCACTTATCTGGAGCCGGACCGCTTTCTTGAAGCCCGGACGAAATACGTGATGAAGCCTGCGTTTGGACGCGAAGGGGATACGGTGAAAATTTTCGAAGGCGACGGTACAGTAGCGGCGGAGGACAGTCATAATTCCTACGCTCACTACCTTCCGGTCTATCAGGAATACGTAGAGCTGCCAACCGCCAAATTCCGGACGGAAAAGGGAGAACGTGAAGGCTCGTACATGTACGGGAGCTTTCTAATCGGAGGAAATGCCGGCGCCATAGGCATTCGCATCGGCAGTCCGATTACGGATAATTTATCTTATTTCTTGCCGGTTGGCATTACTAAATCAGAATAAGGAGCAAATTTGGAAATGGACACTAATTTATACGTGGATTTTTTGCTTTATTCATTGACGGGTTTCGCAATCATGATAGCGGGGCTGCTCTTGTTTGAACTGACAACCAAGAACAAGGAGTTTGCTCTTATCTTTAAAGGGAATGCTTCTGCAGCTTTGTCGCTTGGCGGCAGGCTGGCTGGTCTTGCCATCGTAATCCGCGCGGCCGCGGAAAACTCGGTATCGCTCTCCGATATGCTGCTGTGGGGCGTGATCGGGATTGTTGCGCTCGTAATCCTCTACTACTTGACGGAGCTGATTACTTATCTGTTCGGCAAAGGACTTAAGGTGAATGTGACTATCTTTAAAGCTATTGAGCAAAATAACATCGCGGTGGGCATTCTTATTCTGCTTATTTCGTGCAGCGTAGGCATGATTATCGCCGGATGCCTGACTTATAATCCGGATTTGATCGGGTAGCTTGGCAAATACCCGCATATCTTGACATGTGGCGACGCTGGCGGTATAATCGGGTCTAACCATGTTTTTCTATACTTAATGGCGTTGAAGAGGAGCAGTAATGTCGCGGAGCAAGGCTAAGAGAGCCGGCGGTTGGTGTAAGCCGGACCTGCAGCGATATGAATCTCGCCTTGGAGCTTTGCGTTACCAACGCAACGATTAGCCTGCGTTAAAGGCAATGAGTGAACGGAAGGCAAAGCATGCCGGACGTTAACTAGGGTGGTACCACGGGAATAATCTCTCGTCCCTAGCGATAATACGCTAGGGACGGGAGTTTTTTTATGTTTGTGATGCGCTCGCGCACACTTTTTAGGAGGAAATAATGATGAGTCAGGAATTTCAAGGCTACAACCCGCTCACGGTAGAGCCGAAATGGCAGAAGTATTGGGATGAGAACAAGACATTCGCAACAACGGAAGATCCGGGCAAGAAAAAATTCTACGCCCTTGATATGTTTCCTTATCCGTCCGGCGCTGGCCTGCACGTAGGTCACCCGGAAGGCTACACGGCTACGGATATCGTATCCCGTTACAAACGGATGCGCGGCTACAACGTCCTTCATCCGATGGGCTGGGACGCGTTTGGTCTGCCGGCGGAGCAATACGCCCTGCAAACGGGACGCCATCCGCGCGAGATCACGGTGGAGAACATCAACAACTTCCGCCGCCAGATCAAATCGCTTGGCTTCTCGTATGACTGGGACCGCGAATTCAGCACGACGGATCCGGATTACTATAAATGGACGCAATGGATCTTTATCCAATTGTATAATAAAGGGCTCGCTTATGTAGCGGAAGTGCCGGTTAACTGGTGTCCTGCGCTGGGTACCGTACTGGCGAATGAAGAAGTGATCGACGGCCTGAGCGAACGCGGCGGCCACCCGGTTATCCGCAAGCCGATGCGCCAATGGATGCTGAAAATTACGGAATACGCCGAACGCTTGCTCGAGGACCTGGAAGAACTCGACTGGTCGGAAAGCATCAAAGACATGCAGCGCAACTGGATCGGCAAATCGACTGGCGCGGAGGTAACTTTCGCCATTGACGGTCATGATGCATCGCTTGTCGTATTTACAACGCGTCCGGATACGCTGTTTGGCGCAACTTACTGCGTGCTGGCTCCCGAGCATGAGCTGGTTGCGAAAATCACGACGGCTGACCAAGCCGAAGCGGTTGAAGCGTACAAAGAAGCAGCGGCTCGCAAGAGTGATCTGGAGCGTACCGACCTTGCGAAGGACAAAACAGGCGTATTTACAGGCGCTTACGCGATCAACCCGGTTAATGGCGCTAAGACGCCAATCTGGATTGCCGACTACGTGCTTGCAGGTTACGGAACGGGCGCAATTATGGCGGTACCGGGCCATGATACCCGCGACTGGGAGTTTGCGAAGCAGTTCGATCTGCCGATCCTTGAAGTTGTTCAAGGCGGCGACGTAACGAAAGAAGCTTATGCAGGCGACGGTCCTCACGTTAATTCCGATTTCCTGAACGGTCTGAATAACGAAGATGCGATCAAAACGATGATCGAGCATTTGGAAAGCTCGGGCAAAGGCCACGGCAAAGTTACTTACCGTCTGCGCGACTGGCTGTTCAGCCGCCAGCGCTACTGGGGTGAGCCGATTCCGATTCTGCACCTGGAAGACGGCACTATGAAGCCGGTTCCCGTAGATCAGCTGCCGCTTGTTTTGCCGGACGTGGATGCGATCAAGCCATCCGGCACCGGTGAATCCCCGCTTGCGAACGTTACGGAATGGGTAAACACGATTGATCCGGAAACAGGCATGAAGGCTCGCCGCGAGACTAACACGATGCCGCAATGGGCGGGAAGCTGCTGGTATTACCTGCGCTTTATCGATCCGAAGAACGAGAACGAAATTTGTTCGCCGGAGAAGCAACAGGAATGGCTGCCGGTTGACCTGTACATCGGTGGCGCGGAGCATGCGGTGCTTCACTTGCTTTACGCACGCTTCTGGCATAAAGTGCTGTACGACCTTGGCGTTGTGAATACGAAAGAGCCGTTCCACAAGCTGGTTAACCAAGGCATGATTCTCGGCACGAACAACGAGAAAATGTCCAAATCGCGCGGCAACGTCATTAACCCGGATGATATCGTGAACGAATTCGGCGCGGATACGCTCCGCATGTACGAAATGTTCATGGGACCTCTGGAAGCGACAAAGCCATGGAATACCAACGGCGTAGAAGGCACATACCGCTTCTTGAGCCGCGTATGGCGATTGTTCGTCAGCGAAGACGGCAGCGTAAACGCGAAAATCACAAACGACGGCGAAACAACAAAGGCATTCAAGCAAACATGGCACCGTTCCATCAAGAAGGTGACGGATGATTTCGAGAACCTGCGCTTTAACACAGCGATCAGCCAGTTGATGATTTTCGTTAACGAAGCCTACAAAACGGATGTTCTGCCGGTTGAAGCAATGAAGAACTTCCTGCAAATGCTGTCTCCGCTTGCTCCGCATATCACGGAAGAGCTGTGGGAGAAGCTGGGCGGAACGGGCTCCATCACATACGAGCAATGGCCTTCGTACGAAGAAGCATTGACAGTGGATGATGAAGTTGAAATCGTCGTGCAAGTGAACGGTAAAATTATCGAGCGCGTATCCATTGCCGCCGATACTGCGGAAGCAGAGATGGAAAGCCTCGCCAAAGACATGGATAAGGTGAAAGAACTGATAGAAGGCAAAACGATCCGCAAAGTGGTCGTTGTTAAGGGCAAGCTCGTTAACATCGTAGCGAACTAAATAGCAGGCAAAAAAGAAGAGGTGAGCGGCCCAGCAGCGCAAAATGTGCTACTGTCCGTTCACCTCTTCGCCGTAGAAAGCAGTATTTATTTTGGCGACGTCTTCGTCGAATTTTTTGTGCGTCGTCCGGATTAACCGGTTAAAGGTGCCGTCAAGCTCGCGGTTCAGCAGCTGCAAGGCCTGGGCCGTAATTCCTCCGGGAACGGCTACTCTCTTCTGGATATCTTCCGGAGATAGCCCGCCTTCCGTTAGCAGAAGTCCCGTGCCAAGCAGCATGTTGCTTGCAACGCTGACCGCGTCCTCGCGGCTGATTCCCGTTTCGCATACGGCCGCATCCACGAACTGCTCGACCAGATTAGCGAAAAAGGCAGGTCCACAGCTGGAGAGGTCGGATACGATCCGGGTGTAAGGTTCTTCGATTGGAAGGGGCTCGCTGATGAAAGCAAGCATATCTTCGATAAGGGTCTGGTCCTCTTCCGTAATGCGGGAGCCGTAGATGCATAAAGTAGCCCCGCTCCAGACGAGATTGGTGACGCTTGGAATAACCTTTGCGATTTTGCACGGCAAAAGCTCTTCCAGATGCCCAATCAGAACCGGGCTTGTTATGGATATAAGAAGCTGCTCCGGCCGCAGGACCGGCAGAAGATCATCAATCACTTTCTTATATTCAAGCGGTTTGACGCATAAAAACAAAATGTCGCTAACGCTTGCGGTGCTTGCATTCGAACGCTCGGCTCTCATTCCGGGATATCGTTCAGCAAGCGCCTGGGCTTTGGCGTAGGTGCGGTTGCTGATTACGATCTGACACGGGTCGAGTGCTCCAGATGCGACGAAGGCTTCGATAAGCAGGCTTCCCATCGCGCCCGTCCCAATGAATCCGACATTCATGCTCAGCCCTCCCAACAGATTTGCTCTTTTAACCTATTCCTTAAGACTTGCCTAATATGACATGAAAATGCTAAAAATCCCCTTTTTTTGGATGGAAGGAGTGTTGGCAGTGGCTCGTTTCCCGCAAGGACGTCAAACGAATTCGAATAAAAACGGATTTATAATCCCCTTATTTCTTATCGCGGCTGCGATTGTACTGTTAGCTGCAGCCTTTGCGCAGCCAAAGGAGAAAGCGCCTGATGAATGGGTTAAGTTGAACCGGGAGGTCGGTGATGCTCTGCAAATGAATGAAGAACCGGAAGCGGCAATGGAAAAGGCGGATCTGCCAGAACAAACGAGGGACAGCGGAGCGCAGCTGCCAAATACCCAGACCGGGAGCATTGATGCGGAGGCTAACGCCGGAGAGGCTGCAGGGAAGGAAGAAATCCCGTCAGGGAAGCTTGATATTAACCGGGCAACTGCTAAGCAGCTGGATACGCTGAAAGGAATCGGTCCGGCTAAAGCGCAGGCCATTATCGCCGATCGGGAACAGAATGGTCCATTTTCATCCACCGATGATCTTCTTAGAGTGAAAGGAATAGGCAGCAAGCTGCTTGCCGGAATAAAAGATAGCATTGTCGCATCGCCTTGATTGTGAGAAAATGGGACAAGGCAGGGAGGTTTTCCCAGGCCTATATGACCATATTCGGGCAGTAAGTTCGATTCCATTGGACAACCAAACCGAGCTGTTTGCTTTGAAATGGTTGAAGCATGTCCATCCCATATACCAAGGAGTTGTTGCACATGACGAATCAAGAACAAAACAAACGTTCGCTTGACACATTGGCTGTCCATGGCGGACAGGAGATTGACCCGACTACTTTTGCCCGCGCGGTTCCGATTTACCAGACGACCTCTTACGGCTTCCGTGACACGGAGCATGCGGCGAACCTGTTCTCGCTTCAGGAATTCGGCAATATTTATACCCGCTTGATGAACCCGACAACGGATGTATTCGAGAAGCGTATCGCCGAGCTGGAAGGAGCGCCTGCCGCACTCGCCGTAGCGTCCGGACAAGCTGCGATTACGTATTCGATTTTGAATATCGCGGGAGCGGGAGACGAGATTGTATCCGCAACCAGCCTTTACGGCGGTACATACAATCTGTTCTCGACAACACTGCCGAAGCTTGGCATTCAAGTCAAGTTCGTAGATCCGTCGAATCCCGAGAATTTCCGCGCAGCCATTACGGAACGCACAAAAGCTTTGTATGCGGAAACGGTAGGCAATCCGAAGGGTGATATCCTTGATATCGAGGCCGTAGCGGCTATTGCTCACGAGAATGGCATTCCGCTTATCGTGGACAATACGTTCCCAAGCCCTTACTTGCTCCGTCCGATTGAACACGGCGCGGATATCGTGGTTCATTCCGCAACCAAATTCATTGGCGGTCACGGAACATCGATCGGCGGCGTTATCGTGGACGGCGGCTGTTTTGACTGGAAAGCAAGCGGCAAATTCCCGGGTCTGACCACTCCGGATCCTAGCTATCACGGCGTTGTGTACACGGATGCGGTTGATCCGATTGCTTATATCATTAAAGCTAGAGTACAATTATTGCGTGACATGGGCGCGGCGTTGTCTCCGTTTAACTCGTTCCTGCTGCTGCAAGGTCTCGAAACCCTGCATCTGCGCATGGAGCGCCATAGCACAAACGCTTTGAAGGTTGCGGAGTTCTTGGAGTCGCATGAATCGGTGGAATGGGTAAGCTATCCGGGTCTCGAGAGCCATCCATCTTATGAATTGGCTAAGAAATATTTGCCGGACGGCCAAGGCGCCATTTTGACCTTTGGCATTAAAGGCGGCGTGGATGCCGGCAAGAAGGTGATCAATTCCGTAAAGCTGTTCTCGCATTTGGCAAACGTCGGCGATTCGAAGTCGCTTATCATTCATCCCGCAAGCACAACCCACCAGCAGCTGTCGGCTGCGGAACAGGAAGCGGCAGGCGTAACGGCCGGGCTGATCCGTCTGTCGATCGGCACGGAAGGCATTAAGGATATTTTGGCTGATCTTGATCAAGCCTTGCGCGCAAGTCAATCGAACTAATTCATCTCTATCATCTATATACATCTAGATAGAGGCAGATCCGTCGGATTCCCTCCTTGAGGAGTCTGACGGAAGCTGTCCGGGCAAAAGAAAAAGGAGTGGAAGACATGTCAGAAGCACAGGATGCTTCACGCAAAGACTGGGATACGTATTTTATGGATATCGCCTATATGGTGTCGACACGCTCGCGTTGTTCCCGCCGTCATGTCGGATCGGTGCTCGTGCAGGGCAAGAAGCTGCTGGGAACCGCCTATAATGGCGCTCCAATGGGCGTGCAGGACTGCTCGGAAGCAGGCTGCATGATTACGGAAGAATGGGAGACGCGAATCGGCGACGACGGTCAGGAGCAAATGGTCAAAAAACAGCGCTGCATCCGCACGATTCACGCGGAGCAAAACTTGCTTCTCTTTACGGACCGCGCCGACCGTGAAGGATCAACGGTATACGTAACGGATCAGCCTTGCTGGACTTGCGCCAACATGCTGGCGAACAGCGGCGTGAAGGAAATTGTGTTCCATCGCGGTTATCCGAAGGATAGCGACAAGGTAAGCCTGCTCATGAGCCAGAAAGGGATTGTATTCCGTTCACTGTCGGATTACGAGCCGCCGCCGCAGGCGAGCATGAAGGTTACATCCTAACTAAATAAGCGAATGGGGAAGAACCTCCGTATGCATCTGCTTTGATGCGTCCGGAGGTTCTTTTTTTGCATGAAGGAGGGACAGCCGTGAATAGACGGCCTTTAGTATGGTTTGCCGTGTTCTGGATAGCGGGAAGCAGCATGGCCGCTCATCTGAGCATAGGGGGTATGGCTCTGGCCATAAGCTCAGCTGCGGCTTTGTTGCTTGCGCTTGTGCTAGTTGGACAATCGACAAGGCGGCTTGCCGTTGTCTGCTTAATCGGCTGCATGCTTGCAGCCGGCGAGCGGATGTGGGCCGATGGCCGTAACGCGAGCGCGCTGGATCTGCCTGGCGATTCGTATGAAGCCGAAGTGACCGGCACGATTGTGTCCGCGGTAGAGGTCGACGGAGACCGCGCGATGTTCCGCGTGACGGCCGATGCCGTCCGCGCGGGTGGCGAAGCGGCGCCGCGCAAGATCCGCGAGCGCCTGCTTGTTCAGGTGCGGCTCGCCGAGCAGCCGCACCAGCAGGTCGCCGCCGCGTGGCACCGCGGCGACAACGTGCGCCTCGCCGGCGAGCTTGCGCGGCCGGCTGGCGCATCCAATAGCGGCGGCTTCAATTACCGCCGCTATCTGGAGAGCAGCCAGCATGTCCACTGGCTGCTCAAGGTCACGGGCATCGGCGCCGTCCAGGCGGCGCCGGGCCCGGGCTGGACCGCGGCCGCCGTGCTCGGCCGCGTGGATGCCGCGCGCGACTGGCTTGGCGCGCGGATGGATCAATTGTACCCGGCTGATCAGTCCGGGTACATGAAGGGGCTGGTCCTCGGCATACGCGAGGACCTGGACCCTGATCAGTTCCAGCAGTTTTCCCGGCTGGGACTGACTCATATTTTGGCCATATCGGGTCTTCACGTGGCCGTATTTGTATACGCGCTTGGGGCTGTTTTGCGGCTGCTGCGTTTGACTCGGGAGCGGCTGCTGCTGACCTTGATTGCGGCCGTCCCGTTTTATGTGCTTCTTTCCGGCTCCTCTCCTTCCGTCGTAAGGGCAGGGCTCATGACAATGCTGGCGCTGCTAGCCGCCAGAATGGACAAGCTGAAGGATGGCCTGCATTTGCTGGCCGCCGCGGCGGTAGCGATGCTGATCTGGAATCCTTCCTTTATTCAGGATGTAGGCTTTCAATTGTCCTTTGCCGTTACGGCGGGGCTTATTCTGTTTGTGCCGCCGGTTAGGCGGGCGATGCCGAATTGGCGCAAAGGGAAATCGCTGCTTGATCTGCTGGTCGTGACGGTTGTGGCGCAAGCGGTATCTTTCCCGCTGACGATCTATTATTTTAATCAATTTCACTTGCTGTCGATTCCGGCCAATCTGATCCTGGTGCCGTTTATTAGTTTTATTGTGATGCCGATAGGGGCGGTTGCGCTGATCTTTGGCCTGCTGTGGCCGCTTGGCGGTCAAATGCTGGCAGCCGTCAGCGTATACGCGAATGAGTGGACGTTTTTCCTGGTCAGCTGGCTTGGGGAAATGGACGCCGTCCGTACCATCTGGGCTACACCGCCGTTATGGTGGATTGCCGCCTGGTATTTGGCTCTTGCTGTTCTATGCAGACGGCTGCCGGCTGCCCCGGCTGCTGTTCCGAAGGAGAATGACGAGACTTTGCCCCTGCAAGAAACGGCAGCTGGCATGGAACGGGATGCTGCTCCAATTTGGGAGCTGCTGGAGGAACGGAAGCTGCCGGTCTGGAGGAGGCGGTCAACCGGATTAAGTCTCGCCCTTGTAGTTGGTGCGGCATTATTGTTCTACGCCTATTTTCCGGACTTGTTGAAGCGCACGGCCGATATTGATGTCCTTGATGTTGGACAAGGGGATTCCATCTTTATCCGTACGCCGCAGGGGAAGAGGATTCTAATTGATGGCGGGGGAACGTTAAGTTTCCGCAAAGCCGGTGAGGAATGGAAGCAGCGCAGCGATCCGTTTGAGGTGGGCAGCAAGGTCATTGTTCCTTTATTAATGAAACGGGGCGTTCATTCTCTTGATCTTCTTGTCATCTCTCATCTGGACAGCGACCACATCCGGGGGCTGCAGGCGGTGGTGGATTCAATCCCAGTGCGGGCAATTATATGGAATGGAAGTTTAAAACCTGCCGAGGATGCAGAGACGCTGCTGCGAACAGCCGTGCAAAAGGGCATCCCGCTGTACCGGGCGGAGTTCGGAAAGCAGTGGAAGGTAGACAACCATACGGAGTTCACCGTCCTATGGCCGCCGGCTGCGGGGGAAGGGATTCCCGTCATTGAGGATCAGAACGACGACAGCGTTGTGTTATGGATGAGAGTTTATCAATCTACCTTTTTGTTGTCGGGGGATATTAGCAGTAAGGCCGAATCTGCTATACTATCGCGTATCCGGGAGCAAAATGCTATCTTCTCATCAACCGCTTCCTCCAAGCTAAGCCGGATCGATGTCCTGAAAATTGCGCATCACGGCAGCAAGTATTCAACCTCGGAGGAATGGCTGCGCTATTGGAAGCCGCTTCAGGCTGCTATATCCATCGGGGCAACCAACACGTACGGTCATCCGCATCCGGATGTGCTGAAGCGCCTGCAGGAGCAAGACGTCACGGCATTACGGACAGATGAGAATGGCGAAATCCGCTATAAAGTGGGTTTATCTGGAATATATGAACAAACGATCAGGAAGAATTAGGAAGGCGCAAGCGAAAGTGCCTATAATCCTAATCTGGTATCCTGCTAAAATGCTTCTTTCAACCTAACTCACTAGGAACTACCTATATACGGGGTTCCATTTTTTTGTTATCCTTTAGGTTGGAGTTTTCTACTTTTTCAATTAAAAAATTAAAGGTTTTTCATTTTAGATGTGCAACAATTTATGCAACCCACTCGTCAGAGAGGTTGCAAGAGAGGGGGATCCTTCGTGGTAGAGCCTGGCCTTATTAGAGCCGCTCAGTCAGGAGATCGGGATGCTTTAATAACTCTGTTGCGAGAGATTGAAACCCATGTTTACCGGACAGCCTATTATATATTGAATAATGAACAGGATGCGATGGATGCGGCGCAGGAAGCGTTAATCCGCATATATACGAAAATCGGCTCCTACGAAGAGAAGGCCCAGTTCAAAACGTGGATTCAACGTATTGTAACGAATATTTGTATAGATAAGTTTAGAAGAAGCAAGCCAACCGTATCAATAGACGAGCATGAGATGGTATTCCGGGAGAAACAAAATGTCGAGGACGAGGTTATGTCGGCTTACGCCGTTCAAGACATCCGCAAGGCAATCGATAAATTGCCGGAGCATCACCGGGCAGTAGTTGTACTGCGGTATTTGCAGGATTTCTCTTATAACGAAATCGCTGACTCGCTTGATCTGCCATTAAATACGGTCAAATCCTACTTATTCCGAGCTAGGCAGCAGCTTCAAACTTTACTACATGATTATCAGAAAGGTGGTGTCCGGGGATGACTTGTCAAGAGGTGATCGAATACATGAACCGTCAGCTAGACGGCGATTTGGATGAACATGAATATGAGATCTTGATGAATCATACGAGACATTGTCCGGACTGTGCAGCAATGTTTGAGCGGCTGAAGAAACTGTCCGATGAGCTTGGGAATTTACCTCACGTCATGCCAAAGTACAGTCTAGTAGACGCTATTTTGCCTCAGCTCGAAGAAATTGTTCCATTCCGGCAGCCGGAGGCGGCTGCGGTAGAGATTGCTCCGGTGGCCGTTCCTGCGCCAACGCAGCAAACAACGCGCCGTGTCAAAGAGCGGCATCAGCTGCGCTTCCGGGCGATAACGGGAATTATTGCGGCGAGCGTAGCAGCCGGATTATTCCTAGTATCTTATAATGCAGGTTTATTCCCGTCGTCTTCGCATAGCTTTGATGCCGATAAGGTGCAAACGGCTGCGGCGGATACTTCCGCCAATTCAGCTGAAGTGCAAAGACAGTTTAAAGAGGTTCAGCCTTATGCCAACGATACCGGGAAAGCGCACGTAAACACGGAATCGATTGATCCGGATCAATCTGCATCCGCGGCTGACTCAGCGGGCAACGATGATTACCATGTGACGACGGAGGAAGACCTGGGGATAGCCGCATCCGAACCGGAAGCAGGCGGAACCACGGATAATCAAGGGAACAGCTCCGGCGGCAGCAACGAGCCCGCATCGGGCAACAAAGGGTCCTCGACTACCGAAGTTCCTTCCGTCAGCGCTCCTGGCCAAGGAAGCGGGGATGGCAGCGAGCCGAATCAGGGGATAGCCGGGTTTGCGCCTGCTCCACTCGAGGCCGCTTCTCCGAACGGCAGCTACATTGCCAAGGCAGTTGGTTACCAGATCCATGTTTACAAGAACGGTGACGATGCAGGGAATGCCGTTTATGATTCCGAACGCAGAAATGGCAAGGTTGCCACGCTCGTATGGTCGGAGGACAGCAAGCAGATTACCTATGAGGTGCAGCTGGAATCCGGCGGCATGGAGCGTTACACGATTGACTTGGCAACGAAAACCGAATCGAAGGCGGCTCATTAATTCTAGACATTTTTACGGCTGATATTCGCACACTTTATCGTTCATTTGCGTATGATATACAAATGAAAAGTCAACGTGAGCCTTGACCAAAAGTATGACCATCTACAGGGCGGTACCATGGACCTGCCTGCAGATGTTTATATAGATGTTCAGGGACAAAGGGATGAGGCCTAAGAAGCCCATCCCTTTGTTGCTGTTCAGCGAATGCCGTACGAGGCATGCAGGAGAGACGGGGAGAGATGAAGCATGGAAGCGAAAGAGGCGTTAAAGGAAATTAAAGCGGGGAAGTTCCGTCCCGCTTATGTGATATACGGCAAAGACCGCTACCGGATCGGCCAATTTACGGAGACGTTAACGGAAGCAATGTTTACGCCGGACGAGCGTGAGCTCGGCGTAGTCAAGTTCGATACGTCGGAGACGCTGATTGAAGAAGCGGCGCTTGAAGCGGAGACGCTGCCTTTCTTTGTGGAGCGCAAGCTGGTTATTGTGCGTGATTCGGTTGTGTTTGCTGCCGGAGGCAAAGAAGGCGGCAAGCTGGATCATAAGACGGATCGGCTGCAGCATTATTTGGACATCCCGTCGGAGACAACGGTTATGTTGTTCATTATTAATGCCGAAAAGCTGGACGAGCGGCGCAAGCTGGTGAAGATGCTGAAGGACCGCGATGCGCTAATCGCTTTTCAGGAGCTTGACGCGGCGGAGCTGAGACGTTGGGTTGTCAAACGCGCGGAGGAACAGAAACGGACGATGACGGCAGATGCGGCTGATCTTCTGCTAGTGCGAACCGGGGCTAATATGCAGCAGCTGGCGATTGAAGTGGACAAGCTATGCCTGCATGCCGGTGAAGGCGGGGTCATTGGCGTTGAAGAGACGGAGCTGCTGACAGCCTCTACCGTTGAAGAGGATGTATTTGCGCTGGTGGATGCCATCGCAAGTCTGCAGGTTGACCGTTCGCTGAAGCTTTACCGGGCCTTGCTCGTCAGAAGGGAAGAGCCAATCAAGATTGCCGCGTTAATCGCAAGACAGCTTCGAATCATGCTTCAGATCAAGGAGCTGGAGCAGAACCGGTATTCTCCGCAGCAAATGGCGGGGCAGATCGGACTTCATCCATATGCGGTCAAGCTTGCCGCCGAGAAAAGCCAGAAATTTAAAGTGGCACGGCTTGGCGCGCTGCTTAGCGATATAGCGGATCTGGATTATAAAATGAAAACAGGCGCTATCGATAAGACGCTGGGATTGGAATTATTTCTCCTGTCGCTTGGCGTTCAGTAAGGCCAAGGCGCCAGATAAACGAATTATGACAAATCAAAAACGGCTTCGCATAAGCGAAGCCGTTCATTTGTTTGCGGTTTATTAAGCTTGAGCCGACAGAGCGTTCAGCTTTTTAGCAAGACGAGATTTTTTGCGGGAAGCCGCATTTTTATGAATCAGGCCTTTAGTAACCGCTTTGTCCAATTTTTTCGTTGCAGCGACCAGAGCAGCTTTAGCTGCTTCTACATCAGTGCCAGCGATAGCTTGGTCAGCAGATTTAACAGCCGTACGAAGCGCGGATTTTTGGGAAGCGTTCAAAGCGCGGCGTTTTTCGCTCGTTTTAACGCGTTTAATTGCGGATTTAATGTTTGGCATCGAGTTTCACCTCCTACAAAGTTTGCGTAAGCAAACAAAAAGCGTACGCGGTAAGTCTAGGTAACACAACTTAAAATATATTACCATGCACTCTCATGAAAAGCAATAGCGAGCCTGTCCTGCCATTTTTGCTCATTGGGGCAAAAGTATGAAATTGTCTCCCTTGCGAACAATAAGCTGGAGAGAATGGTATGGCTTGAAGGGAGAATGGTTAGATGACCGAACTTGATTTGCAGCAATATAACATTCGCACCGACCTGGCGCTTGAGGCTAAAGAAATCGCGGAGCAGCTTGGCGGGGGAGGCCCGATCCCGGGCATACATTCGGAAACAACCGAAGATGATGGCATTACGATTACCCATCTGCACGTGCAGAACGAGCAAGGCTCCCGTGCGATCGGCAAAGTTTTGGGCCGTTATGTCACGATTGAGGTTCCCGGCCTCCGCAAGCAGGATACGGAGCTGCAGGATCGTGTCGCTACGCATTTCGCCAAGCATTTCGAGACGTTCCTGGAACGGATTGGCATAGGCAAGACGGCAAAGGTGCTTATTGTCGGGCTGGGCAACTGGAATGTAACGCCCGATGCGCTGGGACCGCTCGTCGTAGAGAATGTGATGGTTACGCGGCACTTCTTCGAGCTGATGCCGGATCAGGTTGCGCCGGGTTACCGTGCGGTTAGCGCAGTAGCTCCCGGCGTACTCGGGATAACCGGTATCGAATCCAGCGAGATTGTGCAGGGCATCGCGGAAAAAACGCATCCCGACGTTATTATTGCGATTGATGCGTTGGCTTCCAAATCACTGGACCGCGTAAATACAACGATTCAGATTGCGGATATCGGCATTCATCCGGGTTCGGGTATCGGCAATAAACGCAAAGGTCTTACGCAGGAAATTCTGGGTATACCGGTTATTGCGATTGGCGTTCCGACGGTAGTGTACGCCTCCACGATCGTAAACCATACGATTGAGCTGATGAGAGACCATATGGCCGCAAACAACGCCAATAACGATCAAATATTCGGTCTGATGAACCAAATGGGCGAAGCCGAGCGTCTGCAGCTTGTCAAAGAGGTGCTTAATCCGGTGGGCCATGATCTGCTTGTGACGCCAAAAGAAATTGACGAGTTTATCGAAGATATCGCCAACATTATCGCAAGCGGCTTAAATGCTTCCCTCCATGAGGCCGTTGATACCGATAACGTTGCCGCCTATACGCATTGAATTTTTCCCAAAGTCCTTGAGGCGCGCCAAAGCCTCAGGGGCTTTTTTAAACATAAGAAATCTATCAAATCTCTTAATCTATCAAATCTCTTCCATCTATTATTTCATTTGGTTCTATCAAACCTTCTTGTCTCATAGATTAGTAACAGTTGAGCAACGAAGAAGCGGGAGGTAGAGCTCGAAATGAAAAAAACCATCATGTTGTTTGATCTGACACGCGGGAGCAAACGCATTCGCCGGCTGCTTGTAACGGGAAGAACCTTTGCGGTGTTATCGATAAGCTCCATGCTGTTTTTTGTAGCGATAGGTATTGCGGGAATGGCTCAGCAGCATTCGCTCGCTGCACCGGTGTCTTCCATGTCCGGTTTCGCGGCTTCTGTTTCAAGCGGTTTTTTTGGGGATATGCTAGAGATGGAGATGCCTCAATTTAAGAGCACGAAATCGGGCGAGGAGTTGTCTGGTACGCAGATCAGCAGCTTTATCCTCCGGTTGATGACAAACGTGAATCCGGGAGATCCAAGAAGCCTGATTGCCGGAGAGATTCCGGGCATGGGGGCGGATTCTTCTTTTCTGATACGCGGAGGGGTAGGAACGCAGCCGAATGTGTGGCCGGAAGACAACATTCCGATACCTGGCGATGATACGGACGCAACAAATGGCGATGACCATGGTCCGGACAATACAGGCGGAGGCAACGAGCCTGCAGATACTCCGGAGCCGCCAACATCGACACCAACTCCTACGGAGAAACCAACATCGACGCCAACTCCGGATGATGCCGGGACGCATACAACGGGTAAAGACAAAGTGGTATTTATCTATCATTCGCATAGCCGGGAATCCTGGTATCCGGAGATTGCGGACAAGAACGGAGATGCCAACTCGGCTTCCAAAAATATTACGCTGGTAGGCGAGCGGCTCGCCGAGAAGCTTGAGGATCTGGGCGTAGGCACCACGCATTCGGATGAGGATTACCCAACAACGGTGCCGGGTTACGATTGGAACTACTCATACAAATACTCGAAAAAAACCGTGCAGGAAGCTATCGCAAGCAACAAAAAGCTGAAATTCTTCTTCGACATCCACCGGGATTCGGGCAGACGCAAAACCACTACCGTGGATATTAACGGTAAAAGCTACGCACAGGTCTATTTTATTATCGGACACAAGAATCCGAACTGGAAAAAGAACGCGGAATTCGCAACCCAGATCCATGACGTTCTGGAGAAGCAATATCCCGGTCTTTCCAGAGGCATCTTGGGCAAAACTACAGCGACAGGCAACGGCGAGTACAACCAATCGCTTGCGGAAGACAGCGTATTGATCGAAATTGGCGGCGTGGACAACACGTTGGCCGAGAGCTACCGGACAGCGGATGTATTGGCAAAAGTCATTGCGGATATTTACTGGGACGCTGAGAAAGTGTCCGCTTCAAAATAATCAAGCTTCGGGCGAAGGCTGCTGCGGCAGCCTCGCCTGACTAAAAAGGGGCTGGAGAGAGATGAAAGGCGCATTTAAATGGATCTTGCTTGGAGGCGTGCTTGTATTTATCGTGTTGTACGGCATCGAAATGTCTTCGACAGGCATTGAGCGTATATACGGGCCGATCGAGAAAAACAATTCTTCGTCGGTTATTTCGGAGGACGACCGATATAATCTGGCTGCCTCCGATGAAGAAACAACAACCGTGAAGAGCAGCGGATTATCCACGGAAGCAGACCGGAAAATCGCCGAGCTCCAGAAGGAATTGAAGGAAGTGCGGAAAATCGCGGAGCAAAACGCGCGTCATGAACGGCTTCCCGGTATATCTTCGGACTCCGGAGAACCAACGGTGAATAAGGTAGCGGACGGAACAGCCGGCCTTTTGCAGTCCGTCTCCAATAGCGGAATTCGCTTTATTGCTTCATTATTCGGTTCGGTTACCGGATAGGCGGCCGTGCATCTTGCCGTTACTGCATTGCTGGTATACCATATAGCTGATATAATGGAAAGAATGATTAGCTATATTGGATTGTGTGGGGGTTAGGCATGACAGACGTTCGTGACCGGCAAAAGAAAATTAGGAATTTCTCGATTATTGCACATATTGACCACGGGAAGTCGACGCTCGCTGACCGTATTCTTGAGTTTACCGGAGCGTTATCTTCGCGTGAAATGCAGGAGCAGGTTCTTGACCAGATGGATTTGGAGCGGGAACGCGGCATTACCATTAAGCTGCAGGCTGTTCGCCTCACTTATAAGGCTGACGACGGCGAAGAATATTTACTTAACCTGATCGATACGCCTGGGCATGTCGATTTCACGTATGAAGTATCCCGCAGTATGGCGGCATGCGAAGGAGCTTTGCTGGTTGTCGATGCGGCACAAGGCATTGAAGCGCAGACGCTGGCCAACGTATATCTGGCACTCGACAACAACCTGGAGATTCTCCCGGTTATTAATAAAATCGACCTGCCAAGCGCAGAGCCTGAGCGCGTAAAGCAAGAGATCGAGGATGTTATCGGTCTGGATGCAAGCGACGCGGTTCTGGCTTCGGCAAAAGCAGGGATCGGCATTAAAGAAATTTTGGAGCAAGTGGTACAGAAGGTGCCGGCTCCAACCGGTAATCCGGATGAACCGCTTAAAGCGCTTATTTTCGACTCGCACTACGACCCGTACAAAGGCGTTATCGTGTATGTGCGCGTTATCGACGGCAGCATTCAGGCCGGCAAGAAGATTCGCTTTATGGCGACCGGCGCCGAGTTTGAAGTTATCGAGGTTGGCGCATTTAAGCCCCGGATGGGTATTGTGGACGAGCTTGCCGTTGGTGACGTAGGTTTTGTTGTTGCCGGCATCAAGAACGTAAAAGATACGCGTGTCGGCGATACGGTAACGGAAGCGAAGCGTCCGGCTCCGGAGGCTTTGCCTGGTTACCGCAAAATCAACCCGATGGTTTATTGCGGCCTGTATCCAATCGAGACGCAGGACTATAACGATCTGCGCGAAGCACTCGAGAAGCTTGAGCTTAACGATGCGTCGCTTCGTTACGAGCCGGAAACCTCGACGGCGTTGGGCTTTGGCTTCCGATGCGGCTTCCTTGGCCTCCTGCACATGGAGATTATCCAGGAGCGTATTGAACGCGAGTTCAATATTCCGCTTATTACAACAGCGCCAAGCGTTATCTACCGCGTTACGCTGACGAACGGAACGGTCATGGAGATTGATAATCCGTCCAACTATCCGGAAGCGGGCAAGCTGGAATTTGTAGAGGAGCCTTACGTAAAGGCTTCGGTCATCGTGCCTAACGACTATGTAGGCGCCATCATGGAGCTGTGCCAAGGCAAACGCGGCGAGTTCGTGAACATGGAGTACCTGGATACGAACCGTGTTACTCTTACGTACGAAATTCCGCTCTCGGAGATTGTATACGACTTCTTCGACCAGCTGAAATCGAGCACCAAAGGCTACGCTTCGTTTGATTACGAGCTGTCGGGCTACCGCAGATCCAATCTGGTGAAGATGGATATTATGCTGAACAACGAGCAGGTCGACGCTTTGTCCGTTATCGTTCACCGCGATCGTGCTTACCAGCGCGGACGCGTAATCTGCCAGAAGATGAAAGAGCTGATCCCGCGCCAAATGTTCGAGGTGCCGGTACAGGCTTCGATCGGGACGAAGGTTATTGCGCGCGAGACCGTTAAAGCAATGCGCAAAAACGTTCTTGCCAAATGTTACGGCGGCGACATCAGCCGTAAACGGAAGCTTCTCGACAAGCAGAAGGAAGGCAAGAAGCGGATGAAGCAGGTCGGCAGCGTAGAGGTGCCTCAAGAGGCCTTCATGGCGGTGCTGAAAATCGACGAGGACTAAGAGCGGGCTGCTTCTTAGCCTGTCGTAGAAATATTGCACAAAGTGAGCGGACGGCATAGGGGACAGGGTATCTCGTTACAGCCGCTGTTGCTGATTTTTTTCCTGAATTATGTTTAATCGGAAGAAAAAAATGCAGCAAAGGCGGGCGCTTCGCTCCTCCACGAGATACCCTTTACCCCATGCAGCACACTTGACAATAATCTAGACAGGACTAAGGAGCTTGCCTCCTTGGTCCTGTCGATTTTTTATTAGGGGAAATAGTGATCGCTTACGAATTGCTAAGCGATTCTTTTAGGAGGAAATTACAATGATTAATTACGCGCCAAAGGCGCTTTACATTCATATCCCGTTCTGCACGAACAAGTGTCATTATTGCGATTTTACTTCGTATGTATTAAAGGGACAGCCTGTCGACGAATATCTCGACGCTTTGGAGAGGGAGATGGCGCTCACGGTTGCTCAAATACCGCCGGAGAGAATCGATACGGTATTTGTAGGAGGAGGTACTCCTACGGTATTGACGCCGCCTCAGATGGAACGTTTTCTCGATTCGGTGAAAAAGTATTTTCCGCTTGCTGACGATGTGGAATTTACGATGGAAGCAAACCCGGGCACGACCGACCCCGAAAAGCTTGCTGCTATGTTTGCCGGCGGAGTGAATCGGATCAGCTTTGGCGTACAATCGTTTGATAACGGGCTGCTGGAGCGTATTGGGCGCATTCATAATGTAGACGATGTATACCGCAGTCTGGAAAATGCCCGTGCCGCAGGCTTTACGAATCTGTCGATTGACTTGATGTTCGGACTGCCGAAGCAGACGGTTGAGATGCTGGAGGACAGCGTTAATAAGGCATTGGCGCTTGATCTGCCGCATTATTCGCTTTACAGCCTGAAGGTGGAGGAAAATACGCTGTTCCACAAGCTGTATCAACGCGATGAGCTGCCTCTTCCTCCGGAAGACGAAGAGTTTAATATGTATACCTTGCTTATGGACCGGCTGAAGCATGCGGGTTATGTTCATTACGAGATCAGCAACTTTGCCAAGCCGGGGCATGAAAGCAGACATAATTCGACTTATTGGCGCAACGAGCCTTATTACGGGCTTGGAGCCGGAGCTCATGGTTATGCCCGCGGCCTCCGCCATGTGAATGTGAAAGGCGTACAGCCTTTTATCGACTATACAAAAACAAAGCTTCCGCGTCTTGAAGAAAACGTTGTTCCGGAGTACGAAGCAATGGAGGACTTCATGATGGTAGGACTGCGACTGCTCAAGGGCGTGCGAGTATCCGATTATGCCGCTCAATTCGAGGGGCAGAAGCTGGAGGATAAGTTTGGCCCAATCATTGAGAAGCTTCTTAAAGACGGACTGCTCGAGAAGGTCCTTGAGGAAGGCGATACCGTATACAAATTGACCGATAAAGGCGTTCTTTTCGGCAACGATGTATTCGGTTCGTTTATCGGTTTAGAGGAAGAAGCCGCTGGCTAAAATTCGGAAAAATAGTTCTTGAGAAAACATGCGACATGCTGTATATTTATTCAATAGAATTTATATGCACCGGGTGGAGGCGAAGCAGCATGGAGGCAACGGAACAGGTAACGGTAGTTTGCAGAAAAGCAGCACCGGAAGATGTGGAAACTTTGTACGAACTCATTAAAGGCTATGCGGAACAGGGAATCATGCTGCCCCGCACCCGGGAAACGTTATTGCGTCAGATTGATACGTTTGTCGTTGCGGAGATCGGGGATAAGGTTGTCGGCTGCGGCTCCTTGCTGCGGCTTGGGCAGGATCTTGTAGAGATTCGCTCCCTCGGCATGTCTCAGGAATACAGAGGTCTTAAAATCGGCAACAAGCTGGTCGATTTTCTGGTCCAGCAAGCCAGAGAGCAACAGATTCCCAAAATCATGGCGCTTACGTACGCCGTAAATTTCTTTTTGCGTAACGGATTTACCGTTGTGGAGAAAGAGATTTTTCCGGAAAAGGTTTGGAAAGACTGCGTGAACTGTCCGAAGCAGCATGCGTGCGACGAGATCGCCGTACTCAAAACGTTAAATTAAAATGTGTAGGGTCAGGCTTAATGCCTGGCCTTTTTATTTTTTATCGAAGGACATAGGCCTGAAAAAAGGCAACCGACTTGACAATGCTTAAGGTGGTTTGGTATTTTTGTATTAATGATTAGCACTCGGGTCTAATGAGTGCTAACGAGAAGATCCGATAAACGTTTTGGAGGGATGCGAATGTTGACTGAACGGCAACGAATGATACTGAATGCAATTGTAGACGACTATATCCGTTCGGCTGAGCCTGTTGGTTCCAGGAGCATATCGAAGCGCGGCGATGTCGCCTTTAGTCCTGCAACGATCCGTAACGAAATGGCCGACCTGGAGGAGCTTGGTTTCCTCGAGCAGCCGCATACATCGGCGGGACGTATTCCATCAACCAAAGGTTATCGTTATTACGTTGATCATCTCGTGAAGCTGAATGAAATAAATGAAACCGATTTGAAGCAGGCTCATTCCTTTTTCTCCGAGAAAATGATTCAGATGGAGCAGGTTATCCAGCATGCCGCGATGATTTTGTCCAACCTAACGAATTACACCTCGATTTTGCTTGGGCCAGAGATGTTCAGCAACTCGCTGAAGCATTTCAACCTGGTGCCCCTGGACGAGTCGACGGCGGTTGCGATTATCGTAACCAATACCGGCCATGTGGAAAACCGGACCATTACGGTTCCCCCGGGCATCCGCATGGATGAGATGGAGAAGATCGTCAACATCCTGAACGCCAAGCTGGTTGGCATTCCGCTCGTGCGGCTGAAGTCGAAGCTGTACGCCGAGGTAGGGCAGGAGCTTGAGCGTTACGTTGACCATTGCGAGGAAGTGCTGGGCATCCTGGACAGCGCGCTCTCTAACGATACGGAGCAGCGTGTGTTCCTCAGCGGAACCACGAATATGCTTACGCAGCCGGAATTCAAAGACGTCGACAAGGTGAAAACGATTCTGGATTTGCTGGACGAAACGCCTACCGTGATGAAAATGATTTCCGCCGCTCCGTCGGGTATACAAGTTCGGATTGGAACAGAAAATGACCATGAGGCAATCGCGAATTGCAGCTTGATTACGGCTACGTATCAGATAGACGGCCAGTCGCTTGGCACCATTGGCATTCTTGGACCGACACGCATGGAATACGGGAAAGTCATTACGCTTCTTGACGTGATTTCGAAGGATATGGCCCATATATTGGGCCGCTTCTATAAATAGGCTGCTGATGCTATTTGGGCGGGTGCTGTGGGCTTGTGCGCGTACGAGCGGGGTATTGCCTTCCGTCGCTGTTGAAAACGGGAATGTGGATTAGATTCCTGCGGAATATTCCCGTTTTCAAAGGCGAGCGCTCACGCTCTTCAGGCAATACCCCGCTCTCCCGCGCCCGGCGCGCAGCACCGCAGCGAAAGAGCAAAGGCAACATATTTTACGCGCTTGTGGCGCGTACTCAACTGGCACTGAAACCGCCAGTTGAATTGCTTCGCAATTCTTTAAGCTTATGCTTACGAAGCAAGAATTGCCCAAAAGCATGGCAATTCTTTTAAGGAGGTGAATATGGTGAGTAACGACCAACATAACGAAACAATTGACGAAGTTATAGAAGAACAACAAACAGAGCAGCAGGAAGAGAGCGGAGCGCAAGAAGATCCGCGCATCGAAGAACTGACAAAGCTGGCTGAAGAGAATCAACAACGATACTTACGCGCACAAGCGGATTTCGATAACTTCCGCCGTCGTACGCAAAAGGAAAAGGAAGATCTTGCGCAATACGCTTCGATGAAGCTGATCGGGCAGCTGCTTCCGGTTGTCGATAACTTCGAGCGCGCTGTTGCTGCGGCTTCCTCGAATCAGGATTTTGAAGCTCTTGCCAAAGGCGTCGACATGATCTTCCGTCAGCTGGAACAAACGTTGCAGCAAGAAGGCTTGAAAGCAATGGATGCTGTTGGCGAGCCGTTTAATCCCGAATTCCACCAAGCGATTATGACAGTGGAGTCGGATGAGCATGAAGAAGGCATCATCGTAGAAGAAGTTCAGAAGGGCTATATCCTGAAGGAGCGCGTTCTGCGCCCCGCAATGGTTAAAGTTAGCGGCTAATCCCCTTTCCGGTAACCGGAATTTAAATAAGAAATAAAAATGATATTTAGGAGGAACTTGCGATGAGTAAAGTTATCGGTATTGACCTTGGTACTACAAACTCTTGTGTTGCTGTAATGGAAGGCGGCGAAGCTGTCGTTATCCCGAATCCGGAAGGCAACCGTACAACGCCATCCGTTGTAGGCTTCAAAAAGGACGGCGAGCGTATCGTCGGCGAGACTGCGAAACGCCAAGCCATCACGAATCCTGACCGTACGGTAATGTCGATCAAACGTCATATGGGTACAAACCATAAAGAAGTTATTGACGGCAAAGAATATACGGCTCAAGAAATCTCGGCTATTATTTTGCAAAAACTGAAATCCGATGCGGAAGCGTATCTGGGCCAATCCGTTACGCAAGCGGTTATTACCGTTCCGGCTTACTTCAACGACAGCCAGCGCCAAGCTACGAAAGACGCGGGCAAAATCGCAGGACTTGAAGTTCTTCGTATCGTAAATGAGCCAACAGCCGCAGCGCTGGCTTACGGTCTTGAGAAAACAGAAGACCAAACAATCCTCGTCTATGACCTTGGCGGCGGTACATTCGACGTCTCGATCCTTGAACTGGGCGACGGCTTCTTCGAAGTTAAAGCAACCAGCGGCGACAACAAGCTTGGCGGCGATGACTTTGACCAAGTTATCATCGACTACCTCGTAGCTGAATTCAAGAAAGAGCAAGGCGTTGACCTGTCCAAAGACAAAGCGGCTGTTCAACGTTTGAAAGACGCTGCCGAAAAAGCGAAAAAAGATCTGTCCGGCGTAATGTCGACGACGATCTCGCTTCCGTTTATCACAATGGCTGACGGCGTTCCACAGCACTTGGAGCTTAACCTGACTCGCGCGAAATTCGAAGAATTGTCCGCTCATTTGGTTGAACGTTCCCTCGCTCCTACGCGTCAAGCTCTGAGTGATTCCGGTCTCTCCGTGAATCAAATCGATAAAGTTGTTCTTGTCGGCGGTTCGACTCGTATCCCTGCCGTTCAAGAAGCCGTTAAGAAGCTGATCGGCAAAGAGCCGCACAAAGGCGTTAACCCGGATGAAGTCGTTGCCCTCGGCGCAGCGGTTCAAGCCGGCGTATTGACTGGAGACGTTAAAGACGTGGTATTGCTTGACGTAACTCCGCTGTCCCTTGGTATCGAGACTGCAGGCGGCGTCTTCACGAAGATGATTGACCGCAATACAACGATTCCTACAAGCAAATCCCAAGTGTTCTCCACTTACGCGGATAACCAACCGGGAGTTGAAATTCACGTTCTGCAAGGCGAGCGTCAAATGGCTGCCGGCAACAAAACGCTTGGCCGCTTCACGCTGAACGATATTCCTCTCGCACCGCGCGGCGTGCCGCAAATCGAAGTTACTTTCGACATCGATGCGAACGGTATCGTTAACGTATCCGCTCTTGATAAAGGCACAGGCAAAAGCCAAAAAATTACGATCACTTCCTCGGGCGGTCTAAGCGAGGCAGAAATCGAGCAAATGATGAAGGATGCCGAGCTGAACGCGGAAGAAGACCGCAAACGCCGCGAGCTTGTTGAAGCGAAAAACAGCGCAGACCAACTCGTTTACTCGGTTGACAAAACATTGAAGGATCTGGGCGATAAAGTAGATGCTTCCGAGATCGAGAAAGCTAACGCAGCGAAAGAGAAAGTAACAAGCGCGGTAGCAACGGACGATCTGGAGCAAATTACGAAAGCTACGGAAGAGCTGACTGAGATCGTGCAACAGCTGTCCGTGAAGCTGTATGAGCAAGCTCAAGCTGCTCAAGGCGGCCCGGAAGCAGGCGCTGAAGCAGCCGATGCAGGCGCTCGCGGCAAAGACAATGTTGTTGACGCTGACTATGAAGTAGTTGACGAAAACAAGAAATAAGACTTAACTTGTAATGGGAGAGGTCAAAGACAGGGTCTTCCTGTCTTTGGCCTCCTTGTGCGAATAGGCTGTATTGCAGCAAACATGGGTGGAGGTGAGATGAGTTGGCAGATAAACGCGATTATTACGAGGTGCTTGGCGTAGGCAAGAGCGCTTCCGGAGACGAGATCAAGAAGGCGTACCGGCAGCTGGCGCGCAAGTACCATCCTGACGTCAATAAAGAAGCAGACGCGGAAACGAAGTTCAAAGAAGTGAAGGAAGCTTACGATGTCCTGAGCGATGACGGACAACGCGCAAGATACGACCAATATGGTCACGTCGATCCGAATCAAGGCATGGGCGGAGCTGGCGGATTCTCCGGAAATGGTGATTTTGGCGGTTTTGGCGATATCTTTGACATGTTCTTTGGCGGTGGCGGCGGACGCCGCGACCCGAATGCGCCGCAGCGCGGCAACGACCTTCAATATTCGATGACCATCGAATTCAAGGAAGCTGTATTTGGCAAAGAGACGGAAATTACGATTCCTCGCACGGAATCTTGCGATACTTGCGCCGGCTCCGGCGCGAAGCCGGGAACCAAACCGGAAACCTGTACGGTGTGTCATGGCTCCGGTCAGCAGGAGGTTGTCCAGAATACGCCGTTTGGCCGTATGGTCAATCGCCGGGCATGTTCGAATTGCGGCGGCTCGGGCAAAGTAATCAAAGAGAAATGCGGAACTTGCCACGGCGCAGGCAGAGTGAAAAAACAGCGTAAAATTAATGTACGAATTCCTGCGGGCGTGGATGACGGCGCTCAAATTCGTCTCTCCGGCGAAGGGGAGGGCGGACTCCGCGGAGGCCCGGCAGGCGATCTGTATATCGTGATCCGCGTGAAGGCGCATGAATTCTTCGAGCGCGAGAATGACGATATCTACTGCGAAGTGCCATTGACCTTCGTTCAGGCGGCGCTAGGCGATGAGATCGAGATCCCTACGCTTACCGAGAAGGTGAAGCTGAAAATTCCTGCGGGCACGCAGACGGGTACCTATTTCCGGCTTAAAGGCAAAGGGGTTCCAAAGCTTCGCGGCTACGGCCAAGGCGACCAGCACGTCAAAGTGACGATTGTCACCCCGACGAAATTGTCGGATGAGCAGAAGGACCTGCTCCGCCAGTTTGGCGGAATCGGCGGCGAGTCCCCGGCAGAGACCCAAGAGCATCACGAATCGATTTTCGAAAAAATGAAGAAAGCGTTCCGCGGCGAGTAGCCCGGAACGTCTTTTTTTGCGGTTACGAATAGTTCGGCTTTCCTTGCAACAAGCTATTTAAGTAATGGACCTACCTACTTACTTGAAGGAGCTGGATAACAATGACGAGCGGGAACAAAGACTATATGGAGAAAGTGAACTTCGGGGATTTGCCGGTTGGCAAAAACGAGGATGTCGAGTTCTCCCAAGAGCTTGCCGACGAAGCGGACAAACAAGCGGCACAACGCGCAGCTGCAGCGGATGCGCGGGCCCAGAACGAGCAGGGCGAGTAATGTCCCAGCAAGTTGAGATCCGGGCAAACTTCGGCGAGCCGTCCGCAGCCCAGGAGGCGCTCCGCAAGCTGCAGGCACTCAGAGCCTTTGAAGTGAACGGTTTGTTAGAGAACGGTCTGCTTACCGCTACGGTGGATGAAGAGATTGTCGAACGGGCCATTCATATGATTGAACAGATCGGCGGCAGTCCGGAGACCGGAACGATCGGCTGATTCTTAAGAGCGGCAAACTTGTGTTTGCCGCTTTTTTGTGCATCAATGATGAATAGTGTACAATAGATGGTAGTTTTCTCAATGGAGGGTTATAGTACATATGAAATGGCATGAAATTACGATCTCGACAACGGAACAGGCAATCGAGATGATCTCTAACTTTTTGCATGAAATGGACGCAGGCGGCGTATCCATTGAAGAATCGGGTACTTTGAACAAGGAGCGGGACACTTCTCTTGGACAATGGTACGAGAAGCCGCTGAACGATATTCCGGAAGGTCAAGCGGTTATCAAAGGCTACTTTACGGAAAGCGTGGACATGAACGAGCTCAAGCTGCAGATTGTGCCGCGGATTGAGCAGTTGAAGGAATTCGGCATTGACCCGGGTACCTACGAAATCTCGTTTAAGCTTGTTGACGAAGAAGACTGGGCTACAGCCTGGAAGCAGTACTTCAAGCCTATAAAAGTGTCGGAAAGGCTGACGATCAAGCCGACATGGGAAGAATACGAGCAGGCTGCCGGCGAGAGCATCATTGAACTCGATCCCGGCATGGCTTTTGGCACGGGTACGCATCCAACCACCGCGCTATGCCTTCAAACGTTGGAATCGGTAATTAAAGGCGACGAAGAAGTAATCGACGTGGGTACGGGCTCCGGTATTCTGGCTATCGGCGCGATGAAGCTTGGCGCACGCCGCGTGTTGGCGCTGGATCTTGATCCGGTAGCCGTATCAAGCGCGACGGAGAACGTAAGGCTTAACGGACTGCAGAACGATGTCGAAGTGCTGGAAAGCGATTTGCTGGGCGTGCTTGGCGGCAAGGTTGTTCATGCGGTCAATGAGCGGGATGCGCTGGCAACATCGGTATCGCTTCCGGTAGATCTGGTCGTAGCGAACATTCTGGCGGAAATTATTCTGCTCTTTATCGATGATGTGTTCGCAGCGCTTAAGCCTGACGGTATTTACATTGCATCGGGTATTTACATGAACAAAGAAGCCGACGTGGAGGAAGGACTGATCCGCTCGGGCTTTGAAATCGTAGATAAGCGCCGCGATCAGGATTGGATTGCATTCGTGGCGAGAAAGCCGCAGGTGAATGAATGAGCTGGGATGATTTCTTAGCGTATCCAATCGAGGACCTGCCGTTTATTGCGCTGGTCCTGATCATATCGTTTACGGTGCATGAGTTCGCCCATGCCTATAGCGCTTATAAGTTTGGCGATAACACGCCTAAAGAGATGGGAAGAGTAACTCTCAACCCGCGCGTGCATATCGATCTGCTTGGCGCCATCCTTATTCTGATCGCAGGCTTCGGTTGGGCGAGGCCTGTTCAGATCAACCCAAGCCGGTTCAAGAATCCGCGCGTCATGGGAGTTATCGTATCGGCCCTTGGTCCTATCAGCAATTTGCTTCTTGGCGTCTTAGGCGTTCTTATTGTGTTAATACTGGAGAAGACCGGTCTGATGTATGCAGGTTCAAACGGCGTTAACTTGGCGCTTCAGCATTTTTTCTTTTATTTCATGTATCTGAACTTCCTTTTGTTTATCTTTAACCTGATTCCGCTGCCGCCACTCGACGGTTACCGGATTATTCAGGATCTGGTGCCGCTGAAGGCACGGATTAAGATGGATCAAAACGTACAGTGGGGTATGTACATTTTCCTCCTGCTCGTGTTTCTTCCACCGCTTCGCCGGGTTACGCTAGATCCGATTCTCGGCTGGTGGGAGCCGCTTTACAATTTCTTTTTCAATTTATTCCAACCGCTGTTTTAAGCCGCATTTCATAGATTTTTAAGGCGGAAACATGCTATTATGAAGGATGGTTAGACTGACGCAATGCAGCGATATTTTGTGGCAGCGGAGCAGTTTGACGGCTCTAGCGTGCGTTTAATAGGAGAAGATGCCTTCCACGCCGTCCGCGTGATGCGGATGAAGCCGGAAGAAAAGTTTATCGCTAGCGACGGCATTTCCCGCGTCGTGCTTGCTTCGGTACGCGAGGCAACCTCTTCGGAGGTAGTAGCGGATATTGTGGATGAGCTGCCGATGGGCAGCGAGTCCAGCTGGTCGGTAACCATCGCGCAAAGCCTGCCGAAGGGCGATAAGATGGAGTTGGTCATCCAGAAAGGGACCGAGATTGGCGCTTATGCTTTTGCGCCTTTTCAATCCGAGCGGATGATCGTTCAATATGACGGCAAGAAGGAAGCGAAGCGTATGGAGCGCTGGAGCAAGATTGCCAAGGAAGCAGCGGAGCAGTCGCACCGCTGCCGTGTTCCGGCTATCGAGCCCGTGCGCAGCTGGCGCGAGCTGAAGGAAGTTATTCCGGCTTTTGATTTAGCGTTATTTTGTTATGAACGGGAAGGCGATGCAGCAGCGGGAACGGGCATCCGGGATGCCGTGATAAGCTGGAGGAAGGCTGGCCATACGCCAGCCGAGCCGAAGGTGCTGCTCATCGTTGGTCCCGAAGGCGGCTTTACGGAACGGGAAGCAGATGAGGCAGAGGCGGCTGGAGCCGTTATCGTAGGCCTTGGCCGGAGGATCTTGCGGACGGAAACCGCGGGGATCGTCGGTCTTACCTGCTTGCTGTACGAAGCCGGAGAAATGGGAGGAGCGTAACGATTTTATGCCATCGGTTGCATTTTACACCTTGGGATGCAAAGTTAACTTTTACGACACGGAAGCGATTTGGCAGCTGTTCAAAAACGAAGGATACGAGCAGGTTGATTTCGAATCGACGGCTGACGTTTATCTGATCAATACATGTACGGTTACCAATACGGGCGACAAGAAGAGCCGCCAGATTATCCGCCGCGCGGTGCGCCGTAATCCGGATGCGGTTATAGCGGTTACGGGCTGTTATGCCCAGACATCCCCAGCGGAAATTATGGCGATTCCGGGGGTTGACCTCGTTATCGGAACGCAGGACCGCGAGAAAATCATGACGTTTGTGAACCAGATTCACGATGACCGCCAGCCGGTTAACGCGGTTCGCAACATTATGAAGACCCGTGAGTTCGAGGAGCTCGACGTACCGGATTTCAACGAGCGCACGCGCGCTTTCCTGAAAATCCAGGAAGGCTGCAACAACTTCTGCACCTTCTGCATTATTCCGTGGTCGCGCGGTCTTTCGCGCAGCCGCGATCCGAAGAGCGTGCTCGAGCAAGCGAAGCAGCTTGTAGCTTCCGGCTACAAGGAAATCGTCCTTACCGGTATTCATACGGGCGGTTACGGCGACGATATGGAGAACTACCGTCTCGTTGACCTGCTGTGGGATCTGGATAAGATCGACGGACTGGAGCGGATCCGGATCAGCTCGATTGAAGCCAGCCAGATTGACGATGCGATGATCGACGTGCTTAACCGTTCGACCAAAATGTGCCGTCATCTGCATATTCCGCTTCAAGCCGGCGATACCTCGGTGCTCAAGCGGATGCGCCGCAAATATACGACGGACGAGTTCGCTGCCAAGCTGAAACGGATCCGCGAAGCTATGCCTGGCGTGGCGATTACGACTGACGTTATCGTTGGCTTCCCTGGCGAAACGGAAGAAATGTTCGAGAACGGCTACAAGTTTATGGAAGAGGTTGGCTTCTCGGAAATGCACGTCTTCCCTTATTCGAAGCGAACAGGCACGCCGGCTGCCCGCATGGACGAGCAAGTGGACGAAGAAGTGAAGAACGAACGCGTTCATAAGCTGATCGATCTGTCCGAGAAAATGCAGCTTGCTTATGCCGAGCAGCATGTAGGTGCCGTACTGGATGTAATTCCGGAGCGTGACTACAAAGGCGCTCCCGGTACGGGGCTTGTGATGGGGTACTCGGATAACTATATTCAGATTGTGTTTGAAGGAACCGAAGCGCTTGTCGGCAAGCTTTGCCGCGTAAAAATTACTGAAGCAGGCGTCAATGAATGCCGCGCTCAGCTTGTCCGCGTACTGGACGATGTACCGGCAGAAGCGATGAGAGCTTAGAGATAGTAATAACGCACGAGGATTTCACGCTCATTTCTGTCGTATCGGAATAAGTGGGGAATCCTCGTTGTTGCATGCAAATGTCAAGCAGGCAAGGGGGGAAACGGAAATGGTTGAAATTTCGGCAGGAGGCGTAGTCTATCGCCGGAACGAGGCTGGACTTTTGCAAATCCAGCTGATACAGGACCGTTATGGCAAAGTGTCGCTCCCGAAAGGCAAGATGGAGCCCGGGGAGACGGTCGAACAAACGGCGCTTAGGGAAATTGCCGAGGAAACGGGCATGATCGGGGTTATCGTTAAACCGATTGACCAAATCAAGTATCAGTATCATGATGCGAATAAGGGAACCGTCAATAAGGAGGTTCATTATTATTTGGTTGAAGCGGTTGGCGGATCGCTCCAGGCACAGGTGGAAGAAATCCGCGGTGTCGAATGGTTTGATCCGCTTGAAGCCTGGAGACGCCAGAAGCAGTCGGGCTATGAGAATAATAACCGGATTGTAGCGGGAGCCCTCAGCTTGCTTGGCGTAAAGTTTGATTAGACCGGAAGCTTGCGGAAAGCCGGCAAATAGCAGAACGGCAAGGCAATCAGCGAGCTTAGAATATTGAAAATCGTTTGGGCGTGTGCGATTTGGCTGGCCGGGGAATGGGCGAACCAGCCTGAAATAGCCGATAGCTCGCCAAGGAACGGCATGAAAAGCAAAGCGCCGCCGGCGTTTAGGATGGTATGAGACCATGCTACGTATTGACCAGACTTTGAACCGCTGAAGGATGCGAGCAGCGCGGTTGCGCATGTACCGATATTCGCGCCTAACACAACGGCAACGCCAAGCTCGAGAGGCATTGCCCCGATGGCTGCAAAGCCCATAATAATACCGATTACAGCAGCACTGCTGTGGACGATTGCTGTCAGCACCGCGCCGGCGGCTAATCCCCACCAGAGGCTGCTTGTTGATTTTTCCAGGAACCAGCTGAACATGGAGCTTTCCTGCACGGCGGGACCAATCGCCTGCATCATGGCCATCCCGGCAAGCAGCAGGCTGAAGCCGCCTAAGGCAACGGCGGAGGAGCGAACGGTCTCGAGCAGCCGAAGCGACCGGTTTTTGGGCCAGATTCCGAGTTCGTTCAGCAGTACGGTTGAAAGCCAGCCGGTCAGGGACAGCAGAAGCAATGGAACGGACAGTTTATTTAAGCTCAGGCCGATAAGCTCGGTCGTCAGGCAGGTGCCGATGTTGCTTCCTAGGATAATGCCTAGTGTCCGGGGGAAGGTAAGCAGGCCGGCATTGACGAGCCCTATGGCGATAACGGTAACGGCTGTGCTGCTTTGCAAAAATGCGGTAGTTGCCGTGCCGACTGCAAGGCCATGGATGGGGGTCGCCGTTGAACGATGCAGCATACGCTGCAGATACGGGCCGGCTAACCGGTGCAGCGCCAGCTCCATCAGCTTCATCCCGCTTATAAAGATGGTGAAGCCGATCGCCATTGGCAGAAGAATGGAATGGAGCATAGCAGGATTCTCCTTTTTATAAAAAGTTATCGTTGATACATATGCTTACGCTAAGACAAGCATGACAAGCCAGGAACAGAGAGGGAGATTAACGAAGTGAGCAAAGCGAAAGTATGGCTGCAGAAGGGCCGCAGGAAACGTCTTGAAGCAGGCCACCCATGGATTTACGCAAATGAAATCGAAAAGCTGGAAGGGGAAGCGGAGCCGGGAGCGCTGGTAGATGTCGTTGGGTCTAACGGTAAATATTTGGCAACCGGTTATTACAATCCCAAGTCCCAAATCACGGTCCGGGTCGCCTCCTATCAGCCGCTTGAAGAGATGGACGCGGGCTTCTTCCGCGAGAAGTTTCGTCTTTGCGAAGCGCACCGCAGCCGGTTCGTGCAGGACCGCGATTGCCGGCTCGTTTACGGAGAGGCTGATTTTGTTCCCGGTCTAGTGGTAGACCGTTTCGCCGATGTGCTGGTCGTTCAGATTCTGACGCTTGGACTGGATATCCGCCGGGAAGCGATTGTAGACGCTCTTGTTGACGTATTCCAGCCGAAGGGGATCTACGAGCGGAGCGATGTGGGAGTTAGGCAGCTGGAAGGACTTGAGCTGCGTACCGGAGTTCTGTACGGGGAGTGCCCGCGGATACTCGAGATTGAAGAGAATGGTCTTAAGCTGGAAGTCGATATCGTGGAAGGTCAAAAGACCGGTTATTTCTACGATCAACGCGAGAACCGCGCTTCTATCGAACCCCTGATGAAGGGCTGGGGAGCTCGCAGCGGCATTCGCCTCGAGAACCGTCCGGCTGATACGGATACCGAAGTTACGAGGCTTGTACCGGTGAATACGAACGGCAAAGAAGTGACTTTCCCTTATTGGGACGGTGCGACCGTGCTGGAGTGCTTTGCCCATACCGGCAGCTTCACTCTCCATGCCTGCAAATACGGCGCGAAAAAAGTAACCTGTCTCGACGTATCCGAGCATGCCATCGATACGGCGCGCCGCAACGTGGAGCGTAACGGCTTCACGGATCGCGTAGAATTTGTCGTGGCGGATGCCTTTGATTATTTGCGCACGCAGGTAAAAGGCGTTGAAGAGCGTGCGGAGCGCAGCCGTGCCGGTGCGGATACTTCGAAGCCTCTTAGCGGCGGGGGCCGTACATGGGATGTTGTTATCCTCGATCCTCCCGCTTTCGCAAAGACCAAAAGCGCAGTTGCCGGAGCATGCCGGGGTTATAAAGACATCAACCTGCATGGCCTCAAGCTGGTTAACGAAGGCGGCTATCTCGTTACGGCCAGCTGCTCGTACCATATGCGGCCGGATCTGTTCCTAGAGACGATTCAGGAAGCGGCATCCGATGCCGGCAAGCTGCTGCGTCTCGTGGAGTGGCGGGCTGCTGGCAAGGATCATCCGCAGCTGCTTGGCGTATCGGAAGGGCATTACTTGAAATTTGCCGTGTTCGAAGTGCGGAGTAAATAATACGGAAAAAGCCGTATGGATCGGTGAGGGATCCATGCGGCTTCTTGTTCGAAAAATAGACATATTCAATCGATTAATAGATGTGTATAATAGGAATGTAACGCTGAGAGACAGACGACTGTACCCAGCGGTTCCATAATGGACAGAGCAGTTCACTGCATGTCTGCTAACCCATAATCCGGCAGAGCGGAAATCCGCATGCGGGATTTTTTATTTTATTCTAAGAATTTATAATGGACGATAGCCGGTTCACCTTGCTAGAAGGATTCTTTGAATTGACGGCTCAGCTCGACACGCTGAAGCTTCAGCAGCCAGACCTCTTCCCGTAACGTTTTCAAATCGGAGGAATCATCGGAATTTCTCAATTGCCGATAAAGATCAAGCATCTTCCGGTTGATGACGTCAAACTTTCTCCATAGTTCAGCGGCTTTCACTGACAGAGCCTGCTGGCATGCTTGTTCCTTCCACCCGGCGAGCGAACGGGTAATCTCCTGCTGCCACTCCAGATCGCCGATTTGCTTGGCATAGTTGTATAAATCCAGATAATCGTTAATCCATTGCGTATCTTCCGAGGTCATTTGCCGTTCCTCCAATCCGGATCATTATATTACCTAGTATTATACTCGGCATTTAAGGGATTGCAATATTTTCTTGTTAAAAAGATAGCACTTCTTCCAGAACATACGTTTGTCGTCCGGGTGAAAAAGGACCCGCGCTATGATAGAATGATAGATTATGAGATAGATTCGGAGGGGAAGAGTTAGGATGGGGCTTCGATTTGTGCTTGGCCGCTCGGGAACGGGGAAAACAACGTATTGTCTGGACGCAATCCGCGCCAAGCTGCAAGGCGAGCCGGATGGAGCGCCGCTTGTTATGCTGGTCCCGGAACAGGCTACATTCCAGACGGAGTACGCGCTTTTGAAAGGCACGTCGCTAAGCGGGACGATTCGCGCCCAGGCGCTTAGCTTCCGCCGTCTGGCCTTTCGCGTCATGCAGGAGACGGGCGGCACCGCGTTAATTCCGATCAGCGATAACGGCAAGCATATGATGCTGTTCAAGATTATACACAGGCTCGGCAAGCAGCTTGAGCTTTTCCAAAGCGGGGCGGAGCAGCCCGGTTTCATTGAACGGCTTGGCGAGCTGCTGACCGAGTGGAAGCGCTACGGGATTGATGCCGATCTGCTGAAGGAAAAAACGGCATCGGTAGAAGACGCGTCGCTACTTAACCGGAAGCTGCATGATCTTCGGCTTGTATATGACAAGCTGGAGCAGGAATTGCTTGGCCTTTATATCGATTCGGAAGATTATTTGACGCAGCTGATTGCAGGCTATGCCAACGCGCCGGCGATGCAGGGTGCCCATCTGTGGATTGACGGCTTCCATGGTTTTACGCCGAAGGAATACGATGCGCTTGGCACGCTGATCGCTTCTTCCGCGGAAGTGACCGTTGCGCTTACGCTTGACCGTCCTTACGATAACGGCGAAATGCCGCATGAGCTTGAACTTTTCCACCCTACGGCCGAAACGTACGGCAAACTGGCTGCTCTAGCGGCGCAAGCCGGCGTACCCGTGCATGAAACCGTCGTGCTGGATGAAGGAGTTCCATACCGCTTCAAAGGGAGTTCGATGCTGGCTCATCTAGAGAAGCATTATGGCGGAAGAACCCCAATGCTTATACCGGATAAGAAGCTGCTGGCTGTAGACAGTTCTGCCTGCGGCGTATCCCTCCATGCCTCCGCCAACAGAAGAGCCGAGGTGGAAGCAGCGGCGCGGGATATGGTTAGGCGGGCACGCGAAGAGGGTCTTCGCTGGCGAGACATGGCGGTTATGGTGCGGAACGCGGCTGAATATACGGACTATATTCAAACGATTTTCGATGATTACGAGATTCCCTACTTCCTTGACCAAAAGAATAATACGGTCCATCATCCGCTCGTTGAATTTATCCGTTCCGCGCTGGAGACGGTGCTACACGGCTGGCATTACGAGGCGGTATTCCGGTGCATCAAGACGGAGCTGCTGTTCCCGATTGACGGCAGCATGTCGCGCGAGCTTTTTGACCGCTTGGAGAACTATGTGCTGGCAGCCGGAGTCGACGGATGGAAGTGGCTTGACCGCTCCAGGTGGAAGCCGCTTATGCAGCAGTCTCTTGAGGATGAGCCGGAAACGGTATCCGAGCCGTCCGCAAAAGCCAAACGGGAATTTCAGGCCGTTATGGCGGCGAGAGAGGCGATTGTACCTCCGCTTCGCCGGTTCGAACAGTCTTTGAAGAAAGCCTCCAACGTCAAGGACATGTGCGAAGCGTTATACAAGCTGCTGGATCATGCGGATGCCGCCGACCGCCTTGAACGATGGAGCCGCGAGGACAGCGCGTCCGGTCGTACGCAGCGTGCCAGATCACACCGCCAGCTATGGGATGGCGTCATGCAATTGCTGGATCAGCTGGTGGAAATGGTCGGGGACGAGGATATGCCTCCGGAGCTGTTCGCCGGCATGGTGGAGACGGGGCTCGAAAATCTGAAGCTTGCGGCGGTACCTCCCGCGCTTGATCAGGCACTGATCGGCAGCATGGACCGGACGCGTTCCGGGGATGTAAAGATCTGTTATGTGCTTGGCGCCAACGACGGCGTAATGCCGATGCGCATTCAAGAGGACGGCGTGCTGACCGAGCAGGAGCGGGAACGCCTTGCCGAAGAAGGTCTGGTCATGGCGCCGGGCGTAAGACGCAGACTTCTCGACGAACGTTTCCTGATCTATAACGCCCTGACAACGGCCAGCCAGCATCTGTGGATCAGCTGGGCGCAGGCCGATGAGGAAGGGAAAACGCTGCTGCCTTCGGAAGTGATCCGGCAGGTGAGGCAGCTGTTCCCCGGCATTCCGGTCTATCAGAAGGCGGGAGAGCCGACTCCGGGTATGGAGACGGGCGAGCAGCGCTCTTATATCGAGCATCCTCAGAGGACGCTTGCCTATTTGATCACGGAGCTTCGTGCCTGGCGGCAAGGGTCCGAGATTGCGCCATTCTGGTGGGACGTCTATAACTGGTTTGCGATCCGGCCGGAGTGGCAGGACAAGCTGCACCTCATGAACGGGTCATTAAGCTTCTCCAATCAGGAGACGGTGCTTACGACAACAACGGCAGAGCAGCTCTACGGGACCAAGCTGAAGGCAAGCGTGTCGCGGATGGAGCGATTCGTATCCTGTCCGTTCCAGCATTTTGCCATTCACGGCTTAAGGCTGCGCGAACGCCAGATGTACCGGCTTGAAGCGCCGGATGTCGGGCAGCTGTTCCATGCGGCGCTCAGCCGTCTGGCCGGAAGCGTCGGGCAGCGCTGGGGCTCGATGCCGGAAGGGCAAATTCGCGAAGCGGCGGCGAAGGCCGTTGACGAGCTGGCGCCAAGGCTGCAGTCGCAAATCCTGCTCAGCAGCGGCAGGTTCCAATACATTGCCCGCAAGCTGAAGGAAATTGTTGCACAGGCGGCGGTTATTTTAAGCGAGCATTCCCGCAGGGCTCAGTTCCAGCCGGTCGGGCTCGAGGTTGATTTTGGCCCGGACGGCACGCTGCCTTCCCTTGTCATTCCATTAGATAACGGGGGCACGATGGAAATTATCGGACGGATTGACCGCGTAGACGCGGCTGAGACCGAGGAGGGCTTGCTGCTGCGCGTCTTGGATTACAAATCGAGCGCAACTCAGCTCAGGCTGGAGGAAGTGGCGTTTGGACTGTCTCTGCAGATGCTCACATACCTTGACGTGCTTGTTACGCATGCTTCCGAATGGCTCGGAAAGCCGGCATCGCCTGCGGGCGTGCTTTATTTCCACGTTCATAATCCGATGCTTGCGGTATCCAACGGGCTATCCGTGGCCGAGGTAAACGCAAGAATGCTGAAAAAATTCAAAACTCGGGGACTTATTACAGCCGAAGCGGAAACGGCCAGGCTGATGGACGGCGATCTGGAATCCGGCTACTCGGAGATTCTTCCTGTTGCATTGAAGCGCGACGGAAGCTTTTACAGCAGTTCTTCCGTTGTGACGGACGATCAGTGGGATGTGCTGCGCAGCTCTGTCAGACGGACCATCGGAAAAATAGGTGCGGAAATCGGCTGCGGAAAGGTGTCGATCGAGCCTTACCGTCTCGGAACGAAGTCGCCTTGCCAATACTGCGATTACAAGCCGGTATGCCAATTTGACCCGTTATTCGACGGCAATGAATACACGAAGCTGAGCAAGCTTTCGGAAGATGAAATTTGGCAGCAGCTGCATGGAGAGGAGGAGACAGCGGATGGAAACGAATAATAGGCCGGCTAAACCGGAGAACAGCACATGGACCGATGACCAGTGGCACGCGATTGTGACGGAAGGCTCGGATGTTCTGGTTGCCGCGGCGGCAGGTTCGGGAAAAACGGCGGTACTGGTAGAACGGATAATTCGGAAAATCTCCTCGTTCTCCGATGTTGACCGGCTGCTGGTCGCAACCTTCACGAAAGCGGCGGCTGCCGAAATGAAGGACCGGATCCGGATTGCGCTGGAGAAAGAGCTCGAAAGGCAGCCGGAATCGGAGCATCTGCGCAGACAGCTTGCGCTTATGAACCGGGCGTCGATTACGACGCTCCACTCATTTTGTCTCGATGTTATACGCAGGTATTATCCGTTAATCGGGCTCGATCCGGGCTTCCGGATTGCTAATGAAACAGAAAGCGAACTGATGCGCATCGACGTGTTGGATCAGCTGTTCGAAGAAAAATACGAAGGATCCGCCGAAGACAGCGGGGCATTCCTGCGCCTGGCCGACCGCTACGGCGGCGAGCGCGGCGACGAGCCGTTGTACAAGCTGGTTCAACAGCTCTATGACTTTGCGCAGAGCCATCCTTGGCCGGAGCATTGGCTCCGCCAAACCGCGTCCAGCTTTATGGTTGAGGACGTGGAAGGGCTCAGGAGCAGTCCTTGGGTGGCCAGCTTGAGGACTGACGTCGAGCTGGCGCTGTCGGGTGCGGCGTCCCTTCTTGAGCAGGCAATGCGGTTGACGCGGGAGCCGGCGGGGCCGGCCCCTTATGCGGCAACCTTAGAAGAGGATCTCGCGGTTGTGGCCAGCCTAGCCGAAACCGTACGCATGCATCCTTGGGAGATGTGGTTCGAATCGTTCCAATCCGTGCAGTTCGGCAAGCTGAAGGCTATGCGCGGCGATGATTACGATAAAGGCATGCAAGAGCAGGCCAAGGAGCTTCGCGATCAAGCGAAGAAGCTGATCAGCTCGCTTGCGGACGAATTGTTCGGACGTTCGGCGGAGGAGTTCGCGTGGGAGCTGCGGGAGCTTGCTCCGCTCATGGCTGCGCTGTCCGAGCTTGTCATTGAATTCGGACAGCGGTACGAAGCCGCGAAGCGGGCGAAGGGTCTGCTCGATTTTGGCGACCTGGAGCATTATTGCTTAAGGATATTGAGATCGCCGGAGTCAACGCCTGAGCTTACGACTCCGTCGTCTGCGGCTACGGAGTATCAGCGCCAGTTCGATGAGATTCTGCTTGACGAGTATCAGGATACCAACATGGTGCAGGAAGCTATCGTGTCCCTGATTGCCAATCCGCATGCCGGCAACCGGTTTATGGTAGGCGATGTGAAGCAGAGTATTTACCGGTTCCGTCTGGCGGAGCCGAATTTGTTCATGAGCAAATACAAAAATTACGGTGCGCCGGGCGGTGACGGTCTTCGTATCGATCTGGCCCGCAACTTTCGGAGCCGGCTTGAAGTCGTTGACGGAGTAAATGACGTATTCCGCGCCATCATGAGAGAAACGGTCGCGGAGATGGATTACGACAAGCGTGCCGAGCTGGTATGCGGGGCTTCCTATCCCGAGCCTGACAGGCCAGGACGATTTGCCGTCGAGCTTGCGGTTATCGATAAAGCGGGCTCTTCGGACGAGGAGGATGGGTCGGCATCAGCTGCGGATTCCGATGAAGAATCCGAGCAAGGCGCCGGCCCGGCTGCCGAATCGGCGGAAGAGCTGCAGACGGCGCAGCTGGAGGCAAGGCTTATTGCCCGCCAGATCCGTACGCTGCTTGACGAAGGCTTCCGAGTCTATGACGGCAAGAAGCGGGAGAACCGCCCGATGGAATGGCGCGACATTGTCATTTTGCTGCGGGCCACGCAGGCTTGGGCTCCCGTCATTATCGAGGAGCTTCAAGGTGCGGGCATTCCCGCCTACGCGGAGCTGAGCAGCGGGTATTTCGACGCGACAGAGGTGGAGACGATCCTTTCCTTGCTTCGGGTGATTGATAATCCGTATCAGGATATCCCGCTAGCGGGTACTCTTCGCTCCCCGATTTTCGGCTTGAATGCCGAAGAGCTGGCTCTTATCCGGATCGGTGCAATGCATGATACCTACTATGACGCGGTGCTGCAGGCGGCGGGCGATCTTCTTTTGCCGGATGAGCTGAGACGCAAGCTGTCGCTGTTTCTTGACCGGCTGGACAGATGGCGGAATGATGCTAGACAAGGCTCGCTAGCCGATTTGATCTGGAGTATATACCGGGAGACCGGCTATTACGATTTTGCGGGGGGTCTACCCGGAGGCGTGCAGCGTCAAGCGAATCTTAGAGCGCTGCATGACCGTGCCCGCCAGTATGAGGCGACCTCCTTCCGGGGCTTGTTCCGCTTCCTGCGCTTCGTTGAGCGGATGCGGGACAGCGGCGGTGATCTGGGTACCGCCAGGGCGCTTGGGGAACAGGAAAACGTCGTGCGCATTATGTCCATTCATAAGAGTAAAGGACTTGAATTTCCCGTCGTGTTTGTGGCAGGCTTAGGCAAGAACTTTAATCAACAGGATTTGCGCAGCGCATTTCTGAAGCATAAGCAGCTTGGCTTCGGTCCCAAATTTATCGACCCGGAGAAACGCGTCAGCTATCCGACTCTGCCGTTCCTCTCGATCAGGCGGCGTATGCGGATGGAAATGCTTGCCGAGGAAATGCGTATTCTCTACGTTGCGTTAACCCGTCCCAAGGAGAAAATGTTCCTGGTCGGCACCGTGTCCGATGCCGCGGCCAAACAGCGCCGCTGGCAGACCGCCTCGGATGCCAAGGGATATATTCCGGATTTCCGGTTAAGCTCGGCGTCTACATTTCTGGACTGGCTGGGTCCGCTCGCATCCGCAGCTTTTAATCAGCTGCCGGATGAAACGGTGCCGGGACAGGAGGAATCAAGACTGCTGCAATGGCGTGCAGGCGTTGTAGATGCCGCCATGCTGGGGCTTGAAGCGGCGATTGGCGTCGAGGAGCGTACGGAAGAGGATCAGGCGAGGGAAGACCGCCTGCAAGGGGTATTGTCTTTAGCCCAGCTCGATCGGGTGGACCGGGATGAAGAGCTTCGCAATCGGCTGGAGTGGCGTTACGGCTATCGCGCATCTACCCTTGTAGCGGCCAAAACGTCGGTTACGGAGATGAAACGGCTGCATTCGGAAGCGGTGGAAATGCCGGAGGACAGCGCAGCTTTATATCCGGTCGGTGCCTTTTCCGAAAGGCAACAAGAAGACGGCAAGAAGAGCGGCAGCGGTGGCAGTTATACCTTCCGGTTAAGACGGCCGCGGTTCATGGAGGAAGCCGCGCTTACGGCTGCCGAGAAGGGAACGGTAAGCCATCTTCTGATGCAGCATTTACCGCTTACCGGTGATGTAAACGTGGTCCGGCTTGAGTCTATTCTGAGCGATATGGTATCGCGAAAGCTGCTGACCGCAAGACAAGCAGAGTCGATCGATCTTCCGGCCGTTGCAGCCTTTTTCGACACGGAGATCGGCAAGCGGCTTGTTCTTGCCAAATGGGTAAGGAGAGAGGTTCCGTTCAGCTGCATGTTCCCGGCGCAGCGCGTGTATCCGGGACTGGCATCCGATATGGCCGGAGAACCGGTTCTGATTCAGGGCGTCATTGACTGTCTCTTCGAAGACGAGAACGGCATTGTCCTGCTTGATTATAAAACCGACCGGATCTATATGAAGCAGTGGGAGCAGGCGGCAGAGCGCCACAGATTCCAATTGGAGCTGTACGCGGAGGCTATCGAGTCGGTTATCGGCCGGCCGATTGCGGAAAGCCATGTATTCTTTTTTGATGGCGGACAGGCAGTAAAGTTATAAAGACGCTAGGCTATCGCATTCATCTCCGCGGGAGGACAGCATTCCTGTCTTTCCGCGGAATAATGACTTTTTTTATCGACTTGGAAGGATGAACAAGAGATGGAACAGGATAAGGAACAATCAAAGAAACGGTCTTACGCACTGCCGATTACTTTATTGCTGCTTGTATTCAGCCTTACGGGCAACGTGTTTCTATACTCGCAATCGCTGCAGGGCGGCCAGGATGATAAGTACGAAAAAGGGTTGGATGTAATCGAGGCCGCTAAGAAAGCAACCTCTTATTATCAGGCCGTGCTTGATGATGCGGCTGCTATTTTGGAAGGGAAAACGTCAGAGGCAGGCACCGTGATCCGCGATGCAGCCGGTGTGAATGATTTCTTGCAGCAAGCGGGCAGCTTTGATGCGGATCATCCCTTTGATTCCGGCAAAATCTATGCCTACATGATTGACGTTGATCATTCTCTATCGTACATAAAAGAGCAGGACGGACCGCTTACAACGCAGGAATCCGCGTACTTGAAAGCACTGCAGGACGTCTATTCGAAGCAGCTGGCGATCGTCAAGCAGTTTAACTTCGACGCGGACAAAACGCGCAGCGGTGCGATTCAGATCGGGGCGGGAATCGGATGGCTTGATATCGCCAAGCAGTTGGAGCAATCTATCGAAGAGCAATCTAGCATGAAATTGTCCGCCCAGTAGCCAAAAGCCCAGTTCTGCATACGCTAGTAGCAGACGGGAGGCTGACAAGGATGGAGAAAAGCAAGAAGGAAAAAGGGAAATTGACAGAGGTGAAGCCGGCTGCGTCCAAGCCGGCAACGATTGCTCCAGAAAAGGCAGAGAGCCTGGCACCGGCCGTGCAGGCGGCGGTAACGGCGCCGCAGACCCAATCGCTGAAGGAACACTGCTCCGCGCATATTCACCGCTATGTGCTCGCGCAGACGCATGACGGATGGTGTATCGACGGCATCGTTGAATACGTGGATGACCAATATTTATGTCTGGCAGTCCCAAGCAGCGGGTCCATGGGCTGGGACAGCAGAGCATTTTTGCCGTACCCTGGTCTTTATCCGTATCCCTACTACCCAAGAGGACGCTTCAATCGCCAGGTATTGCCTCTGGCAGGGCTCCTCGCATTGTCGCTATTGCCATTTTATTAAGAGCAAAAGGTTATATCCGGTTCAGGAACGCGTTTGCGTTCCGGCTGGCATTCTCCGATTGGACGAGCATACCATTTGTTTGTTATAATTATTGGCATAGTATGGAATGAAGGGAGGGGCATATTTGGACTGTATTTTTTGCAAAATTATCGAAGGCTCCATTCCTTCGACGAAAGTGTTTGAATCCGAGAACGTCATTGCGTTTAAAGATATTCAGCCCGCGGCTCCTGTACATATATTGATTATTCCCAAAAAACATATTCCTACGATGAACGATGTTACCGAAGAGGATGGACCGGTCATCGCGGAATTGTTTGCAGCTGCTCGGGAAATCGCTAAGCAGCAAGGAATTGCCGAGTCCGGTTACCGGCTCGTTAATAATGTGAACAGCGACGGCGGCCAGGTTGTTTATCATCTTCACATCCATTTACTGGGTGGGGAGAAGCTAGGTGCACTAGTAGGAAATAGTGTAAGTTGACACTTCATTTTGTTTTGTCTTATAATGAAGTGTGATAAACCGTGTTTATGTTTAATGCTCTGGACGGTCTGTTTCGGAGGGAGGGAAAACTGGTGTCTGAAACTAAAGTTCGCAAAAACGAAACTATTGATGCTGCGCTTCGCCGCTTTAAACGTTCCATCGCTAAAGATGGTGTTTTGGCAGAGGTGAAAAAACGCAAGCATTATGAAAAGCCAAGTGTAAAGCGCAAGAAGAAGTCCGAGGCTGCGCGTAAGAGAAAGTTTTAGGAGGATCCTTCCATAATGAACCTGAGCGATAGATTGAACGACGATATGAAGCAAGCCATGAAGAATCAGGACAAGTTCAAGCTGACTACGATTCGCATGATTCGTGCAGCTGCTAAAAATTTGGAAATTGATTTGAAGCGTCCTCTCGAGGATGCTGAAGTGGTAGATATACTTAGTCGTGAAATCAAACAACGTAAAGATTCCCTCCAAGAATTTAGCAAAGCCGGCCGAGATGATCTGGTTACAGATCTTTCAGCAGAAATTGAAATTATTAGTCAATACCTTCCCGTACAGCTGACCGAAGAAGAGATAAAAGCGATTGTAACGCAGACCATCCAGGAACTCGGTGCTTCTTCCAAAGCCGAGATGGGAAAAGTCATGGGTGCGCTTTTGCCAAAAACAAAAGGGCGCGCTGATGGTAAACTAGTAAATCAATATGTACAACAATTTCTGCAATAACTATATGTTCGGACGAAAACACCCCTTTCGAGGGGTGTTTTTGCTTTATTTATGACAATTTTGAAACATAATGTTCATATAAGCGTATTAACGGTTACTGATTGAAAAGGAGGAGCGACACTTTGCAAACGAAACGATGGCGCATTGCAGCTGTCATTTGGCCTCTTCTGATGCTTGTTTCGATGCTGCTGGTTACGGCAGGCGGACTGGCAACCGGCGGTAAAACCGCGCATGGAGCGGAAGGGTCAGGGCTTGGTCCCGCGGTGTACGTTGTGCCGGTTAAGCAAACGGTGGAGTCCGGACTTAAATCGTTTTTGGAGCGGGCATACAAAGAAGCGGCCGAAGCAAAAGCGGAGAGAGTTATTCTGGTGATCAATACGTTTGGCGGAGAAGTAACCAGCGCCGAGGAGATTGGCGAACTGATCCGTAAAAGCAGTATTCCTACTACTGCTTATGTAGAAGGTAAAGCGGTTTCGGCAGGAACTTATATTGCGCTTAATGCGCAAAACATTGTTATGGAACCCGGGAGCACGATTGGCGCAGCGGCAGTCGTTAACGGCTCCGGCGATCTTATCGACAACCCGAAGGTTGTTTCCTTCTGGGTGAAGACGATGAGGGAGGCTGCTGAGCTAAATGGCCGTAACCCGGATATTGCCGCCGCGATGGTGGATCCAGGAGCGACATTGCCCCTTCCGGATCTGAAACAGGTGAAGCAGTCCGGCCAGATTCTGACCTTAACGGCTGATGAAGCGCTTAAAGTCGGATATGCCGAATACAAAGCGGAGTCCGTGGATGACGCGATCAAATGGCTGGGGCTTGAAAACAGGGAGCGGATCGAACTTAATCCTTCGATTGCGGAAAAGATTGCTACCTGGCTGGTAAATCCGATCGTCATGACCGTGTTATTCATCTTGGGCATTGCAGGTATTGCGATCGAGCTGTTTGTGCCGGGCTTTGGAGTTCCGGGCATTGTAGGCATTCTGTCGTTTGGCTTGTATTTCTTCGGCCATTACATTGCGGGGTTTGCGGGGATGGAGTCCGTTGTGCTCTTCATTGTCGGAATTGCGCTGTTGTTAATCGAGGTCTTTGTGCCTAGCTGGGGAATACTCGGCATTCTCGGCAGTGCCTCGCTGATCGCCGGCGTGTTGACAGCAGCTTCAAATCCGATGACGGCATTTATCTCGCTCGTTATCGCTTTGGTGGCAGCGGCCGTAATCCTGTACTTTGTAGTCCGAAAATACAAAGACCGGGGGATCTGGAACAAATTTATTTTGCGCGAGAAGCTGACAACCGAACAAGGGTATTTGTCCGCGGAAACCAAGGAGGATCTTCTTGGCCAGGAGGGGATTGCGATAACGCCGCTCCGCCCGGCGGGCACGATTCAGATTGGTGAGAACCGGATTGACGTTGTGACATCCGGCGAATTTATCGCTTCGGGCAAAACGGTAAAAGTAATAAAAACCGAAGGGACTTGGGTTGTCGTAAGAGAGGTCCTATAGGATAATAAGAAAAAAATGACATGGAGGGTTATACCCAATGGACGGAATGGTATCAGTTTTAATTATTGTAGTGGTAGCGATTATTGCGCTATCGGTATTCCTCAGCTTCTTCCCGATTATGCTGTGGATTTCCGCTCTGGCATCGGGCGTACGGATCGGCATTATTACGCTGGTTGCGATGCGTCTTCGCCGCGTAACGCCTAGCCGGATCGTGAACCCGTTGATTAAAGCGACAAAAGCCGGTCTAGGGCTTACGATTAATCAGCTGGAGAGTCACTTCCTCGCCGGCGGTAATGTTGACCGTGTCGTTAACGCCTTGATTGCAGCGCAACGCGCGAACATTCCGCTCGTCTTCGAGCGTGCGGCCGCAATTGACCTCGCAGGCCGCGATGTCCTGCAAGCCGTGCAAATGAGCGTTAATCCGCGTGTTATCGAGACGCCTATCGTAGCTGCGGTTGCGAAGGACGGCATTGAAGTGAAGGTTAAAGCCCGCGTGACGGTACGCGCTAATATCGAACGCCTCGTCGGCGGTGCCGGCGAAGAAACGATTATCGCCCGTGTCGGCGAAGGTATCGTTACAACGGTTGGTTCTTCGAATTCGCATAAAGACGTACTCGAGAATCCGGACATGATCTCCCGTACCGTGCTTGGCAAAGGTCTTGACGCGGGTACGGCCTTCGAAATCCTGTCCATCGACATCGCGGACGTAGACGTAGGCAAAAATATCGGCGCACACCTGCAAACCGAGCAGGCTGAAGCAGACAAGCGGATCGCGCAGGCGAAAGCCGAAGAGCGCCGCGCGATGGCGGTAGCGCAGGAGCAAGAGATGAAGGCCCGCGTCGTAGAGATGCGCGCGAAGGTCGTGGAGTCCGAATCCCAAGTACCGCTCGCGATGGCGGATGCTTTGAAATCCGGTAAAATCGGCGTAATGGATTACATGAACCTTAAGAATATCGAAGCCGATACCCAAATGAGAAATACGATTGGCAAGCCGGACACTCCTAACGATAAAGACAACTAAGGCGTTTAAGCCGTGTCTGGCAAGGAGGTGCTGGCGTGAAAATTATAAGTTTCCTTCTCGAAAATATATATTGGGTAATCGTGGTGGGCGGGGTGCTCTTCTCGATGTTCGGGCGTTCGGGCGCCAAGAAGCGTACGAACCGGATGCCGAGCTTTGGAGGAAGCAACGAACGCGAGCCGCAAAAACCGGAATACCGTCAAGAACCGGCATGGGAAGAGGATGACGAAGAGGAATATCAGCCTCAGAAGCCCATAATGGCTGGCTCTCCCGTTCAAGGAGAAAGGGGTGGCTCCGTGGAAGGGAACAGGTCGCAAACGCTGGAGAGGACGATTCAGGCGGCACCAAGCCGGCCTGCGGAACCGCCTCGAGCGCGGCTTGCTGCAGCTAACAAACCTCAGACGGCAGCGGCTCCTGCAGCATCTGGTCAAACCGATACGTCGAATCCTAAAGCCGACGAGCTGCGCAAAGCGGTCGTATGGGCCGAAATATTAGGTCCTCCGCGTTCCAAGCGCCCATTTGGCAAATAGACCTTAAAACCATAACAGCCGGGTAACGATGCGATCATGCATCGTTGCCCGGCTGTTTTTTTATCGGAACGCTACTCCATATATCTCATAAATCGTTCCAACGTCGCATATTTTGGTACAGTACAATAATGTGCACTCGCGCGGCGGAGGGGGACAATGGATCAACTATGGGCCGTATAAACCGTAAATTTCGAAAATGGACTGCCGATATATTGGATTTGCCGCAGGATGTGGTCTATGATCTGCCCCGCATGACGATGATCGGCGATCGACAGCTCTATATCGAGAATCACCGCGGCGTGCTTCATTTCTCCAGCGATAAGCTGAGACTTGCCTTAAGCAAAGGCGAGCTGGAGGTAACGGGAACCTCGCTTGTCATACGTACGATCTGGACGGAAGAGGTATTCATAGAGGGTCAAATTAAAAGTATCGAAGTAAGGGATCAGGAGGGATAAGCATGGCGGGTCAATGGCTGCAGTGGGTACGCGGTGTTGTTACGGTGCATATCAGGGGCGGACAACCTGAACGGCTTGTGAACAGGGCTCTCGAAGGGGGGCTCGAGCTGTCTTCCATTCGGTGGACAAGCGGTGGGAAGCTGGAATTCGAACTGTCGGTAGGCGATTTTTTCCGTCTTCGCCCGTTTCTGAAAGAGACAGGCTGCAGGGCGCATGTCGTCAAGCGGGAAGGGATGCCTTTCTGGCTGGTCCGCTTTGAGAAAAGAAAGTTTTTCGCGATCGGGATCGGACTGTTTTTTGTAGGCATCTATTTGCTGTCCTCCCTTGTCTGGTCCATTGAGGTGAAGGGGAATGTCAAGCTGACCGAGGAACAGATACTGACCGCTGCCAAGAAGGAAGGAATCTTTCCGATGCAATGGTCGTTCAAGCTAAAGGATAAAGACCTGTTATCCAAGGAATTGGTAACCGACCTTCCGGGAACGACCTGGGTTGGCGTAGAGAAAAAAGGGACAAGGATCGTTATTCAGGTCGTTGAATCGACGGAAGCGGAAAAGGCGGAGCTTCAGAGTCCGAGGCATTTGGTTGCTTCGAACGATGCTGTCATAACGGAAATCTATACCGAGAAGGGCCGCCCTGTCGTCAAGAAAAATATGAAAGTCAAAAAAGGACAGACTTTAATCTCGGGAACGATCGGAGGCGGTTCGTATACGCAGTCGGTTGTGGCGAAAGGCAAGGTCCGAGGCCTTGTCTGGTACGAATTCAATGTCGCTTCTCCTCTGACGCAGGAGGTTAAAGTATACACGGGAGAGAAGAAAACAAAGTGGTACGCGGTCATTGGAAGCCGTGCGCTGCAAGTAAGCGGTTATGGCAAAAATCCGTTCGACACGTCCGAAAACGTTGTCGTGGAGGAACAAGCGACATGGCGCGGCTTGAAGCTGCCGTTCGGACGGCTTAAGAAAACGGTTATGGAGGTCCGCACCGATGAGCGGGAGCTTACCGAAGAGGAAGCGAAAAGCAACGGAATGCTCCAGGCGAAGGCCGATGTCATGGTGAAAGCAGGCAATGACGCGGTTATATTAAAGGAAATTGTTTTGCATGAAAAGACGGACAATGGTAAAGTTTATATGAAAGTTCTATTTGAAGTGGAGCAATCAATCGTAGAAGAGATGCCACTAGTCCAGATGCAAGGAGAATGAGGTTGTTGCAGAGTGAAGCAAAAGTAGTCAAAATTCCGCTCCAAAATGCAGTAGAGGGCTTGGCCGTATTTGGTCCCCAAGATAAGTATCTAAAGCTTGTGCAGCAACAGATGGAGGCTACTCTGTCATCCCGAGACGCGGAAATTGTTATTTCCGGCCCGGCACAAGAGGTGGAATCGCTAGAGCAGTTGTATAACGTGCTGCTACAGCTTGTCCGCGGCGGATATACTCCGTCCGAGAGAGACATTACTTATGCGCTTGATCTTGCGCGCAGCATGCAAGCGGAAGAATTGCTCGATTTGCTTAAGGCTGAGATTACGACGACTTACAGAGGCAAGCCGATTCGCGTGAAGACGATCGGTCAGCGGCATTACGTGAAGACAATCAAGAAGCAGGATATCGTGTTCGGTATTGGCCCTGCCGGTACCGGCAAGACTTATCTTGCGGTTGTTTTGGCCGTAGCGGCGCTTAAGGAAGGCTCTGTTAAAAAAATAATGTTGACCCGTCCTGCAGTTGAAGCCGGCGAAAATTTGGGCTTCCTGCCAGGCGACCTGCAAGAAAAGGTAGATCCGTATTTGCGCCCGCTCTATGACGCGCTGCATGACGTACTGGGTCCTGATCAGACGACAAAGGCGTTTGAGCGCGGAACCATCGAGATTGCACCGTTAGCTTATATGCGCGGACGCACGCTCGATGATTCGTTTATTATTTTGGACGAAGCGCAAAACACGACCCCGGAGCAAATGAAAATGTTCCTGACAAGGCTCGGCTTTGGCTCGAAAATGGTGATTACAGGCGACGTGACGCAAATTGATTTGCCGCGGGGCAAAAACTCCGGGCTTATCGAAGCGCAACGCATTTTGAGAGATATTGAGGAAATTGGTTTTATTCATTTTTCCGAGCAGGACGTCGTTCGCCATTCCTTGGTTCAGAAAATAATCGTGGCATACAACTGGGACGCTGAAAACAAAGCATAGAGAGGAATGTCCGCTCGATGAATCAGACTCAGGCCGGAAAACAAATTAACCTTCAACAGACAAAATCGGCTGGCTGGAAGCAGAGCACAGCAGTGCGAGTCCTGCTCTTATTTTTGTTTGTGCTGCTGTTTTATTTCAGTCTGGCTCCCCATCTGGTACCCGAAACTTACGATATTCAGGTGGAAGCCCCAAGCGACAAGGATATCGCAGCCCCGCATCAAATATTCGACAGCAAGGCTACGCTGGAAGCGCAGGAACAGGCAGCGAATAAAATCGATTCCATCTATTCCAATGTTGCTCTGCGCAACGAACAGCTGATCGATCAAATTTTTATTCGGATTGAGCAGCTGAATCTGGATGATCAGGTGACGGTACAGAACAAGGTTGAAATTTACCGGAATGAGATTCCCGGCAAATACGATGCGTTTGTCGATAATTTCGTCAAAATGAATATGGGCACGGGCAAGTACAACGACTCGCTGCTCGAAGAGATGTCGAAGGTAATCAAGGAGCAGGTATATACGATTCCGGAAGAGACGTTCTACAAGCTTCCGAATCTGACGCTGGATCAGCTGGAAGAGATGCGTTCCGTCGGACAGGATGTCGTACGCAAGCTGATGAGCGAGCAGCTTCGCGATGCGGAAACGGCGCGCACGAAGGTTGCGGAGCTGGTGAACGCAAGCTCGCTGACCAACCGCTCCAGCCGCGAAATTGTGCAGGAGCTGGCACGTTTTACGATTATGCCGAACCGGTTCCTCGATCAGCAGGCAACCGATGAAGCGAAAATTCTCGCGAAGCAGAATACGCCGCAGGTCGTCATCAAAGAAGGCGATCTCATCGTGAAAAAAGGCGAGATCATCACGCCCGAGATGTATGAGCTGCTGAAGGAATCCGAGCTTCTGCAGGACAAGCGCAATTATTGGCCGCAGCTTGGCCTGCTGCTCATGTCCGTGATGATCGTAGTTGGCCTGTATACATATATACACCAATATGGTAGCAGCGACACGACCAAGCCAAGCTACGGCAATACTCATTTGCTGATGCTCTGGCTCATTTATCTGATTAATATTATTACGATGCAGGTCATCTCCCTTACGCAGACCGATTCGGCGCCTTATGCCGGTTATTTGGCCCCGGCTGCGCTAGGCACAATGCTGATTACGCTGCTGCTTGATGTGCATTTGGCGCTTATCAGCTCTGTTTTGTTTGCGCTATGCGGAAGTATTATACTTAATACGCAAACCAGTCAAATTTTCGACTACCAATACGGGTTTGTTATTATCGTCGTATCCCTGGCTGCGATATTCTCGATTCACCGGGCAAGCCAGCGGTCTACCATCCTTAAGGCGGGCATTATGGTCAGCTTGTTCGGTTCGCTGGCTGTATTGTCGCTTATGTTCCTGAAGGAGCAGATGGAGCAGGGACCGCTCGTGTATTCCCTTGCTTTTGCCTTTGCAAGCGGACTATTAACGGCGATTCTTGTTATCGGGCTTATGCCATTCTTTGAAATTACGTTTGGTATATTGTCCGCGCTGAAGCTCGTAGAGCTGTCGAATCCGAATCATCCGCTGCTGCGCAAGCTGCTTACGGAGACGCCGGGTACTTACCATCACAGCGTAATGGTAGGCAATCTTGCCGAAGCCGCTGCCGAGTCTATCGGGGCAGACGGTCTACTGTGCCGCGTAGGTTCTTATTATCACGATATCGGCAAGACGAAACGGCCAAGCTATTTTATCGAGAATCAGACGAATATGGAAAACCCGCATGATACGATCGAACCCAAGTTAAGCAAGTCGATCATTGTCGCTCATGCGCGCGACGGCGTGGATATGCTGAAGGCGCAGAATATTCCTAAGCCAATCCGGGATATCGCGGAGCAGCATCATGGGACAACCTCCTTGAAATTCTTCTACTTCAAAGCGCTGAAACAAGCGGAGGAGCAGGGGCTAACCGTGAATTTCACGGAGGATGACTACCGTTATCCGGGTCCAAAAGCGCAATCGAAGGAAGCCGCGATCGTTGGTCTGGCCGATTGCGTGGAGGCGGCCGTACGCAGCCTGCGCAGCCCTACGGTCGAGCAGGTAGAAGCGATGATCCAGAAGATTATTAAAAGCCGCGTAGATGACAATCAATATAATGAGTGCGACCTGACCATGAAGGAGCTCGACAAAATCGCGCATTCTTTGAAAGAGAGCGTTATTGGTATATTCCACTCGCGGATTGAATACCCGGAAGATGTAAAACCAAAGGAGCGTTAACTAAGCATGAGCTTGCAATTAGACTGGAGCAACGAACAAGAAAAAATGGAGATTCCCGATCAATGGGTCGAGAGGCTGGAGCAGCTTTTACAGATTGCCGGCGAAATGGAAGGACTCACGGATGGCGAAGTGACGTTGACCTTTACCGACAACGAGCAGATTCACCAGCTTAACCGCGAATACCGCAATATCGACCGCCCTACGGATGTTTTGTCCTTCGCGATGCAGGATGACGGAACGGAAGAGCTCGATATTATTTTCGAGGTGGAGAGCGAGGATGAGATTGATCCGATCTCCGGCATGCTTGGCGATATCGTGATCTCGGTTGAGAAAGCGCAGGAGCAAAGCGAGGATTACGGTCATTCCCTGGAGCGGGAGATTGGCTTCCTCTTTGTACACGGATTCCTTCATTTGCTCGGTTATGACCATATGGACGACACGGGCGAAGCCGAAATGACGGCTAAACAGGAAGCCGTTCTTCAAAAGGCAGGTCTGTCGCGTTAATGCCGAAGTTTATCCGCAGCCTGTCTTTTGCTTGTTCAGGAATTGTCTTGGCTGTCCGGTCTCAGCGTCATATGAAGATTCATACGGCGGCAGCCGTTATCGTGTGCCTGTTAGGGGCGTTCCTGCCCCTGACCCGACTGGAATGGGCGGTGCTGCTGTTAACGATATCTGTTGTATTCACGCTGGAAATGGTGAACACGGCGATTGAAAAAACCGTTGACCTGGCTAGTCCCGGCATCCACCCGCTTGCGAAAGCGGCCAAGGATATTGCTGCCGGTGCCGTGCTGGTTGCGGCATGTTGTGCGATAATGATTGGGCTGCTCATTCTTGGGCCGCCCTTATGGCATTTTATATTGGATTAATACGAAGAATAGGAGTTGAGGCTCATGGCATTCGAAGGATTATCGGAGCAGTATTCGAAATTGCTTGAAGCAGCGAAGGAGGCCATGTCGCGGGCATACGTGCCTTACTCCAATTTTCGCGTAGGCGCCGCGCTTCTGGATGAAAGCGGCCATGTCCACTCCGGCTGCAATGTGGAGAATGCCGCGTACAGCCCTTGCAATTGCGCCGAGAGAACGGCGTTGTTCCGCGCAATCTCCGATGGCAAGCGGCCGGGAGAATTTCAGGTCATTGCCGTCGTGGGCGATACTGACGGACCAATAACCCCTTGCGGAGTATGCCGTCAGGTACTGGTTGAGCTGTGCAAGCCGGATATGCCGGTTGTTATGGGCAATCTGCGCGGCGACTGGAACATTATGACGGTTAGCGAGTTGCTGCCGGGTGCATTTACACCGGCTTCATTAGAGAAAGGAAGTTAACTATACACATGACTCAAACGAAATTCCGTTCCGGATTCGTGGCGATTATCGGTCGTCCGAATGTCGGCAAATCTACGCTTATGAATCATTTAATCGGGCAGAAAATTGCCATTATGTCGGACAAGCCGCAGACGACCCGGAATAAAATCCATGGCGTGTACACGACAGATACATCGCAGATCGTTTTCCTCGATACGCCCGGTATTCATAAACCTCAGTCCAAGCTTGGCGACTATATGATGAAAACAGCCGAAGGCGCCCTAAAAGAGGTTGAAGCCGTACTCTTCCTGATTGACGTTGCCGACGGACTAGGCGGCGGTGACCGATTTATCATCGAGCAGCTGAAAAAGGTGGATACGCCCGTATTCCTTGTAATGAACAAGATTGACAAGGTTCAGCCGGAGAAGCTTCTTGAAATTATCACCCAATACAAGGATCTGTATCCGTTTGCGGAAATTGTGCCGATCTCGGCGCTTCAAGGCAACAACGTCGAGACGCTGCTTGCGCAGATCCAGAAATATTTGCCGGAAGGACCGCAATATTATCCGGCTGATCAGGTAACCGACCATCCGGAGCAATTCGTCTGCGCGGAGCTTATCCGCGAGAAGATTTTGCATATGACCCGTGAAGAAATTCCGCATTCCATTGCTGTTGGCATCGAGGATATGAGAGTGCAGGAGAATGGCGTTGTTTATATCGGCGCGGTTATTTTCGTGGAGCGGGATTCCCAGAAGGGCATTATTATCGGGAAGAAGGGTGCTTTGCTGAAGGAAGTCGGCAAGCAGGCCCGCCGCGATATCGAAGCGCTGCTTGGATCGCGCACTTTCCTGGAGCTTTGGGTCAAGGTGAAGAAGGATTGGCGCAATCAGGAGCGCGTGTTGAAGGACTTCGGCTTCCGGCATGATTAAGCCGGATTTGACGAATTTTGTTAAGGATAGCATTCGGAAAAATGCCGTATCCTAATTACCGTCTGGGGCTTCATTTCCATGGCGGAAAGGGATGAATACGAATGCGAAATTTTTCGTGGAAGTATTTTACATTGACCGGTGATGTGGAGTCATACATGCTCTACAAGGAAATGGATCAACTTGGTCCAGAGAATCATCCTCAACATTTGCCGGGAGACAATGAGGAGCTTGCTGCTGAGTTCGAGGATTCGTCTGCCCTTTAATGGATTACCCTGCAGGCTGCCTTGAATCAAGCATGGGGGAGAAGGTAGTATGCTATATCGTGTGGAGGGCATTGTCATCCGCAGCATGGATTATGGGGAAGGCAACAAAATAATTACGCTGCTTACGAAAACAAACGGAAAGCTTGGCGTAATGGTGCGCGGCGCGAAGAAGATGAAGAGCAGGCATGCTTCTCTCGCGCAGCCATTTACATTCGGTGAGTTCGTATTTTTCAGGAATAAAGGTTTAGGCACGCTTAATGCTGGTGAGATTCTTGAATCTCACCATCTTTTACGTGAGAAGCTCGATTTGGCGGCTTACGCCTCTTATTTGGCAGAGCTGACGGACAAAATGCTCCAGGAAGACGAATCCGGTGCCATGTTGTTTGAACAGCTTAAGGCAGGGTTTGCCGCAATGGAGGAAGGCAAAGATCCGCAAATCGTATCGCATCTGTTCGAGATGCGCATATTAGAGGCTGCGGGTTATGCTCCGGAACTGGAAATTTGCGTCAATTGCAGCAGCGAGCAGGGACCGTTCCGGTTAAGTCCGTACGCTGGCGGCGTATTGTGCCCGAGATGCGCAAGGAACGATGCCCAGGCGATCCCGATTGGGGAAGGGGCTTACAAGCTTTTGCGGTTGTTCAGTCGTATGGACTTGAGGCGTCTTGGAGCTATTCAGGTGAAGCCGGAGACGAAAAAAGAACTGAAGAAGCTGATGCGGGAGCTTATGGACGTCCACATCGGCATTCCGCTGAAATCCAGAACATTTCTTGATCAAATGGACAAATATTCCTTCGAATAAACGGCGTGCTCGGTCCCCAGACTGAGCACGCCGTTTTTATTTTCCTGTATGATTAATCTTGTTCAATTGGGAGGAAATGGAGGTATCGACGCATGTCAGCACAGCAAAACAAATTGGGCTGGTCGTTGCGGGATTGCTGCTCGGCATATTGGTTGCGGCTATAGACAATACGATCGTCTCAACCGCTATGGCGACGATTGTCAGCGATCTTGGCGGACTGGACAAATTCGTTTGGGTTACCTCAGCTTATCTGGTGACAGAGATGGCAGGTATGCCGATCTTCGGGAAGCTGTCCGATATGTACGGACGGAAAAGGTTTTTTATATTGGGAATCAGCTTGTTTCTGATCGGTTCCATCTTGTGCGGTACAGCTGAATCGATTACGCAGCTCAGTATTTACCGAGCGATACAAGGGATCGGCGGCGGTGCGATGATGCCGATTGCCTTCACGATTGCGTTTGATATTTTTCCTCCGGAGAAGCGGGGAAAGATGGGCGGCTTATTTGGCGCCGTATTTGGAATGTCCAGTTTATTCGGACCGTTAGCCGGCGCTTATTTTACCGATCATATTAACTGGCGCTGGATATTCTACATCAATATTCCTCTGGGAGTTATTGCGCTGCTGTTTATCGTTTTATTCTATAAGGAATCGCTTGTCCATTCCAAACCCAAGATTGACTGGCTTGGAGCGGGGACTTTGTTGGTGCGATTGTCAGCCTGATGTTTGCCTTGGAGCTTGGCGGGAATAAGTATGCTTGGGATTCGGCGCAAATTCTCGGATTGTTCGGCGTATTTATTGCTTTGTTTCTACTTTTTCTCTATGCGGAGACCAAAGCGGCGGATCCAATTATCTCGTTCTCGATGTTCAGGCAGCGGCTGTTTGGGGCTAGCACAAGCGCGGGTTTGTTTTACGGAGCGGCTTTTATTACAGCCGCGTTGTATATCCCGATCTTCGTCCAAGGCGTGTTTGGCGGTACAGCCACTAATTCCGGACTAATGCTGCTTCCGATGACGCTGGGATCGGGTTCTCATTCTCGGTGCTTGGTATGTCGGCGATTCACGGGATGGAGATGCGCCAGCGCGGCTCGGCCAATTCCACGATGGCATTTGTCCGTTCCCTTGGGATGACGGTCGGAATTACGATTTTCGGAATCATTCAGAGAAACGATTTTGCAAGCCGGATGGCCGATTCATTCGGTGGCGGAGGCGGAGCAGCAGTACCTTCCGGGGATAATGCCAGACAAATGCTGGCGCCGGAGACGAGAGCTCAGATTCCGCAGGACGTTATGGACAAAATCGTCGGCATGCTCTCAAGTTCGATTTCCGTTACTTTTATGTGGTCGATCATTCCGGCCGTGCTTGCGCTTGTCAGTGTCTTGTTTATGGGGAAGGCCTCCATGAAGGATCTAATCGGTCATCCCGTAAAGACGGAATCGAGCGCTACGGAAGTGGCTGGGCATTAGTACCTAATAACTGGTTTGACAACGGCATTAAAAATGTTTAATATATTTGAATATGAATATGGACAGTGATGGAGAAAGTAGCAGTTGATGCCTTGAGCTAGCGATCCGGGGATAGTGGAAGCCCGGGCAGGCTAAACATGCGAAAAGGCACTCCGGAGTCAATTAACGAAAAGAGGATTTTCGCACGCTGCCGGAATGAGCAGCGACAAGCGGAAGTCAAGTAGGGTGGAACCGCGGGAGTCAGCTCTCGTCCCTACGTCTGGCAGCAGGCGTAGGGACGAGAGCTTTTTGTGTCCCGCCTTCGCCATACTCATTGATAAAGGAGCGGAAATTGTCATGAATTTTCAAAACATGATATTGACTCTGCAGCAGTTCTGGGCAGAGCAAAACTGTATTCTCGTACAGCCGTACGATGTCGAGAAGGGTGCGGGAACGATGAACCCGATGACCTTCCTCCGCACGATTGGCCCAGAGCCATGGAACGTAGCTTACGTCGAGCCTTCCCGCCGTCCTGCCGACGGCCGTTACGGCGAGAACCCGAACCGGTTGTACCAGCATCATCAATTCCAGGTTATCCTGAAGCCGTCCCCGGACAACATTCAGGAGTTGTATCTGGAAAGCTTGAAGCGTCTTGGAATCGATCCGAAGCATCACGATATCCGCTTTGTTGAAGACAACTGGGAATCGCCAACTCTGGGCGCATGGGGCCTTGGCTGGGAAGTGTGGCTGAACGGCATGGAAATTACCCAGTTTACGTATTTCCAGCAAGTCGGAGGCATCGACGCTAACCCGGTTGCGGTCGAAATTACGTACGGTATGGAGCGTCTGGCTTCGTACATTCAGGAAAAAGAGAATGTGTTTGATCTGGAATGGGTAGACGGCGTAACTTACGGTGACGTCTTCCTGCAGCCGGAATTCGAGCATTCGAAATATACGTTTGAAACTTCCGATTCCGCGATGTTGTTCCAGCTGTTCAACATGTATGAGGAAGAAGCGAAAAAAACGATGGAGCATAACCTCGTATTCCCGGCTTACGATTACGTGCTGAAATGCTCCCATACGTTTAACCTGCTGGACGCACGCGGCGCGATCAGCGTAACGGAACGTACGGGCTATATTATGCGCGTCCGTAATCTGGCGCGCGCTTGCGCAGCGACTTATCTCGAGGAGCGGGAACGTCTCGGCTTCCCTCTGCTGAAGAAAGGAGTGGAGAACAATGGCTAAGGATTTATTACTGGAGATCGGGCTTGAGGAAGTACCGGCGCGTTTTGTGCGCGGTGCCATGAACCAATTGAAGGAGAAGGCGGTCAAATGGTTCGACGATTCGCGTATTTCTTACGATTCGGTTGAAGTGTTTGCGACTCCTCGGCGTCTGGCCCTGTATGTAAAAGGCGTAGCCGAAAAACAGGAAGACGTAAACGAACAGGTTAAAGGTCCTTCGCGTAAAATCGCCCTTGACGATCAAGGCAACTGGAGCAAAGCGGCGCTTGGTTTCGCGCGCAGCCAAGGCGTTGATCCGGAACAATTCTTTTTCCAGGAGCTTGCCGGCGTTGAGTATGTGTATGCGAACAAAAGCAGCGTAGGCACGGAAACGGCTTCCGTATTGCCGGAAGGGCTGACAAACCTGATCACATCGATGTCCTTCCCGAAAAACATGCGCTGGGGCAGCTATGAACTGAAGTTCGTGCGTCCTATCAAATGGATTATCGCTTTGTTTGGCCAAGATATTATTCCGCTCGAAATCACGAACGTGAAGAGCGGCAACGTATCCCGCGGCCATCGCTTCCTTGGCGAAGAGACGGTTGTGGCATCTCCCGCGGATTATAAAGAGCGTCTGCGCGAGCAGCATGTCATTGTTGACGTTGAAGAACGCGAGCAGCTGATCGTGGCTCAAATCCAGGAGCTGGCCAAAGAGAAGAACTGGGAAATCGCGATTAAAGAAGATTTGCTCGAAGAGGTCTTATTCCTGGTCGAGTATCCGAACGTATTATATGGGACATTTGATCCTGCATTCCTCAATATCCCGCAAGAGGTTCTTATTACGTCGATGCGCGAGCATCAGCGCTACTTCCCGGTATTAAATGCGGAAGGCCAGCTGCAGCCATTCTTCGTAACGGTGCGTAACGGCGACCGGACTTCGATCGAGAACGTTGCGAAAGGCAACGAGAAGGTTCTTCGCGCCCGTCTTTCCGACGCGAAATTCTTCTACGAGGAAGATCAGAAGCTTGCGATTAACGATGCGCTTGCGAAGCTTGAAAATATCGTTTATCACGAAGAGCTGGGTACGGTTGCGGACAAGGTTAGAAGAATCCGCGCAACAACCGATCTGATTGCTGCAAAACTTGGTGTCGACACAGATACCGCTGCAGCTGCAAGCCGAGCGGCGGATATTTGCAAATTCGACCTGGTTACTCAGATGGTATACGAATTCCCAGAGCTGCAAGGCATTATGGGCGAAGATTATGCCCGCAAAGCAGGAGAAAGCGAAGCGGTAGCGAAAGCGATCAATGAGCATTATCAGCCTCGCTTTGCAGGCGACCGTGCGCCGGCATCTCTTGTAGGCGCTATTGTAAGCCTTGCCGACAAGATGGATACCATCGCGGGCTGTTTCTCGATCGGCATCATTCCGACAGGTTCGCAGGATCCTTATGCTCTGCGCCGCCAAGCATCGGGTATCGTCCAGATCATTCTGGCTCAAGGTCTCGATCTGGAGCTGACAGACCTGTTCGACGCAGCGCTCCAGGTGCATGAAGCACGCGGAATGAAACGCGGCGCGGACGAGATCCGTAAAGATTTGAACGACTTCTTTGCGCTTCGCGTGAAGAATGTTCTGTCGGAGCAAGCTAACCGTTATGACGTCGTTGATGCAGTTATGGCAACCGGCTTTAATGATTTGCGTATTACCGTTGAACGGGCGGCACTGATTAACGAACTGGCATCCGGCAATGAGCGCAGCGAGTTCAAGCTGACGATCGATGCCTTCAACCGGGTATGCAACCTGGCTTCCAAAGCGGAGTCGCGTGCAGTGGATCCGGCTCTGTTCGAAGTAGAGGCAGAAGGTGCTCTTTACGAGCAATGGCAAAAAGCCCATCCAGCGGTTGCAGCAGCTATCGCCGAGGGAGATATTGCTTCTGCGCTTGCTAATTTGTCTTCGCTTAAGCAGGCGATTAACGCATATTTCGATTCGGTTATGGTTATGGCCAAGGATGACGCTGTGCGCAGCAACCGTCTGGCAACTCTTTCGCTTATCGCGGACGACATTACGGCGATTGCCGACTTCTCGAAGCTGGTCTGGTAATTCAGGTTGCACTCGTCAATGTATCATTGTCGTCAATCCATAGAGGGAAGGGATGATGATTACGGCAGGTTCAGCTGAAGTGATTATTTACGTTGTATCCGACGCTGCGGGGGATACCGGAGAGCTCGTCGTAAGAGCTGCGGTCGCGCAGTTCCATCCGGTTCAGACGGACATTCGCCGCGCGCCGTTTGTCATGGATGTGCCCACTCTTGAGCGGTTTGTTGTGCAAGCCAAGCTGTCGGGCGCTATCGTTCTCTATACGCTTGTCATCCCGCATTTGCGGGAAGCGATGAAGAACCTGGCCAAGGAGCATCAAGTGGAAGCCATTGATCTGCTAGGATCGCTGATCGAAAGCCTGGAACGGCAGACCGGCCGTCATTCGCGTCAGGAGCCAGGTCTTAACCATGTTCTTGACGCGGATTACTTCCGCAAGGTGGATGCCGTCGAGTTTGCGGTGCGTTACGATGATGCCAAGGACCCTTCCGGCGTTCTTAAAGCGGATATCGTGCTGATCGGTGTATCGCGGACGTCGAAGACGCCGCTGTCCATGTATCTGGCGCATCAAAAATTCAAGGTAGCCAATATTCCGCTCGTTCCGGAAATTAAGCCACCCAAGGAACTGTTCAACGTCCCGGTCGAAAGAATTATCGGCCTGACGATTGGCGTTCCGTACTTGAATACGATCCGGAAGGAAAGGCTCAAGGCGCTTGGTTTGCCGAACAGCGCGTCGTATGCCGCGGAGGACCGGATCTTGAAGGAGCTTGAATACGCGGAAGCGATTATGAGACAAATCGGCTGCGTCGTTATCGACGTATCGCATCGCGCGGTAGAAGAAACAGCGAGTTTGATTATGGAGCATTTTCGCGGCGTTTAAGCCAAAATGCAGGATTTTTTTGAAGTATTGCCGTATATAATAGTACGGTAATTGAAATATACAACAATAAGCGGTGATGCGTGATGGAGCTTAATCAACCGACAGTCGTCGTTGACGGCGACGCTTGTCCCGTTAAGACCGAAATTGCTCGGACCGCACGCAGCTTCCGCGTCCCGGTTGTCATGGTATCTTCCTATGACCATCGGCTTGAGCCGCAGGAAGGTGTTTCGGTTGTGCAGGTCGACCGGAGCAGCCAATCGGTCGACTTGTATATCGTCAATCATATAGCCAAAGGCGATATCGTGATTACGCAGGATTTTGGTCTGGCATGTATTGCAATCGGAAAAGGGGCGGTCGTCTTGTCTCCGCGCGGCGAGCAGTATTCGGACGAGAACATCGATTATTTGATGGAGCGGCGTCATGAATCTGCGAAAAGAAGGCGTGCCGGGGGTAAAACGAAAGGCCCAAAAGCAATGAATCATGAGGATCGGGAGCGTTTTCAACAAAAGTTGACAAAAGTTTTATCAAACTTGCAGGAGAAACATGACATTTAGCGAATATTATTTACGTGTCATTAGGATGAAGGTGATGGATAATGACCTACGGTAAAATACCGGATGACGTTATTGAGGCGGTACGCCGTCATCATGACATCGTAGATACGGTGAGCAAATACGTTCATCTCTCTAAGAACGGCAAGTATATGAAAGGGCTTTGTCCCTTCCACTCGGAGAAGACGCCTTCCTTCACCGTGACGCCGGAGCTGCAGATTTTTCACTGCTACGGCTGCGGCAAGACAGGCAACGTTATCCGGTTCGTGGAAGAGATTGAAAGCTATACCTTTCCAGAAGCGGTCCGAGTGCTTGCCGAAGAGGCAGGCATCCCTGTTACCTGGGCTAATCCGGACGGCTCTAAGCCAACGGCAGCCGATACGGAACGCAGCGCTGTTCTTGAAGCGCACGAGCTGACTGCTAAGTTGTACAACTATTTGTTGAATAATACGCAGCATGGCCGTGCCGCTAAAGACTATTTGCGCGATCGCGGGCTCGGCGACAAACTGATCAATCATTTTATGATCGGTTACGCGCCGGAACAGTGGGATACGCTAAGCCGGTTCTTAACAGCCAGAAATTTCGATTCCTCCTTAATGGAAAAAGGCGGGCTGCTATCCGCGAAATCAGACGGAAGCGGATATGTGGACCGGTTTCGGGGACGAATTATGTTTCCGATTTGGGATCGGGACGGCAAAGTAACGGCGTTTGCGGGACGAATAATCGGTGAAGGCCAGCCGAAATATTTGAATTCACCGGAGACGATGTTGTTTACGAAAAGCCGCACGATTTACAATCTGCATCATGCGCGACCTGCCATCCGCAAGAGCAAGCAAGTTGTTTTATTCGAAGGGTATATGGATGTTATTAAATCTTGGAGTGCGGGCGTAAAGAACGGGATTGCCACAATGGGAACGGCCTTGACGGAAGAGCATTGCAGCATTCTTGCAAGGCAGGCTGAAGAAATTGTGATCTGTTACGACGGTGATGACGCCGGACAAGCTGCCGCCATGAAGTCAATTCCGATGCTCGAAGGAGCAGGTCTTAGAGTGATGGTGGCCATGCTTCCGAAAGGAAAGGATCCGGATGAATATATTACCGAATACGGTCCGGATGATTATCTTCGGGAGGTCATTGATCAGCCTGTCACAACTACAAAATTTAAGCTTATATATTCAAGAAAAAACCATATACTGCTAAAAGAAGAAGGTCGGAAAAATTACTTGCTTGAAGCCGCCGGAATTGTGGCAGAGCTTGATTCGGCTATTGAACGCGAGGTTTACCTGCAGGAGCTTTCGCGCGAATTTAATTTCCCATTAGAGGTATTAAAGCAGGATTGTCACCTTAAGCATCAAGAATTGCAAAAAAAGAAACCCGGAAGGGATAATAACGACAATTCGTGGAATAATGGTAGGAATGAAAATCGCCGAAGATCGGGGCCTCCCGTGCTAATGCCTGCCTATACGTATGTAGAGCGGAGGCTGCTTCATGTGATGATGCGCGACAGGGATGTGGCGCAAACCGTACATGAAAAGCTGGGAGACGCGTTCAATATTGAGGATCACGCAGCGCTTGCTGCTTATTTATACGCTTTTTATGCGCAGGGCTATGATCCGGATGCCGGGAGGTTTATTGCCTCGCTCCAAGACGAACGTCTGGAGAGAACGGCTGCAGCCATTCTGATGATGGACGGAGATTTTCCTTTTGACGATGCAATTTTGGAAGCCGATATTCAGGACATTATCAAAGTACCTAGGTTCCGGGAGATCGACCGAAAAAAAGAGGAAATGATGCAGGCGGAACGCGCCGGAGATCATCTGCTCGCCGCGCAAATGTTAAGTGAGATTATAACCCTAGAGAGACAGCTAAAAGGAACGACTTGACGATCGGTTCTAGGGAGGAGGGAGTCGGAATATGGCGAATGATCAGCATACTGAACTAGATGCCGAACAAAAATTGGATTTAGTGAAGGAACAATTGATTGAACAGGGGAAGAAAAGAGCCTCCTTAACTTATAAAGAGATAATGGAGAAATTATCGCCGTTTGATCAGGATCCGGAGCAAATCGATGAGTTTTTCGAACAGCTTGACGATTTAGGAATTGAGGTATTGAACGAGAGGGACGAGGATCGCGACCCGCTTAACCGCGGAGAAGATTCGGAACGCGAAAGTGATGATTTTAACTTCGACGATGACCTGGCTCTTCCTCCAGGGATCAAAATTAATGACCCTGTACGCATGTATTTGAAGGAAATCGGCCGTGTTCCGCTCCTGTCGGCGGATGATGAAATCGAACTGGCAAGACGGATCGAGAACGGGGATGAGGAAGCGAAGCGCAGACTTGCGGAAGCTAACCTTCGTCTCGTTGTCAGTATCGCGAAACGCTACGTCGGCCGCGGCATGCTTTTCCTTGATTTAATTCAGGAAGGCAACATGGGTCTGATTAAAGCGGTAGAGAAGTTTGATCATCAAAAAGGCTTTAAGTTCAGTACGTACGCAACCTGGTGGATTCGCCAAGCGATTACGCGCGCCATTGCGGACCAAGCGCGTACCATTCGGATTCCGGTTCATATGGTCGAAACGATCAACAAGCTGATCCGGGTTTCGAGACAGCTCCTTCAAGAGCTCGGGCGCGAACCGACCCCTGAAGAAATCGCTGCGGAGATGGAACTCAGTACCGATAAAGTAAGGGAAATTATGAAGATTGCTCAAGAACCGGTATCGCTCGAAACACCGATCGGTGAAGAAGACGATTCGCATCTTGGCGATTTTATAGAGGATCAGGAAGCACTTGCACCTGCGGACGCGGCGGCTTACGAGCTGCTTAAGGAGCAGTTGGAAGATGTACTTGATACATTGACAGAGCGTGAGGAAAATGTACTCCGTCTGCGTTTTGGCCTTGACGATGGCCGTACTCGCACCCTCGAAGAGGTTGGCAAAGTATTCGGCGTAACCCGTGAACGGATTCGTCAGATCGAAGCGAAAGCACTCCGCAAGCTCCGTCACCCAAGCCGCAGCAAACGGCTTAAAGATTTCCTAGAATAAGATAGCATTAACCGATAAGGACCTTTCTGCTCTTGCAGCAAGGTCTTTTTTTCCAATTGAACCTATCGTCATTCTACCTGAGAGGATAACATAAGGCATATGAATGAAGAGCGACGCCAGATTATCGTCAGAGAAATTGAGCACTGGAGCAGGAGCAAATTGCTGCCCGATCAATATTGTGATTTTCTGCTTAACTTGTATATGGATCATGATCAGGAAGTAAGGCGTGAATCCAATCATTCGATAGCCAAGGCGGTAATGGCCGTTCAACAGGCTTCAGGTAAGCATTGGCTCCTTACATTTGGTTTTTTTACCTTTATTTCCTTTGTTGTGCTTTATTTTAACGTTTTTCACCCTCTATTGCAAATTGGGGTTTCGGCTGTTGGCGTCATTGGTCTTCTGTGGTTTGGCGCCCGTTTGAGAAGGCGTCATGAGTCAGCCGGGCTTGCTGTTACCGGTGCCGGCATGCTGTTGATGCTTGGTGCCGGCCTATACATATTGGATCTGCACGAGATGACGGAATGGGGTTGGCAGGCGGGGATGCTTGGTTTTTGCGCGCTGTTCTGGGGGGTGTACGGAATTGCGTCAAGAATCCAGCTGCTGCATCTTTGCGGCTGGCTTGCGGGAATAATGGTATATGCATGGCTGCTGGCCAAGTTTACGAGCGCGCCGGAGTGGTATGAATCGCAGCTGTATTGGATGCCGCTCTCGGTTCTGTTCGGTTGGGGAAGCTGGTTTGTCCACCGCTGGTCCAAGCAGGCAGCGATGGTTTTATTCGCGGCATGCGCGATTTTGTGGTTTATGCCGGAGTTATACGAAATGATTGTATGGAAGGAACCGGTTATGCTGCAGCTGCAGCTTCAATTGCTCTTGAAGATTGCGGCGGGCGGCGGGCTGTTGTTCTTTATGCGAAAACAATGGATGGTGTGGGTTGCTTAATGTTGAAATTATCGAGACGTCTGCAAAGGATTGCAGACTTTGTAACGCCAGGCTCGCGTGTAGCGGATATCGGTTCGGATCACGCGCTGCTTCCGGTTTATTTGATTCAATCTGGCCGAGTACCGTCTGCCATTGCAGGCGAGCTGAATCCCGGTCCTTTTGAAGCAGCGCGTAAGCAAGCCGCGGACGCGGGCCTTACCGGCAAGCTGGAGGTCCGTCGCGGGGACGGGTTATCCGTCCTGCAGCCGGGGGAAACCGATACGGTAACTATTGCGGGCATGGGCGGAAGCTTAATGAGCAGCATTTTGGAAGAAGGTTATTTAGCCGGAAAGCTGGATGGGGTAAAAGAACTGATTCTCCAGCCAAATGTCGGCGAAGAATTTGTGCGAAGCTGGTTATTGAAGCGCGGTTGGTTCCTTGCGGAAGAGTCCATTCTTGAAGAAGACGATAAAATTTACGAAGTGCTGCATGCCTTCAAATATGATGAAGCCGAATGGAAGAAGCGGAATGCGGAAGTGTACGATCCCTCTTTCCTTGGACTACCCACTTATCAAGAGAACGGTGCTGCGATTCTGGAAAAGATGGGGCCGCATCTGCTTCGCGCGCCGCAGGAGGTCTTTTTCAAAAAGTGGCGTCTTGAGCTCGATAAGCTTGGCAAGATTGTAGCTCAGATGTCCCAATCCGATCTCGAGCAGGCGGAACAGAAAAAGCAGCAATTCCGTAATGAAATGAATGTTATCGAGGAGGTGCTTCAATGTTTGCAAACGGGCAGACCGTCGTCCAAATAATGGAGCAGCTTGTGCCAAAGCATTATGCGGTTGAGAATGACAAAATCGGACTGCAGCTTGGGACGTTGAACAAGGAGATCCGGAAAATCGTTGTAGCTCTGGATGTGACGGATGAAGTTGTCGATGAGGCCATCGCCGCTGGTGCGGAGCTTATTATTGCTCATCATGCCATTATCTACCGACCTTTGGCGAAGCTGGATACTTCAACTCCGGCAGGCAGGCTGTATGAGAAGCTGATCAAGAATGATGTCGCGGTCTACATCTCTCATACCAATCTGGATGTGGCCGACGGCGGCATTAACGACTGGATGGCCGATCTGGTTGGGATTAAGGCGGAAGGCCGCCAATGTCTCGAAGAGGTGCATACGGATAAGCTTTATAAGCTGGTTGTTTTTGTTCCTGAGGAGCAGCATGAAAAGGTGCTTCAAGCCATGTTCCAGGCGGGAGCGGGCCATATCGGAGATTACAGCCACTGCAGCTTTAATATCGAAGGAACGGGAACGTTCCTTCCTGGAGATGGTACGAATCCGTTTATCGGCAAGCAGGGGCAATTGGAAAAAGCGAAGGAAATCCGCATTGAAACGATTGTTCCGCATAGCGTTCACCGCAAGGTCGTCCAAGCCATGCTGAAGGCGCATCCTTACGAGGAAGTGGCCTATGATTTGTATTCGGTTGATCTGAAGGGCAGATCCTTTGGTCTTGGCCGCAGCGGAAAGCTGGAGCAGCCTGTCACTCTTGGCGAACTGGTCGAAAAGGTAAAGGAAGTATTCGAAGTACCTTATGTTCGTCTGGTTGGCGACCCTAACCGTATCATTAAGAAAGCTGCCGTATTAGGCGGCTCTGGCGGGCGTTACACCCGTCATGCGCAATTTGCCGGTGCGGATGTGCTTATCACGGGGGATGTCGATTATCATACCGCTCATGACGCGCTTGCGGACGGTCTTTCCATTATTGATCCGGGTCATAATGTTGAGAAAATCATGAAGAATCGTGTAGCCGACTGGCTGAATCAACAGCTTGCGGAACGCAAATACGAGACAAAAGCTGTTCATTCCTCCATTAATACGGAGCCTTTCCGGTTCATGTAGCATTTGGAACGATAAAACAGGTTGAGGTTTTGTAAAATACCCTGTATACTTATTCGTGCATCGGAAAGTTTGACAGACAATCGCTGGCGGCCTTGTTGCCGCGAGAGGAAAGTCCGGGCTCCACAGGGCAGGGTGCTGGATAACGTCCAGTCAGCGCGAGCTGAAGGATAGTGCCACAGAAATGGACCGCCGATGGCTGGTTTACGCCGGCACAGGCAAGGGTGGAACCGTGGTGTAAGAGACCACGAGGAGTATGGGTGACTATATTCCTGGTAAACCCCACTTGGAGCAAGACCGAGAGAACGTAGCAGCCTAGAGCTGCAGCCTTAGCCCGAGGCTCGTTCGGGTTGGTTGCTTGAGCTGTTCAGCAATGAATGGCCTAGATAGATGATTGTCGCTTCTTCGTGGGAGGGTCGTTCCCGTTAATACCACCTGAAGTACAGAACCCGGCTTACGGCAAACTTTCCGCAACGGACAACAAATTACGCCTCCTGGCATTCGCCGGGAGGCTTTTTTGTTGCTTGTTGCGGAAAGTTCAGGTGGTTGGGCTGTTGGGTCGTCGGGGCTGGAGTATCTCTTTAGACCGCTGTTGTCTGTCCTTTTCCTTTAACAAGTTTGACCGAGGTGGCAAAGGACAGACAAAGGCGGATGCTTCGCTTCTCAAGAGATACCCCTATCCCTCCTCAATACCAACCACTTTCCTGTACGACAACAAAAAAGATCCCTCGGCTTATGCCAAGGGATCTTTTTTGTTTAGCTCAAACCGAGGGTTGCCTCGCAAGGCTTTGCTGCTCGGTGCAGCAAGCAATATTGGCGGGCTCAGCTGAGTTGCACGAAATGCAGGATATTTTGGGGTTTGTAGCAAGAGAGGGAGATACATTGCAGAAAATACAGGATATCTCACTGGGAAAGCGTTAGAAAAGCATATTTGGCGAAATATACTGCATTTCATACAATATAAGTCCGATTACATGCTAAAAAAGGCTTAATACACTGTATTTCGTGCAAGGTGAGCAATTTTGCGGGTCACCTCAAAAGAAAAGCATCCTCAGCGAAATGCCTGAGGATGCTTTCCTTGTTTTTAATAATTGAACGGCGGGAGTCGAGGGTAAGGACAAGTATGTTCTGGAGGAGTTTACGTCCGCCTTTTTGAGCCCATTTCAACCTTTAAAAATTCAAATCAAGAAATGGGCGAAAACAGCGGCTGGAAGAACATACTGTCCGTCCCGAGCGATCAGCAGAGTTGAACTCCATACTGTCCGTCCCGAGCGTCAGCGGTGTTCAATGTCCCGAGCGATCAACCGTACTTAGCTTTCCGAGTTATACCGCCGTCTAATCGCTTCAAGGCGACGTTCGGTTTGACTGGGGAAGTTCTGCAGGGCAGTGGTGTAGTTCGAAGCTGCCATCAGAGCTTTGTCGACATCGATCAAACCGTAGCCGTAATAGTTGTCTTTACCCTTGTCGCCGAGGTCAATGGCGGATTTACGCATTATGTCCATAACCTCTTCATTGTTGAGGTCAGGGTTGATCGAGCGAATCAAACCAGCTAATGCCGCGACATGCGGGCTCGCCATTGAGGTGCCAGACAAGGCCGCATATTGGCTGCCTGGATAGGTGCTGGCGATGCTGTCGCCAGGTGCGGCAACGTCAATGTAATCGCCGTAGTTCGAGAACGAAGCTTTGTTTTTCGACGCGTCCGTTGCGGCAACCGCAAAAACTTCCGGATACGCGGCTGGGTAACCAGGGCGATCGGTATTGTCATTGCCGCTGGCTGCAACCAACACGACGTCATGATCATAAGCATACTTAATCGCATCGTGCAGGAACTCGGCTTGCGCATAGTTGCCAAGACTCATGTTGATGACTTTGGCGCCATGGTCGGTCGCCCAGATAATCCCTTGCGCAACCGAGTAGGTCGAGCCCGCACCGGTGCTGTCGAGCACTTTGACCGGCATAATTTTGTTATACCAGGAGATGCCCGCAACGCCTTCCCCATTGTTCACGGTAGCTCCGATAATGCCGGCCACATGGGTACCGTGACCAACATCGTCATTTGGAGCGGCATTCGGATCCACGATGTTGGTTCCCTCTAACAGCCTTCCCTTCAAATCAGGGTGATCGGCTTGGACACCAGTGTCCATAGTCGCAACGATTACTTTGTCATTCCCTTTTGATAAGCCCCAACCTTTTTCGGTTTCAATGGAAGGCAGATTCCATTGGTATTGGGAATACAGGGCATCGTTAGGAGTAATAATGTCGGCAGTGTTACCCGCCGTTTCGTTCGTCAGATACAGATAGTGAGGCTCCACGTATTCGGTTTTCCATGACTTTTGGAAATAATGAACCATTTTATCGGCATCCATGTTCTTGGAACGGAATACATAGGTGTCGCCAATGCGCTGAATTTTCTCGGCATTGATTTTTTGCTTGATTTGTTCTAATTGCTTGTTTGTCAGCTTATCTTGGAAATGAACAACCACATCCTTGACGTGATAATGGCTGGCATTGCCGTTGTCTTCGCCATCCCGTACTGTCGTTTCGCGGTTCGTGTTAGGTTCTACAGATTCAATTCGGTAGTTGCCCTCGGCTGGATAAGGTACAAGCCGTAAATTCCGTTTCTGATGGCGCTCGACCTGCATAACGATATCCTGATTGATGACGCCTACGACACCAATGCCGTTATTTTTGCCGCTTGGCACCCCAAGCACCATGTACCGGCTGCCGGTTTCACTCATAAACGGCTTGGAGTGATAAGGCTGGCTGGCTTTTATCTTAGCCTTGGCTTCTTCAACATATTGCGATGCTGCTTTGTCCGGGAGCGCGCCGCGTTCTACGCTTCGATTTCCATTAATCCAGCTGATGTAGACCATATGCTTATGCATGTTCATCATATGGGCTACTTTGTCCGACTGCGCCTTCATTGCACCCGTTTTGATGTCGCTGTTCATCAGCTTGCGGAATTCCTTGCTGCATTCCGTTGTGCAGAGCAGAGCGGTAGCGTCCATATCCTTGTTCAAGGTTTTGACTTTAAGTGTTTTTTCCTGATGCGCTGAAAAATTTCTTACTTCGGATTCAGGAGCTTTCCGGTCATTAAAAATATATCGCGTACCGGGTACAACAATGGCTACCAGTGCTATAATGGCACAAAGACCAACCCATTTTCTCGCATTCATTGTTTCTTTCGTCCCTTCATCGCTTTGCCAGCTTAGTTGCAACGCTAATGGATAGGTTGCGCATCGCATGGCCCAAAATATGCGCCGAACAATGTCTGAACCGCCAGTACCAAACGAATGTAATTTGTGGTATCATGTTGTTGATGCCTTAGTTTTTTTTGTTGTAGTAGAAGAAAGGGGAACTACCTATGCCATCGACCAATGCGAAGTCGCTCAGTGAAACATCGCGTACAAAGTTAAAAGATGCAATTAATCAATTGGAAACGTTTCTTAACCAGTATTCGCTGAACCAATTAGTCGGCGAAGAGACTGGAGACGAAGCACAAACGTTCTACAAAGGCCTCTTGTCTGATTTGAGACATCTGTTGGTCTTCTCTGAAGTCTCGGTTGAGAAACTTGGAGTACTGCTCAGACGGCCAAATTTCGATAACGATTTTGCTGAACGCGCCTTGTACGATGTTTATCATCAGTGCGTGAATGCCTTCTTCTATCCGAAGAATGAATGTTATTCGGAAGACGGCCGTTATGCCTACACCGGACAAGACGCCATCCGTTTCCGCTTCAAGCCTGTCCGCGAAGCGCGTAACATCGTTCTCAGCGTTTCGAAAATTTACGAAGAGCTCCGCGACGAGCTGGCGTATTATGAGAATGACTACATGACCCAGCGCCGTATGCAGGGGCAAAAATAGGACGGAATGAATCACTTTCGATCAGGGAAACTTGATATCGGAGGTGATTTTTTTATGCCGAAAGGTGTAACCTGCAGCGTGTCCAATTGCGCCTTCTGGAAAGAGGGCAACAATTGCAATGCTGATGCCATTTCCATCGATATTGATCAGCATGCAGACTTCAACGAAGAATTCGCAGCTGATGATCTTGGGCTTTATCATCAGGATCAAGCTACAGAATCATCCGCTACCTGCTGCCACACTTTTAAACCGAAGGAGTGACGGGGAATGGATCAACGAGGCGTAAAAATCACGGATCGTCACAAGAACGATTATCCGCAATACGAAGTGTCTGCACCCAATGCAATGCCTGATCTGAACGGCGGTAAAGTGGAAGAGTGGGCTAATGAGAATAACGTGGGTAACGTCCACGAAGAGATGGCAGCGGATTTCGCTGTAAGCAGTCCAGTCTCCTATGTACCGAGAGAACAGAAAATCGAAGAAGCGGCAGATGCTGTGGAGTCCGGGGGAACAGCCCTTGGCTGGGTAGCGCTTGTATTTGCGGCAGCATCCTGGTTCTTGTGGCCGGTGGTGCTGGGCATCACTTCAGCCGTACTGGGCTTTATTGCTTTCCGTCAGGGAACAAGGGCGCTTGGCGGCTGGGCGATGGCAATTGGTCTTATCGCCGTATTGCTTTCATTAGTTATTGTTCCGTTTTATTATGCGGTCACATGAAGAATTGGCCTTGGCAGCAACTGCTGCCGAGGCTTTTTTTGTTTTCCAAATCGTACATAACGGAAAAGTATTAATAGACTTGTCAATAACTTTGGATTGCCGCTCTGCCCGATTTTACCTATAATTTATAGATGTATGGGAGGGAACAACCGATGATTATTGATATTCAGCAGGCTAGCTGGGAACGTGGGGGCAAGCAGGTCCTTCACAATATTAATTGGAAGGTTCAGCCAAACGAGCATTGGTGCTTGCTGGGCTTGAACGGATCCGGGAAAACAACACTTCTCAACATGATTAACGGCTATATTTGGCCAACCAGCGGACAGCTTTCGGTACTTGGCAAAAAATTCGGGGAATACGATTTACGCGAGCTGCGGAAAAGCATCGGCTGGGTAAGTACCTCGCTTCAGCAAAAGCTGTACGGCAGCGAGAATGCCATTAACATTGTGCTAAGCGGAAAGTTCGCTACGATTGGTCTTTACGATCATACAAATGAAGCCGATCGAGATCAGGCGTTGGCTCAGCTAACGAGTCTGGGCTGTGCTTATTTGGCTGAACGTACTTATGATACGATGTCGCAAGGCGAGCGGCAGCGCGTTTTGATCGCAAGAGCATTAATGGCAAAGCCAAAGCTGCTTATCCTGGACGAGCCATGTACGGGACTTGACGTTTTCGCGCGAGAGCAGCTGTTGTCCATGATTCATAAAGTGGCGAAAGACGGCCCTACTATTATATACGTCACGCATCATGTGGAGGAAATATTGCCTTGTTTCAGTCATACGCTGTTGATTAAGCAAGGTGAAGTTTTTGCTGCGGGAGCTACCAACGATGTTTTAACCTCTGAACGAATGAGCCGTTTCTTTGATGTGCCGGTTGAGATTGAACGCCGTGACGGCCGGAACTGGCTGTTCGTCAAACAATCGGAGTCGCTATGGAACTCGAATTAGTTCAATCGCATTTGCAGCCGGAACCGGAGCCGCGAGGAAAGAGATTTCTTCGTTGGCTTCGTGCCCGAATGGGCAACCGGCTCGAATACGATGGTCCGCTCTGGCGTTCCGGAGCGGCGGGACTCCTGTTATTCGGATCCGCAGCAATCATAACCATCGCATTAGGCATGCCGACCGGTTTTGGGACGGCTATCGACGTTGGGGCGTTTGTGCTTGCGAATGCAGTGGCTTTGCTGATCGCTTCACAGCTTATTGCGATTATCTTATCGTTGCTGTATGTGCCGGTACCGCGTTTATTCTCCGGTTTTCTGATTTATGTCGGCTTCGAGTGCTATTATATTTTGTATTATTCGGATTTTGAAATTTTCAATTCGGTTCTATGCGCTGTTATCTATACATTAATAGGTGCTGTTGCCGGCATATTGATCGGCTGGTTTAGCCTAAGCCGCATACGGTTGATATCCGGCATTGTGATTGCCGCCATGGCGGTATCCGCTGTATTTATATGGATTAAAGAGCCTTATGGCGGCGGGCATGCGGCAGCCGTATTCGCAGGAGCAGAGGAGATAGGAGCTTCCCAAGTAGCTGCTATCGATGCCAAAGACCCTAGCGAGCCTGGGAGCTACAGCTATCGTTTTTTCACGTATGGCAGCGGAACGGACAAGCAGCGCAAGGAGTATGGAAAAGGCGCTGAGCTGATCTCCGCAACAGTGGATGCATCCGATTACATCAAAAACTGGTATTGGATGAAGGAAAGGTTCTGGGGCTTCGACGAAGAGAAGCTGCCGCTGAATGGCCGGGTATGGATGCCCGACGGGGATGGCCCGTTTCCTCTCGTCCTGATGGTCCATGGCAATCATCTGATGGAAGAGTTCTCGGATGCCGGTTATGACTATTTGGGCAAGCTTCTTGCTAGCCGTGGATACATCGCCATTTCGGTAGACGAGAATTTCTTGAATTATTCGACTTGGTCGGGTATTCCGGATAATGATTTTAAAGTCAGAGCTTGGATGCTGCTTAAGCATATTCAGCAGATTCAAACGTTTAGCGAGATGCCGGATAGTGCTTTCTATAATAAGGTGGATTTCTCCGATATTGCACTCATCGGGCATTCACGCGGCGGTCAAGCTGTAGCAATGGCAGCCGACCGGAATACCTGGTTTGCCGGCGACCGGACGCTCGACAGTTTCGATGAGAAACAGGTGCGTATTCAAACGGTAATTGCTCTCGCTCCAACGGATAAAGCAATCGATAACAAGTCAGCTAACCTTGCCAATGTGAATTATCTTGTCCTGCAAGGGGCGCGAGACGGAGATGTAAATGACTTTTACGGAGACCGGCAATATATTCGGACTAGCTTTTCCCCGGGTTCCGGTTACATGAAAGCTTCCGTTTATTTGTCCGAGGCGAATCACAGCCGGTTTAATACCGAGTGGGGAACAATGGACGAACGTCCGCCAGGCGGTCTTTTCCTGAGTCAACGGGGAATGATGGAGCCTTTAGAGCAGCAACGGGCTGCTCAAGTCTATGTCTCTGCATTCCTTGAAACAACGCTGCACCATCAGGAGGAATATATCCCGCTGCTGCAGGATTACCGTGCCGGCCTCGATTGGCTGCCTGATTCCACGGCTTACGTATCCAGATATGAGGATTCGAGCTTTGATATGATTGCAAGGTACGACGAGGACCGGAACAAAACAACGCTTCCGGAAGGCGGGAAGCTGGAAGAAGAGAATCTGAAATCCTGGGATGAGCTGGACGTTAAGGATCGGGATCACAATAACAAAGGAACGGTGGGTGCGCAGGTCGAATGGCAGGAGGACAGCTCTTATACCTTATCTTTAGCTGAGCCATTCTCGCTTGCAAGCGCGGCCAACGCGAATCGAATGTTCACTTTCTCTCTCGCCAATCTGGCGTCGCAACTTGATCCCGACCACCAGGAATCCGCTCCGCAGATTCAAATTGAGTTAATGTCAACGGCCGGTGATACCATTATTCTACCGCTGAATGCGTATATGCCGGTTCAACAGCCGTTCGTTACGACGTACACCATTATTCCTTGGCTTGAGAAGACAATTAAAAGCGGGAAGTACAAGCATGACACGGAGTCGGTATTCCAGACGTTCCGGGTACCGCTCGATGACTTTGCCGAGGCGGTTGACAACAAGGACTTATCCATCAGTCAGATTACTTTCCGTTTTATTGGCGGTCCGGGCAAAATCATGCTTGATGATATTGGATTATCCAATTGAATTCACCAAAAGAAGAGCCCCCTCACCGGGAGCTCTTTTTTAAAACCTTACATTTATTCTTCCTTAAACGTAAACCGTCTTGCTGCATACAAGAACGGAGTAGAACAAAGGGATACGATAAATTTAATGACGTAGGTCGAGAGGAAGACCGAAACCCATACGCTTCCTTCCAATGTGCCGGCGAATGCGATGGTGCAGAATATAAGGGTATCCACAAGTTGGCTGATAACGGTACTGCCGTTATTACGGATCCACAGTTGTCCTGGGGCAGGGAATACCCTCTTAAGAATGGAATAGATCCTCACGTCAAGAAACTGGCTGACGAAATACGCGCATAAGCTTCCTAACGCAATTTGCGGCATCAGCCCGAATATCATGTGCAGGGCATCATTGGTGTCATGGGCAAGCTCGGAGCTGTCCGGGTTGAAGACAAGCGCCATCTGCATAATGATCGTTGATGCAATCAGCGTAAAGAAGCCGAACCACACCGCTTTTTTGGCAGCACGCTCTCCGTACTTCTCGTTAAGCAGATCGGATGCGAGATAAATGGTGCCATACATCGTATTGCCAAGCGTAATCACGATATCAAAGGGCATTTCGACGGTTTTGACAACCTGTACATTCGCCAGTACGGTTGCCATGCCAATCCAGGCGTAAATACCCACACGGCCAAATAACCGGTAAGAGATCAGAAATAAGGTAAAATGGACGAGCATAAATAGCGCGCCAAACCACAAATTAAACATATTGCCTCCCTGTAAGTTTCAATATGAAGTAGAGCGATGCATGGAACTTGCAGCAGGGCATCGCAAGGTGTATGATAGATTTTCTGCCTTTGACATTATAATCGCTTGTTATCGGTGTATCAATACTCCTGCCAAAACACGGAGAAACCGTTTCACCTTGACAGGCAGATTTTGTTACAATGGTAAACGAACTTTTAACAGTATTTCGCGTAATTACGCTTGAAGGAGAGGATAAATCATGCAGGACGAACAGCGAATCGAGGAGCAGAAGCGAGTGGACCGTGTGATGCGGCTGATTCGCGAGCAGCTGGGCAAGCTACTGCAAAACTCAAGCGGTATGCGGGAAGATATCGTGGACATCCGGAAAAATTTCTGGGACGATGTCACGCTGAATTTCGAGGATGCGTCGGAAGCGGCGGAGTCCGCCGCGAGCCTGAAGCAGCAGGCTGAGGTGCTTGCGGAGCGGGAGCACAGCCACAGGCATGCATCGCAGCAGGTAAAGCTATTGCGGAAGCTGGAGCAGACCCCATACTTCGGGCGTGTTGATTTTATAGAAAATGGCAGCTCCGAGGAAGAGCAGATCTATCTTGGAGTTGGCTCCATGCTGGATGAAAGCGGATCAAATTATTTAATTTACGACTGGCGTGCGCCAGTCTCGAGTCTCTACTATGATTATTCGCCGGGTCCGGCCCAATATATTACTCCTACAGGATCGATAGAAGGCCAGATGACGCTGAAGCGCCAATATGTCATTCGCCGCGGGCAAATCGACGGTATGTTCGATACCGGTGTCACTATCGGCGACGAGCTGCTGCAAGAGGTGCTTGGCAAGCATTCGGACGCCCAGATGAAGAGCATTGTAGCTACGATTCAGCGGGAACAAAACCAGATTATCCGCAATGAACGGGCAAGGCTTCTGATTGTTCAAGGTGCAGCCGGAAGCGGTAAAACTTCTGCGGCGCTGCAGCGTGTTGCCTATCTGCTATACCGTTACAGAGGATCGCTGCAAGCCGATCAAATTGTCCTGTTCTCGCCGAACCCGATGTTTAATAGCTATATCGCGACGGTTCTTCCGGAGCTTGGCGAACAGAATATGCAGCAAACAACTTACCAGCAATATCTCGAGCATCGTATTGGGCAATCGTTTGCGCTGGAAGACCCGTTTGCTCAGATGGAGTATACGCTTGGAAGCATGGAGGATCCGGATTATGAGACGCGCATCGCCTCCATTCGACATAAATCGGGCGCATCCTTCATGAAAGTGATCGAGCGTTATGTAGATTCACTGGGAGAATCGGGATTATTGTTTAAAGCAATCAAGTTCCGGGGACGCAAGCTGATTGCGGCAGAAGTTATCGAAGAGCATTTTTACAGCTTGGACAAAAGCTTCACGATTCCGAACCGGTTCAAGATGACAGCCGATTGGCTGCTTAAGGAGCTTACGCGGCTAAGCAAGGAAGAACGGAAGAAACAGTGGGTAGAAGACGAGATGGAGCTGCTGGATAAAGAAGCCTATATCCACGCGTTTAATGAATTAAACCGCAAGGAACGTTATACTTCGGACTCCTTTGATGATTTTGACCGCGAAAAAGATGTGCTGGCTACCATGATCGTTCAGGAAAGGTTCAAACGTTTGCGGAGCCGCGTGAAGAAACTAAGATTTGTCGACACGCAGACCTTATACTTGCGATTATATGAAAGCGAGCAGGCTCCTTGGCTTGTCGAAGAAAGTCGGGCTGAATGGGAGGCATTCCGCAGGCTCACCGTGGAACAGCTTAAGCGTGGTATACTTACTTATGAAGACGCAACACCTTACTTATATATGAAGGATTTAATTGAAGGCTTCCAGACCAATACATCGGTAAGGCATCTGTTTATCGATGAAGCGCAGGATTATTCGCCATTCCAGTTCTATTATTTGAAGAGAGTTTTTCCAATGGCGAAGATGACGGCGCTCGGCGACCTGAACCAATCGATATTCGCGCATGCCGCTTTGGGGAATGGATTCGATCCGTTGGGAGAGCTGTACAGCAAGGAAGAGACCGAGACAATAGTACTGACTCGCAGTTATCGTTCGACAAAACAGATTGTCGAATTTACGAGCCGGATGATCGAGGGTGGAAGTCGAATCGTGCCGTTTAATCGTAACGGAGACGAGCCGACGGTAACGGCTGCTCCGGATGAATCGGTGCTGCATGGGATGATCATGGAGCGAATCCGACACCTGCAAGAGGAAGGCGCAAATTCCATTGCGGTCATTTGCAAGACTGCGGAGGAAAGCCGGACAGCTTTTGAGGCATTGAAGCAGAACTGTCCCGGAATGCGGCTGATTGAGAAAGAGACGGTAACCTTCGAGAACGGCACCGTCGTCATTCCGTCATATTTGGCTAAAGGCGTAGAGTTTGATGCCGTAATTCTGTACAACGCTTCAAGCAACGTTTATGGCAGGGAGAGCGAGCGCAAGCTGTTCTATACCGCATGCACTCGCGCGATGCATGAGCTGCATCTGTACTATCTCTCGGAACCGACGCCATTCCTGACGCAAGCCATGTCCAAAAAATAAGTCAGCGATTACCGACCGTTACGTACTTCCGGCCAGATATCGCTGACAGCAACCTGCAGTTCTCCTGCAATTAGCTCAGCCGTTAACCGGTTGGGCTTTTGTATATGTCCATTTCGAAGCTTGGAGATGGTCTGCAAGGAAATATTCGTCGCCGCAGCCATCTGGTTGGCGCTTATATCCCTCTTGGCCATCCACATCTTAAGCCGTTTGGAAGAGTCATAGACTTGCTTAATCGCTGTTAACGGCTCCTCTTGCGCATTTTCGCTCTTATTTCCGAAGATGATCAGCGCATATCTGGCTTCGTCCTGATCGGAGATCGTCAAAGCCCGGAATTCCACATGCACGGCAATCTCATCTTGTTTGGCGGAATTGAGGGTCGTCTCCTGCGTAAAATGCAGGCTGCTGTCACATGGCAAATAATTGGCTATAAGCAGCTCGATCGACATTCCCTTCAGCTGCTCCTGTTTATATCCGGAAAGCCTGCAGAAGGCTTCATTTGTTTCATGGATCGTTGTTGCAACCTTTGATACTCGGACAAGTATCATAGGTTGATCAAGTATTTGGAAAATGTGATAGAATGCTGTCAAAATTGGTCCTCCTTAATTCCAAGCGCGCCAATGCACAAAATCGAGTATAAGCTTTACGCTTGTACTATACAATAGCTTTACTGTATTTAACAAAATCGTCAAGCATAAATGCAGTTTGGTTTAATAAATTAAACTTGCTGGCATGAAATGGTTCAATCATGCGGAAGCCGTCATTTCTATGACAAAATGATAGAGTGTTCAGCTAACAGCGAGTTTTGTAGAATCTATGTTCTCGGGTAATATAAGAAAACGCAGGTTTGAAACTTAGGGGGAAACAGACAACATGAAAACATGCGGGATCGATAATTGCTCCAAACCGGTCAAGGCAAGAGACCTGTGCTCCATGCACCATCAACGCCTGATGAGACATGGCGATCCTAATACCGTTATGCCTCGCAGGACAAAGAAACTGGTCACTTGCAGTTGGATCAATTGTTTAAGTCAAGCCGTATCGAAAGGACTGTGTGTTAAACATTATTACATCAATCGAGTTTTGAAGAAAAATGATCAAATTGATGTAAGGTAACATCACATCCATTTTCTGAAAATGGGGTGTTTATTTTCATGAAAATATGTATAATGGAGGTAACTCCCTATTTACCAGAGAATGAATCCTTTAACGCTACGGTACCATTGTAACCAAATGGAGGCGATTGTCGGAAATGATTCAAACGGCACCATACGGCCTTCTGCTGAGCGATTTGTATCTGTTCAACAAAGGCTGCTCTCACCACAGTTACCGGTTCATGGGTGCTCATGTCATGGACTGGGACGGTAAAGATGGCGTCAGGTTTGCAGTGTGGGCTCCGCACGCCAGGGAGGTTCGGCTTGTTGGCCAGCATAACAACTGGGATGGTTCCGGTTCGTTAATGGAGCGCGTTTCTTCGACAGGGGTCTGGGTTCTCTTTGTACCGGGACTTGGCGAAGGGGCTGTTTACAAGTACGAGATTTTGACCTCAACAGGTCAGCGGCTGCTCAAGGCAGATCCTTACGCTTTCCTCGCCGAAAGGCGTCCTCAAACCGCCTCCGTAGTGTCTGATCTATACGGATTCCCATGGCGGGATAAGAAATGGATGGATTCCAGGCAAAAGCAGCCCGCTTACTCCAATCCACTAATGCTTTACGAAGTGCATGCCGGCTCCTGGCAGTTGAAAGGGGAGGAGAACTTTCTCACCTACGAAGAACTTGCCGAGCAGCTTGTTCCTTACGTAGCCAAGATGGGATATACTCACATCGAGCTGATGCCGATCAATGAACATCCATTCGACCAGTCTTGGGGTTATCAGATTACCGGTTACTATGCGCCGTCCAGCCGTTACGGCAAGCCTAAGCAGCTGATGAAATTTATCGATCGCTGCCACGCGTACGGCATTGGCGTTATTCTGGACTGGGTTCCCGGACATTTCTGTAAGGATGAACATGGATTGCGCGGCTTTGACGGTACTCCGATCTTTGAAGGAAATGACGAGCGGCTTGCCGAAAAGCCTTTATGGGGAACACTGGCCTTCGATTTCAAGCGAAACGAAGTGATCAGCTTCCTGATCTCCAATGCCATCTACTGGATGGAAATGTTCCACTTCGACGGTCTTCGGATTGACGCCGTCGCCAGCATGATCAATCTCCACATGGATAAACCGCCCGAGCTCTTCACCTGGAACGAGTATGGCGGCACTGACAATCTAGACGCTCTCCGCTTCATGAAACGGCTTAACGAAACCGTATTTCACTACTACCCAGACGCACTAATGATCGCAGAAGATTCTTCCGCTTGGCCTGCAGTCACCTCACCTACATACTTAGGCGGGCTGGGATTTAACTTTAAATGGAATATGGGCTGGATGAACGACGTGCTCAAATACATGTCGATGGATCCTGCCGACCGCACACACCACCACCACTTACTTACTTTCTCACTTTTGTACGCTTTCTCGGAAAATTATGTTTTACCGTTCTCGCATGACGAGGTTGTACACGGCAAACGTTCTTTGTTGAACAAAATGCCGGGCTCCTACGAGGAGAAATTCGCTCAATTACGTTTGTTATACGGCTATTGGATCGCTCATCCGGGCAAGAAGCTGCTGTTTATGGGCAGCGAATGGGGACAGTTCGACGAATGGAAGGACCGCGAACCGCTTGATTGGATGCTGCTCGATTTCGATCTTCACGGCAAGATGCACGACTATGTCAAAACTTTGAACCATGTTTATACCCATGAGCCGTCTCTATGGGAAAGAGATCAAGACGCTAATGCATTTCAATGGATTGATGTGAATAATGCTGAACAATCGATCATATCTTTCATTCGTTATGGCAAGCAGGGCTTCACTGTTACGGTTGCCAACTTCTCCAGAAACGGTTATACCCATTATCGATTAGGCGTGCCGCAGCCGGGCTGTTATCGCATGATCCTAAACAGCAATGAGGTACAGTTCGGAGGTTCCGATTCACAGTGTTTACAGAAGCATGACAGCGAGAAAGTGAGCTGGCACGGCTATAACCAAAGCATTTCCATCAATCTCCCCCCTCTATCCTTCCAATTATTCAGCTTTGCGGGCGGAGACCACATTAAGAAGGGGTTGGTGTCATGGGTCGAAAAAAGGAAATGATTGCAATGCTGCTTGCGGGAGGAGAAGGCAAGCGATTGGGGGTTCTCACCAAGGATTTGGCGAAGCCGGCTGTCTATTTTGGGGGAAAGTACCGCATTATTGACTTTACTTTAAGTAATTGCACGCATTCTGGCATCGACACGGTTGGCGTTCTTACGCAATACCAGCCGCTCGAATTGAATCGGTATTTGGGCATCGGAAGCCCATGGGGGCTGGACCGCAGGGATGGCGGCATGGCCATTCTGCCTCCATTCGTCAAACAAAAAGGCGGGGTATGGTATAAAGGCACGGCAAATGCAATCTATCAAAATATGGCGTTTATTGAAGGTTATGACCCAACCTATGTTCTGGTCATCTCGGGTGACCATATTTATAAAATGGATTACGATCTGATGCTGCAGCATCACAAGAAAAGCGGGGCGGATATTACGATTGCCGGCATTGAAGTGCCGTGGAAGGAAGCAAGCCGCTTTGGCGTCATGCACGTGGATGACGAAGACCGGATTACGGCATTTGAAGAAAAGCCTAAAAATCCAACCAGCAATATCGCATCGATGGGCGTATATATTTTCACCTGGTCGGTACTGAAAAAGTATTTGATTTACGATGAAGCCAGCCGCAATTCCAGCCATGACTTCGGCAAGGATGTAATCCCGTGCATGCTGAGAGACGGATTGCATTTGAGCACGTATGCTTTCCGCGGTTATTGGAAGGATGTCGGCACGATCGAAAGCTTATGGGAAGCCAATATGGATTTGCTCGACGATAAGCCTTCGCTTGATCTGGCCGATAAAGATTGGAGAATTTTCTCCGTCAGCCCTAACCGTCCGGCCCAATACGTGGCCTGCGGGGCGAGCGTATCCTCCTCTATGGTGACGGAAGGCTGCATTGTGGAAGGCGATGTCGAGCGGTCAGTTTTGTTCTTTGGCGTTACGACGGGTAAAAACAGTATCGTTAGCGAATCGGTCATTATGCCGAATGTGAAAATTGGCAAAGGAGCCCGCATCTATCGGGCGATAATTGGTGAAGGTGCTGTAATTGAAGACGGCGTATGCATCGGCAGTCCCGACGATGATGCAATTACCGTTGTTGCTGTAGGCGAGTTTGTATCCAATGAACCGATGCTGCTGGAGGTGGAGCCGTCATGAAACATCAAGTTATGGGCGTTATCAATCTGATTCACGAGAACGATGATATGGAGCGGCTGACGCAAAACCGCTGCCTTGCTACCGTGCCGTTTGGCGCAAGATACCGGCTTATCGATTTCATTCTGTCAAGCATGGTGAACTCCGGAATCAATAAAGTAGCCGTATTCGCACATACGAAATACCGTTCCCTCATGGATCACGTCGGTTCCGGCGACCATTGGGACTTAAATAACCGCCAGAGCGGCTTGTTCCTGCTTCCTCCGGCAACGGACGATATTCAGGAAGTCAGCCGCGGGGACTTATATCATTTCTACCAGCACCGCGATTACTTCAACCGCTCTACGCTGGAATATGTCGTGATCGCCCGCAGTCATATGGTTTGCAATATCGATTTCGAACCGATTATCGAAGCGCATAAGGAACGCCAAGCGGATATTACGGTCGTATGCAAGCGGGATGCCGATCTGATGGGCGGCAAGGCCCGCAAGATGAAGATGGATCCGGATGGCCGTATCACGGCCATGCAGGATCATTACGGAAGAATGAACAGCGATATTTCTTCCATGGAAATGTACGTGATGCGCAAGGATCTCCTGATGGAGCTTGTCGAGACATCCCTTGCCCAAGGTCAGGACCATCTGGTCCGCCACGCGATTTTCTCAAGAATCGATAAGCTTCGCGTCTACGGTTATCTGCACGAGGGTTATCTGGCTGTCGTGAATACTCTGTCGAGCTTTTACCAGAGCAACATGAGCCTGCTTCACCCCGAAATATGGCGCGAGTTGTTCTTCCAGCCGGGCATGGTCTTCACGAAAGGCAAGGATGAACCGCCAGCCCGCTATTTGGGAACCTCCAAAGTGACCGATTCCCTTATCGCTAACGGCTGCCGTATTGAAGGAACGGTCGAGAACAGCATTCTGTTCCGCGGTGTTCATGTCCGTAAAGGTGCCGTTGTCCGCAACAGCATTATTATGCAAAACGGCGACATCGGCGAGAACAGTCTAGTCCAGCACTGTATTCTTGATAAGGATGTACGCGTACAGTATGACCGCGATATCCGCGGTTCTTCCGAAAATCCATTTTTGGCAGGCAAGCGTAAGATTATATAAATAGCAATTAAATTATGGATAGGGTATGAGGTGATCAGGCGTGAATATATTAATGGCCGCTTCCGAAGCAACTCCGCTCGCCAAATCGGGCGGACTGGCTGACGTTGCAGGAGCTTTGCCGAAGGCGCTTAAGCAACGTGGAGCCGATGTTCGTATTATTATGCCCAAGTATGAAGAGATCCCAGATTATTATATTCAGAATTTTGAGCGAATTGCAGAATTTTATGTAAATTTTGGTTGGAGAAGTCAATATTGCGGGTTGTTCCGGGCGGAAATCGACGGTGTGATCTTTTATCTGATCGATAATGAGTTCTATTTCGGGCGCAGAGGGCTGTACGGCTATAACGACGATGCCGAGCGTTTCGTCTTCTATTCCGTTGCGGTTATGGAGGCTGTGCGGTACCTGGATTACACTCCGGATATTGTTCATTGCCATGATTGGCAGGCCGGACTTATCCCGTTTCTGCTCCGCACTCGTTATTCGAATGATCCTGCCTGGGACGGCGTGAAGTCGGTATTCACGATCCATAACCTGATGTATCAAGGGTTGTTCGGCATTGATCTATTGAAGGAGCTTCTGGGAGCGGGAGACGAGATGTTCACCGCCGACAAGCTGGAGTTCCACGGTGCCGCAAGCTGCCTGAAAGGGGGGCTTGTCTATGCGGACAAGCTGACAACGGTCAGTGAAACCTATGCCCGGGAAATCCAGAGCTGGGAGCACGGCGAGAAGCTTGACGGACTGCTAAGCAGCCGTTCCGGTGATCTTACAGGCATAATTAATGGGATTGATACCGAATTATACGACCCGATGAACGATGATGCCCTACATACGCCTTACCGTTCCTCTATCTCCCGCAAGCGCAAGAACAAGCTGAGCTTGCAGGCGGAGCTTGGTCTTCCCGAATCGGAGGAAACCCCGCTGATCGGTATTATCAGCCGTCTGGTGGAGTCGAAAGGGATGGACCTCATTATCTGGAAGCTTGACGAGCTTATGCAGGAGGATGTACAGCTTGTTGTTCTGGGGGCGGGAGATTGGCATTACGAGAATGCCATGAATCATCTGGTCGCCCGTTATCCGAATAAAGCCGCCGTATGGCTTGGTTATAATGACCGTCTGGCAAGAAGGATCTATGCAGGCTCGGATATTTTCCTTATGCCTTCCCGTTTTGAGCCTTGCGGCTTAAGCCAGCTGCTCGCTCTTCGTTACCGTTCCATTCCCGTTGTCCGGGAAACTGGCGGTCTAAAGGATACGGTCTTCTCCTATAATGAAGAGACCGGGGAAGGCAACGGCTTCAGCTTCACGCACTATAATGCGGACGATTTCATGTATACGGTGAGGCGGGCGCTGCACTTCTACCGCGATGATGCCGTATGGCGCCGCATCGTAGACAATGCCGGCAAGGAAGATTATAGCTGGAGCCGCTCGGCAAAAGCTTATATAGCCTTGTACGATCAACTTCTTGCTTCTCGAAAGGGGACTGAAAGATGGCCCGTCACCTTGTAATCGGCAATGGTAAATTGCTGCTCAATTTGGATCAACATTGTTTTATTCGGGATATTTATTTTCCGTATGTCGGACAGCTAAACCATGTGGGCGGTCACTATTGCCGGTTCGGGATCTGGATCGGAGGCGCATTTTCTTGGCTGGATGAGAAGGAATGGACATTCGAGCTCAACTATATCGAGGATTCCCTTGTGACGAACATCATTGCTAGGCATGAGGGATTAGGCGTAGAGCTGCAAATGAACGATGGCATTCATCAGCGCGAATGCATCTATATTAAACGGGTTGTTGTGCGCAATAGGAGGAACGAAAGCCGGGAAGCCCGGCTTTTCTTCCATCAGGATTTAATGATTGAAGGATCTGAGGTAGGAGATACGGCTGCTTATTATCCGGAAAATAATACAATGTTCCACTACAAACGCTCGAATTACTTCATGTTCAGCGGATGTACGGACGAAGGCGGCATCATGCAGTATTCTACCGGTATTAAAAGGTTTCACTCCGCCGAAGGAACCTGGCGCGACGCGGAAGACGGCGTGCTGATGGGCAATACGATTGCCCAAGGCTCGGTTGACAGTACGATTGGCCTTCGCACAACGGTACCGGGCAATGGCGAGAAGACGCTGTATTATTGGATGTCCGTTGGCAAAAATCTCGAGGAAGTTAAAACCCTTCATAAATACGTGAAGGATAATCATCCCGAGAAGCTGCTCAGCCGGATTGTCATTTACTGGAAGCATTGGCTGCAGCGTGCGGAGTCCGATCTAGGGGATTTGCCCAAAGAAGTCACCCGGATGTTTAAGCATAGTCTGCTGCTTGTCCGGACGCAGGTCGATGAGCGCGGTGCTATTTTGGCTGCGAATGATACGGATATTTTGCAGTACAACCGGGATCATTACAGCTATATGTGGCCGCGTGACGGCGCGCTAATCGCCGAGGCGATGTCACTGGCTGGCTATCAGAGCGTCATTTCGCCGTTTTTCTATTTCTGCGCGAACGCGTTGTCGCCGGAAGGTTATCTGTATCATAAGTACAATCCGGACGGCACGGTAGGCTCCAGCTGGCATCCTTATATTGTGAAGGGGAGCCAGAGAATTCCGATACAGGAAGACGAGACAGCGCTTGTCCTGTTTGCGTTGTGGCAGGACTACTCTCGGAATCAGGTTATCGAGCTGCCTCAATCGCTCTACAGCAACTTGATCCGGAAGGCTGCTTCCTTCCTAAGCGAATATATCGAGCCGGAGCTGTCGCTTCCGAAGCCAAGCTATGATCTATGGGAGGAACGGTACGGGATCTGGACGTATACCGCTGCTTCCGTCTATGCCGGTCTAATGGCAGGCGCTTTCTTCACCGAGCTGTTCGGTGATTATGAGCGGAGCGACCACTACCGCAATATGGCCCATACGGTCAAGACCGGAATATTAACCCATCTCTGGGATGAAGAATCCGGCCGTTTCGCCCGCGGGCTTGTACAACGGGATAACCGGTGGGTAAAAGATATGACGCTGGAGAGCAGTATATTCGGATTATGGGAGTTTGGCGTCTTGTCCGTTCACGATGAACGCGTGCAGAAGACGATGAATGCCATTAAAGAAGGTCTACGCGTAAGGACTCATATTGGCGGTATCGCCAGATATACCAATGATTATTATTTCCAGCAATCCGGAGAAATCGATCAGGTTCCGGGCAATCCGTGGATCATATGCACGCTGTGGGTTGCTAATTACGAGATTGAATCCGCACTTACGCTGGCAGACCTGGAAGGTCCGCTTAGGACGTTGGAATGGGTCGTCGATCATGCCTTGTCGAGCGGGCTGCTTCCGGAGCAGCTTAATCCGTACGACGGCTCGCCGCTGTCCGTGGCACCGCTCACCTGGTCGCATGCAACCTTTGTCCAAAGCGTAAGCAAATACGCTGCGAAGTATAAAGAACTCCAAGGCGCAAAGACGTAAATACATGAAATTAAAGCCGCTTAGCTGTCAGCTAAGCGGCTTTGTTTAGATCCGTAGAGCTCCTTAGAAGAAGCTGCAGGTACGGATAATGATAACCAGCAATACGAATAAAACAAGAATAAAGGCTGCGCTATTGTTCCAGACTCCTTGAACCGGTCCATAGCCCGTATTAGCTCCTGCTACAGGGTAACCCATTGTTCATTCCTCCCGAGTCGTTGTCTTGATTGTCAATTACAAGACCAATATATGAGCGGAGTGGGTGGAGGAATTGGACATTTGTACCTGTGCAGATGGTTTTGATGAATTCGCCTAGGTGAGATGGATCATCGTTTTTTCATATTGCCGGATATCTTTGATCCTTGATTCTGCGGTAGTCCGCATCGAATTGCCCGCCAGCAGGCTAGAGGTGGAGCCGACGCCAACCACGCTGATGCAGCCTACATTAATGCGCGGGCAGTGGTTCACCCGCTTGATTCGAACATCCTCTCCGGCGTCTGCAACCGGGTCGATAAGCTTCGGTAGCGGACGGCTGAAGATCGGATAGGACTCGAAATAAACGCTTCCCGCTTTGGTATGGTCAATGGCGCGCTGTACGGCAAGAGCGTACAGCTTTGGCGTGCCTTCCGCACGATCCCCGAATTGGATAATCGACCCAATCGAGACATCGATAACGGATACCAGCCCAATGTGGGATACCCGTATCGGATAAGCCTCCTCCATTCAGACGGTACCTCCTAACCGGCCATCGGGGATTCGCCAACCGCTTCCTCTTCGCCTTCCGGAGTGGGGAGCGGGGCTAATGGGCCAACAATGACGGATTCGGGAGGGGTATCAAACATCGAATACAAGGTGACAAAATCGGAGTCGCCGATCTGGAACATCGATGCCGACGTTACACCGAGTATTTCAATATTGCCAACGGTCAACCCGCAATTGTGTACGGTGAAATTCACCATCGCTAACTCCTCCTGTCAGCTGCCATTGCCGCTTTTAAGCGACTGGACATATTTCTGCATGGCAGCGTCTGCGTCTCTGATCGTCTTGGATAAAATCATTTCTTTCTTCTCCTGCTCGGTTGGCGGATCCTGTCCCTGTCCGGCAGCTCCTGCTTCAGCCTCGCCAGGCTTAAGCTGCATATAGAAATGAATACGGGAAGGAAGCTGCCTGCGGATATCCTCCAGAACCATATGCCGATGATAAGGATCAAGGTCTACTCCGTATTCGGTCTCAAGTGCGATAAGCCTTTGCGTTCCGTGCTGGCTCAAAAACCGGTCCACTTCCGCTCGGACGTCTGCATAGGGCTCTGCCGGCGGGGTTAACCCGTAGGCAGCCGAAGGAAAGACGGTTGGCTTTTGCTGCACGGCGAGCTGATCGATATCGCCTTCCCCGGGCGCTATCCCGGGCGGTGTCATTCCGATATTTAAAGTGCCTTCAAGCTTCTCTACTTTTAATTGGTCAAAATGATATTCCAGCTTCTCGATATTATAGATCGGCTTGTTCTCCAGTTGCTTCAGCTGCTCGCTAAGAACAGCGAGTTGCTTCTCCAGTGAATAAATCTGGCTCTGCTGCGCTCTCAGCTTTGTCTGGAGCTCAAGCGACCAGGCTTGCCATGGAGACAGCCCATTGCCGGGCGGCTGCTGCTGCATGATGACAGCCTCCTCTCTCTATGTGGGATTAGGAAGCGGAACAAGAGAAATTGGGCTTTCCTCTCCTAGCTGCGGAGCGGGGCCCGTAAACCCTCCCGAATTGTACAGTTGGGATAAAGAACGGATCGATCCTGCGCTTCCGACCTGAAGGACAGAGCTGTTCGTCACACTGTTTACCTTAAGCTGCTGTATGGTGATTGTCTGATAAATGGTCCAGTTCATACGTTACACCACGGTTTCCAGATTGTTCTGAGAGCTGTCTTGAACGTCCGGATCAAGCGTGTTTGTCGCGCTGACGGCATTGTTAGAGTTTGCCAGGCTTCCTGTCAGGAACGAGCCGGAGCCGGCATAGGTTTTCGTTTGGCTGGAGGGCGATACTTGGACCGCGTCTCCGAACTGAACGACGGCACTGGAGCCGACGCTGACTAATTTCACAAATCCAACGATAGAAGGCATTCATACTCACCCTTTTCCCTTAAAGCGTCTCGTATATTATCGTATGCGGCATATGCCCAGAGGTTCCGACGCCCGTGTGGATAAGTGCCTATCGAAGGAAGAAAGTAGCCTCTCCGCCCAGCTTCGCATATGCTAATGGGGAACGGCTGGAGGTGAACGGGAACGTGGAGAAGAAATGGGATGAACTCGAGAGATGGCTCGACGGCCAACGGCTGCCAAAAGGCTTCGATGTCATGAAGGAACCGGATTGGGTGGAGAAATTCGTCCGGAAGATGATGACCAAATCACTGCCTGCGGCCGCAAATTCCATCTTGGATCAAGCGGAAGCCAGCGAGGGAATTTCTTTCTTTGAGACTCATCAAGACTTGCTTGTGAAGTTCCACCTCCCGCGCGAAGTAAGCCGGGCAGATCTTCGCTTGTATGTCCGGGATGACCGCTTAAGGATTGAAGGACTTCCCAATCAGAAGAAGGAAATCATCAAACTGCCTAAGCTTGTTAAGCCGACCATTTGTCAGGCGGTTGTGAAAAACTACGTTTTGCAGGTAAAGCTGCGCAAAAGACCTCGGGCCGGTACTTATTATGAAACGGATATACGATGGTTGAAAGGTCGCTAATCCAGGGCCTTGCGGCCGTCGTTTTCTTTGCGTAAAAAACGTTTTGGGCCAATGGGTGGTGAAAGCCGTTTCATTTTGTCACCTTTTCTTACGGATTGTGGTTGGCGAACGGAGGGACAATCCCTTATAATGCTAATTGTGTACTTGCATTATTACATAGGGGAGTGTATGCAGTGACTTTAGTCGATGTCAGTGACATCTCTACTTCGTTATTTATTATCGGGGTTGTCTTTTTATTGCTCATTTTCGGATTATTAAGTCTTGGCATTCTTCGTATGTTCCAGCAGCGCTTCCGTTACGGATGGGTTTGCTTTGCGGGAGCGGTCGTCAGCTTTATCGCCTTAATGATTATTTTGAACAAATGGTATTTATAGCGGGTTTCTGCAAATAAATAGGGAGGATGCCCGTTATGATGTGGACAGCGATCTGGTTTGTTATTAATATGTTTTTTGTTGCATCTGTCATTACGTTGTTGTTCATGCACCGGTCCGTTACGGAAGCGGCACTTGATCCCGCAGGCGGCGAACGCCTTGCGGCGGCGAAGACAAGACGCAAATGGGTGTCGATCATAAGTATGGTGTTATTTCTGGCTATGTGTGCAAGTTTTCTAATAAACATGCGGCTGAACGGATGATAAAGGCTGCGCCCTAAGAGAGGCTCTCATTGACGAGAGTCTTTTTTTTCGGCATTATGAATAGAAAGACACTTTATTTTCGGAGGTCCTTTCATTGCATACGATAGATGAAATTATACAAAGAATGACCGGACAAGGGCTTCGCATTACGGATCAGCGCAAATCACTGGCCAAATTGTTTGCGGAGAGTCCGGGATACCTGGCACCTAAGGAAGTTTACGAATATATGGGCAAGTCCTACTCGGGCCTGAGCTTTGATACCGTATACCGCAATTTGCGCGTGATGGAGGAGCTTGGGGTTATCGAGCAGGTTATTTTCGAGGATGGCGTTAAATTCAAGCTTCATTGCAGGGAAAATGACCACCACCATCATATGATCTGCCTGCAATGCGGGCACACATACCCGATTACGTTCTGTCCGATGGAGCAGACAGTCGTGCCGGATGATTTCCGGGTAGTAAAGCATAAATTCGAAGTGTTCGGCTACTGCAAAGACTGCATTCAAGAAGAGTCGGCTGCCGGGGCAAACTGATGGCACGCAGCCGAACAGCCGTAAGAGTTCTGAAGGCACCGGTCCTTTTTTACCGCAAAGTGATATCGCCGCTTACGCCTCCGACCTGCCGTTATTATCCGACTTGTTCGGCGTACGCTCTAGAGGCGCTTGAGAAGCACGGAGCAGCTAAGGGCTCATGGCTTGCCGCGAAGCGAATCGCAAGATGCCATCCCTTCCATCCGGGGGGATACGATCCGGTTCCTCCTGTCCCGGGAGAGCAGGAGGGTAATACAGGCGGAACGGCTGCTCCTTGACAATGGAGCGTTTAATTGGTTATATTTTGTCATATAAGCATATTTCCTATATTCGATGAACGGATAAGTAAGATGAAGATACCATAACAGAGAGCCGGGCAAGACGCTGGAAGCCGGTATGGTTAAGCATCCGAAGATGGTCCCGGAGAATCTGTTTCCGAGCCTCAAGTGCGAGGTAAGGGAATGGCGTGAAGCCGGCGTTAACGGCTCTGCCGCCCATAGAATGGCGGCACACGAAGCTGCTGTGCGGTAGTTGATTCACGAATGCGCAGCGGGAATTTGGGTGGTACCGCGTGAGTGAACTTCAACTCTCGTCCCATGTTGGACGGGAGTTTTTTGCGTTCTCTCGCTTTATTTTGATCATAACGGAGGAATGACAAATGGGTAACGATAAAAAATCCTTTTATATTACGACACCGATCTATTATCCGAGCGATAAGCTCCACATCGGACATGCGTATACGACGGTAGCCGGCGATGCCATGGCGCGATACAAACGTCTTCGCGGGTACGATGTCTGGTATTTGACCGGTACGGACGAGCATGGCCAGAAGATTGAACGCAATGCGAAAGACAAAAACAAATCGCCCCAGCAGTTTGTTGACGATATTGTCGTTGGCATCAAAGAGCTCTGGTCGAAGTTGGAAATTTCGAACGATGATTTCATCCGTACGACGGAGCCGCGCCATAAAGAAGCGGTTGAGAAGATTTTCGCCCAATTGTTGAAGCAGGACGATATTTATAAAGGCGAATATGAAGGCTGGTACTGTACGCCATGCGAATCGTTCTTCCTCGAGCGCCAGCTGGTAAACGGCAACTGTCCGGACTGCGGACGTCCGGTAGAGCTCGTGAAGGAAGAAAGCTATTTCTTCCGGATGAGCAAATATGCCGATCGCCTCTTGAAGCATTACGAAGAGAACCCGGATTTCATTCAACCGGAATCGCGCAAGAACGAGATGATCAACAACTTCATTAAGCCGGGCCTAGAAGATCTTGCGGTATCCCGTACAACCTTCGACTGGGGCATTAAAGTCCCTGGGGATCCAAAGCATGTGATCTATGTCTGGATTGATGCGCTTTCGAACTACATCACAGCTCTCGGTTACGGTAAAGAAGGCAGCTCCGATCTGTATGACCGCTTCTGGCCGGCGGACGTTCATCTGGTCGGCAAGGAAATCGTTCGTTTCCATACGATTTATTGGCCAATCATGCTGATGGCGCTTGGCCTGCCGCTACCGAAGAAAGTGTTCGCGCATGGCTGGCTGTTGATGAAGGACGGTAAAATGTCGAAGTCGAAAGGGAACGTTGTTGACCCGGTAACCCTGATCGACCGTTACGGTCTGGATGCGGTTCGTTACTACCTGCTCCGTGAAGTACCGTTTGGTTCCGACGGCACCTTCACCCCGGAAAACTTTGTTGACCGGATCAACTTCGATCTGGCAAACGACCTTGGCAACCTGCTTAACCGCACGGTAGCTATGATCGATAAATATTTCGACGGCGAAATTCCGGCTTACGGCGGCAATGTAACGGCGTTTGACGAATCTCTGCAAGTACTGGCGGCAGAAACCGTACGTCAGGTTGAAGCGTCTATGGAGACGATGGAGTTCTCCGTTGCTCTGTCGGCGATCTGGCAGTTTGTCAGCCGTACGAACAAATATATTGACGAGACTTCTCCTTGGGCGCTTGCGAAGGATGAAGCGAAGAAGGACGAACTGGCTTCCGTTATGTATCATCTGGCGGAATCGCTACGCATCATCTCGATCCTGCTTCAGCCTTACCTGACTCATGCTCCTCGCGAGCTGTGGCGTCAGCTTGGTCTGGAAGAGGGCGAATTGACCGCTTGGGAAAGCACGAAGCGCTTCGGACAGCTGCCAGGCGGCACGCGCGTAACCAAGGGGGCACCTGTCTTCCCTCGTCTGGATGCAGCCGAAGAAGTAGCTTATATTGCCGCTGCGATGGGCGGAGGAGCTGCGGCTAAGACGGAAGCAGCTGTGCCGGCAGCAGACAATGCCGCGCAAGCCGTTGTACCAGCGGTCGAAACGAAGGAAGAGATCGGGATCGAGGATTTCGGCAAGGTCGAGCTTCGCGTCGCTCAGGTTATTGCAGCCGAACCGGTGCAAAAAGCCGACAAGCTGCTGAAGCTGCAGCTTGATCTTGGCTACGAGCAGCGTCAGGTTGTATCCGGAATCGCGAAGTTCTACACGCCGGAGCAGATGGTTGGCCGCAAAGTGATTTGCGTAACGAACCTGAAGCCGGTGAAGCTCCGCGGCGAGCTGTCGCAGGGGATGATTCTGGCGGCTTCGCATGGCGATCAATTAACGCTTGCTACGGTGCCGGATGACATGCCTAACGGCGCAATCGTGAAGTAATATAGAAGTATTGAGAACCGCCCGGATGTTGAATCCGAGGCGGTTCTCTTGCTTCTTAACGTATGTTGAGGTACAAGCATGTAAATAGTAGTTAATAGTTTATGGTTGACAGGGTGTAAGACCGCTCGTATAATCTAGAACGTAATAGTAACGATTACTAAAAAGAGTTTTGAAATGGAGATTATACGAATGCGTTCTGTTAAACATATGAGTGTAATGCTGTTTGTCATGACCGTTTTGCTCTCCGCATGCGGCGCTAATTCGGGTAAAACGCTTGTTGAAGGCAAGACCAACGTGGTTACGAGCTTTTATCCGCTCTATTATCTGGCAACCGAGATTGGCGGAGACAATGTGAATGTCGTTAATCTTATTCCCGCTGGGGTAGAGCCTCATGATTGGACGCCTAAAAGCCAGGATTTGACCATCGCATCCAAGGCGCAGCTGTTCCTGTATAACGGTGCCGGTCTAGAGGGCTGGACGGATGATTTTTTGAAAGGTCTGCCGAAGAACGGCGGTCTGATCACGGCCGAAATGAGTAAGGGAATTGAACTCATCCATGGAAATCCGGAAGAAGAGGAAGGGCACGATCATGGCGATCATGACCACGATCTTGATGTCGACCCGCATACTTGGGTTAGTCCGAAGTCTGCTAAGGTTATGGCGGCAAACGTGAAAGACAGTCTGATCCAGGCGGATCCTGCCCATAAGGAAGCGTTCGAAGCGAATTATCAAACGCTTGTAGGCAAGCTGGAAGCGCTGAACGAAGAGTTTGAGTCTAAATTAGCGGCAGCGCCGCATAAATCGATTGTCGTCTCCCATCAAGCTTTTGGTTATTTGGCCAGAGATTACGGGCTGACGCAGATCGCGATAACGGGTCTGTCTCCGGATGCCGAGCCTCGTGCCCAGGATTTGCTCAAGGTTGCGAAGTTTGTGAAATCGGAAGGCATCAAATATATTTATTTCGAAGAGATGGTATCGCCTGATCTGGCAAAAACGATCGCAAGCGAAACGCATACCAAGCTGCTTGTGCTTAATCCGATCGAAGGCCTTACGCCGAAGCAGGAAAAGGCTGGCGAGGATTATCTTAGCCTGATGGAGCAAAATCTGCAAAATTTATTGACCGGATTACAGAAATAATAGGAATGATATAGCGAAAGAGAGGTGGGGAACGATGCAAAATATAAGTTGTCATCAAGAAATAATAACGCTTGAGGATGTATCCTTTTCCTATCAGAGCCAAACGGTTCATAAAGGCCTTAATTTCTCGGTGAAAGAACGGGATTTCATCGGACTTATCGGTTCAAACGGTGCTGGCAAAACAACCCTGCTTCGCATGATTGTTGGGCTGCTTAAGCCGGAGAGCGGAACGATCCGTCTGTTCGGACAGCCGGTATCCCAGTTCAAGGATTGGGACCGGATCGGTTACGTCCCGCAGAAAAACTCGTTTAATCCGCTGTTCCCGGCTACCGTCCGCGAGGTTGTATTGTCGGGTCTATACAGCCGGAATAAATTGTTCCGCAAAATTACGAAAGCCGATCAGAAAAAATGCGAGGACGCCCTTCATGCCATGAATATTGAAGATCTGGCTATGAAGCGGATCGGAGAGCTGTCCGGCGGACAGCAGCAGCGGGTATTTCTTGCAAGAGCGTTAATCAACAATCCGTCGCTGCTCATCTTGGATGAACCAACGGTTGGCATCGATTCGGAGACGCAGGAAGGCTTCTTCCATATGATCAAGCATATGCACCAGCATCATAACATTACGTTTCTAATGGTATCGCATGACATGGAAATGATCCGGTCCTATTTGGGCCAGCAGCCTGCAGCGGAGAGCGGCAAGCTGAAATTTTACAAGAAGCATTCGCATGATCTGCAGAATTGCGTAGAGAACGATTTGACGCATAGCTTGAAGGAGCTTCGTCAACAAATGGAGAGCAGGAGAGAGGTCGTTACGGTTGGAGATCTTAGCTAGTGAGTTTTTTCAGCGGGCGTTAATCGGAGGCGTATTAATCGGGATAACGGCACCGCTTATGGGTATTTTTCTGGTGCTACGCCGCTTATCGATGATTGGCGACACCTTGTCCCACGTATCGATTGCGGGGGTTGCCCTAGGATTCCTGATTGGCGTATATCCGGTAGCGGTTGGCCTGGTGTTCGCGATTATTGCTTCATTCTTTATTGAGAAGCTGCGGAAAACATACAAAACCTACGCGGAATTGTCCATTGCCATTATCATGTCCGGCGGCGTTGCGCTGGCGTCGATTCTGTTCACTATGGGCAGGGGCTTTAATATTAACGTGAACGGCTATTTGTTCGGAAGTATTTTTACCCTCGACAATGTGGATCTCATTACGATTGCCGTCGTTACGGTTGTGGTTTTGGTCGCTATCCGCACACAGCTGAAGGAGCTGTTCCTGCTTACGTTCGACGAGGATGCGGCAGCGGTAAGCGGCTTGCCCGTTCGGTTCTATAATGTTATGATTAGCGTGCTTACTGCACTTGTCATTAGCGCGTCTATTAAAATCGTGGGAGCGTTGCTTGTTTCCGCATTGCTTACTATTCCGGCGGCCTGCAGCCTTATTATTGCCCGCAGCTTCCGTCAAAGCGTCATTACGGTAGTTGTGATCGGGGAGCTAGCCGTTGTAGCCGGACTGATGTTGGCAGGCGTATGGAATCTTGCGCCGGGCGGTACAATCGTTTTGTTATTGATTGCGATTATGCTTGTTCTTCTGTTGCTGAAGCGCGGCATGAAGATGGGAAGTTAACTTCGACTGAGGTGTTTAACTTTGGATAACATTAACGTATGGCTGGCGTTTGGCGCCGGCTTTGCTTCATTTATCTCGCCTTGCTGCCTGCCTTTATATCCTTCGTATTTATCTTACATAACCGGCATTTCCGTTAGTGATTTGAAGAATAATAATCAGACTTCCCAGATGAGAATGAGGACGATGTCGCATACCTTGTTTTTCATACTGGGATTTTGTACGGTCTATTACACGCTGGGCTACGGCTCCAACGTGTTCGCAGAATTTTTCAGCCAATATGAGGATTTGATCCGTAAGCTGTCGGCTATTCTGATCGTGCTTATGGGTTTATTCCTCGCGGGTATTTTTCAGCCGCAGGTGCTCATGAAGGAACGGCGTTTCAACTTTGACCCGACCAAAAAAACCGGCTATCTCGGCTCCTTTATTTTTGGCGTTGGCTTCTCGGCAGGCTGGACGCCTTGTATCGGACCGGCATTAACCGCCATTCTGGCTTTGGCTGCTTCGAAGCCGGGGACATGGTTCGAGCTGACAACAGCGTATGCGTTAGGGTTTGCCATTCCGTTTTTCCTGTTGGCCTTTTTCCTTGGATCGGCACGCTGGCTGCTTAAATATTCGTCCGTTGTTATGCGAATCGGCGGAGGCGTAATGGTGCTGATGGGGATTCTTCTGTTTACGGATCAGATGACCAAAATTACGATTTGGCTGAATCAGGTAACGCCCGCTTTTATGAAGTTTTAATGGGGAAGCGTAAGTTAATCGGCTTGCAGTAGCATTAAAAATCGTTGTATGATACTAAGAGTAACGCCATGAGACAAGGTGTAGAATGCAGGGTTAGGGGGTTCTTCATTGCCGACTCCGAGCATGGAAGACTACTTGGAACGTATTTATAAGCTTATTGACGAGAAAGGCTATGCGCGCGTATCGGATATAGCCGAAGGGCTTGAGGTGCATCCTTCATCTGTCACCAAGATGATTCAGAAGCTGGATAAAGACAACTATTTGATTTATGAGAAATACCGCGGGCTTGTTCTGACAAGCAAAGGGAAAAAGATGGGCAAACGGCTTGTTGACCGCCATCATTTGCTCGAGTCGTTCCTGACGATTATCGGCGTGCAGGAAGAGAACATTTACCGCGATGTGGAAGGCATCGAGCATCATCTAAGCTGGGATTCAATTACATGTATCGAGACATTGGTTGAATTCTTTAACCGTGAGCCATCTCGCTTGGACGAGCTGAGAGGAATCCGGACTGAACTAGAAACGGAATGAAAAGCTCGCCGCTTGCGGCGGGCTTTTTTAGTTGTCCTTGGGGGCGGCCGGAATCGGGCTTGGGGCACGGGGTATCTCCTTCGGCATCTGTTGTCCGGGTATTTGCTTGAACAATATGCAGCTAAGGCTGCAATACCCGGACAAAGGCTGACGCTTCGCTCCTCCAGGATATACCCCTTAGCCCCGGCGCGCCGGCGGCCGCTGCAGACAACGTAAAAAAGCCCGCCGCGAATTCATTCGGCGGGCTTTTTTGGGGAGGGGCAAAGGGAGGCAGCCGAAGTCAGGCCGGCTGCCGTAAGGCAATATAGAATCAGCCCGCGGCGAAATCGGCTGGCGTAGTATATCTATCTTTTTAGGTTAAGAACATCCCAGACCCTCTCTCTAATCTCGGGAATTCTTTTCTCCTCGAACGATGGATGGGTTTTGAACCATCTCGCATTTAGCGGAGAAGGATGGGGCAGCACGATGGTTGGTTTACCGTTAATCAGATAGTTTCTGAGAACCAAGTCTTCGAAACTTTCCTTTGGAAATAAATATTTAGCCGCTCTGGCACCGATGACGATATAGATCTCGTTGTCCACCATTTCCATCTCTTTGGCTAGCCATTTATTCGCGCACGCAAGAGGTGGAGGGTTGTCTCCGCCTTTAGGGTGCTTGCCGGGAAAGCAATGGGCGAGTCCCGTCATGTAGAAGTTATCTTCATTGTAAAAAATATCGTCCGTAATATGATACCACTGATACTTCAGCTTTGCTCCCGAAGGGTCGTTAAACGGCAAGCCGCTCTCATGCACCTTTTTGGAGGGAGCTTGACCGATCTGCATAATTTTAGAGTGTGCTTTACCATGAAAGACGGGATGAGGAGTGTATCCGAACTTCTGCGCACAGTCCCGGCAGCTTATAATTTGTTCTTTTATACCATGAAAACTCATTGTCTAATCTCCGATGTCTATATAGTATCTTCTAGCTTAAACCATTTGCAGTATTGAGAGAATAGCTTCCGCAGTTGCTTCTCCCCAGCCATATGAAAGGTCTGCTCAAAGGAATACTTGTAAAAATCCAATAGATCCGTCCTAACGGATTTTAACATGGAGACGAGTTCATCATGTTCATACGAAATGCAGAACATGGCTTTTCTCTTTTCCTCAGACAATTCTTTATTCCACTTTCCCGAAAAATCATCGGACCAGACTTTTACGGTATCATCTTCATATTCAACTTCATATTCAATGGAAGGGTAGGGATCATGACCAAGCCATGGACTTGACCTGCCAAGTACCGATTTGTATACCTCTTGCCAATCTTCCAGCCCGCAGCAGCAGCTTGGAGTTATTAAGCGTTCCTCGTCTACAAAAGCGATTCCGCCTCTTATGGCGATTTCATCCTTTTTTATTAGCTCCTTAATAACCTTCTCGGGTTTCTGTTCAATATCAACATCGTTATACCAACATAACAACGTCAGAAAGAGTACGGCATCTTCTTTTGTAGAGTTCCTCGATAGAAAAACCGTATCTTTATAGGTAACTTCCGGCAGCCAAGGGGGCTGCTTAAAGTAAGGATTGGTAATGACTGCATGTATTATTGCCATACTACAACTCCTGTCAGCCTTGCAGGGTGAATGGTTCTTCGCTATATTTTCTCACAACGCTAACATGTAGACAATTCTTCTTCGCATATATACTTCTGATGGAAGCCGGATTTGACACTGCTTCCGTTGTCCGGAGGATGCGGAAGTGAAGATTAATGCAGTGTTCGAGGGCGGAGGAGTGAAGGGGATATCCCTGGCAGGTGCGGTCAGGGCTGCGGAGATGCAGGGGATTCAATTTAACCAGGTGGCGGGTACATCAAGCGGTGCCATCATCTCGGCGCTGATAGCGGCAAATTACAGCGGTCTCGACATTAAGCGGATCGTGGAGAATACGCCGTTCTCGTCGTTTCTGAAAAGATCGTTTATTTTTAACCTGAAGGTGATCAGCCCGGCCTTAAGGGTGCTTATCAAAAAAGGACTTTATAGCGGCGAAGCGCTGGAATATTGGATTTCATGCTTGCTCGAGGCTAAGGGGATAAAGACGTTTGGAGATTTGCCGGAGTGCAAGCTTCGAATCGTAGCTTCGGATATTACGAACGGGAGATTGCTTGTCCTGCCTGAGGATGTGAAAATTTACGGCATGGATCCGAAAAAGCTTAGCGTTGCCCGGGCGGTCCGGATGAGCGCCAGCATTCCCTATTTCTTCGACCCGGTCGTAATCCGTTACTCAAAGCTTCATTCCTTAACGAATAAGGAGAAAGAGAAAGCGCAGCTTCATCAGGCTTATATTGTGGACGGAGGCTTGTTAAGTAATTTTCCGTTGTGGCTGTTTGATAAGGAGCAGGCTGGAAGGACAAATCCCGTTCCGACGGTAGGCTTTCAAATGGTCGGTAAAAACGACAACGAACCGCATGAAATACGCGGTCCGTTGACAATGCTTGAAGCGATATTCGAGACGATGATGCAAGCTCATGACGAGCGGTATATCAAGAAATACGCGCGTGACCGGACGGTGAAAATTCCTACTCTAGGCGTCCGGACTACTCAATTCCATTTGCCTGAAGGGATGGCGGAAAAGCTGTTCCATTCAGGCTTCAAGGCAGCAACGCAGTTTTTTGAAGGCTTTCGTCAGTGATACTTCGGCAGATCATCGTCATCTTTGCCGCCATCTATTACGCGGAACGGCGTCTTGCGGGACTTCGGTTTTTGCCGAGGGGTCGTTCTGGTCTGTTTCACGTAGGGCTGCTGTCTGACCCGGACACGGGTGCCCCATGCATTAGGCGGATATTTATACAGCAGGAAAATGCCGCCCAGCACAATGATGGGAATTAGAAACGAAGTAAGATGCTGTCCGATTCCGTACAAAATCCCGATTGCCAGTAACGTCAGCACGATAATTGACGATGCGTTCCATCTCCGCGGCATAATATCACCTGTCCTTTATGTTGGAGTAGATTTAAGCTTTGATGCTCATTTGCTTGTCGAGCTCGCGCATCCGGTTGAAGGAAGCGATGGATACGGCGACTTGATCATCCTTGGGTTCTTTTGTGGTCAAAAGTTGAAGCCACAGCCCGGGATAACCCAGGTAACGCAGTACCGGTACATCACGCAAGGCGTTTGTCCAGCGGAGTACTTCGTAAGAGATACCCAAGGTAACCGGCAGAAGCAAAATTCGGATGTATACGCGTTCCCAAATGCTGTGCCACTCGAAGATCGGCAGGGAGTAGATGATAACCCCGACGATAACGGTAAAAATGATAAAGCTGCTTCCGCAGCGGTAATGAAGCCTGCTGTACTTCTGAACGTTGGCGACGGTTAGTTCTTCGCCTGCTTCGTATGCGCTTATAACCTTGTGCTCGGCGCCGTGATATTGGAACAAACGCTTGATAAGCGGCGTCATCGACATGAGGTACAGGTAGGCAAGAAGCATAATGAGTTTAATAAGTCCTTCTAACAGGTTATGACCAACTTTGTTCTCGAATACATTCTCGAACAGCAAACTTTCGATCGCTGCCGGCGCTGCGGTCAGAAGCAGCTTGCCGAATATAAAGGAGATAACGCCTGCGGCGGCGACGCCTACAATCATGCCCAGGCTCCAGCCGGATTTTTCTTTTTTCTGAGCTGCCGCTTTATCCGCCTCGGACATATCCGAAGTCTCGTCCTCCGCATAAGCCTCCATGGAGAAATTCAAATGCTGGGAGCCCTTGGCGCTGGAATCAATAATCCCTACAAAACCACGGACGAGAGGGATTTTCTTAAGAACCTGGATCCACCGCTGCGTCGTGCGGGGCACCTCGTAAAAAACGATCTCATCGTTTTTTCTGCGTACAGCGGTTACATTTACATGCTTGCCTGCGAACATGACGCCTTCGATCACAGCTTGTCCGCCGTAAATGCTTGTAGTGTTTTGAGACAAGAGCTTGTCACCTTCCTTAATAGTATCGTCCCGATCAGGTGACGAAAGGTATACGTCTATTGTACTTGATCGCTAATGGATTTGCCAACGCCATCATCTTGGTTATCCGCGAAGCTTAAGTTGCATACTAGGAGAAGAATTCAAGCGGATAATGAATGGAGGCATACCCATGGCGGTAACAAACGAAAAAGGCATTGGCAAGAAAGGCCATGATCATCGCAAAAGCGAGTATGGCGGTCAGCATCATACGAACCCTTGGCTTTTCAGCGGCATGATCGGGTTGTTTGCGGGATTAATCTGGGGAATTCTCCGCTGGCTCTTTTACGAATTGAAATTTACGACCGAGCTGCCGGGCATGTTGGCCGATCCCTTCTTTAAGTCTACTTATTTAAAGACAGGCTGGGGAATCGTTGTCGGCATTGCAAGCTATATCGTATTTTCCGTTCTGGCTGCTCTGCTGTATAAAGTGCTTCTAGGCCGTCTAAAAGGGCCGTGGCCGGGCGTATTGTATGGACTTGCATGGTGGGCGGTCATTTTTCTGCTGCTTGGTCCGGTACTCGGCATATCCCGTCAAATTACGGTTGCAGGTTGGAATACGTTGTTCTCCGAGTTATGCATTTTCCTCTTATGGGGGCTCTTTATCGGCTATTCCATCGCCTTCGAATTTACCGATGAAGCATCGCGGGAGCCGTTAGGCGCGCATTAAGCAGGTTGCGGCTTCTCAAGAAGCGGTCATATGTGGTAAAATGGCTAATGATCTTTGGCTTGATGCAAGATTCGGCTGATTGGGAGGTGCGAAATTGCTTAGAATTGTTGTTTTAAACGGGCCTAACTTGAATATGCTTGGCGTACGAGAGCCAGGTGTTTACGGCACAGAGACGCTGGCCCAGATCGAAGCGAAATTGCGCGAACTAGCTTTGCAGCTCGACGTGGAGCTGGATTTTTTCCAATCCAATCACGAGGGCGCCCTTATTGACCGGATACATAGCGCATTTGGACAGGCGGATGGTATACTCATTAATCCGGGTGCATTAACGCATTACAGCTATGCGCTGAGAGACGCGTTAAGCACGGTAGCTTTGCCGGTTGTTGAGGTGCATCTGTCCAATATACATAAACGTGAATCCTTCCGTCATGTATCGGTCATTGCGCCGGTGGCGATTGGCCAAATCGCAGGCTTTGGCGGTCAAAGCTATGAGCTTGGACTTGCAGCGCTTGTTGCAAAGCTTCAAAATGGTGCAGCGTGAAAGGGGAGAGTAACATGACACTCGAAAGAGTTAACCGGCTGAGACAAGTCATGGCCGAACAAAACCTTGAAGCGATCATTATCGGAAGCGAGCATAACCGTCGTTATCTCAGCGGCTTTACGGGATCATCCGGAACGGTTGTTATAACCCGGCAGGAGCAGTTCTTGTTTACGGACTTCCGTTATATGACGCAGGCACCGCAGCAGGCGACTTCTTTCCAGGTGATCGAGCATGGATCGAAAGTCATCGGGGATATCCGCGATTTGCTGGCAGGCAAAGGAATCCGCAACGCTGCGTTTGAACAGGATCAAGTCGTGTACAGCCAATATGCAGCCTGGAGCGAAGCATTAGGAGATATCAAGCTGACGCCGGTATCCGGTCTTGTCGAGAATCTGCGGATGATTAAGGACGACGCGGAGCTGCAAATTATGCAGGAAGCGGCCGATCTGGCCGATGCCACGTTCCGCCACGTGCAGAATATCATCAGACCCGGCATGAAAGAAAGCGATATTGCGCTTGAGATGGAGATGTATATGAGGAGCCATGGGGCTACTTCATCCTCCTTCGATACGATAGTAGCGTCCGGCGAACGTTCCGCATTGCCGCATGGCGTGGCTAGCGAGCGGGTTATTGGCAATAATGAGTTTGTAAAGCTTGATTTCGGCGCTTATTATCAAGGATACTGCTCCGACCTCACCCGTACGGTTGTCGTCGGAACTCCTACCGATAAACATCGCGAAATCTATGATATCGTGCTGGAAGCCCAGCTTCATGCTCTCGAGAACATTCGTCCGGGCATGACCGGCCATGAGGCCGACGCGCTTACCCGCGATATCATTACGAAGTACGGTTACGGCGATAAGTTCGGCCATAGCACAGGCCACGGACTCGGCATGGAAATTCACGAGTATCCGCGCCTTGCAAGAAACAGCGACACGATTTTAACCCCCGGAATGACCGTGACGGTTGAACCCGGCATCTATCTCCCCGGTTTTGGCGGAGTACGGATCGAAGACGATATCGTCATTACGGAATCCGGTATTAAAATATTAACCTCATCCCCGAAACAATTAATTACTCTGGGTTAAGGACTATTAAAGCAGCTATTTCAGGAGGGAATTTGAAGTGACAGTTTCAGTTAACGATTTCAAAACAGGCTTGACCGTCGAAGTGGACGGCGATATTTTCTCGGTTACCGAATTCCAGCACGTAAAACCAGGTAAAGGCGCGGCATTCGTCCGTTCCAAATTGAAAAACCTCCGCAACGGCAACGTTGTTGAGAAAACTTTCCGTGCAGGCGAAACAATCGGCCGCGCAATCATCGAGAACCGCGAAGTGCAATACCTGTACAACTCCGGCGATGAGTACACTTTCATGGATAACGAAACTTACGACCAATTTGGTCTGGATTACAAACAGCTCGAGTGGGAACTGAACTTCCTGAAAGAGAACATGAACGTAAACATCTCCAGCTACCAAGGCGAAATCATCGGCATCCAAATGCCGAACAGCGTTGAGCTGAAAGTTGTTGAGACAGACGCAGCCGTTAAAGGCAATACTGCACAAGGCGCGACAAAGAATGCTAAAGTCGAAACAGGCCTGAACGTTCAAGTTCCTCTGTTCATCAACGAAGGCGATGTACTCCTGATCGATACTCGCGAAGGCAAATACATCTCCCGTGCATAGTATATAGAAGACAAGCCGCTCGAATCCTCCGATTCGGGCGGCTTTTTCTTTTTCGACAAAATCCGTGGGCGGATATACCCAGACAAGCCGGGGATGTGATATACTATTGACTTGTATGTTATATGTCAAGGTTGGGAGTGAATCAGCTTTGTCGTTGATTGTGATGAAGTTTGGCGGAAGCTCGGTAGGAACACCGGAGCGGATGCAACGTGTTGCGAAGCGGATTGTAGACAGCCAGTTGGCGGGTAACCGCGTCATTGTTGTCGTGTCCGCGATGGGAGATACAACGGATGATTTAATCGATCAGTCGAAGCTGCTTAACCCGAACCCGCCGGCGCGGGAGATGGATATGCTGCTTACGACGGGTGAACAAATATCGGTTGCATTATTGTCGATGACGATTCATCAGCTGGGCCATCAAGCCGTATCGCTTACAGGCTGGCAGGCTGGCATTCGGACGGAAGCAGTACACAGCAAGGCGAAGATTACGGATATTCGTCCTGATCGTTTGTTCAAGGAATTGGATGCGGGCAATGTCGTTATTGTCGCGGGCTTCCAAGGCATGACGGAAGACGGAGACATTACAACGCTCGGACGCGGCGGTTCGGATACGACAGCCGTAGCGCTTGCCGCAGCAGTTAAAGCGGATGTGTGCGAAATTTACACGGACGTGGACGGCGTTTATTCGACGGACCCGCGCGTCGTGAAAGTTGCGCGCAAATTGAATGAAATTTCGTATGACGAAATGCTGGAGCTTGCACATTTGGGCGCAGCCGTTCTTCACCCTCGTGCGGTGGAATACGCAAAGCATAACAATGTGAAGCTTGTCGTACGTTCCAGCTTTACGCAAAACGAAGGTACTAGTGTGAAGGAGGAAGCGGTCATGGAGCAAGGCGTAGTTGTACGCGGCATCGCTTTTGACAAAAATGTAGCAAGAATCAGCATCCTCGGCGTGGAGGATGAGCCAGGCGTACTGGCTAATGTGTTCGGTTCGCTGGCAAATAGCGGAATCGACGTAGACGTTATCGTGCAAAGCGGAGTGAAAAGCGGCAAAGCAGACTTTTCCTTTACGGTTTCCGGTGATGACGAAGCTCGTGCGGTTGACGTAATCAATGGCATTCGCTCGGAAGTTCCGTTCAGCGAAGTTACTTCCGAATCGGCCCTAGTGAAAGTCTCGATCGTTGGCGCGGGCATGGTCAGCAACCCTGGCGTTGCCGCAACGATGTTTAAGGCGATTTCGTCGCTGGGCGTCAGCATCAAGATGGTCAGCACTTCCGAAATCAAAGTATCCTGCATTATCGCAGCCGAACCTCTGCAAGAGGTTGTTCGCTCGCTTCATACGGCTTACGGCCTGGACACGGCTGAGCAAGTATTCGTCGGCGGACCTCAAGACCGCCGTTAATAAGCAACTATTCAATTCAAAAAAGCCGTGCGCGATTTCAAATGCGCACGGTTTTTTTTGGTCCCCACATATTAAATTGAGATTCTTTTTGAGAGGTTAACTCCAAACGGAGCAATTAAATGATTCTGTAGAAACGGAGAGTATGCTTCCGAAGCAGCTTTCTTTCAGAAAGCTTTTAAGTGGTCGCTTTTGCTCGGGGATTTCAACCTTGTTACCTTAATTCTAAGAAATCCTCGAGCAATGGCGATCGGAAGAACATTTAGTTGCGCAGTTTGGCTTTTAACCCGAGAATGGAATGAAATTTATCCGCCGCCGATTAGCTTAAACAACTTGTACAAAATCGCCGTAATCCCCGCAGCCATCAGAGGACCAACCGGGATCCCCCGCAAAAAAATAATGCCGAAAATCGAACCGATAACAAGTCCTACGACCATCTGCGGATCAAGCTTGAGCAAATCAAGTCCCTTGGCATTCATATAAGCGGCGACTGCCCCGCCAATTAGGGCGAGCCAGCCCGGCCAAGTATTGAAGGCGGCAATCAGTTCCTTCATCTGCACTTTGCCTGAGGCAAACGGGACAAGGACGCTAAGCGTAAGGAATAATAAACCGAGCTCCAGCCCCCGACGCTCGATCGAAGGCAGGAACCGGCTTAGATGAAGAAGCTTGACGGCCAGAAGCACGCAAGCCGCCGTTGCTATAATTGGCGAACGCCCAATCAGACCAATAACAATCAAACCTACTAATATCAATTCACCAGTCATCATTCGTACCCCAGTCATGAAGCGGATAAACTGCTTGCTCCATTATATGGACAGACACTGGCGAATATGTCAGCAGCAAGAACAGATCAACGTATCTCCTTTAGCCTGTAGCCGGGGAACCCCCGTGAAGGCGTCCACCTCCGAACAGAGATCGATATCTTTCCCCATGCCCAGCTTGAGAAGCCGTTTGCCGGTTGCGCCTTTCCGAATCGTTTCTTTTATATCATTGGCGCGTTCTTGATAGAGTGATAGCATGGCGAGTCCGAAGTCATCCATTTCGAGCGGAACAGAAACTAGATCCTGCATTCTGGAAAGAAGCAGTCCGGCGCATAAACCATCCTCAATGGCGAATTCATCATGGCTCCCCGCACACAAAATAACAACATCCCGCCGAAGATCAACCGCCGCTTTCGCGCATGCGGAGGCATTCAGCAAAGCAGCAACCAGTACATAATCCGCCCGGGTAGATTTGTGAATGGCCCGGGTGCCGTTCGTTGTCGTTAAGATGACACGGCGGTCTTTAACCGAATTGAGCAGTAACTCGTCAGGCGAATTTCCTAGATCGAAGCCGGCGATTTTTTTGCAGAAGCGTTCCCCGCATAAAAGATCGCCTTCCTGCTGCGCAGCCCGTGCCTCCATCACGGTCTCCACGGGGACAACGCCGGAAGAACCGGCAGCCAGCGCGGTAATAATGGAGCTAGTAGCCCGTAGCACGTCGATAATAATAGCCGTTTTATGGACGAATTGCGCGGAGCTGGCTTCATTCACGCTTGAAATGACTTGCACCTGCATAGCAATCGCTCTTCCTTTCTGTTGTTGCTTAAATCATGTAATGAGCGGGCTCCTCCCGCGTTCCGAACTCGAAGGTGTCGGAACGGAGTCCGCGGCGCATCGCTTCAAGCGCCAAGGCATCGCTAGGCGGAATGTTGCCAAGATGCACGTTTGGACCAAACTGCTGGAGCAAATAAGCCTGCTGCTGCTTCAGCGGAGCTTCCCACATCAAACATTCCTGGTTAGTCATTTCGGCTAGAATTTGCTCAATCGTCTGCTCGCGGCAATTGCCCTTTTCGTCAAATAGGCCAACATCGATGCCCGATTCCCTGGCTTCTACCGTAATCCAAGCGGCGCCAGCCGCAAGATCGTAATCGGCGGTAACGGCCAACTGCTCGGGATCAATTAGCGAACCTGCCGTTTTTTTGCCGTATTCGGTTAGAACCAGGAGACCCCTTTGTTTGCCCTCTTTTATAAGCTCTGTCCGCTGTTTTCTGCTCATTTCTATTGTGCCGTCCGAAACCTCGATTCCGTTAAAGCCTAGCTCGCAGATGGAATCAAAAAACGATCCGGCCAAATGCTGCTGGACTGCTGTTTCCAATAGCGTTCCGCCGGGCATGATGATAAGCCCGTTTTTTCGGGCAAGCTCGATTTTGCGCTGCAGGAACTCCGGTTCATATAGAACGGCCGTACCGAATCCAAGCTTGATGACATCCATATAGGCACCCGCTACTTGAATGAGATCGGAGAAAGCGTTTAGTCCGATTCCTTTGTCGATTACCATCGTTTTGCCTTTATGTCTTGCAGGGCCGTAATCGCGATATCCGCTTGGATCATGCAGGGTGCGGTGCCAGAAGCTTGTTTTTGTCATGGGAGTTGACTCCTAACATTTGATGATACCCGCATGAGGGCGGGGCATGGAGCAATATATGCAGCAACTGCTGGGCGTGTGCCCGAACGGGAAGCATGAACAGGAGACGAGCCTGCATAGGATGTAGAGATGGTAGGTTGTTCATAGCTGCTTGAATAAGGCCTGATTCGTTAGGAACGGACAAGGAGGTGAACGGTTATGTTGAATAAAATCGTGCTCACCATGGCGTCTCTGAGGATAACCTCGGGGACAATCGAAATTTGCGCGGCGCTGCTAATGCTCCGGTTAAACCAGATCGACAAGGCGCTGGTCGTCAATTCTTCGCTCGCGTTAGTAGGACCTTTTATATTAATCGCCACAACCACTGTCGGACTCATAGGCATGACAGACAAGCTTTCTTTCGGGAAGCTGGCTTGGGTTACGGCGGGAGTCGTCTGTTTGTTAATAGGAATCTTAAAAAAATAGTAATCTAGCAATCTTCAAGAAGTTGGACATATTTATGAGGGTCAAGCATACAAATAAGAGTACGTACGAAGGACTTTTCATCCGGGAGTGATGACTCATGCTGGACCGTGTCATACATCTGCTTCCGCCTGAGCTTAAGGCGGTGCTGGAGAGACTGCCTGAATCGGCAATGGAGCATTTGGAGGAAATTCGGATCCGGGAGGGCCGGCCGCTGGAGCTTGGTATCCGGGGGCAGTCCCGATTCGCTGCATCCGACGGAACTCTTCGTGCAGGAAGTGACGGAGCGTACAAGCCAACTGCCGATATTTGCCGTAAGCTTCTGGAGAAAATAACCAATCATTCGCTATACGCAATGGAAGAGGAGTTAAAGAGGGGATTTATTACTGTAGCAGGCGGGCATCGGATCGGGCTTGCCGGCCGGACGATTCTGGACGGCGGCAATGTACGAGGGATACGCGATATCGGCGGATTTAACATCCGAATCGCCCGGGAAGTAGTCGGCTCGGCCCGATACCTGCTGCCCAAGCTGCTGGACAAGAACCGCAAGACGGTTCATTCGACGCTGATCCTCGCCCCCCCTCAGCAAGGCAAAACGACTATTGTCCGCGACATTGCCCGCTCGATCAGCTACGGACATTGGGGGCTGTTCGAGAACACGGCAGGCTGGGCCGGGCGCAAGGTTGGCATCGTGGATGAACGCTCGGAGATCGCAGCTTGCGTGAGAGGAATTCCGACCTTTGACGTTGGACCGCGGACGGATATTATGGATGCCTGTCCCAAAGCGGAAGGCATGATGATGCTGCTTCGGTCCATGTCTCCGGAAGTGGTTATCGCCGACGAGATCGGCCGGCCCGAGGATGGAGAGGCGATCCGCGAAGCCAGTCATGCCGGAATCAGCGTCATTGCAACCGCTCATGCTTACGATCTTCAGGATGCAAGAGGAAGACCGGTACTGAAGCAGCTGCTCGAGGACGGGACCTTTGCTTACGTCGTTGAGCTCAAGCGAACCGGGGAAGGTTTCATGCACAGGGTTGTTGCTGCCGATCTGAAAGACAAGCTGCCTCCCGCCGCCAGGGAACCTACTGCTGCAGTCTCTAAAGGCGAGCAGGGGCGGTCATACGCCGGAATGCAGAGGGGAGATGCCCTTTGATCAAGCTGCTGGGCGCAGTACTCATCCTTTTCGCAGGTACGATGATCGGCTTTCAACAGGCTGCCAGGCTAGCCGCGAGACCGCGGCAGCTTCGCCAGCTGGCGCATGCCTTGCAGAGACTCGAGACGGAGATCGGCTATGGCCATACTCCGCTTCCGGAAGCGCTCGAGAGGACCGCGGAAGCTGTGCCGGAGCCGCTCGCTGAACTGTTTCGGGATACCGCAGACCGGGTGCAGGGACCTGAGGGGCTTACCTTTCGCGAGAGCTGGGAGCAAGCGATGACAAGCGGATGGGGCTTGACGGCGCTTCGGCAGACGGAGCAATCGGTTATGCTGAGGCTTGGTTCAACCCTTGGCATCAGCGATAAGGAGGATCAGCTGAAGCATATCCACCTGGCGCTGCTCCAGTTGAAGGCGGAGGAAGACACAGCAAGAGAGGATCAATCGCGCTATGAAAAAATGTGGAAAAGCCTAGGTGTATTGATCGCCGTGCTCGTCGTGATATTGATGGTTTAGTGGGGTGCCGCACAAATGAACATGGATGTGAGCGCTATTTTCCAAATTGCAGGTATCGGAATTATCATTGGCATGATTCATACGGTACTGAAGCAGATGGGGAAAGAGGATATGGCGCAATGGGTAACCTTGATCGGCTTTGTCGTTGTACTATTTATGGTCATTCGGCTGCTGAACGATTTGTTTCAAGAAATCAAGACGATCTTCCTGTTCCAGTGAGATATCTAGAGAAGCCGCAAGTAGGTGAATAGAGTTGGAGATTATTCAGATCGTCGGCCTAGGGCTGATCGCCACCATTCTCATCATTGTTGTCCGGGAGCAGAAGCCGTTGTTCGCCTTTCTGCTTGCGGCTTTTACCGGGCTTTTTATCTTCATTTTTCTTATCGGTAAAATCGATTCGGTCATCAAAGTTCTTGAGGATCTGGCGAACCGCTCCGGCATACCATCCATCTACTTGAAGACGATTCTGAAAATTATCGGTATCGCCTACATCGTTGAATTTGGCGCACAGATTGTAAGGGATGCAGGTCAGGAAAGCATCGCATCAAGAATTGAGTTCGCCGGTAAGGTGCTTATTCTCGTCATGGCCGTTCCGATAATAAGCGTCATTGTCGAGACTGTAATCGGGCTGCTGCCGGCGGGGAGTTGAACGGATGAACAAGCTCTATAAGTATACCTTCCGTTTAATAACGTTTGTATGCATCGCCTGGCTGGTCAGCATGCTTCTGGTATCGCCGGTTACGGCAGCAGAGAATGCTCCGGCTGACGGGGCGGCTCAGCAGCAAAGCGATACGGCAATGACGGATCAGCTGACGGAGAGCCAGCTTAAAGGCTTGGACACGGGAACCGTCGAGAACTACTGGAACCAGCTGAAGGAAGAATACGGCGGCTATTTTCCCGATGAGAAGATGCCTAGCTTCTTCGAAATGCTAAAGCCCGGCGGTGAAGGGCTCAAGCTGTCTACCGTATTCAAGGGATTGCTTGGTTACTTCTTTCATGAAGTTCTTTACAATAGCAAGCTGCTTGTCACCATCGTTATGCTCACGGTATTCAGCATGGTGCTGGAAACGCTGCAGAACGCTTTCGAACGCAATGCCGTCAGCAAAGTAGCTTACTCGATCACCTACATGGTGCTTATCATCATTGCCGTCAACAGCTTTCATGTCGCGATCGGGTATGCCAAGGATGCGATCGGCACCATGATCCAGTTCATGCTTGCCATGATGCCGCTGCTTCTGACCTTGCTTGCTGCGATGGGCAATGTGCTGACCGTCTCGATTTTGCATCCGCTGATCATTTTTATGATCCATACGGTTGGAACCGTCATCTATGCCATCGTGTTCCCGCTGCTGTTCTTCTCGGCCGTCCTTCACATCGTTAGCGCAATGTCAGACAAGTTCAAAGTGACCCAGCTGGCGAATCTGTTACGGAACATCGGCGTTGGGATCATGGGGGTGCTGGTTACGGTGTTTCTGGGCGTGCTTTCGGTGCAGGGGGCAAAAGGAGCGGTAACCGACGGAATTACGATGAGGACAGCCAAGTTCGTCACCGGCAACTTCGTTCCGGTGGTCGGGCGGATGTTCACGGATGCGGCGGATACGGTAATCTCGGCTTCCTTGCTTGCCAAAAACGCGATCGGACTCGCCGGCGTTATTATTCTTCTGTTTCTCTGCGCATTCCCGGCGATCAAAATACTGACGCTTGCGCTTATCTACAACGTCTCTGCCGCAGCGATGCAGCCGCTTGGCGATTCTCCCATCGTCGCTTGCCTGCAAACGATCGGCAAAACGATGATCTACGTATTCGCCGCGCTTGCTGCCGTCAGTCTCATGTTCTTTCTGGCCGTTACCATCGTACTCACGGCGGGCAACGCCGCTCTTATGGTTCGATGATGACATTGCGGCATACCGAAGGGAGCGAGGATTCGTGATTGCTTGGCTCAGCGACTGGCTGAAGAATATTATCGCGGTTATCATGCTGGCGGCATTCGTCGAATTGCTCCTTCCGAACAAAGCGATGCTTCGTTATGCAAGGCTGGTCATAGGGCTTCTCATTTTGCTTACGATCATGTCGCCGATCCTTCGGCTGCTGCAAGGAGATTTTAATGCCAAGCTGAAGGAGGGAATTACTCAGTGGGACCAGCTTGAACCGCAGCATGAGGTGAAGATGCCTACTCTGAGCGATATTCAGAAAAAAGCGGAGGAGCTTAACCAGCAGCAAAACAATGACGCGGCGGTCTTGATGGAGCAAACGCTGGAAGCCGCCATGAAGGATGCGGTAGTCAAGCAAATGAAGCTGGCTGTCGAGGCGGTGGACGTATCCTTGAACTGGGAAAAGCAGGGACAGAAATTAACGCCAACGATCGCTTCCGTACTTGTGACTTTGCCTGCGGCGAAAGAAGTGCCTGCCGGAACGGCTGAGCCGAATGAGGAGGACGTCAAAGAGGTTTCCGCTATTTCGGTAGACGTGGACGTACAGACGGAAACAGGGGGAACGGATAAGCGGCAGGCCGAAGCAGGCAAGTCAGAGGCCAGTAATGGCTGGGTACAGGTCAACCCTTCCGAAAGCAAGGAGATCAGGGGCTTGTTAGCCGAAGGCTGGGGGATCAGTTCAGCGAACGTACAGGTAAGGCAGCGGGCAGAGAATAACGATTAAAGGAAAAAGGAGAGGAAGCGCAGTGGCCAAATGGCTGAGTGGTCTCGAATCGATGGTGGGCGGCGGTCCGGGTGGTCCGAAGCGGGTTAAGACATTTAGGCTGCTTCTCGTTATCGGTTGTATTGGAGCGGCCCTCATGCTGCTGAACTCCTTTCTCAAATTTGACAAGGTCGATACCTTGACCCAAGGGCCGAACCCGCCTCCCCAGGATACGGCGGCATTGGGAGCAATAGGATCTTCCGACAACTCCTCATTTTCAGCTATTGAGCGACCGCTGGAAAACAGGTTGAAAGAGATTTTGGAGAAAATCGTTGGCGTCGGCTCGGTAGACGTACTGGTGACGATCGATTCTACGGAGGAGATTGAAATTGCCAGGAATGATCAGGAGTCGCAAAACATAACGGACGAGACGGACCGCAACGGAGGCAAGCGGCATATCACGGCAATTAACAAAGATGGCCAGGTTGTCATTGTAGAAGTAGCGGGCGATCAGAAACCGATTGTGACGAAGACGATTAATCCGAGCATTCGCGGTGTGATTATCGTCGCCAAGGGCGCCGAGAACCAGACCGTGAGACGCCTTATCATAGACGCGGTGGAGAAGGGCGTAAACGTACCGGCCAACCGCATTTCCGTAGCGCCAAGCAAGCAATGATAATAAACCAATATTAGGAGGGTGTTCTATGAACACGAAAAGACAAACAATTTGGCTCGTATCGATGCTTAGTTTGATGGTCGTATTGTCCGCGTATTACCTGTTTACGCAAGACACCAAGTCCCCGGATATGCTCTCTGACGGTACGCAGCAGGAACAAAAGGCGGGAGCGACGGAAGCGTCGTCAGGCAATAACAGCCAGATCGTTGTGGACCAAGTGGATCCTGCGGGCAAAGCATCCGCATCGGATGACAAAAGCATCTCTGATGCAGACAAGCAAGTGCTTGATCAGCTGGAATCGCAAGGCGGGGTGGACAGCAGCGTATTTGCCCAGGCGGAAGAGAAGCGCAGCGAGCTGAACAGCACGCAGCAGGATAAACTGATGTCCGATATCACGAACCTGCAAAACCCTGACGACAGCAAAGCGGCAATGGAGCAGCTTGATCAATTGGAAGAAAAAAACTCCAAACTGACAAGCATCGAGAACGAGCTGATGAAAACTTTCCAACAGGCAATCGTTAATCAAGAGGGCAACGGGTACAAGGTTCTGGTTGAAAGCGATAAGCTCGACAAGAGCCAAGCGGCAAACATTATCGACCTCGTTATGAAAACATTGGGCGTAGACGCAGACCAAGTTTCCGTGCAATTTATCAAATAAGGATAGTAGAGGCCGGCAGGGTTTCATGCCCTGGCCGGCTTCTTTTTATTTGCGCTTTTGACGCCTATTGTTCAACACGAAAACGCGTGGTTGCTTCTTCGTGGAAGGATGCCGCATCCGTTGGCGCCTGGCCGTGTTAAAAAATTGATTCGTGTTCTGCCGCGTTTATGATATAATGTTAGACGTTATGTAAAGGATAACTAGGATTATCCATCGAAACTGAATAATGCTATTTCCATCTGAGAAAACGCATACGAAGCAGAAGGCTTCGGAAACTTTTAAGGAGTGAAAACTATTCATGTTCAAATTGAGCGAGATTAAGGAATTGATCAAACTGGTTGATCAGACTTCCGTTCATGAGCTGGAGATCGAAAACGAAGGAGCACGCTTATTCATTCGCAAGCCTGGCAAAACCGAAGTGGTGAATGTACAAGCTGCAGCCCCAATTACGCATACATATACGCAGGCGCCTGTACTTGCACCGCAGCCGGTTCAAGAAGCTCCCGCAGCAGCGGTACAAACCAGCACGCCTGCAGCACGTCCCAGCACGGACAACCTGCATCAGATTGTATCGCCGATGGTCGGCACATTCTACAGCTCCCCGTCTCCGGATGCTGCGGCATTCGTTAAAGAAGGCGACCGCGTAAACGAGAAGAGCGTTGTATGTATCCTTGAAGCAATGAAGCTGATGAACGAGCTCGAAGCGGAAGTTCGCGGTGAAATCGTTGAGATTCTGGTGTCGAACGGTCAACTGGTTGAATACGGCCAGCCGCTCTTCCTTGTTAAGCCGGAATAATACAACCTCCGAATTTGGAGAAATTGTTGCTTGAGAGGAGTACAAACGTGAAATTCCAAAAAGTATTAATCGCTAACCGCGGAGAAATCGCGGTACGCATCATTCGTGCCTGCCGCGAGCTCGGTATTTCTACAGTTGCCGTTTATTCCGAAGCTGACCGCGACTCCCTGCATGTACGCCTTGCTGACGAAGCGTACTGCATCGGTCCAACCGCATCCAAGGACAGCTATCTGAACCTGACCAACCTGATGAGCGTTGCTACGCTTACAGGCTGCGATGCCGTGCATCCGGGCTATGGATTCCTGGCGGAGAATGCGGATTTCGCCGAAATCTGCGAATCCTGCAACATTACGTTTATCGGTCCTTCCCCTGAGGCCATCAGCAAGATGGGTGACAAGGCGGTAGCCAAGCAAACCATGAAGGAAGCCGACGTACCGGTAATTCCGGGCTCTGACGGTCTGATTGAAAATATGGATGAAGCTGTCCGCATTGCGCGCGACATCGGTTATCCGGTTATCATCAAAGCGACAGCCGGCGGCGGCGGTAAAGGGATTCGTATCGCCGATGACGAGGAATCGCTTGTTCAGCAAATTACGACAGCCCAGCAGGAAGCTCAGAAGGCGTTCGGCAATGCCGGCGTTTACCTGGAGAAATACTTGACTGGCATGAAGCACGTCGAAATCCAAATTATGGCCGACAAGCATGGCAATGCCGTACATCTGTTCGAGCGCGATTGCTCGGTGCAGCGCCGCCGCCAGAAGCTTGTTGAAGAAGCTCCGTGTCCGGTTCTGACGCCGGCCATGCGCGAGCGGATGGGCCGCGCTGCCGTTCGTGCGGCGCTCGCGGTGCAATATTCGGGAGCGGGAACGCTTGAATTCCTGCTTGGTCCCGACGGCAACTTCTACTTTATGGAGATGAACACTCGTATTCAGGTTGAACATCCGGTAACCGAGATGATTACAAATGTCGACCTGATCAAAGAGATGATCTCCGTAGCCGAAGGAAACCCGCTGTCGTTCAAGCAAGAAGATCTTCAGATCAACGGCTGGGCGATTGAATGCCGCATTAACGCGGAAGATTCGGATCGCAACTTTATGCCGTCTCCGGGTCCGATTCCGTTCTACCTGCCGCCGGGCGGCACGGGCGTACGGGTGGACAGCGCCGTATATCCGGGCTACACGATTTCCCCGCATTACGATTCGATGATTGCGAAGCTGATTGTTTGGGGCAGAACAAGGGAAGAAGCGATTGCGCGGATGAAGCGCGCCCTTGCCGAGTTTGCGATCGACGGCATCAAGACAACGATTCCGTTCCACCAGAAGCTTCTGAATCACCCGGTCTTTGTGAAGGGTAATTTTGATATTAAATTCCTCGAGGAATATGACGTTAACCAGCCGGAATTAGCCGAATAGTACAATCTGCTCCTGGTTTGTCATATTTCACGTCGAATGCTATAGTATAGAAATAAGATGCGAAGGCAACACTCCGGGTATTTACCTCCCGGTAAATACCCGGAGCGCGCAACTTTAAGGAGGTGTACAACCATCATGAGTACGATTGCTGCAGATTATGAGAGAACGGACATTGGCACGATTCAAATTGCCCCTGAAGTCATTGAAGTTATCGCGGGACTAGCTGCTGTCGAAGTGAAGGGCGTAGCGGGTATGAGCGGAGGTTTTGCAGGCGGTATCGCCGAGCTGCTTGGCCGAAAAAATTTATCCAAGGGTGTAAAAGTTGAAGTTGGCCAGCGGGAAGCCGCGGTCGATGTGTCGATTATCGTGGAGTACGGCAACCGGATTCCGGAGATCGCCTCGGAGATTCAACAGAACGTGAAACGCTCCATTGAAATGATGACGGGATTGAACGTTATTGAAGTGAACGTACATATTCACGATGTCCATTTCAAGACAGAGAGCAAGCCGGAAGAAGAAGATTCGAATTTCCGCGTGAAATAACATATACACGCAAATGAATTGAATTCATATAACCCCCTCGTGATGGTTATGCCGCTTCGCGCCAGGGGGTTTTCATTCGCTCAAATGCGAGGAGGCGTTACGTTGATCCGAATTATAGACAAGCTGTTCTTGTTTATTTACAGTATAGTCATCGGCGTTATATCCGTCTTTATTGCCTGTATCGGTTTTGAGTGGATACGGGAAGACGATCTGAATAATATGGTCAGCGAGCTTTACGGAACGAACTCATTCCTGATAACAACTACTGTAGTTGGTCTGGTTCTGCTCGTACTCAGCTTGCGCTTCTTTATTGTATCGCTGAAACGTTCTTCCTCTTCGGCACCGTCGATCGACCAGCGCACCGACTTTGGCGATATTCGTATCTCGATTGAGACGATTGAGAATCTGGCTCTTAAGGCTGCCGGTAAACAACGCGGCGTAAAGGATCTGAAAGCGCGGATTCAGGCTTCCGATTCGGGTCTCAACATTATTTTGCGTGCGGTAGTAGATGGGGAAAACTCCATTCCTAGTCTTACTGAGGAAATCCAGAAGGCCGTAAAGGATCATGTGGAGGAAATCGCCGGCATTCCGGTGACGAACGTAGCCGTCTATATTGCTAACGTCATTCAATCCGCACCGAATAAAAGTCGCGTCGAGTAAAGGGGAGAATGCCGATGTGGAGGGAGTACTGGGCAGTCTATGGGAAACGGACGGTCGGCGCTGCCGCCGGTCTGTTTTTTGGATTTGTGTACTTGTTTGCCGGTTTTTGGGACATGCTGTTTTTCATACTGCTCGTCTCGGTTGGTTATTGGATTGGCAAACAAAAGGACTTGCAGAACGGTTCTATCCTGCCTTGGCAGAGGCTTTGGTCATGGCTCATGGAAAGATATCGGCCGTTTAGATAATCCTGTGGTCTCCTCCGTACGCCGGAAGATGGATTGCCGCCAGTTCCGGGCAGGGAGGAGATCATAGGTTTTTTTATAAAAATAAGAGTAGATCGGCAGAGAGGCTGCCGAGGAGGAATTCATGAAACGTAGATTAGCACGCGAGATTGCAGTATCAAGCTTGTATCAATTGGAAATGAACGAAGTAACCCCCATGGAAGCCGTGGACATGCTTATGGAGGAAGCGCGTTCCGAGAACGAGATCGAAGCGGAATTCGTAGAGAATGATCAGACTGACAATTATGTCCGTGAGCTGGTTAACGGCGTTGCCGATAACAAAGCTGCGATCGACGAGATGCTTCAGCACTATTTGACGGGCTGGCAGGTTGACCGTTTGTCCCGCGTTGACCGTCAAATTTTGCGTCTTGCCTGCTTTGAGATTGCCTACCGCAACGATGTTCCGCCCAAAGCCGCAATCAACGAAGCGATCGAACTGGCCAAGCATTTCGGCACGGAGGAATCCGGCAAATTCGTAAATGGCGTGCTGGGCAAATTGCTTAAAGAACGCGAAGGCGAGACAGCTAATTCGGAATCGACTAATTAGATAAGCGGCCTGGCGGCCGTCTACATAGGGGAGAGATGATGATGAGCGCACAAATTATTGCAGGGAAAAAGATTTCGGATATGATCCGGGAAGAAATTCAGAAGGAAACGGCTGATCTGAGAGAGAAAGGCGTCGTACCTGGTCTTGCGGTTGTTCTCGTAGGCGAGGACCCGGCTTCGAAGGTCTATGTGGGCTCGAAAGAGAAAGCCTGTCAGCAGCTTGGCTTCCATTCCGAGGTTCACCGCTTGGAAGAGTCTGCTTCGGAAGAGCAATTGCTTGCGCTTATTAATCAATTGAATAACGATGACCAAATTAACGGTATTCTCGTACAGCTTCCATTGCCTAAACATATCAATGAAAAAGCGGTTATTGACGCCATTCGCGTCGAGAAGGACGTTGACGGCTTCCATCCTGAAAGCGTCGGCAATCTGGTAATTGGCGATGACAGCCTGCTGCCATGTACGCCTGCCGGCTGCATCGAACTGATCAAACGGAGCGGCGTGGATATTTCGGGTAAACACGCTGTCGTGATCGGCCGCAGCAACATTGTGGGCAAACCGGTAGCCATGCTGCTTCTCCGGGAAAACGCAACGGTAACGATCTGTCATTCCCGTACGGCCAACATGGAGGAAATCGCTAAACAAGCTGACATCCTCGTTGTAGCCATCGGCAAAGCGAAAGCTATTGACAGCAAATATGTTAAGCCGGGTGCTGTCGTTATCGACGTAGGCATTAATCGGCTGCCTGACGGCAAGCTTTGCGGGGACGTGGACTATGATGACTGTCTGGAAACGGCAGGCTTTATTACCCCGGTTCCGGGCGGAGTTGGCCCAATGACGATTACCATGCTTATGAGCAACACGATTACTGCTGCGAAGCGAGCACACAAAATCGGGGAGTGATTGATGTCCTATGGCAGATCAACCTCGCATTTATTCGATAAAAGATATTAACCGGTATATCCGGATGAAGCTCGAGTCGGATGCTTTACTTGGGGACGTATGGCTGAGAGGCGAGATTTCCAATTTTACTCACCACTCCAGCGGCCATATGTATTTTACGCTCAAGGACAAGGACAGCCGGCTAAAATGCATCATGTTTGCTTCACATAATCAGCGGCTGCCGTTTATCCCTCGTGAAGGTTCTAAAGTCATGGCGCGCGGGAATGTATCGGTCTACGAGCGTGACGGAAACTATCAGTTTTATGTGACGGCAATGCAGCCGGACGGGATTGGCAGCTTGTATCTAGCTTATGAACAGCTGAAATCAAAGCTGGAGACAGAAGGGTTGTTTGCCGAATCGCGCAAACGGCCCATTCCGCGTTTTCCCCGGGCAATAGGCGTAATCACTTCTCCTACCGGCGCGGCGGTCCGGGATATTATCATTACGCTGCAGCGCAGGCATCCTTCCGTTCCTATTTATGTGTTTCCGGTGCTGGTCCAAGGGACGCAGGCGGCACCTTCTATTGTAAAAGCGATTGAATCGATGAACCGTTTTGGCGAAGTCGACGTATTAATTGTAGGCAGGGGCGGAGGTTCTTTGGAAGAACTTTGGGCATTTAACGAAGAACCTGTCGCAAGAAGCATTGCCGCATCGCAAATTCCGGTCATTAGCGCGGTTGGCCACGAGACGGATTTTACGATAGCGGATTTTGTCGCCGATCTTCGGGCGGCAACGCCAACCGCGGCCGCGGAGCTTGCGGTGCCGCATGTAGCGGAGCTGCAGCAGCAGCTGGCAAGACAACGGCAACGGTTAGAGCAATCGCTCCGGATGATGGTTCAAGGCCGGAAGGAGCAGCTGCAGCGCGTTAGACGGTCGCCGTTTTTCGTGCATCCGCGCAAATATTTGCTGGATCAGGCACAGCGGCTGGACCGCTTGCAAGAACGCCTGCAACATCGGACTCTACGAGTAACCGAACGCGGGAAAGCAAAGCTTGAAAGACTTCAAAGTCAATTAGCCGGACATCATCCGGGAGAGCAAGCTGCTTTTGCGGCTAAGCGTCTGAAAGGTGATGTTAAGCGGCTTGAGCAGGCGATGGTATCCTCTCTGAAAGAGCGGCGTTTACAGCTCCACAGCGCAATTAGGCAGCTGGATGCGCTTAGTCCTCTCAAAGTAATGGCCAGAGGCTACAGCCTGGTCTACGACGAACAGGAAAAGCGACTGATTAAATCCATTGCAGATGTTCAGCCGGGTGATCTTGTAAGGGTGAAGGTAGCCGACGGACAGTTAGATTGTCATGTCTGGTCAATGAAAGGAGAAGATGGCGTTGAAAGCAGCGGAGAATAGTGAACTTAGTTTTGAGGAAGCAATGGAACAGCTGGAGAAAATCGTCGAACGCCTTGAAAACGGCGATGTACCGCTCGAAACGGCAATTGATCTGTTCCAGGAAGGCATGAAGCTGTCGCAGCTGTGCGGCGGCAAGCTGGAGCAGGTAGAGCGCAAGATTGAAGTGCTGATTGAAACAGAGCAAGGTTTTCAGAAGAAGGCATTCGCTCCAATGAACGAGGAAAAAGGGGAATAACGTTGATTACAGATATCAAGACCTACTTGCATGAATGTGCCGCGCTTGTTGAAAAGTCGCTTCCCGAAGCGCTGCCTGCCGAATGGAATATTCCGCTGCAGCTCAGGGAATCCATGCTGTATTCCCTGCAGGCCGGAGGAAAACGGTTGCGTCCGGCACTCGTTCTGGCTGCCGCGGAGGCCGTGCATGGCCAGGCAGCGGCTGCCCGCCATGCGCTTCCGGTTGCATGCGCAATTGAATATATTCACACTTACTCGTTGATCCATGACGACCTGCCGGCCATGGACAACGATGATTATCGCCGCGGGAAATTGACGAATCACAAGGTGTTCGGAGAGGCGATGGCAATTCTGGCGGGAGACGCCCTGCTGACGCACGCGTTTCACCTTATTCCGAAAGTAACTCGCCTTGGCGGAATCAGCGTCGAAGTAGCTCTTGATATCGTAGAAGACCTTGCCATGCTTGCGGGAGCAAGAGGCATGGTTGGCGGTCAGGCGGCCGATATGCAGGGAGAGCAGGGAATCACCTCGATAGAGGAGCTTGAATACATTCATCTTCACAAAACGAGCGATTTGATTGTTTTCTCGGTAACGGCGGGCGGCCGCATTGGGGGCGCAACGGCAGAGCAGCTTGAAGCGCTGCGCCATTACGGGCGCAATATCGGTCTTGCCTTCCAGATTCAAGACGATATTCTTGATCTGATTGGCGACGAGCAAAAGCTTGGCAAAAAAACAAACAGCGATGTTGAGCAGCAAAAGGTTACGTATCCTTATCTAATCGGGATCGAAGAGAGCAAAGCGCAAGTCAAACGGTTAACTCGCGAAGCGAAGGCTGCCATTCACGAAGCACAGCTGGATGCGCCTGATAAATTGCTGCTTATTGCCGATTACCTCGTACAGCGCGACTATTGATTAGGATCGTTCAACTGGGTACATTGGGAAATGTTCAGCAATTGTGCTATAATGATTGAAATATTTTGACGTTTATTGTGGAATGGGACCGTGTTCAAAATGTCGTATTCCAGAAAGCGAGGAAGTAACGTGCTGCTTGATCAAATTAACGGACCTCAAGACCTGAAAGATTTATCAGTAGGAGAGCTGGAGCGGTTAGCTGAGGAAATTCGCCAGTTTCTTATTGAGAAGCTTTCCGTTACAGGTGGTCATCTCGCACCTAACCTGGGGGTTGTGGAGCTGACTCTCGTCCTCCATTATCTATTTGACAGTCCGAAGGATAAGTTTCTATTTGACGTAGGACATCAATCGTATGTTCACAAAGTTTTGACCGGGCGTAAAGACCGGTTTGATACATTGCGTAAATATAAAGGGCTGTGCGGCTTTGTTAAACGCGCCGAAAGCGAGCATGACGTTTGGGAAGCCGGCCACAGCAGCACTTCTCTGTCGGCCGCGATGGGCATGGCTTTAGCCCGTGACCTGAAAGGCGAGAATAACCGGGTTGTTGCCGTCATCGGCGATGGCGCTCTGACAGGCGGCATGGCGCTTGAAGCGTTGAACCATATCGGGGACGAGAAGAGAAAACTGATTGTCGTTCTGAATGACAACGAAATGTCGATCGCGCCAAACGTTGGTGCCATGCATCATTATTTGAGCAAGATCCGTACTGACCGCCATTACCAGAAGGCGAAGGATGAGCTTCAGCATCTGCTGAACAAAATTCCGGCCATCGGCGGCAAGCTGGCGAAGACGGCCGAGCGTTTCAAGGACAGCTTGAAATATTTGCTTGTCAGCGGCATTTTGTTTGAACAGTTCGGCTTTACGTATCTTGGACCGGTAGACGGCCATGACATGGAGCAGATGCTTGAACTCTTCAAGCAGGCGGATTCCATCCCCGGGCCGGTTCTAGTACACGTTATAACGGTGAAAGGAAAAGGCTATTCTCCAGCCGAGGTAGATTCCTTCAAGTGGCATGGAATTTCACCTTACAAAATTGAATCGGGCCAAGTGGTAAAGGCGGTTGGTCCGCCAATGTACACGGAAGTATTCGGCAACGCCCTTATTGAGCTGGCTGAGAAGGATAAACGGATTGTTGCGGTAACTCCGGCAATGCCGGGCGGTTCCGGCTTGCTCCCGTTCGCTGAACGGTTCCCGAACCGCATGATCGACGTTGGCATTGCCGAGCAGCATGCCGCTACGATGTCGGCGGCTCTCGCCATGGAAGGCATGAAGCCGGTCTACGCCGTTTACTCGACATTCCTGCAGCGTGCCTACGACCAGGTCGTGCATGACATCTGCCGCCAGAACGCCAACGTGGTATTCGCGATTGACCGGGCGGGCTTTGTTGGTCCGGACGGCGAGACGCATCAAGGGGTGTACGATATTGCGTTCCTGCGCCACGTGCCTAACCTTGTCATTATGATGCCTAAAGACGAGAATGAGCTTCGCCGCATGATGAAGACGGCGATTGACTATAACGAAGGACCGATCGCGGTCCGTTATCCGCGCATTAACGGCCTCGGCGTGAAGATGGACGAAGTGATGCGTCCGCTTCCGATCGGGAAGTGGGAGACGCTTCGCGAAGGCGATTCCGCCGTTATCCTGGCGATGGGGCCAATGATTCAGGTAGCCGAAGAAGCTGCGGATCTTTTGAAGAGAGACGGCCTCAATGTTCAAATCGTTAATGCCAGATTCATTAAGCCGCTTGATGAAGAGATGCTGCTGTCGTTTGCTGCGGAAGGCAAACATATTCTTGTCATCGAAGAAAGCTCCGAGCTTGGCGGGTTCGGCAGTTCGGTAATGGAGTTTTACTCCCTCCGCGGAATTTATGGCATGCCGGTCCGCATTATGGGCGTTCCGGATATTTTCGTGGAACATGGTTCCATAAAGGAGCAGCGCGTGGAAGTTGGTTTAACGGGAGAACGGGCGGCGATGGAGATCAAAAACCTGCTGCCAAGCCTCCAAAAACGCGCAACCGGGCAGTAACGAAGGAGAATCATGACGACAATACCTAAGGAAAGAATAGATGTATTGCTTGTGGAACGCGGGTTCTACGAGAGCAGGGAAAAAGCGAAGGCGGCCGTCATGGCCGGTCTTGTGCTGGTGAATAACGAGCCGGTAGACAAAGGCGGCATGAAGGTCCCGCGGGAAGCCGAGATCAAAGTGAAAGGCGCTATCCACCCTTACGTCAGCCGCGGCGGGCTTAAGCTGGAAAAAGCGATCCGGTCCTTCGATATCGATCTGGCCGGGAGGGTTATGCTGGACATCGGCGCTTCAACCGGCGGTTTTACCGATTGTGCCTTGCAGCACGGCGCTTCGTTTGTTTATGCTATCGATGTTGGTTATAACCAGCTGGATTGGTCGCTCAGACAGGATGAACGGGTGCGCGTAATGGAGCGTACCAACTTCCGATATACGCAGCCGGCCGATCTGGAAGGTCCGCCGCCTACCTTTGCCTCGATTGACGTATCCTTTATATCGCTCAAGCTGATATTGCCGGCACTCAGCGGTCTGCTGGGCGTAGGCTCCGGAATCGTCGCCCTTATTAAGCCGCAATTCGAGGCAGGGCGGGAGAAGGTTGGCAAATCGGGCGTTGTCCGGGAGCCAAGCGTTCATAAGGAAGTGCTCGAGACGGTTCTGAAGGCTGCGTCAGAGCTTGGCTACAAGCTGCAAAATCTAACGTTCTCACCGATTACGGGCGGGGAGGGCAACATCGAGTTTCTCGCCTACTGGACTTGGGAGAATGAGCCGAACGGGTCATTCCCTGACGAAGAAGCCATCAAGGACGTTGTCCGTCAAGCTGGCGAGACCTTTACCGTAAAACAGAAACATTAACCGTAGCAGCCGTGTATTGCGCAATTGGCGTAATCGCCCGTATTGGAGCAACATGTAAAAAGGGAATGCTTCGGCCGTTTAGAAAGCGGCCAGCGTTCCCTTTTGTTTTCCCTCTTTACAAACATGTGTTCGATTTGCTAAACTGAAATCAACCAAACATGCGTTCGTCCATTTGTTTGTAAGAGGAAAATGCTCCCTTCATCACGAACCAATTAAGATAGGTTCTAATGGAATGGAGGGCTGTGTATGGAAATGTACGGTGACTGGTTTATTATGCTGGTCGCTGGCGCGTTTTTGTTATTCTGGGCGTACCGGGGATTCTATCGCTGGCTTCACCAGCCCGCGAGCGTCAATCGATTGACGCTTGGCAAAGGCGGTGAACTTGCTAAAGATGACGAGAACATTCAATTCCTGAAACGTTCGGGATATGATGTTATTTCCGGTAAGCACAGGGTTCCGATCGGAATCGAATTGGACGGACAATCACTTAACAGCCGATTGTACATTGATTATATTGCCGAGCAAGATGGCAAAATGTATATTGTAAAAACTGCCCGAGAACGTATGCCGATGGATTGGACAGGCAGCGGTGTTCGAGACCGTCTGCTTGTATATTCCCTCCTGTTGCCTGAATGCGCGGGAGTATTGTTTGTAGACGTGAAGGAGCAGATCATTCGGCGAATTATTTTTGACATAAGCGATTAGCTTGTTTGGGGAGGAAAGTTATGAAGGGCATCAGACAATACAAAATCAAGGAATTAGTTACGAAAAATACAATCGAAACGCAAGAGGAACTGGTGGACGCCCTTAGAGATGCGGGACTCCAGGTTACTCAAGCTACCGTATCCAGAGATATGAAAGAGCTTATGCTCATTAAAGTACCCGCAGGCGATGGGCGTTATAAATATTCGCTGCCACAGGATCAGCAGCGTCAGAATCCCATTAATAAGCTGAAGCGGGCGCTTATCGATCATTTTACCCATATCGACTTTACCGAGAATCTGGTGGTCATGAAATGCTTGCCTGGCACAGCCAATGCGATTGGCGCGCTGATCGACAACATGGAATGGCCTGAGGTCATGGGGACGATATGCGGCGATGATACGATCCTAATCATTTGCAGAACGAAGGAGAAGAGCGGCGAGCTTGTCGAGAAGCTGCTCGACCTTCTGAATTAAACATTGTTGGAGGTCATTGGCCATGCTGCGCGAGCTATCCATTCGGAATTTAGCCGTTATTGAGGAAGTAAACGTTTCGTTTCATCATGGATTTCATGTATTAACAGGCGAGACAGGTGCGGGGAAATCCATTCTTATTGACGCACTTAGCTTAATTGTTGGTGGACGGGGCTCCGCAGATATGGTCAGGTATGGCTGTGATAAAGCCGAGATGGAGGCAATGTTCGATTTGCCGTCCCAGCATCCGGTATGGGCCGTAATGGAGCGGCTTGGCGTACAGGCAGCAAGAGAAGAGATGCTTGTTATCAGACGCGAGCTGACTTCTCATGGCAAGAGCAGCAGTCGTGTTAACGGGCAGCTTGTCACGATGACGATGCTGAGGGAGATCGGCGAGTGCCTTGTTAATATACATGGTCAGCATGAGCATCAATCGCTCTTGAGAACCGAACAGCATCTTGAATGGCTGGACTTGTTTGCCGGCGATCTACTGATTGAGCGAAAGACCGCTTATCGGGCCGTGTATCAGCAGCTTCAGCAAGCGCGTGCATCCCTTCGCGAGCTTGAAGAGACAACCCGCCATAATGTTCAGATGCTGGATTTGTACCGATACCAGATCGAAGAGATCTCAAATGCCAATCTGAAAGACGGCGAAGATGAGCAGTTGATGGAGGAGCGCCGCAAGCTGCAATATGCAGGCAAACGGATGGACTCCGTATCCGAAGCCTATGCCTTACTGTACAACGGCAAAGGGCTTGACGCTATCACTAAAGCGATCAGCAAGCTGACCGATATCCAGACTTATGATCCTGCAGTTCTGACGCCTATGCTGGAACAGCTTCAGTCTGCTTTTTATCAAGCCGAAGATGCGGTATTCCAACTTCGCGATTACCGGGACAGCATTGATTCTGATCCTGAGCAGCTGTCCATTATTGAAGACAGGCTGGATCTGATCAACGGACTGAAACGCAAATACGGAGAGTCGATTCCGGATATTCTTCAATATTTGGAGCGCATTACGGAAGAGCGTGACAAGATTGAGAACCGCGACGAGTATCTGGAAAAGCTGCGAAAAGATGAACTGCGGCTGTATTTGCAGGCACATGAATTGGCACAGGAATTGTCCGAGCTTCGCTCCCATGCATCTGAACGTCTCGCAGCCGCAATCGAGCTTGAGCTTAAGCAGCTTCAAATGGGCAATACGATCTTCCGGGTTCAGCTAGACCATCCGACAGCGTCTGAAACATCCGAGATGGCGGCTCTTAACGCTAACGGTATCGATGAAGTCATCTTTATGTTGTCGACGAATCCGGGCGAACCGCTTAAACCGCTCAATAAAATTGCTTCCGGCGGTGAGATGTCCCGAATTATGCTTGCGCTTAAGGCGATTTTTGCCGAGATTGACCAAGTGCCTGTTCTGGTCTTTGATGAAGTGGATACCGGCGTCAGCGGCAGAGCGGCACAAGCTATTGCGGAGAAAATGTCGCAGCTGTCAGCGAAATGCCAGATCTTCTCCATTACGCATCTGCCTCAAGTTGCTTGCATGGCGGATCACCATTACGAAATTAAGAAGCATATTATTGAACAACGTACTTCCACAAATGTCACAAAGCTGGTGGAGCATTCGCGAATTGAAGAGCTCGCCCGCATGCTGGGCGGCGTTGAAGTAACGGAAAAAACCCGTCATCATGCTCAAGAAATGCTTGTTTTGGCGGATCGGCAGAAGGGAGCCTAAAGGAAGGTATTCAGGGAATGTTTTTGTGGTCATAAAACAAACAGTGCGGGGTAACTTAAAGGTACGCCAATGGCGAAACGACCTTACTCGTCATGCGATGGAATAACAGGGAGCGTGAAATCATTGAACTCCAGCCCAAGGAAGAAATGGTTTGGCCTAGTTCTCGTTATCTGCGTCTGCATGATCGGACTCTCCGCGCCGTTTCAACATTTTGCCGCATTCCCGAATGAACTTCGTTTATTCTCCGGCCAACTGAAACGATTACAATATGGAGTACCCGTACATGCAGAAGTTACCGTGGATCCACGAATGCTTCAAATCAATGGCTCAACCCGTCAGTCATTATCAGTCAATTTGAATGACCCGATTTCGTTACAGCCGCATCAGAGCGGCCAGACGAGCATGAAAGTGAAATTATTTGGTAAAATTCCTTTCAAGACCGTTAAAGTTAATGTCGTGCCTGATTTAAGGGTCATCCCAGGCGGTCAGACAATTGGCGTGAAAGTGAAATCGGCCGGTATTCTTGTTGTGGGCCATCATCAGGTTCGCGCAAGTAACGGAACAAAGGAGTCGCCTGGTGAAAAAGCAGGTCTTCGTTTAGGCGATCTTATTATCAGGATCGATGGGCACAATATTAATGAAGTCAGCAAGGTGGCCAATCTGGTGGAGCAAGCAGGCAGGGAGCAGCGTCCGCTTGCAATAACTTACAAACGTAATGGTACCATCGGAGAAACAAAGCTGTACCCGGTCCGCGATGCGGAAGAGCGCAATTGGAAGCTTGGTCTTTATATTCGTGATTCAGCGGCCGGTGTTGGTACATTAACGTTTTATGCTCCTGATCAAGGTGTTTACGGTGCTCTTGGGCATGTCATTACCGATATGGATACCCAGACGCCGATCGAAGTTGGCGAAGGGCAGATCTTGCAGTCCAGCGTGACGTCCATTAACAAGAGCCAAACGGGAGAGCCGGGTGAGAAACGTGCCCATTTTGTCAAAGAAGGCAAGATTTTAGGCAATATCGAACGAAATACGCCATTCGGTATTTTTGGCAAAATGGGCGAAAACCCGAATCATAGCTTTAGCGATAAAACGATTCCTGTGACGTTCGCCGAAGATGTTAAAGAAGGTCCGGCTCAAATTTTGACTGTTGTTAACGGACAAAAGGTCGAGCGGTTTGATATCGAGATCGCTCATGTTACGAAACAGCCTGCCCCAGCAACCAAAGGTATGGTAATCAAGATTACCGATAAACGCCTTCTCGATAAAACGGGCGGGATTGTTCAAGGGATGTCGGGCTCGCCGATTATCCAGAACGGGAAGCTGGTAGGAGCCGTTACACATGTCTTTGTTAACGATCCTGCTTCGGGCTACGGATGCTTTATCGAATGGATGCTGCAGGATGCAGGCATCTTGATGAGAGAGAAATCGACGCAAGGTACAGCTGCATAAACCAATAAAATAACCGCTGATTGGGCTTGTTAAACCCTTCAGCGGTTTCTTCATGAATACGTCTAGAATTGGTTGGATTTGTCGAAAATTTACGAACGGCATCATAAAATGTAATAAATTATTAATTATAACGAAAAAGATTAAAAAATCAAAGGAAAAAAATTTTCGACAGAAGGAATTTAAACTGGCATGTCGAAAACTTTATTCCAAGACAACTAGGGAAAGGTAATCGCGCAGTGAATACCATTTAAGGGAGGACCAGACCTTGCACAAGATCGAAGTATTGCTGGCAGATGACAATCGTGAATTCACCAATTTATTATCCGAATACATATCGGAACAAAATGATATGAACGTAAGCGGAGTGGCTTATAACGGTGAAGAGGTATTGACTTATTTCGAAGAAGGCAGAAAAGTACCCGATGTTCTAATCCTTGATATTATAATGCCTCACCTGGACGGTTTAGGTGTATTGGAACGCATTAAGGAATTAAATATCACGCCTATGCCTAAAATCATCATGCTGACCGCTTTCGGTCAAGAGAATATCACTCAAAAAGCCGTTCAGCTTGGCGCATCTTATTATATTTTGAAACCGTTCGATATGGAGATCCTCGCAAATCGGATTCGTCAATTGGTGGGCAATTCCACGTTTTCTTCCTCGGCATCGTTTAGCAGCTCTGCCGCAACAACGACGGTCAAATCGAATGTCGTGCCACTTGCCAAAGGCAAGAACCTCGACGCCAACATTACGAGCATCATTCATGAAATTGGGGTTCCGGCCCATATCAAAGGTTATCAGTACTTGCGCGAAGCGATTACGATGGTGTACAACAACATCGAAATTCTCGGAGCCATTACGAAGACTTTGTATCCGGCAATCGCCGAAAAATTCAAAACAACGCCATCCCGCGTTGAACGCGCTATCCGTCACGCAATCGAGGTTGCATGGACGCGCGGCAATATCGACAGCATCTCCCACCTGTTCGGCTATACGATCAACATCAGCAAATCCAAGCCGACCAACTCCGAATTCATTGCGATGGTAGCTGATAAGCTCCGGATCGAGCACAAAGTAAGCTAAAGAATAAAACCGCTATTTATTATTGGTTCCACCCAATATGAAGGCGGTTTTTCTTTTCAGGCCAAAAAAGAAAACCCCGCAATACTCAAGGAGTACAGCGGGGTTTTTCTATGTTCTTTAAGCTTGCGGTTTTGGAGGTCTAGGTCGTTTCGGACGGAATCTTGGGGCTACGTAATTGCGTTTACGGTCGCGGAAGAAGATCCATCCGCCAATAAAACCGACGCCGATTGCAAAGAGAACCAGTCCAAACAAGAAGCTGAGCCAGGCAAAATCCGGATGAATGGCATCGTTCCCAAAATCGGAAAAGTAATTGAATAAGGCGTTTTTCATCTTGAGAAAACCGATACAGGCCGCAATACCGGGAATGACGAGAAGCAAAACGGCAACTAGACGAGCAGCAACTAATCTCATATGTACGATGTTCTCCTTGTATCCGTTATTAAACATTCCTTCCTATGATACCTTTTTCCGAAGGCAGTGTCTATTTCGGAAATTTAACGATGTAAATCGATTTGAAAAAAGGTACAATAGGACGAGTGGTAATCGGATGCTTGCGATGCAAGAACGGTCACGAATCACCTGCACATAATGGGCTAACTAGGCAACAATTTTTAGCGAACGCGCTTTCGAAGTATGCATCATCACGATGACCACAGTACGGCCATTGTGGGGGATAATTCATTTCAGGAGGGAATACATAATGACGATCCAAGTGGATGTAGCTGTGCTTGGCGGCGGCCCGGGCGGATATACAGCAGCGATTAGAGCTGCTCAGCTGGGCAAAAGCGTAGCTATCGTGGAGCTCGATAAGTTGGGCGGCACTTGCTTACATAGAGGATGTATACCAAGCAAATCGCTGCTTCGCAGCGCTGAGGTTTATGCGACTTTGCTTGAAGCGGACAAATACGGAGTTTCGGTTACTGAGGGTGCTCTGTCACTGGATTTCAATAAAGTTCAGGACCGTAAGGAAAAGACGGTTGAACAATTGCATCGCGGCCTTAAAGGCTTGATGAAGAAGTATGATATTCAGATTATTAACGGTAAAGGCCGCATTATCGGCCCGTCCATTTTTTCGCCGCGCAGCGGTTCATTAGCGGTTGAAATGGCTGATGGAGAAATGGAATCGGTTGTTTCGACGAACCTGATTATCGCAACGGGCTCGCGCCCTCGTCATCTGCCGGGGCTAAAACCGGACGGCGTGCATATCTTGTCCAGCGACGATGCTCTTCAGCTCGAGAAGCTTCCCGAATCAATGTTAATCGTTGGCGGCGGCGTTATCGGGGTGGAATGGGCCTCGATGCTGCAGGATTTTGGCGTGCAGATAACCTTGGTGGAGGTTGGAGCAAGACTTCTTCCGGGCGAAGATGTGGAAGTGTCGGCAGAGCTGACAAGACTGCTTCGCCGCCGCGGAGTGCGGGTTCTCACAAATGTACAGCTCAAAACCGATGAGCTCTCGATAAACGGAGATGAAGTATCCATTACAGCGGAAACTTCCGAAGGAAATATTATGCTTACAGCAAGCAAGCTGCTCCTGTCTGTCGGCCGTCAGGCGAACATTGAAAACATCGGTCTTGAGAATACGGATATTCAAACCAAAAATGGCGTCATCTATGTCAATGAATTCGGGCAAACAACCGAGCCGCATATTTATGCGATTGGCGATGTAATTGGCGGGGTACAGCTTGCGCATGCGGCATCTCATGAGGGCGTTGCGGCAGCCGAGCATATTGCGGGACATAAGAAAGCGTCGGTTGATCCCAATCTTATCCCGCGCTGCATCTATTCCCGCCCGGAAGTGGCTTCTTACGGTTTGACCGAAGACGGCGCCCGGACGAAAGGGCATGATATTAAGACCGGTAAAATTCCGTTCGCCGCAATTGGCAAAGCTCTTGTGCTTGGCGAAGCAGACGGGTTTGTGAAGGTGATTGCAGACCGTAAGACCAATGATATTATTGGGGTCCATATGATTGGTCCGCATGCAACGGATCTGATTTCGGAGGCCTCGCTTGCCGGACTGCTTAATGCAACGCCTTGGGAAGTCGGTCAGCTTATTCACCCGCATCCAACCTTATCCGAAGCTCTTGGGGAAGCTATGCTTGCCATTGACGGCAAATCGCTCGCTCTCTAGCGAAGGATTTTCTTTTTCGACCGAATGCGGTTATAATAGGTAATATCAAGTCTTAGTACCTGGTTTTAAAATCAGGTTAAAGGAGGCACAACCTCATGAGTCAATCAACCGAACAAACCTTTCGTCATAACGAATTAGGCTTAACTAACGAACAGGCTCTTGAAATGTACGCAATGATGGTGCTCGCCCGTAAATTCGACGAGCGCAACTTGCTGCTGCAAAGAGCGGGTAAAATTAATTTCCACGTCTCCGGCATCGGCCAAGAGGTTGCACAAGTGGCAGCTGCTTTTGCGCTCGACCGGGAGAATGATTATTTCCTGCCTTATTATCGCGATTATGGATTTGTCCTTGCCGTCGGCATGACGGTAAAAGAATTAATGCTGTCTGTTTTCGCGAAAGCAGAAGACCCGAATAGCGGAGGCCGTCAGATGCCTGGCCACTTCGGAAGCAAGCGACTTCGGATCGTGACCGGCTCCAGCCCGGTTACGACGCAGGTGCCGCATGCGGTTGGTATTGCTTTGGCCGCAAAAATGAAAAACAAACCGATCGTCAGCTTTGTAACCTTCGGGGAAGGCTCGAGCAACCAGGGCGATTTCCATGAAGGCTGTAACTTTGCCGGAGTACATAAACTTCCGGTCATCCTGATGTGCGAAAATAACCAATACGCGATCTCGGTACCGGTGCACAAGCAGCTTGGCGGACGAGTGGCCGACCGTGCCCTTGGCTACGGTTTCCCGGGCTTCCAGGTTGACGGCAATGATGCGCTTGAAGTATTCCGGGTAGTGAAGGAAGCTCGTGAGCGTGCGATTGCCGGTGAAGGCCCGACACTGATCGAAGCGATGATGTACCGCTTGTCCCCGCATTCTACTTCCGATAACGATCTTGCGTACCGCACGAAGGAAGAAGTAGACCAGAACCGCGCGAAGGACGGCATCCCGAAATATAAAAGTTATCTTGAAGAATGCGGCCTTTGGAATGAAGAGCTTGAAGCTGAGCTTCAAGCGCGTACCCGCAAGATGATCGATGAAGCAACGGAATACGGCGACAACGCGCCATTCCCGGCACCAGAATCCGTACTGTTGCACGTATACGCGGAGGAGGGACGCTAAGATGGCAAAAATGGATTATATCGATGCGATTCGTTTGGCAATGAAAGAAGAGATGGAGCGCGACGAAGACGTATTCGTGCTTGGGGAAGACGTTGGCGTAAAGGGCGGCGTATTCACAACAACCAAAGGGCTGCTTGAGCAATTCGGCGAGATGCGTGCGCTTGATACGCCGCTTGCCGAGTCCGCTATTGCTGGGGTTGCGATTGGCGCAGCTATGTACGGCATGAAGCCGATTGCGGAAATGCAATATTCGGACTTCATGTTCCCGGCGACTAATCAAATTATTAGCGAAGCGGCAAAAATCCGTTACCGCTCCAATAACGACTGGAGTTGTCCGCTTGTAATCCGTGCGCCAATCGGCGGCGGTATTTTTGGCGGCTTGTATCACTCGCAATGCCCGGAGTCTGTATTTTTCGGAACGCCCGGCATCAAGATTGTAGCGCCCTATACCGCTTATGATGCAAAAGGTCTATTAAAAGCAGCAGTCCGGGATCCCGATCCGGTTATTTTCTTCGAAAATAAAAAATGCTACAAGCTTATTAACGGCGATGTTCCAGAGGATGATTATGTTGTTGAGCTCGGGAAAGCCAACGTTCTGCGCGAAGGCGACGACATCACCGTTATCGGTTACAGCATGCCTCTAATGTTTGTTGAGCAGGCAGCTGCAGAGCTTGCGCAAGAAGGCATCAGCACTCATATTCTTGACCTTAGAACGCTGCAGCCGCTCGACAAGGAAGCCATTCTCGCGGCAGTCCGCAAGACGGGCAAAGTATTGATTATTCATGAAGACAACAAGACTGGCGGCGTAGGTGCGGAAGTATCGGCTATTATTGCGGAAGAGCTGCTGTATGAGCTGGATGCTCCTATCCAAAGACTTTGTGGTCCGGATGTGCCGGCTATGCCGATTAACCCGCCGGGCGAGAAGTTTTTCTTGCTCAATAAAGACAAAGTAAAAGAAGCAATGCGCAATTTGGCGCTATACTAAGCGACAAGTACGTGTCAGGTAGGGAGATGGATAATTAATGAAATCGGTAAAGGAGATCGTTATTCCTCAGTTGGCGGAATCGCTGGTCTCGGCGACTATTGACAAATGGCTGAAGCAGCCGGGAGACCGGATTGAGATGTATGAACCGATCTGTGAGCTTATCACGGATAAAGTAAGCGCGGAGCTGCCCTCCACAATTGCCGGCACGCTGATTGAGATTCTGGTCGGCAATGGCGAGACGGTACCGGTCGGGACTCCGGTATGCCGCGTTGAGACGGAAGTTGCTTCATCGGCAACGGAAGCTTCGGGGGCATCGGAAGCAACAAAAGCTGCCGTAAACGCGGAATCGGCCGATGAAGACGACAATTCGATGCGCAACCGCTTCTCGCCGGCTGTTCAGCAGCTTGCGGCTGAGCATGGCGTCCGTCTGGCTGATGTGCCGGGTACTGGACTTGGCGGAAGAATTACGCGGAAGGATATTCTGGCTTACGTGGCTTCCGGTGTGGGACAAGCGCCTGCGCCTGCTGCGGCCAAGCCGGTCACACCTCCGCCAAGCACAACCGTAACGGAAGTTCGTTCGTCCGGCTTGCATTTAACGGAGACGCCTCGTACGCCAACCGTACCTAGTCAAAGCGCCTCGATTCAGGGCCGTGGAGAAGATTTCATCGACGTATCGCCGATCCGGAGCGCAATCGCCCGCAATACAATGCTAAGCGTCAATGAAATTCCGCATGGCTGGATGATGATTGAGATCGACGTTACCAATCTGGTTCAGCTTCGCAACAAGGTGAAGGATGAATTCATGAAGCGCGAAGGCATTAATCTGACGTATCTGGCCTTTGTTCTGAAGGCTGTCGTTAATGCTTTGAAGGATTTCCCGATCATGAACTCCATGTGGGCTGTCGACAAAATCATTGTGAAGCGGGATATCAATATCTCCCTTGCAGTCGGAACCGAAGAGTCCGTCGCGACACCTGTTATCAAAAACGCCGACCACAAGACAATAGCCGGCCTTGCGCGGGAAATCGATGATCTGGCACGCCGCGGACGCGAAGGCAAGCTGACGCTCAGCGATATGCAGGGCGGTACCTTTACCGTCAACAATACAGGCTCCTTTGGTTCGATTATTACGAACCCGATTATTAACTATCCGCAGGCAGCTATTCTGACCTTTGAATCGATCGTGAAGCGTCCTGTCGTGATCAACGACATGATTGCAATCCGTTCCATGGCGAATATGTGCTTGTCGCTTGACCACCGCGTACTGGACGGCGTTATCTGCGGCCGCTTCCTGCAGCGCGTGAAAGACAATCTTGAAAGCTTTAACGTAGACACGAAATTGTACTAGAAGAAACGGGGTAATCCAGCATGACTGACACGGCATCTAAACACGTGGAGCGGCAAATGGAAGCCCGATATATACCGATGATCGGTTATGCGGAAGCTTGGGAAATGCAGAAATCGATCGTGCGGCAGATCAGCCAGGAGGAGCGTCAGGAAACGCTTCTCCTTCTTCAGCATCCGCCTACTTATACGCTGGGCACGGACCGTCATCACGAGCATCTGCTGCTTAGCGAGGATGAGCTGAACGAGCGCGGAATATCGGTCTTCGAAATCGACCGCGGCGGGGACATTACTTATCATGGGCCGGGACAATTAGTCGGTTATCCGATGCTGTTCCTGCCGATGGAGGGATTGGATCTGCATGCGTACCTGCGCAATGTAGAGCAGGCTATAATAAATTGGCTGGCCGAATATGGTATAGAAGCGGGGAGAAAGCCGGAATATACTGGGGTATGGGTCGGCAATGAGAAAATCGCCGCAATCGGCGTGAAATTCAATCGCGCCCGCGATCGCGGCGGTTTTGTAACAAGCCATGGCTTTGCCTTGAATATTGAGGCGGGAATAGGCAACGAGGGCTTTAGCGGCATTATTCCATGCGGCATTCAGGAGTATGGGGTAACATCCTTTAACGACTTGTCCGGCGTTACCCTGTCCGTAGAAGAGGCAGCGCGGCAGCTGCTGCCGCATTTCTGCCGTGTATTCGGATTTTCGACTCCCGCTCTGCTAGAGCAGCGAGCTGAGTGAAGCAACAAGCGTCGTAATGACAAGGGCGGTAACAACAAGAATAGCAACTAGACGAATAAGCTTTTGCATCTTCAAGGGTAAAAACTCCTTTCTTTTAAAAAACAAGCTCCCGTCTATTGTAATCGAAAACAGAGAGCGGAGGAAATAGTTATGGTGAATCAGGAACGGATCGTCAGCGAGTTCATCGAACTCGTCAAGGTAGACAGCGAGACAAGATTCGAGCAGGAAATCAGCAAAGTGCTGAAAGCAAAGTTTTCGGAGCTGGGTCTTTCGATTGAGGAAGATGACGCGATGGAAAAAACGGGGCATGGCGCAAACAATTTGTTCGCTTTGTTGGAAGGTACAGGAGAAGCAGGCGCGCCTACGATTTTGTTCACTTCCCATATGGATACCGTAGCGCCCGGAAACGGCATCAAGCCGCAAATTGACAGTGACGGTTACATACGAAGCGATGGCACAACGATACTCGGCAGCGACGATAAAGCTGGGCTGGCCGCCATGCTGGAAGCGATCCGCGTGCTCAAGGAAAACAACATTCCTCATGGACCGATCCAATTTGTCATTACAGTCGGAGAGGAATCCGGTCTTCTTGGCGCACGGAATATGGATGCCTCCAAGCTGAAAGCATCGTTTGGTTATGCGATTGATTCCAACGGTTCGATTGGGGATATGGCCGTCGCAGCGCCTACCCAAGCGAAAGTCATCATGAAGCTGCATGGCAAGTCGGCGCATGCCGGCGTAAATCCGGAAGATGGCATCAGCGCGATCCAAGTAGCCGCAAAAGCAATCTCCCGTATGCCGCTTGGTCGTATCGACAAAGAGACAACGGCTAATATCGGCAGCTTTGAGGGCGGCGGCGCAACCAATGTCGTCTGCGATTTCGTGAAGCTGGTAGCGGAAGCACGCAGTATCGTGCAGGAGAAGCTGGACCGTCAGGTGGACGCCATGCGCGAGGCGCTGGAGAGTGCGGCGGAGGAGTTTGGTGCAAGAGCGGAATTTGAAAGCCAGTTAATCTACCCGGCTTATGTCCATGACGATAACTCGCCGGTTGTCCAGCTGGCCAAGTCGGCAGCAACGGCAATTGGACTTACGCCGCGCACGTTCCATTCCGGGGGCGGCAGCGACGCGAATATTTTCAATGGTCTCGGCGTGCCTACGGTCAATCTGGCCGTTGGTTACGAGCATATCCATACAACGAAGGAACAGATCAAGGTCGTTGACCTTGTGAAAATTACGGAGTTCATTATCGAGATCATCAAACAAGCCTCGAAAGCTTAAACATCCGAGAACAAACGGCTTGTCCAAGGCAGGATAAGCCGTTTATTTCGTTTTTTGCGGGGAGAGCAGCTTTTGAAGCGGGATATCCATTCGGGAGAGCTTGCGGAGTTGAGTTTGAATTTCCCAGGCTTTGCCGACGAGTCTCAGTTCATTATGCGTTAGATATTGTTTCATCTTTCACACGCTCCTTTGTGGATGTCTTATATGCAATGGATATGTAAAAAGAGGACAAGTTATTCCGTATTTCATCATTCGAAGAACAGGGGAGAATCAGTATGAGTCAGAACAACGAGCTATGGCGGGAAGAAACAATCAGCACACAACCTATTTTCGAGGGGAAAATGATTACGCTCCAGGTGGATACCGTTGCGATGCCGGATGGCCGCACAGCTACGCGCGAGATTGTGAAGCATCCGGGCGCTGCTGCCGTTATGGCACTGCTTGACGGAAAGCTGCTTGTTGTCGAACAGTTCCGTAAGCCGCTGGAGAAGTTCCAGATTGAAATTCCCGCCGGTAAGCTGGATGCCGGAGAAGATCCGATGGAAGCCGCGGCACGCGAGCTGGAAGAAGAGACCGGCTATAAGTCCGACAGCCTGAAGCTTGTCAGCGGCTTTTTTACCTCGCCCGGCTTTGCCGACGAGAAGCTGTACCTGTATTTCGCGGAAAAGGTAACGGCAGGCACGCAGCATACGGATGAAGATGAGTATCTGCGGGTAGAAGCGATAACGCTAGAGCAGGCGGAGGCTTATATCGCGGAAGGCCGAATCAGCGACGCAAAGACGATTCTGGCCGTGTACGCGTGGAAGCTTTATCAGTTGACGGGGAAGATCTAAAACTTGTCCCGAGCGCTCTCTTGGACGTCATACGGTGAATAAAGGGAACATACACTTTATCATCAGGACAAGAAGGGAGAGTGTTCCATGCGTTCGCCAGCTTTTCAAGACGCGGTAAAAAACCAGCTGACCTTGTATGTTTTCGTTGCCGTATTGTTTGTCGTAGGAGCCATATTCGGCGGGCTGATGGTCAACGCTTTGACACTGGAGCAGCAGCAGGATTTGGCGGCGGATGTGAATCAATATATCAGGCTGGTGAATGACGGCGTAACGCCCGATGCGGCGCAGTCGTTCTGGGACAGCTTTTTCTTTCATGGCAAATGGCTGTTTTTGTTATGGTTTCTAGGCATATCGGTAGTGGGGATTCCGTTTGTTCTGGCGCTGGATTTTCTGAAAGGGGCGCTGGTCGGCTTTGCGGTTGGGTCCTTAATCTCCCAGCATGCATGGAAAGGCGTATTGTTCTCGCTGGCCTCCGTTGCTCCGCCGAATCTGATCGTAGTGCCGGCTATTATGATAACTAGCGTTGCAGCCATTACCTTTTCGACCTATGTCATCAAAAATCGCCTGCTTCAGCAAAAAGGAACATTGGCTCCCCAAATCGCGACGTTTACGTCGACGGCACTGCTTATGCTGCTGCTTTTGGCCGGAGCATCTTTGCTGGAAGCGTATCTGTCGCCTTACTTCATGCAGTGGGCGGCTCCTTATCTGACAGGGGCTGCAACAGGCGTCTAACGGCAAAATGTTTGACTTTAGGAATGGTTAACCCCTATAATGAAAGCAAACGTTTCCTGATGTTGGCGCAGACATGTGGTAGGGGGGAAATCATGGAAGCCCGGATTGAGAAGATAAAACAACAGTTGCAGTCGCAGGGCTACAAATTAACCCCGCAGCGTGAAGCAACCGTTCGTGTATTGCTTGAGAATGAAGAGGATCACTTAAGCGCCGAGGATGTATTCATGCTCGTAAAGGACAAGGCCCCGGAAATCGGACTCGCTACGGTATACCGTACGCTCGAATTGCTGAGCGAAATGCATGTAGTCGAGAAACTTAACTTTGGTGACGGCGTTGCCCGCTATGATCTTCGTACGGATAGCAGCAAGCACCATCATCATCATCTAATTTGCGTACAGTGCGGCGCAATGGACGAGATTAAGGAAGATTGGCTTCTTCCGCTGGAGGAACGGCTGGAGCAAGAATACGGCTTTACCGTTATCGACCATCGTCTCGACTTCCAAGGCGTATGTCACCGTTGCAACGCGAATAATGACAAATCAAATGAATAAACGGCTTTGCTGCCCAGCGTAACTGGACGGCAAAGCCGTTTTGGCGTTTCTTGGACGATCTGATTGTACCGTTAAATGCGATCCAGCTGCAGGAGGCCTGCACCACGCTCGTTCTCGCTCTCGGAAAGCAGCGGAAGCGCCCAGCTCTTAAGCTGCTCCGTGGCCTTGGTTGGGCTAAGTCCCGTCTGTCTGGATAACAGTAGAGCAACTCCGCCCGCAGCATGCGGGGAGGACATGCTGGTGCCGGATAGCGTCATATATCCGCCATTTAGCCATGTGGACTTTATCTGCTCACCGGGTGCGGCAAGATCGATCCCCGAGCCTCGGCTGCTAAAGCCGGTAACTTTATCCGACATATCGGTTGCGGCAATAGCCATCACTTCGGGAAAAGATGCCGGTGCGTCAATCTTGCCGTTATCCTCCGTACCGGAGTTGCCTGCAGAAGCGACGATAACAATTCCCTGATTATAGGCTTTTGCGATAACCTCTCTGAGCGCGCGGCTGACGGAAGAACCAACAAGGCCAAAGCTCATATTGATGACATCCATCTTATTGCGGATACACCAGTCTACGCCGGCAATGATGCTGGAGACGTACCCGCCGCCCCGGCTGTCCAAGGCTTTAACGGCATACAGCTCGACATCGGGGGCTACCCCCTTAATTCCGTCCAAGCCTTTGGCTGCGGTTATTCCCGCGACATGGGTGCCATGGCCGTTGTCATCCGCGTAGCTTCCGCCCCGAATCGTGTTAACTCCTCCTGCAATCTGCAGATTAGGATGCGCTGCAATTCCCGTATCGATAATAGCGACCTTTATCTTCCCGCCGGTTATCCGCGGCCATGCTTCATGGGCCTTTATGCGGCATATATTCCATGTCAGCTCAGGCGGGCATGCCGCCGCCGTTGCATGGACCGTTTTGCTTCTCGCCGATGCCTTATGCTTTCTGAAGAGATGCACCCGGATCCGGACATCGCTCTCGACCCTTTTTACTTCCGGGTGTCTTGCAATGGATTTCCAAGGGCGGCGCTTGTCGAAATGACAGCCGATCGTTCGGAGGGCCGGCATCCGTTTGTATGGCTTTAACCCTTTAATACGGAGCTTTTTGAGATATTTTTTATATGATCGACCCGTTTTAAAGGTAATTAGTTTACGGAAGGTATTTCTGGATGGGACACGCTTTGAGCTTGTGAACAGCAGCTTTTCCAGCTTTGGCATATGCATTCTCCTATTCGTTCTATATAAAGATCGACAAAGCCAATGAAAATGTGCTTGTTCAGTGTATGGAGAGCCAGCCGCGTTCGTTATGGACACCTGTACGGAATAAAAGCACATATTTTTCGATCGGGCTGGAAAAGGTAGGCTTATGGGCTGACATTTGTCCCTAAAGTTTCATACAACATAGTAGATAGTGCGCCACATTCCAGGAGGGGTAGCTAATGATTATCGGCGTTCCGAAGGAAATTAAATCGAGCGAGTACCGTGTTGCGCTTACCCCGGCGGGCGTAACCATGCTGAAGGCGGCAGGCCATAAGGTGATTGTGGAGACGAAAGCCGGCGAAGGAAGCGGATTTGAGGATCGGGATTACGAGTATGAAGGTGCGGAGATTCGAGGGGACGCATCGGAGGTATGGAGAGAAGCGGATATGATCATGAAGGTCAAGGAGCCGCTTAAGGAAGAATACGCCTATTTTCGCGAAGGATTGATATTGTTCACGTATTTGCATCTTGCCGCAGCACCCGAGCTTACGCGAGCATTGATGGACAGCGGTGTAACGGGGATTGCTTACGAGACGATTCAGCTCGCAAACGGAAGCCTGCCCTTGTTAACGCCAATGAGCGAAGTGGCGGGACGCATGTCCGTACAGGTGGGTTCGCAGTTTCTTGAAGCTTTTAACGGCGGCAGGGGCGTATTGTTGGGAGGCGTTCCGGGGGTACCGCCAGCTGAGGTCGTTATTATTGGCGGTGGAATTGTAGGAACCAACGCAGCCAAGATAGCATTAGGCATGGGCGCTAACGTTGTGATTTTGGAAAAAAGCACAGACCGCATGAGATACCTGGATGATGTGTTCGGAGGACGGCTCCGGACGGTCATGTCGAGTCCCTATAATATTGCGGAAGCTGTTGGAAAAGCGGATCTACTGATTGGAGCGGTCTTGATACCGGGAGCAAAAGCGCCGCATCTGGTTACGGAAACGATGGTGCAATCCATGAAAAAAGGCTCGGTTATTGTCGATGTCGCGGTTGACCAAGGCGGGTCGATTGCAACCGTTGACCGGCCAACCACGCACAAGGATCCCATCTATATCAAGCATGGCGTGGTCCATTATGCGGTCGCCAATATTCCGGGTGCCGTTCCGCGCACGTCCACCTTTGCTTTAACGAATGTTACGATGCCGTATGCGCTTGATCTTGCAAGCCGGGGATGGGGGGCGATTAGAAGCAGTGTGCCGCTGCAGAAAGGCGTCAACACTCACAGGGGCACTGTCACCTATGAGCCTGTCGCAGAGGCTTCGGGACTCCCGTACACTCCCCTGCAACGCTGGCTGGACAGCATCGCTTTCGACAATCTGGAGCCCTGACTTTAGGCGAGCTAGGCGTGATTAAAGGCATAACCACAATTCCTCCTTCATAAATTGTTACGGATGGACAACCGTAAAAATAAAGGAGGAAGGCAGATGGTCCTCTCCCTGCGCAGATGGTTAAGCCGTATCTTGTTTGTTGTGATATTCACCTTGTTGCTTCTGATCGTGACGGGCAGCTATCGCTGGCTGGTTGACGTGATTGCGCCCGTCCACCCTTATAGAGAGCCTAAAGGGGCTGCGTTGAAGGTTTTTCAGGCTGATGCGGAGAAAGGGAGCATTACGGATCGGCTGAGATGGTTTTATTGGTATGGGGAATGATATAACCTGTTATAAAATAAAAGCGAAAAAGCAGGATTTGAACGGCCGGTTGTGGAATAGTTGTTTAGCAGGATAACTTGCCCGCAGACAAGGGCCATAGTCCTATGGCCTTGATCATCCTTCTGGAACGAAAGGAACCGGCATGAAAGCTCAAGTAGAATCCTTTATACAATATTTAATGAACGAGCGCGCCTTATCCAGCAGTACGCTGGAGTCTTACGGACGCGACTTGCAAGGCTTGCTCGACTATCTGGAACAGCAATCGATTGCGAATGTGGCCGACGTAGGGCGTCACCATTTGTCGCATTATTTACTGCGTCTGAAAGAAAGCGGACGCAAGGCTTCGACGGTATCGCGGCATATCGCGTCCATACGCGCCTTTTTTCATTATTTGGCGGTAAACGGTTATATTCAGCTTAATCCCGCCATCTACATAGAGTCCCCCAAGCAGGAAAAGAAAGAACCAAGCGTGCTGTCGATGGAGAACGCCGGCCAACTGCTTGAAACGCCTCAGTCGGTTACGGCTGCCGGGAAGCGGGACAAAGCGATGCTGGAGCTCCTGTATGCTACCGGGATTCGGGTGTCCGAGCTGATTTCGCTAAATGTGGACAGCGTAAATTCGCAATTAAACATCATTCGGTGCGTAGGCAGCGGCATGAAAGAACGGATCATCCCGTTTGGGCGAATGGCGGCAGCTGCCCTTGACGATTATTTGGCGAATGGCAGAGCGGAGCTGCTCCGGCAATCGGAGGACGAGCCCGCTTTGTTCCTCAATCAGCTTGGTACCCGGATGACGAGGCAGGGCTTCTGGAAGATGGTTAAGAAATACGCGAAGGAAGCCGGAATTTCCGAAGAGATTACACCGCATACCCTTCGCCATTCGTTTGCTGCGCATCTGCTGGAGAACGGGGCTGATCTCCGGGCCGTCCAGGAGCTGCTTGGCCATGCGGACATTTCGACCACCCAGCGTTACACGAAGGTCTCCAAGGTGAAAATGAAGGATATCTATTCGAATGCCCATCCCCGGGCTTGATTTACAAGAATTGCAACCAAAAGCGTGTTGCAATTCTTTAGGTTTACGCTTACGAAGCAAGAATTGCAACCAAAAGCGTGTTGCAATTCTTTTTAGGAGGATACCCATGAAATTTGATCGTATTGCAGTAATCGTATTAGACAGCGTCGGCATCGGCGAATTGCCGGATGCGCCGTCCTTCGGAGACAGCGGTTCCCATACGCTAGGCCATATTATCGAACGCGTGCCTTCCATTCAGCTTCCGAACCTGCGCCGCTGGGGACTTGACCGGATTGCCGATCTGGCGGACTGGAAGCCGGAAGGGAAAGCAGCCGCTTATTATGGCAAAATGGCTGAAGTCTCGGTTGGCAAAGACACCATGACCGGTCATTGGGAACTGATGGGGCTTAATATTACCGTACCGTTCCAGACGTTTCCGGAAGGCTTTCCGGCCGAATTGATTCAGGCGTTCGAAGAACGTACCGGCCGCAAGGTGATTGGCAACAAGCCGGCCAGCGGCACCGAGATCCTGGATGAGCTAGGCGCCGAGCAGATGGAGACAGGGGCATGGATCGTTTATACGTCCGCCGACAGCGTGTTCCAGATTGCGGCTCACGAGGACGTTATTCCGCTCGAGGAGCTGTACCGCGGCTGCGAGATCGCCCGTGAATTAACGATGGACGAGCGGTTTGCCGTGGGACGGGTTATCGCCAGGCCGTATCTCGGTTCACCCGGCGCCTTCAAGCGTACGCCTAACCGTCACGATTATGCGGTAAAACCGCCCGAGCCTACCGTCCTGAACCTGCTGAAGGATAACGGGCTCGACACCATCGCCATCGGCAAGATTAACGATATCTTTGACGGCGAAGGCATTGCGGCAACAACGTCGACCAAAAGCAATGCCGACGGAATTGCACGTACGGTTGAAGCGTTGAAAAGGCCGTTCAAAGGCTTGTTGTTCACCAATCTTGTGGATTTTGATTCTTTGTACGGACACCGGCGCGATCCGGAAGGGTACGCGAAAGCTCTGGAGGAGTTCGACCGTGCGGTTCCGGAGCTCGAAAGCACGCTTGGAGAACGGGACCTATTGATCGTTACAGCCGATCACGGCAATGATCCAACCCATCCCGGAACCGATCATACACGCGAATACGTACCGATTCTGCTATACAGCCCTGCATTCGCAAATCCGGAGCGGCTTGACACAAGAGCAACCTTCTCGGATCTAGGCGCTACAATTGCCGGCAATTTCGGCGTGCCGACACCGCCAAACGGCGCAAGCTTCTTAAGCTTGCTGAAGACAAAAGAGTAATAAGGATTAAGAGGAGGAACTAACGATGAGTTTAACTACAATGACAGCAGCGCAGATTAAAGAGGCTGCTTCCTTTATCGCCGGCAAAGTACAGGTGAAGCCGGAGATTGGCTTGATTATGGGCTCCGGCCTTGGCGTGCTTGGCGATCATATCGAAAACCCGGTTACGATCGACTACAGCGAGATTCCGCATTTCCCGGTTTCTACGGTTGAAGGCCATGCGGGAGAGCTGGTAGTCGGAACCTTATCCGGCAGAGCGGTAGTGCTTATGCGCGGCAGATTCCATATGTACGAAGGATACGGACCGGAGCTGACGGCATTTCCTGTTCGCGTCATGAAGGCGCTTGGCGTGTCGTCCTTGCTGGTAACAAATGCTGCAGGCGGCGTGAATCTCGGTTATGAGGCAGGCAACCTGATGTTGATCTCCGACCATCTGAACATGACGGGTAAAAACCCGCTGATCGGTCCTAACGATAATGAGCTAGGCGTAAGATTTCCCGACATGTCCGAGGCCTACAGCAAGCGTCTGCGCGCGATTGCCCGCGAAACGGCGGCTAAACAAGGCCTTAAGCTGCAAGAAGGCGTTTACGCAGGCCTGCTTGGGCCAACGTACGAGACGCCTGCCGAAATTCGCATGCTGCGCGTATTAGGTGCGGATGCTGTCGGCATGTCGACTGTTGCTGAAGTCATTGCTGCCCGCCATTCCGGCATTGAAGTTCTCGGTATTTCCTGTATCAGCAATATGGCGGCAGGGGTGCTTGACCAGCCATTGTCGCATGCCGAGGTTATGGAAACGACGGAACGCGTAAAAACTGAATTTTTGGCGCTGGTGAAGGAAGTTATCCGACTTTTTTAGTAGATCTTTGTAATAAAAATGTAACAATTGACTCGACGGAATATGACAGTATTTGATGGCGAGCTCGTCGTATAATGTCCATGATTATGCGATGATGGAGTGGAGATAAAGTGGACAAGCTATTACTCGTCGAAATCGAGCAACTTAGAGGGAAAATGGTTGAAAAAGCAATGAAAAAGAAAACATTTGTACATCGTGAGGTGCTCCAGCTGAGCCAAATGCTGGACGAACTGATCGTTCGGCAACAAATGCTGCGAGCGCATTCTAATAAATGACTGCGCGGCAGAAACGGAGTGAATAACATGCGAGCAGTAGATCTAATACAAAAGAAGCGGGACGGCGGAGAGCTGACTGCAAAAGAATTGACGTTTCTGGTGGATGGCTATTGCGATGGGGACATTCCGGATTATCAGATGTCGGCTTGGGCTATGGCGGTACTCTTTCGGGGGATGACCCCGGCCGAGACGGCGGCACTTACGCTTGCCATGGCGAATTCGGGAGACCAGGTAGATCTGGCTCCGATTGCGGGAGTAAAGGTGGACAAGCATAGCACGGGCGGTGTAGGCGACAAAACAACGCTGATTATTGCCCCGCTTGTCGCATCCGTTGGTGTTCCGGTTGCCAAAATGTCCGGCAGAGGACTTGGCCATACCGGAGGAACTATTGATAAATTGGAATCGATTGCAGGCTTCCAGACAGAGCTGACGAGGGAGAAATTCCTAGAACAAGTGAATGAGCTTGGATTGTCGGTTATCGGACAAAGCGGAAATCTGGCACCGGCGGACAAAAAGCTGTACGCGCTGCGGGATGTGACGGCTACCGTCGAATCCATTCCGTTAATAGCGAGCTCTGTCATGAGCAAGAAGATCGCGGCCGGTGCCGATGCCATCGTGCTGGATGTGAAGACGGGAAGCGGCGCTTTTATGAAGACCGTGGATGATTCCGAGAAGCTGGCCCAGGCTATGGTAGAGATCGGTACCCAGGTCGGCCGGCAGACGGCTGCCGTCATCAGCGATATGGATCAGCCCCTTGGCTTCGCTATCGGCAATGCGCTGGAAGTCCGGGAGGCTATTGAAACGCTGCAGGGCAACGGTCCCGCCGATCTTACCGAATTATGTCTTACCTTGGGCGCGCATATGGTTGTTCTTGGCGGAAAAGCTTCGACGGTTGCAGAAGCGAGAGGGCTCCTTCAAAGCAAGCTTGATAATGGTGAGGCCCTCGCCAAATTCAAGCAGTTTGTTGCCGCTCAGGGCGGGGATGTATCGGTCGTAGATGACGTTAATCGGTTACCGCAGGCTGCGGAGCTAGTAGAGGTAAAAGCCTCTTCCGCAGGGTTTATCGCCGCGATCGATGCGGAAGAGCTTGGAATCGCAGCGATGCTGCTGGGTGCCGGACGGGCAACGAAGGATGCGTCTATAGACTATTCCGTCGGCATCACGATCCGCAAGAAAGTTGGAGATTCGGTAAGCGAAGGCGACACGCTTGCCGTGCTTCATACGCGCGCCCAGGATTCTACCGTGGAGGAAGTAATAGATAAAGTCCGCGAAGCTTACACGGTAGCGGCTGATAAGCCTGAGGAACGTCCGCTTCTCTTGTCCGTTGTTACGGCAGAAGGAACGGAGCGCTACTAGTCCCATTTCATATACCGCCGTACTCCCTTAAGGAGTACGGCGTTTTTTGTTGTGTTTGCAATTTCGCAATCGATTTCCGTGGAATAATTTTCATGAAAGAGGTCAAGACTGGAGAAGACAATATAGCCCAATTGCGGTGTAAAACTTATGCGACAAAAACCGCATCATCTTTGAAGGAGACCTGCACATGAAAAAAGTTTGTACGAAGCTGTTCATTCTATTCGCTGCATTTGCCCTAACCGCAATGCCAGCTGCTGCTAATGCCAATGCCGTAACTAGCGCGAAAGAGCCCGTTCCCGGTGCTCAAGGCCAACAGCAGCAGACCGCATCGCTTGATCTAGCACCTTCAGCTCGTTCCGCGGTCCTGATGGACGCGGACAGCGGAACCGTTATTTACGAGAAGGACAGCAACGTCAAGCTTCCTCCGGCGAGCATTACGAAGGTCATGACGATGCTGCTGATCATGGAAGCATTGGACGACGGGAAGATCAAATTGACCGACAAGGTGCCAACTAGCGAATACGCGGCATCTATGGGCGGTTCTCAAATTTTCCTGGAACCCGGTGAAGAAATGACGGTTGACGAAATGCTGAAAGGGATCGCGATGGCTTCCGGCAACGATGCCTCTGTTGCCATGGCGGAAAAGCTCGCGGGAACCGAGCAGCAGTTTGTTGTGATGATGAATGAGAAAGCGCAGCAGCTTGGCTTGCAAAATACGCATTTTGCCAACTGTAATGGGCTGCCGGCTGCTGATCATTACACCTCAGCGCATGATATTGCCGTCATGTCGCGCGAGCTGCTGAAGCATTCCGAGATTACGAAATATACCGGGTCCTACCAGGATTATTTGCGCAAATCATCGGAGAAACCGTTCTGGCTCGTGAATACGAACAAGCTTGTAAGGTTCTACAGCGGTGCCGACGGTCTCAAAACAGGCTTCACGAATGAAGCGAAGTTCTGTTTAACGGCAACGGCTAAACGGGATAACCTGCGGGTGATCGCGGTTGTAATGGGCGAGCCAAACACCAAAACAAGAAATGCCGAAGTATCGCAGATGCTGGACTTCACATTCGCGCAATATATGACCCATCCGATCTTCAAAGAAGGGGACGCGATGGGAACGATCAAGGTCGAGAAGGGCGCAGTGCGGGAAATACCGCTTGTTGCGAAGCATCCTTATAGCATTTTGCTCAAAAAAGGAGCGGCTACGCAGGATATCCGTTACGAGCTGCAAATCAATGAACCGCTTAAAGCGCCGGTTGCGATCGGACAATCCATCGGCAAGCTTGTCGTCTATCAGGGAGACCAAGTTGTGAAGGAGTTCCCGGTAGACGCGCCTCAGTCGATTGATAAAGCCGGTTGGTTCAAACTGCTTAAACGTTCCTTCGGGGGGCTTTTCTCTTAGCGCATTTTGTCAGCTTCTAGCGCTTCTCTTCTAGTTTTGTCGCCGTGCAGGAAACCCGGGGATTCGCGGAGAAATCGTAGTGCGATCCAATAGCGAAGCCCAAAGGAGTTGAACGGCGATAATGAGTCTGCAAGCAGAACTGGAGCATTACCGTAATGTATTGATCGTGCGTCTCCGCGGAGAACTTGACCATCATACGGCGGATATTGTCCGCAATAAGATGGAGGCGGAGATCATGAGAGGGGAAAGCCACCACATTATTCTAAGCCTGAAGGATCTGCAGTTTATGGACAGCTCCGGATTAGGCGTCATTTTGGGCAGATACAAGCAGATTCGCAGCAAAGGCGGCAAAATGGTCGTATGCGACGTGAACCCGAGTGTCTACCGCTTGTTTGAAATGTCGGGCTTGTTTAAGATAATGAGCATTTACGACAATGAAAGAATGGCGATTTCTAGTCTGGAGGTGGTCTCGTAATGGGACGCAACGAAATGACGTTATCCTTTAGCGCCCGGTCGGAAAATGAGGCTTTTGCCCGTATTGCGGTGGCATCTTTCGTGTCGCAGCTGGACCCGACGCTTGAAGAACTGAACGATTTGAAGACGGCTGTGTCTGAAGCGGTTACGAATTCGATTATTCACGGTTATGACAGCGATCCTGCCGGCAAGGTAACCATTGAAGCCTCCATTGACGGCGACGTCGTTTCCATTGCGATTTGGGATAATGGCAAGGGGATCGAGGACTTGGAGCTGGCGCGTCAGCCGCTTTTCACCTCTAAGCCGGAAATGGAACGTTCGGGCATGGGTTTCACGATTATGGAAAATTTCATGGACCGTTTCGAAGTAACCAGTGAGCTGGGCCAAGGTACGCGGGTAGCGATGCTTAAGCGTATTGAATCGAAAAAAGCGCTGTATAACTAGCGTATAGGGGTTGAACCTCATGGATGTCGATTTGAAGCAAACGGCTCAGCCGTATTTGGATGATGCGGAAGTCAAACGCTTGATAGCGTTAAGTCAATCCGGCGACACGATCGCCCGGGATACGCTTGTTCAATGTAACATAAGATTGGTTTGGTCAGTCGTGCAGCGGTTCATTAACCGCGGTTACGAGCCGGAGGATTTGTTCCAAATCGGGTGTATCGGGCTGCTGAAGTCCGTCGATAAATTCGACCTGTCCTATGACGTGAAATTCTCTACCTACGCGGTGCCGATGATTATCGGCGAGATTCAGCGCTTTTTGCGTGATGACGGTACGCTTAAGGTCAGTCGTTCACTCAAGGAGACGGCGAATAAGGTTCGGAAAATGAAGGATGAGCTGTCCAAGACGCTTGGCCGTCTTCCGACGGTCAGCGAAGTGGCGGATCGACTTGGCATTACTCCGGAGGATGTGGTCTTCGCGCAGGAAGCGAACAAGCCGCCGACTTCCATTCACGAAACCGTATTCGAGAATGACGGCGACCCGATTACCTTGATGGATCAAATAGCGGACGACTCCCAAGAGCGCTGGTTCGACAAGCTTGCCTTGATCGAAGCGATTGAGGGCTTGAGCGAGCGCGAGCGTCTGATCGTATACTTACGTTACTATAGGGATAAAACCCAATCCGAAGTCGCCAGCCGCTTGGGGATATCCCAGGTTCAGGTGTCGAGGTTGGAGAAGAAAATTTTGCAGTCTATACGAGAACAGATCGCGCAATAGTTGCGATTTGTTCTTCGTAAAACGAGAACAGATCGCGCAATAACTGCGCAAAAAGACCAAATGGCCGCAGCCTTTTCAAGGTGCTGCAAAGCCATTTGGTCTTTTCTTTTTTGTCTCGCTGCAGCGGACAACCTTATCTCCATGCTCCTGCAGCTTGGCTTCAAACGCGGTTTTATTCCGCTCGAAATCGCTTGTCCACTTGAACATCATACGGAGCATATGAAGATCAGGCTTGTAATGACAAGGCTCCAGACCAAGCTTTTGTTTCAAGAAGCGGGATACGATTCTCCAGCGCCGTACCTTGAGCGGCGTATCCACAAAAATAATCTTCTCCGCCATCTGGTAAAGGAATTGGTAGGAGTCCCGGTCTGTCCCTTCCAATATCCATGATCCGTTACGGTCGATGTCCATAATGATTTGAAGCTGCTCTTCGGCCGTCCGCTTCGATCTCCCCGATTCAGTGCGATGATGAGCAATAGCATCAAGCTCATACCAGGGAATACGAAGCTGCTCGGATAATTGCTTGGCCAGCGTCGTTTTGCCGCTTGCCACGATGCCGACAATAAATATTTTGTTCATTCCCGTTCCTTCCCCAAATGGTTCAAAAAACAAAAGTTGTTGATGCTCTTTACTAATTCCATCCGGCTAAGGTTAATCCTTTCGGGGGTTTCAATTTTTTACCTCTATAAGCATGACTATCCGATATCTCCTTTTCTCATACTAACAGGGAAGTAAACCCTTAGCGGTAGCAAAGGAATGATGACAGATGGACGCAACTGAGCCATCCGCCCTCTATCTGCGACTAAAGAAGAAAGTAAGTATCCGGCCGGAGCGCAGCGTAACGCTGGGACAGGTGTCCAGGCTGCTGGCGCCTAACGAGAAGCTGGAACAGGAGCTTAGCGAGCTTGTGCTGTACCGCCATCACAAGGGGGACGGTAACCGGGTTGTCATTGATCTGCTTCAGATCGTGCGGGTAGTTAGGGAAGCGGCTCCTCAGCTGTCTGTGGAAGCTTACGGCGATCCGCAGGTACTTATCATGATATCTGCCAAACCGCAGAAGCCGCGTATTGCCGTGCTTATTTTCGCCTGGCTTCTGCTCTTTTTCGGAGCGGGACTCGCGATTATGAACTTCCACACGGATGTGAGCATGAAGGAGGTTCATATTCGGATCGTCGAGCTTCTGACCGGCAAGCGGACCGATCACCCTTTATGGTTCCAGATCCCGTATTCAATCGGAATTGGCCTAGGCATGATTCTGTTTTTTAACCATCTCTTCAAGAAACGGTTCAACGAAGAGCCCAATCCTCTGGAGGTGGAGTTGTATACGTATCAGGAAAATGTAAATGCCTACGTTATCGCGGACGAGATGCGCAAAAAAAACCGCCAGTACGGAGAGCGGTGCGATGACGATGAGTGATTGGCTGATGCATATATTCGTGATGCTGCTCGGTCTTTCCGGAGGGCTTGCGGTAGGGAGCGGACTGGTCGCGTTTCTGATCATACTCGATCTTATCCCTCGGCTTGCCCAGATGGCTTACGCCTATCGCGTATCCGTGTGGTTCGAGACGGCTGTTATTTGCGGTTCCATGTACTGGACGTTCGCTGATTTTATGGATTGGCGATTAATGCTGCCGAAGGCGATTATTCTGACGATTTCCGGTCTGATGACCGGCATGTTCGTCGGCATGCTGGCAGGAGCATTAACGGAAGTGATGAACGTGCTGCCTATTTTGGCGAAACGAATGAATCTATCCGATTATCTGGTTGGTCTAGTGATGGCAATGGTGCTGGGCAAAACACTGGGTTCTTTGTTTGATTGGCTGTATTTCCAGTGGTAGCAAATAAAACAGACACGAAAGGTTGATGACGATGACGGACCGGGAGAAGGACAGGGAGAAGGACCGGGAACATGCGAACGGGGCACCCCCGTTTATGTACATACCGGAAGCGCAAAAAAACGAAGAGCAAGGAATGGCGATCCCAACGCCTCCTTTTGAAATAACGAAAAGGAATTCGACGCCAGAGCAGATCATCACGAGGAAAGATAAACCGGATGGTAAGGATGATGCTATCCCGGGCGATCTGGACGAGGTCTACATACGGCTGGAGAACGAGGTGGGGTATAAAGTAAGCTTCGATATCGTCGTGCGGGAAATGACGTTTGGAGAGAGACGTGTGGCCTTTTTCTACATGAATGGCCTCGCCAAGGATACGATCCTGACCGAGATTCTCAAACGGCTCACTTATTTGCAGCCCGACGACGTTACGGGCGATGCCTTTCATAATTTCTTGCATTTGTATGTGCCTGCCGCGCAGGTGGAGAAGAAGGATAAATGGGATGAAATGCTGACCTTCGTCTTATCCGGAGCCACCGCGATGTTTATTGACAAAGAACCGCATGCCATCATTATCGATGCCAAGGCCTTCCCGGCGCGCAATCCGGAGGAGCCGACACTTGAACGCGTTGTGCGCGGCAGCCGGGACGGCTTTGTGGAAACCATGATGATGAACGTCTCGCTTGTCCGCAGACGCCTCCGTGATCCGCAGCTTCGTTATGAGCTTGTCAGGGTTGGAGAAAGGACGCAATCCGATATTTGTATTGCCTATATCAATGATCTGGCTGATCCGGAGCTGGTCAAATCGATCAAGGACAAAATCGAACTCGTGCATATAGACGGTCTGCCGCTCGCGGATAAGCAATTGGAGGAAGCAACCGTGCAAAGGGGCTGGAATCCTTTTCCGCTTGTCAGATACTCCGAACGTCCCGATGTTGTCGCCGCACATCTGCTGGAAGGCTCCGTTGTGGTGTTTGTGGATACTTCGCCAAGCGCGATGATACTGCCGACTACCTTTTTTGATCTGATCCAGCATGCAGAGGAAAACAGGCAGACTCCGTTTATCGGAACGTACCTGCGATGGGTCCGTTTTCTCGGGATATTCTCTTCTATATTCCTGCTTCCGCTATGGCTTTTGTTCGTTGTGCACCCGGAGCTGAAGCCGCAGGCGCTTGCTTTCCTAGGGCCTGAGAAAATCGGCAAGCTGCCGCTTATCGTGCAGTTTCTGATCGTGGAAGTAGGCGTTGATCTCATGAGGCTGGCCTCGGTTCATACGCCGTCGACGCTGGCGACCGCCGTCTCCCTCGTTGCTGCCATCATGGTAGGCGATATTGCGGTCAAGACCGGGCTCTTCATCAATGAAGTTATTCTATACATGGCAATTGCAGCTGTGGGAATGTTCGCCACGCCAAGCTATGAGCTTGGGCTTGCCAACCGGATAGTGAGGCTTGTGCTGATCATTGCCGTCTCCATGTTTAACGCGCCGGGGTTTGTTATTGCGACAACCGCGATTCTGATGATGCTGAGCATGCAGCGTTCGTTCAACCGCCCGTATATGTGGCCGTTTATTCCTTTTGATTACAGGGCGATGTGGAACATCATCGTGAGGAAGCCGGTGCTCAAAAACCGTACTCGTCCCAACCTGCTTCGCCCGCAGCAAAGCGACAAAATGCCGAGGACAGAATAGAGACCAAGAAATACAAATCAAATGTGAATTTATCCATTTCTCTCAAGAGTAGATTGCGATATACTGTGGCTATTGGTGCAAATCGTAATCAACTTCTATTACGTTCCTGTAGTAGATATCTGAGGGGGAGCATAATTCGTGTACTTACATGGCACAAGCAAAATTAATGCCCAGGGACATTTGGAGATTGGCGGAGTTGATGTAACGGATTTAGCGAAAGAGTACGGCACGCCGCTCTACATTGTCGACGAGACGCTTATTCGTCAACGGGCGAATGAATACGTATCCGCATTTAAGGAATCCGGCCTGAAATTCCAGGTTGCCTACGCTAGCAAAGCGTTCTCGGTTATGGCGATGTGCGCTATTGCCGATCAAGAGGGCTTGTCGCTCGACGTTGTATCCGACGGAGAGCTGTATACTGCTCTGCAAGCAGGCTTTCCTGCAGCCCGCATCCATTTTCACGGTAACAACAAAACGCCGGACGAAATCAACATGGCGCTGGACGCCAATATCGGGTGCTTCGTTGTAGACAACTTTGTCGAGCTGCACCTGCTGAACGCGCTTGCGGCAGACAAAGGCAAAAAAGTAAAAATCCTGTTCCGTATTACGCCGGGCGTAGAAGCGCATACGCATGAATATATTTCGACTGGCCAGGAAGACTCGAAGTTTGGCTTTGACCTCGGCAACGGCGCCGCGAAGCAGGCCATTCAGGAAGCACTTCAGCTTTCGAATCTCGAAATTTTGGGCGTTCATTCCCATATCGGTTCCCAGATTTTCGAAGTCGACGGTTTCCGCATGGCGGTTGACAAGGTTGTGGCTTTCGCCGTTCAAATCCGCGACGAGCTGGGACTAAGCTTCAAGGTGATCAACCTTGGCGGCGGCTTTGGCATCCGTTACGTGGAAGGCGATACTCCGCTTCCGGTAGCTCAATACGTGGCTGCCATTACCGACGCGGTTATTTCGAATTTCTCCGCCGCAAACTTCCCGCTGCCTGAAATTTGGGTTGAGCCGGGACGCAGTATCGTAGGCGATGCGGGCACAACTCTGTATACCGTCGGCACAATGAAAGATATTCCGGGCGTTCGCAAATATATCGCGGTGGACGGCGGCATGATGGATAATCCTCGTCCGGCTCTGTATCAATCCCGTTACGAAGCGATTCTGGCGAATCGCGCGAACGAAGCCAATACGGAAACCGTTACAATCGCGGGCAAAGCTTGCGAGAGCGGCGACAAGCTTATTATCGACCTTGAGCTGCCAAAAGCGGAAACGGGCGACCTGCTTGCCGTATCCTGCACAGGCGCTTATAACTACTCGATGGCGAGCAACTACAACCGTTTCCGCCGTCCTGCCGTTGTCTTCGTAAAAGACGGCCAATCCGACCTCGTTGTGCAGCGCGAATCGCTCGAAAATATCGTCGGCAACGACGTAATTCCGGCAAGACTTCTCAAATCGCTTGCTAAGTGAGGGAGATTTTTGGTAACGTAGTCTTATTCGACATAGAAAGGTAGATGTTAGACATGGCTAAACAAGCAAAAATCACACTTGAGAACGGCGCAGAGGTTATTCTCGATCTGTTCGACCAAGATGCTCCAAATACGGTAGCAAACTTCGAAAAACTTGCAAACGAAGGCTTCTATAACGGCGTGGTATTCCACCGCGTTATCCCTGGTTTCGTTGCGCAAGGCGGCTGCCCTAACGGCACAGGCACTGGCGGTCCTGGCTACACCATCAACTGCGAGATCAACCCGAACAAGCATGAACGCGGTACTCTCGCTATGGCACACGCAGGCCGTAACACAGGCGGAAGCCAATTCTACATCTGCTATCAGCCACAGCCTCATCTTGACGGCCAACATACCGTTTTTGGCAAAGTTGCTAAAGGCATGGAGCATGTTGACGCGTTCAAAGGACGCGATAAAATGCAAAAGGTTGAAGTTTACGAAGTTTAATGTTAAGATACTAACAAATTTATAGTTTGTGGCTTACCTTCGGGGCAGGGTGAAAATCCCAACCGGCGGTGATCGAGCGGCGCTTGCACAACAGGAATCACCTGCGTGCGGCGCTTACTCGTCAGTCCGTGACCCGGGCCATCCCATGCAAGAGCGATTCATCGCATTGCGCGGGAAGGAACGGTGGACCTGGTGCAAATCCGGGACCGACAGTATAGTCTGGATGGGAGAAGGGGACACATTTGATGCGTTTGCGTATGAGCGTTCATGCTTATTTTTCTTGTGCTTATTTTCACAAGAGAGATAGGTTTGTTTGAAATATAAGAAAGTATACATTCTTTATATTTTTATACTGGACTTATATTTCATCCGCGAAACGTTGCGGTTCCAAAATTGGGACTGCAGGGACGTTTGCGTTTGAACAGTTTCTTTTTGCAAGCATGAAATGGTTATTTTTCCCACCCCCGTTGGCTAAGCTGGCTAATGGGGGTGTTTTGCATTTTATGGAAATTTTAAACGATTCGTATTATATGAGTCTTGCTCTTGAACTAGCCGGCAAAGCCTCCGGGCAGACCGGCATTAATCCGGTTGTTGGCTGCGTTGTCGTGAAGGATGGACGCATTATTGGCGTTGGTACCCACCTTAAGCGGGGAACAGGTCATGCAGAGGTACACGCGCTGCAGATGGCCGGCGACGAAGCGGAAGGGGCAACGGTGTATGTAACGCTAGAGCCGTGCAGCCATTACGGCAAAACACCGCCATGCTGCGAGCGCATTATTAATGCGAAGGCTGCTCGCGTAGTTGTGGCGACAACGGATCCCAATCCGCAAGTTGCGGGCAGAGGGATCGCGCGTCTCCGGGAGGAAGGCATCGAGGTCGAGGTTGGACTGCTTGAGGAGCAATCCCGGAGCATGAACGAGAAATTCAACAAGTACATTACGTCCCGGCTGCCTTACGTAACGCTGAAGACGGCAAGCACGCTGGATGGCAAAATCGCTTCCCATACGGGAGACAGCCGATGGATTACGGGCTCAGCCGCACGCGAACAGGTGCATACGCTGCGCCACCAGCACGAGGCGATTATGGTGGGCATCGGGACTTTGCTGGCGGATGATCCTCAGCTTACGACCCGAGCGGCAGTTCCGGCGATTCATCCGGTTCGGATTATTGTGGACAGCAAGCTTCGGCTGCCGCTGGACGCAAGGATAGTGACGGACGGCTTATCCCGCACGATTGTACTCGCATCCGCGAAGGCTGATCCGGCGCGCGAAAAGGCACTGACCGATGCCGGCATTGAAGTCATCCGATGCGGCGACGGAGAACAGGTTGATCTGGCTGAAGCGATGCGCAAGCTTGGCGAGCTGGAGATCGGTTCGATTTTGCTGGAGGGCGGCGGCAAGCTTAACGGCGCTATGCTGGCAGCCGGATTGATCGATAAGATTATGATCTACATGGCAACCAAGATTATCGGCGGATTTGACTCTCCCGGCACCTTTACGTTCGCCGGGTTCGAGAAGATGTCGCAGGCCATTGAACTGGACAATGTGAAGGTGGAAATGGCAGGAGAAGATATTTGCATATCGGGATATCCGGTATACGGTAATGAATAGATTGGGGGAGTGCCCGTGTTTACCGGCCTGATTGAGGAAGTTGGCACTTTAAGACGGGTTAAGAAGCAAGGCGAAGCGATGGTTCTGACGGTAGAAGCTTCAAAGGTGACGGAAGGCGTTGCCCTTGGCGACAGCATTTCCGTAAACGGCGTGTGTTTAACCGTCATAGCTTTCGACCGGACATCGTTTGATGCGGACGTGATGCCGGAGACCTACCGGAAATCCAATCTGCATCAGCTCCGGCCGGGCCAGGACGTGAATCTGGAGAGGGCGATGATGGCCGGGGGCCGGTTCGGCGGTCATATCGTGCAGGGGCATGTCGACGGAGTCGGCATGATCACCGGCCGGGAGACGGATGCGAATGCGGTTGTGTTCGCCATACGGCTGTCTGACGACGAAATGATGCGGTATGTCATTCCGAAGGGCTCTATTACGATAGATGGAATCAGTCTAACGGTGGTCGGCACCAACGCCACTGGCTTCTCGGTATCGGTGATCCCGCATACGTTGGGGGAAACCGCGCTGATGAACAAGAAAGCCGGCGATTCGGTCAATATCGAATGCGATGTCATCGGCAAATACGTCGATCATCTGCTTCATTACAAACCAGCCGGCAGACCGGGTTCTTCCGGGCGGAGCGAATCAAAGCTTAGCGCAGCTTTTTTAAGCGAGAATGGTTTTCTGTAAATACGAGGGTAATAACCGGATAGCAGGGAGGGAAATTGATGAATAGGCAAGAGCTGGAACAACAAGAAAATGTGTTTGACTTGATGGAAGCCGCGCTGGAGGATTTGAAGGCCGGCAAGCCGATTATCGTAGTGGACGATGAGGACCGCGAGAATGAGGGAGATTTGATTGCCCTGGCGGAGACCGCGTCACCAGAAGTTATTAATTTCATGATTACGGAAGCACGCGGCTTGGTCTGTGTCCCTATCACGCGGGAGCGTGCAGAGCAGCTTGATCTGCCGCCGATGGTTCAGCATAATACGGACTATCACGGCACGGCTTTTACGGTATCCGTGGACCACGTATCCACCACGACGGGCATCTCGGCTTACGAGCGCTCGCAAACGGTCAAAGCATTGATTGACCCGGCAACGAAAGCAACGGATTTCCGCAAGCCGGGACATATTTTCCCGCTTGTTGCGAAGGATGGCGGCGTCATTCGCCGCGCGGGCCATACGGAAGCCGGAATCGATCTTGCCCGTATGTGCGGCTCGGAGCCTGCGGCAGTCATTTGCGAGATTATTAAAGAGGACGGGACAATGGCTCGCCTTCCGGATCTGATTGCTTTCAAAGAGAAGCATAACCTGAAGCTGATTACCATCCAAGGAATGATTGCTTACCGCAACGCCATGGAAAAGCTTGTCGACCGCATCGTAGAGGTTGACATGCCAACGGACTTCGGGGATTTTCGGGCGATTGCCTTCTCTAACCAGGCAGACGGCAAAGAGCATATCGCGTTTGTCAAAGGCCGGATTGCTTCTGATAAGCCGGTGCTTGTCCGCGTTCATTCGGAATGCCTGACGGGGGATGTTTTCCATTCGCACCGCTGCCAATGCGGTCCGCAGCTTCAGTCGGCGCTGGAACAAATCAATGAGGAAGGCAGCGGCATTCTTCTTTATATGCGCCAGGATAGCCAAGGACTCGTAAACAAGCTTAAGAATTATGCCCAGCTTGATCAAGGCGCGGACAAAGAAGAGGTTAAGCCTAAGATGGATCTTCGCGATTACGGCGTAGGTGCTCAAATTTTGCGTGATCTGGGTGTCCGCCAAATGCGGCTGCTCACGAATAACCCGCGCAAGATCAGAGGCCTGGAGGGCCACGGAATCGAGATCGTGGAACGGGTACCGATTGAAATCCGCGAAGGCGGCAGGAAGTAAAGCAAGCCAAAATAATAGACTTAATAACCAGGAGGGCTTATCATGCCAAACGTATTTGAAGCAAGCGTAGTATCGGAAGGACTTCGATTTGGGGTAGTTGTAGGACGTTTTAACGAGTTTATTTCGGGTAAGCTGCTCAGCGGTGCGCTTGACGGCTTCAAGCGCCATGGCGCGCAAGACAACGATGTGGATATCGCGTGGGTGCCGGGCGCATTCGAAATTCCCCTTATCGCGCAAAAAATGGCGGAAAGCGGAAAGTACGATGCCGTTATTACGCTTGGCGCCGTTATCCGGGGGTCAACTCCGCATTTTGATTACGTGTGCAATGAAGCTGCGAAAGGCGTTGCCGCGATCGCTCTGAAAACAGGCGTGCCAACGATTTTTGGCGTTTTGACGGTGGATTCGATCGAGCAAGCCATTGAGCGTGCGGGCACAAAAGCGGGAAATAAAGGCTATGAAGCGGCAGTTTCTGCAATAGAGATGGCAAATTTGTCGAAATTACTGCATAATTAGAGTAATAGCTCAAATTATGCTGCGTTACTTGTTATAGGACGTCAGCCATTTGCGCATGGCAGGGGGATCGTAAGAAGTGACGATGCACTACAAGTTGGAATCCTTTGAAGGACCGCTCGATTTGCTGCTTCATCTTATCGATAAGTCAGAAATCGACATCCACGAGGTTTCGATTAGTGAAATAACGGATCAATACATGGATTACTTGAATGCGATGAAGGAATTGGAGCTTGATCTGACAAGCGAGTTCCTTGTTATGGCGGCAACGCTGCTGGCCATCAAGAGCAATCAGCTGCTGCCCAAGCCTCCCGTATTCGAGGACTTCTATGAAGAGTGGCCGGATGACGGCCTTGATCCGAGGGACGAGCTTATTCAGAAGCTGGTCGAATATCGTAAATTCAAGCAAATTGCAGAGCAGCTTCGGGAGAAGGAACTGGAGCGCAGCCTTATTTATTCCCGCGAGCCGGATGATATGACGCCGTATATGAAAGAAGAGATCGTCAATCCGCTCGAGGGCTTGCATATTTCCGATCTGATTGCCGCATTCCAGCGGGCGCTGCGCAGAGCGGCGCGTCGCAACATCGTGGCAACCGTGCAGAGGGATGAAATCTCGGTTAAGGACCGGATTAAGGACATTGTTGAGGTCCTGAAGCAGTTCGAGACCGTACGGTTCTCCCGTCTGATCCGCGAGAATATGAACAAGCATGAGGTTGTTGTGACGTTCCTTGCTATTCTGGAGCTGATGAAGATGAAACATATTCGCTGCTTCCAGCATCAGCTGTTTGATGACATCGTCATTCATTGGAGAGGAGAAGCGGCGGACAATGGATTATCCGAAGTTGAAATCGATTATTGAAGGCCTGTTATTCATGGCAGGCGACGAAGGACTAAACAAACGTCAGTTAGCCGATATTTTGCAGCTTGAAGCTGATCTGGCAGCGGATCTTGTGTATGACCTTCACAGGGATCTGGCTCGCGAGCAGCGCGGGGTGCAGGTAACGGAGGTAGCCGGGGCGTACCGGATGACAACGAATCCGGACCATGCCATCTACTTTGAACGCATGGCGTATACGCCAACGCGTTCCCAGCTGTCGCAGGCTGCGCTTGAGACCTTATCCATTGTGGCTTACCGCCAGCCGATTACCCGTATCGACATTGAGGAGATCCGGGGCGTCAAGAGCGACCGGGCGATTCAATCGCTTGTATCCAAGGACTTAATTGAGGAAGTCGGACGGGCCGAGGCAATCGGCAGGCCGATTTTATACGGAACCACGAAATCATTCCTGGATTATTTTGGATTACCGAATATTAAAGCCCTGCCGGAGCCTAAACAAGTCGATATCGAAGAGGCGCTCGAGGAACAGACGCAAATGCTGTTCGAGCGTTTGGGCGAACGCCAAACAACGATTGACGAGTTTATTCCGGTACATGACGACAAGGAATAATCGGATTGTCAGGTTTTTCTAAAGAATGGTCGAAATGTTGAACAATTGGTCCGTTATTTCCCGCTGAAGCGGGATAACGGACTTTTTTACTTTTTTATCTAGTGACAATCGAGCTGAAAGTTGGTTATAATGGCGGTTGTTCTTTTTATTAAGGAAAGGATGAACCTGTTTGATCAGGGGATTCTAGCAGTAATGGCATACGATGGATAGCAGGAGGTAATACCACTGATTGAGCTTCTGGACATAAGAAAAACTTACGGAAATAGCGTGGAAGCTGTTAAAAATATAAGCCTGACCATTAATAAAGGTGAAATATTCGGCATTATCGGACATTCCGGGGCAGGCAAAAGTACCTTGCTCCGTTGCGTGAACTTGCTGGAGCGCCCGACGTCTGGGACGGTGAAGGTAGGCGAAGTGGAGCTGACCCGGCTGTCGTCCACGCAGCTGCAGAAGGAACGCCGCAGAATCGGAATGATTTTTCAGCACTTTAATCTCTTGTCGATGGCGACTGTGCGCGATAATATCGCATTCCCGCTTGAGCTTGCGAAGCTGCCAAGGGCTGCCGTCAAACAACGGGTAGACGAGCTGCTTAAGCTTGTCGGGCTGGAGCAGCATGCGGATAAATATCCGGCGCAGCTCTCGGGCGGTCAGAAGCAGCGCGTGGGGATCGCCCGAGCGCTGGCGAACAACCCGGATGTGCTGCTGTGCGACGAGGCTACCTCGGCGCTTGATCCGCAGACGACAAACGCGATTCTATCGCTTCTGATGGACATTAATCAAAAGCTGGGCATCACGATTCTGCTCATTACGCACGAGATGCATGTCATCCGCGCGATCTGTGACCGCGTTGCCGTTATTGACGGCGGCGAGATCGTCGAGATGGGGGATGTCCTCGATGTCTTCCTGAAGCCGCAGCATTCGATTACGAAGGATTTCGTCAGCCAGATTGCAGACTCTTTCGATCCGCGCGAGCTTATTAACACGAGGAGCGGCCGTCTTATCAAAATCAATTACGTTGGCGAGATTACGTACGAGCCGCTGCTGTTTAACGCAGTCAAATCTACTTCCGTTCAATTTACGATCCTGCAAGGAACCGTCTCCCGCATGAAGAATACGCCTTACGGTCAGCTTGTCATCGAGTTTATCGGCGATAACGGGGAAATTGACAAGGTGCTTGACGAGCTTCGGGCGAAAGGGCTGGAAGTAGGTGATTTGAAATGATGCTGAAGCAAAAAATTGACTGGAGCCAGGTGCGCTGGGAAGATATTTGGCCGGCAACCAAAGACACCTTGACGATGATTGGAGCTTCGCTGTTATTTACCGTCGTTCTCGGTTTGTTAATCGGGATTATACTTTTCCTGACCTCACGAAAGCAGGTATTGGAACAACCTGTCGTGTACGGTTTATTATCGTTTGTTGTCAATATCCTGCGATCGGTACCGTTTGTCATTCTAATGATACTGATCATGCCAATGACAAAGCTGCTGACCGGTACGACGCTAGGCGTACAGGGCACGATTCCGCCGCTTGTCGTTGCGGCTGCGCCGTTTTTCGCCAGATTGGTGGAAACATCTCTCCGCGAGGTGGACAAGGGCGTTATCGAGGCAGCGCAGGCGATGGGCGCTTCCAGATGGGACATCGTTAGACGCGTCCTTCTTCTTGAAGCAAGACCGGGCTTGCTGGCGGGAATCACGATTACGGCGGTTACGCTTGTGTCTTATACGGCTATGGCCGGCGTTATTGGCGGCGGCGGTCTCGGTGACCTTGCCCTGCGCTACGGTTATCAGAGATTCCAGCTGAGCGTTATGATCGTAACGGTAGCCATGCTCATTATTTTGGTTCAACTCCTGCAGATGGTTGGCGACCATTTGGTTCGCCGGTTTAGCCGGAAGTAAGGTGGACATCATAGAAGCAACATACAGAAGATGGAGGAAAAGGAAATGAAGAAATTTGGTTTTATCCTGCTTGCCCTTTCGCTTGTCATTGCGTTATCCGCATGCGGTTCTAAGAAGGAAGAGAACAACACAAACAACACTTCTGCCGGCAATGGCGGCAATGAAGTAAAAGAAGTAACCTTGAAAGTTGGCGCAACTCCGGTGCCGCACGCGGAAATTCTTAATTTCATCAAACCTGCCTTGAAGGAACAAGGCATTAATCTTGAGGTTGTGGAATTCAACGACTACATTCAGCCGAATACGCAATTGTACGAGAAAGAACTGGACGCAAACTTCTTCCAGCACACGCCGTACCTTGACCAATTCAACAAAGACAAGGGCTACGACCTTGTAAGCGTTGCGGGCGTTCACATTGAGCCAATGGGCGCTTATTCCAAAAAAATCAAAAGCGCGGATGAACTGAAAGACGGCGCTAAAGTGGTTATCCCAAACGATCCGACAAACGGAGGCCGCGCGCTTCAGCTGCTTGCCGCCAATAATGTCATCAAGCTGAAAGACGGCGTAGGCGTATCCGCAACCGTGCATGACATTACCGAAAATCCGAAAAACCTTAAAATTACCGAAGTCGAAGCTGCTACTCTTCCGCGCGTTTTGGGCGAAGTCGATCTTGCTCTGATCAATTCCAACTTTGCGCTCGAAGCGGATCTTGTTCCTACAAAGGATGCCATCTTCATCGAAGGCAGCGATTCGCCTTACGTGAATATTCTGGTTGCCCGTCCGGACAACAAAGATTCCGATGCCATGAAAAAACTGGCTGCGGCTCTGCAATCCCCCGATGTGAAGAAATTTATTGAAGACAAATACGCGGGCGCTATTGTTCCTGCGTTTAAATAATCGTTACGTTACAAACCGTACAGATTAATCTGTACGGTTATTTTTTGTCTATTAATCTAGAAGGTTACCAAACAGAGACCGCCTATTTTTAATTTTTTCGCATATTTACCCTTGGATCCTTGTGTCCTAGGGTTTTTTTGCATGAAATTCGATAGCCGAGCCATACTACAAGTAACCTATTTTTCATAAAGCTGGAGGAAGCATGGAATGATCGGTTATCCGTATATTTGGGTACTCGCGGCCGGTCTCATTATTGTGCTTTTCCTTCTCATTGCCTTGGTGTCGCCGGTTGTGATCCAGGGAGAGATGAGACGCGATGGGGAAAATGACGACATCGAGATCAATTTCAAGGCGCTCTTCGGATTATTGCGCTATAAGCTGAAGATTCGCTCGATTGATTTCAGCGGCAAGGCGCTCCGTCTGCATGAGCATTTAATGGGTACGAGCATCGGCATGAGCAACAAGGACGAGAAGAACGATGAAATTGACACTCACCGCGTAATGGTTGGAATCGAGAAATATAAACGAGCCGCTGCATTGACGTACAACCTCTCTCATTGGGCAAAACAAACGTTAGCGAAGATCAGGCTGGAAGAGTGGAAATGGTCGACTGCCGTAGGCACGGGAGATGCGATGTGGACAGCAATGGCGACGGGTGCGCTATGGTCGGTAAAAACAACGACCTTGGGTGTGTTATCCCAATTCGTGAAGCTGAGGGCCGAGCCGAGCGTGGATGTGCAGCCAGTGTATGCGCAGACCTGCTTCCGAACGGAATGGAATTGTATCGCCAAGATCGGATTGGGCAATGCCATCATGGCAGGCCTGCACCTCCTAGTCCGTCTCAGGAATGCCAAAGAAGGCGTACAGGCTTGGCGAAGCTTGCTGTTTAAAGTTTGAATGCTTAGGGCTAATTAGAGACTAACGTCTTGGTTTCATACATAGTCCGTTACCGGAATGAGCAGAATACCAAAAGTGTAGGCGAGTCCTCATCCTTAACGCACAAACACAAATTAACTTCAGGAGGAGTCACAATGCCAGAACATCCGATTCAAGGCCTCATGCAGACCGCAATGGAAAATATCAAAGAGATGGTCGACGTTAACACGATTGTCGGCGATCCTGTTCAAACGCCGGACGGCAGCATTATTATGCCGATCTCCAAGGTTGGCTTCGGCTTCGTGGCTGGCGGCAGCGATATCCGCTTTGACGGTTCTGCTTCGCATGATCACTCTTCGACGTCATCCGATGGCCATAACCATCATAATGCCGGGGTTGCAGGGCCGTTTGGCGGCGGCAGCGGCGGAGGCGTCTCGATTACCCCGATTGCCTTTCTTGTGGTTGGCACGCATGGCGTGAAGATTGTACCGCTTGATAACCAAACGCATCTGATGGAGCGCATTATCGATTCGGCTCCTGTCGTATTCGATAAAGTGCAGCATATGTTCAGGACATCAGCCAACAAACATGAACATGACTATATCACAGATGGTAACGACACCCTCATCTAGGGAAACTGCCCGCAAGGGCAGTTTTTCGTTTTAGGGCATGTCTTAATTTGCCCCTTCTAAGCATATACTGTACAAGGTGAGGGCTGACGATAGGAAAGGAGCAGCGAAAGACGTGATAGGAAGACAGCTTCGCCGGATAGGAATAGCCTTATGGGCAGCAAGTTTGATTTGGGGGACAAGCTTTACGGCATCCGTGCAAGCGGCGCCAAATCCGTATCGCACAAGCGCAAATGCCTCGGCGTTGGTTGATGTGAAGTCGGGCAGAATTCTATACAGCGAGAATGGAGACCAATCGATGCGAATTGCCAGTCTGACAAAAATCATGACTGCGATTGTTGCGATCGAGCATGGCAAGCTGTCAGATCAAGTGAAGACAAGCAGCAGAGCGGTTGGCAAAGAAGGCTCTTCCATTTATCTGCAGCTGGGTGAGGAAATGACCCTTCTCAATATGCTATACGGTCTTATGCTGCGTTCAGGCAATGATGCGGCAACGGCAATCGCCGAGCATGTAGGAGGCTCGGAGGAAGGTTTTGTCCACCTTATGAACGAGAAAGCCGAAATGCTTGGTTTGACGCATACTCAATTCAAAAACCCGCATGGTCTGGATGTGGACGGACATTACTCATCTGCCAATGACCTTGCCAAGCTGACGGCATACGCGCTCCGTAATCCCGTATTTTCCGAAATCGTGAGCACCAAGGTCAAAAGTGTCCCGAATCCTCATGAGAAGTGGCAATACAGCTGGACGAACAAAAACAAAATGCTGGCGATGTATGAGGGTGCGGATGGCGTTAAAACCGGTTATACCAAAAAAGCGCTTCGCTGTCTGGTAAGCTCGGCGACGCGCAACGGACAGCAGCTCGCTGCCGTTACATTGAATGACCGTGACGACTGGGTGGATCACCGTCAGATGTTGGATTGGGGATTTAAATATTATCCGCTGGTGGAAGTGGCAAGCAAAGGTCAATCGATTGCCGGGTACCCGTTAGCGGTTGGTAATTCCTTTTATTATCCGTTAGCCGAAGAGGAGCGGGGCAGTCTGCAATCCCGGCTGGTCGTTCTCGATATGGCAACGATGAACTATAAGCTTGGGGAACGCGGTGCGCTTGAATGGTATTTAAACGATCAGAAAATCGGATCCATTCCTGTTTACGATATCGGAAGCGCGAGAATGAGCTTGCCCGAACGCAAGCCGATGTCGGATGCCGCATTGCTTCTTGATTACAAAAAAGCTTCCAGAGGGCATGAAAGCTTCATACATTCGATAACTGCTGTTATCGGTGCACTATTTTGAAATATAGGCCATTTACATGGCATGTATTTCGCACGCGAAACGAATGCTGACCATCGGCAGCCGTTTACGCTTGGCTAATCGGGGGAGGTAAGCCAATTATGGTGAACTGGATATGGTTGTTTTTTATTGTAATAAGCGTGGTTGTGGCGGCTGTTAACGGACGGATTGATGCGGTGACGCAGGCGGCATTCGATGGCGCCAAATCCGGGGTAACCATCAGCTTCGGGTTAATCAGCATTATGGTATTTTGGCTGGGGATGATGCGCATTGCGGAGGATGCAGGGGTGCTGAAAAAAATGGCCAAGCTGTTGAGTCCGGTTGTGCGCTGGTTATTTCCGGACGTTCCGGCCAATCATCCGGCGATGGGCTATATAATGAGCAACCTAAGCGCTAATCTGTTCGGATTAGGCAACGCCGCCACACCAATGGGGATTAAAGCGATGCAGGAGCTGCAAAAGCTTAATCCCGACCAAGAGACGGCAACGCCTGCTATGTGTACGCTTCTTGCGTTAAATACGTCCAGCATTACGCTTGTTCCTACTACTTTAATTGCAATCCGGATGAATTACGGTTCGGCTAATCCTGCGGAGATCGTTGGTACGACGCTTGCGGCAACCATTGTTGCGACAGGTGCCGCTATTCTTGCGGACCGATGGTACCGCAGGAGGTCGGGGCCGCCTCCGGCCAATAAATTGACCTCGGGTAAAACATCCGGCAAGGCCTTGCCGGCTCATACCGCAATGGATCCTCCGATTTCGGCCGTCTCCACGGTTAAGGGAGGTGGCGACATTGTTTGAATGGTTTACCCGCGTTTCGGCTTGGCTTATTCCTGCTATTATCGTATTTATTCCTTTATATGCGGCGTTCCGGAAAGTCCCTGTATACGAAACCTTTGTCGAAGGCGCAAAAGACGGCTTTGGCACTGCCATTAACATTATTCCCTCCTTGGTTGGCATGATGGTAGCCATCAGTATGTTCCGCGCGTCAGGCGCCATGGATTTGCTGCTTGGCGCCGTGCGTCCATTGTTTGATTGGCTCAGCATTCCGACGGAAGTATTGCCTCTTGGCATTTTGCGGCCACTTACGGGAGCGGGCTCGCTTGCTTTTACGGCCGATCTTATCGCCACGCATGGACCGGATTCCATGATTGGCCGCATTGCGTCCACCATTCAAGGCAGCACGGATACAACCCTGTACGTGCTGACGGTTTATTTTGGCGCAATTGGCATCCGCAAGACCAAATATGCTTTAAAAGTGGGCTTGTTCTCGGATTTAGTCGGATTTTTGGCCGCAATTGTGATCTGCATGTACATATTCAAGTAGCTCGCGCTTGTGCTTTCCCTCCCATATCGTTATGATGGAGGTTGAGGTGAAAGCATTGGAACGTTTACAGAAAATATTAGCACAAGCGGGAGTCGCATCCCGTCGAAAATGCGAAGAGCTTATTCTTGCCGGTGCCGTTGAGGTGAATGGCGAGAAAGTGACGACTCTCGGAGTAAAAGCGGATCCGGCAACGGATGAAATTACGGTGAACGGCAAGCCGATCCGCAGCGAGAAAAAAATCTATTTGATGCTGAATAAGCCAAAAGGTGTCATCACAAGCGCCAAGGATCCGCAAGGGCGCAAAGTGGTGGCTGATTTTTTGCCCGGCATCAGAGAGCGCGTGTATCCGGTCGGACGTTTGGACTACGATACGGAAGGGCTGCTGCTTCTTACGAATGACGGGGAGTTCGCCAACCTTCTTACGCATCCGAGCCATCACGTGCCCAAGACCTATTACGCAACCGTAAAAGGAGTGCCGCACGGATCGCTGTTGGACCAGCTGAAGAAGGGCGTTATGCTGGAGGATGGCATGACGGCGCCTGCCGAGGTCGAATACCAGGATATTGACGAAGAGAAAAATATGTCGACTATCCGCATTACCATCTACGAAGGACGCAACCGTCAGGTGCGCCGCATGTTTGATGCGATCAAGCATCCGGTTCTGAAGCTGAGACGCGTAAAATTCGGCGAACTTGGACTTCGTACACTAGCCAGAGGACAGTTCAGACACCTTACTCCGGTTGAGGTTAAGGAGCTTAGAGACCAAGCGCGCAAGACACATAAAGTTCATAAAAAGTAAACGGCGGCAGCGGTTATTGCCGCCCATTTTTCGTTATAATGAGTGTATTATTAGCTGACATCAATGGTGAAATGTAGGTGATGGGACGGGAATGGGCAAGTATCGAAAAACGGTGCAAATTGTCATTCTGCTTGCCGTGCTTGTTGTAGGCGGATATGCCATTGGCAATACCCTTTTCGCCGCTAGGGACGAAGGGATCCCGAAGATCGGGGAACAGCCGCCTGAGTTTACGCTGGCCGATTTGCAGGGCAATACGCACAATCTTTCCGATTATAAAGGCAAGGCCGTTGTCATTAACTTCTGGGGGAGCTTCTGCCCGCCTTGCGTGAAGGAAATGCCGGAGTTCGAGCGCCAGTTCGAGAAATGGAAGGACTCGGGTCTCGAGGTGCTTGCGATTAACCTAAGCGAAGATACGCTCACGGTTAACAACTTCGTGCGCAGATTTGACCTGAGTTATCCGATATTGCGCGACGTGAACCGAAAGACGGAGCGGAAATACGGACTGGAATCCTACCCGACAACCTTTTTCGTCAAGCCGGACGGGACCATTCTGGATGTATTTGTAGGCGGGATGAGCGAGCAGGACATCGATTCCCGTGTAGACAAACTGCTGCAGTAAAGCTGACTAGGAGGTTTCACGGTGTTATCGCTACATAACACGAAATGCGAATGCGGGCATCAGAATGCGGTTGGAACGGTCTTATGCGAGAGCTGCGGCAAGCCGCTTATGGAAGACGCAGAGAACGATGCCCCTCTTGAAATGCGTTACGACGGTGTTGCTCGCCGGTCGCAGAAGAGCAATCCGAACCCGATTGATAAAATTTGGAATTTCTTCTCGTCCGTCAAAATCGCCGTTTACTTAATCGTAATCACGCTGGTAACGGCTATGCTGGGTACGATCTACCCGCAGGAAGGGTCCTTCCTGAACAATTTCAAGCCTTCCGTGTATTACGAGGAAACCTACGGGCTGCCCGGCAAGATTTATTATAAGCTAGGCTTGTCTCATACATACGACTCATGGTGGTTTATTACGCTGCTGGTTATGATCGGCACATCGTTAGTTATCTGCAGTCTCGACCGCGTGCTGCCGCTGTATAGAGCGCTCAGCAAGCAGCAAATCCGCAAGCATCTGCGTTTCATTACCAGACAAAAGGCGGTTTACAACGGTCAGGTTGAAGGTGACGCTGAAGAATGGGTCAAGCAGTTCTCCGCGCATCTGAAGAAAAAACATTACAAGATACATACGGATGGTACGGCCATGCTTGCCGAGAAGAACCGTTTTAGCCGCTGGGGTCCTTATATCAATCACATCGGTCTGATCCTGTTCTTGCTGGCTATCCTTGCCCGAAGTCTTCCAGGCTGGCAAATGGACAGCTATGTGAGTATTCCTGATGGGGATACCGTACAGATCGAGGGGACGAACTACTTCGTGAAGAACGAGAAGTTCACCGTCGAGTATTACACGGATGACGAGCTTCCGCCTGAGCTTAAAGGTACGGTCCGAGCAAAGCGTTACGAGACAAAGGCTGTATTATACAAGTGCACCGACAACTGCGGAGACAACGCAACGGGTGAGCCTGTACTGAAGCAAGTGAAGGAACAGGAGATTCGGGTAAACCATCCTCTTAAATACGACGGAATCAAGCTGTATCAATTCGATTACGACGTAACGCCTAAGCTGAAGAGCGTAAGTCCTGTTCTTATAAATAAGGAAACGGGAGATTCTTACGGGCCGTTTGAGCTTCCGATGAAGGATGCGCCGCTGGATTACACGCTTGGGCCGTACAAAATGAAGCTGGCCGCCAATTACATGGAATTCGGCATCGGTGAAGACGGGGAACCCGTTACGCTTAGCCGGGATCCGAATGCGCCTGCTTTTATCTTCTTGATTACGGGTCCCGGCTTGCCTGAGAAAGGCCAGCCTTATATCTATTTCCCGATGCAAAAGGATAAAGAAAAGTTTGATCAGGACAAGCTTAATGCTTCCATCTCGGACAAACTGGAGATCAAGGTAAACGGCATGGAAAATGTTCATTTCGCCGAAGCCTCCACTTATCTGAACGTCCGCAAGGATAAAGCTTTGACTTATGTCTGGTATGGCGCCGCCATTTCGATGCTTGGCCTGCTGCTTGGCTCTTATTGGCAGCACCGGCGGATTTGGCTGCGTATTGATGACGGCAAGCTGTCGCTTGGCGCGCATACAAATAAAAACTGGTATGGCATGAGAGCAGACGTGGCTTACGCACTCCGGAAATCCGGAATTGACGTAGATCCGAAGTCGCTCGATAACGGAGGGAATAACGCGTGAGTTATGTCGATTTCAGCAGCGATGCCTTTATCGCCGCCTTCTTCCTGTATTGCTTTGCATTCTTGTTCTATGTGGTAACGATTGCAGGGAAAAAATGGAGCAATCGCGATCCTATTAAGCATGAACAACGCTGGTCGCGAATCTCGTTCGTCACCTCGACGCTTGGCCTTATTGCTCATCTGACCTTCTTCTTCACACGCTGGATCGGAAGCGGACAAATCCCGACAAGCAACATGTATGAGTTTATTACCTTCCTTGGCATGGCTATTATGATCGCGTTTACAATCGTCTACGCGATCTACCGCAAGCCGCTGCTCGGAATGTTCGCTTTGCCGCTTGTCGTTCTGGTTGTTGCTTATGCCTCGGTATTCCCGCAGGAAGTGCAGCCGCTTATTCCGGCGTTAAGCTCAATCTGGCTGAAAGTGCACGTAACGACGGCCGCGCTTGGCGAAGCCTTCTTCGCTGTAGGTTTTGCTGCCGGTCTAATGTACTTGCTTCGGGTGGTCGATTTCAAGCAAACCTCGAAGGAAGCTAAACGGGATCAGTTTTGGGTAGAATTCTCTTTATATACGATTGTCCTTGTCATTGGATTCATCGCGATTGTATTTATTTTCAGAGGGGCAGGGTACCAGGCTACCTTTACTCAAGAGAATGTCACTATCGACAGCAAAGGCGTGGATCATTCCTCGACGGATACGGCGGAATATACGCTGCCGCCAATCGTAAAACCTTATAACAGCACGGCAGATCATATGGATTCTTTCCTGGGCATGGACAAGCCGCTGTTCGAGGCACCAAGCTGGATGAAAGGCGTTAACGCCGGACGCAAGCTTAATACGGTTATCTGGTCGGTTATCGCGGGTTCGATTCTGTACGGTCTTATTCGTCTCTTGTTCCGCAAACGGATCGGAGCCGTCATTCATCCGCTTATGGATGATATTGATCCGGATGATCTCGACGAAATCAGCTATCGGGCAATCGCCATCGGCTTCCCGGTCTTTACGTTAGGCGCGCTTATCTTCGCGATGATCTGGGCGAATATCGCCTGGGGCCGCTTCTGGGGTTGGGATCCGAAGGAAGTATGGGCGCTTATCTCCTGGCTGTACTACAGTGCTTATCTGCATTTCCGTTTATCGCGCGGCTGGCAGGGCAAACGTTCTTCTTGGCTCGCGGTTATCGGCTTTGTCGTTATTCTATTCACCCTGGTTGGGGTTAACCTTGTCATCGCTGGTTTACACTCCTACGCAGGCGTATAATAATTCTTATGAAATTGTTTTGAAAGGAGCAACACCGCATGTCCGACTATGCAAGCCGTATTCTTGTGGTAGATGACGAGGAACGGATTCGTCGTTTGCTGAAAATGTATTTGGAGAAGGAAGGCTATTTAATCGATGAAGCGGAAGACGGTGAGTCGGCGCTTCGGCTCGCTACCGTAACCGATTATGCGCTGATTCTGCTCGATGTCATGCTTCCGGGCATTGACGGCGTGGAGGTGTGCTCCCGTTTGCGGCAAGTAAAAGCAACGCCGGTTATTATGCTGACAGCCAAAGGGGAAGAGATGAACCGGGTGCAAGGATTTGAAGTTGGCGCCGACGACTATGTCGTGAAGCCGTTTAGTCCTCGCGAGGTCATCTACCGGGTGAAGGCGATTTTGCGCCGCTCGTCGGCTACGGCCTTTTTGACAAAAGAAGTGAACTCGAGCAACAACATCGTATTTCCTCACCTTGTTATCGAGCATGATGCGCACCGCGTATCGGCCGGCGGACAAGAGGTCAGCTTAACGCCAAAGGAGTACGAGCTGCTTCATTACCTGGCCGTATCGCCTGACAAAGTCTTCTCGCGCGAAGAGCTGCTGAAGGATGTATGGAACTATGAGTTCTTTGGCGATCTTCGGACGGTTGATACTCATGTGAAACGTCTTCGCGAGAAATTGAACAAAGTATCGCCCGATGCGGCTTCGATGATTACAACGGTATGGGGCGTAGGATACAAGCTTGAGGTGCCGAAGTAATGAGGCTGCTGAAGCGCTGGGGGCATTTCGCCCTGCATACGGTGGTCGGGAAGCTGTGGTGGACGATTATGTTTCTCGTCGCCCTTGTCCTTGTTATTCTCGGGACGTTCCTGCTCCAGTATATCGATATTGCCTTTAAAGATTCCCAGCATCAGATTAAAGTGCTGTTTATCGTGGTGGCGATTCTGGGCTTTCTGCTTTCAACCTTTTTTGCGTTCTTCTTGTCTTCGAGGATTCAACAGCCCTTGCTTCAGTTGAAGAGAGCAGCAGATTCCATCGCGGGAGGCAATTATAAGACGCGAGTACAAATCAGGTCTTCGGATGAGATCGGTGACCTGGCTAAAACCTTTAACCATATGACCGAGCAACTAGGTACGCTGATTGATGACTTGAATCATGAGAAAGAGCATCTGTCCAGCATATTGCGGAGTATGGGTGATGCGGTGATTACGTTCGATGCCGATGGGGAAGTCATTCTGACGAACCCGCCTGGTCATATGCTGGTAAGCCGGTGGTCCGATCTGGAGATGGACATCGATTGGGAAGAGGAAGAAGCACCTCCGTTTCACAGCGTGCCCGGGCCTCTGCGCGACACGTTTGAGCGCGTGATGCAATCCGGACGCGACTGTACCAATAAAGTACAGGTTATTAACAACGTATGGTCGGTAGTAATGGCTCCTCTGCAAAATGACGGCGTAGTCCGCGGTGCGGTTGCCGTCATCCGGAATGTAACGGAGGAGCATAAGCTCGAGAAGCTGCGCCGGGATTTTGTCGCGAATGTTTCGCACGAGATCCGAACGCCGCTCTCCATGCTGCAGGGCTACAGCGAAGCGCTGCTCGATGATATCGTTGCTTCGCCGGAAGAGAGAAAAGAGCTCGTCCAGGTTATCTACGATGAGTCCCTTCGGATGGGCAGACTCGTTAACGACTTTCTTGACATGGCACGGATGGAAGCCGGTCACGTTGAGCTTAGCCTGCAGGAATTCGATCTGCGCAATGTCATCCGCCGGGTTCACCGGAAGTTCCAGGTGTATGCGAAGGAACGGGACGTCAGCTTGATTGCCGATCTTCCGGATACGCCGCTTGCCGTACGCGAAGCGGATGAAGACCGGATTGAGCAGGTACTGACGAATCTGATGGATAACGCGCTTCGTCATACGCCAGCCGGCAAATCCATTAAGATTGCCGGCCAGACGGCGACGATCAACAACCTTAAGTTCGTTAAGCTGATTGTAGCGGATGAAGGGCAAGGTATCCCAAGCGAGGATGTGCCTTATATCTTCGAACGGTTCTACAAAGCCGACAAGGCCCGCAAACGCGGTGCATCGGGCGGCACGGGACTTGGACTTGCCATCGTAAAAAACATTATTACGCAGCATAACGGCCGCATTGAGGTCGACAGCGTCCTTGGAAAAGGCACGACATTCACCTTGCTGCTGCCTGTCGAATCCAATCAATAGATGTCAAAACGCTCCCTTCGGGGAGCGTTTTTTTGTTGAATGAGGGGGATTAATCTTGTTGTTCGTGGAACATGGCGTGGTTTTTGTTGTTTCGCGGCGGTGTGCTTGTCGTGCGGGAGGAGGGGCTGGATGGCTCGGGGAACGGGGGTATCGGCCGCTGTTGTCAGTCCATTGCCTTGGATTGGAATTGGGCTGAAGTAGGCAATGGACACGACAAAGGCGGACGCTGCGCTCCGAGAGGAGCGTTCCCCCTCACCCCTCGCGAGCCCCTCGGCCGTGCGCGCTTCGCGCTGGCCGCGAAAAGACAAATGCCACACCATGAAGTGGTGTGGCGGGGAAGAGCGAAGCAAAAGCAAAAGCAACTTCGCTTTTACGGTCGGAAGTACATTTTAGTTTTTTCTTATTCACAGCCAACTCGATGGCCAGTCCAATCACGAAACCGCTAACGAATCCGATCAGCCCCCAGATAAAATGGGATACCCGGTAAATATCATTAGGGGATATCTATCAATGACAGATAGAAGATGGTTTTCATAGAGCTCGGGTGATAGACCAGTACGAGCTATTTATCATGTACATATAAATACAGTATATCGTTACTTATAACCAATTCGAGTGAAGGGAGTGCATCTATGAAAGCAAGAAAAGCTAGATTTCTAGATTAATAATGAAATGAGTGAGTTGAGCATGAAGAGAGGTTAGAGCATGAATGATTTAATGACGATCATTACCATTTGTACCTTCTTCCTTACGATTGGTTTTATATTCTGGAAACCCAATATTAATGAAGCAATTCCGGCATCCGTGGGAGCCGTTATCGTACTTTTAACCGGAACCGTATCTTTGGCCAACCTGGGAGAGATCACGGAAACGATCAGTGGAGCAGCCATAACGATTATCGCAACGATCGTAATGGCAATTGTGTTAGAAAGCTTTGGTTTTTTTCAATGGGCTGCCGAGCTTTTGGTTCGGAAAGCAAGGGGATCAGGCATCCGGTTATTTTGGCTGACGAACCTATTTTGTTTTCTAATGACGCTATTCGTTAATAACGATGGCAGTATTCTCATTACGACACCTATTTTATTAATGCTGCTTAAAAGCATGGGACTTAAAAATCATCAAAAAATACCCTATTTGATTTCCGGCGCACTTATCGCGACAGCATCCAGCGCTCCGATCGGAGTCAGCAATATCGTCAATCTCATTGCTCTTAAGATCGTTCATATGGACCTCTATATGCATACGGCAATGATGTTTGTTCCTGCTTCCCTTGGCCTCGTACTGCTGACCGTTCTCCTCTTTTTGCTTTTTTATCGTACCCTTCCGAAAAAACTGCCTCCAGTAGCACCGTGGAACTTAAAACCAGGCGGTCATCCACTTAAGGGAGAATCCAACGAAGTTGTAGTAAGAAGCACGAAATTTATGCGCAATGTGCTGATATTCGTTTTTTTCGTGCGTGCAAGCCTGTTTGTTGCTTCATATATTCACTTCCCGGTATCTTTAATGGCGGTTATCGGATCTGCTATGCTGCTCGCTTGGCGATGGATTTATTTGAAGATTCCCCCTGTGGATATGATAAAGAAAACGCCTTGGTATATACTCATTTTTGCATTCGGGATGTACGTTATCATCTATGGCCTGCGAAATCTTGGACTTACGGAGTGGCTTATTCATTTCTTGCAGCCGATTGTCGCCGGCAGTCTATTGCATGCCAGCGTCCTGATGGGGGTGCTGCTAACGATCCTGTCCAACCTGTTCAACAATCACCCGGCATTAATGGTAGGAACCTTGACGTTAACGAATATGGGTCTTGATCCGATTACGCTTAAGATCTCATATCTTGCAAGTGTCATCGGCAGCGATATGGGATCGCTTATCCTTCCGATAGGCACGCTTGCTACGATTATGTGGATGCACATAATTAGAAAAGGCGGCGTTAAAATAAGCTGGGGCCAGTACTTGAAAGTTACGATAGTCGTCATACCGATTACCGTTATCGTCACGTTAATTTTGTTAAGCTTCTGGGTATCGTGGTTGTTCTGATGGCAGATTGGCGCAAGTACCCGGCGGAAAATAAAAAATGACCTTCGGGTAGGAAGGTCGCGGGATACACATCATCAGTTTATGAGAGCGGTAAGCCATAAGCTTGGGTTTTTACGGCATACGTCTCTCCTATAAATAAAAAGGCAAATAAAAACGCCGGGCATCAGCTGATTTCAGCTTCATGCCCGGCGTTTTTCTCTATTAGAACAATGTAATTTCTTTTGCTGTATTCAGTTCAGGCAGGCTAGTCAATTGTTCAAGGATGTCTTTGCCTGCGTTTTTATCAACAGTAAGAACCATGATCGCGGAACCGCCAACCAGTTGACGACCTACTTGCATCGTAGCGATGTTCACGTCGTTGTTGCCAAGAAGCGTACCAACGCGTCCGATGATGCCCGGTTTATCGTTGTGCGAGATCAGGATCAGGTTGCCTTCCGGCGTAACGTCAACAGGGAACTTGTCGATTTGAACAACGCGCTCGCCGTATCCGGTAAGCAGCGTGCCAGCTACGATACGCTCTTCTTGTTTCGTGCGGAGCGATACCGTTACCAGGTTCGTAAAGTCTTTGGAAGCCTGGGATTTTTGCTGTACGATATTCAAATCACGAACTTTGGCAAGGTGCATCGAGTTAACGACGTTTACTTGGTCAGAGCCAAGGTGATGCGAGAGCACGCCTTTTACAATGTAACGAGTCAACGGCTGAGTATCTACCTCCGCAAGCTCGCCGGAGTAACGTACGGTAATTTCCTGTACGGCACCCTCCGTGATTTGCGCAACCAGGCTGCCGAGTTTCTCGCCAAGCGAGTAGTACGGCTGCAGCTTGCTTTGCAGGTTAGCCGGGATAGGAGGCATGTTAACCGCATTGCTGAACGGTTCATTGCGCAGGATGTGCAAGACTTGCTCCGATACGTCGATTGCCACGTTCTCTTGAGCTTCAACCGTGGAAGCGCCAAGATGCGGTGTTACGATAATTTTAGGATGCTTCAGGAATGGATGGTCTTCTGTTGGAGGCTCCACTTCAAATACGTCAAATGCAGCGCCGGCTACGATGCCGGCATCGATTGCTTCAACAAGGGCAAGCTCGTCGATGATACCGCCGCGCGCACAGTTGATAATGCGCATGCCTGGCTTCATGACTTCGAATTGCTTTTTGCCGATCATGTGACGAGTTTCCGGAGTAAGCGGAGTATGGACCGTCATGAAGTCGGCGTTGCGAACGATTTCGTCAACAGTAGCCAGCTTAATGCCAAGCTTCTCTGCACGCTCTTCCGTCATGAACGGGTCGTAACCCATAATTTCCATGCCAAATGCTTTCGCGCGTTTTGCAACTTCGCTGCCGATACGGCCCATGCCAAGAACGCCAAGGGTTTTGTTGCGAAGCTCAACGCCAAGGAACGATTTACGGTCCCAAACGCCGCCAACCGTTTTCAGGTAGGCTTGCGGGATGTGACGGGCAACCGCCATCATCATGGCAAACGTATGCTCACAGGTTGTAATCGTATTGCCGTCTGGTGCATTGATAACGATAATACCGCGTTGCGTCGCTGCTTCCAAATCGATATTGTCTACGCCAACGCCTGCGCGGCCTACAACCTTCAGCTGCTTGCCTGCTTCCATAATGCGCGGTGTTACGCGTGTTTGGCTGCGCACGAGCAGGGCATCGTATTCGCCGATAATGCTCACCAATTCGTCTTCGCTTAGTCCGGGCTTTTTGTCGACTGCTACATCATCTGCGTCTACAAGCTGTTGAATGCCCAGATCACTGATGGGATCCGATACTAACACTTTAAACATATGTAGATTGCCTCCTAAAATTTTTGTGAAGTGCCGACATAAGGAGCAAACTGGGGTCTGCCCGATATGTCGGCACTTCACGTCCATTTGTATTCAAATCGTTTGTTGCTAAAACAAAAAACCCCGTCCCGGCACAGTAACGAGAGCGAGCCGGACGAGAGGTTCGTCTTAATTGCGGGCAATCGTAAATGGCAGTTGTTGTCTCCGATGTGTGAAAAAATGCACGCTTTATATCAATACGAAACGTGATTAAACCGATATGGACAACCGTTATTATTTTATAGCAAGGTGGTGGACAAATGCAATGTATAAACTTGATCAAATGTGAAATTTTCGTTATGATTCAAAGCATTGCAAGAGATATTAACAGGTCAGGGGAGAGAAAGGCATTGATTGAGTGGAAGGAATTGGATCCGGAGCTATTGCTGCAGATGCTTGCGGACGGACAGATTGAACCGGAGCAAATCATCGACGTACGCGAAACTTTTGAATGGGATTATTATCATTTGGAATCATCACGGTTAATACCCATGAATACGATCCCCTACAGTCTCGGAACCATTTCGGACGACAAACCGTTATATATAGTATGCGCGCATGGGGTACGCAGTGCGGCCGTTTGCAATTATTTAGAAGAACAAGGCTACGGCAACCTCCACAATGTTACAGGCGGAATGGCTGCGATAGCCTCGTTACAAGGGTTTCAATACGATTAAAGAAGCGTAAGTTAAGAGAAGAACGGAAGCTGAGGCAGAAGATCTTTATTGTAGAGCTTCGAGCGATTCTCGGTGAAGTCGCCGCTTCGGACGGCTTCCGTATCAATCAGCAGATCTGCAATCGCGGATACCGTCTTCAAATTGAGCTTTGCGGCCTGGCCGGAAGCGATAAAATCATCGATGCGGCTTGTCAGATCCTGCGGATAATAAGCAGTGAATTGCTGACGCGAAGCCAATTGATCCGCCATCAGCTTGTTTTTTACGATCAAGGGCAGGCTTGACCATTTGTTGATTTCGATTACCTTAGGCATTGTATAATTAGCAGGGATGTTTGGTTCAACCGTTGCTCCCCATTTCATCATGGCGGTGTAGTACGCTTGTTGGGCAGCCAGTGCTTGCTTGACTGCAGACCGGTAGGAACCTAATTGCTCAATGCTGCTTTGAAGCTTGGAATTATCCGTCGATTTCGAGCTTGCAGCCGCTGCTTTCGCGGCCTGTTCGAATTGCTCCAGACTTCTGATATAATTCGTTTGGGCATCGCCGAGAAGCGGGGACTTCTGCATATCGAAAGAGGAAGCCGCGGTTCTTTTAGAATGAGCGAGCTCCGCTAAATTTTTCAAGGTAGATGAAGCGCTGCCGCCTTGGCCTTTCGCGAAGTCGTCCATCGCATCATCCCATTCGGATTGAAATTCACGGTAAGACAAAAATACGGTATGATAGAAAGAGACAAGATCCTGCTGCTGATAGGGGCTGCTTTTTTGAACCGCTGCCGCCTGCAATTCTTTCATTTCGTACTTGGTTTCCGTTTTGGACGTTCCGAGCTTTACGCCGTAGAAGAATGCACCAACCGCGCAGACGAGCATAAAGACAAACCCCAAACTAAATATCATTGCGGAACGAGGTAAACGTTTCTCCATCACAAATCTCCTTCTATGTATTAGATATGCCGTCGTTTGTGCCCTATCAGTATAGGTGAAATGATCATAAAAGGAAATATGACCTTCTTAGACAGGCGGGAAGCTATGAAAAAATTCGATCTCCGTAATATCCGCGTGCGTCAACTATCCGTCGATGAGATTGACGACCGCATGCTGCTAGTAAATCTTTACGTTACGCAAGCGATTACTATTATTATCGGTTTGGTGTGGGCATTATTTCAGCGTTCCAATCCATTTCTGTTGTTACAATTTCCTGACAGCCTCTCTTTTTTATGGTGGGGACTGGGACTAGGCGCCGCCGTCATTGCGGTTGACCTGCTGATTTCCAGATGGGTACCGGAGGAAGCAACCGATGACGGCGGTATTAATGAACGGATATTCAAGAACAGACCGGTGTGGCATATTGCCGTTATTTCGTTAGTGGTTGCCATTTGCGAAGAACTATTGTTCCGGGGGGCTGTGCAGCACTCCTTTGGACCTTATTGGACAAGCATTATTTTTGCGGCCATTCATGTCCGTTATTTGAAGCATTGGATCCCAACGGGTCTTGTCTTTTCGATCAGCTATGGGTTAGGCTGGATTTATATTCAGTCAGGTACCTTGTGGGCACCGATTGTTGCGCATTTCCTGGTGGATTTCATTATGGGGCTGATTATCCGATTTAGGAGGGAGCAAACAGAGCAGTGATGAGCAGAGTGGAGAAATTCGGTAGCTCAAGAGGAAGAAGACAACATGAACAGGCGGAAGTTCAGCCTGGCATCGCGACCGACACGAATGCAGAGGCGCTGCCGCCTAGACGTAAAGTACACCCTTCCAGTTCATATAAAGTGACCAAATGGTATTATAATGTATTATTTTTATTATTCGTTTGTCTGGTGGCAGGGCTGTTCTGGTATGGCGTCCGGTTTACGGACTGACCTGAATCGTCTCGGGATCTATAAAGGAATACCCCTTATCCTCAAGCTTTGCGAGCAAGCCGTCGAGCGCGGCAGCCGTCCATTTTAATTCGTGCATCAGAATATTGGCGCCGGGATGAAGCTGCTCCAGCACATTGCCGATTACTTTGTCCGGATCGCCGGGAGCTTTCTGCTCCCAATCCAGTGAACCATTCGACCACGTCATGAACAGCATGCCGTGGTTTTTTGCTGCTTCCTTAACCGTGTCTCCGCCGGACCCGTAAGGCGGCCGGAAGAATCTCGGTTCTTTGCCGATTATGGCTTTGACCTCTGCTTGAACATCCGCAATTTGCGACTCCACCTTGCCAGGCTCTTCTTTCTTAAGATCGATATGATCCCAGGAATGATTGCCGATCGTCTGTCCGCGGTCATGGATCAGCTTCAACAGTTCGGGATGCTGCTTCACTCGATAGCCGTTAACGAAAAAAATCGCTTTTGCCTTATGCTTGTCCAAGGTATCGAGCAGGCTCTTTATTACCTCTTCATTATGAGGAGCATCGTCAAAGGTAAGTAACACGGCCTTTTTAGATGCTGTTGTCTCGTCAATAGGGACGAACCGGTAGGCTTTAGTCATTTTATACAGAGGTGCTATGACCTTGGGAGAAGGGCTTGGCTCTGCCGCGGGAGTTGCCGAAAGTGCTGGGGTTTCAGGGGAATGAGATATCTGCTGGCTCGAATGCGACTGAGCGGCTGCCGAACTGGCAGAAGGCAGTGCGTTCTCGTTTCCGGCGGTCGTTTTGGATGGTGAACCGCAAGAGGTCAATAGGGCTGTAAGGGCAAAAACGGCATAGATCGTATTCATCGTTGTTTTCGTCATTGTTATTCCCGCCTTGTTGTCAATTGTTGGATTGTCTAAGACCATATTACCATAACACGCGGTACCGATTCCTATTTTCGCTTTCCTTAATTTGTGGAGGATGCCGCAGGTTTTGAGGGAGAAAATATATGTTGCAACTATCCCCGAAGGAGGTAACGAAAGCCATGAGAATCGGCGGGTTTGTGTTAGGCGCCGTCGCAGGACTAGCGGCAGCCGTGTACGTATCACGCAAAAGACCAGGTATGGCGGCGTGGGCATCCAGCTCGCTTGCGGGCGCATGCTCATCCATTGGCAGAAGTGCCGCATCGATGATGATGAGACGAGGAATGAATAAAGCTATGGCGGCCAGCAATATGGCCCCAAAGCATTCAGACGATACCGCCGGAAAGCAAGGAGGAGGCTGGGAGCAGGTTGAGCAGCTGATCAACAACGATCCCGGACTTAAGGAGCAGGCGAGCCAGATCATGGCGGAATCGTCTTTCAAGCCGCATTAAATGAAGCTGTTTTTAGAATCGGTTGATGTACGCGCTTCAAGCCTAGCGCGGCACAAGCGATTCTTTTTTTGCCTATTTTAGGTGCAATCCGGGGACATACATGTTAAAGTAATTACATAGTACGATTTGATCATTTTGATCACATCCTGCTAAAAATTTCATACGCTGTTTACAACAGATGCTGCAGAGGAGGGATCCTGTCATGAAAATCGAACGGCTTAGTCAGGACAAGATACGGATTTTCCTGACGTTCGACGACCTGCTCGAGCGTGGGATCCAGAAGGAGGACATGTGGCGCGAAATTCCCAAAGTACACGATCTATTCAGTGAAATGATGGAACAAGCATACAGTGAACTTGGTTTCGATGCCAGCGGCCCTCTTGCGGTCGAAGTGTTTGCACTCCCCGCCCAAGGTATGGTGGTGATTGTCACCCGTGGCAAGATGAACGGTCATTCCGATGAACGGGCAACCGATGATGAAGACACGGAAGACGAGATATACGAGATGGAAGTTACGATGGAGCAGAGCGATATCGTGATGTATTCATTCCGGGATTTTGAGGATGTCATTAATGTATGCAAACAGCTCCAGGCAGCTTCGCTTACTGAGGATGGACGCTTGTATTCCTACAACGGAAAATGGATCCTGGCCCTTGAACCGGCTTTGATCGAGACGGCGCGCCATAACGCGGTTATCGCGCTGCTTGCCGAATACGGAGAAGCGACATCCGTTACCTACGCGATGCTGGAGGAGTACGGCAAGGTTATTATGCCATCTCAAGCTGTCCGGGAAATTTGCACTCATTTCTATAATTGAGCAGCACATGAATGTGGAGCATCGGCAGACAATATTGTCTGCCGGTGCTCTTCTTGCATGTTCTGGCCCCCTTTTGGAATATCGTGATGTATACACGCTCATATTACAAGTAGACAAAGGCGGGTGAATTTGAAATTATGGCGGATAACAATGATGTCCTCCTATCAACACAGGTAGTTATTGAAGAAGCCCTATTGAAGCTTGGCTATAAAGAAGATATGATTGAACTCTTGAAGGAACCGATGCGTATTTTGAGCGTCAGGATACCCGTGAAGATGGATGATGGGAAGACCAAGGTGTTTACCGGTTACCGGGCTCAGCATAACGATGCGGTTGGTCCAACAAAAGGCGGTGTCCGCTTCCATCCGGCCGTAACGGAGAATGAAGTAAAGGCGTTATCCATCTGGATGAGCTTGAAATGCGGAATCGCCGATCTGCCTTATGGCGGAGGAAAAGGCGGAGTTATCTGCGATCCCAGAAAAATGTCTTTTGGGGAGCTGGAACGGCTCAGCCGCGGATATGTTCGTGCCGTCAGCCAGATTGTGGGTCCGACGAAAGACATCCCGGCTCCGGATGTCATGACGAATTCGCAAATTATGGCATGGATGCTGGATGAGTACAGCCGGATTAGGGAATTCGACTCTCCAGGTTTTATTACCGGCAAGCCAATCGTGCTCGGCGGCTCCAGAGGACGGGAGACGGCTACGGCACGCGGCGTTGTTATTATGATTCATGAGGCGCTGGCCCTTAAAGGCATAGAGTTGAATAAGGCAAGAATTGTCATTCAAGGCTTCGGCAATGCCGGAAGTTACCTTGCCAAATTCATGCATGAGGCCGGTGCGCGCGTAATTGGTATATCCGATGTGAACGGAGCGTTGTATAATGAAGATGGATTAGATATTCCTTACTTGCTCGATCGTAGAGATTCCTTCGGCAATGTAACGAATCTATTCCACCAGACGATCTCCAACACCGACCTGCTCGAGCTGGAATGCGACGTGCTTGTTCCGGCTGCCATCGAGAATCAGATTACGGAGGATAATGCTCCGCGCATCAAGGCGACCATTGTCGTAGAAGCGGCTAATGGCCCAACGACACTCGAAGCGACAAGGATTTTAACCGAACGGGGAATTCTTCTTGTTCCGGATGTTCTGGCAAGCGCCGGAGGGGTTATCGTTTCTTATTTCGAATGGGTCCAGAACAATCAGGGCTTTTACTGGGATGAACAAGAGGTGGATGACCGGCTGCGCGTCATGATGATTCGCGGCTTTAACCAAGTATATGAGATTCATAAATCAAGAAATGTGAACATGCGGCTTGCCGCCTATATGGCAGGCGTACGCAAAATGGCAGAGGCGGTGCGTTATCGCGGCTGGGTGTAACCGGCGGCTGCGCAGCCGCCGGATGCCTGGGAGGTGAAACATCGAATTGCTATTGTTTTCTGTGCTGACTGCCGCGGTGGCCCCGGGTATATCGTTGCTTACGTATTTGTATCTGAAGGACCGTTACGACGCAGAGCCGATTCATATGGTCGTTCGCATGTTTCTGCTCGGCGTCCTCATTGTCGTGCCGATAGTAGTTATCCAGCGCGGGCTGCAGCTATGGTTCGGCGACCATCAGCCCATGCTGTTCTCTTTTGTGGAGTCGGCCGGCATTGAGGAATTTCTGAAATGGTTCGTGCTTTACCATATGATTTACAACCACACGGAGTTCGACGAGCCGTATGACGGGATTGTTTACGCGGCTTCGATCTCGCTCGGCTTTGCAACGCTGGAGAATGTATTGTACGCGATTTACTCGCCGTCCACGTTCGGAACTCTGCTCATGCGCGCGCTGCTGCCCGTCTCCGGGCATGCGCTGTTTGGCGTCATGATGGGTTATTACGTCGGCAAGGCGAAGTTCGCTACTTCTTCCAAGCGCAATATTTATTTGGCGATTTCGTTAGGACTTCCGCTGCTGCTGCACGGAACGTACGACTACATTATGATCTCGTTCAAGACCAATTGGATTTATGTCATCATCCCGTTTATGGTGGCCTTGTGGGTGTGGGGACTTCGTAAGATGAATCGTGCCAATTCACGCTCGCCGTTCCGCTTCATCAGCCGCGAGGATGAGGTTAAACTGTAAGCCTTTCGTCTATAATGATTAGTAATAATTGTTAAAATGACGGAGGCAAGGAATGGAACCGAGAATTAAGGTAACGATCCGGTGCAACGTATGCGGCGAGAAGTTTGTTCTTCGCGGCAGACGGGAAAAAGGAATGATCGACACCGGCTTCAAGCAATGTATTTGCAACAATACAAACGACCTCGATATCGAGGAACACAGCATTTGACACAGATGCATAAAGCTCCCTTCGGCAAACCAAACTAACGCTAGGTTTTGCAGAAGAAAGGAGCTTTTTTGTTATGTATAGACGTTTAAGCGCGGTGTTGTTCCCCATCATGACGCTTTTCTTAATCGGCTCAGTGTATTGGGGATATCAAGAGCACCAAGAGAAAAACTCGATTCTCATAAAGGCCGAAAACCAATACCAGCGTGCTTTCCATGATCTCACCTATCATGTCGAGCAGCTGCATCAGCAGCTTGGCAACACGCTGGCGGTCAATTCCACCTCCCAAAGCTACCATCGCAAAGGGCTTGTTAACGTGTGGCGCCTGACAAGTCAAGCGCAAAACGAAATCAACCAGCTTCCTTTGACAATGCTGCCTTTCAACGAAGCGGAAGATTTCTTGTCGCACATCTCCAATTTCGCCTACAAAACTTCCGTAAGGGATTTATCCAAGCAACCTCTGTCCCAAGACGAATTCAAGACGCTGAAGACGTTGTATGCCAAGTCGGAGGATATCTCCAAGGATTTGTATAAAATGCAGGAGAAGGTGCTGAGCGATCATCTGCGCTGGATGGATGTTGAGGTAGCTCTTGCCAAGCAGAATTCGCCAAATGACAATACCATTATCGACGGGTTCAAAACGGTGGACAAGAAGGTAAGCGAGTACCCTGAAATCAACTGGGGTCCTTCGGTCGCAAGCATGTACCAGAAGCGTACCATCAATATGCTTAGCGGCAGCATGGTTACGGCGGAGGACGTGAAGAAGAACGTAATCGAGTTCCTCGGCCGTGAGCCGGAGGAAATCCGCGTGGTGGAAAACGGCAAAGGCACGGAGTATTCTTCTTACTCCGCTACGGTAACCGAGCCGAAGTCCGGTCGAAAGCTTCAGATGGATTATACGCAAAGAGGCGGCAAGCTGATCTGGTTTATGGATTCCCGGGATATCGGGGAGAAAAAGATTGATCAGAGAGAGGCGCAAGCTTCTGCTGAGAAGTTCTTGGATGACCATGGTATAAAAGGCATGAGAGCAGTCAGCTACAACATGTTCGATAATACGGGCGCCTTTACTTTTGTCAGCACGCAAAACGGCGTTCTTATCTATCCGGAGAAGCTCACCGTCAAGGTCGCGCTGGATAATGGGGAAGCGGTGGGTCTTCAGGCGAATGACTACGTGTATGAGCAGCATAAGCGCAGCATTCCGAAAGCAAAGTTGTCCAAAGCGGAAGCACGCAAAGCGTTAAACCCGGAATTCAAGGTAGCAAATGACCAGATGGCCTTGATCACAAACGAATTGGGCGAAGAAACATTATGTTATGAATTTTTGGGCAGCATTAACGGCAGCGATTACCGGATTTACATCAATGCGGAGAACGGTGTCGAAGAAGCGATCGAAGAGCTGTCACCGCTCGACAAACGGACAAGTTCCGGCAAATAACGATATGGCTCCCCTCAAATTGACGTGTTATAATAAACACCAATATGGGAGGGGAGCCAATTGTTGCCTAGAGTAAACCAAATGTTGTTTTTCGAGATCGCGTCTGCTGATGAAGAAGAGGCAGCTGTAGAATACAAAGCGAGAATTGCGGATGAGCTGGAAGACGGTTTACTTATCGAGAATCCACTTAATATAACATCGGGTCGGATGAAACGGCTTTATTTGGGGGACGAGCTGTCGGTTTATTATGTATCCGATGACGGGATAAAGCATTATTTCGATTCGCATGTGATTGGCTTCCGGGATGATGTCGTTAAGCTGATCAAGATCCGCAAGCCTGATCCCGAACGGATTACGAAGATTCAGCGCCGGCATTTCCTTCGCGTGTCCGCTGATCTTGAGATCGCCGTAAACCTGTCGGGCAATATCCGCTTCGTCACGGTTACCGACGATGTAGGCGGAGGAGGGATTTCCTTCCTATGCGACGGGAAGTGGTCGATAACGTCCGGCATGGAAATGGACTGCTGGCTGCTGATTCCCTATAAGAACGGGACGCTTGAGCATGCCTCCTTCAAGGCGGAGGTTGTAAGGGTAGTTGATCTCGCAACGGGACGCAAGCAGGTCATGTGCAAATTTATTGCCATCAGCGACAGCGAACGTCAAAAAATAATCAGATTCTGCTTCGAAAGACAGCTGGAATTCCGCGGAAGATAACGCTGCATAAAGTAGACTCCGGATACGCATCCTATTCTGAAAAGACAGGAAAAGGATGGGAGCCGCGATGCGGATTGCAGAGGATGAAGAAGAGTTGAAAAAGCAAATGGATGCCGTGTCGAAACGGCTGGTCCGATTTGCTTTTATACTTATAATCGGCGTGGTATTAGCGCAAATTACGCTTCAAAATGACACGGTTCGACACTGGGTGACAGCCGTCGAGCATTGGGAAGGCGAAGCTTACCGTTAGCTTGTTAAGCCCCAAGAAACAACGGTTTTGGGCAATTGCCGTTTTTGCATCTGCGTATATTGTGTGGTATAATTTTCACGATCGCAGGCGGTGCCTGCTTTTTTCTTGAAATTCTAAGTTTTTCTTGGAATTCGCCGGAAATGATACATATTCCCGGTTATTTACAAATGGGCTACGGCCTTTTTGGACCGGCCAAGCCGTTTAATGCCTGAGAAGCAGAAGCCCGCATCAGCATTCGGCCAGCCGTTTGATTAAGCTTAGGCTATCGATGCAAGAATCAACACGAACAGCCTGAAGCGGGCTGCCAGTGTGTTAATTCTTTTGAGGAGGTAGAATGTTGGTGATGCAGCAAGACGGTGACAGCGACCGAATCAACATTGCGATAGACGGTCCTGCCGGTGCAGGCAAGAGTACGGTCGCACGCAAGGTTGCCGAACAGCTAGATTATATCTATATCGATACGGGCGCGATGTATCGGGCTGTTACACTAAGTGCCCAGAGGGCGGGAATCGAGCCACGGGACAATGAAAGACTGGCCGAGCACGCCAGGACGCTGGATATCAAGCTGGCGCCGGGTGAGAAAGGTCAAGCCGTCTTCTTGAATGGCGAGAATATAACGGATCTGATCCGTTCCAGGGAAGTCACGCTTGCCGTTTCGCATATCGCAGCAAATGAAACCGTAAGAGATCTGCTTAGCAAGCTTCAGCGTCAATTGGCACAGCGCAAAGGCGTTGTCATGGACGGCCGGGATATCGGGTCGCACGTGCTGCCGAACGCTGAACTGAAAATTTTCCTCACCGCATCCGTACAAGAACGTGCACAGCGGCGATACAAGGAGATTGCGGGAACGCAGTCGATTACCTTGGAGCAGCTTGAACGGGAAATCGCGGAACGCGACCGCCTGGATGAGCAACGCGAGATTTCACCGCTCATTTGCGCGAAGGACGCAATTGTTCTGGACAGTACGTCGATGTCAATCGATGAAGTTGCGGCTTCCATTGTGAAATTAAGCCGAACCAAATTGGCGGAGGCGAAGTAAACTAATGTTATATGGTATTTTCAAAGCAGTGTTTAATGTCCTCTACGGATTATTGTTCCGCCTTGAAGTCCGGGGATTGGAGAATATTCCGAGAGAAGGATCCGTTATCCTGTGTTCCAACCATATCAGCCTGCTTGATCCTCCTGCTGTCGGCATTAGAGTGCCGCGCAAGGTTCATTATATGGCCAAAGCCGAGTTGTTCAAGATTCCGGTATTTGGACCTTTGATTAGGGCTTGGGGCGCCTTTCCCGTAAAACGGGGCGTCGGCAAGGATGCGATCCGCTCCGCGCTTAACCTTCTTGGCGAAGGAAAAGTGATGGGGATTTTTCCGGAGGGCACGCGCAACAGCGACGGAGTCGCGGCAAAGAAGGGCGCAGCGATGATTGCTTACCGCAGCGGCGCGGCAATTATCCCCGTAGCGGTAGTGGGCCATTACAAGCTTTTCCGTAAAATGAGAGTTTTCTACGGCAAACCGGTTGATATTTCTGCTATCATAAATGAATCTTCGCCGGATAAGCTGGACCTTATTACGGATGCCATTATGTCTCGCATTTATGAGATGATTGAGAAGAACAAATAACAGGTGTTTTAAATACTGCTTTTCATCGTGAAAGCGGATTTAAATAAAGTTGGGGTATGAATTGAGGAGGTTATTTCCATGTCAGAAGAAATCAATGTTCAAGACCAAGCAGCAATGGACAACTTTGTGTCCTTGAAAAAAGGCGATACTGTAAAAGGTACAATCATCAAAATCGATGATAACCAAGCTTATGTAAGCCTTGGATATAAATATGACGGCGTCATTCCGGTTCGCGAGCTTTCCGCGGTGCAACTGGATAACGCAAACGATGCCGTTCAAGTTGGCCAAGAGGTTGAACTGAAAGTTGTCAGCATCGACGACGAGAAAGAAAAGCTTGTTCTGTCGAAGCGTCTGATCGACGGCGAGCGCGCTTGGGACGCTCTGCAAAGCCGTTTCGAAAGCGGAGAAGTATTCGAAGTAGCGGTTGCTGACGTTGTTAAAGGCGGCCTCGTGGCTGACGTTGGCGTACGCGGCTTCATTCCTGCTTCCATGGTAGAGCGTCATTTCGTTGAAGATTTCAGCGATTACAAAGGCCGTACGCTCCGCGTTAAAGTGAAAGAAATCGACCGCGAGAACAACAAAGTGATCCTGTCGGCAAAAGACGTGCTGGACGCTGAGTTCGAGCAAAACAAACAACAAGTCATTGCAGGCCTGCAAGTTGGCGCGCAACTGGAAGGTACTGTGCAACGCCTGACTCCGTTTGGCGCTTTCGTGGATATCGGCGGCATTGACGGTCTGGTTCACGTATCCGAGCTGTCCTGGCAGCATGTTGCTCATCCGAAGGATGTAGTATCCGAAGGCCAAAAGGTTACCGTTAAAGTACTTAAAGTTGATCCAGCGGCAGGCAAAATCAGCCTGAGCATCAAAGCGGCTCAACCAGGTCCTTGGGAATCCACTGCCGGCCAATTCAACGTTGGCGACATCGTAACGGGTACGGTTCGCCGTCTTGTTACTTTCGGCGCATTTGTAGAAATCGCTCCGGGCGTTGAAGGCCTCGTGCACATCTCGCAAATCGCTCACCGTCACATCGCAACTCCTTTCGAAGTTCTGAAAGAGGGCCAAGAAGTGCAAGCGAAAGTGCTTGATTTCAACCCTGCCGAAAAACGCGTAAGCCTGAGCATCAAAGAAACGGAAGAAGCTCCTGAGCAGCCGGCTGCTGCTGAGCAAGCTCCTAAATCGGGCAGACCTCAACGCGAGCGTACTCCTCAGGTTAAGCCAGAAGATCTGGGCAATAACCCGAATGTCAGCTTGAACAGCTCCAGCATGAGCTATTCGCTGGCTGAGCGTTTCGGCGATAAGCTGAGCAAATTGAAATAATTTAATATCGACGTAATAAAGAGGCTTTTCCTGATTAGGTGCTAATCAGGAAAAGCCTCTTTTTCTATTCCCGAATTGTCAAATACGGGAATAGCCCCTTTTATTTGGAGCATAATAGGTCAACGAGAGGTGATTCTGCAAGTGAATGCCGGATATATTTCAATCTGGATTATGTTAATGGCTTTTATCTTAATATCCACGGGCTGGTCGGATTTCGTCGGATTAACGATTAAGCATAGAAGATGGGTCTTTCTTACACTTGCCGCGTGTGCGGTACTTCAACCGATACAAGAAACTTTCCGGCTTGGATCCATACAACTTCATGTTTTTGCGGGTACGATCCTGCTTATGCTGATCAGCCTGCTTGCGATGCGAGGGCCGCTTGTATGGGATTCGCGCGGCTATCTTCTTATCTGTGCCTTGCTAGCCGGCATGATCTGGGGCAGCGTGAGGAAGATGTACAGCGTTGACCCTGTGTTCTTCTGGCTTGATCCGCTGCTTGACGGTCCAGTTGTTGCCGGCTTGCTGGCAGCGGCCTTCTCTTCCAAGGGGCAGCATCAATTAACCGTACTGCTGTATGCCGGCGCTGCAGCAGAGCTTGTTCATGCCTTGCTGCAGCGAGGGGTTTACGAGGCGTCCGTCGGTTCGCTGCAGTGGTGGGACAGCATCTGGATTGCATTTGTCGCTGCACGCTTGATCAGCTTACTGTTCTTGCTCGTGCGCACCGGCGTTACACGATTTATAGCCATCCCCTGGCGGAATAAAGGAGGAAGCTCACCCGAATGAATGCTTATCTTGTGGAGCACAAAATGCTGTTAGGCGTACTGCTCGGAATTGTATTTGGCATTGTATCACGGCTTCTTATGCTGACAACCGATTACAGGCAGTACCCGACTTATCCCCATGGACGGATTATCCATATCTCCCTTGGCGTCATTGCCGCTGCGCTAGGAGCAGTTGCCGTCCCCGCTCTCTATAACAAGGACTACACGGCGATTACCTTCCTGTCGCTGGCCGCCCAGCAATTCCGCGATGTGAGAAAGATGGAAAGAGATACCTTGACCAAAATCGACGAACTTGAGCTTGTCAGCCGAGGCTCCACTTACATTGAGGGCATTGCCATGGTGTTCGAGGGACGAAACTATCTAGTTATAATGACGGCTTTGGTAACAAGCTTGTTCTCAATCATTTGGAACATCTATTTAGGCTTTGCCGGCGGAATTCTATCCTTGCTCTTTGTCAGATTTCTGAAATCGGGCAAAACGATATCCCACATTTGCCGCACGGAGGGGGCGGAGGTTCGGGTTGACGGTCCGGACCTGTTCGTCGGGGACATTTATATCATGAACGTTGGCCTACAGTCGAATCAGGAGATCATCAAGGAGCGAGGAATGGGCTTTATTTTGACTCCCTATAATCCCAATGGCAAAGTAACGATCGGCAATCTGGGTCAAAGGCAGGCAATCCTGTACGATCTGTCCACGATTCTTGGCGTTTACCGGGATGACGGAGAGCCGGCGCTTATTCCGATGGCCAAGCTTGATATGAAGGACGGACGTCTTGCCGTATTTTTCCTGCCGCAGGAGAGAGATATGTCCAAAGCGCTCCAGATTATCAACAAGGTGCCGATCCTGGAGTCTGCCGTCCGCATGCCTACGGAAGCTTCGGTTAATAAGGAGGCTCCGAACAATGGCTAAGATCATCGCGGTTGTAACCACTCAGCACGAGAAGGTCGGCGGCGGCGCGCCTATATTTATTGAACCGGATGAGAAAGCGATGCAGCAGACCGCCTTCCTGCTCGAAAAAATATTGGATGCCAGCGCGCACGACCTGAAAAACGGCACGATTGTCATTGTAAACCATCATTAAAAGATGAAAAGTTCGCCAAGAACGTTGTTTTTTGCTATGATGATAGTCGTGAGTATTTCTGAAGGAGTGAGCATTGACCTATGGCAAGACCCGTTATTGCAATAGTTGGTCGCCCGAATGTGGGCAAATCCACCATTTTTAATCGGGTGGTTGGCGATCGGCTGGCAATTGTTGAAGATAAACCGGGCGTAACCCGGGACCGTCTTTATAGCCCAGGAGAATGGAATGGTAAAGCATTCAGCATCGTTGATACAGGCGGTATTGAAATTGATGGCGAAGATGAAATTATGAAATCCGTCCGCATGCAAGCGGAGCTTGCTATTGAGGAAGCGGACGTCATTATCTTTATGTGCGACGCGAAAACAGGCGTTACGCATGCGGATGACGAAGTGGCGCAAATGCTGTTCCGTTCCCATAAGCCGGTTGTTCTCGCTGTCAACAAAGTGGACAACCTGAACCGGATGGACGAAATTTACGAATTTTACGGCTTGGGCTTCGGTACTCCGATTGCGGTATCCGGCTCGCATGGCCTTGGAATCGGCGACATGCTGGATGCGGCGATTGAAAAGCTTCCTGAGCTTGAGGAAGACGGCTATGACGACGATGTTATCCGCGTAGCCTTGATCGGCCGCCCGAACGTCGGCAAATCGTCGCTTGTTAACGCGCTGCTTGGGGAAGAGCGTGTTATCGTCAGCAACGTTGCCGGAACTACCCGCGACGCGATCGATACGCCGTTCGAGCGTGACGGTCAGAAGTATGTGCTGATCGACACGGCCGGCATGCGCAAGCGCGGCAAGGTTTACGAGTCTACGGAGAAATACAGCGTAATGCGCGCGTTAAAAGCAATCGAGCGTGCCGATGTTGTGCTCGTTCTGATTAATGGCGAGGAAGGCATCATCGAGCAGGATAAGCATATCGCCGGTTATGCGCATGAAGCGGGCAAGGCTTCGATCTTTGTCGTGAACAAATGGGATGTTGTCGAGAAGGATGACAAGACCATGCAGGAGTTCACGCAAAATATCCGCGACCATTTCCTGTTTATGACTTACGCGCCAATCGTCTTTTTGTCTGCGAAGACAAAACAGCGCTTGCACAAGCTGCTGCCAGTCGTAAATCATGTATCGGAACAGCATGCCATGCGTATTCAGACCCATCTGCTTAACGATGTCGTGTCTGACGCGGTTGCTTACAATCCGCCTCCGACGGATAAAGGCAAGCGTCTCAAAATCAATTACGTGACCCAAGTTGCGACGAAGCCGCCGACCATCGTTATCTTCGTTAACAATCCGGAGATGATGCACTTCTCGTACGAGCGGTACCTCGAGAACAAGATCCGCGCGGCATTTGATTTTGAAGGAACGCCTGTCCGTTTGTTCACAAGAAAGAAATCGGATGAAGATTAGGGGAGAAGAAGCTTGATATACGCTGTAATCGCGGTTGTTCTGAGTTATTTGCTCGGCTCGGTATCGTTTAGCATCGTAATCGCAAGACTGGTGAAGGGCATAGATATCCGGGAGCATGGCAGCGGCAACGCAGGCGCTACCAATACGATCCGAGTTCTTGGAAAAGGGCCGGGCCTGCTTTGCTTCGTGCTTGATTTTGGTAAAGGGATTGCCGCGGTATTTATCGGTCGCTGGCTCGGATTGGACGGCGTTGACTGGACGCCTGCAATATGCGGCCTTGCGGCGATCATGGGGCATAACTGGCCGATCTATTTCAACTTCAAAGGCGGCAAAGGAATTGCGACTACGATTGGCGCAATTGCGGCGCTTGCCTTTGTACCGGCTCTAATCGCCGGGGTTGTTACGATTATCGTCATTGCCATTACCCGTTACGTATCGCTTGGATCGCTTATTTTCGCGGCTTTGACTCCCGTACTTATTTCGATTTTCTTTTATTCCGCGCCCGTATTAACGGTCAGTCTCATTCTATGCGTATTTGCGTTTGTACGGCATCGCACGAATATTGTTAAACTGCTGCAAGGAACAGAGAACAAGCTTGGTGCTAAGAAAGGGTCGTGATCAGAAGGATGTCGCAAGTAAAGTCGGAACGTAAAGGGCGTGCGGCGGTATTGGTGGCAGGCAGCTGGGGAACCGCGCTTGCCGCCGTACTGGCCGGCAATGGTTACGATGTACAGCTGTGGACACGGTCTGCCGAGCATGCGTACAAGATGAATGCCAGTCATAAGAACGAGAAGTATTTGCCTGGCGTCGCTCTGCCGGCGTCGCTCCATGCGACAACGGACATGCAGGAAGCTCTAAGGGATGTGGACCTGGCTTTATTTGTCGCACCTTCATCGGCAATGAGGGCGGTTGCGAAGCAAGCAGCTCCTTATTTGGCGGAAGATGCTCTGGTCGTTCACGCGACAAAAGGCTTTGAGGCAGATACGCTGAAACGGATGACAACCGTATTGTCGGAAGAGCTGAACCGCCCTGCCGAGAAAATTGTTGTATTGTCCGGTCCTAGCCATGCCGAAGAGGTAATTCGCAAGCAGCCAACTACCGTAGTGGTTGCTTCCGCGGATATGAATGCGGCGGAGCAGGCGCAAGACGCTTTCATGAGTACATATTTCCGCGTCTACACGAATCCGGACGTGGTTGGTGTGGAAGTGGCGGGCGCGATCAAAAATATTATCGCGCTTGGAGCAGGCTTGTCAGACGGCCTTGGCTTTGGCGACAACGCAAAAGCGGCCCTGCTCACACGGGGGCTTGCCGAGATCAGCCGGCTTGGAACGGCAATGGGCGCTAATCCGCTGACCTTTGCAGGTCTCGCTGGCGTAGGCGACCTGGTTGTAACCTGTACGAGTCAGCACAGCCGGAACTGGCGCGCAGGTTCCATGCTGGCGGACGGCACGTCGCTCGAGGAAGTGCTGGAGCGGATGGGCATGGTCGTGGAAGGCGTAAGAACGACCCGGGCAGCCAACGAGCTTGCGAAGCAATATGATGTACAAATGCCCATTACGGCAGAGTTGTACAGCGTGTTGTTTGCGAACAATTCTCCAAAGTCCGCGGTCGAGAATTTGATGGGCCGCTTAAAGACGCACGAAATTGAACAGTTAGGCTAAGACATGCGCCTATACCAAACATTTGCCCTCCTCATATGATGTTCCAAGGCTAACGCTTATGAGGTCTTCAGCGACATTGAAGGAGGGGAATGTAGTGGCAAAGGATCTTTCCAAAGATGTTCTTAATGCAATAAATAAAAAAACCGGAAAAAACATATCCGAAAATGCCGTAAAGAAACTGGCTGACGGTGTATCGGCTTCAACGATGAAGAACGAAGACGAGCTCCGCAAGCTGATTAAGAGTGTATCGGATATGGCGAAGGTTCCGGTATCGGACAAAACGATGAACGATATTGTTAAAGCCGTGAAAGCAAGCGGCATGAGTATAGGCGGTATCGAATCGTTGATCAAAATGATGATTAAGTAATGAACTAACGTTAAAGCCAAAAAATCTGCTTTCATAAAGCAGATTTTTTGGCTTTTTTTGTCCTTTTTTGAGCTTGATGTTATAATGAGTGTTGCATTTATTACCGTTTTCAACTAGGGAGTAGATTAGTTCATGGATCCAATGACGAAGATGTGGGTATCTTTAATCGGAATCGGACTTATGGCGATCGCCGCCGTAATCATTACGTTCGCCCGGTTAAAGACCAAAGGAATTATCAAGTTTACGTTATCCTTTGTTTCCTTTATTCTGCTTGTATTTGGTTTTCTATGCGGGCTGATTGCCATTGTCTAACAGAGAGGCCATACATATCGACAACGCGAAAGGAACCATAATCGCATGATTGAACTGAAGGGGAGAACAAAAACGGCGGTGGTTGAGCCAGAACTCGGGGCGACGCTCCTGAAGCACGCGCTGAAAGCAAAGGTAGATTGGTCATCCAATTGCACCCGCGGAACCTGCGCGAGATGCCGCTGCTTGATTGAAGAAGGGGCAGAGGCCCTTGAAGGAATTACGGATGCCGAATGGGACCGCATGGAGCCGGAGGAATTTGAAGACGGTTACCGGCTTGCCTGCCAAGCAGTCGTAAAGAACGGAGAGATCCCGGTAAAAGCCGTAAACAAGCCGTATTTCTAGCTAAAACGCTGGGGGAGGATGTGCAGTGATGAACAAAGATATAGCCATAGAGAACGCTCTTGCTGCCATCGTCCGGCTGCTCGAGGGTGCTCGCGCAGAATGGGTTCTTGGCGGAAGCGCAGGTCTAATGCTGCGCGGTTTGCCGCTGAAGGAAAAACCGAATGATATCGACTTGTATGCCGACGATGAAGATTACGATCTGATTTACGAGCGGTTGAAGCCGTACGCTTCCGATACGAAGGAGCTGAGCGAATGCGGTAATTACCGGTCCATCCTCAGTCATTTTGTCATAGAAGGCGTTCCGGTAGAGCTGGTCGGCGGTTTTGTCGTCCGTGCGGAAGGCTCGCGTTATATAACCGAAGTCCGTAAATTGTTGAAACCGTATTCGGAGCAATTTGTTGTCGGGAACGGGCAAGAGGAGCTGTATGTTCCGGTTGTTCCGCTTGCGCATGAGCTTTGGTTCAATAAGCTGAGACAACGCGAAGACCGGCTTCAATTGATCGCGGATGATTACATTAAAGAGGAACCGCGGCATGAGGCAGCCCGACTGCTCCTTGAACAGCGGAATGTGTTCACGTTAGAGCTGAGAAAGCAAATGAAACAGCGGCTTTCCCGCAAACAGGCAGGTGCTGCCAAATGAGCGGAAGGATTACGTTCTGGCCTTCAGGCACTACGATTGAAGTAAAGCCGGGAACCCCGATCCTCTCGGCGGCGAGAAGGGCAGGTGTGCTCATTCAGACCCGCTGCGGCGGAAACGCGGCTTGCTTTATGTGCAAGGTGAAAATACGTCCGGATAGCGACCTGATGCCTATCGCGGATGAGGAGAAGCGTAAGCTTGCCGGTCTGGTAGAAGAGGGCTACAGGCTTGCATGCCAGGCTAAGGTAAGAGGAGTGGTTCAAGTGGACGTGCCGCTTGATCCGCTTCGCGCCGCCGTCCAGAAGCTTCTGGCGAAGCAGGCGGAAGAAAAAGACGAGTTGTGGTAGAACGAGGAGGAGCAGCAATTGATGCGGGTGAAAAAGAGAAATTCATTGCCTGGAGCTTCTGGCCGTATGGCAATGCTTACTATACTGATCGTGACCGTATTGTCCTTGAGCGGCTGCATGTACCCCAAAAGCGAGCTTAAGCAAAATCAGGCCGCGCCAAAGGAAGCCGTCCGGAATGTGCAGGCGGCTATCGATCAATACCAGTCGGAGACCGGGATGCTGCCTATGAAAAACAGCAGCGCCGATACGCCGGTCTATGAAAAGTTCCAGGTTGATTTCACGCAGCTGAAGAACAAGGGATATCTAAGCTCGATACCAACCGCAGCTTTCGAGAATGGCGGCAATTATTATTTCCTGATTATCAACGAAGAGACTAAGCCGCAGATCAAGCTGATGAATCTGGTTACCTATCAGCAGATCAACGATATTCAAAGCTGGGTGAACGATTATAAAAAGAACCACGATAACCGGCTGCCGAAAGGCGAACTCGCTTATCCGGGCTATGTCTATATCGATTATAAGGCGATGAACAAAAAGGCGCCGGAGCTGCGCAGCGATTATTCCTTCCAGACGATTGCGGCAATTATGGACGAGTCCGGCCGCGTGTATACGGATTACGGGATCGACATTATGCAAGCCATGCAAAAGAAGGGCGATACGGGCATTGCGGCAGACACCGATCTGCGTACCGTTCTGGTTGACTCCGATATGTTTGTACCGGTCAAGGCGCCGGTCTATCACTGGGTGAATAAAGAACCGCAGGCCGTTTCGGAGCAAGGCAAATAAGCGGAAAACACGAATCCTCATTACCATCCTATACGGACCGGTAGTGAGGATTTTTTGGTATAGAAATCTTTACATCTTCATATAACTCAATCTTGGAAGGGCAAGAGCGTGACTGACTTAAGGGAAAAATTGTGAAAGGAATCGGAATATTCGGTAGGCTAGGACAATATGATATTACTAGTCCAACAAGCTGTACGAGTTGCGTCGCTGGCCTGCCCTCTGAGTCCGGTGGAAGGCGGCGAACCGGAAAATCAATTGGGAGGGGATATTCAGTGGAGAAAGTGGACATTTTCAAGGATATAGCCGAACGTACCGGCGGGGATATTTACCTCGGGGTAGTAGGGGCTGTCCGTACGGGCAAATCAACGTTTATCAAGCGGTTTATGGAAACGGTTGTGCTTCCGAATATTGCAAGCGAAGCCGAGCGTGTGAGAGCCGTTGATGAACTTCCTCAAAGCGCCGCGGGTAAAACAATCATGACAACTGAACCGAAGTTTGTACCGAATCAAGCGGTACAATTACGCGTCAGTGAAGGACTTGATGTAAACGTCAGGCTTGTGGACTGCGTTGGTTACGCCGTCGAAGGGGCGAAAGGTTATGAGGATGAGAACGGCCCTCGCATGATTACTACGCCTTGGTTCGACGAACCGATCCCATTCCAAGAGGCGGCGGAGATCGGCACCAGAAAAGTGATTCAAGAGCATTCGACTCTTGGCGTTGTAGTGACAACGGATGGCTCCATCGCCGAAATCCCGCGCGCATCCTATGTAGAGGCAGAAGAGCGCGTGATCGGCGAATTGAAGGAAGTCGGCAAACCGTTCGTACTTATCATTAACTCCACACGTCCTCGCAGTGAAGAAGCGATTCAGCTTCGCGGGGAGCTGCAGGCCAAATACGATATTCCGGTAATTACGATGAGCGTAGCGACTATGGGCGAAGAAGAAGTGATGTCCGTCCTGCGCGAAGTGCTCTACGAGTTCCCGGTTCACGAAGTCAACGTTAATCTGCCAAGCTGGGTAATGGTTCTGAACGAGAACCACTGGCTGCGCAGCAACTACGAAAATTCCGTACGCGATACCGTGAAAGATATTCGCAGACTGAGAGACGTCGATCGCGTTGTCTCGCAATTCTCCGATTATGATTTCATTGCCAGAGCCGGCCTCAGCGGCATGAACATGGGCCAAGGCGTAGCGGAGATCGATCTCTTCGCGCCGGATGAACTGTATGACCGCATCCTGATGGAAGTGGTCGGAGTTGAGATCCGCGGCAAGGATCATCTGCTCCAGCTGATGCAGGAGTTCTCGCATGCGAAGCGGGAATACGACCGATTCGCGGAAGCGCTTGAGATGGTTAAGGCTACAGGCTACGGGATTGCGGCACCTACGCTTGCGGAGATGGCTCTGGATGAGCCGGAACTCATCCGTCAGGGCTCCCGCTTTGGCGTTAGGCTGAAAGCGACTGCGCCTTCGATTCACATGATCCGCGTCGACGTCGAGTCCGAATTCGCGCCAATCATCGGGTCGGAGAAGCAGACCGAAGAGCTGGTCCGTTATTTGATGCAGGACTTCGAGGCAGATCCGATCAAGATCTGGGAGTCCGACATTTTCGGAAGATCGCTCCATTCCTTAGTGCGTGAAGGCATCCAGGGCAAAATCGCCATGATGCCGGACAATGCACGCTACAAGCTGCAGGAGACCCTCGGAAGAATTATTAACGAAGGTTCCGGAGGACTCATTGCCATTATCCTTTAAAGCTAGATTAAGAGGACGGTTGAACCGGTGTAACGCCGGATCAGCCGTTCTTTTTGCGCTGTGCGGCATTCCGTCGATGCTGTAACAAATTATTCATTGCAATTATTCGTTGTGGTTAATATAATGGCAATTGTTGAACGTTTCGATCTTTTTCGACATTTTCGTTCGTGTTTGTCGATCTTTTCCCATTTTTGTGAAAGTAATACTTAAATTCCGATTGACATACTTGGTAAAAATGATATGATTACAAATAGATCATTTCATCTATCATTTTGGTTAGATAAAAAGGGAGAGAAGAACATGAAAAAATGGGGTAAACTTTCTTTAACGCTGCTTGTTGCTATCGTTCTTGTCATTGCATCGGCATGCGGCAACAGCAAAAACAACAACAACTCTGCTAATTCCGAAGCTAGCAGCAATGCTGCGGCTAACGCATCGGAAGCGCCTGCGGCATCGGGCAACAGCGAGCTTGACGCACTGAAAGGCAAGAAAGTAGCACTCGTAATGCAGTTCAACACAGGCACATTTTCTTCGCAATACGTAGAAGGCGTGAAAGAGCAAGTTGAGAAGTTCGGCGGCTCTGTTCAAGTTTTCGCTTCCGATAATGACCTGGCTAAAATGTCTTCCAACCTTGACGCAGCTGTCAACCAAGGCTTCGACGGTATCCTGATCGACCACGGACAAGCTGGCGCTCTGGAACAAGGAATCAAGAAAGCACAAGAAAAAGGCATCAAAGTTGTCGTATTCGACGCAGACGTAAAAGTAGACGGCGTGCCTGTTCTGCAACAGGATGACCAATCGATGGCGAATCTTACGCTCGAGCAGTTGGCTAAAGACGCAGGCGGCAAAGGCAACATCGTTAAAGTATGGGTAGCTGGCTTTGCTCCAATGGAACGCCGCCAAGTGGCTTATAAAGCATTCCAAGAGAAATATCCTGACATCAAAGAAATCGCTGCATTCGGTAACGCTAACAACCCAGCAATGGACACGCAAGCGCAAATGGAAGCGATTCTGAAGCAATATCCGAACAAAGGCGACATTACGGCTGTATGGGCGGCATGGGATGAATTCGCAAAAGGCGCTGCACGCGCAATTCAGCAAGCAGGCCGTACTGAAATCAAAGTTTACGGCATCGATATGAGTGACGAGGATCTTCAAATGATCCAAGACAAGAACAGCCCTTGGATTGCTTCGGCTGCCGTAGATCCGAAAGATATCGGCCGCGTTCAAGTTCGCACCCTGTACAAAGAGTTTAAAGGCGAGGCAAACGATCCAATTACCGTGCTTAACGCCGTATACGTAAGCCGCGACGAGCTGCCAGCCGATAAAGTAAGCACGACTCAACTGTCCCAATATATCAATGGTTGGGGAAGCAGCACGCAAAACTATGAAGACTGGATGAAAGAGCTGGAAGGCTCGAAGTAATCTGGAGGCATAATGCTTACGAAGCTAGAATGGCTTCGCAATTCGTTTTAGCCTTTAACGAAACGCTGGAGAGGTGCACAACATGAGTGTTGCAAAGCAATTGCAAATGAAGGGGATCCGGAAAGCTTTTTCCGGCGTCCCCGCCCTCCGCGACGTCGAATTTAACCTGCTAAGCGGCGAGGTTCATGCGCTGCTTGGTGCCAACGGAGCAGGAAAGAGTACCCTGATGAAAATTTTATCGGGTGCTTACAGCCAGGACGAAGGCACGATTACAATCGACGGGCGGCAAGTTCATATTGGTTCACCTGGGGATGCCAAACATTTGGGCATCCATTGTGTTTATCAGGAAGTTGACACGGCTCTTGTTCCGCAGCTGAGCGTGGCGGAGAACGTTATGCTTGACAGCATTTCCAGCAAAGGCAGCAGCCTATGGCTGAACTGGCGCAAGCTGGAGAAGCAGGCGGAAGCAACACTGGCGCGGCTTGGCGCATCGATTCCGGTCAAGAAGAAGGCAGGGGAGCTGACGCTCGCCGAGAAGCAGCTTGTACTTATTGCCAGACTGCTGACGGAGAAAGCAAAATACGTTATTTTTGACGAACCGACCGCACCGCTGAGCCTAGAAGAAGCGGAGCGGTTATTCCGTGTTATCGGGCAGCTCAAAGAGGAAGGAATCGGAATCGTATTTATTTCCCACCGGCTTCCGGAAGTATTCCAGCTCTGCGATCGCATTACGGTTATGCGCGACGGTGAGCGCGTGTTGACCGAGTCCACATCATCGTTAACGATTGACGACGTTGTACAAGCTATGCTGGGCCGGGTATTCGAGGAAGAATTTCCGAAAACGGAGGTTCCGATCGGTGATCCGCTTCTTGAGGTGTCCGGGGTTACGCGCGGACATCATGTCCGCAATGTAAGCTTTAATGCCCGCAGCGGTGAAGTCGTTGCCATTGTTGGTCTGGTCGGAGCCGGCAAGACAGAGCTTTCCAGAGTTTTGTTCGGCGCCGATAAGGCAGAGACGGGTAAAGTGACCATCGCCAAGAGAGCGGTTAACAACAGCGAACCGGCGGATGCCATAGCCGGCGGCATTGTGCTGGTGCCGGAGGAACGGCGTAAGCAGGGCATTCTTGTAGGAGAATCGGTTCAGAACAACTTAAGCCTGCCGATTCTGAAGCTGCTGACGAGAAGCGGCTTCCTGTCAGGAAAGAAAGAGTCGAACAACGCTGCCGCGATTATCGGGAAGCTGGGGATCAAGACCTCCTCTCCCAATCAGAAAACCGGTCAGCTGAGCGGTGGCAACCAACAGAAGGTATCCATCGGTAAGTGGCTTCCAACCGGAGCGGAGGTCTACCTGTTCGATGAGCCGACAAAAGGCGTGGATATCGGCGCAAAAAGCGATATTTTCCGGATTATCGGATCGCTCGCCGAGCAAGGGAAAGTAATTGTTTACTTAACATGTGAATTTGCAGAAGCGATGGGCATCGCCGACCGAATCCTCGTCATGTGCGACGGCGCACTAGTGAAGGAATTTGGCCGGGGCGAAGCCACGCAGGAGCTGCTGATGCTTTACGCAAGCGGCGGCAAGGAGGAGCAGGCATGAGAGAGAAGTCACTAGATTTCATTTTTAAATTCGGATCATTACTTGTTATTGCCTTAGTCATCCTATTCTTCTCGATGTGGGATGAGCATTTCTTTACGTACGCGAATTTATCGGATATTTTGCGGTCTATTTCGATTACGACCTTTGTTGCGATTGGCGTAACCTTCTCTCTGACGGTTGACGGCTTCGACTTGTCGGTAGGCTCTACCGTATCGTTAACGACGGTTGTCACGGCCGCATTCATGGTCTGGTACGAGCAGCCGGTTGTCGTCGTTATCATTGTTGCTCTATTGATTGGCGCATTGGTAGGTTTGTTGAACGCGCTTCTGATCGTCAAAGTCCGCATTCCGGACATGCTGGCCACATTGGCGGTCATGTACATCGTTGGCGGTATCCATAAGACCTATACAAAAGGTTATTCGATCTACAACAACATGCCGATGCCTGACGGATCTACCGCTCCGGGCAAGTTCAGCGATTCGTTCCTGTGGCTTGGCCAAGGCAAGCTGCTTGGCATCCCGGTTCCGGTGGTGCTCATGATCATTGCTGTTATCGCGGTGCACCTGTTCTTCAAATACACCCGCTGGGGACGCCAGATGTATACAACGGGCGGCAACGAAGAGGCTGCGCGGCTGTCGGGCGTTCGTGTGCGCCGTATCCGTACGTTTGCTTACATCGCTTCCGGTATTTTTGCGGCTATCGGCGGTATTCTGTATGCGGCGCGTGTCGGAACGGGCCAGATTGATGCCGGCGCTCCAATGATGATGGAATCGGTCGCTGCCGTCTTTATCGGTTATTCCGTGCTTGGCGCGGGACGCCCTAACGTAATCGGTACGTTCTTTGGCGCGATCCTGATCGGCGTGCTCCTGAACGGCATGACGATGATGAAAGTGCAGTACTATGCCAACGACATTGTCAAGGGCGTTGTCCTTGTCCTCGCGCTTGCCGTTACTTTCATTCATTTGTCCAGAAGACGAAGCGGATAAAATGAAAAATTGATGAAAGTACGCGGAACCTCTATAGGCCACTTGAAATTGGAAATCGGCTGTATTACTATAAGTTTGTTTGAGGTCGAGGTATATTTTTCAAGTTTTCAGTAAATAAGAGGGATAAGATGACTCTTCATTTACCTTTAGGGGAGGTGAAACAAATGAACAAAACCGATTTGATTAACAAAGTGGCTGAACTGTCCGATCTGTCGAAAAAGGATGCAACGAAAGCGGTTGATGCTGTATTCGAAGCCATTTCCGATGCCCTTCAAAGCGGAGACAAAGTACAACTAGTTGGCTTCGGTAACTTTGAAGTTCGCGAACGCCAAGCCCGTAAAGGACGCAATCCGCAAACAGGCGAAGAGATTGATATCGCTGCAAGCAAAATGCCTGCATTCAAGCCTGGCAAATCTCTTAAAGACCTCGTTTCCAATTAATTGCTTTTGTATAGCGCCCGAACGCCAACGCGTTCGGGCGCTTTCGTTTTCGGTCGTGCTGCCAAGTCTTGCATGTCAGAGCCGGTCTATAGTATAATCGAGCCCGATGCTAGAGCAGTCATCGTGCTGCGAGGCGAGTGCTTACGAAGTAAGAATTACCACAATTGGCTGAAAGACGGCCTATTGTGTGACAATTCTTTTTAGGAGGGTTAAGATGGAGCCGAATCAAGGCGATTACATCGTTATCAAAGCGAAGGATCAAGGCGTTCAGGTGATCGGCCTCACGCGTGGTCAGGATACCAAGTTCCATCATACGGAGAAGCTGGACAAGAATGAAATCTTGGTTGTTCAATTTACGGATCATACATCGGCAGTCAAAATCCGCGGCAAAGCTTCCGTCATGACCAAGCACGGTACGGTGGATACAGACCAGTAAAACATTGTTCGGACAAACTCCCTCACGCAGAATATGCGTGTTGGGAGTTTTTTTGTGCATAGCTTGGCATCATCGGTTGTAAAATGGGATATAAGGGATTTTTGGAGCGTTTACTAGGATCGGAGGGAACCCGTTATGCGAAAGGCCTATTTGACGGCGCTGGGAGCGGCGCTTGCGGTAACGGCGGTAATTGGCCTAATGCCTCATTCCGGAATCGGTAAGGGGAAAGGCGAGGTGGCCGTCTTTCATCCCTCCGAGATGAAAAGGCTGACAAGCAGTAATCTGGTTGATGCCATCGTTGGCCTGCAGCTGACTGGAAGAGTAGGCAAAGTGCAGTGGACCCAGGCAGTGCTAACCGTTGAAATGCGCGCAGACGACGAGAAGCAGACGGAGCGTTGGTATAGGGATATGGAGAAACTGATCAGACTGTCATTCACCCAGATGGAAAATGTAAATCGGCTGCTGATCCGCTACGTCGACGCCAAATCGGACGGCCAGCTGCTGTTTGCGGCAGATGTCCGCAGAAATGACAATTGGCTTGGCGAGGACTTTAACGAGTTAAGCGACGCCGATCCTCTGCATGACGAGCTGTGGAGGAAGCGGCTGAGAATCGCGTATACCTCCTTGCTCGAAGAGAGGTTGGGACCAATTGATACCTATTCTGCCGAGCCCCTTCCATCTTCCTGACGCAGTTGTAGCTAAATCATGAACAATTTGACCTTGGCGGCTTGTTTCGTATGCTCATGACCTAAAGTTGTGCTATAATAGTTTAGATTATTTAGCGGCAATATCTGTTCGGAGGCTTACCCCATGAAACCTTATCGTATCAACGAACTCGCATCCAAGTATGTCGAGTATGACATGATTCAAACTTACACCGAGCTGCCTGCTTTCCCCGACCCGAGGCTAAGGCTGCTTCATGCCGTGTTAAGCGAGCATGAAAACCTTGAGCCGAAGAGCGAGCTCTACTCGCTGGTTGTATCGCTGGTGCAGCTGGGTATGGATACGCATGACCTGATAGACACGGAGGAGACCCGGCGCTCAGAGGACGAGATGAGGTCAAGGCAGCTGAAGGTACTGGCCGGCGATTATTTCAGCAGCCGTTTCTATCAGCTATTGTCTCAAGCCGGGCAGATCGGCATGGTATCCAAGATCAGCGCTGCGGTATGCGAAGTAAACCGATTGAAGATGGATCTTTATATCAAAATGCAGCAATCCCAGTTGAAGGCCGAAGAGTATTTGAACAGACTGACGGAGCTCAAGAGCGAGATGTTCCAGCTGTTTAGCGGCATGATGGAAGGCGCGTTCGCGAAGCTTTGGCCGGAGTTGCTGCAGGATGTGAGCCGTTGCGAGACGGTCTTGGATGAAATGAATCGCTTTGATTCGCCATCCCGGTTTTATCAAAGCTGGGCTTATTGGCATGTCATGCAGGAAGGCACGCCGGAAGAACAGCAAAGCCTCTCCCGGAAGACGGAGCATTCCTTTATTTATGACCTGCGGGGCAAATACGAGCTTCAAAGCAGCCTTGTCTCCAAGCTGAAAGCCGCTTCTGACAGTTTGCGAAGTACGGCAGCAAAGCTGGAGTCCGACCGGCTGAAGAACGTCATTCAGGAATTGGCGGATTCCTTCCTGGAGAAGATGGCAGCCCACACCAGGGCTTAACGAAACGAGGGATATGACAGATGAATGCAAACACAGGCTCTGAATCAAGTTCAGGCTCCAGCTCGAAAGAACATGTGCATGCGCTATTCGAGAACATAGCGCCGAAATACGATATGATGAACGATCTGCTCAGCTTCCGCAGACATAAGGCGTGGCGGAAATTTACGATGCGCAAGATGAGCGTGCAGCAAGGTCAAACCGCATTGGATTTGTGCTGCGGTACTTGCGACTGGACGATAGCGCTTGCGAAAGCAAGCGGTACCGGTCAGGTTACGGGACTCGACTTCAGCCAGAACATGCTGGACGTTGGTGCCGTCAAGGTGAAGGACGAAGGCTTGAATAAGCAGATCACCCTTGTGCAGGGCAACGCGATGGAGCTGCCTTTTGCCGATAATTCCTTCGACTTTGTTACGATCGGTTTTGGACTGCGCAACGTTCCGGATTACCTGCAGGTGCTTAAGGAAATGGAACGGGTCGTGAAGCCGGGCGGCAAGGTGGTATGCCTCGAGCTTTCCAAACCATTGTGGCAGCCATTCAAAGGCATGTATTATCTATACTTTGAACGGATGCTGCCGATGATCGGCAAATGGGTGGCGAAGCGCTTTGACGAATACAAGTGGCTTCCGGATTCCTTGAAGCTGTTCCCCGACGCTAACCAGTTATCCGAACTATTCCGGCAAGCCGGGCTTCGTGAAGTACAAGCTTATCCGCTTACGGGCGGGATTGCGGCACTTCACATCGGTACAAAGGAGAAATCGCAGCAATGATTCGCAAACTACGCATTATTTTGGAAATGATAAAATTTGAACATTCCGTATTTGCTCTACCATTCGCCTTTTTGGGAGCTGTTCTCGGTACGTTAGCAGTTGAGAAGCGGTTGCCTTCCTGGGGCGAGATTGGCTGGATTGCACTTGCGATGGTTGGTGCCCGCAGCGCGGCCATGAGCCTGAACAGGGTTATCGACAAAGCGATCGACAAAGCCAACCCAAGAACGGCGCAGCGGGCATTGCCGGCAGGCTTATTGAAATCGTTCGAGGTCATCTTATTTATTATCGTCTCCTTTGCTTTGTTGTTTATAGCAGCGGCAAACCTGGATCCCATTGCAATGAAGCTGATGCCAATTGCGGTTGTGATGCTGGTTCTGTATTCTTATATGAAAAGAGTGACCTGGCTCTGCCATGTATTCCTTGGCCTTACGATCGGCTTGTCTCCGCTTGGAGGCTGGGTTGCAGTAACGGGGTCGCTGAATGCCGCGGCATGGGTGCTGTATTTCACCGTTGCCCTTTGGATCGCGGGCTTCGATATCGTATACGCAACGCAGGATTACGAATATGACCGGGATAGCGGACTTCATTCGATTCCTGCGCGCTTTGGTCTCTCCGGTGCTTTGTGGATCGCTAGAGGCTTCCATGTAATAACGGCAATAGGGTTCTTCGCTTTGTTCTGGATGACGGAATTGAGCTGGGTGTACCTCATTGGCACGATCGCATCGATTCTGATGCTCTTCTATCAGCACTGGCTGGTAAGACCAAATGATCTCTCCCGCGTGCAAATTGCCTTCTTCGGCATGAACGGAACGCTTAGCGTTGTGTTGTTCGTATTTGCGATGTTTGATCTGCTGGTGGTGCACCAATGGTAGAAGCAAGCGGTGCAACAAGACCAAAACGCTGGGTAGTCGGAATTACCGGGGCTAGCGGGGCTATCTACGGAATCCGGTTGATCGAAGAACTGCTTCAGGCTGATTACCTGGTTCATGTCGTCGTGACGGAAGCGGGATGGCGGGTATTGAAAGAAGAACTTGGCTGGGATACATCTCGCCGTCAAGCTGCATTGGAGCAGCGGTTCGGTGAAGCCGTAACGGCAGGCAGGCTGGTCTTCCATCCGAATGCCGATATCGGCGCCAGCATCGCAAGCGGCTCCTTCCAGGTTGAAGGCATGGCGATTGTGCCTTGCTCGATGGGCTCACTCGCCTCGATGGCGCGAGGAATTTCGGACGACTTGCTGACACGCGCGGCGGATGTCATGTTGAAGGAAGGGCGCAAGCTTATTATTGTTCCGCGCGAGACACCTCTGCATGCTATACATTTGGAGAACATGCTTACACTAGCTCGGCTTGGGGTAAGAATCATTCCGGCAATGCCGGCGTTTTATTATAAACCGCAATCGATGGATGAAATGATTAATTTCCTTGTCGGCAAAGTGCTCGATAGCATGTCGATCGAGCATCAATTATTCAGAAGATGGGGAGATGACCTTACATGACGGGCAGACTGAATCCGATTCGCGTCGGCCGGATTGATTATGCGAACGCATGGCCGCTTTTTCACTATTTAGAGGATTATACAGAGCAATCCGGCATTGATATCGTGCTGAAGGTGCCGGCTGAACTTAACCGGTTGTTGCGTGAAGGGGAGATACAAGTTGCGGCTGTATCTTCCTTTGCTTACGGGATGAACGACAAGGATTATGTCCTTCTCCCGCATTTATCGGTAGGGTCGGAGGGAAAAGTAAACTCAATCCTTCTATTCCTTAAACAACCGATCGAGCAGTCGTCCCCGCAGCGAATTGCTGTTACGACAACGTCGGCAACGTCGGTTAACCTGCTTAAAATATTAATGAAAAAGTATTACGAGCTTGATCCGGTATACGAGCCGGCCGAGCCGGATCTTGACCGGATGCTGGAACAGGCCGATGGCGCTCTTCTGATCGGCGATCCTGCCATCCGGGAATCTTGGGAAGACAAAGGCTTGACCGTTATTGATCTCGGTGAAGTGTGGAATCAGTGGACGGGTCTGGCAATGACTTACGCCGTTGTAGCTGCGCGCAAGGAAGCGGTGGAACAGTCACCGGAAGCTTTCGAGCGTTTGTTCCGGGCATTTACGGCCAGCAAGGAAAAAAGCTTAGGCGATCTTACGCCGCTTATCCAGAAGGCTATGGAGCAGCTTGGCGGCGATCCGGCTTATTGGCAAATGTACTTCACTTGCCTAAATTACGACTTTGGACCAAAGCAGCAGGAAGGCCTTACGTTGTATTTCCGGTATGCCAGTGAGCTTGGCTTGCTCGATCACGACGTGAACCTGCACTTTTATAAAGAAGAATCTCTGCCGAACAGGTGAATGAATGAAACTATTAGACATTTTTGCAAAGTTAAAAGGCGATATGTCCCGAATCGAGCAAGAGCTGGAACGAAGCATTTCGTTCGGCGACGAGCTGCTTAGCGAGACGTCTCTTCACCTGCTGAAGGCAGGGGGGAAACGGCTTCGCCCCGTATTTGTGCTTCTTGCGGGCAAATTCGGCCAATACGACCTTGATAAACTGACGAAGGTAGCCGTGCCGCTTGAACTCATCCATATGTCTTCCCTGGTGCATGACGATGTCATTGACGATGCATCCACGCGGCGCGGTCAGCTAACCGTCAAATCCAAATGGGATAACCGGATTGCCATGTATACGGGCGATTATATTTTCGGCAGGGCGCTCACGATAGTAACAGAGCTGGATGATCCGTTTATCCATCAGATGCTCTCGAAATCTCTTGTGCAGATGAGCATTGGCGAGATGGAGCAAATCCGGTATTTCTTCAATACCGAACAAACGATCCGCGATTATTTGCTGCGCATACGCCGCAAGACGGCGCTGCTTATTGCAATCAGCTGTCAGCTTGGCGCGGCTGCGGCAGGCGCGGACCGGGCTACGCTCAACCGGCTGTACCGTTACGGTTATAATGTCGGGATGACCTTCCAGATCCGTGACGATATGCTGGATTTGTTCGGCACGGAGAAGCAGATCGGCAAGCCTCCGGGCTCGGATATCCGGCAAGGAAACATTACGCTGCCTGTCATTCTCGCTTTGAAAGATGACAAGGTGCGCGAACCTTTGCTGGAGCAAATTCGGATTATCCGCGAGCATAACGGGAATGTTGATACCAAACCGGCTATTTCGCTGATCAAAAGCAGTAAAGGCATTCAGCTAGCTGATCAGTTGGCGAATGATTACATCAAAAAAGCTTTGGCGGCTTTAGAGGGATTACCGGGTATTGGGGCGAAGAAGAATCTGATTGACATTGCGCATTTCGTAGGTAAGCGTAATTACTAGGGGATGTAGTGCTTACGAAGCAAGAATTGTTTCACACTCGTTAAGCAGAGCTTACGAAAATGTTCCACAATTCTTTAAGTGGATGCTTACGAAGCAAGAATTGTTTCACACTCGTTAAGCAGAGCTTACGAAAATGTTCCACAATTCTTTAAGTGGATGCTTACGAAGCAAGAATTGTTTCACACTCGGTAAGCAGAGCTTACGAAAATGTTCCACAATTCTTTTTAGGAGGTAGCGTTATGGAAAGAACCTTTTTGATGATTAAACCGGATGGTGTACAACGCGGCCTTATCGGAGAGATTGTGTCGCGGTTTGAACGTAAAGGCTTGAAGCTGGTTGCTGCCAAATTTATGGTTGTGAGCAGAGAGCTTGCGGAAACCCATTACGCCGAACATCAAGGAAAGCCCTTTTACGAGCCGTTGCTGAACTTTATTACTGCCGGCCCAGTTTTTGCCATGGTATGGCAGGGGGATAATGTTATCGCCCTCACTCGTGCCATGATAGGCAAGACGGATGCGGTAGATGCGCTGCCAGGCACAATTCGTTCGGATTTTGCCGTACATACGAATTTGAATTTGATTCATGGTTCGGATTCCCCGGAAAGCGCCGCAAGGGAGATCGCTAATTTCTTCTCGCCCGAGCAGCTAGTGGAATACGAACATACCGTGCAGCGTTGGATCTAAGCCATACATAACGCTGTAGTTACAACAGGAGGCGTCCATGTCGGAGGATCTTGATTTCGATCTTTTTATCCAAAGAATGAAGGCTAAGACCAATATCGATTTGTCGCAGTATAAAGAAGCCCAAATGAAGCGTCGTCTGACGACGCTTCGCCAGAAGCACGGCTATCAGACCTTTGAGGCCTATTGGAAAGCTATTGAACAGGACCGGAGTCTGCTGAATGAATTTTTGGATCGGATGACGATTAACGTTTCCGAATTCTGGAGGAACCCCAACCGGTGGGAAGTGCTGCAAAACCGCTTCCTGCCGGAAATGCTTCAGCGGGGCGAGAGGCTAAAGGTATGGAGTGCCGCTTGTTCGACGGGGGAAGAGCCTTACACGATCGCGATGATTCTGTCGGAGCTTAACGCTCTTTCCAAAACGTCTTTATTGGCGACTGACCTGGATTCGGTTGTATTGCAAAAAGCGAAGGAAGGGCAGTATCTGGAACGTTCCTTGCGGGACGTCCCGGCTGCCTACAGGCGGAAGTATTTCGAGCCGGATCATGGGATGTACGCGGTGTCGGATAAGCTTAAAAACGCGATTACGTTTAAACAGCAGAATCTGCTCCACGATACCTTTGAGCAGTCCTTCGATCTGATCGTCTGCCGTAACGTCATGATTTATTTCACCGAAGAAGCCAAGCACTTATTATATCAAAAATTTGCAAGCGCGCTTCGGCCCGGCGGGCTCCTGTTCGTTGGAAGCACGGAGCAGATTTTTTCTCCTTCGCAATACGGATTTGAATCGGCCGACACCTTCTTCTACAGAAGAATTACCGGCTAATGTATACCGAATTCCATCCGCTCCAATACTAAGGACAACCGATCTTTAATTGGAGGATGAAGATGGACAAGCGACAAGTGATTCATGCTTACCGAAGCGGGATCATATCCATTCAAGAATGCGCTCAAATTCTCGGTCTGGACAGCCGTCAGCTTCCTAATCTGTTGAGTCAGATGGCAGTGAAGGCAGAACGGGAAACAAGCAAGCGCTTTGTGAACAGCTAACGCTTTTCCATAGCCGCCCGAAAGGCGGATGCCGAGGCCAGAAATGGCTTTGGCATCCGCCTTTTCACGCATTTAAGAGGTGTCTCATTTCTTGTCAAAGACTGAAGCCTGTACTATAATGAGCAAAGATGTTTACATAAAAAGCCCGGAATATGAACAGTTAGGATGGTAGAGATCATGCGCGAACTGAAAGTTGAGCTAGGCGAACGCTCTTATCCCATTTATATCGGTGAAGGTCTTTTGCAGGAGGCGGCAGTGTATTTCAAGAAGCATCAGATCAGCCTGAAATCGCCGCTGCTTATTATTACGGATGAACGTGTTGCCCCTCATTATCTGAAGCCGCTCGAGGGCACTCTTCGTGAAGCGGGTTTTACAGTAGCTAGTGCGGTTGTTCCTGCGGGTGAAAGCTCCAAATCGCTCTCGATGCTGGAAAGTCTCGTGACAAAAGCGCTTGAAGCCGGCTTGGACCGGAAATCAACGATTGTAGCTTTGGGCGGCGGTGTAGTGGGCGATCTTGCCGGGTTTGTCGCGGCATCCTACATGCGCGGCGTGAAGTTTGTGCAAATTCCAACGACGATCCTGGCGCATGACTCCAGTGTTGGCGGCAAAGTTGCGGTTAATCATCCGCTTGCCAAAAACATTATTGGCGCATTCCATCAGCCCGAGATGGTGCTTTACGATCTGAATACGCTGCAGTCGCTGCCTCCGAGGGAAGTAAGCGCGGGCTTGTCGGAAGTTGTGAAGCACGGGTTAATCTGGGATGCGGAATTTACGGCCTGGTGCGAAGAAAATGCGGACCGATTGCTTGCGCTTGAACCGGATGCGCTTGGATATGCCCTTTATAAAGGCTGCAGCGTAAAGGCAGCCGTTGTGTCTCAAGATGAGCGCGAGAATGACCTTCGCGCGATTCTGAACCTGGGCCATACGATCGGCCACGCGCTGGAAGCGGTAGCCGGCTATGGCGAGCTTTTGCATGGGGAGGCCATCTCTATAGGCATGATTGGCTCGGCGAGACTGGGATTGCGTTACGGCGCGCCTGAAGAGGTTTATACGACCACGAAGCGCGTGTTGTCCAAGGTAGGACTTCCGGTGAAGCTTCCTGCGCATTTTCACGTCGATGCCATTATGGATGCGATGATGCATGACAAAAAATTCAGCGAGAGCACGATGGTATTTGTAGTGCCAACCGAGATCGGCAAAGTGGAAATAAAGAAGGATGTACAGTCCGCATGGGTACGGGACATCGTTGAGCAATTGAAACTGGAGGCGTAAAAGGGATGACAGTTAGAGGGATTCGCGGTGCCATTACCGTCGACGTAAATGAAAAAGAGCCAATTTTGCAGGCAACGCTTGAGCTGCTGCAAGAAGTTGTGAAACAAAACGATATCGTCCCGGATGATATTGCGAGCGTGTTTATTACCGTTACGCAAGACCTGGACGCTACATTCCCGGCCATTGCGATCCGTCAGATGAGCGGCTGGGATCTTGTGCCATTAATGTGCGCGCTGGAAGTGCCGGTGAAAGGCAGCCTTGAGCGCTGTGTCCGTTTTATGATTCATCTGAATACGGACAAAACCCAGGCCGAGATTAACCATGTTTATCTTGGAGGCGCGCGCGTGCTTCGTCCGGATTTGTCAAAATCCTGATTGACGAAGGGCCTAATCGGTAGTATATTGATTACTAACAATAGTTAGGCAAGAGAAGAGTAGCAAGTTGAGAGACAGGTTTTACAGGAAACGCGAACATCATCACAGGATGGCGTTGCCGTTTCAACTTAGGTAGCAGGCTTTTAGTTGAGTTGAGATGAGTTAAGCAGAGACGAGTGCAGGACAGTTGAGAATAGAAGGCTTGTTTACCGTAGCTAAGCGCAAGAGATAGAATCGCTATCGTGCGCCTTAGGTCTATTCTTTATTTTGTTCGCAATCTTTTTTGTCATCATCTATACATTCAACGCCCCTGCTCCCGGCAGGGGCTTTTTTAATGCCCTTCTAACCCATACGCGAGTACCAAGAGGAGGAACCCCCCCATGACAAATGAATTGCAGCAAGTAACGAAACTGGCCGACCAATACAATATTATTCCGATCGTACGCTATATGCTTGCGGATACGGAAACACCAATCAGGCTGTTCCAGCATTTTGCGAAGGAGCAGCACGCGTTCCTGCTTGAGAGCGTAGAGGGCGGAGTGAAATGGGCGAGATATTCATTCATCGGGACGGATCCTTTCATGATGCTCTATGGGAAGAACGGGAAGATGGTACTGGAGCATAACGGCGAGAAGCAAGTGTTCGACGAGAGGCCTATTGAGCTCCTGAAGGCTCAGCTGCGCGGCTTCCGCAGTCCGTCGATGCCGGAGCTTCCGCCGTTTACGGGCGGTGCGATCGGATATTTCGGATATGATTTGCTCCAATATTACGAGAACCTCCCGGCACACCGCGTCGATGACTTGCAAATGAATGATTTGCAATTTATGTTCTGCGATCAGGTTATCGTATTTGACCACTTCAAGCAGCAGCTGCAAATTATCGGGAATGTTCATATTCCTCATAAAGCTACTAACGCGGATATCGAGAAGGCTTATAACCGTGCGGTAGCCAAGATCGAGGCAACAATCGAACGCGTGCAGCAGCCGATTACGGTTCCGGTAACATCGGGTTCTTCGATTCCTGTTGATCCCGAGCTTGGCGATGTACAGTCCAACCTGACGAAGGAACAGTTTATATCGAACGTTGACCAGGCGAAGGAATATATCCGCGCCGGCGATATTTTCCAAGTCGTCCTATCTCAGCGCTTCAGCATCGAGACCGAGGTTGATCCGCTTCATGTATACCGCGTGCTTCGCACAATGAACCCGTCTCCTTATATGTATTATCTGAAGATGGGGGATGAAGTAATCGTAGGTACATCGCCTGAAGCGCTCGTTAAGGTTAACGGCGACCGCAAAGTCGAGACCCGCCCGATTGCCGGAACTAGACCACGCGGAAAGACGCCGGAGGAAGACAAGGCGCTTGAGACGGAATTGCTCGCCGACGAGAAGGAACGGGCGGAGCATCTGATGCTGGTTGACCTTGGACGCAACGATATCGGCCGCGTGTCGGAATTCGGCACGGTGCGCTGCGACGCTTATATGGAGATTGAGCGTTACTCGCATGTCATGCACATCGTGTCCAATGTATCCGGCAAGCTTCGCGAGGACAAAGATTTCTTCGACGCTTTCCTGTCCTGTCTGCCGGCTGGCACGGTATCCGGCGCTCCCAAGCTTCGGGCGATGGAAATTATCGCTGAGCTCGAGAACGAAGCGCGCGGCGCTTACGCAGGGGCAATCGGCTATCTCGGATTTGGCGGATCGCTGGATACATGCATTACGATTCGAACCATTGTGTTCAAGAACGGCAAAGCCTATGTTCAGAGCGGAGCAGGGATCGTATGGGATTCCGTTCCGGAGAGCGAATATATGGAGACGGTTAATAAAGCAAAAGCGTGCCTTAAGGCGATCCGCGCGGCGGAAGCGGTTTTTGGCAAACGGAAGAGTTCGGCTGAACAGGCAGTTAACGCGGACTACTATGTAACAAGCGGAGAGGTGTTGTAAAATGAGTTTGGTGACAGAACAGGTAACGATGCAAGGAGCTTTAAACAAGCTGATGAGCAGCACCGATCTGACGCGCGAAGAAGCCCGGTCAGTAATGGATATTATTATGAGCGGCAACGCTACTCCTTCGCAAATCGCGGGCGTGGCGACAGCTCTGCGCATGAAGGGCGAGACGAAGGACGAGATTACGGGGTTTGCGGAAGTGATGCGCCAGCATTCCAGCCACGTGCAGACGAAGCAGGAAGGCCTGCTTGATACTTGCGGGACGGGCGGCTCCGGTATTCATAAATTCAATATTTCCACTGCTTCAGCTATTATCGCTTCGGCTGCCGGCATTCGCGTAGCGAAGCACGGCAACCGGGCAATGTCTGGCAAAGCAGGCAGCGCGGATGTACTCGAGGCACTAGGCGTGAACATTACGCTAACTCCGGAGCAAGCATCCGAATGTCTGAATCAGATCGGCATCTGCTTCATGTTCGCTCAGCTGTATCATCCCTCTCTCCGCCATGCGGCAGCGCCGCGCCGCGAGCTTGGCGTCCGTACGATCTTTAATATGCTTGGTCCATTAACGAATCCGGCAGGCGCCGACCGTCAGCTGATCGGTTTGTATGACCGTACCAAAACGTCCACGATCGCAGCCGTATTAAACGAGCTTGGCGTGAAGCGGGCAATGGTTGTCAGCAGCGTGGACGGATTGGATGAGATCAGCATTTCGGCGCCAACCCAAATTTCCGAGCTGCGAAACGGCGAAGTGGTGACTTACGAGCTGACTCCGGAAGAACTGGGACTATCCCGCTATCCGATATCCGAAGTGATCGGCGGAGATCCGGAGACGAATGCGGCTTTGATCCGCGGGATCTTCAGCGGCGAACAACGCGGTGCGTACCGCGATATCGTGCTTGCTAACGCGGGGGCATGCATTTATGTAGGCGGCTATGCGGATTCTCTGCGAGAAGGTGTTGCGCTGGCTGCCGAGATGATTGATTCCGGCATGGCATATCAGCAATTGCAAAAGCTTATTCAGACGACAGGAGAGTTGACTCATGTTTCTTGATAAAATCGTAGTAACGAAGCGGGAAGAGGTTGCTCATCTCGCTTCGGGCTTCCAGCTATCCGAGTATGAACGCGAAATCGCTTCGCTTCCCGAATGCCGCGGCTTCGAACGAGCACTGACAGCAGGTCGCAAACGGGATGTCGGTCTGATTGCGGAAGTGAAGAAAGCATCCCCTTCCAAAGGACTTATCCGTCCTGATTTTCATCCTGCCGAGCTTGCGGCAGCTTATGAGCGCGCAGGCACAGATTGTATTTCGGTGCTGACGGACCGTGATTATTTCCAAGGCTCCAATGATTACTTAACCCTGATCAAGGAGACGGTCAGCAATCCGCTTCTCCGCAAAGATTTTATAATCGATTACCGTCAGGTATACGAGGCTCGTGTTATTGGAGCGGATGCGGTACTATTAATAGCAGCAATTCTTACATCTTCCGAGCTGTCGGAATTGTATGACACGGCAAAATCGCTTGGCATGGACGTTCTCGTTGAAGTTCATGACCGTGAGGAGCTTGAGCGGGTTCTGGAGCTTGATAAAGCGACACTGATTGGCGTTAACAACCGTGACCTGAAGTCCTTCGTAACCGATCTCCGTACGACTGAAGCTCTTATCGATCTCATGCCCAAAGGGGTTACGGTTATAAGCGAAAGCGGCATTGCTGGACGAAAAGATATGGATTATCTGCAATCAGTTGGCGCGCAAGGCGTCCTTATCGGCGAACATTTCATGCGCCAGCCGGATGCCGGACAGGCTGTTGTCGACCTGATGGGTCCGGTGACGCGGGCATGACGGCATCGCCAAGAATCAAGATTTGCGGATTGAGGGATACCGCTACCATTGCGGAGATGAACGGGCTTCCTTTTCATGAGATCGGCTTCGTGTTTGCGCCAAGCAAACGCCAGGTCGATGCGGAAACCGCTGCAATCCTAATACGGACAGCCAAGCAGCTTCAGGCAGCGGAGGGTAAAGCCCCTCAAACGGTAGGCGTTTTCGTTAATCCCGGGATAGAGGAACTAACAGCAATTGTTGCGAAAGCGCCTCTAGACGTCGTGCAGCTGCATGGACAGGAGACGCCGGAATTTTGCCTTTTGGTTAAGAACCGCTTGGATAAGAAGGTATGGAAAGTACTTTCTATCGGTAAAGACGGTAAAGATGCTCAGGAACTTGTATCTGCTTATGAAGGAGCCGTAGACGCTATTCTGATCGATACAGCCGGCGGCGGTACGGGTCAAACCTTTGACTGGCAGCACATAGCGGACTATCAGAATGCGGCAGCAGCCATTAATGTTCCTTTATACGTAGCGGGAGGACTTCATCCCGGCAATGTTGGAGAGCTTCTGGCGGGCCATCCGGTTGACGGTATTGACGTATCGAGCGGTGTCGAGACGGACGGCCGCAAAGACATCGAGAAGATTAGACTATTCGTTGGAAAGGTGATAGAACGATGAACCAAGTACCAGACGAGAACGGGCGCTTTGGCAAATTCGGAGGCCGGTATGTACCGGAGACGCTGATGAACGCTTTGCTGGAGCTCGAAGAGGCTTATAAACATTATTCGCAGGACGAATCCTTCAAGCAGGAGGTTCATGATCTTCTGCACAAATATTCGGGACGTCCAACGCCCCTTTATTACGCGGAACGGTTGAGCCAGCACCTTGGCGGTGCAAAAATTTATCTGAAGCGCGAAGATTTGAACCACACCGGCGCGCACAAAATCAATAATACGATCGGTCAGGCCGTACTTGCCAAGCGCATGGGCAAAACAAAGGTCATTGCCGAAACCGGCGCAGGCCAGCACGGCGTTGCATCGGCAACCGTTGCCGCTTTGCTTGGACTGGAATGCAAAGTATTCATGGGCGAAGAAGACATGAAGCGCCAGCAGCTGAACGTATTCCGCATGCAGCTGCTTGGAGCGGAGGTAGTTCCCGTTATGTCGGGCACCCGTACGCTTAAGGATGCCTGCAACGAGACGCTCCGCTACTGGGTCAGCCATGTAGACGATACGTTCTACATTCTGGGATCGGCAACAGGTCCGCATCCTTATCCGATGATGGTCCGCGACTTCCAGCGTATTATCGGGGACGAATCCCGCAAGCAGATTGTCGAAGCGGAAGAGCGCCTTCCGGACTATGTGGTTGCGGCGGTTGGCGGCGGCAGCAATGCCATCGGTATTTTCTATCCGTTTATTAAAGATGAATCCGTCCGTCTTGTTGGGGTAGAAGCAGCAGGACGCGGTATTGATACGGAAGAGCACGCAGCGACGATGACCATGGGCAGCCACGGCGTTTTCCAAGGCTCGATGAGCTACTTGCTGCAGGATAAATACGGTCAGGTTCAGCCTGCGCATTCCATCTCGGCGGGACTTGACTATCCGGGCATCGGACCGGAGCATGCTTATTTGAAGGATTCCGGACGAGCGGAATACTTCCCGATTACCGATGCGGAAGCGCTTGACGCACTTCAACTGCTGTCCCGTACGGAAGGCATTATTCCGGCATTGGAATCCGCCCATGCGATTGCCCAGACGATTAAGCTGGCTCCAACGCTTGATCAAGACAAAATTGTCGTTGTCAGCTTGTCCGGACGCGGCGATAAAGACGTGGAAGCGATCATGGGTTACCTGGGAGGTGCAGAGGCATGAATTTGATCGATGCTGCTTTTGCCAAATTGAAGCAAGAAGGAAAGACGGCACTTATTCCGTTTCTGACGATTGGGGATCCGGATATTCCTACGTCAATCGCTATTATTAAAGAGCTTGAACAAGCGGGCGCGGATCTCGTGGAGCTTGGTGTCCCTTATTCCGATCCGCTTGCGGACGGACCGGTTATTCAACGGGCATCCGAACGCGCTCTCAAGAATCGTATTTCGATTCTGGACTGCATCGAGACGGCTGCGCAAGCCCGCGAAGCCGGCGTCAAACTGCCGTTTATTTTGTTTACTTATTTCAATCCGGTGCTGCAATTCGGCCTGGAGGACTTTATGAATCTTGTTGTGGAAAAGGGGATCAGCGGACTTATCATTCCGGATCTTCCGATTGAAGAGGATGAGGAGGTCCGTACGCTGGCTGAAGCGAAAGGCGTTCACCTTATTCCGCTGGTGGCTCCAACCTCGAAGGACCGCGTTGTCCGCATTTCCAAGAAAGCACGCGGCTTTGTCTACTGCGTATCCTCGCTTGGCGTAACGGGAGTCCGTGCCGAATTCCACAGCGGCATTGACGACTTTCTTGCAACGGTTCGCGAAGCAACGGATCTGCCAATTGCCGTGGGCTTTGGTATTTCCAGCCGCGAGCAGGTGGAGCGCTTTGAGAAAACCTGCGACGGCGTAGTCGTAGGCAGCGCGATTGTGCGCAAAATCGAAGAAACGCTTCCACTATTAAGCGATTCTTCGAAGCGGGAAGAGGGATTTGCCGAAATCCGCAGCTTTGTTGCCGGATTGAAGGGCTAATGCGAAAGGACAGAGCTTGCCGGCTCTGTCCTTTTTTATTCAAAGCGGTTGCGCCCCTGCCAACGGACGGTTAGGCGTTTTCCTTGTGTGCTCCAGTTCCTATTTTACAAGACGACTCTTTAAAACCTTGACAAGATGTGAGACAATAGAAAACATGCGGTTAGCCAATAAGGCCAATATGACAAAGAGGTGAATGGCGATGCAGCCAAAAAGCAATATCGTGCATCTCCCTGTTTATCAGCCGGGAAAACCGGTTGAAGACGTTAAGAGAGAGCTTGGATTAGACGAGGTTATCAAGCTTGCTTCCAACGAGAACCCGTTTGGTTATTCGGAACAGGCGAAAGCAGCTATCATAAATGAATTAGGCGAAATTTCAACCTATCCGGACGGTGCCAGCTTTGAGCTTACTGCAGCTGTAGCAGAAAAATACGGGGTAGAGTCCAATCAGATTATTTTCGGCACGGGCTCAAGCGACATTATCCTTATGCTGGCGAGAACCTATCTTGCCCCGGGCGACGAAACGGTTATGGCCGACGAAACGTTCTCCCAATACAAACATAACGCTGAAATCGAAAATGCCCGCATTATCGAAGTGCCATTGAAGGACGGTAAACATGATCTCCCGGCGATGCTTGCCAAGATTACGGACCGTACGAAGCTGGTGTGGGTATGCAATCCGAATAATCCGACCGGCACAATCGTCACGGAAGAAGAGCTTACCGCTTTCCTCGATCAGGTCCCTAAGGATGTTCTGGTCGTATTGGATGAAGCGTATTGCGAATTTGTGGACGAGCCTGGTTTCCCGGACGGCATTAAGCTGCTGAAGAAATACCGGAATTTGATCGTTCTTCGCACTTTCTCGAAAATTTACGGTCTGGCATCGCTGCGTATCGGTTACGGAATCGGCCACGCGGATGTCATTCAATATATGAATCAAATCCGTGAGCCGTTTAATACGACCCGGCTAGGACAAGTAGCGGCAAAAGCCTCTCTTGCCGACGATGATTTTATTACGTTCTGCCGCAAGCAGAACCGTGCGGGAATTGAGTACCTGTCCAGTCAATTCGACCGTCTCGGCTTAAGCTACTTCCCGGCGTACGGCAACTTCGTTATGGTTGATACGAAGCTCCCATCTGCTGACGTATTCCAATCGCTCCTTCGCAAAGGGATTATTGTTAGACCGCGCTGGACGTATTATCCGACTCACATCCGCGTCTCCGTGGGCACTCCGGAGCAAAACGAAAAGTTCATCGCGGCTCTTGAGCTAGTTCTGCAGGAAGCGGCGGTGCGCGGATAGCCTTATGACGAAGATCGCGATATTTGGGGTAGGATTGATTGGCGGTTCTTTGGCGCTTTGCTTCAAAGGCAAGCCGGAGCTTACCGTTGTAGGATACTCGAACCGTCAGTCCTCCGTTGAAAAATATATGAAGCGGGGAGTTGTCGATTATGCGACAACTTCCTTGCGCGAAGCAGCCGAAGGTGCCGATTTTATATTCCTGTGCGTGCCTGTCGGCAAGCTAGAAGAGTATGTAACGGAGCTCGGCAGGCTAGATTTGAAGCCAGGCTGCATCGTAACGGATGTAGGCAGTACGAAAGCTTCGGTTGCCCAGTGCGGTAGAAGACTGGAGCAGAATGGCGTGTCGTTTATCGGCGGCCATCCAATGGCCGGTTCTGAACGCTCGGGCGTTGAAGCAGCCTCCACGAATCTGTTCGAGAACGCATTCTATGTATTAACGCCGGAAGAAACTACACCGCCGGAAGCTTTGGAACGGTTGAAAAACCTTCTGGTTCATACAAGAGCGCATCTTGTCAGCGTTGACGCGAACTCGCATGACGAGATTGTAGGCGCAATCAGCCATCTGCCGCATATTATCGCGGTAGCGCTCGTGAATCAGGTCCGCGGTTACAATGAGAATAACGGCTTGTACGAATTGCTGGCTGCCGGAGGCTTCCGGGATATTACGAGAATCGCGGCCAGCGATCCAATCGTCTGGCGGGATATTCTAATTAATAACCGCGAGGTTCTGCTGAAACTTCTGAAGGATTGGAATTCGGAAGTGGAGAAGTTTGCGGTGATGCTGGAAGCCTTGAATGGCGATGAGATTGAGGAAGCATTCCAGACAGCAGGAGAGTTCCGCAGCAAGCTGCCTGAGCGCCGGAAAGGCATGATTCATTCTTTATACGATTGTTATGTGGATGTTCCCGATCATCCCGGCATTATCGGCAATATTGCCAGCGAGCTGGGCAGTGCCCGGATTAACCTTAGCAACATTAACATTATCGAGAGCAGGGAAGATGTTCCCGGCGTGCTTCGTTTATCGTTCCGGACTCAGGAAGATCTGGATCAAGCGATGGAGCTGCTCGGCAAAACCGGATATACCGTTCGCCAATAAAACCTCGAAAGAGGTTTTTTTGTTTGTTGGCGAATGAGATATTTGATGGGCAAAAAAAGTTTAAGCGTTTTCAAAAAAACCGTTGACATTGTGGAAGCGTATACATATAATAAAAGTACAGTATGGTTTCTCTCCACTCCTATCCAAAACTATAGCGTTCAACATGAATGCTGACCACTCTTCGGAGTGGTTTTTTTTTATTCTTTTTTAGTGGACATGTCGTTTGCTCCAATTCCGACAAAATCCTGCATACTGGAAATTAGAGTTTATTTATTTTTTGAGACTAAAGCGAAGAGGTATGTTACAATATCGAAGGACAGTGGGTATTGTTAAAATATGGTTTAAAATCCTTTTTGTCGAAACAAGAAGGATTTTGGCTATTGCGACTCGAAATACATACATCGTATTTATTGAAATTTTTTATGATAATGACCGCAACTTTTCGCTTCCGGTTCGGTATAAGGATACATAATCGAACTGGGAAGAAGAATTCGCAGGTGAGGAGGTTCGCCTGTCATGACTGATTCCCAATTAATACGTGAGATTAAGGACGGTAACATCGAGCTCTATTCGGAGCTGATGCGCCGTTATCAACGCAAGATACTAGCATTTATCTATCATATGTTGAAGAGTGCCAAGCTGGAGCTGCTCGCTGAGGATTTGTGCTCGGAAACGTTTTATAAAGCATATCGCAGCCTCCATTCCTTCCGCGAAGTGGATGCTTCTTTTTCGACGTGGCTGTATACGATTGCACGAAATACCGTGCTTAGCGAAATGCGCAAGCAGAAGTCGGCCCACGTTCCTCTCGACGAGTCGAATATGATGCCTGCCGCCCCGCCAGATCAGGTCCCAGAGCAGCATGTGCTGCGCAACGAACGGATGGCGATGGTCCGCGAAGCAATTAACAATTTACCTGAAAAACAACGCTCAGCACTCATTCTGCGGGAATATGACCAGTTAGACTATCAGGAGATCGCAAATATCCTGGGCCAAACGGTAAGTTCCGTAAAATCGTTGTTATTCCGGGCACGAGCCAGCGTAAAGTCGCAGCTTGAGCCTTACTTTGGCGAGACGCCGATGATGGAAGAATACGAAGGGATGAACACACGATGAAATGCGATGACGTACAAGACAAGTTCGATATCTTCGGATTCTTATCAGAGGAAGATGCCGAACGGGAAGCGATGGAAGCCCATTTGCTCGACTGCGAGCATTGTGCGGAACAATACCGTCTGTGGGAAGAAAGCGAAGAAATGATCATTAAGCTTTCGGAAGAGGATGAAGTTGTTACCGCCCAGATGGAGCATGTCAATCGCAGCGTTATGGATCGCATTTATGCTGAACAATCGTGGTTGATGCCGGTTTCTCAGAAAAGCTATTATTTCTCGCCTTCTTTCAGGCGTAACCTTGCTATTGTGCTGTCTGCTTGTTTAGCCATATTCGCGTGTTCGCTTATTTTTTTCATCAAAGGCAATGAACATGGCACACCGGAGGAAAAGATGGCTCAACTGACCGGATTAATGGATACGGCTAATGCATCTGGCAGCGAATTTGTCATTAGTGCAGAATTTGAAGTTCCCGTGGCAAGCGTAAGCGATCCGTTCGTTCTGCAGGTCGTTCCAACCTTCCCGCAATATTGGGTAGCTCTTTCGCTTCTTGGGGTTGTGATGACGTTGTTAATTCTGAACTGGTTGTCTAGAACGCGAAGCTAATGCGCAAGCTTAACTAAAGTGTTGTTTATATATCCAACCTCTAACCGCGGCCTTTTATATTCGGTGCCGCGGTAGAGGTTTTCTCATTTATATTTCGGAAAGGCAGGAATCACAATTGATCATTGGTATGGTACGACACGGCAATACCGATTGGAATGCGCTAGGGAAGATTCAAGGCCAGACTGATATTCCGTTAAATGAGCTTGGGAAAAAGCAGGCGAATGCACTAGCCGAGCGATTGAGCCAAGATGAGAAGCTGTGGGATGCGGTTATATCGAGTGATCTGCAGCGCGCTCGCCAGACGGCTGCCGTTATTGCGGACAAGCTGGATATTCCGCTGCTGGACGGCGATCCACGGCTGCGCGAACGTAATTTCGGCGAAGTCGAAGGCCTGACCTTGCCCGAGAGAGTGGAACGCTGGGGCGAGAACTGGCGTGAAGTCGCGCAAGGATTGGAGACGGATGAGGAGGTTCGTGCCCGCGGCTTGGCATTCCTTCAGGATTGGCAGAAGCAGCGGCCGGAAGGCGGGCTGCTCGTGGTATCCCATGGCGGGTTCCTGGCGCAAATGTTTGACACGCTTTGCGTCGACCTTGAGAAGCAGCATCTGGGCAATCTTTCTTATTCGATTCTCCAGTTTAAGGATGAACAATGGGCTCCGCTTCTATATAATTGCACTCGTCACCTAGAGGAGGCGAATTCGAGAGTTTGACGTAATAGGTCACTCTCGGGAATGTATCTCTTTCCGGCCGCTGTTGTCATTTTGAATATGGATTAGATTTTATAAGGTGTATTCAGAAGTGACAAAGGCGAGCGCTACGCTCCTCCAAGAGATACATTCGCCGCTCGCTCCTCGTCAATTTATTTTTTTTACAACAGCTAGGGCTGCCGTTCACATGGCCGCCTTTTTTTAATGAAGAACAATTCTGCTTGCCTTGAGGCAAGCAGAAGCAAAAAGGGCTGCCAATTTTAATGGCAGCCCTATTTGCCATTCCTGCTTTTGAATTTTAATTGGCTTTTTGTGTGGAAAACCGAGCGAGCGGAAGCGGAGCAAGCAAATGTTCATTGAGAAGCTAGCGTTCGCTTTTGACATCCGGATTCCCCTCCAAACAATTTCGAATCGAAGGGAATCCGGTATCAACGGCGATCGAAAGAACATTTGCTTGCGCAGCGCCTCCTAATCGCGAAATGTGAAGCTTTTTCACACAACTAGTTTTAAAATTCAAAATTCTTCCCATAATGGTACTAATTATTGCTAGCGAATCAAATAAGCTCGCGATCGAGACACAAACGGCGGGCAGTTACGGAAAGGAGAGATACCATGAATTTGTCGGATATGTTGGGCTATGCAGATATTCAGCAGTTGAGCCGGATCGCCTCCGTGTATCAATGTGAGTGCAATGGCCACTCAAAAAATGATTTGATTCAGTCGATTCTCTCAACCGTCAGCCGGAAAGATGTATTTGAGGCGCAGATCAGCAGTATGAAACTGGACGAAATGCGGTTCTTGAACTCCCTGCTGTTCGAATCGAGAGATTCCTTCAGTCTGGAAGAGCTGATTGCAAGGGTTCAGCAAAGCAAGTTTGGCGAGCTAGAGCCCCCAGCGGAAGAACCGCCGCAGAAGAAAACGAAACGCACAAAAAAGAAGCAGGCGGAAGCAGAAGTGCCAAAGGAATCCGGACCACGCGAGATGATCTCCAGATTCAAGCATCAGGGATGGCTGTTTAACGGAGTAACCGGAACCAATCGTTATATGTTCCAGGTACCGCAGGATCTGAGAACGAGATTCCGTGAAACGCTTCGCAAAAAGTTTACAGCCGAGCTTCACTATACGGATGAGCCGCATATGTACCGGGACGAACAAATGCTCCTGCAAGAAGACGTTTATCAGCTGCTTCATTATATTTATCACAATGAGGTTCAATTGACGGGTGACGGCTCTATGTACAAGCGGTTCAGCGGTCAGATTTTGGAAAAGCTGGCTATCTCGGAAGAGCTGCCGGGCAAAGGCGAATGGCGATTCGGGTACGGCAGGCATTTTCACCATTATCCGAACCGGATGTCTCTCCTAGTTGACTATTGCAGCTATATGAAGTATTTCGTGGACGATAATCTGCTATTGGCTTTATCGCCGAGCGGCGAAGAGCGGTTGCGCAGCAAGCACGCCAATGAAATGGAGCAGATCTACAAATTCTGGCTGAAGCTGTACAAAGGGGCAATCCCCAATATTCATGCGCTTGTGCATTGGATGAACAGTCTGGCGGAGCAATGGGTGACGGTTGATTCACTTCGCAAAGTGCTTATCCCTTTCGTCAAACCGTTCTATTACGATTCAGCCGACAGGGTGCTGGATGTCCGGTTAATTGGAATGATGGTTCACTTGGGGATGCTTCGGATCGGCGAGCATCAGGAGCATGGAACGGTGGTGCGGATGACCAAATTGGGAAGAGCGCTTGTCGCGGGAGTAAATCTCGAAGATCAGGATCGGATGTTTCTCTATTAGTTTTTCTATGAAACCAACTAGGCGATGGCATATTAATTGGAATGGGGGCAATCGTACTTATCGGCGCGCAGAATGGTGAATATGCTTAAAGTAGGAGCCGGTTCGATTGTGACTGAGAATGACGAGTTGACCTATACTCTTTCACTTGAATCACCGCGTGACGATAGTCGAAGACGATAGGATCTCTTTAACGCCGGTTTGGAGGTGTATCCTATGGACAAAATGAAAGTTGCTTATGAAGCAATGCTAGGATTAGCAGCGGAGATGGTATTAGATGAAGCCGTTCACAAGTTTCGCTCGGATCAGATCTACAAAGCGATCGATCAAGCGTTGGCCGTTGGAGACGAGGATACGTTCTACCGTTTAGCCGCTCAATTAAATCAATTAAAGAGCTAATTTACGCGAATAGAAACTTCCGCCCTATGATGGAGGACTTAAGGATCCGTCATAGCAGCGGGAGTTTTTTTGTTGTTTGGATTGGCAAAATCCCCCTTTATGGGTAACATAGAGATTACGGACGATTCTCAACAGGAAAGGGAGCAGGAAATGAAATTTAGCGAAATTGCCGAGCAACAATGGGACGAGCTTAAGCCTTACCTCGATACATGCTTGCTGCCGGTCACCGGAATGACGGGATTGGAGCAGCCGTTTGAAGCAACACTTGCACTTGAGCAGTTAAGGGACGTAATGGACCTAATAGAAATTCCGTTTAAAGGAAGAATAGTGACCTATCCGGCGATGCACTACATCAACGAAGACACCGCGGGGGCACTCGTTTCGAAAACTTGCCGATCGTTAAAGGAATCCGGATTCCGGTTTGTCATCGTTATCTCCGCTAAGAATCAGGACGGTCTGGAGTGCCCGGATGCCGATCTTGTGGTCTGCCCGGACGGGGATGGGGAAGCGCCAACCGCCGCAAATGTGTCGAAAGCCGTGCAGGCTTTGTGGAACCGCGGCGACTCCTAAACGACAATAAAGCGCTGTCATCTTCAAAACGGGGGTATTTTTGAATAAAAAAAATGGGTTTTGGGGAAACAAAAGTTAAGGCAAGGTTAAATGTGACAAATTGCCAACAAATTTGTGAATGGCATTTTATAGGTAAATAAAACGCGAGCCATATTCTTGACGCTCCCAAGCGCCTAGGCTATTATAGTTTATGTCCTAGTTCGTCAAGCGTTTTGCCGTGTGGCTAAACGCGAGAAATGGTTGGCAAAGGGGGTTAGAACAGAAGATGAGTAACCACGAACATCAAGAAACCGCGCATCGTCCGGTTCAACGCAAAGAGATGTCCCGGCGTCAATTTTTGTCGTATACACTCGGCGGTACGACTGCATTTATGGTTGGTGGCGCGGTTTTGCCTATGGTCCGTTTTGCGGTTGATCCTCTCTTGGTGAAAAAAGCCAAGGGAACATGGGTTAAAGTAGTTGAAGAGAGCAAAATAACAACTGAGCCTCAAGAATTCAAGTTCCAAATTCATCAGGTCGATGGCTGGTATGTAAGCGATCCCGAACTTTCTGCCTGGATTACGAAGGACGCAAATAATCAGATTTTTGCGCTTTCTCCGGTATGTAAGCACCTCGGTTGTACGATCGGTTGGAATACGCTTGGCCATCACGAGTATGATTGTCCTTGCCACGGTGCACGTTATACCGTTGACGGGAAAAACCTTGCAGTTGCCCCACATCCATTAGATGAATACGAAGTGAAAGTTGAAAACGGTTTTGTGTACGTAGGTCCGATTAAAGCGAACTCTCGTGTATAGGAGGCTAATAGCAGATGTTTAAATCGATGTATAACTGGATTGACGAACGTCTTGATATTACGCCGCTTTGGCGGGATGTAGCGGATCATGAAGTACCGGAGCACGTTAACCCTGCTCACCACTTCTCGGCATTCGTTTACTGCTTCGGCGGTTTGACGTTCTTTATCACCGTGATTCAAATTTTGTCCGGCATGTTCCTTACCATGTACTATGTACCGGACATTATCAATGCTTATGCAAGCGTTGACTACTTGAACCATAAGGTTGCATTTGGCGGCATTGTTCGCGGCATGCATCACTTTGGCGCAAGTTTGGTTATCGTAATGATGTTTTTACATACCTTGCGTGTATTCTTCACGGGTTCCTACAAAGCGCCTCGTGAAATGAACTGGGTCGTAGGGATGCTGATCTTCTTCATCATGTTAGGCCTTGGCTTCACGGGTTACCTGTTGCCTTGGGATAACAAAGCTTACTTCGCAACGAAGGTAGGCGTGCAGATCGCAGAATCCGTACCGTATATCGGTCCTTACATCGGTCAGTTCCTGTACGGCGGCGACATTGTAGGCGCGCAAACGCTAACACGCTTCTTCGCAATTCACGTATTCTTCCTGCCTGGCGCTCTGATTGCAATGCTTGCAGCGCACTTCCTGATGATTCGGAAGCAAGGCATTTCGGGACCACTTTAAGCGAAGGGAGGATTTATTATGGCGCACGGTCATAAATCGAACGAGAAGGTCGTTTATGTTGGGGACTCGCGGGTGAAGAAAAGCAATCATCCAAACATTCCGCCAGATTATACGTCCTACCCCGGTAAATCGGAAGCGTTCATACCGAACTTCCTGCTTAAGGAATGGATGGTGGGCTGCGTAGTCCTGGTTGGTTTCCTGACCTGGACCATTGCGGAAGGTGCACCGCTTGGTTATCCGGCGGACCCTACGAACGCATCCTTTATTCCGATGCCGGACTGGTACTTCTTGTTCCTGTATCAGTTTTTGAAATATCCATGGGTTTCTGGTGACTATATCGTACTTGGTACGATGGGGGTTCCAGCTGTTATGTTTGGCGGCTTGCTGCTTGCTCCGTTCCTGGACACAGGTAAAGAGCGCCGGTTCTACCGCCGTCCGATTGCTTCATCGCTCATGTTCTTGTCTTTGATCGCCTGTGTGTATTTGACGGTTATCTCCTGGAGTCATTACACGCATGAGATGGAAGCTACGAACTCGATTCCGGAGCATAAGGTCCGCGAAGAGAAAGCCCGCGAAGCACATGAGAAAGGTCAAGAAGCTCCTAGCGCATCGAAGCCGGCAAAAACGGTTGCACTGGTTGACGCCAATGACCCGGCAATGGACATTGTCAAGAAAGCGCAATGCGTTGCCTGCCATGCTAACGATCTGAAGGGCAATCCGCCGCAAGTACCGGCTTTGACTGGCGTAGGCGACCGGTTGTCGAAGGAAGAACTGGTTGAAACGGTGACCAATGGCCGCGGTGGCATGCCAGCTTTCAAAGATCAGTTGTCAGCTGCAGAGATTGACCAATTAACAACTTGGCTTGCGAAGCAAAAAGCGCCGGCTGAATAATAGCACCATTTAAAAACCTGATCGTATTTATGCGGTCAGGTTTTTTCAAATCTAAACGACGAAACAGGAGGCGTATATTTCTATGGGCGTACCGATATCTTGGTTCTGGAGCCGATCTTTTTTATTAAGCCGCCTCTTTTTATGGGTCATGTTTATCTTTAATTTCCTGGGCACCGTGTACGGTTACATCTGGTACGGCAATCAGATTGAAGATACGGTAAGCAATCATCCGTTATGGCAGGTTGTATTTGTCCCGGATAGTCCAACAGCAAGCTTGTTCTTTACCCTTACCTTGCTGTATTGGCTGTTCCCGCCGCAAGGCAACTCCCGCTTTGTCAACGGAGCGCGAATGATTATTGAAGGTCTCGCGGTCGTTACTTCTATTAAATATGGCATCTGGGCGGTTTCTATGATCGTTGCGGGAAGCATGCAGGGGGATCCGCTTCAATGGGAGCATTGGATGCTGATGGCCTCGCATACGGCAATGGCCGTAGAAGTGCTGTTATATGCCCGTTTCATGAGAGCTGGCGTATGGGCAGCCGTAATTGGTACGTTATGGCTTTTGCTTAATGACACCGTAGACTATACGTATGATGTGTTTCCATGGCTTTCGGATAGGCTTATGGATGATTTGACGGCTGTCAAATGGTTTACATACAGCTTAACAATCTTCAGCTTTATTGTCGGCGGACTTGCGCTAAGGGCAAGAAAAGAGACATAAGTATGGACATCCCTTCATAAAGTGGTCATAGCAATTCTTTTTGAGGGGGATGACCATGAAGATACGGATTGTACTGCCTTTGTTCTTATGTATCGTCATGACCGTCTGTTCGGTATCGGCTGCCAAAGCCTTTCCTGCGGACCTGCTTAGGACAGGCAATGCAAACGAGTCCAGGAACGAGCTGCTTCGCTTAGACGAGACGGCCGCAGCTTTATACGAAGCTGCTTACATGAACAATCGCCAAGCCGGCTATAAATATGTCCAGCAGCTGGAAAAGCTTGTGAACAAGAACGATATCAGACAAGCGGGACAAGCTGCCGGATGGAAGCTGATGGAGGAGAGCATCAATTCGATTACCTACACGCTTAAAAACGGGAAGGTAACGTCCGATTGGCTGACGGCAGCGGCACGTATTCATCTCACGACGGATGCATTGCTGCGCCCGGATCACGCTTTATGGCTGCAGTATGAGAAAGTGATGCTGGAGGATTTGGAGAGAGTGAACCGTTCCTGGAATAGGCAGACGGATGACGGCGCGATAGCGGCGAGAGCCGCGATGAATAGCTTTAATCAACATTTATCGCGGATAGAAGCCGCTGCTTCCATGCAGCGGCCAACGGAACGGATTAACGAATTGCGTGATCGGATGCATTACACGAACGTACTGCTTGAAGCGGGGATGAAAGGGCAGACCAAACAGGACTGGACGGACAATTCGATATCGGATCTTGAGTTTTCGGTAAACCGGTTATTCGATAACGGTCATCCGCAGGACGAAGAACCGGTTGTGGCACCAGTTGGAGAGGCACATCCCATTAGTTGGATTTTGCTTCTTGGCGCCATTATCATGGCCGTTCTTACTTATACGGGCTGGAGAAAGTACAAGCAGCAGCCCTATGGCGTAAAGCCGTTGTCGTAACTTTATTCTTCTTTGAATCCTTCACCAAGCACATCGTGAACTTCGCTAATAACGGTAAACGCTTTGGGGTCGATACGGCGTATGATGTTCTTAAGACGGCGCATTTCTTGCCGCTGAACAACGCAGTAGACGACCTCTTTTGATTGTCCGGAAAAAGCGCCCCTTGCCGGCATTAAAGTTACGCCTCGGTCCAGCTCGGAAGTGATTTGGGCAGCCATCTCCCTGCCTTGCTCGGTAATAATGGAGAAGGACTTGGCTGAATAAGCGCCATCTTGGATGAAATCAATCAGCCTGGAGGCGACAAACACCGTGACTAACGTGTATAACACCTTCTCGATCGGTATGTACAATAAGGAAATCCCGATAATAACGGCGTCCGAGATTAATATAAATTGCCCCATGCTGAACGCTTTGCGTCTTGATGCGATCCTCGCGATAATGTCCACGCCGCCGGTAGTTCCCCCAGCACGGAATACAATGCCTAATCCGCCTCCCAGGGTAACACCGGCATAAAGCGCGGCAAGCAGATAATCATGGGAGTTATGAAAGGTGACAATCCAACCTTTGTCGATCATCCATTCCATAAGCGCGAGGAAGCCGGATAAGGATACGACACCAATCAATGTATAGGCCATCTCGCCAAGGCCTAATTTCCTCCAGCCGATCAAGAAAAGCGGTATGTTCAAAATCAGCGTGGAAAGAGACAATGGAATTGCGGCTGCGTAATTAAGCAATACGCCTATACCGGTTACGCCGCCTTCCATCAGCTGATTCGGAATAACGAAATAATGAAGACCAAAAGCATAGATGGCTGTACCAACCAAAATGGGGAGTACGGTTTGAAGTTGAAGCATGAATTTCCGGGACATAAAATAAACTCCTTTTAAGTTCTTGAACGGGCTATTTATGTATTATAGCTTAACAGACGGTTCAAAAAACATTGTTTTCATTGCTTCTTTACGTTAACATAGGTGATATTAGTGTTATACATAAGGGAGAAAGGGTCATTCACACATGGCAGAGAAAACTTTAGCCGATATCCAACGTGAGGTGGATGCTTATATCGGTCAATTTAAGGAAGGCTACTTCAGCCCGTTAGCGCTTATGGCGCGAATGAGCGAAGAGGTTGGCGAGCTCGCTAGAGAAGTGAATCACTATTACGGCGAGAAACCAAAAAAGCCGAATGAAGAAGAAAACTCCATTGAGATGGAGCTTGGCGATATTTTGTTTATTTTGTCCTGTTTTGCGAATTCGCTCAACATTGACTTGACTGAAGCGCATAACAAGGTCATGAATAAATTCAATACCCGGGACGCTAACCGCTGGACGAGAAAAAACGGCGAACAGTAGAACGCACCTTTACATATGCTGTACCATCAACCTGTGTACAAGGAGGATGGGCAGATGGACGGGGAAAGCTTCGTGAAGAAGGCGTATGAGTTTATTCTTAACAGTGATTTTGAACAAGCGATTTATTGGTTCGAGCAAGCGATAGCGGCAGAACCTCTAAATGCGAGCTATCAACATATATGCGCGGTTTCATGCGCCAGAAGCGGGAAATGGACCAAGGCGCATCAATATGCGAAGCAAGCAGTAGAGCTTGATGGAAATCATCCCGAATATCAATACCATTTACAAACGATTGAATCGAGACTACTCGTGGCTGCGGCGGAGCAAAAACTAGCTGAAGAGCCATCGCAGTATACGGATGCAATACCTTTGCTGCAGCAGGCTGCAGATCTGGATCCGCTTAGCTTCGAGGCGTTTTATTTGCTTGCGTTAACCTACTCGGAGATGGGGCGGTTCGAGGATTCCGTTATAAACGCCAGGGAAGCAATCAGATTAGATCCCGGTCATTCCGCGGCGCGCCGCTTATTCGCTGATGTGAATCGGAAGCGCAGAATGCTGCGCAAACGGGTGATGGGCAAACAACAACAGAAGGAATAGGTGATCTTGGTGGCAATTAAGGTAGCAGTAATCGGAGCAAGCGGCCGAATGGGCCGTGAAGTTGTGAAAATGGTGCTGGAGGACGAGGCGCTCGAGCTCGTTGCTGCCGTCGCTCCTTCAGCAGGTCCTGTGGACGCAGGCGTATTTGCGGGCAAAGCGAATACGGGAGTTACCGTTAGCGCAACGATCGAGGAAGCTTTAAGCCATGCAAAGGCAGATGTTATGGTTGATTTCACCGTGCCGGCGCTTGCTTATCAACATACCAAAGTTGCGATTGAGCATGGCGTCCGTCCCATCATGGGCACAACCGGTTTTACGCCGGAACAAATCGAAGAGCTGGACAAGCTTTGCCAGGAAAAAGGAATTGGCGGGCTTATTGCTCCAAACTTCTCGATTGGCGCCATTCTGATGATGAAATTCGCTGCGGAAGCATCCAAATATATGCCGCATGTTGAAATTATCGAATATCACGGTGATCAAAAGCTGGATGCCCCGTCGGGCACTTCGATCAAAACGGCAGAATTGATCTCTCAAGTTCGCCAGGAGCTTCGTCAAGGCAACCCGAATGAGGAAGAAGTCATTGAAGGCGCGCGTGGCGGCTATTATAACGGCTTCCGTATACATAGCGTTAGACTTCCAGGCGTATTTGCACAGCAAGAAGTCGTGTTTGGCGGTTATGGCCAAACGTTGAAGATCCGTCATGATTCCTATGACCGTGCCGGTTATATGCCTGGCGTTAACGTAGCGGTTAAGAAAGTGATGGACTACAGCGGTTTGATTTATGGCTTTGAACATTTGATGGACTAATCTATATACAGCCTAGAAAGAGTGGGGATTATAGGATGTTGAAAATTTCCTTTATCGCGCATGACCGTAAAAAAGAAGAGATGGTTAACTTTGTAACCGCCTATGAGAGTGTCTTTGCGCCGCATGAATTATATTCTACCGGTACAACGGGTACCCGCATTATGGAGAAAACGAATTTGCAGATCCAACGCTTTATGTCCGGTCCGCTTGGCGGAGACCAGCAGATTGGCGCTATGGTTGCCCAAAACGAGATGGATCTCATTATTTTCCTTCGGGATCCGTTAATGGCACAGCCTCACGAGCCGGACATTATCGCTTTGCTCCGTCTTTGCGACGTACAAGGCATTCCGGTTGCAACTAACGTAGCTACCGCGGAGCTGCTTGTCCGTGCGCTGGCACGCGGCGACTTCGCATGGCGTGAGCTTGTACACAAATATAAGCCGGGTGTGGATGCACCATGAGCGACCCGTTAGATATTCTCGTCTTTGGCGCGCATGCGGATGATGCGGAGATCGGAATGGGCGGTACGATTGCGAAGTATACGGCTGCCGGGAAACGGGTAGGCATCTGTGATTTAACCGAAGCGGAAATGTCTTCAAACGGCACCGTGGAGCTAAGGAAGCAGGAAGCTTCCGTGGCTTCCTCGGTGCTTGGTTTATATTCCCGTACCAACCTTGGATTGCCGGACCGCGGACTCGAAATCAACAAGCCGCACATCGATGCGATTGTTGCTGAAATTCGCCGTTCCCGTCCGCGTATCGTATTCGCCCCGTATTGGGTGGACCGCCATCCGGATCATATCGCCTGCAGCAAGCTGGTTGAAGAGGCCGTATTTAACGCAAAGCTTCGCCGGTATATGCCGGAGCTGCCGGCCGTACAGGTGGAACAATTCATCTATTATTACATAAACGATGTCGATAATGTCTCGCTAATGGTTAACGTATCGGACTTTTACGACCAGAAGAGACAATCTTTGATGGCTTACCAATCTCAATTCCAAACGGCTGCACCCGGTGAAGACCGAGTGGCGACTCCTCTTACGGATCGTTACGTCGAGCGGGTTGAGGCACGGGATAGTCTGCTTGGCCAGAATAGAGGCTGGAAATATGCGGAGGGCTTTGCCATCAAACGCCCGCATGCCATCGAGTGGTTTTAACAAAGATAAAAAAATCTCATAATCAAAATGATGTCGAATATATAGAATATCAGCATGTTACACGAGAGGGTGGACTTACGATATGGCACGTAAATTAAAAATCGGAATCACGTGTTATCCTACCCTGGGCGGTTCCGGCGTAGTAGCTACGGAGCTTGGCAAGTTGATGGCCGAACGCGGCCATGAAATTCATTTTATTACCCATAGCATACCGTTCCGTCTTGGGAAATTTCATAAAAACATCTTTTTCCATGAAGTTGAAGTTAACGATTATTACGTATTTCGTTATCCGCCGTATGATTTATCGCTAGCAAGCAAAATGGCCCAAGTAGCCAAAATGGAGAAGCTGGATCTTCTTCACGTGCATTACGCGGTTCCGCATGCCGTATGCGCGCATCTGGCCAAACAAATGCTTGGCGACGGCTTCAAAACCGTTACGACGCTGCATGGCACGGACATTACCGTGCTTGCTCAGGATGAATCGCTTAAGGATTTGATCCGTCTGGCCATTAACGAAAGCGATGCGGTGACGGCCGTATCGCAGGACCTCATTAACGAAACAAGACAGCTCCTGGATATTACGCGTCCGATTGATCTGACATACAATTTCGTAGACAAACGTGTTTATTATCCGCGCGAAGCTGCATCTCTGCGGGCAGATTACGCGCAGCCGCATGAAAAAATACTTATGCATATTTCGAATTTCCGTCCCGTGAAAAGAGTTAGTGACGTTGTGGATGTTTTTGAGCGCGTGTCGTCTCAAATTACTGCTAAGCTGCTGCTTGTTGGCGAAGGTCCGGAATTGTCCAAAATCCAATGCAAAATCCGCCAAATGGGTCTGGAAGACCGTGTCCATTTCCTCGGCAAACAAGAAGACGTCGCACAGGTTATTTCGATGGCCGATCTATTGCTTTTGCCTTCGGAGAAGGAGAGTTTCGGCCTTGTTGCGCTAGAGGCGATGGCATGCGGCGTACCGACCGTTGGTTCTAATGCCGGAGGCATCCCTGAGCTCGTCACGCATGGCGAGACCGGTTATTTGTGCCCAATCGGGGATGTTGAAGGAATGGCCGCTTACGCCACTCAATTGCTCAAGGACGAGAAGCTTCATCAGTCGTTTAAGGAAGCCTGCTTGTTCCGTGCGCGCAACGAATTCTGCAATGATGTGATTACCACGCAATACGAACAAATTTATTATCGGGTTCTCGGAATGGAAGCCGATTTGCCTATGCCGGTATGTGAGGCATAATACAGGAAGGAAGTGCCGTATCGAATGGAAATACGCTTCGCTTTGCCAAACCTCATGCTGCAGGCATTACCTGTGCTTGAAGCGCTTGTTCAGCAGGGCTTTGAAGCGGTATTTGTCGGAGGCTGCGTAAGAGATACCGCAATGGGACTGCCGATTAAGGATGTTGATATTGCAACTTCGGCCAGACCCGAGCAGGTGATGTCGATTTTTCCGCGCTGCATTCCCACTGGGCTGCAGCACGGGACGGTGACTGTTCTGCATGATGGCGGCTCTTACGAAGTGACGACCTTCCGTACGGAATCGGAATACGAGAAGCATCGCCGCCCATTGCAGGTCGAGTTCATCGACCGCTTGGACGGCGATTTGCTGCGCCGTGATTTAACCATAAACGCAATGGCGATGAATGCAGCCGGAGTATTGTACGATCCATTTTGCGGATTGGATGATCTCAATAAAAGAACGGTGCGCTGCGTAGGCGATGCGGATGCCAGGTTCCAGGAGGATGCGCTAAGAATGCTGCGGACGATCAGGTTTGCCTCGCAGTTTGAGTTCGCGATTGCTCACACTACCTGGAGAGCGCTTATCAAGCATCGTGAGCTGCTTGGATATATTGCAATGGAGCGGGTACAAGCCGAATTAGACCGCATGATTGGCGGAGCTCATCCAGGAAAGGCATTGCATCTTCTCTCAGCTAGTAAATTGCTAAGCTACACGGGTACGGTCCTGCCTGCAGCAAATAAGCTTGCACAAGACGACACCCTTTATAGCGGTTTAGACAAGCTTGCTGACCCGAATACCCGTTACGCCGCGCTTCTAATGGCAGGAGGGATCACGTTCCACGATGCGGAAGAAACCTTAAAGGCGCTTCGGCTGCCTACGCAGAAGATGAACGACATACTGTCCGTTCTATCCGTGCAATTCGCTATGAAAAAGCAGAATATGGAGTCCGAATTGCGGCTTGTCTGGACAAGCGCTGTCCTCCAATATGGGGAAGAAGCATCTCGCAGATGGCTTTCGATCGTCGCTTGGAATCAAAAGCATCATCTTCATGATCAGACTCATTTGTTTGGTAAATGGCTGGACGAAATGCCCGCCATGACGTTAAAGCAACTGAAGCTGAATGGCAAACAGCTTGCGGAAGGACTGCGGAGAGTACCTGGAACTTGGACAGGACAGCTGCTTAAGCGGCTCCTGCTAGAGGTTGCGCTGGATAAGCTGCCAAACGAGAAGGATTTATTACTTAAGCAAGCTCAAATATGGAATACCGAGGACCGATAACGATGTCAACTAACCGATTGCTTGAATTGTTTGAACAAAATCCCGGCGCGTACGTTTCGGGAGAAATGATCAGCCATGAGCTTGGCGTCAGCCGGACAGCCGTATGGAAGCAGATCAAGAAGCTGGAATCGCTCGGCTATGTCTTCGAAGCGTCCAGACGGCTTGGCTATAAACTGGTGTCACCGCCGGATACCTTGTCAGTACCTAAGCTGATAAGCGAATTGAAGTCCAAGGTGTTCGGCAGCTCGATTGAGTGGCATGAAGCGGTTGACTCTACTCAAAATCTGGCACAAAAGCTGGCGGAAGAAGGTGCGCCTGAAGGGACGCTTGTTATCGCGGAGCAGCAGCATAACGGACGCGGCCGAATGGGGCGCGGATGGGTATCGCCGCAAGGGAAGGGCATTTGGATGAGCATGGTGCTCCGTCCGTCCGTGCCGATTCATTTTGCCCCTCAGCTGACGCTTCTTACAGCGGTAGCCTTATGCCGGAGCTTGCGGCGAATCACTTCGCTGCCTATTGGGATCAAATGGCCGAATGACCTGCTGATCGAAGGTAAGAAGATTAGCGGTATTTTGCTGGAATCCACTGCGGAAGAGGAACGTCTCCGTTATGTAATTGCCGGAATCGGCATCAGCGTAAATTTGGAGAAAACGGATTATCCGGAGGAAATCCTCGAGAAGGTTACATCCCTTCGTATTGCTAATGGTGGAGAAGGTTTTGACCGTATTACGGTTATATCCGATTTCTTGCAGGAGTGGGAGCAGTTATACAACCTCTATTTGGACAAAGGATTCGCGCCGATTATTACCCTTTGGGAAGCGCTATCGGTATCCCTTAACCGGCCGGCGCGACTGATCACCCCGCAAGGAACAATCGACGGCGTGCCGATTGGCCTCGACGCAAGCGGTGCATTAACCGTTCGCAAGGACGACGGAAGCACGGTTGTCGTGTTCTCCGCCGAAATGGGCGAGCCCGTACGCTAAAGGCGTTTACGGGCACGCCTTTTTTTGCTACTATAAAGGAAGCAGGCGGTATCTGGTAAGAGCTGCACTGCAAAGGGTAATAGATGTTGTAAGCAAGCAAGGCACACTCTGCTCTGAGCCGTAGGGACCGAGACAGAAGGAAGCAATTATTTAGCATACGTTTCCTTTTTCGTTCGGGAACCTTTTTAGCAGCGGCTAAAAGGTTTTTTTGTGTTTATCCTAAAACTTAAAAGGGGATGAAGCGTAATGAGGAAACGTTTGACGATTACCAACCTCAAGAAGATGAAGCAGGACAAAAATCCAATCTCGATGCTGACCGCTTACGATTATCCGTCTGCCGTACTGGCAGAGGAGGCCGGACTGGATGTTATTCTGGTCGGCGATTCGCTGGGTAACGTTGTACTTGGTTATGACACCACGATACCGGTCACGCTCGACGATATGATTTATCATACACGCGCCGTTGCGCGCGGTGCGAAGAACACCTTTATCGTAACCGACATGCCGTTTATGACTTATGGCATCGGCCGGGAAACAACTCTCCGCAATGCAGCCCGTCTCATGCAGGAGGGCGGAGCCCAGGCGCTTAAGCTGGAGGGCGGAACGGAGATAGCGTCTGAGGTCGAAGCGCTTGTCAAAGCAGGCATTCCGGTGATGGGGCATATCGGACTGACGCCGCAATCGGTGCACCAGCTTGGCGGCTACAAAGTGCAGGGCAAGCTGGACAAGGAAGCTCAGAAGCTGATGGAGGATGCCAAGGCGCTCGAGGCTGCGGGAGCATTTGCGATTGTGCTTGAACTTGTCACAGAGCCAATTGCGGAAGCGATCAGCAAAGAACTGACGATTCCAACGATAGGGATCGGAGCAGGCCGCGGCTGCGATGGCCAGGTTCTCGTGTATCATGATATTTTGCAGTACTCATCTCCTTATATCGAGAAAAAAATGGTCAAAACCTATGCGGATATCGGCTCCACGATCCGGAGCGCCATTAGCAGCTATGTGAATGAAGTGAAAGCGGGAGCCTTCCCGGCTGAAGAGCATACGTTTGGCGCCAAGCCGGCAGCGATCAATCATCTGTATGGAGCAGGAGAAGCTACAAATACAAACAACAGTCAGGCAAGCAGAGAGGAGTCTCCCAAGCGTGATTTTGTGTCGAACCATAGCTGAACTAAAAAACGAACTCATTTCAATAAAAAAAACTAACGACAATGCTACAATCGGTTTAGTGCCAACAATGGGATTCCTGCATGAAGGCCATGCAAGTCTGATGCGCCAATCGGTGTCCGAGAATACCGCTTCAGTCTTATCCATTTTTGTTAACCCGATGCAGTTCGGTCCTAACGAAGACTTCGATCGTTATCCGCGCGATGAGGCAAGGGATCTTGCGCTTGCGAAGGAGAACGGCATCGATATCGTCTTTATGCCGGATGTAAAGGAGATGTACCCTTCGACGCCGCGCACTTCGGTAATAATAAGCCAACTGACAGACCGTCTGTGCGGCGCCTCCAGACCGGGGCATTTCGACGGGGTGGGTCTTGTCGTCAGCAAGCTGTTTAATCTGGTTCAGCCCGACCGGGCGTACTTCGGAATGAAGGATGCCCAGCAGCTTGCCGTTATTCAGCAAATGACGGATGATCTGAACATTCCGGTTGAGATCGTGCCATGTACGATTGTAAGGGAGCCGGACGGTCTTGCGCTCAGCTCGCGCAATGTCTATTTGTCGGCGGAACAGCGCCAGCAGGCAGTCGTCTTATCCCAATCGCTGACGCTTGCGAAACAATGGATGAACGAGAAAGGGATAACTCCCGAGGAACTGCTTGCAAGGGTAAAAGCGAAAATCAACGAAGCAAGCCAAGCTGACATTGACTACGTGGAATGGCTGACTTATCCTTCTCTGGAGCTGCCGGCTTGGAATGAGCCAATTGCTTCCCAGAGCGGTAAATTTATTTTGGCGCTTGCCGTCAAATTTGGCTCTACGCGCCTGATTGACAATGCCTTATTCGTACCAATTACCGAGGTGAATGATCATGTATAGAACGATGATGAAATCGAAGCTGCACCGGGCAACCGTCACGGAAGCGAACCTGAACTATGTCGGCAGCATTACCATTGACGAGGATTTAATGGATGCGGCCGATATCTGGGAAAATGAAAAAGTGCAAATCGTAAATAACAACAACGGCGCGCGTTTTGAAACGTATGTCATTACGGGTAAACGCGGCTCTGGCGTTATCTGCCTGAACGGAGCGGCGGCGCGCCAGGTTCAGCCGGGAGATCAGGTCATTATTATTTCTTATGCGTCCATGTCCAACGAAGAAGCGCGCGTTCACAAGCCGATTGTAACGATTCTGGACAGCGATAACCGTCCGCTGAAAAGCTTGTCCGAGGAAATTCACGCAACGGTTTTGTAAAGCTCCGGTTCCAGCGCTATGTAACGAATGGCATGGGGTATGAAAAGCACCCCCGAAACAAAGAATGAGCATAACACTCCTCAATTCTTTGGTGAAGGCGGGATGCGTAATGTTCCAACAAATGTTCGAAGCCATGAATGAAATACTGGATCATCTGATTGAAGCCTATCCAACCGCAAGCGGCGAGCAGAAAGCCCAATTCGATGAGCAGCTTGTGATGCTTAAGAAAATGAGCGATTCCCTTGTCGAGCATTGGATTGATTTCGAAGAAAAGTTTTCTTATTTTGTGGAACAGCATGCAGCAGCCTTGGATAGCACTGTGACGCAAATGATCCCGCCGCCTATGCTGGCGATGGAGAGCAGTACGGAGCTTGGCGAGCCTCCTGCTAAGCCGTCGCCGGCAGCAGAATCGGCTACGCCGTTACCATCCAAGAAGCCAACTGCGCCGCCGCAGGCTATGCATTCTGCCAAGCAGGCAGAGAAACATGAACCGGTATCGGCCGAGGATGCTTACAATGCGGAGCTCGATATGGAAGTACCGTACGAGTACGCGATGATGATCTCGAAGGGGCAAGGGTATTATAAATTATTTATGTTTTCCGACGCTGCCGATCATTTTCAGTCCGCGGTTTCTTATCTTCCGGAATGTAATCTAGCCCGGCTTTATCTGGCAATGACGCATATGCATCTGCAAAATTGGAGTGAGGCGCAGCGGCATTTCCAATTGCTGGTTTCATTAACGGACTATCCGAAGTGGCGTGCTTTAGGCTATAATGCCCTTGGGTGCATTCAAGCGATTTACATGAATTTAGAGCAGGCGGAGCAATTTTTCCTGAAGGCATACGAAACCTGCCCGAGCTTCAAGGACCCGTTAAACAATTTGAAATGTTGTAAAGAAACGCCGCAGCAATTATCCTTATTTTTCGGCAGTACCGAGCTTTGCTGCTTATGAGGGGATAGAAACGTAATGAAATTCGCAGTATTGGATCTGGAAACGACAGGACATAGCGTCAGCGACGATATCTTGCAGGTTGGTTTGGCCGTGCTGAACGATAACCTCGAAATCGTTGAAACCTATAGTTCCTTTGTACGCCCTACAATAGAAATTCCGGCATTTATTACGCAGCTGACCGGGATCGACGCCGCTACGGTGGCGGATGCTCCAGAATTGGATGAGGTGCTTCTGCAGCTCATCCCTCATCTGGAGGATGCCGTGCTGGTCGCTCATAACGTTAACTTCGACGCCGGATTTTTGAATCAGGCTCTTGACCGTTGCGGCTACCATCCGTTTATCGGACGGCGGCTGGATACGATTGAGCTGCTAAGAATTTTGTACCCGTCGATAACGACGTATCAGCTGGGCGCCGTAACCGAGCTGTTCGGCATTGCTCATGATCAGCATCACCGGGCCGACAGCGACGCGATAGCGACAGCCGAATTATTCGCTCAATCCGTACAAAAGCTCAGACAGTTGCCGCTGCTTACATTGCAGCGGCTATCCTTTCTTTTAGACAACGGAAGCGATCTGAGCTGGTTTATGGCCGAGACGTTGAAATATGCCGAGCTTCATACCTCTATCGATATGAATGCTTTCCAATATTTCAACCAATTTGCGCTCAAAGCCGGGGAATGGACAGATGAACAGCCCGCCCGCGCCGATCATGAGGAGGATCCGCTTAAGGATGTGTCCTTCGAGCAATATTTGGACGGTATCCGGCAGCGGTTTATGGAGAAGTATCCGAATTACGAAGAGCGTGAAGCGCAAACAACGATGTTCCGCGAGGTTTACGATTCCTTGTGCAATGACCGCCATCTGCTGATTGAAGCGGGAACGGGCACAGGCAAATCACTTGGCTATCTGATTCCGGCGCTCTATTACGGCATTCAACAGGAAAGCAAAATCGTGGTCAGCACTCATACGATCAATCTGCAGGAACAGCTTCGTCAGCGGGATGTACCGCTGCTTCGCGAGATTTTACCTTTTGATTTCCGTGCTTCGATCTTCAAAGGCAGGGGCAATTATTTGTGCCTGCGGAAATTTGAAAGTAAAATCAATGCGAAGGATCTAGTTGCTCCCATTGACGATGCCATTACGGCATCGCAAATGGTCGTTTGGCTCAGCGAAACGGAAACCGGCGATCAAGAGGAGCTGAATTTCGGCAATAAAGGCGCCGATTTCTGGTCTACCGTAGCAAGCGACGCGGACTCTTGCCTTAACCGTCAATGTCCGTGGTTTAAGCGCTGCTATTACCATCGCGCCAAGCATGAATCAAATATTGCCGATGTATGCATTACGAATCATTCCATGCTGTTTACGGATGTTCAAGCGGATCACCGTCTGTTGCCAAGCTACAGCCACCTGATTATTGATGAAGCACATCACGTGGAAGAAGTAGCGGGCAAGCATCTTGGCATGCAATTAAACTATTTCTCCTTGACGCATCAGACAACAAGGCTGTTTAAAGATGCCCGTTCCGGTCTGCTTCCGGCGCTTAGACTTCGACTTCAACAGGAGGATGACGAGCGGGTTCAGGCATGGACGGAGACGATCGATACGGTTATTCCCGTGTTCCAGGACGTAAAGGAGCATTGGGATAAGCTGTTTGAGCTGCTGTATGCCTTTGTGGGAGAGTCGGGAGAGGCCGGCAATGATAACGGTCAGGCCGTATGCCGTTTGCGCAGCGATACCCCGCCAAAGGGCTGGGACGACGTTCTGACGATTGAGAACAATGTGCATACCGAGCTAAGCCGCGTTGTAAAGACGGTTGACAAGATGGCATCGGATATCAAGGACCGTCTTGATGATCAATCGATTCAGGGCTTGATTACGGATTTGAACGGCGTAGTCCGCGATTTGACCCGGGTAAAGGATGATCTCCGCACGTTCCTTAAGATGGAGCAGAATTCGGAAGTCTATTGGATTGAGGCAAGCACGACATACCGTTACCGTTCCGTTCATTTGTACGCGGTGCCGGTCGACGTAAGCAAGCAGCTTCAACAATATTTCTTCGACGTGAAGGACAGCATTATTCTTACATCCGCTACCTTGTCCGTTCATAAATCGTTCCAATATGCGGAAGAGCAGCTTGGATTGGAAGGCTTTGAAGACAATAACCGGCTGAAGACCGTGCAGCTTCCGTCGCCCTTTAATTACCGGGAACAAGCTCTGGTTATTATCCCGCGTAATTTCCCTACTCTTAAGGGCTCGGCAGGCGACCCTCAATTCATCTCCATGCTGGTAAGCTCGCTTGCGGACTCAGCAGTTGAGACAAAAGGCCGCATGCTTGTGCTGTTCACTTCTTACCGGATGCTGAAGCAGGTCTACGAACCGCTTAAGGAAGCTTTGGCGGGTTCCGGCATTCAAGTGCTTGGCCAAGGCATTGACAGCGGCAACCGGACGAAGCTGACAAGACGTTTTACCCAGCAGCCGGAGACGGTTCTGCTTGGCACAAGCAGCTTCTGGGAAGGGGTAGACATTCCGGGCGAAGCTCTGACTTGTCTGGCTATCGTCCGCCTCCCGTTCCAGCCGCCGAATCATCCGCTTGTCGAAGCGAAGTCGGAGCTCTTGCAGAAGCAGAAGCAGAATCCTTTCATGAAGCTGTCGATTCCGCAAGCGGTTATCCGCTTTAAGCAAGGCTTCGGAAGACTTGTACGCACGGCGAAGGACAAAGGAATTGTTATTATCTACGACACGCGCGTCATTGATACGTATTACGGCAAGCACTTCCTCTATTCGCTGCCTGGTCCAAAGATCGAAACGATGCATATCGACCAGATGGTACCGCGGATGCGTGAATGGCTGCAAACGGAAGAGGAGGAAATCGGGTGAAGCAGGCGAAAATTTCGGAGGCCGTTGTGAGACGGCTTCCCATCTACCTGCAGGTGCTGAACGAATTGTACAACCGTGAAGTGCAGACGGTTTCGTCGCAGGAGCTAGGACTCAAGCTGGATCTTAATCCAGCTCAAATCCGAAAGGATCTTGCCTATTTCGGGGATTTCGGCCGTAAAGGCATCGGGTACGACGTCTCTTACCTGATCGAGAAAATTCAGCAGATTCTGAAGCTCGACCAGCGGATTAACGTTGCGCTAGTTGGCGCCGGCAATCTCGGACATGCCTTGTGCAATTACAATAAGTACTCCAAGGACAACATGAAAATTGTCGCGGTCTTCGATGATCATCAGAACAAGATTGGCACGATGATCAACAATTTGACCATCCTGCCGATGGATAAGCTGAAGGAAACCGTTCAGGAGAACAATATCCGGATTGGCATTATTACGGTTCCGGGGCCGGAAGCGCAAAACGTGGCTAATCAATTCGTGGAGGCCGGGATCGAGGGTATCCTGAATTTTGCTCCGGCGATTTTGCGTTTGCCCGAGCATATCCGCATTCACCACGCGGACTTTACGAGAGAGTTGCTGAGCTTGGCTTATTATTTGGAGAAGGAAAGGAATGAGCAGGAGAATGGCGCAGTTGTGGATTGAGAACGGATTGTTTGTAACAATGAACGATGCTAATGAGGTTTTCCGCGGCCATATGGTCGTTACGGACAACCAAATTACATATATCGGAGCGGAGGCTCCAACAGGACTGGATGAGCAGGTTGAGCGTGTTGACGGCAGCAAGCTGGCATTTATGCCGGGACTTATTAATACTCATGGCCATGCTGCCATGTCGCTGCTTCGCGGTTATTCGGACGATCAGAATCTGCAGGTATGGCTGGAGCAGAAGATGTGGCCGATGGAAGCCAAATACGTCGACCAGGATACGCGTGCAGGCAGCGCGCTTGCGATTGTAGAGATGCTGAAGACGGGAACGACTGCTTTTGTTGATATGTACGATCGGATGGACCAGGTTGCGCAAATGGTGGAGCAATCGGGGATCCGTGGCGCTTTGACCCGCGGCGTAATCGGATTATGCTCGGAGGAGATTCAACAGGCGAAGCTGAAGGAAGCGATCGCTTTTGCCCGTGACTGGAACGGTAAGGCGGATGGCCGGATCACAACGTTGATCTCTCCGCATGCTCCATACACTTGCCCTCCCGATTATATTGAGAAGTTTGTACAGGCAGCCCATGATTACGATCTGCCGGTTCATACCCATATGTCCGAGACGCTTGCCGAAGTGGAGCAAAATGTCCGCGATTACGGCTCCCGTCCGGTCGAACATCTGGATAAGCTTGGTTTCTTCTCTCGTCCGGCGCTTGTTGCGCATGCCGTGCATCTGAACGATGAAGAGATTGCCCTGCTTGCTGAACGCAATGTTGCCGTATCCCATAACCCTGTCAGCAATCTCAAGCTGGCGAGCGGCGTAGCCCGCGTCCCTGAGCTTCTCCGCGCAGGGGTAACAGTGTCGCTTGGTACGGACAGCGTAGCAAGCAATAACAACCTGGACCTATTCAAAGAAATTAAATTTGCGGCGTTGCTGCATAAAGGAATATCCGGAGATCCGACAGTTATTCCGGCGATGGAAGCTTTGCGCATGGGAACGGTCTACGGGGCACGTTCGATCTGGCAGGAAGACAGCATCGGACAGCTCGCGGCGGGAATGAAGGCCGATTTTATCGCGATTGATCTGGATCAGCCTCATTACTATCCGCTTACGGATATCGTATCCCACCTTGTTTATTCCGGATCCGGCAGGGACGTTAAGCATGTATGGGTAGACGGCAAGAAGGTTGTTCATAACGGCGAATGCACGATGATGGACGAGGAAAAAATCCGCTTTGAAGCGCAGGCCAGCTTTGAACGGCTGCTTAACGCATAATGAGAGCGACTACAAGAAAACGTCAGTCGGTGATGAGTCCGAAGCGCTGGCTGGCTGTTTTCCTTGTTGCCCTGGTTGCTGTAATCGCGGTAGTCATTATGTACTATAATACGATTCAGCAGCCGTTCTGGAATTCGGAGAATCCGATTCGGAAAGAGGCAAAGGAAGCAGCCGGTCTGACCGAGGTATCATCCATCACGAAGCAGGTTTGGGATACGACATCGTGGATCGTGAAGGGCGAGAATGACGCGAATGAAGAAATTTACGTATGGTTGATTGGTCCTGACAAAGCCGTTCAAACGGTTAAAGCCTCCGAAGCAACAGATACGGCTGTGATTAAGCAAGCCGTCTTGCAGAAGAAACCGGATGCGGCGATTAAACGCATTCAGCCGGGAACTTTAAACGGGCAGCTTGTTTGGGAAGTGTTCTATTCGCAAGGCAAGAATCCCGAGAAATACAGCTACGATTTCTATGATTTCCGCAGCGGTACGTATGTGACCGAATATCATCTTCCTGCCAAAACAGCGAGCTAGCCGCAATTAAGCGGCTGGCTCCGCTTCCTGTTTTTACACCGCCTCTTTGATGTCGTTATATGATATACTTTCGTATGGCAGAGTTGATATACGTTAGTGTTGCTATATAACAGATTTAGAGGAGGAAACCAACTATGAAACTTCGTATTGTCCCTTTCGTGCTTTCCGCTGTAGCTACAGCCTTGCTGCTATTCGGTGGATGGATGTTATATAAGCAGTTTGCCGTTGTTTCTCCTTTTCAGAAGTCTATCGGACAAATTGAAGGCATCGCTTCGGCGAATGCCCCTACTATAGATCAAGACCGCGTTTCGGTGCAGGTAACTCTTAAGCCGGATGCGAATTTGAAAGACGTCTATGAATCCATTTCCAAAGAAGGCAAAGAGGCGATTGGCAACCGCGAACTATCGCTAGATATTGCGAATCAAGCGCCAAGCGAGCAATTAGAGAAGGTGTGGTCTTCGGTACTGTTTAATGTTGCCGAAGCGATGGAAAAGAAAAACTATTCGGAAATTCCGAATGCTCTTCAGAAAGCAACCGCAGATCATGCGGGCATTAAATACGAAACCGCGCTTGACGATAACAATGTGTATATTACGCTGAAGGATGGTAACTCGACGAAGTATGTAGTGCTTCCACGTACTCCTGCAATGCTGGAGGTGTCGGCTAATGCGTAAGTATTGGATTGAAATTACGGCAGGTTTTGTGCTAATGACTGTTGTTTTCCTTGCTTTCAGAGGAGTTAATATTGTTCCTGTCTTGCTTCTTGCCTGTTTGGCGGGAGGGGTCTGGTTTACATCGCGCGGAGGCAAAGGACGTATGACCGCTCTGCCGGGGTCAAAGCGCAGCAAGCAGATTCACGCGGTATCCATCAGTTTTGATCAGATTGGCGGTCAAGACAGAGCCAAGCAAGAGCTTACGGAAGCTTTGGACTTCCTGGTTAAACAAGACGAGATTGCGAAGCTTGGCATCCGCCCGATGAAAGGGATTCTTCTTACAGGCCCTCCGGGCACTGGTAAGACGCTGCTTGCGAAGGCAGCTGCCCATTATACGGATTCCATCTACCTGGCTGCATCGGGCAGTGAATTCGTCGAGATGTATGTGGGCGTAGGTGCGGGACGTATCCGCGACTTGTTCAAAGAAGCTCGAGAGAAAGCAAGAAAAGCAGGCAAGAAAAGCGCCGTTATCTTTATTGACGAAATCGATGTTATCGGAGGCAAGCGGGACGGCGGGCAGCATCGGGAATACGATCAGACGCTGAACCAGCTGCTTACCGAAATGGACGGCATTCATTCCGACGAGGCTCCGCGTATCCTTATTATTGCCGCAACGAACCGCAAGGAGATGCTGGACAGCGCGCTTCTCCGTCCGGGCCGTTTCGACCGCCATATCGGCGTTGATCTGCCGGACAAGAAAGGACGCCTTCATATCTTGCGTCTGCATGCGGCCAACAAACCGCTTGATCAGTCTGTCGATCTGGAACGAATCGCATCCGAATCGTTTGGTTTCTCCGGTGCCCAGCTGGAGAGCGTTATGAATGAAGGCGCGATCTACGCGATGCGCGAGCAGAGCGGGACTATTATGGAGCAGCATCTAGCGATGGCCATCGATAAAGTGATGATGGGCGAGAAAACGGACCGCGAGGCTACGGCTGAAGAGCGTGAACGTGTTGCCCTGCATGAACTTGGTCATGCTATATCTGCAGAGCTCGTTCGGCCGGGCAGCGTATCGCAGGTGGCTTTGTCGCCGCGTGGTCAAGCGCTTGGTTATGTGCGTCATAATCCGCAGCAGGACCGCTACCTGTACACGAAAGAGTTCTTGGAAAGCCAGATTATGATCGCGCTTGGCGGCGCCGCTGCCGAGGAGATTTTCTACGGCGGACGCAGCACCGGCTCCCGAGGCGACTTCGATCAGGCGATGAACATCGTTCGCACGATGGTGGAATCGGGACTTACCGAGCTTGGTATCATTGACGCCAACATGATGACGCCGGATAAATGGGCAAACATTACCCGTTCCATTCTGGATGAGCTGATGGGCAAGACAAAAGCGATGCTGGAAGCAAAACGCGAAGTATTTGTTCAGTCCCTGGATGTTTTGATCAAGGAAGAAACGCTTGGCGGCGATGATTTCCGCGCTCTTCTGAGCCAGTTGTCCCAAAGCGCATAATAGTGGTATACCACAATGAACGGCAGTTCATGATAAGCTGCCGTTCATTTTTTGGTGTAAAGACAACAAAATCGAAAAGCGCATATATCGTTCATCGGTTGTTCATGAGGTGTTCAAGATCCGTTCATCCTTCTGCCTTCATTCTTTGTCTAAAAAAGGGTATAATGGATGCGAGGTAGAGAGAATTGTTCTCAATAATACTTAAAAAGAGAGAAAAACATACGAGGAGAGAACTTACAGAATTATGGCAATTAAAAAAGTTGGCGTTATAGGCGCCGGTACAATGGGGCAAGGAATTGCGGAAATGCTCGCATCTAAAGGGCTGGATGTGTATGTAATCGAAAGCTCGGAGGAACGCTTAACATACGGTATGCAGATGATCGAGCTCAACCTGGATAAGCAGATTGAGAAATGGGCTCTGACGCAGGCTGAGAAAAAACTGATTCTGAATCGTATCCATACATGCAAGAACTATGAAGACTTGACTACCTGCGAGCTGGTTATCGAATCCATCACCGAGGATTTGGAAAGCAAAAAACGGGTATTCAAGAAGCTTGACGAGATTTGCGACGATAACGTTATTATTGCAAGCAATACCTCCACGCTTAGCTTAACCGAGCTGGCAAGCGTAACCGTCCATCCGGAGCGCGTGATCGGCCTTCACTTTATTTATCCGGTATCCAAGATCGATCTGGTTGAAATTGTCCGCGGCTTGAAAACCTCCGATGCCACGTTTGACGCAACGAAGGAATTTGTGGATGAGGTTATTCAGAAAAAAGGCATCATGGTGTTCGAGTCGCCAGGCTTTGTAACAACGCGTCTGATCTGCCTATTCATTAATGAAGCGCTGCATGTTCTCGAGGAAGGCGTCGCTTCGGCCGAGGATATCGATAATGCGATGCGTATCGGCTATTCGTTCCAGAACGGACCTTTCGAGATGGCTGACCGCTTTGGCCTGGACTCCGTCCTTGCTGCCCTTGACCGGATGTTCCGCGAGTACGGGGAGTTGAAATATCGTCCGTCTATCGTCCTCAAGAAGATGGTGCGAGGAGGACATCTCGGCGTGAAGTCGGGCGTCGGATTTTTCAAATATGACAAGGATGGGGACCGTATCTAGATGAAAGTACTCGTAATCAATGCAGGAAGCTCTTCGCTGAAATATCAGCTTTACAGTATGGAGAATGAGTCGGTGCTTGCGAGCGGACGCGTAGAGAGAATCGGCATGGATTCGTCGATCGTGACCCATGAACCTCCAGGCAAGCCGGACGTGACGCAAGTAAGCGAGATTCTTGACCACATCACGGCGGTTAAAAAAGTCATCGACATGCTGACGCATCCCGAGCATGGCGTAGTTGCTTCGATGGGAGAGATCGACGCTGTTGGGCACAGGATCGTGCACGGCGGCGAAGTGTTCAAGAGCTCGGCCCTTGTAACGGCTGAAGTAAAGCAGGAAATCAAAAAGCTGTTTGATCTAGCTCCGCTGCATAATCCGGCACATATGATGGGCATCAATGCGGTAGAAGCGAATATGCCTAATGTTCCGCAGGTGGTCGTATTCGATACCGCCTTCCATCAGACCATGCCTAATACTTCCTACTTATATCCTATTCCTAGAGTGTTGTACCGCCGCCATAAAGTGCGTCGTTACGGCTTCCACGGAACATCGCATCAATATGTCAGCCGGAAGGCTGCCAAGTACCTTGGCAAGCCGCTGGAGTCGCTGAAGATGATCTCCTGCCATATCGGCAACGGGGCAAGCGCAACGGCCATTTTGGACGGCAAGTCGTTTGACACCAGCATGGGGATGACGCCGCTGGAGGGCTTGATGATGGGTACGCGCAGCGGTGACCTGGACCCGGCCATCGTGCCGTATGTTATGAACAAAGAAGAACTGACGCTAAGCGAAGTGAATTCGATGCTGAATAAGCACAGCGGCATGCTTGCGATCTCCGGCATCAGCAGCGATATGCGCGAAATCGTAGAGGCAATGGACGAAGGCGACGCCAATGCCAAGCTGGCCTTTGATATGTATACGTACCGCGTCCGCAAATATATCGGAGCTTATGCGGCAGCGATGAATGGGGTTGACGTTATCCTGTTTACGGCAGGGGTTGGCGAGAACTCGAACGTTCTGCGCAAGGCGGTATGCGAAGGCATCTCGTTCTTGGGCGTTGAGCTTGACGAAGAACGCAACAATATCCGCAGCAAGGAAGTCCGCGAGATTTCGACGGATGCTTCGCGCGTGAAGGTGCTGGTGGTTCCTACAAACGAGGAATTGCTAATCGCCCGCGACACGTACGCGATTGTGAAAGGCGAGTCGAACTAATCGAATAGTTGTAGTTAAGGTAGCGGAGGGATCGATTGCATGAGCAATGAGGACATGTGGAAGGCCTATTCGCGTGGGATGGCGGCCGTCATGAATGAAGGGGGAGTGCATGTATCCGCACTGCTTCTACGGTCTTACCGCCAATTGAATTTATCCGATACGGAAGCCATGCTGCTGTTGCAGCTGATGCTGTTCGGAGAATCGGAAGGGATCGAGTTCCCGACAATGGAGCAGCTGGCGGAACGTACCGGCTCAACGACGAGAAACATCGAGCAAACGATTGGCCGTCTGATGAAAGAAGGTTTCTTGACCATCGACGAGCGGATTGATCCGGTGACCGGAATTCAATCCGAGCAATATAATTGGAGCGGATGGCTTCTCAAGGCTGCCGAATGGGCGGCTGAAGAGAAGCGGGAGACACGGAGAGCGGAGCGGCGCACCGTGAAGCGTGTAACGGATCCGGGCAACATTTTCTCGGTATTCGAGCAGGAATTCGGACGTCTGTTATCGCCGATGGAATGCGAGACGATATCCGGATGGCTGGATCAGGACCGTTACGCGGATGAGCTAATCCGGTTTGCCTTGAAGGAAGCCGTCTTTGCAGGCAAGCTGAATTTCCGTTATATCGACCGGATTCTGATCGAGTGGGGCCGAAACCGGGTAACGAACGTGGATGAAGCAAGAGCCCATTCCCAGAAGTTCCGTGGACCACGAGGATAGCACTTATAGCGATTTTACAAAAGCCTTATACTTCCCAATGGGGGAGCATAAGGCTTTTTTCATTCCGTTATCGCGAGAATTGCTTCCTGTATTTCAACGGTGATGTGCCCGTGTATGCCCGAAAGCAATTGGAGAAGTACGGCGCATGGCGGAAGCCCGTCTTATCGGCGATAACCGCGATGGACCATTCGGTCTTTACGAGCAGCAGCTTGGCTTGTTCCAGCCGGTATTGGTGCAAATAGTCCATGGGAGAGCAGTGATAGATTTCTTTCATGCATCTGACAATGTAATTGGGATGAAAATGAAGCGCTTCTGCGAGCGCCGCGTTGGTCAGCTCCGATTGATAATGCTGCCGGATATAGGCTTCCGTCTTGCTGGCGAGCTTCATGGCCGGGGAATCCGTGCTCTCGCGATCCCTTCGTTCCTCCAGTAAGCCAAGAAGCTCGATAAAGAGCTGATGCTCCTGCCAATAAACGCCACGTTGATGCTCGCTTGAATAAGTTAAAAGCTGACCGAGATGCCGCTCGGCAAGGGGGAATTCAGGCGGCGCCGCATACTGGGGGATCTGAATAAAGTACGGGTTTTCCCAAACCTGTCGCAAGGGCATAGGTGGGGAAGAAGTATCCGCTGTATACTCCTTCCATTCCCCTTTGAAGTCGAAATGAATCCAATAAAACGACGTATCGCTGTCGCAAGGCTTAGTCGAATAATGATAGCGGTCCGGCAGAAGCAGCAGCGCCTCACCGGCTTTGACTTCCCACTGCTTGTCTTCTTCCCCGATAAATAAGGTGCCCTTCGTTACCCACAGGAGATCAAACAAGCCAAGGTTGCGGCGGTTAGGATGTTGTTCGCCGGGCTTATACACGGTCTGGCCGATTGCGATGTAGTATGGCATAGGAGGAAGCTGCAGGGATACGTAAGTCATGCGGTTAGCCCATCTCCTGTCAGTGTTATATTTTATAAAAAAGAAGGTCGTTTTGCTTGTAGTTTCCTTGTCTTTCCGAGAATAAACTAGAAATCAGCAATAATCAAATCTTTTATATTCGAGCAGGAGGAACGTTCATGGCGAAGCAACTTAACGGACAGCTGGGAAGTAGTAGGGTACATATTGAGGATGCTTTTTGGAACCGCTTTACGAGACTGGTTCGCGAGACCGTTATTCCTTATCAGTGGGAAGCGTTAAACGACCGGATCGCGGATGCGGAGCCAAGCTATGCCATTCGTAATTTCCGTGTAGCGGCAGGACTTGAGGAGCATCCTTACGGCGGCATGGTGTTCCAGGATAGCGACGTGGCAAAGTGGCTGGAGGCGGTTGGTTATTCCTTGGCGAATCATCCCGATGCCGTGCTGGAGCGCACCGCGGATGAAGTGATTGATCTCATCGCGATGGCTCAGCATGAAAATGGCTATTTAAACACGTATTTCACGATAAAAGATCCGGGCAAGCAGTGGACCAATCTGTATGAGGCCCATGAGCTGTATTGCGCGGGCCATATGATGGAAGCGGCGGTAGCCTATTATAACGCTACGGGAAAACGCAAGCTGCTGGACGTCATGAGCAAGTTCACCGATCATATCGATGAGGTCTTTGGCACGGAGGAAGGCAAGCTGAGAGGCTATGACGGCCATCAAGAGATTGAACTTGCGCTGGTAAAGCTGCACCAGGCGACAGGGGAAGAGCGTTATTTGAAGCTGGCCCAGTTCTTTATTGACGAACGCGGGGCGGAGCCGAATTTCCTGGTGGAAGAAGGGAAGCAGCGTGACGGCTATAGTTTATGGGCTGGAGGCAAACGTCCGATTCCAACCGTGCCGCAATTAGCGTACAATCAGGCGCATAAGCCGGTACGCGAGCAGGAAGCGGCGGTTGGTCACTCGGTTCGTGCCGTGTACATGTACACCGCGATGGCGGATTTGGCCAGATTGACCGGGGATAAGCAGCTTCTCGAAGCATGCGAGCGGTTATGGAACAACATGACCGGAAAACAAATGTATATTACCGGCGGCATCGGCTCCACGCATCATGGCGAGGCATTCTCCTTTGACTATGATCTGCCGAACGATACGGTATACGCGGAGACCTGCGCTTCTATCGGCCTGATCTTCTTTGCGCAGCGGATGCTGAAGCTGGAAGCAAAAAGCGAATACGCCGATGTTCTGGAGAGGGCATTGTATAACAACGTGGTAGGCAGCATGTCGCAGGACGGCAAGCATTACTTCTACGTCAATCCGCTTGAAGTATGGCCGCAAGCCTCCGAGAAAAATCCGGGCCGCCATCATGTGAAAGCCGAGCGTCAGAAATGGTTTGGCTGCTCCTGCTGTCCTCCCAATGTGGCGCGTCTGCTAAGCTCCCTGAATGACTATATCTATACGGTGTCTGCCGCAAGCAATTCAATCTATACCCACTTGTTTATCGGCAGCGAAGCGCGCTTTGAACTCGCTGCAGGCTCCGTTGCCTTAAAGCAGCAATCGCAGCTTCCGTGGAAAGGGTATACCCGATTCGAGTTTGCCGAAGTTCCGGGAACACCGTTTACGTTTGCCCTTCGGATTCCATCCTGGAGCAGAGGGAAGGCCGTACTGCATATTAATGGCCAGGCAGCTGAATATGCCGTAGAGAATGGCTACGCACTCGTTAATCGCAATTGGCAGCAAGGAGATGTTGCGGAGTGGGAGCCGGCACTAGAAGCTCAATTGACGGCTGCCCACCCGCAAATTCGCGCAAATGCCGGCAAGGTAGCCATTGAGCGCGGGCCGCTTGTTTATTGCTTGGAAGAAACGGATAACGGAAGCCCGCTTGCGGCGATGTCGCTTGTTACAGCCGGAGAGCTTCATTCCCGCTTTGATGATGAATTGATGGGCGGAGCGGTCGTCATAGAAGCCGAGGGGCAGCTGGATGAACAGGATTCCTGGCAGGAGGATACGCCGTATCGTCCGTATACGCAGCAACAAGCTTCGAAGCAAGTTCGGCTGACGGCCGTCCCGTATTATCTCTGGGGCAACCGCGAGAAAGGCGAGATGACGGTCTGGGTGCGGGCTTTGAAATAGGAAGAGGGAGCATACGATCGTCGTATGCTTTCTTTTTTTGTATGGGAAATAACTGGATGTTAATGTTATGATAGGAGGGAGCTTTATTATCGTTCAGGAGGGATTAGGTTGAAGAGCAACCACGAAATCGATTATTACATTCATGGCGATGATATGCAATTTGTAGAAATTGAGCTGGACCCTTCCGAGACGGTTATCGCCGAAGCGGGAAGCCTTATGATGATGGATGACGGCATACACATGGAAGCGATTTTTGGCGATGGAAGCGCACAGTCCTCCGGCGGTCTTATGGGGAAGCTGATGAGCGCGGGCAAACGGATTTTGACGGGCGAGAGCTTGTTTATGACAGCTTTTACGAATGAAGGCATGGGCAAGAAGAAAGCCAGCTTTGCCGCTCCTTATCCGGGCAAAATCATCCCGATTGACCTGCATGCCGCAGGCGGAAAAATGATTTGCCAGAAGGACGCCTTCCTTGCAGCCGCAAAAGGCGTATCCGTGGGCATCGAGTTCCAGCGCAAAATCGGAACGGGCTTTTTTGGCGGAGAGGGCTTTATTATGCAAAAGCTGGAAGGCGACGGTCTTGCTTTTATGCATGCCGGCGGCACGATTATCCGCAAGGACCTGAATTCTGGAGAGAAGCTTCGTGTCGATACGGGCTGTCTCGTAGCATTTACGCCAAGCGTGCATTACAGCATTGAAATGGTAAAAGGGGTGAAAACCTTCCTGTTTGGCGGAGAGGGTCTATTCTTCGCAACGCTGGAAGGACCGGGCACCGTCTATATTCAATCGCTGCCGTTCAGCAGGCTGGCGAGCCGCGTATTCGCAGCAGCGCCTCGCGGATTCGGCACGGGAGGCAAGGACGAAGGAAGCGCGGCAGGCTCTATCTTCAATATGCTGAAGGGCGACTAGCAGCCTATTCAACTACACTCCGTCCCGGTGGGATGGAGTTTTTTTGGCGGAGGTAATCGATAATGAACGATGATTTTAATCGAGTGTGGTTGACCAGGAAGTTCGAAGAGATACAGAAGCGAATTCTGAAAGCGCTTAATCAACTGGATGACGGGCAGGTCAATTGGAGTCCGGGACCTAACAGCCACTCTATTTCGACGTTAATCAGGCATATGGAAGGCAATATTCTGGAACGGGTTAATAAAGGGATTCTTCACCAGAATATGATCAGAGACAGGGAGGCGGAGTTAAAACCGGCTTTCGTTACAAAGGAAGAGCTGACAAGAAGCATACAGGAACGCCTCCAGTTTGTGATAGATACCATTTCCTCCTTATCGGATGGGCAGCTGGAACAGACGCAAACGGTCCGCGGGAAGGAACGCAGCAATCTGGATATGCTGCACCAATGCGCGGCGCATTTTTCAGAGCATATGGGCCAAATATTTTATATCGCCAAGCAATTACTGAAGGAAGATTATCAATCGACTTCGATTTAAAAAACTCTCTATAGCCGCATAGACAATTCCTTTAAGATTTGCTAAACTTTCAAACGGCGTATGTTTAGGGTAATTAACTTTTAAGGAAGAAGGGGACTGTAGATGAACAAAACAGAGCTTGCAAGAGAAATTATGCAAACGTCAAGACTGACGGGAGAATTCAAGCTTCGCTCAGGTAAAACCTCGAATCATTACTTCGATAAGTACTTGTTCGAATCCAATCCCGTGCTTCTAGCTGCGATCGCAGAACAGCTTGCACCCCTTGTTCCGGAAGGAACGGAAGTTTTAGCCGGACTTGAAATGGGCGGTATTCCGATTGCCACCGCGCTTTCCCTCAAAACGGGCATTCCGGTCGTCTTCGTCCGCAAGAGAGCGAAGGAATACGGAACAAGCAAATTGGCCGAAGGGATCGATATTACGGGCAAGAAGGTCTGCATTATCGAGGATGTCATTACAACGGGCGGACAGGTGCTCTTAAGCGCAGCGGATCTTCTGAACCACGATGCGGAGCTGAAAGAGGTACTTTGCGTCATCGAGAATGAAAAGGCTGGCAGAGCCAACCTGGAAGAAGCGGAATTCGAAGTTCGCTCCTTGTTCAAGATGGAAGAATTACTGGCCGCAGTTGAAGAGAGCGTGTAAGGAAACCCGGCATTTATTATTTCTATAGTGGTAAATAAAAAGCTGGTCAATCTCGCAACAAACGAGTTGACCAGCTTTTTCGCATTATTTGCGGCCGTTCAGCATTTCCCAGCGGTATACGTATTCGAACAGGAACTCAAACGCTTCGATATGGCGCTTCGCTTCAAAGGCGTTCGCACCCCACGCGTAAATGCCGTGCTTGCGGAGAATAATGCCCGGAATCCGCTTGTCGAGTCGTTCCGTTACTTCCGGCACAATGCGCGGAATCTCGGCGAAGTTGGAGACGATCGGAATGTCGATATGCGCTTCCTCTTCCCAGATGTTGAGGCCCTTGATCAACTCAACGCCATCCACAGGCACAGCTCTGCGTTCCCAGAACCATTCGGACATAACGGCGCTGTACACGGAGTGAACGTGGAAAATAGCGCCTGCACCCGTTAAACGGTAGATTTCGTTGTGAATAAGCGTTTCTGCGGAAGGCTTCAGATTAGTCGCTTCGCAAGCCTTGCCGTCCTTGTCGACGAACAGGTAATCCTCCGGCGTATGTACCGTTTTGTCCTTGCCGCTTGCCGTAATGGCGAAGTAGAATTCGTCTGGGTTGAAATCTCCTACGCGAACCGAGAGATTGCCGCTTGTTCCGGCAAACCAGCCGCGGGAGGCGAACAGTTCTTTGACGCTGCGCAGCTCGGCGAGTGCATGCTGCTTGTGTTCCAGCTTAATATCGGTAAAAGCCATATTAAACGATCCTTTCTTTCTTCAGCTCATGCACAATGTCATGGAAGGTAGTAAATTCGGTATGCGGGAGGCCAAGCTCCTTGCATTTATCCGTCAGATGATGGCGGGAAAAGACCGTGTCGGCGAGCTTGGCGCCTTCAAAGTCGGTTACGCTGTCGCCGATAATAATCCGCTCGTATTCGCTTGCCGGGAAACGGCGCATGATCGTTGTTTTGCACATGCCGCAGTCATTGGTGCAATGCTCGTCGCATGGATGCGGCCATGTAATTTCGATCTGCTCGCCGCTGAAGTCGCTGCCGTTGCAGTAGATGTGATCCTCTGGAATACCGAAACGTGCAAGCACCGGATACACGAAAAAGTCGATGCCGCCGCTTGTCACGTAGAACTCGATCTGCTCGTCCTTGCAAAATTGGAGCAGATCGGCAAAGCCGTCACGGATTTGCACGTTGTTGATGCCATACTCCACAACTTCCTTCTGAATGGAAGTCGGGAGGAGGCGGAACATTTGACCAACGCCGTCGCGGATCGAAATTTTTTGGGATAGAACCGCATTAGCAATGTCTTCCCATCCCGGCGGGTTGAAATGCCTGATGATAGCTACAATGTTATCGTTGACGGTGATTGTTCCGTCAAAGTCGCAGAAGATGATGCGCTTCTTGGCTGTTGTCATTCCTTAATCCCCCATGCGTCTATAGCCGCCTGAAGCGGTTCGTTACCCGGCTGCGCCGCTGCTTCGCGAAGCGGTACGCCGTTCATTGCTGCCGTAATCGCGCTGCGGAAAGCTTTGCCGCCGGCCGCCGTGCCCATTGGATGGCCGTGGATACCGCCGCCGGCATTCACGACCACGTCCGTTCCAAAGTCGCGCAAAATAAGCGGAACAAGTCCGGGATGGATACCTGCGGAAGGTACCGGGAAGCTAGTCCGGAGCGTATCCGAAGGCGCTAGAAGCGCATCTTTTACCGCCAGGTTCTCTGCCTTCGGCATAACGACGGAACCGTAAGGGGAAGGGAATAGCACAAGATCCGCGCCTGCCAGACGCATCAGCTTGCCAAGCAGGACGGAAGCGCTGATCCCGTAATGCGGCGAAGGATAAAAGGCACCGGCCATTGCCGGATGCGCCGCGATTGGCACATTAATCTCCGGATCCTTGCTCAGCTCGTGCAGCACGTCGTAGCCGTAAGACAATACGTTAAACAGCAGAGCATTCGCGCCTGCCGCGATAGCTTTGCGCGCCTGGCTTGCCAGCTGCGAGGTTGGACCTGTCAGGTTAACCGCGTACAGCAGCTTTTGACCGGTTTCCTGTTGGGCTTTGCGGGCCGCCTCCATGCACACTTCAACGCGCTTCTCCAGCGGAGTAAGCGGGTTCTCGAACAGGATCTCGTCATCCTTGATAAGGTCGACGCCGCCAAGCGCCTGCTTATAGAATTGTTCCTGCAGGTTCGGAAGATCATGGCCAACAACCGACTTGAAAATACTCATCAGGAGCGGGCGGTCGTGAACGCCTAGAAGCTGACGCACGCCTTCAAGGCCGTATTTAGGACCAGGGAAGGCGGATTGGAATTGCTCCGAGACATCCAGATCAATCAGCTTGATTTTACCGTCCATGGACAGCTTGCCGAAAATCGTCACGAGCAAGGCAGGAATATCGCGGCTGAAGTTGATATCGGGGTATGCGATCCGGATATCGGCATAACGCTCGCTGCCAGCTTCTTCATGTACGTCAACGGACAATACCTTGCCAAGATGCTTCTCCATCTCGGCTTTGCGTGCTTCAGGGAGCTCCGTCCAGCTGCCAACCGTTAAGCCCACAGCGATGGACAGCGCTTTTTTATCGAAATCCGCTTTCTCGTCAAAGCAGCGGTAAGTTGCAATACACATTTGATTCATTAGGACAATGTGCTCCTTTCAATATCGGCTCCGATTTCTCCGGCGCGCTCAGCCGAACGGAGCATGCCGCGAACGACAGCTTCCGTTAAACCGCTGCCTGCCATCGATTCGATTGCAGCTTGAGTAGTACCGTTAGGCGAAGTCACCTTCCGGCGCAGCTCAGCAGGCTCCTCGCCGGTTGTTTTAACCATCTCGGCAGCGCCAAGCACGGTCTGGACGATCAGCTCTTTCGCTTGGTCAGCAGGGAGGCCAAGCTTCTCCGCGGCTTCCATCATCGCTTCCATGAAGAAATAGACATAAGCCGGGCCGCTGCCCGACACGCCAACGATCGAATCCTGCAGCGATTCCTCGACAACCGCATTAATGCCGATCGAAGCGAACATCGTTTCCGCAAGCTTGCGCTGCTCTTCCGTTACGCTGCCCGAATAGCTGATTCCCGTTACTCCAAGACCGATTGTACTCGAAGTATTGGGCATCGTCCGCACGATAGCGGCAGATCTGCCAAGCACGCGTTCAATAGAAGAGATCGACAGACCGGCAATAACCGAGACGATCAGCTGCTTCTCCGAGAGGAGATGCTTAATGGAAGAAATCGCGCTGACGGCGTCCTTGGGCTTCATCGCCAGAAAAACAATATCCGCATCCTGAATAAACTGCTCGTTCGTAGATCCGTTCAATACCGTTTGTACGCCGTATTTCTCGCTCAGCTCATTCAGACGGTCCGCGTTCTGACGGTTCAGCATCGAGATTTGCTCCGGCTTTGTCAGCTTTTGGTTAATAAGTCCGCGTACGATAGCTTCCGCCATCGAGCCTGCGCCGTAGAAGCTGATTTTCAAAGCCTCGATATTGACTCCGGCATTGGTTTGTTCCATTGATAACATATCGTTCACCCTCCAACCTTGTTTTCCTCTATCTTAACCGCGGATTTGGCCGTTGCCGTAAACCCGGAATTTTGTTGATGTAAGAGCCGGCAGACCCATTGGTCCGCGCGCATGCAGCTTTTGCGTGCTGATGCCGATTTCCGCTCCAAAGCCGAATTCGAAACCGTCCGTGAAGCGGGTAGATGCGTTATGATAGACCGCCGCCGCGTCAACTTCGTTCAGGAAACGCTCGGCGTGTCCGGCATTCTCCGTTACGATGCATTCCGAATGCTTCGTACTGTATTTGCGAATGTGCTCAAGCGCCTCATCTAAGTTTGCTACAATACGAATATTTAAAACATAATCGTTATATTCCGTAGCAAAATCCTGCTCCGTGGCAAGCTTAGCTTGCGTTATGCTTTCCGTTGCTTGTTTATCGCCGCGCAGCTCGACATTTGCCGCAAGGAAGCGGTCAGCGATTTGCTGTAGGTGCTTCTGCGCAAATGCTTCGTGAAGAATCAGGGTTTCCATCGAATTGCAGACGGAAGGTCGTTGAACCTTCGCGTTGAAGGCAATTTGTTCCGCCATGTCGTAATCCGCGCTCTCATCCACAAAGGTATGGCAGATGCCGGCTCCTGTCTCGATGACAGGCACGGTCGCGTTTTCGACTACATTGCGGATCAGCGCTGCGCCGCCGCGCGGGATAACAACATCGAGCAGTCCGTTTAATTTAAGCATTTCATTAACGGATGCGCGGTCCGAATCCTCGATCAGCTGAATCGCATCCTGAGGCAAAGCGGTTGACGCCAGAGCTTCCCTCAGCACTTCAACGATCTTGCGGTTCGAGTCCAGGGCAGCGGAGCCGCCGCGAAGCACAACGCAGTTGCCGGTTTTAAGGCAGAGGCCTACAGCGTCAACGGTAACGTTAGGACGCGCTTCGTAAATCATGCCGATAACGCCAAGCGGCACGCGCGTTTTCTCTACGCGAAGACCGTTAGGGCGGTCGAATTGCTCAAGCAGCTCTCCCACGGGATCCGGAAGCTCCACAACTTGACGAAGACCTTCGGCAATGTCCGAAACGCGGCTTTCGTTCAAGGCGAGACGATCCAGAAGGGAAGGGCTTGTGCCGTTTTCCCGGCCTCGTTCCAGATCTTTTTTATTGGCTTCGATAATAGAGGTCTGATTCTCGATAAGGGCATCGGCCATCGCCGTAAGGGCGGTATTTTTCTGCTCGGTCGTCATTTTGTTCATGATGCTGGCAGCGGCCTGAGCAAGCGTTGCTTTTTGTCTAACTTCACTAACCATTTCGATTCCTCCTAAAATGAATTGCGAAGCAATTCATGCTTCGAAAGCATAAACTTAATGAATTGGGCATGAGAGAAAATACATCCTAGCGCAGGGAAACCCACTCGTCGCGGTGAATGACCTCGATTCTGTTCACATCCACCCGGCGCTTCACTTCTTCCGTGCTGAGCCCGGCTACGGCTTGAACCTGCCAAGCTTCGTAGTTTACTACCCCGCGGCCGATCGTCTCTCCCGTCAGGTTTGTTACTTCTACGACATCTCCCGAATGAAAATCGCCTTGAATCTCGCGGATGCCGGCAGGAAGCAGGCTTTTACCGCGCACAAGGAGAGCATGCTCTGCGCCGTCGTCAACGATAATGCGGCCATGGGGGTTGGAGTGGAAGCCCAGCCATTGCTTCTTCATCGGCAGGCTATGTAACTGGGTATCGAAATAAGTGCCCTTGCCGGTTCCGTCAACGGCTAATTGCAGATCGCCAGTCTGTTGAACTTTCCCGATAAAAGCTCTGACGCCGCCGCGCATGGAGATGCGCGCCGCCTCGATCTTGGAACGCATGCCGCCGGTGCCGACCGCAGAGCCTGCTCCGCCAGCCAGCTGCATAATCTCCTCCGAGATTTGATCCACCCGTTCGATCTTGACGGCTTCCGGATTTTTTCGCGGATCCTCCGTATACAAGCCGTCCATATCGGTAATCATGACCAGGCTGCTTGCTTTCGTCATCGCCGCAACCAGTGCCGATAACTTGTCGTTATCGCCAAACTTCAGCTCAAGCTCATCGGTAGCTACCGTGTCGTTTTCATTAATGATAGGCAAGATGCGGAGGCGAAGCAATTCCTCAATTGTCTTGAGCGCATTCTGAATCCGTTGGCGGTTGGAGAAGTCTGCCCGGGTCAGCAGGATTTGGGCAACCCCGATACCGAACTCTCCGAACGCTTCCTGGTAAGCCTGCATGAGCAGTGCCTGGCCAACCGCGGCTGCTGCTTGCTTCTCGTGGACCGCCTTTGGCCGAGCCGCGTAACCGATCTGGCGGAAGCCCGCAGCCACCGCGCCGGAGGTTACCAGAATAAGAGGGCAGCCTTGCCTGTGCAAAGCGGCGAGTTCAGAAGCAAAATAGGTGATACGTTCACGGTTTAAGCCGCCTTCTTCCGAGGTTAAGGAGCTGCTACCGATTTTGACAACAATTCTCTCCGACATTCTTCTCATCCCATTTCCTGACAAAATAAAAAGACCTTCGTCCATAAAGGACGAAAGTCTATAGCTTCCGCGGTACCACCTTTGTTGACCGAATGGCATATACGCGCAATCAGGTCCATCTCAAGCCTCATAACAGGAGGCGCTGTCCGGCTCTCGCCGGCCGCTCGGGGGTTGGATTCAGCAAGGAACCGAGGCAAATCTTGCAGCCTGACGAATTTGCTCTCTGGGCACGGCCATCTCACTTACTAGTCCCGTCATCACGTTACATGTTTAGTTAATGCTAGCATATCATGATCATTCCTTACTGTAAAGCAAGGCAACCGCCATTAAAACAGCCGTCAGACCGGGATTTGCCGGTCTGACGGACAGGTTAAAAGATGCCTAGCTTGCCAATCCTCTCGATGGCTTCAACGAGCCGTTCCTCGCTGGTCAAAAGACCAAGGCGCACATAGCCTTCGCCATGCGTGCCGAAACCGTTGCCCGGCGCAACGACAACGTCAGCTTGCTCAAGGACAAGGTCAGCGAAGGATTCCGACGTATAACCCTCGGGTACCGGAAGCCAGCAGAAGAAAGAACCGCCGGGGCGGTCAGCTTTCCAGCCGATTTTCGCAAGAGCGCCGAATACCGCTTCGCGGCGGCTCTCATAGCGGGCCGTAAGCTCGGCTACGCAATCCTGCGGACCCGTAAGGGCAAGCGCTGCGGCTTCTTGAATACCGCCAAACAGGCTGCAATAGTAATGATCCTGGATCAGATTGATCAGGGAGACAATTTGGGCATTGCCAATAGCAAAGCCAACCCGCCAGCCAGCCATGTTGTACGTTTTGGATAGCGTATAGAACTCTACGCCGACTTCCTTTGCGCCGGGCGTTTGAAGGAAGCTGACCGGTTTTTTGCCGTCAAAGCCGATGGCGCCGTAAGCAAAATCGCTTGCAACAACGACTCCCGTACGGCGGGCAAAGGCAACCGTCTCCTCATAAAAGGCGGAATCCGCAACGGCGCCTGTCGGATTGTTCGGGTAATTGATGAACATCAGCTTGGCGCGCTTCAAAGCTTCCTGATCAATAGCGTCATAGTCAGGCAGGAAGCGGTTATCCGCCGTCAGCGGCATAAAGCTCATCTCCGCGCCGGAAAGCGCAACGCCCGACCAATAGTCAGGGTAACCGGGATCCGGAACAAGACATACGTCGCCGGGATTAAGCAGACACTGGCTGATTTCAACGAGACCTGTTTTGCCTCCGAACAAAATGGCAACCTCGGTAGCAGGATCAACCTCAACGCCATAATCTTCTTTATAGCGCGTTGCTACTGCTTCCTTCAGAAACGAATATCCGCTGAAAGGCGGGTAACGGTGGTACATCGGATTCGCCGATGCTTCCTGCATCTTTGCTACGATATGGGGAGGGGTAGGCTGGTCCGGATTGCCTTGCCCCAGATTGATAACATCCCGGCCTTTGGCGGCTTGGGCATTCGCTTTGCCGACAAGCTTGGCGAAAAACTGCGTTGGCAGCACCGTCATGCGGTCTGCCGGTTTTATTACATGCTCACTCACTCGAGTTTCCATTTGCTCACACTCCACCATAAATGCTCTCTAATCGCTTAACGACATTAGCTTTAATGTAGCATGTAAAAACCGTTTATGTCGAGTAAATTAGTCGGCATGGAGCGGGCATTTTAGCTTTATTATTCTGCAGGAATCCCGATCTTCTTAATAAACGGTTTAATGTCCTCTTTGAAGAGCAGCAGGTAAGGTCTGCGTTGTTCATCAAACACGAGAAGAAGCGGAGGCTTGCCATCGCAATAAAATAAAAACACATCGTCTGCCAGCAGCTTGGTGCCGTTGACGGAAATCGTAACGGGCTTCTCGAGCGGCACGCGGTAAACGTAATTGCAACTGTCGTCATTCGTAAGCTGCGGGGCAAGTCCGGTAATGGATGAGATCCATTTGTTCGCAAATTCCTGGTACTCCTTGTCGTTTGGCGTAGTAAGCACGACTTTACCGGCTTTTACGTCAAATACCTGAACAGGTTTAAAAGGCTGATCCTCCGGCGCTGCCGCAAATGCGGAGGCAGAAGCGAACGTCAGCATGATGCATAAGGCGAGCAGCAGGGCTGCTAATCGTTTTTGGCGCATTTTATATCTCTCCTTGTCCGGGAATGAATAACTCTTCTCCATTAATCTGTCCATCTTGACACAGAACCATGAGGAGGTATCATTAGGGAAAAGTAATTGATGAAGGGAACAAGACCTATGACACAGCCATTGCGTATTGCGCTTTTGCAAATGAATATAGAGGTAGGACAGCCCGAAGCGAATTTCGCCAAGCTGTCCGGCATGCTCGAGGAGGCTGCTTCCCAGCCTAACAAACCGGATGTCATCGTGTTTCCGGAGATGTGGAATACAGGTTATGCCTTAACCGAAATTACGAAGCTCGCGGACCCGGATGGGGAACGCACAAAAGCTTACCTGTCGGAATTCAGCCGCAATCACGGCATTCATATCATTGCCGGATCGATCGCTGAAGGGCGCGAAGACGGCGTATACAATACGATCTACGCTTTTGACCGGGAAGGGAAACAGATTGGGGATTATTCGAAAATTCATTTGTTCCGCCTGATGGACGAGGAGAAATACCTGGCAGCGGGGGATAAGCTTGGCAAGCTTGAGATTGAAGGCGCGGGAGCAGGCATGATGATCTGCTATGACATCCGGTTCCCGGAGCTGGCCAGAAAGCTTGCGCTGGATGGGGCGAAGCTGCTCTTTGTGCCGGCTGAATGGCCGCATCCGAGGCTTCATCACTGGCGCACGCTTCTGACGGCCCGAGCAATCGAAAACCAAATGTTCGTGATCGCCTGCAACCGCGTAGGCATTAGCGGAGATACGCATTTCTTCGGCCATTCGATGATTCTCGATCCTTGGGGCGAGACGATCGCCGAAGCCGGAGAAGAAGAGACTATTGTTTATGCCGAAATCGATTTATCTCTCGTCGATACCGTACGCGGTAAAATTCCTGTATTCGAGGACCGCAGACCTTCCTTATATTAAGGAGCTATTTGTACGGACTGATCGTTTTGTTCATCGTTTCAATAAACGCCACGGCCGCTTTGGACAAATACCGTCCTTTGCGGCTGGCGATAATCAAGGTGCGCGAAGGACGGCCCTTGAGCGATAAATAAACGGGGACGAAATCGCCGCCCGCGGCCCTGGTCAGCATTTTCGGGACAAACGTGATGCCCATGCCGCCCGCAATCAGCGATTGCACCGTCTCAATGTTGCTGCTCTCAAACACGATGTTAGGAGTAAACCCAGCCTGCTGGCATAGATGCACCAAAATCTGACGGAAGCCTTGGCCTTTCTTCAATCCGATAAAATGCTCGTCCCGCAGCTCCTCGATCGAAATCTCGTCGGTGCGTCCGGCAAGGCGATGGCTCGGTGGAACGGCAAGACAGATTTCTTCCTCCATCAGAGGTTCCCATTCCAGCGTCTGATCGACGAGCGGGAGAGTAAGTAGGCTTATATCCGTTCCCCCGTTAGCCGTAAGCTGCTCAAGCTTGACGGTTGTGTCTTCTACTAGTATGACCTCGATCTGCGGATACAGCTCTCCGAACACCGGCAGAACAAGCGGCAGTATATGTGATCCCGTAATTGGCAGCGTCCCTACGACAAGACGACCTCGCTTCATTTGCGCCATATCGTCCATCTCTTGCTTTAATTGCTCGATGGCATCCAGAATCGACTGGGATTTATCTACGAATACCTGGCCGGCCTGCGTCAGCTCAACCGAATTCGTCGTGCGGCGGAACAGCAGGACGCCTAGCTCTTGTTCCAGCTTGGACAGCTGCTGGCTGAGCGAAGGCTGCGCAATGTGCAGCTTCTCGGCAGCGCGTGAAAAATTTTTTTCGATTGCGATCTGAATGACATATTGAAGTTGTCTAAGTTCCATTCCAGCTTTCCCCTTATAGTCCAAATGAGAATAGTTATCGACCTTTTATAGTTATTGCCTATAATCATTATAGATATTATATCTTTGTTGAATCAAGAAGGAGATGCTATGCTAGTAACATCTAATAGAGCAAAGCGATTATTCGCTTGAACGATGGGGTGAACATAATGACGAAAAGAACACTGTTTGAGAAAATCTGGGATAAGCACGTCATTTATCAAGAAGAGGGCAAACCAAGCATCATTTACATCGACCTTCATCTGGTGCACGAGGTAACTTCGCCGCAAGCATTCGAAGGACTCCGTTTGTCGAACCGCAAAGTTCGCCGTCCTGACCTGACTTTCGCGACAATGGACCACAACGTTCCTACCAAGGACCGCTTTAATATTAAAGACCCGATCTCCAAACAACAGATCGATACGCTGACACAAAACTGCGCGGACTTCGGCGTAAAACTGTTCGACCTGAATAACCTCGACCAAGGCGTCGTGCACGTTATGGGTCCTGAGATCGGCCTGACTTACCCGGGCAAAACGATCGTCTGCGGCGACAGCCACACTTCGACGCACGGCGCGTTTGGCGCTCTTGCGTTCGGTATCGGTACTTCCGAGGTTGAACACGTTATGGCGACGCAATGTTTGCAGCAAGCAAAACCTAAAACAATGGAAGTACGCTTCAACGGTTCCCGTAAACCCGGCGTTACCGCGAAGGACTTGATCCTCGGCGTTATCGCGAAATACGGTACTGACTTCGCTACCGGTTACGTTATCGAATACACAGGCGAAGCTATCCGTTCCCTGACTATGGAAGAGCGCATGACAGTCTGCAACATGTCCATCGAAGGCGGCGCGCGCGCCGGTCTGATCGCACCGGACCAAACAACGTTCGACTACCTGAAAGGTCGCGAATACGCTCCTGCCAACTACGACGAAGCCGTAGAGGACTGGAAGCAGCTCACTACTGACGAAGGCGCAGCTTATGACGTTGTTGTTGAATTCGACGTTGATTCGCTGATCCCGCAAGTAACTTGGGGCACTAGCCCGGGCATGGGTACAGACATCACTTCTTCTGTTCCGTTCCCGAAAGACCTGCCAACGGAAAACGAGCGCAAAGCAGCGGAAAAAGCGCTTGAATATATGGACCTGAAACCTGGTACTCCAATGTCCGAAATCGAGATCGACTATGTCTTTATCGGTTCCTGCACAAACGGCCGTATCGAAGACCTTCGCGCTGCTGCCGAAATCGCACGCGGCTACAAAGTAAGCGAGAAAGTAACAGCTATCGTAGTTCCGGGCTCCGGACGCGTTAAGCTGCAAGCCGAAAAAGAAGGTCTCGACAAAGTATTTACGGAAGCCGGTTTTGAATGGCGCGAAGCAGGCTGCTCGATGTGCCTTGCGATGAACCCTGACGTATTGCAGCCTGGACAACGCTGCGCATCGACATCCAACCGTAACTTCGAAGGCCGTCAAGGCCGCGGCGGTCGTACGCATCTCGTATCGCCTGCAATGGCTGTAGCTGCTGCAATCAATGGCCGCTTTACAGACGTGCGCGACTGGAAAATCAAATCCGAAGTGTTGAACTAATTGAACGTGTGAGAGAGGGGTATTACCGACATGGAAGCTTTTAAACAACTTACGGGCATCGTTGCCCCGGTCGACCGCGTGAATGTCGACACGGACGCTATCATTCCTAAACAATTCCTGAAACGCATCGAGCGCAGCGGCTTTGGCCAATTCCTGTTCTTCGAATGGCGCTTCCACGAAAACGGCGAAGTAAACGCTGATTTCGAACCAAACAAACCGCGCTATCAAGGCGCTTCCGTTCTGATCTCCCGCGCGAACTTTGGCTGCGGCTCCTCCCGTGAGCATGCTCCTTGGGCGATTCTGGACTATGGCTTCAAAGTTGTTATCGCACCATCGTATGCGGACATCTTCTACAACAACTGCTTCAAGAACGGCATTCTGCCAATCAAGCTGAGCGAAGAGCAAGTCGAAGACCTGTTCCAACGCACGGCGAAGCATGAGGGCTACAAGCTGTCGGTTGACCTCGAGAACAAAAAGCTGACTGACGAGTACGGTCTTGATCTTTCCTTCGATCTTGACGAGCACCGCCGCCAGTTCCTGCTTCTTGGTCTGGACGATATCGGCCTGACATTGCAGCATGAAGACGAAATTACGGCTTACGAACAAAAGCGTCCTGCCTATTTGGGTTAATAGATAGACTAAGAAAAGGGGGCAGCTCTTCGAATTAAGAAGAGTTGTCCTCTTTTTTCCTCTGCACGCAACTTTTTCTGACAAATTGCGTCTATTTAATCGTCTAGCAAAGTCGAATGATCTCACATTCGATGCAGGCAATTTCAGTCATCGAGGTGGAAAATGAAGAAGAAGTTTGTACCTATTTTGTTGTTTATGGCGGTTCTGTTTACTTTGTTCACTGGAGTGGGACAAGCTGCAACAACGCCAGTCGTCCCGAAGCTTTATCTGAACGACCAATTGCTGAAGCCTTATGACGATCCACAGATCGTCAACGATTTTACCCTCGTCCCGATCAGGGTCGTGTCCGAGAACATGGGCTATGAGGTAATTTGGGCATCAGCTACAAAGACAGTCACCATACATAACGATCAGAACGTAATTGTACTTACCATTGACAACAATATCGCTCTCGTTAACAACAACAAAGTGAAAATGGACATGTCTGCCAAGCTGCAGAAGGGCAGAACAACCATGATTCCAATCCGTTTCGTAAGTGAACAGCTTGGATTAACGGTGAAATGGGATCAAGCGTCGCAGTCCGTCTATTTGTACAAAGCAGCGGACCCTGAAGAACCATCGACTACGCCGGATCCCGGCCAGACAGGTTCGATCACTTCGGTTCAATACGACAGCAGCTTCGGCATTATCATCAACTATGACGGTAAAGTAACGGCAAATAAACCGTTTAAGCTCGATAGTCCCAAGCGCATCGTAATCGATTTCCCGAACACGACTTATTCGGACAATTTGGCGTCGCAATTCATGGGAGCGGAAACACGCATTCCCGTAGCGGACAGCCCGTACATGTCCATGTTCCGTTACTCGGTATTTTCTACGAATCCGGCTACTGCTAGACTAGTGCTCGATTTGAATACGGACAAAGATGCGGATGCAGTGGTTCAAGATAACGGAGCAGGGGTAATAACCATTGGTCTTACGGATCCGGTGTCAACCCCTCCGGTTGATCCGACACCTCCTCCTGTTACTACCGATCCGGGTACGAAAGTGTACAACGTTGTTATTGATGCCGGTCACGGCGGAACCGATCCGGGCGCGCAAAGCATCAACGGCCGCTGGGAGAAGGAAGCCAATCTTATTTTGTCGCTTAAGGTAAAAGCTTTGCTGGACAAAGAAAAAAATATTAAGCCGCTGCTCAGCAGACCAGAGGATAAATTCGTAACGCTTGCAGACCGCGTAACGTTCGCCAAGAACAATAAAGCGGATATTTTTATTTCCTTCCATGCAAACAGTAACCCTAATTCCAGTGTGTCGGGTACGGAAACCTACTACACGCGTGATAACAGCAAGGCTCTTGCCAATGTGATTCACAAGCATCTTGTTAAAGGTACCGGTCTTAAGGACCGTGGCGTAAAATACGGAAACCTGCATGTGACGAGAGAAACAACGATGCCCGCTATTTTGCTCGAGACCGGATTTTTATCCAATAAAGGTGACTCCGACATCCTGTACAGCGATGCAGCGCAAAATAAAATGGCAGCGGAAATCGTAGCTGGAATTAAGGAATACCTGAAACTTTCCTAGATTCTAAGAATTTAATCTTTTGTCAGATAAGGCTTAGAATTCACCGGAATGAAATATGCTTGCCGTCTCAGTACGGCGAATGCAGTTTCACCTTGAGAAAGCGAGGAATTCGATCGTGCGCAAACCGGCATTCATCCTATTATTATTTGTAGTCATTCTTACTGCAGCAGCATGCGGAAATACAAACAAACCACTCGGGCAGTCCGGAAATGAGGTAAGCGGCAACGCACCTTCTCCAAGCCCAACGATAGAAGCGCCTGCAACAACGGAGCCTACGGCGACTCCAGATCCGTCGGTAGAACCGACCGTACAGGCAGAACAAGAAACTCCCGTTAAGATCTATTATTCGGATACGGAACTAGAGAAGATGGTATCCAAGGATATTCAAGTGAAGTCGAGCTCCAATGAAGACCTGATCAAGCAGGCATTGGCGGCTTTGCAGCAGGACGGTCCCGAAGGCACGGTGAATTTGTGGAAGCCTATTCCAATCAAATCCGTGACGCTTAAGGACAATGCGGTAACGATCGACATTGAGCTGCCGGATACCGCGCGTCTTGGCGCACCGGGAGAGCAAATGCTGCTGGATTCCCTGGGACAGACCTTGTTCCAGTTTGATTTTGTGCAATCTTATGATCTATTGGTTGACGGCAAAGCGCTGGAGAGCCTGATGGGTCACTTTGATCTGGATCATCCAACGGTTCGTCATTCCTAGAATCAAACAAATGAAATGAGGAGGATTATTCAACCATGCCAATGCAATCATCCCGTTCCAAACTTATTGCCGGCGCCTTAGCTTTCTCCTTGCTTGCCGGTGGCACCTCTATTGCCGTTCCGGCTCCATCTGCGTTCGCGGCCGTATCGAATAGCATGTTTGTTGACACGATCCCCGCATGGGCGCAGAAGCATGTTTCCAAGTTGGCACTTCAAGGCATTATTAACGGTTATAAAACATCCAGCGGCACGACGGAATTCCGCCCGCTGAAAAGCGTCTCCCAAGAAGAAGCGGTCGTTATGGCTCTTCGTTTCGCCGGACTTGAGGGGGAAATAGATCCTGACGGTATTGTCGCTTATCCGGATTCCTTCAAGGTAAGCAACTATGCCAAGCCTTATATTATCGTAGCTTTCAAGAATGGTCTTCTTGACCAGAATGATGAGTACGCTAACGCGTCTGCTAACCCGAAAGCAGCATGGGGCACCACGCCGGCGACTCGCGAATGGGTAACAAAGCTGCTGGTGAAAGCCATTGACAAGAAACAATTAGCGGATAATCTGAGCAAGACGCCTTCCACGTTCGCCGACGGCAATCAAATTACGGCTAAATATTTGGGCTACGTTAATGCGGCCGTATCGCTTGACCTGGTAAAAGGCGTGTCCGCAACGAAGTTTGATCCGAAAGCTCCGGTTAACCGGGCAAGCCTTGCAACCTTGTTCAGCCGGGCAGAGAATCAATACAAGGTGCCTTATGCCGGACAAGTAAGCGGTATTGTAACCGCGCAAACCGCTACATCGATTACTCTGTACAGCGAAGGGAAAGAAACAACCTACACGCTTGATTCCAATACTTTGTACTATGCGGCAGACAGCGATAACGCCATTGCGGCGGGGGATATCAAGCTGTATACGGACGTTACATTGATTGGCAACTCCGGCAAAGCGCTGTATGTGGAATCGCAAGGCACGGAGCAGCATGTCAAAACGACAATCGCCAAGCTGGACCGGATTAATACAACGGACCGTTACTTCTACGCTTGGGTGAACGATGAGCCTGTGAAGTTCACTTATAGCAGCGCGGTTACCGTAAAAGACAGCACTGGCAAAACTTTGCAAATTTCCGACCTGAAGCGCGATACAAACCTGACTATCGTACAGGATACTTTCCGTACGGCTCCTCAGGTTGTATCGATCACGGCCGAAGTACAGACTGGCGCAAATACCGTAACCGGACAATTCTATTCCGCAGGTAGCGGCCTCATCAATTATCTGGTAGACGGTACTCTGCAATCCAAGTTCCTGGCCGATAACGTGGCCGTCGTGATCAACGGTATCGATGCCCCTACGGTTAGCGACTTGCTCAAAGACGTTGATAATATCAAGCTTACTTTGAATGACGATCAGCAGGTGACTCGAATTGAAGTCGTAAACCGGAACGTCTCGACGATTGATTCTGCCACGGTTGTAAATTACAGCGGCGATAACAAGCTGCTTACGTTATACGATCCTGCCACATCAAACGCGAATGCCTTGTTCCTGACGGATTCCACCAAGATTGATTACAATGGCTCGTCCATTACGGTCAGCCAGGCAAGATCTTACTTGGTTGCGAACCGTAAAGTGAAAATTACGTATTCCGGCAAAAACATTATCTCGCTCAGCTTTATTTACAAACAGACTGGCAGCTTGGTGTCGGTAAATACAACGGATAAATTATTGTCCGTTAAACTCGATTCGGGCGAAAAGGTATCCATCCCTTATGTGTCGCCGCTTCTCCAAATTCCTGGCGTTTCCGTGCCTACAATCGGAAGCCTGCAGGCAGGGGATACCGTAACCGTGTTACTGGATGCAAACCAGGAGAAAGCGGCTACGATTCAGGTCCATAAAACATTGCAGTACACGGTTGTGTCCGCAAACGCGTCGACAAAGCTTGTTACGGTGAAAGCGGCGGATAATTCGCAAAAAGACATTTCTCTGGTCAATGTTCCAATAACGGACGAGAATGGAAATGCCTTGACGGTGGGCGCTTTGACAAGCGGCACAATCATTAATGTCCCTTACATCGGCAGCAACATCCAGTCGGTGAAGACGATTACGATGAAATACGGCACCGTTTCCTCCGTTTCGGCAAGCAGCTTGACCGTTACCGAACCTAACGGCACATCGTCAACGGTAACGTTCTCGAAAGGCATTAAAGTCATCAAAGGCAGTCAGACAACCTATTCTTCTTCCGCGATAGCCTCGGGAGATATCATTCAAGTCTACAAGGATGAGAACGAGCAGACGATTGTTACGGTAGCAGTCGGCGACAAGCGTACTTACTGGAAGTACGATGCTCCTAACGCGACCCTGTGGACCTACAAAAATACGTCGGAGGATAACGGCAACTTTGCCTATATCACTTCGAACACAAAAATCCTGTATAACAATGCGTCCATCCAAGTGAGCGCGTTAAAAGACGGGGATACGATCACGGTTTATGCCTTCAATAATACGGCTCTCAAAATCGTAAAATCGTAGGCTTCTGTTAAATATTAACGGGATTTAAAGTAGATCTCGGCCTAAATTCTTATATTTTGTGAAAATACCGTCCAAAAGGGCGGTTTTTTCTTTATTTACGGCCGAATAAGGTTGCTTCTCGTGACAAATTTCGCTACACTTTGAACGATAGTGTTTGGGATTAGGAGAGAGACGATGAATGCGAAGCAGAAGATGCGACATATATTGGATACGTTGGCGGAGATGTTCCCGGATGCACATTGTGAATTGCATCACAGCAACCCGTTCGAACTGACCATAGCCGTCCTGCTGTCGGCGCAATGTACGGATGAGACGGTGAACAAAGTCACTGTCAATCTGTTTCAGAAATACAAACGGCCGGAGGATTATTTGGCTGTGCCGCTGGAAGAGCTGGAGCAGGATATTCGCCGTATCGGACTATTCCGCAGTAAGGCATCTAATATTCAAAAGCTATGCCGCATCCTAATCGATAAATACGAAGGGGAAGTTCCCGAGAGGCATGAGCAGCTGACAGAGCTGCCCGGCGTTGGGCGAAAGACAGCCAACGTTGTTGTCTCGAACGCGTTTGGCGTTCCTGCAATCGCCGTAGATACGCATGTGGAGCGGGTATCGAAACGGCTTGGCGTGGCTAAGCTGGATGATACCGTGCTGGAAGTCGAAAAGAAGCTGATGAAGCTTGTGCCCCGCGAGGAATGGACGCTCACCCATCACCGGCTAATTTTTTTCGGCCGCTATCATTGCAAAGCACAAAATCCGCAATGTCCGATATGCCCGCTGCTGGATATGTGCAAGGAAGGCAAACAGCGTATGAAGCCGGGTGGACAAACGAAAACTAAAATTAAGGCAACTAAACCGAAAAAAGCCAGTGAAGGATGATGACAATGAAATGCATTTCCGTGTATACAAACAATTTTGAGCTGTTCTCCGATATTTATGAGCAGGTTCTGGAAGCACCTCCGCAAGAAAACGAGGATATTCTGGTAGAAGGCGTTACCGTAAGCGGCTCCGGCGATGTTCCGGATCAATACATCGAGCGTATGCGCCAAAAGCCTGAAGTCGTTGTTATGAAGGAAAAAGAGCGCAACATTATGATTTTGCAGCACGGCAACGTATTTGAAATCTGCCTGCCTGCGGAAGAGGAAGCTGTATAGAACATGATGGAAACGACAGTACGAAGCATGACAGAGGCACTGTCCCATGCCGCTGCGGAAATGCAGTCGGCCGGCGACAGTCTACACGCAAAGCAAGTACTGGAGTTGAACAGTAAGCTGGCCGAAGGCCGGCTTACTGTTGCATTTTGCGGACATTTTTCAGCCGGCAAATCAACTCTGGTCAACCGATTATGCGGAGCACAGCTGCTTCCGTCCAGCCCGATCCCTACAAGCGCAAACGTTGTAGCCATTCGCGGCGGCGAGACGGCAAAGGCAAGCGTCGTTAGCGTGAAGAACGGAGAGCGCGTCAGCGTGGATATTCCGCTCGAGCAGCTGGACGCGTATTGCAAAGACGGAGAGAACATTGAATCCGTATCGATCTATTATCCTACCGATCGCCTTGGCGATCATACGGTTCTTCTTGATACTCCCGGTATTGATTCCACGGATGACGCTCACAGAATGTCGACCGAATCCGCTCTTCATTTGGCGGATGTCGTCTTTTATGTAATGGATTATAACCATGTCCAATCCGAGATTAACTTTGCGTTTGCGAAGCAATTGAAGGACTGGGGCAAGCCCTTATACTTTATCGTAAATCAGATTGATAAGCACCGTGACCGTGAATTGTCGTTCGAGCAGTACCGGAAAAGTGTGGAAGAAGCGTTTCAAGCTTGGCATCTGGAGCCGGCGGGAATCGTTTATTTGTCGTTGCGGCAGCCGGATCACCCTCATCAGGAATGGGAGCAGCTCGAGCTTTTGCTGTCCCAGCTGGCAGCGGAGAGAGTACCTCTTGCGTCATACAGCGTAGATGCGTCGCTGCATCATCTGGTGGCCGAACACAAGAAATGGTGGGATCTGCGGGATGAGACGGAGCGCGAACGCCTAATTGCGGAAGCGGGCGGCGAGGAAGCGGCAGCCATGGTGAAGGCGGAGATGGCTCAGCTTGAGGCGGAGAAGAGCAGGCTTGCGGAAGAACCGGAGCGCCTGCGCGTTGAGCTCCGCCGCAGCGTTCAGTCGCTTCTGGATAACGCGATTATTACCCCGGCGCCATTGCGTGACAAAGCGCATGTCTTCCTGGAAAGCCGGAAGCCAGGCTTCAAGACGGGCCTTCTGTTTGCCGGGGCGAAAACGGCAGCCGAGCAGGAACGCAGACTGGAGACGTTCCGGACGGAATTTGCTTCCCAGGTGAATGCGGCCATTGATTGGCATGTGAAGGACTTGCTTCGCCGTGCGGCGGAGAAGGCCGGTTATCCGGCTGAGCGGATGGAGCAGGAGCTGATCTCCGGCTTGTATTGGCAGCCGGAGCCGAACTGGCTTATCGAGAAAGTAAATACCGGAGCTACCTTCGGCAATGAATATACGATGGTCTACAGCCGCGAGCTGGCCGCGGAAGTGAAGCTCATCTACCGCAAGCACGCATTCGATATTATCGACGTGCTTGCGCAGCATGTTGCCGCCGCGAGCTCAGCCGCAGCGGATGAGGTTGCCGCGCAGCTAGCGGCGCTTGGCGAGCAGGCCCGCGCACTTGCGCAGCTTGCGGCGCTGGCGCAGCGCGCTGCCGCGCATGCGGCGCAGCTCGCCGCAGCGCTGCCGCCGCGCGTGCCGCGCCCGGCGCTGCCGGCGCCTAGCGCCGCCCACGCGGCTGCGCCAGCGGCAAGCGCCGCGGTCGCGCCAAGCGGCAGCGCCGCGAGCGCCGGCGCGCCAGCGCAGCCGCGCATGGCCGCGCGCGCAGCGGCGCAGCAGGCAGGCGCCGCGCTGGCCGGCGGCGCAGCGCTCGCGCAGCAGCATAGCGCCGCAGCGCGCCTCGAGCGCGCGGCTGCGCTGCTCGCGCCTTACGCGCCGCTGACCGCCAGCGCGGACGCTATGCGCGACAAAGCCAATCGGCTGCGGGACAGCCGGTTCACCATCGCGCTGTTCGGAGCCTTCAGCGCGGGTAAATCCTCGCTCGCGAACGCGCTGCTTGGCGAGCCCGTGCTACCGGTGTCGCCGAACCCGACAACCGCAGCGATCAACCGTCTCGTGCCGCCTACGGCCGAGCACGAGCATGGCACTGCTCTTGTCGTCATGAAATCCCATGACGCCATTATCGAAGATCTGCGCTACTCGTTGGCGCTGCTTGGCGAGGACGCATCCGAATCCGCCTTGCCGAATGCATCGGCTATTATGCTTGCCATTGATATGCTGACGCCGGATGTCATCCATGCGGGAGGACGTCCGCATTACAGCTTCCTTCGGGCAGCCCGCAAAGGCTGGGAAGCGCATGAAGCGCTGCTTGGCACCCAAATCTCGGTCTCGCAGGACGAATACGAGAAGTTTGTTGCCGAGGAGTCCCGTTCCTGCTTCGTCAGCGAAATCGAGCTTCATTACGACTGCCCGCTGACACGCCAAGGGATCGTGCTTGTGGATACGCCGGGGGCAGACTCCGTGAATGCCCGGCATACGGGCGTAGCCTTTAATTACATCAAGAATGCGGACGCCGTACTGTTCGTCACTTACTATAACCATGCCTTCTCGCAAGCGGACCGTCAGTTCCTGATGCAGCTTGGACGCGTGAAGGATCAATTCGAGCTTGATAAAATGTTCTTCCTTGTCAACGCAGCCGATCTCGCAGCGGACGATGAAGAGCTTGAAGGCGTGCTTAGCCACGTCGAGACCAACCTGCTTCAGCATGGCATCCGGAATCCGCGCTTGTTCCCGGTATCCAGTCTGCAAGGCTTGGATGCGAAGATGGACGGCAATATGGAGCTGCTCTCTAAATCGGGTATCGGTGCCTTTGAACAGTCGTTCCTTGGCTTCGTGCAGAACGACCTCGGCAAGCTTGCTATTGATGCGGCAGAGCAGGAGATTGCAAGAGCCGCTTCCACGGTGGCTGGCTGGCTGAAGAGCGCCGCGGGCGATGCCGCATCCCGCCAAGCGGAAAGCGAACGTCTGGGCAAGCTGCAGCTTGAAGCGAATGCCTCGATCCGGAACTTCCAGGAGAACGATCCTCCGGCGCAAATGCTCCAAGAGCTGAACGAGCTGCTCTATTACGTGGTGCAGCGGATTCAGCTTCGCTTCGGAGAGTTTTACAACTATGCGTTTAACCCTTCAACGCTGCAGGATGACGGCCGCGATCTGCGCAAAATGATCTGGACCGCATGGCTGGAGCTTCAGCGTCAGGTGCAGACCGAGCTGTCCCAGGAGCTTCAGGCGACAACGCTGCGGATGGACCGCAAAGTGAACAGCCTGCTCAAGAAGCTGTACGCTAATCTGACCGAGCAGTTGGGATCGCTGATTGCCGGTTACAGCAGCGCAGCTTATGCGGCTAAGGATCTCCCTACCCCAGATGCCGTAGCGGAATGGAAAATGTCCGGCGTGGATGCCAAATGGCTGTGGAGCCGGTTCAAATCTCCTCGTCAATTTTTCGAGGGAGATGGCAAAGGCCAGCTTCGCAAAGAGCTGGAAGAGGCCGCTTCTCCTGCCTTGCAAGCATGGATGAATGAACATATTGACAGCTGGTCCGGCTTGTATACCGGCCTGTGGAGACAATGTGCGGAAGAGACTGGCGCTGCGCTTGCTGACGATTTATCCCGTTATGTGCAGGGCATGCAGACTTCCTTGTCCGACGAAGCGGATACCGAGCAGCTTGGCAGACTGCATCAGCAGATTGCGGAGCTTCAATCCTCGGCGGACGCTTAACCGTTTATTGCAATTATTGAGATTATGCCCGCAATGGCTTATTAAGCCGTTGCGGGCTTTTTTTGCGTCTAAGGGAGGCGCAGCGCTATGTATCTTACGGACTATATCATCGGAATGCAATCCTCCGGATGCAGGATACGGTTCTGGTCGTTGCTAGGCCAGTAAAGGAAAGCGGCTCATAAAGTCGGTTTTTTGGTAGAAATACACTGTTTTTTAGATGGGAAATGTTCGTCCCGCAACTATAATGAAGGGGTGAATTTCCAGTTTTTATCTGTTATAGGAAGAAAGGAGGGTAATCGTAGCAACTGCTTTTGTAAGCGCATTCAATTTATTTTTCTTCGGGAGGAACTAGTAAATGGCAAAGCGTGCAACTAGCGGGAAAACAATTCGTACAATGATGGCTGGCGTTCTCGCCTTATCCCTTACGATGACGGGTTCTGCATGGGCAGCTCCTGCGGAGCAAGGTACTGTCAGCCAGCAAGGGGGCAAAGGACGCGTGCAATTAGAATATTTGGACCGGGGACTTGAGGCAGCTACAACCTCTGAAGGCGTGTTCATCAGCTGGAGGCTCTTATCCTACGAGGTAACGGGCAGCACGGAAAAAGGTTTAACGGGACCGGCATTTAACGTCTACCGGGACGGGGTTAAGATCGCTACCGTTACGGACAGCACCAATTATCTGGATCCGTCCGGAACATCTTCTTCCAAGTATTACGTGTCGGCGGTAACCGGCGGAAAAGAAACCGATCAAAGCGCTGCCGTTCAGCCATGGGCACAGGCTTATTACGACCTGAAGCTGAACAAGCCTGCGGATGGGGTCACGCCAAAAGGCGAGGCTTACACGTACTCCGCTAACGATATGAGCGTAGGAGACGTAGACGGCGACGGGCGGTATGAGTTTTTCGTCAAATGGGAGCCTTCCAATTCCAAGGATGTCTCGCAGCGGGGCTATACGGGCAAAACCTATATCGATTGCTACACGTTCGAAGGCAAGCTGCTGTACCGGGTTGACCTTGGCGTTAACATTCGTTCCGGAGCGCATTATACGCAGTTTTTGGTTTATGATTTTGACGGGGACGGCAAGTCGGAGATGATGTTCAAGACCGCCCCGGGCACTAAAGTGCTGAAATACGGAGCAGACGGCAAGGTCGAATCCGAAAAATATATTACCATGCCAAAAGCGGATCTGGATGCCGGATACAGCAATGAGGACGATTACCGTCTCAGCGCGCAAGGCTATTACGATCATGTGGTGAACATGTTTATGGGCTGGAGCGACCGGGAAGAGGTAAAGAACGGCAGCTGGCCCAAAACGCTGGAGGAAGCTTTCGGCATTGCACCGAAATACAGCTATCCGCTGTCTCTTGAAGATGCGCGCAGCCTGACGGATTATTTCATGGATGTCTACGCGCCAAGCCGGAGCGTAAACAACAAGCTGCGCGAATTCGAAGGCTTTATTGTGGACGGCCCGGAATACTTGACCGTATTCGAAGGGGAGACCGGCAAAGAGCTGGAGACCATTCCGTTCAAGACGCCTCGGGAGGATGACGGACTGTTATGGGGCGATTATGCGATGGGCCGGATCGAGCCGGCTAACCGGGTAGATCGTTTCCTTGCCGGAGTTGCTTATCTGGACGGTCATAATCCGTATGCCGTTTTTGCCAGAGGTTATTATACAAGATCAACTCTCGTCTCTTACGGTTGGGACGGCCATCATCTGAAAGAGAACTGGTACGTAGACAGCGGCTGGACACCGATGACGAATCCGTTTAATGACGGACCGCATGGCCGGGACGGTACGGATCCGGAGTTTGGTACGCTTACTACCCAAGGCGCGCACTCGCTAAGCGCGGCGGACGTAGACGGCGACGGCAAGCAGGAGATTGTTTACGGCTCCGCAACGATTGACCATGACGGCAGTCTGCTCTATAGCTCGATGGATGTGATGCCTCATCAAAGCGCAACACCTGGCGCGGTAGCAAGACTAGGTCACGGTGACGCCTTGCATGTGACGGACATTGATCCGAACCGCCTGGGTCTTGAAATCTTTATGGTTCATGAAGGCGGAGCTTATGCCCCTTACGGCTATTCGCTGCGCGATGCAAAGACTGGGGAAGTGTTGTACGGCGGTTATACCGGTAAGGACACGGGACGCGGTATGGTTGGAGATGTGGATCCAACCAAGCCTGGACTGGAAACGTGGGCAGTTGGTCTCTGGAGCGCTGACGGTCAGAAGCTGGGTAATACAGCGCCGGGAACGAATATGAGCATCAAATGGGCAGGGGATATGACGACGCAAATCGTTAATGGCGCTATCGACGTAACGCCGACCATCGATGACTGGCAGCGGGGAAAGCTGCTGACGGCAACCGGTACCTTGACCAACAACTATACGAAGGGCAATCCTTCACTTGTGGCTGATATTTTTGGCGACTGGCGAGAGGAGCTGCTTGTACGTACAACGGACAGCAGTGCCATCCGAATTTATATGAGTACCGAGCTGACCGACCGGAAGCTGTATACCTTGATGCATGATCCGCAGTACAGAGCCGAGGTTGCCCGTCAAAATACGGCGTACAACCAGCCATCGTATACAAGCTTCTATTTTGCATCGGATACGAATTTTAACAATGTTCCGGTTCCTAACGCATCCCTTCCGGGTGTCTTAAGCAACCTGCAAAATAAGCTGGACGGTTATATCGCGGACGGCAGCGTAAAAGGGGCCATTGTCAGCCAGTTGACCAATACTCTAGACCAAGCACAACATCAATACGAGAAGGGATCCAAGGACAAAGCCGTTGAGTTTGTAGACAAATTCCTGTCTCAACTGGAGAAGCGTTCGGGTAAGGATCAAATCTCGGATGCGGCCGTCAAAAATCTGACCTCGCAAGCCCAGCTGCTGCTTTCGCAATGGTCTAAAAAATCGGAATAGAAAATTTGCGGGGTCACGGTGATAGGATTTCGCCTAGGCTGACCGCCAAATAAAAGGGGCTGTCCCATTTGTCATGTTGATGACTTATGGGACGCCCCGTTTAATCATATCCGCCTTCAGCAGCGGGCAAAGCTTTATAAGCGTATTTTCCCTCTAGAATCTTCTGGATATAACTCCTCAGGTCGAGTAAATCCTTGGCATCCTTCGTCATGTCGCAGTACTCGTTTGTCCATGACAAGGTCTTCATCTCCCCGTTACCGGTAATTTTCCAGCTGTCGGTACTGCTTGGCGTCTGTGAACAGTTACCCTTCTGCGGGAACTGTTTCTCTTCCAGGATGGCGATGTCTTTCATTTTGCCATAAATGGATTGAAGCTCATCGGTGCTAAAAGCCAAAGCTGCCGAGGCCGTCCCTTTCGTGACGAGATCTTTTGTGACGGTGCCGTTGTACGTATTGATTTCGTTTTTATAGTCTTCCCCGTATCCGAAGCTGACAGAGAATCGGAAGTCCTCCGGCATATCCTCGGGCATTTGAAGCTTATGCGTCTCCTTGCCGCAACCCGCGATAAACGCAAAGGCAACGCTTAAGATGACAAGAATGCGGATCATATTCTCCCCCCTTGCAAGGTAACCGAGAAAAGAGGGTGAATGGTTGCGCTTGTTTATACCGTTTGCGTTTGCGTAGTCTTTGCTTGATTTCTGACCAGCGGAGGCAGCACGACAAAGTAATAAATGCTTACGCCAAGCATGCAGATTGCTAGGATGTAATGCAGCCAGGTGATGGAGATCCAGGTAGGAAACGCCAAGGCAACAAAGCCAAGAGCCAAGGAATGGCCCAGCATCATAACAGGATCCGTCAAAGCATTGACTTTCCCCATGAATTGCGGCGCAACAAGCTCGGGCATCCATCCTCCGATGACGATATTGGCAGGTGCAAGAATAACCCCGGTTAGAAGAATAAGGCCAAGGTAAACGTAGATTGACGTTATCGAGCCGATTGTAAACGCAAGAAGGCCGGCAAGGAAAAAACCGGAAATCATCACATTGGTCTTTGAAAATTTATTTATGAGGACAGGTGCAATCATGCTTCCGATCAAGAATCCGATGCCGAGAAAAATCATAATGAGGGAGGAATAGAGTAAATAATTTTCCGGACTTAATTTGTATTTCATGACGAAAATCGGAAGAACGGCAAACACGCCATTCACGATCCCGAAAAAGAAGAAGCCGTGTATCAGGTTCAACAACAGTTTGTTGCGATAGATATATTGAATTCCTTGCGCGAAATCTTTCCATATAAGCGAAGCGCTGATGTCGCGAACCCGGTTTTTTCCGTTTGGAATTCGGGCAGCTTCCGGATATTGTCCCCAAGCTATAAGCAAGCCGGAGATAATAAAGCTGATCGCATCGATTAGAATGGCACCTTCAATCCCGAGCCAGTGATAGGCTGCCGCGCCAAGGCTTAAACCAAACAGCATGAACAAAGCGCTTACGGTCTGATTTAGTCCCGCTGCTTGAACATATTGTTCCTGCGCGAGACATCCCTGCACGAGTCCCATCTCGGCAGGACCGAAAAATCGGGCTACCGCACTGCGCAGGAACAATACCAAGAAACAAAGAAAGAGCCAATCGGAATGAACGCAAACAAGCAGGAAGATTGTAAGTATGGTACGGATCCAATCACTGTAAGCAGTAATGAGCTTTCGGTCGAAGCGGTCGGCGGCAACTCCAACAATCCAGAATACGGCGAGAGTCGGGATCGAATACATAAGTTCCGCGGTTGAGGCAAGCGAGGGGCGGGAAGCAAATCTGTCTACCAGGTAATAAGCGAACGCCATATTGCCGATGACAGTTCCAAGCTGCGAAGCGATTGAAGCCATAAATAGCTTGTTAAACGAGGGATTGCGAAACAAAGTGATCACAGCTCATCCTCCTGTTCGTCCTCTCCGTCAAGGGACGGGTTTAATAAACGATAAAAGTATTGGCTCATCTCTTCAAGCTGCACGGCTGTGCGGGCCATTTCAGCCCCAACGGCAACGGTCAAGGTTATGATGCCTTCCTGATAGGAAGAGATCATTCTGGCGATATCCGCTATCGGCTTTTCCGGATTAAATTCACCCTTATCCATGCCAATCTGAAGAAGGCCTGATAAACGGTTTATTCCGTTCTCGTAACGTTGAAGCAGCAATGCTTTTATTTCCTTGTCCCTCCAGCCGGTAAGGAAATATTCATAGAAGGCGGGAAGCAAGCTTTCGTTTCCGGGTAAACACAGCTCTTCTTTCAACTGATTAATCTGATTGTGGATGATTGGCCAGATGCGGGGGTTCATGGCTAGAGCATCCACTAGCTGCTTGTCGTATTCCACGTCTTGATGGTCCATTAATGCTTCGAAAATTTCTTCTTTGGTTTGAAAATATAAGTAGATCCACCCTCGACTCATGCCCGTCTCGATGACAATGTCCTTTAATGTTGTTGCGCCGTAGCCTTTTACCGTAAACACTTGTTTTGCGGCTTCGAGAATTTGAAGCTTGCGTTGTTCCTTTTGATCGTTTGAAATTTTAGGCGACATTTCCTTCGTACCAACCTTCCAATAAAAATGAACCGCGTGTCATTTTTTATTATAATGACACGCGGTTCATTTTTCAATCGCGATGATTCAACATATCCGAATTTTTCTCTCTTTTGCCTGTTACTGCGGGTACCTGTATAACCGCCAACTGGCTGCCTCCCTTTGTTTTTCTCATAATGGGATAGAACTTACAAGAACAAGGAGGCGCTTAATATGCGTGCAATGATGATTCCACAGTTTGGTGATGCTGAAGTATTGACCCTGACCCATTTGGAGGCCCCTGCACCGGGATCTTTAGAAGTTACGATAGATGTTGCTTTTGCCGGGGTTAACTACGCGGAGGTATTGTTTCGAAAAGGAGGCGTCCCGAATTTGCCTCTTCCTTTCGTACCTGGCATCGAGGTTTCCGGCACGATTCGAGAGATAGGCGAGAAGGTGACGTGCCTGCGTCCCGGTCAGCGGGTTGCAGCCTTAACGATAGTTGGCGGCGGCGGATACGCGGAGGTTGTCAAAGTACCGGCGGAGCTTGTATTCCCGCTTGATGAAGCGGGTGGCCACGTCAGCCTTGAGAGCGCGGCTGCTTTTCCGTCGAATGTAACGACTGCGTACATGATTATTTCGCAGGTGTCCCGCATGCAGCAAGGAGAGACGGTGCTGGTCCACGCGGCTGCGGGAGGCGTAGGCAGCGCAATCGGGCAGGTAGCGAAGGCGCTTGGGGCCGGACTTGTTATCGGAACGGTCGGAAGTGCGGATAAGGTGGATTATGCGAAAAGCCTGGGCTATGACGAGGTCTATCTGCGGGAGGATTTCGAAGAGCAAGTAACAGAAAGGACGGGGGGACAGGGAGTAGACGTTGCGGTTGATCCGGTTGGCGGGTTGATGAGGGAAGCGTCGCTGCGGCTGCTTAAGCCTCTCGGGAGATTAATTGCAATGGGGAATGCCGGCGACGCGGATGACGTGAAGCAATCCCTCAATGAATTATGGTTTACAAGCAAAACGGTATCCGGCTTTAATCTGCAGCTGTTGAGTATGACGGCACCGCAGCTGGTGGCTGAATCCGCCAGAAAAGCATTGGCTCTGGTAGCGAGCGGGGAGGTAAAAGTTGATGTTACCGGCCTTTTGCCGCTGCACAAGGCCGAAGAGGCCCATAGACAAATCGAGGAAAGAAGATCCACGGGCAAAATCGTATTAAAAGTGGGCTCCTGACAAGAGGACCGCTAGCTGCCAAGCAGCAGCTGCATTTTCTCTTGCGTACCGGTTCCATCCACAGGAACGTAGACGCAGCAATGCGCGCTCCCGTTCCCGTTAATTTGGGAGAAAGTATTGATATTAAAGCTGAGCAGCCCGGCCTCGGGATGAAGAAGACGAATGGTTTTGATGGTCTTATCCATAATGTCATGCGTCGACCATAACGCGAGAAATTCCGGGCTTGCGCCCATAAGGCGGTCGATCAGCTTGCGGAAGGCCAGATCGTTTAAATTTTTCTCGTATCGTCCGCGAAGTACTCCGGCCGTATATTGGGCGTATTCTTCCCAATCCGGTACCGAACGGCGTAAATTCTCGTTCATGAAAGTCAGCCAGGCCATGCAGCGGTCTTCCGCGGGAACCGAAGGGAAATCGAAAATGATCCGGCAGGCGGCATCATTCCAGCTCAAAACCTCCGTGCGGTCCGTCGCAACGAAAGCAGGGTACGGAAGCTGATCGATAAGCTTTTCGATATCCGGAGACAGCTGGTTTACGGCCGGAGAAGGATTTGGCAGCTCCAGGTTTGCCAGGTGAAGCAGATGCAGATGCTCGTTCTTGCTTAGCTTCAGTGCCTGGGCGACGCTGTCCAGCACTTGTCTCGATGGGGTAGCTGCCCGCCCTTGCTCGAGCCAGGTATACCAGGTTGTACTGACATGGGCAAGCTGGGCGACCTCTTCGCGGCGGAGACCGGGCGTTCTTCGTTTGCCGTAACCCGAAGGGAGACCGGCTTCGGAGGGATTCATTTTCTCCCTGCGCGATTTCAGAAATTGTCCGAGCAGGACGGCTTTTTGCTTATCCATTTGACATGCTCCTCCTCGTTTCTTTATACCCCATTATACTCGGGGACTACGATGGAACAAGAGCAAGTCATCTGCTTGTTGTACCCCATGCTAAGAAGCGTCCTTTCCTCGCGTAAGGGCGCTTTTTTATTTTTTAAAAAATCTTTTCTTTGGCCCTTTTACATAACTCTGTGTGTTTCTGTGCAAAAATGGAGGAATTGCCACACTTCTGGGATGATTATGGATTATTTAGGAGGATACCCCGTTTATCTTTCCCGATTCGCCATAATCGGCTGTTTCAGCTAAATATACGTGATTATCTACTGTTTGCGCGGGTCTCGCCGTTACTGCTAATATTCATTGCATAATTATACAAATAAAGAACGGGGAGATGGATTTACTTGGACGTCTTTAGGCAATTGAAGCGGTTTTATTGGGTTGAGCGAAGGTATCTGCTGTCATCCATTATTTGTTTGATGTTTGCGACTGCGCTTGGCCTGGTGTATCCGAATTTGCTGCGTTACTTGATTGACAATGTTATCAAGCCAAAAGACTTTGACAAAGTGCCGATGTTAGCTCTTACCGTCGTAGGGGTCGTTACCCTGAAAGGATTCATGCAATTCCTGCACGGATTTTTTGGCGGCAGGCTCGGCAACCGGGTAGTCTTCCGCATGCGCAACGCCTGTTACGACAAACTTCAAACGCTTTCATTTCAATATTACGATAAAGCGAAAACCGGCGATTTGATGTCTAGGCTAACGGCCGATCTTGAAGCGATCCGCCAATTTATCGGCTTTGGCTTTGCCCAAATTCTGAACGTAGCGCTGATGATTCTGTTCGGCGGAGCGATGATGATGTCGATCGACTGGAGGCTGACGCTGATTACGCTGGTTACGATCCCGTTCCTTGCTTTTACGGCAATCCGCTTTGAGAAACGGATTCATCCGGCCTTCCGCGAAATGCGCAAAGCGATGAGTAATCTGACAACGGCGGTTCAGGAAAATATTACGGGCGTGCGGACGGTCAAATCCTTTGCCCGCGAACCGCATGAGGTAGATAAATTCTCAAAGCGCAACGAGCAATACAAGGCGAACCAGATTGGCGCCTCCTCGATTTGGGCGAAGTTTTTCCCGTCGATGGAGCTTCTCGCCAACGTAAGCGTCGTCATCCTGCTGGTGGCAGGCGGTACGATGGTTATCCGCGGCTCTTTAACGCTTGGCGAATTGGTAGCCTTCTTCAGTTTAATCTGGTACATCATTGGTCCGATGTGGGGGATTGGCTTCCATATCAATAACTATACCCAGTCCAAAGCCTCCGGCGAGCGGATTATGGAGCTGCTTAATACTCATGTCCATGTCCAAAGCATCGAAAACGCCGTTGAAGTGGATAAAGAAGTGGTTAGAGGCCATGTCCGCTTTGAGAACGTGACGTTTAATTATCCGGACAAAACGCCTGCGGTCTCGAACATTAACATTGACGCTCCGCCGGGCAAAGTTGTTGGTCTGCTTGGTGCAACGGGCTCGGGCAAATCCACCATTATTCAACTTATGATGAGGGCTTATAACGTAAAAACGGGCCGGGTTACTCTTGACGGCATCGATATTCAGAATCTGGATGTTCAAAGCCTGCGCAGCCAAATTGCGCCGGTATTTCAGGAGACCTTCCTGTTCTCGGCTTCGATCCGTACCAACATTGCCTATGGGGAAAAAAATGTAACGGACGAACAGATAATCCGCGCAGCCAAGCTTGCCAAAGCGCATGATTTCATTATGGAGCTGCCGCTTGGCTATGAGACGATCGTAGGGGAGAGAGGGATGGGCTTATCAGGCGGTCAGAAGCAGCGTATTGCCATCGCACGCGCATTGCTCCGCAATCCGCGCATTCTTATTCTGGACGATGCGACCAGCGCCGTCGATATGGAGACGGAACACGAGATTCAGGCCGGCTTTAAAGAGCTGATGGCCGGTCGGACGACATTTATTATTGCCCACCGGATTTCTTCTCTCCGCCATGCGGACGAAATTATCGTATTGGACAATGGACATATCGTGCAGCGCGGCACGCATGACGAGCTGGTTGCCCAGCACGGTCCATACCGCGAAACCTATAACATTCAATATGCCGATCGGCCGCTTGCGAACCTCGATTCTTCGGTACCGGAGCGGAAAAGGAGCGTTGTTCAATGAGCAGTTCGAATAAGGAACTGAAGGATAGAATCAAGAATGCAAGCGAGAATGGCAAGAAGGAACGGTTTATTTACCAGGATGACGACGCGATCGAAAAACCGTTCAACTGGGCGCAGATGCGGCGCTTGTTCATTTATATGAAGCCGTATACGCGCCAACTGGTTCCGGTAATTGTCGCCATGATTATCGGCACGATCACCAGGCTGACCATTCCGGCCTTAACCATTGTGGCGATTGACCAGGCTATTCAGCCGGAGAATGGCGAAACGAGCTACGGCAAGCTCTATTTGGTTGCAGGCATTATGGTGGCTCTTTTCATTATCCAGTGGGCTTCCAACCAATATCGGATCAAATATACGAACATTATCGGCCAGAAGGTTATTTACGACCTCCGCCATCACCTATTCCAGCATATTCAGAAGCTGTCGTTCCGTTTCTACGACAAGCGTCCCGCGGGCTCCGTGCTTGTGCGGGTAACCAATGACGTTAACGCCCTGCAGGATTTGTTCACGAACGGCGTTGTCAACTCGCTTATGGACTGCGTGCAGCTTGCAGGTATCGTGATCATCCTTCTAATCTGGAACTTCAAGCTTGGTCTTGCCGTGATGATTACGGTTCCGATTATGTTCCTTGTCTCGTCCACGCTCCGCAAGCGGATCCGCTTCGCCTGGCAGGATGTGCGCAAGAAGCAGTCGCGAATCAACTCCCACTTGAACGAAAGCATTCAAGGGATGAAAATTACGCAGGCCTATGTACAGGAAAAAGAAAACATGCGTTTCTTCGATAACATGAATGCGGTCAACGTAAAAGCATGGAATAAGGCTTCCGCGCTTAACCAGACGTTTGGGCCGGTTATCGAGGTTACTTCGGCAATCGGTACGTTTATTTTGTTCTGGTACGGATCTTATCTGATTGAGCATCAGGAGATTACCGTTGGTCTGCTCGTCGGCTTTGCCAACTATGTCGGCAACTTCTGGGATCCGATCAACCGCCTTGGCCAGGTGTATAACCAGCTGCTAGTCGCGATGGCTTCGTCGGAGCGTATCTTCGAGTTTATCGACGAAGAGCCTACGGTAGGCGAACTGGAATACGCGAAGCCGCTTGCCAGCATCCGCGGCGACGTGCACTTCGATAATATCGTGTTCGAGTACGAGAAAGGGCGACCTGCGCTGCATGGCATCAGCATAAATGTAAAAGCCGGCCAGTCCATCGCGCTTGTTGGCCATACCGGCTCCGGCAAAAGCACGATTATTAACTTGCTCTGCCGCTTCTATGACCCGGTTTCCGGCGTTGTCCGGATTGACGGTCAAGACATTCGCAACATTACGCTTGACAGTCTTCGTTCGCAAGTAGGTCTGGTTATGCAGGATACCTTTATTTTCTCGGGCACAATCCGCGACAATATCCGTTATGGCTGCTTGGACGCAACGGACAACGAGATTGTAGAGGCTGCCAAAGCCGTTAACGCGCATGATTTCATCATGTCTCTGCCTGACGGTTACGATACGGAAGTCGAGGAGCGGGGGAATGTTCTGTCAATGGGGCAGCGCCAGCTGCTTTCTTTCGCCCGCGCTTTGCTGGCTGATCCGCGCGTGCTTATCCTGGATGAAGCGACGGCAAGCATCGATACGGAGACGGAACTGAAGATCCAGGAGGCGCTTAAGACGCTGCTGAAGGGACGCACGTCCTTTATGATCGCTCACCGTCTGTCAACAATCCGCAATGCGGACGAAATTATCGTTCTGGATCATGGCCGTATCGTAGAGCAGGGCAATCATGAAGCTCTGATCAAGAAAAACGGCGTCTATAACGGACTTATCGAGGCCCAATATCGATTCTTGTCGGCCTAGTATTGATTTTTAGTTAAAGAACCTCCACAATGGAAGAAAATAAACCAGACTTCGAGGAATACAAGGATATTCCGTTCGCTCGTCGCTGGGTTCTTCCGGGAGGTTCTTTTTTATTATGTATGGATCACCATTGACAACGAATGCACGCAAGCTTCTTCTGCTCGGCTCGGGCGAGCTTGGCAAGGAGGTTGCGCTTGAGGCACAGCGCCTTGGCGTAGAGACTATCGCGGTTGACCGCTATGCGAATGCGCCGGCTATGCAGGTTGCCCATCGTTGCCATGTTACGGATATGCTTGACGGTGCCGCAATCAGACGGATTATCGAAGACGAGAAGCCGGACTTTATCGTTCCGGAGATTGAAGCGATTGCTACCGAAACGCTGCTGGAGCTTGAGCAGGAAGGCTTTAACGTCATCCCTACCGCTCGCGCGGCTCGTCTGACGATGGATCGCGAAGGCATCCGACGTCTGGCGGCCGAGGCGCTTGATCTTCCAACGGCTCCTTATCGGTTCGCGGATTCGCTTGACGAGCTTAAGGCCGCAGTCAAAGAGATCGGTCTGCCTTGCGTAATCAAGCCGATTATGAGCTCGTCCGGCAAAGGGCAAAGTGTCTGCAAGACGGAAGCGGACATCGAAAGCTGCTGGAATTATGCCATGGAAGGCGGCCGTGCGAAAAAAGCGCGGATTATCGTGGAAGGCTTTGTTACGTTCGAATCCGAAATTACGCTTCTTACGATCCGTTCGGTATCCGGGACAAGCTTCTGTGCGCCAATCGGCCATGTTCAGAAGGATGGGGATTACATCGAGTCTTGGCAGCCTCATCATATGACTACGGAGCAAATCAAGCAAGCGGAAGATATTGCACTCCGCATTACGGACGAGCTTGGCGGATACGGCCTGTACGGCGTAGAGCTGTTTATTACCCGTGACGGCGTTCTGTTCAGCGAAGTATCTCCTCGTCCTCACGATACGGGCATGGTTACAATGGCGACGCAGGATCTGTCGGAGTTCGCGCTGCATGTACGCGCTATTCTCGGCTTCCCGATCCCTACGATCCGACTGCTTACGCCTGGGGCAACCCATACGCTGAAGGCGGACCGCGAATCGGCTTCGTTCCGTATCGGAGGCGTTGAACAAGCGCTCGCTCTGCCGAATACGCAGGTACGCGTTTTCGGCAAGCCGGAGACTAAAGTTGGCCGCCGGATGGCCGTAGCCTTGAGCTCGGCTGGCAGCGTTGAGGAGGCCCGCGATCTGGCCCGCCAAGCGGCCGAATCACTCCATATCCAGTACGATTAATCAGACATCTTAGCGGCGGCTTCCCTTGTGCGAGAACAAGGAGGAGCCGCTCCTTTTTTGACGAGTCATGAATGGAACTTGGCGATAACGAGCATGAATAATTTAGCGTGGGACGCGAATTTATGTTATTCTGTTAATCCATCGAGCGCATTCGACCGATATTGATAAGGGCGCAAACTTCATAACAGTCGTTATACTCGTATCTTTACTAATCGTGATAAGTTGAATTAAAATAGCTTGAAGATATGGAAACGTGAAAGCTTCGCAAAATTTAGGAGGCATACCCATGGCAGAGCAAGTAGATCTTTTCGCAAAAACAGCGGCCCCGGAACGGAATTACGAGGCCGATGACATACAAGTGCTCGAAGGCTTGACCGCTGTCAGAAAGCGGCCGGGCATGTACATTGGCAGCACGAGCAGCTCCGGCCTGCATCATTTGGTCTGGGAAATCGTCGATAACGCCGTGGACGAGCATTTGGCGAAATTTTGTACGGCGATCGACGTCACGCTGCACAAGAATGGCGCGGTTACCGTCCAGGATAACGGGCGCGGCATTCCGACAGGGATGCATAAGACAGGAATTCCAACGCCGCAGGTTGTTTACACCATCCTGCACGCGGGCGGCAAGTTCGGCGGCGGAGGCTACAAAAAATCCGGCGGTCTGCACGGCGTAGGCGCTTCGGTAACAAATGCATTGTCCGAGTGGCTTGAAGTGGAAATTTTCCGTGACGGGAAAATACATAAGATGCGCTTCGAATACTGGGTAGACGATAAAGGCAAGGAGCATGTCGGCGAGCCGGTAACGGGGCTCGAGATTACGGGAAATACGAACCGGACGGGTACAAAGGTAACGTTCAAGCCTGACGGCCGCGTCTTCCAGGGCGGCACCTCGCTGAACTACGATACGCTGGCCGAGCGTCTGCAGGAAATTGCGTTCCTGAACTCGGGCCTTAAGGTTACGATCAAGGATGACCGCAGCGGCAAAGAGGATATTTTCCACTACGAAGGCGGCGCACGCCAGTTCGTGCAATATTTGAACGACGACAAGACCGTCCTGCACGATGTCGTTCATTTCACGGGGGAGAAGGACGAGATTGAAGTGGAAGTTGCCCTTCAGTACAACGACGGATATACCGAGACGATCGCATCCTTCGTGAACTCGATCCCGACACGCGGCGGCGGTACGCATGAGACCGGTTTCAAAACCGCTTATACGCGGGTTATGAACGAATATGCCCGCAAGGCAGGTCTCCTGAAGGAGAAGGAAAAGAATCTCGAGGGCAATGACCTGCGCGAAGGCATGATGTCGGTCATTAACATCAAGATGTCCGAGGTTGAATTCGTCGGCCAGACGAAGGACCAGCTGGGCAGCGCATCGGCGCGCAGCGCCGTAGACGCCGTAGTCTCCGACAAAATGCAGGTATTCCTGGAAGAGAATCCGCAAGTCGCGCAAATGCTGCTGAAGAAAGCGGTACAAGCCTCCAAGGCAAGAGAAGCGGCTCGTAAAGCGCGCGAAGAGATCCGCAGCGGCAAGAAGAAGAGCGAAAGCTCAAATCTGAACGGCAAGCTTACGCCGGCGCAGTCGAAGGATTTTTCGCGCAACGAGCTGTTTATCGTCGAAGGGGATTCCGCGGGCGGTTCGGCGAAGCAGGGCCGGGATTCGAAGCATCAGGCTATACTGCCGCTGAAGGGCAAGCCGATGAACCCGGAAAAAGCGAAATTGCTGGACATTCTGAAGAACGAGGAATACAAAGCGATTATAAGCGCGATTGGAGCGGGCGTTGGTCCGGAATTCGACGCTGAAGAATGCAATTACAACAAAATTATTATTATGACCGACGCGGATACGGACGGCGCGCATATTCAGGTGCTGCTGCTGACGTTCTTCTACCGGTACATGAAGCCGCTGATCGACACCGGGCGCGTTTATATCGCTCAGCCGCCGTTGTACAAGATTACCCGCAAATCAGGCAAACTGGAAACAGTTCGCTACGCCTGGACGGATGAGCAGCTGCAAAATTATTTGAAGGAATTCGGCAAGAATTTTGAGCTTCAGCGCTACAAAGGACTTGGCGAGATGAACCCTGACCAGCTGTGGGAGACCACGATGGATCCGGAGACGCGGACGCTGCTGCAGGTGCAGATCGAGGATGCGGCCAAAGCAGAACGCCGCGTGTCGGCGCTGATGGGCGATAAGGTTGACCCGCGTAAGCGTTGGATTATCGAGAACGTGGACTTCACAGAATATGTAGAATAGGAGGTAACGGCATGGGCATGCTGGAACAGTTTTTACCGGCGTATTTGGAAGAGGTCGTTGGAGACCGATTCGGCCGTTATTCGAAATATATTATTCAGGACCGCGCTATTCCTGATGTAAGGGACGGGCTTAAGCCCGTCCAGCGCCGCATTTTGTATGCGATGTACGATTCTAACAATACCCCCGACAAGCCATACCGCAAATCGGCGAAAACCGTCGGGGACGTTATGGGTAACTACCACCCGCACGGCGACTCTTCGATCTATGAAGGCATGGTGCGGATGGCGCAGCCTTGGAAGATGGGCCATGTTCTGATCGACGGACACGGCAACTGGGGCTCGATGGATGACGACCCGGCAGCGGCAATGCGTTATACCGAAGCGCGTTTGTCGCCAATCGCCATGGAAATTTTGCGCGATATCGACAAACGGACCGTCCAATTCAAGGACAATTTCGATAACACGACGAAAGAGCCGGTTGTATTGCCGTCCCGCTATCCGAACCTGCTGGTGAATGGCACAAGCGGGATTTCGGCCGGTTTTGCGACGGAAATTCCGCCGCATAGCCTGCGCGAGACTATCGACGCCTGCATTGCGGTCATGGCTCGTCCCGAGATTACCGTTGAAGAGCTGATGGGCATCGTGAAAGGCCCGGATTTCCCGACCGGCGGCATTATCATGGGCGAGGAAGGAATCCGCGAGGCTTATACGACGGGCAAAGGCCGAATCTATATTCGTTCGAAGGTCGAGATTGAGGATGTCCGCGGCGGACGACAGCAGATTACGATTACGGAAATTCCGTACCAGGTCGTGAAATCCCGCCTTGTCAGTGCGATGGAAAATATCCGTCTCGAGAAGAAGGTAGAGGGGATCTCCGAAGTTCGCGACGAAAGCGGACGCAACGGACTTCGAATCGTAGTTGAACTGAAGAAGGAAGCGGATGCGAACGGTATTTTGGCTTATTTGCTGAAGAAAACCGATCTTCAAGTCACTTACAACTTCAACATGGTTGCGATTGTGAACAAAGCGCCGCAACAGCTTGGCATCAAGCAGATTCTGAGCGCTTATATCGACCATCAGAAGGAAGTCGTGACTCACCGGACCCAATATGAGCTTGAGAAAGCCGAAGAGCGTGCGCATGTCGTGGAAGGCCTCGTAAAGGCGCTAAATATCCTCGACGAAGTGATTGCGACCATCAAGGCTTCCAAAAACCGCGCTGACGCGCAAAACAATCTCGTAGCGAAATACGGCTTCAGCGAACGACAAGCGGATGCCATTCTGACACTCCAATTATACCGTTTGACGAACCTGGAGATTACATCGCTTGAGAAGGAATTGAAAGAAACGCAGAAGAAGATCGCGTACCTGCGTTCGATTCTCGAGAGCGAGAAGAAGCTGCTTGGCGTAATCAAGGACGAGCTGACGGAGATCCGCGAGAAATACGGCATCGACCGCCGTTCGTCGATCCGCGGGGAAGTGGAAGAGCTGAAGGTGAACCTGGAGGTTATGGTTCAATCCGAAGACGTCATTGTTACGCTTAGCGAAGAAGGCTACATGAAACGGACAAGCATGCTGTCGTTCACCCGTTCAGGCGGCGATCTGCAGACGGCAGGAGTGAAGGATGGCGACGCCATCAGCAGCGTTTACGAAGTAAATACGATCGATAACCTGCTGCTGTTCACCCGCAAAGGCCAGTATTACATGCTGCCCGTGCATCAGATTCCGGAGTTCAAATGGAAGGATACGGGTACGGCGGTTGTTAATATCGTACCGATCCCGAAAGACGATTCCATCATAGCCATTATTCCGGTGAAAGATTTCAATCTTCCGGGAGCTTCGCTTGTATTTGTCACGAAACGTGCCCAGGTGAAGCGGACCGAGCTTAAAGAATACATGACGACCCGTTCAACCGCCATAGCAGCCGCCAAGGTTGCAGACGGAGACGAGGTTATCCGTGTCATGCTAAGCGACGGAACGAAACAGCTGCTGCTCGTCAGCAAGCTTGGCATGAGCATTCGATTCAGCGAACAGGAAGTAAACGCAATGGGGCGTGTCGCAGCAGGCGTACGCGGCATGCAGCTAAGAGAAGACGATGAGCTGATCGCGGCGGAATGGGTTGCGGATGACGAAGGCGAAGTGCTCGTCGTGACGGATTTGGGTTACGCCAAACGCACGCTGTTGCTTGACTATCCGCTTCAAGGAAGAGGCGGCAAAGGCGTTCAAACCTTCGAATTCAAGGAGGGTAAGCGCGTCAAGCCGAACGGTTCCGCACTCGTCGCAGCATTATATTGCAAGGAAGAGTTAGGCATTATAGCGCTTACATCGCAAGGCGCCCAGCTAGCGGCGTCTTCGGAAAAAGCGCCGATTGAAGACCGGAAATCCATTGGTCGCATCCTGCTTCCGATAGAGAAAAACGATGTTATTACGACGATCTTTGTTAGACCTGAAATATCGCCTCAGTCATAAGGCCGGTTAGGCGGATCAAACCGTTCAATCAACCGAATGATCGCATCAAACATGACCCACATTGGCACCAGCTCATCCGGGCGGTCAAGCCATTGTGGGTCTTTTATGATGCCGTAGGCTTTTATCTTGCGAATGATTTCTGCTTTTTGGTCATCCATAGGGATCACTCCTTCATGCATTAATTCGACGAATTGGTCAGATGCCTATGCCCATTGTATGTCTACTGTTGTCAGAATGTTCGACTTTATCGCGATTAATGACTCAAATTATTAATCGGGTTAACCTTTTATTCGACATTAGCGAATGTTATAATTGGTATAAATGAGAAATTTGGACAGGAAGCGGGTGCTGATATGGTTTCAGAAGAATTTACTCGTCTATGGATGAAGATGACAAGAGATTGGAAGGATAGTTTGGAAGATGGGCTTGCGCCTCTGACGGAAGGCCAATTGAATGTACTTGATATTTTGCTCCGACATGAGCCGATGAAGCCTTCTGAACTGCTGCAGTATCTTGCAACAACTCCTGCTGCCATTACAACTTTGCTCGACAGAATGGAGCGCAACGAGTTAATTGTACGTACAAGAGATAATCAAGACCGCAGAATTGTGTGGGTTTCCGTATCGGAGAAAGGAAAAAGCGAGGCCCAGCGCGGAGCGGAAGTCCGCTCCAAACTTATCGGAGATTCGCTGGACCGTATTTCTTCCCATAACCAGCAGCTTCTAGTGTATCTGCTCGGCAAGGTTGCAAATGCTTGATTAGCTTTACTGTGAATTCGGGTTTAACATAGCGCGCAGACGATTGCGAAGAACCTTAAGCGTTTGCTTCATGGAGCTGTAGTCGTTCTCCGTAAGCAAGCTGTCGCTGGCGGCTGTAATCGTCTGCTCAACCGGTAGGATGCGGTATTTATAATAGCTGCCAGACAAGTAACGGTGTACCCATGTAGGAATTGCTTCGATATCCGATAGCTCGATTGAGCCGTCGGATTTGTTTTTTCGTACGGTTACTTTATAAATTACGCCATAATCCTTAGTGTCGCCGCGCTGTGCGGAGATGAAATTGCCCATAGAATAAATAATAAGTCCGTGTCTTTCATGTCCGCTCGCGTCGGTCGTATCAAGTACCTCGTACGGCTGTATCACATGGGGATGGGAGCCGGCAATTATATCAGCTCCTTCGGCAACCAGCTTGCGGGCCAGCTGCTTCTGCTCATCGTTAGGCGTTGTCTGATATTCGATGCCGAAGTGCAAAGCTATCGTTACGAAATCCGCGCCAAGCTCTTTCAAGTGATGAATATCGCTTATCATCTTCTGCTCATCGATTAAGGAGACGGCGTACGGTTTGCCCTTCGGAAGCGGGATTCCGTTTGTTCCGTAGGTGTAAGCGAGCAGCCCCATCTTGATGCCGTTATGCTCGACAATGACGGGCATATCCGCTTCTTCCTGGGATTCCGCCGTACCTTTGATAACAAAAGGATATTCTTTAAGATGCTGCAAGGTGAGCATTAGTGCTTTATCGCCTTTATCAAGCGAATGATTATTGGCATTGGTCAAGATGTTGAATCCGGCATACTGCAGCGCGTCGAGCAGCTCCACCGGAGCATTAAAGCTTGGATAACCCGTATAACCGTATGCGGGGCCGGCAACCGGTGTCTCCAGATTCGCCATTACCCAGTCGCCTTGTTTGAGAATCGGCTTGACTTCGTCGAAGAAATAATTGAAGTTGTATTTCTTTGTTTTGCTGTCATACGCGCCAGGAAGCTCCGGTTTATGCATCATTATGTCGCCTACGGCCATCCATGTAGCTTCCGCGTATTCCGGGGTTGGCACCGGCGTTGGCGTCGGCACCGGCGTCGCGGTTGGTACAACCGTAGGGTCCGGAGTGGCTGTGGGCTCTGCGGAAGGTTCAGGACTGTTTGAGACGATAGTCGGTTTGACGGAGTCCTGCTTTAGAGTTGCGGTAACGATAATCAAGATTCCTGCTGCCGAGAGCAGCAGGAGAAAGAAATGAATGGTCAAGCGCTTCTTGCTTCGCATTCTGCGCATGAAGGGCGGATCCCTCCTTAAAGATACATGCTGGATGCTTCCTCGAGCTGATCGCTTGTCCACCAGGACCAGGCGGGAGAACCGTACGGAACGGATCGGAAGCATTGAAGCTCTTTCGTAACCGGATGAGGCGCTTCAACCGAAGTAGACCATAGGGCGATATCGGTTACGGACGCCGTGACCGGAGCGCCGTATTTACGATCTGCGACAAGCGGACAGCCGATATAAGCCATTTGCGCCCGAATTTGATGCGATCTGCCGGTATGCAGCTTTACGGCGATCAGGGAGTAACCTCCGGTCTGTGCGCATACCTTGTATTCCAGAATGGCTTCCTTTGCTTCGGCTGCCGGTTCTTTGAATACGGTTACTTGATTGCGTTTGGCGTCTTTGCGTATGTAATGGCGAAGACGGTCCTGCTGCTTAGCCGGTTTGCCGTGAACAACGCAGACATACGTTTTGCCGAATGTGCGGCTTCTGACGGCTTCGGACAAGCGGGATGCCGCTTTGGAGGTTTTTGCAAACAGCATCGCTCCGCCAACCGGCCGGTCCAGTCTGTGAATAAGGCCGAGGAATACATTCCCCGGCTTGTTATGACGGATTTTCAGATCCTGTTTAATTAGCGTCAGCATGTCAGGGTCCCCGGTCTCGTCCTCTTGGGACGGGATACCGGGGAGCTTGACTACAGCAATGATATGGTTGTCTTCATACAATACCGGTATTTGAGGTGCGTTGTTTCCTGCAGCCATTATTCCGACTCCCAGCGTCCAAGAATGCCGCAAGGCAAATGCAGGCCGGACTGCGTGATCGGCAAGCCGATTTCGCCACAGTTGATCATGCCGCCGAATTTGCCCTTCATCGTCGTATGCAGCAAATTGTGAAGCACGGTCGGAGACAAGCCGGTCGTATAAGAGTTGATCAGCAGGAACAGCGGGTTATCCGAAAGGATGGTCGTGCAGAATTCCAAGAACGGATAGAGGTTCTCTTCCAGCTTCCAGGTTTCGCCGTTAGGTCCGCGTCCATAAGACGGTGGATCCATGATGATCGCATCGTATTGGCGGCCGCGGCGCTGCTCGCGCTGCACGAATTTGAATACATCATCCGTAATATACCGGATTGGGGCGTTTTCAAGGCCTGACAGCTGGGCATTTTCTTTAGCCCATTGCACCATGCCTTTGGAAGCGTCCACGTGCACGACTTCCGCGCCGGCTGCCGCTGCAGCAACCGTAGCTCCGCCTGAATATGCGAACAGGTTCAGCACGCGGATTGGACGGTCTGCGGAACGGATTTTGTCCATCATCCAGCTCCAGTTGACCGCTTGCTCGGGGAACAGGCCGGTATGCTTGAAGTTGGTTGGCTTAATGTGGAACTTGAGCTCGCCGTAAGCGATGGTCCAGCGCTCGGGCAGGCTGGATTTGAACTGCCATTGACCGCCTCCGGAGGAGCTGCGGTGATAATGTCCGTCCGCCTTTTTCCAGGCGCCGGATTCATCTGCGATTGGCCAAATGATCTGAGGATCCGGACGGCGGAGAATGTATTGGCCCCAGCGTTCAAGCTTGTCTCCTGCCCCAGTATCAATTACCTCGTAATCAACCCATTTATCTGCTACGTACATGTTATTGTGATCCTTCCTTGGTGTATAATTTTCGTTGTATTATAATGAAGTCTTCGACTATTATAACGAAGCGCACCAGATGAAGCAATTAGGTTGATGCTTACGAAGCAAGAATCGCTGCAATAGGCGTGTGACAATTCTTTTCAGGCTGATGCTTACGAAGCAAGAATCGCCACAAAAAACGCGTGACAATTCTTTAGGTTAACGCTTACGAAGCAAGAATTGCCACAAAAAGCGCGTGACAATTCTTTTTAGGAGGGACTTATTATTCGAAAAAAAGGGTGGTTAATCGGTTTAACGGTTAGCTTAATTATCTTTATCGCAGATGCGATGCTGGCTTCGCGCCGTAATGTCTCGCGGCTGGATGAATCGGTTGCGGATTGGTTTGCAAGCATACATAACGTTACCTTAACCGATTTGTTCAAGGCAATGACGGGTTTGGGGTCAACGGTAGGCATTATCGCAATTACGCTTTTGCTTGCGGTATGGTTTGCCTGGAAGCAGGGGTGGAAAAGCGCGGTTCTGCTCATTGCGGGGGTAGCGGGAGCCTATGTGGTGAACACGCTCGTGAAATCAGGCTTTGACCGGGCTAGACCGGCAATGGCGTGGGGAATCGATGCTGACGGATCGAGCTTTCCGAGCGGCAATGCCATGCTGGCTATCGTGATGTACAGTCTGGCAGCGGCCTGGGTTATAACGGATAGCGGTATAAACCGTAAGGTGAAGTGGATGACGGCTATAATCGCTATTTTATTGATTATATTAATGGGGGCATCGCGTTTATATTTCAGCGTGCATTATGCAACGGACATCATTGGCGGTTACGCAGCCGGATTCGCAATCGTATGCCTCGTAATGGTGCTTGTTAGGGGGAAGAGGCTTAGTAGCCGCTAGTCAAAGTGGACAGCGGCTAATTAAGACTCTCGAATAGCATCCAACATTTTGTCGATGGATTCCTTGCGTTTGTCTTCGTCCATGTTATTGAGCAGACGGATGATCTCAGCCGCATCTGCTGCAACTTGAGGCTCTGTACCGCGTGTATCACCATCGATAATAAAATCCGTAGTGACTTCGAAAAAGGACGCTAGCTTAATTAGAGTCTCGTACACGGGCTGCCGGTTGTTGATCTCGTAGTGGCTGTAAGCGGATCGCGTAATTCCGATGGATTGTGCAACTATTTCTTGCGATAAGCTTCGCTCTCGGCGCAGCTCCTTTAGGCGATCTCCCATCGTCAAGGTCATTCGCTCCTCACATTGGTAATCAATCAAGCCATATGTTACACTCACTAATAGTAATTTATGATACAAATCGTATCATTGTCAAGCTTTATATGAGAAAGTTACTAATATAATAGAAAAGTTTAGGAAAGGGGAATGGAAAGTATGGTTCTGACCTTTGAATGCGAATGCGGCAATAAAACAGGGCTGTTTGCAACGGGAGACCGCGACGAAACAGGGAGAGAATTTATCGAGCTGGAAGACGATGACCGCATGACTTATATCGTCGGGGAAGACGGAGTAGTATTTAAATGTAAGTTTTGCGGGTACACTTACCGTATGGACAAGTTATAAACGCAAAAAAATTATCAAAATGCATATTGAAATCCGGCCATGTTCGGAGTAGTATAGAGGATAAGTTGTACGTACAACTCATCCTCTGTTTTTATTTTGTTCCCAGATCATGTACGTACAAATTCATTCTCAGCTAGGAGGAATTATGGTGTTATCCATTAAACCTTATCAATTTTGGTTTGTAACAGGCAGTCAGCATTTGTACGGTCCAGAGACTTTGGAAGAGGTTGCCGTGCATTCGCAAAGCATTACTGCGGGATTAAACGAATCTTCTAACCTTCCATTTGAGATTGTATACAAACCGGTAGTGACTACTCCGGAGGAAATTTACAAAGTTTGCATTGAAGCGAAAGCGGATCCAAATTGCGCGGGCGTTGTTGCCTGGATGCATACCTTCTCGCCGGCGAAAATGTGGATCAGAGGACTTTCCGAGCTCCGCAAGCCGCTCCTTCATCTGCATACGCAATATAACCGCGATATTCCTTGGGATTCCATTGACATGGACTTTATGAATACGAACCAGTCGGCTCACGGCGACCGCGAGTTTGGTCATATTTTTGCCCGTCTTGGTCTTGACCGCAAAGTGGTTACCGGACATTGGCAGGATGGCGTGGTTCAATCCCGCATCGGCGCATGGATGAATTCTGCTGCAGCGTCCATGGAGAGCAAGAACCTGAAGATCGCAAGATTCGGCGATAATATGCGTCAAGTAGCCGTTACCGAAGGCGATAAAGTCGAAGCGCAAATCCAGCTTGGATGGCAGATTGACGGATACGGCATCGGCGATCTGGTTGCCAGCATGAACGAAGTGAGCGATGCAGAGGTACAAGCGCTGCTGAACGAGTACACCGAGCGTTATGAGATTGCAAGCAGCGTCCGCGACAATGCCGCTTCTTGGGCAGCTATCGAAGAGCAGGCAAAAATCGAACTTGGCATGAAGCGTTTCCTGCAAGCTGGCGGTTATACGGCATTCACAACAACCTTCGAAGATCTGCATGGCATGAAGCAGCTTCCGGGTCTGGCTGTACAACGCCTGATGGAGCAAGGTTATGGCTTCGGCGGCGAAGGCGACTGGAAGACTGCAGCGCTTACCCGCATTATGAAGCTGATGGCCGGCAATGTTGGCACATCGTTCATGGAGGACTATACTTACCATCTGGAAAATGGCAACGAGATGATTCTTGGCGCTCATATGCTTGAGGTATGTCCAACTATTGCGGAGAGCAAGCCTCGCATTGAAGTTCATCCGCTCGGAATCGGCGGCAAAGCCGATCCGGCGCGTATCATCTTTGACGGTAAAGCAGGCGAAGCCGTTAACGCATCTCTGGTCGACCTTGGCAACCGTTTCCGCCTTATCATCAACGAAGTAGACGCGGTGAAGGTAGAGGAAGAAATGCCTAAGCTTCCGGTTGCCCGCGTGTTGTGGAAGCCGCGTCCATCCCTTCGCGATTCGGCTGAAGCATGGATCTATGCAGGCGGCGCGCATCATACGGTGCTGTCGTATGTAGTAACGACGGATCAGCTTGTTGACTGGGCAGACATGCTCGGCATCGAGGTTGTCGTTATCGACAACAACACAACAATCCGCCAGTTCCGCCAAGAGCTGCGCTGGAACGAACAAAGCTACGGCCGCCGTTAATCCGAGGCAGGCAAAAAGGGCCATTCCCCTTGTCATTGACAAGGGGATGGCCCTTTTATTTATTTTATAAAACGGATTTCATGATCAACACCCGGTGCAGCGAACTCCAACAGCTTTTGGCCCTCTTGAATGAGATCTAGCTGTTCCTCTTTCGTGAGAGGGCGGAATGGATCGATATGGAGTACGGCTAGCCCGGAGTCGCGCTTAATGGACCATAACCCTTCAATATAACCATTCAAAAGAATCGTAGAGCGGAGGATCCCGTTAGCAGTGAAGATTCGTTTGCTATACATGCGATCCATGACGCGAGAGCGGTCGGCAATACCAAACAGCATGGGGTCAAATTCTCCGAGGAAGCGTACCGGAGGAATGACGCCGGAGGCGGGCCGAGGAGCATCGGGCAGATCAAATAACTCATTTCGTAGTTCATCTCGGAAAATAACAAGACCCGGTCTAAGCTTCTCGAAATAATCCTTAAGTCGAGTAAGCCCGGACCAAGCTTGCATATCCTTTACGGATGCAGGGCCGTAAGCACTCAGATATCGCCGTACAAGCTGTTCGACGTCCGGCTGTTCAAGCATAGGCTGCTCCATCCAAGCTTCAGCAGAAGTATGAATGGCCTGACCGCTTTCTCCCCACAATCCGCGTGGCGGAACTTGAACGAGAGGGACATATGTACGTACAGCTGCTGCAAGTGCCTCCGGATCGGCGTCCGGCCAATACGGGGCTAGCAGCTTGCCGATCTCGCTGAAGGTGAGAGGCTTCTCCTCTACAAGTTTTCTTCCTTCCGCTGCAAGCACGTTCAAATCAACTGTGACAAGCCGTTTGCCAAAGCTGCCCTTGAGCGCGCGCTCTTGAGCTGGCTGGATCCAAGGTCTGAGAAGCAAACAGTCGTTAGCAGATACCAGATGAAGAGTGGAGCGCATCAAAGCAATCCTTACCGCCTGACGGTCCAATATGATTGAGGACAACTCGGTTGGTTCAAACGCCTCAAGCCTTGTCCAAAGCGAGTAATAAGGTGCTTGTGGAGCTTGAGCCTGCAAGCCGATAAACCACTCTAAGGCATGGAGAACCGGCGTGTTCGAACGTGTGAGCAGCATTTGTCTTGCTAAAGTAGCCCTGTTTAGTTCCAGTGAACTTATTGGCCTTGCTTCGCGAGTCATCGTTACCAGCGCCTTTTTATTCAGAATCGGTTACCAATTTAGTATCAATTTCCAATTAGAGTAGCTCTATTTGGCGAAAGTTACAAGTCTAGTAAGGGATAAAAAGAACAAAAGGAGATACATCCAAACATATAGAATTATTTTAAATTAGAAAAAAATGTATGATAGGAGGCGTGAGGTGTCATCGATTCTTGAGTTAAAGAGGGCGAACCAGTATTCGAATTGGCTGAGGAATTTCAAAGTTTTCTTAAATGGCATCGAGTATGAAAAAATCGCTAACGATGAAACCATTCGGTATGAACTGGAACCAGGGGAGTATGAATTGTACGTGAAGATTGATTGGTGCGGGAGCAATCGTTATTCGTTCACCATACAGGAGAATGAGACCATTAAATTGGGATGCGGATGTCCGATCAAGGGTTGGAGGTTTCTGTTAAATCCGTTTATAATGCCTTACTATATCTTCTTTAATCTAGACAAATATTTATATATCAAATAGAAATCAGATTAAAAAACAAGCCGGCAACGGAAGCGGGGCATCAGCCAAAGGGCATACCCGGACTTCTTTGCCGGCTTTTATTGTTATCTCGAAGTTACTGCCGTTTTCTCGCGAGCGGCTGCGGGTACCGCACTCCGGCTCTTTCTATCAATCACCAGGCTGACCAGGTAAACAAGCATAAAGATGACCATGGCTACCGCGGCCCAGCGGTACATCACGGAATAGCTGGAAGCCGAAGCGACGATACCCAGCAGCATGGAACCAACGGCTACGCCAAAATCAATCGTATTGTAATACAAGCTGTTCGCGAAGCTGACTTGATGCGGAGCTGCCTCGCGCAGCATCCATGCTTGCGTTGTCGGCTGGATGGCGCCAAAACCAAAGCCGTACAGCAATGCGGATACGATAATCAACGGAAGCGATTCTGCATAGGACAAGATGATCAAGCTGGCAATGACAACAAGCGCGCCAGGAATAACGATGGGCATCGGTCCGCGGCGGTCGAACAGCTTGCCGGAAATCGGACGGATAATAAAGACGGTAAATACAATAAATAAGAAGAACAAGCCAATCTGTTCAATATGTTTTTGTGCGCCATAGAGGGCAATAAATCCAAGGATACCGCCGTAAGTAACGGACATTAACACATTAAGAATGGCAGGCACCATCATGCGGCCGGTTGAAGAGCCGGAAGCCGATTCCCCTGATTCGGTCTTGTTTGCCGATGGAGCTGCTTTGGCCGGCTGCTTTGGAATGCTGCGCATAACAAGAAGTAATGGAATAATAAGAACTAGAGCAATCGTACCAATCATCGCAAGGGTCGTAAATCCAAATTGCTTAATGACCGATAGACCAATCATTGGACCAAGGGACATAGCGATACTAGTCGACAATCCGAAGTAACCGATGCCTTCACCGGTTCTTTTCTTCGGAATAATCTGCGACACCAGTGTCGGAATAATGGTACTCGTCATCCCGAAGCCGATACCGAACAATGCGCGAAGGATAAGAAGCGATGTCATCGAGTTGGCGAACGGGTAGAGGACAGTTGCTATTGCTGCCAATACAAGACCCACAAACAAAATAACGTTGCGGTGGACCTTGCGAAGCAAGGCTGCGGTGGCAAACCGCGTAACGATTGCGGCTAAGGCGAATAGGCTTGTTACAAGACTAAGCGCGAAGTTATTCGGATGAAATTGCTCTTTCGCGTAAGTAGGAAATGGAGACAGCAGCATCTGCAGGCTCAAGAACAGCAGCAAATAGCTGACCGTTAAGGTTACGAATGACCGGCTCCATAGTTTATCTGGTTGTATGTTCATGTTGCTCATTACTCCTTTTCTTGATCGATTAAGCCTTTTGCATGCTCATTTAATTTTTTCAGCAGGCTCGTCATTTGCTGATATTCTTCCGTAGACAAGACTTGCGCGATTTCGACCATCGTGCTGTATTCAATCGGCTCAATCGCATCCGCCGTCGCTCGTCCTTGCTCGGTAATATAGACCTGAAAGGAACGTCTGTCATGCTCGCTGGCACGCTTCGTAACGAATCCTTTTGCTTCCAGGGAATCGAGGATTCGGGTTGTTGTAGGCTTGTCTTTGCCCGCACGGTCGGCAATTTCCTTCTGAATCAAGCCGTCTTCCTCGCGGACACGGTAGAGAACCGCCCATTGTTCGGGCGTCAGGCCAAATTCCTTAATGCGTGAGCTAAAAAAATTCGTCAGCTTCCGGTAGGTCGCTCCGAGCAGAAAGCCAATCGAATGATCCAATCCTTTCTGATGCATTGCTAATCACGCTCCAAATTAGTTGTTAAAACAACTATATGCCTGACAACTAATTTTGTCAATTCGAAAATAGTGGATTGGAAACGGAGAATACGGGGAAAATAAAAGGACTACACTTAGAGGAGCAGAAAGAGGAATGAGAAAAACATCAGCATGGATCCATACCTTATGGATTGCAGCCGTTTTATCCTTGCTGGTTGCGCAGCATCCGGCTGAAGCACAGCAGGGGCCGTTTCATTTTGGATTCAAGAAAAGCGTAGGCGGACAGCTGCCGTCCATTAATGAAGAGGGCTTCAAGGACATTGTCATGAAGCATGGGGCGATTTTTCTCGGAGATACAACCAAGAAGGAGCTGTACATGACCTTCGATAACGGGTATGAGAACGGGTATACCTCGAAGGTGCTGGACGTGCTCAAGGAGAAACAAGTGCCTGCGATCTTTTTCGTAACGGGGCATTACGTGAAAGACCAGCCGGAGCTGGTAAAACGAATGGTCAATGAGGGACATCTGGTTGGCAATCATTCCTGGACGCATCCGGATATGACGCAAATCTCGTCGAACCAGATCCGTACGGAGCTCGAAAAGGTAAGGGAGCAGGTTCAATCGCTGACCGGTCAGCAAGCCATGTCCTACTTGCGGCCGCCAAGAGGAATCTTTAGCGATAATGTTCTCGCGGTAAGCAAGGATTCCGGATACACGAACGTATTCTGGTCCGTCGCTTACAAGGATTGGGACGTCAATCAGCAAAAAGGAGCGGGCTTCGCCTTTAATCAAGTCGTCGCACAGCTTCATCCCGGGGCGGTAATCCTGCTTCATACCGTATCCAAAGACAATGCCGCTGCGCTCGGCTCGATTATTGACGAAGCCCGCAAGCAAGGCTATGAATTTAAAAGTCTTGATGAAATGGCTGTCAAGACGTATGGCAATTAATTCGAAATAAGATGCTCGGAAGGTTCAAGAACAATGGACCAGCCGAACGGATCTTCTACCGTACCCTTTTGAATACCGGTCAGCGTGTCGTACAGCTTTTGCGACAGCTCGCCGGTATTTCCTTCGTTAATGACGTAACGCGTACCTTCCCAAGACAATTCTCCGATTGGAGAAATAACAGCAGCAGTACCCGTACCAAACGCTTCGACAAGACGGCCTTCCTGATGAGCCGTAATCACTTCGTCAACCGACAGCTGTCTTTCTTCAACCGGCACGTTCATATGTTTGAGGAGACGGATAATCGAGTCGCGTGTAATACCGTCCAGAATACTTCCGTTCAGGGCAGGGGTTACAATCGTGCCGTCGATGTTGAAGAAGACGTTCATGCTGCCGACTTCCTCGATATATTTGCGGTGAACCCCGTCCAGCCACAGAACCTGGGATGCGCCTTGCGCATACGCTTCTTCTTGCGCTTTCAAGCTTGCCGCGTAGTTGCCGGCAGTCTTCGCGTTGCCCACGCCGCCGCGTACCGCGCGAACGTACTTCGATTCCACGTGAATTTTAACCGGATGAATGCCTTCCGCGTAGTAAGAGCCTACCGGGGACATGATGATCATGAACATGTATTGCGTCGATGCGTTAACGCCAAGTTGTGCTTCGGTTGCGATAACGAATGGACGTACGTACAGGGAAGTTTCCGCGTCGGAAGGGATCCAGTCGCGGTCTGTCAAAATAAGCTGCTTCAATGCTTCAAGTGCCAGTTCCTCGTCAACGGCAGGGATGCTGAGACGCGCGTTGGAACGATTCAGGCGCGCCATGTTCTGCTCCGGACGGAACATACGGATTTTGCCATCGCCGGTCAGGTAAGCTTTAAGGCCTTCAAAGATCGTTTGGCCATAATGGAACACTTTTGCTGCCGGATCAAGCGAAATCGGCTGATAAGGGACGATACGCGGGTTATACCAGCCGCCCTTGGCTGCATCATAGTCCAAAATGAACATATGGTCCGTGTAATACTTACCGAATCCAAGCTCGGATGCTTTAGGTTTTTGCTTTTTGTTAGTAGAAAGTTCTATGGTTATGGCCTTGTTCATCGTCTTTGATCTCTCCTTGTTGCTAGTTATAGTTGAATCGTACCATGCCAGCCGATATATTTAAAGTATCTGTTTTATCGCGAACGCATACCGAAAAGGTATATTGGGGGCTGGCTATGGATATACGACAGTTAAGGTACTTTTTGGCGATTGCCAAAGAAGGACAAATTACCCGGGCAGCGAAAGCGCTTAATATGGAGCAGCCTCCGCTTAGCCGTCAACTGAAGCTGATGGAGGATGAATTAGGCGTAACGTTGTTCGACCGGAGCGGGAAGGGGCTTAGTCTGACGCATGCGGGCGAGCTTCTGCGGGACAAAGCAGAGAAGCTGCTGCAGGAATTTAACGAAACCATGCATGAAGTTAGGGAACTCGACGCCGGCTTGCACGGTATGCTGGCTATCGGTTCCGTTGTGTCCTGCGTTTCTCTTTTGCCCCAGCCAATTGAGCAATTCCGCAGATTGTATCCGAATGTCACGTTCAAAATCTGGGAAGGCGATCACTTCATTCTCGGCAATCTGCTGGAGAAGCGGGACATCGAGCTGATTGTGGCGAGGCTTCCCTTTGAATCGACGCTGCATACGCAGCCCTATTCGGTTCTGCCGCTACCGTCCGACCCTTACGTAGCCGTTCTTCCTGCCAGCTGGGTGAAGGGTCCGGATAAAAATACGATGCTGATGAGCGAGCTTGCGGACATGCCGTTTCTGACCCTCAAGACGGACAAAACAATCGGGATGCATCATCGCGTAATGATTGAAGCGAGGGCGCATGGCTTTGAACCTAAGGTCATCTGCGAATGCTCCAGCGTTGCCATCATTGTAGCCCTTGTGGCAGCCGGTATTGGCGCAACGGTATTTCCCAAATCGGTTATGGCCTCGTTTCCGCTTCCTACAATTAAAATGCTCACCATCTCGGATGCGGATTTTCAATCGGAGGTCGGCATTATCTGGCTGAAGGACCGGTACCTGTCGAAGAGTGCCCGGAACTTCATCCGTTTGTTCGAGGAGTGAAAAAAAGGATGCAGCATCGTATGCTGCATCCTATTCTTTATCCGTTCGCTTTGATCTCGAGAAGCTCATATTTGATGACGCCGATTGGCGCATCCACGCTGATCGTATCTCCAACGGATTTGCCCATAAGCGCTTGGCCCATCGGGCTCTCGTACGAGATTTTGTTTTCGAATACGTCCGCTTCAGCAGGTCCGACGAGGCGGTATTCGATTTTCTCGGCGACTTCAATGTCGTTCAGAACGACAATGGCGCCTACGCCAACTTTCGTTGTGTCTTTCGAATTGGATACCCGGGCCGTCTTAAGCATTTTCTCCAGCTGCGCAATGCGGGTCTCCATGAAGGCTTGGTCGTCTTTCGCCGAATGGTATTCGCTGTTTTCCTTCAGGTCTCCATAGCTTATGGCTACTTTCAGACGATGCGCCAGCTCGGAGCGTTTGACCGTCTTCAGCTCCTCCAGCTCATCCTCCAATTTTTTAAGTCCTTCAGGGGTTAAAATGATTTCGTTTTGTGCCAAGCTCGACAACTCCTACCATTGATTTTCGTTGATTCGCTTCCTACATCTTACACTATCCATTAGGGAAAAGAAACTTGGGTGAAGCTCCAAGCAGGAACATAAAACTAACATATTTCTAACTAAAAAGAAATCGAAAACTCAAAGTTATAGTGTAGGATATGTCGTGCTGGCAATACGAGAATATTATTCCGAACGGACCCCGATCAACATGAACAACTACCTCAGACAGGGGTCTTTTTGGCATGCCGCGGCCGACATTACAGTGAGGGAGTAAATGAGAAATGCTGAAGAAGAGGTTCAAACTACCCAGGTTATTTCAAACGCGGAAAATTGCCCACCGCATGTTGATCACGACGCTGATAATTGCGATAGCGATTGTAGTGTCCATGTCGACAGCTTTATTTCTTGCGAACTCCTCGTTGTTCAAAAGCCAGATCAAGAGGGAGCTTGCCCAGCAGGCCGATGTCATTACCGCAAGGCTCGACGAAGAGCTGCAGTCCAAGGTATCCAAGATCAATGCCCTGGCGGGGGTGGGGCAATACTATGGCCAGGATGCCGGGAAGCACCGGGAATTGATTGAGCATTTTATTAAAGAAAATCCGGAATTGATGTCCCCGGGCTATTCGCTTGACATGTCAGGCAAAAATTTTGTTTCCACGCAAACCGGTGACAAGATTGATTTATCGGAACGGCCGTATTTCAAATCTTTGTCGGAAGGCAATTTGACGGTCAGCGATCCGTTGGTGAATAAAATCGATCCTTCCAAGGTATCCATCGTAATCGCATCACCTCTTAAACAGGATGGAAAAGCTTATGGCTTCTACGCATTCGGTTATGAAATAAACAAAGCCGACGCGATTGTAAGCGAAACGAAAGTCGGAAAAACCGGCTACGCGATTCTGTTGGACAGCAACGGACTTGTTGTCAGTCATCCGAAAGCAGACTTGGTCATGAAAAAAACCGTTTACGACATGAACATGCCGGAAACGGTGAAGGCATTCGAAATGGCCAAGCAGGGCAAGGATACGAGCTATTCCTATACCTTTAACGGGGAGAAAAAGATCGGCTATGCCGAAGCGACGCGCAACGGCTACGTCATCCAATTATCGGTTTCGGAGAAAGAAGCGATGCAGCCCGTTACGAACATGCTCTGGAAAACGATTGGAGTTGCACTCGCGGTTACCCTGCTGGCTCTAATCGCTACCTATATATCTGCCAATCAGATGGCGAAGCCGATTGTTTACATATCAAATGTCATTAAAATCCTCGCTAGCGGAGATTTAAGGCCAAGACTGGAAGTCAAAGCAAAAAACGAGCTTGGTCAGCTAGCGGATAATATGAACGAGATGCTAGATTCGTTCTCCGATACGATAGGCAAAGTGAGCTTTGCGGCGGAGCAGCTGGCCGCTTCCTCCGAAGAGCTGACTGCTTCATCCATAGATTCCGTCGATATTTCGAGCCGTATCGGAGAAGCGATACATAATGTGGCATCAGCCGGGGAGAATCAAATGATCTCTGCCGAACAAACCTCCACTGCTATGGGAGAGATGGCTTCCGGCGTGCAGCGGATTGCCGAATCCTCCTCGTTCGTTGCGGAAGCTTCGCAGACCTCGCTCGAAGAAGTGCAGCTTGGCCAGGTTGCCGTTACCCATGCCGTTGAACAGATGAAGCTTATTCACGCATCCGCAATCAAGTCGGCCGATGAGGTTCGGGAGCTGGAGCTTAAGTCGAACCAGATCGGCAGCATTGTATCGGTTATTCAGGAAATCACGAATCAGACGCAGCTGCTGTCGCTTAATGCGTCCATTGAAGCTGCACGGGCAGGGGAGCATGGCAGAGGTTTTGCCGTAGTTGCCAATGAAGTGAAAAAGCTGGCGGAGCAGTCGGCGCAATCCGCGTCCGAAATTACGGCGTTGATCCAGGAAGTGCAAGGAACAACGATACGTGCCGCGCATGCAATGAATCAAGGTGTGAACGATGTGGAGATTGGATCGGAGCTTATTAATGAAGCGGGCGAAGTATTTGGCCGCATGACCGCAACGTTCCAGGAGATCTCCAGTCAAATCCAAGAAGTGTCTGCCGCATCGGAGCAAATGTCCGCGGGTACGGAAGAGGTTACGGCCTCAATGACCGAGATTGTATCGATGACGCAAACCACGCATAACCACTCACAGGATATTACGCAAGGTGCCCAGAAGCAGCTGTCTTCCATGAAGGATATTTCCTCGTCTGCCGAGGATTTGAGCCATATGGCTCAGCATTTGCAGGAAGTGCTGTCGAAATTCAAAACGAAATAACAGCTTTTGATTATTTGTATCGAAAATGGTACAGTATGGAAGGGTAGCCATCCAACGATTTTATAATCGTCTTACAAGGAGAGATCGAGATGTCAGTTGATGCTTATTTGAACTTTGACGGAAATTGCCGCGAAGCGGCGGAGTTTTATGCCGAAGTATTTGGGTTGGACAAGCCTAAACTGATGACGTTTGGCGAAGTTCCTCCCAACCCGGAATATCCTTTGCCGGAAGAAGCGAAAAACTTGATTATGCACACGCGCCTGAACATTGGCGGCAGCAACGTGATGTTCTCCGACGTATTCCCGGGCATGCCGTTTACGGTAGGCAACAATATTACGCTGGCCTACGTGGAGGAAGACGAAGCCAAACTCCGTTCGGCCTTCGATCGTCTGAAGGTTGGCGGCAACATCGCGATGGAGCTGCAGGAGACGTTCTGGAGCAAGCTGTACGGTCAGATTACCGATAAATTCGGTATTCATTGGCAATTCAATCTCGGAATTGGCGAATACTAACTCATAGTTATCTAACAAAAATAGAAGGAACCAGTAGTCTGTTTGGGCAGGTACTGGTTCTTTTTTTGTCCTGGAAGGAGAATGGGATCGAGGCATGATTATAAAAATGACACCTTCAAATAAAGGCGATTATCACAAGTCGAACGAAAGCTTCCTTGTAACCGGACGAATAATCCCCAAGTTTGAAATGGATTGCTGGACCTATACGGAAGAAAGCTTTTCTGAACCGTACTTGAAGCAATATGAAAACGATGAAATAGACGACTCGTATATGAAGGATCCAGATAAAGCTGTTTTTTTCTATTATGCGGATCATCAATGCATCGGGCGGATTAAGCTTCGTTCCAACTGGAACGGCTTTGCTCTTGTCGAAGATATCGGGGTATCCGCCAGCAAGCGTACTCAAGGCATCGGAACCCGATTGCTCGAGAAAGCCGTCGAGTGGGCGAAACAACGTAATCAAATTGGGCTTATGCTCGAGACGCAAGACGTTAATTTATCGGCTTGCCGCTTTTATGCGAGAAACAACTTTACTATCGGAGGAGTGGATACGATGCTATATTCCAAATTTTCCGCAGCTCACGAGAAGGCAGTATTTTGGTATCGCAAATTTTAAATAAGGTTTAGAAGGGAGTATATGTACGTATCGTGCGCCTTTCCGTATTGAACCATATAGTCTCTTAAAACGCCTTCTTGTTGAAAGCCGAGCTTCGTAAGCAGTTGATTCGAGGCCTCGTTATCGGTAAACACCACGGCGCCTATTCGGTTGAGCTTTAGTTCCTGAAATCCGTACCGCAGGACTGCGGAAATCGCTTCCGAGGCATAACCGTTCCTCCAGGATTCGGGAAGAAGTTCATATCCGACCTCAGCCCTTCTATGCTTGGGAGACCATAAATTAAATCCGATCGTTCCAATGAGTTTCTTTGTTTCCTTAAGCTCAATCCCCCAGCGTATGCCGCGCTTTTCCGCATAGCCCGTTGCGAAATATACGATAAGTGCCTGCGCCTGGTCCATGTGCTCAAACGACTCTTGTCCGTAATACCGGGTAACCTGTTTGTTCGAAAAGCAAGCAAAGATATCCGCTTTATCCTCGATCGTAATTTCTCTTAAAAGCAAACGGTCCGTTTCTAAAATAGGAAACATGCGGTTCCTCCTTTACGTTACTTTGCAAAACAAGAACAAATGTTCTATAATGGGCGTATGACTACGACAAAGAGATTATCGAAGAGAGGTACTCCATTGGCTGAGCCATTAAAAGATATGTATGACGAAGCTTTCCTGCGGCAATTCGCGGATAAAGTGCTGGCCGCTTATCCAGCGTTTGCGAAAGAGGCTTTTGTGACTGAAGTTATGAACGAAGAGTGGAACGAGCTGGCGTTGAAAGGGAGGATCAGGCAAATCTCAACGGTACTGGGCAGGCATTTGCCGGCAAATTACGGCGACGCGCTGGCAGTCTTATATGCGATCTGCGAGGAGTGCAGCGGCTTCCCGTATCTGTTCTTCCCGGATTTCGTTGAGGTGTACGGTGGAGCAGAAGAGCATTGGGAGCTGTCCATGCAAGCTCTGGAGAGATTTACTTCGAAATCGTCGGCGGAATTCGCCGTCCGCGTGTTTTTGCTCCGTGATCCCGAGCGAATGATGAAGCAAATGCTAACTTGGGCCAGCGACCCGAATGAACATGTGCGAAGACTGGCAAGCGAAGGCTGCAGGCCTCGTCTTCCTTGGGGCCAAGCCCTTCCCGTCTTTAAGAGGGACCCCTCGCCGCTGCTTCCGGTACTGGAATTACTGAAGGCGGATCCTTCGCTTTACGTTCGCAAGAGCGTCGCCAATAACCTGAACGATATTGCGAAGGATCATCCGGATGTTGTATTGGACATAGCCCGGCGCTGGCAGGGGCAGGATCCTTACACGGATTGGATTATCCGTCATGCTTGCCGGAATCTTGTTCGCCAAGCACATCCGGAGGCTCTGGCCATTTTCGGTTACGCGATGTCGGAGGACTCCGCGCCTATCGTTATTTCCGCAGATATTCAAGCACGGCCATCAATCCTTAAGATCGGTGACAGCTGCAGATTGGAATACGATTTGCAAGTTCAAGAGGGAGAGCCTCTGCATCTTAGGATTGAATACGGAATAGATTTTGTGAAATCAGGCGGCAAAACTTCCCGTAAATTGTTCCTATTATCAGACAAGACGGTTCCGGGCGGTTCAAAGCTGTCAGGAAGCAGGGTTCACCGCTTCGCGGATTTATCCACCCGGCGGCATTATGCGGGAGAGCATCGTATCGTGCTGATGGTAAATGGCGTTGAAACGGCGTATACGGCCATTGATCTGCGACCGCAAGCTGAATAGAGGGAGAAGAGCTATGCCTTGGCATAGCTCTTTATTTCGAATTGGTAAAAAGCAGCCGGGTACATCTCCATTGCAAGTCTCTCGCCAACCAGCTCGAAACCATGTTGTTCGTAAAATTGCCGCAGAGCAGCGCGGTCGGCGGCACAGTCCAGCTTCAGGAATCTTTTGCGAGAGACTTCGGCAAGCTTTTTCGCATACCCGATCATGCTGTCAGATAACCCGGTCTTCGCATATTTTCGCCTAATACACAGCTTGTGGAGGTATAAAGCTTCCCCCTCTGGGTCTTCCGGCCAGAAAAAGCTGTCCTCATCCTGCAAAATCATAACCCCGGCAATCTCACCTTCAATAAAGGCCGCAAAAAAGTTGTTTATCGTTAATCCATCCATGAGACTATGCGCATGAAGATCGGATTCATCCCACATCCGGTTTTTGTTAGCAGCTATCCATTGTGCACCTTCCAATAAAACCTCGATAAACAGGTCAATCTCAGATTCTTGAATGCTTCGGATTTCCACGATTAAACAACCTCTTCCTCAATGAAGTTAATACGAAATCATTGCGCCCCGCTTGTCAAATACGGCAGAGGGATTCCAGGCTACTTCCCACAGGTTGTTCTCCGGATCGGCGAAGTACGCCGTCCGGCCTCCCCAGAACGCATCGCTAGGCTCTCTTAAAATCGTTCCGCCAATCTCTCGGATTTGTTCCATAACCGAGTCAACTTGCGAAGGCTCGTCCAAATTAATGGCAAAAGAGACCGCACGGTAGCTATTTTTGTCTTGGGTAAAGGTTACTCCCGCATCTTTGGCTAGTTCTTGAACTGGGAATAGGGTCAAAATGACGCCTGCAGTCGTAAACGCAGCATAGTTATCCGAACTGTGCTCGGTTTCCTCCCAGCCAAGCTTCTGGTAGAAAGCACGAAGCGCAGGCAAATCGTAAGCGCCAATCGTAATCAAGCTGACACGCTGAGGGATCATATCGGTTGTCCTCCTAAAAAATATGAATGAATGGAATATGGTTCCAATTATAACGTTTTGCAAAATGGAGTGGCAATAGAGAAATGCGAACAGCTAGTTATGCCAAAAACCTTTTGTACGTAAATATATAGGTTGTAGCAGTAGTTGTAATTGCGCGTGGAGCCTTTGGAGAAGCATGGGGAGGTGGAACGGTTGAAACGCCGGAAACCGATGAAAGGTGCTTCGGGAAATCAGAAAAGACATAAATCCAAAATAAAAGGATTTGGGCAAGAAACGGGCACGGTGCTTCATCTTCTGCAAGAGCTGAGAGACGGGCGAGACGGGCGAGACAGGAGTGACAGGGGCAACAGGAGCAACGGGAACGACGGGAACGACGGGAGCCACGGGAGCCACCGGCCCGAACATATTGACGGAAGGTTTTTCGGGGTTTATTAGTACGCTCAACTTGTCGGCAAGCCAGCAGTTGACCAACTGGTCGACGGCTTCGCCGTATTTTACAAGCGCCAGCTTTAATGCGACGACAGGCAATTATACGGTTCCGGTTACCGGCAGATATGAGATTCTGGCAACGATCAACTATTCAACAACAGCCGCAATAACCTTAACTCTAGGACCGGGTATAAATCCCTCCTTTGCCGTGCAACGAACTTCGCCAACGGCTACGACGCTTATTAGCGGATTATTCCCGCTTCTCAATGTTAACGTCACGCTTCTCAATCTCAGAGCCATTTTGGGAAATGGCACGGTTACCTTATCCAGTGACGTAACTTTGAATGCAGGTGACGTAGTCGGGTTGTTTTACAATGCGGATGGATTAACTATTGCATTAATATTAGGCGGGGCCAACTCTGGAGGGATTATAAGGAGCATGCACCGTTTGACTTAAGAAGTGAAAGCAGCACAATGGTTTCTCCGGCCAACGTGCTGTTTTTTTTGCCCTTCAAAAGGCGTGTCGTAATACTTTTGCCATGTTCCTTGAATGGAAGATATGTGAAAATTCGATTAGAAGTTGTGAAGGAAGAAGGGAATGAACCTTATGGCCATCGTACAGTTGAAATCTACGAATCCGAAATTTTCTTATCTCTTAAAAAAGAATCCGGGCTCCGGCATGCAAATCCGATCCGTCCGGAAAGGCATGGCCTATGGCTGGTATACCGATGACTCGGCTTACAATGTCTATTTTAAGGATGCGGACAATGAGGTGTCCTATAAAGAAAGCGAAGAGGAACAATTCGAATATTTGAATGTTTCCAGGTACAATACGCCGTTGTTTCCGCTTAATGCCATCAACGAATATTTCTCGGCGCCTTACAAAAACCGGCATGAAGAGGATGTAGACGGCTTCGTGCATGCTTTCTATATCAATATGGTTCACGTGGAATGGGTCCGCTATGTAGAGATGTTCGAGAAGCACATGCGGGATTGCAGCTTTGAATATCAATCGTTATCCGGCAAGAGCTATACGTTAACGATCACAACCGAGAAGAGCTTGTATCATCTCCTTCATGTGGTTAGTGTCCTCTGTTTGTTCCTGGCAATGTCAGGCAAGGAGTATATCGATATTAACGACGAAGTTCTGGACAAATATATTCATAGCATCCAAGTCATTGATGCTCCCTTTTATATTCGCAGCCTGTTCGCAAGAAACTTCCTGCAGTCCAAGTCGAGCTTCCGGAAGTATAAACAAGCATTGGAGCGCACGGAACGTTACGCGATTGACTTTGATTTCGGCGGAACGGCGTTTCAGAGAAGGAATTATATCGGCAGCTCTCTTAAATTCGATAAATCGATATTGGATGTCGGCTGCGGGGAAGGGTTTTATGCGATACCTTTCGCCAAAAAGACAGAGGGGAGTTATTATGCGATCGATATTAACGAGGATTTGCTTGCTACCGTGGAACGAAAAGCAAGCTCGAAAGAAATCGACAATATTGCGCTTTACCGGTCGATTGAGCATTTCCTGGAGGACTACAACGGGGAACAGGTCGATATTATCCTGACCGAAGTTATTGAGCATATGAGCAAGGATGAAGCCAAGCAGCTTATTCAAACGATTTGTGCCCGTATCGATTTCGATCAATTTATTTTGACAACGCCTAATGCTGACTTTAATCCCTATTACGAGCTTCAGAATATGAGGCACGAAGATCATAAATGGGAGATGACGCAAAAAGAATTCCGGCAATGGTTCGAGGATGTCATTCATGAAATCAAATGGGATGTTGAATTTATCGCAATCGGCGATGGCGTGAACAGCGTCCGGACGACGCAAGGCGTTATTTTGAAGAAAAGAGGAGCATAACCATGGAGATCTCAACGAAAGTTCATACCATCTTTCTTATGGTCGGATCAACGGAATGCGGGAAATCTACCTTCGCGAACGAAATATTGATTCCGAGCCTGAAGTTCCGGGATGAAGAGAAAGGCATTACCTCCAACATTCAATATTTGTCCTCGGATTCCATCCGGCAGGAGGTATTAGGCTTTGATTACGACAAATATGACCGGGTCATGATGGAAGCAAGCGATCAAGCTTTTCAATTGTTGTTTACGAAGCTCAGGCTTGTCACCTCGTTTCCGGTCAATGCAGAATTCGTTATCGTAGATACAACGGGGCTGGCAGAGGATTTCCGCGCAAAAGTAAGGGATATCGCCCATGAGAACAACTACAATGTGGAAGTTATCCTGTTCGATTATCGCTCCCGTGCCGATTATTACGCTTCCGAGCGTTCCAAAAAGCTGATCACCGCACATATTAACCGTCTCAAAACCGAAGTGTTGCGTTCTTTATCCAGGGAAGGCTATTCAGCCGTTCACAAAATTAGGGCCAAAGATTTCTACTCCGTCACAGAGAAAAAAGCAAATCCCGAATACCGGGTTCGTATCGAGAATCTGGATGAGTACCTGGCAACCGCGCTGCCAAGCCGCTATAAATATATCGTGGTAGGGGATATTCATGAATGCCTGGATACGTTCCAAGCTCTACTGCGCGGTTACGGTTATCTAGTTGAAGGAAATACCTTAACGCCTGTCGACCGTGTCAAAGATACGAAAATCGTGCTTGTGGGAGACTGGATTGACAAAGGGAAACAGACCAGGGAAACGATACGGTTTCTTTATGAGAATCGGGAGCATTTCTATTTTGTGCTGGGCAATCACGAAAACTTTGTCTACAAGTATTCAAAAGGGGATATTCACGGAGTCGACCAGGAGCTGATGCATACGTATTTTGACTCCACGCAGGTACTTGCAGGCAATCTGGAGCTCCTTGATCAATTTCATCAGCTTGTTGCGGCTTCGAAGCCTTTTTACCGCCTTGTTAGCGGCAACGGTTCCTCATTTTATGTCACTCATGCGCCATGCCGGAACAAATATATCGGCAAGCTGGATACGCATTCGGTTCGCCATCAGCGAAATTTCCGGATTGACCGCGAAGCAGACTTGGAATCGCAGCTGAAATTTCTGGAGGAAGAAGCGGTGAGCAATTATCCGTTTCATGTATTCGGCCATGTCGCCGCGAAGAATGCGTTCCGGATCAAAAATAAAGTACATGTGGATTCCGGCTGCGTGCATGGTAACGCACTAACCGCTGTGAGCCTGTCTTTTAAGCCATTTTTCAAATCCCAACCATCCAATCAGGCTTATATGTCGGAGGAGCTCAAGTCATTATTTGTAACGGAACGAAAAGTAGCGGTACAGGATTTAGGGGAAGAGGAGCTGCGCCGCCTTCGCTACTCCACTAATCACAAGATCAATTATATTTCCGGTACGATGGCGCCGGCGGATAAGGATGATTCGGCTGGCCAATTGGAATCCATCCGCAAAGGTTTGCAGTATTACGCGGAGCGCGGCGTGAGGAAAGTTGTGCTGCAGCCGAAGTATATGGGCTCGAGATGCAATATTTATCTCCATGCCGATACGGAGCAATGCTTTGCGATTAGCCGTAACGGATACAAAATTAAGAAAGTGGATATGAACGCTATCTATTCCGGGCTGCTTAACAAATTCAGCGGTTATATGAAAGACCATGCTATAGAAATGCTTATCCTCGACGGCGAGCTGCTTCCATGGCAGGCAATGGGAGAAGGATTAATCCAGCGGCAATTCAAGCCCATTGAGAAGGCGTTAGAGTCAGAGATCGCTTTTCTGCAGCGGAACGGATTTGAAGCGGCTCTTCAACAGTTAACCGAGGGATACCGCGAAAGCGGCTTCGAGAAGGATCAACATCATACGCCAAAGGCGGAGTTAACCAAGAAATACGGATCGATAACTTATCAAAACTATAAGCATCTGCCCGCTGTTCTTGATTCAATTATGCCATTAGATGTGCATCAGACTGCGTACGAAACCTATAAGCAACAAATGGAGCTGTATGCCGAAGACGGCGAGCTTGCGTATAAACCTTTTGCTTTGCTTAAAATCATTTATGAATCCGGTCAAGAGGAGCTTCCGGCAAACTGGAAAACCTCGGAGATGTATCGTTTTCTCTCGGACGACGATTTCCTGCTCCTTGATCTGACGGGTGAGGATGCTGTTGAGCAAGCGGAGCAATTCTTCTCGAAGCTGACCGTTGAACAGAAGATGGAAGGAGTCGTCATTAAGCCGGAAACGACCGATGGCCAGATTGTTCCGTTCATCAAAGTTCGAAATGCGGAGTATTTATCCATTGTGTACGGGTATGACTATCGATTCCCGCATAAATACAACAAGCTAATGAAGCAAAAGAATGTCAGTCAGAAGCTTCGTACCTCGGCTGCGGAATACCGGATCGGTCAACGGATGCTGGCTATTCCTCACGCAGAGATCTCGCCGGATAATGAGCAATACAAACATATCGCAGCAAATCTGCTGTTCGAGGTGGCCAAAGAGAAGGAAATCGACCCAAGGCTGTGAGAACGTAAAATAAGGGATGTTGTAAATTCCCCGCCTGTGCTATTCTCTCTTTATCCTATAAATGAGGGTGAAACGGATGACGGTGCCTGATCAAGCACAGGCGATCTTGGATCAATATTTTGCCAGGTTGAACAAGGATCTGCCGGGCCTATTGGAAGCCTTCTACCTGTTCGGATCTATCTCGCTAGCCTCTTTTCAGGAAGGGGTTAGCGATTTGGATTTTGCAGCGGTTACTCATCGGCCCCTTACGGAGCAGGATGCGAAAGCCTTGGAACAGATCCATTTCGATCTGGAGAAAAGCCTTCCGAAGATCAGCTTGGACGGCAGGTACATATGGAAGGCAGATCTGGAGAGTCTCGAAGACCAGGATTGCCCTTACTATTATTTTAATAACGGCAGACTTGTAGGATTAGAGCGGCTGCACAAAAATTCGGTTGATGCGTTCCAGCTTAAGCATTACGGGATTGCGATAATTGGACCGGATCCCCGCACTTACGGCTATACGATTGATTGGGATGTTTTAACCCGTAACATGAAGCTGAATCTAGAGCATTATTGGCTGAACTGGAAACGAAAGGTGGAGAGATTTCCTTCCTTGCCTTACTTCGGCATGTTTTTTAAAGGCGGGATGATTGAGTGGGGAGTGCTTGGCGTTTCCCGCATTTATTACTCGATTAAGGAAAGGGATCTGATCTCAAAATCCGGGGCAGGTCAATATGCCATGCGGCATGTACCGGCAAGATGGCACCCTATTTTACGGGAATCCATTCGTTTACGGGAGGGCAACTCCAAATCCTTGTACCGTTCCGTCTTCAAACGCAGACAAGATGCCTTAGCCTATATGGACTATATGATTAAGGAGTGCTTGAATGAATAATATCGCCGCCGTTATTTTCGATCTCGATCAAACCTTGCTGGATAAACATCAATCCTTGATCGGATTCGCTAATCATCAATATGTTGCATATGCTTTGGAAGCCTATCGCATAGACAAAGGGGAGTATGTTCGGAAGTTTACGGAGATGAACTATGTCGTTCGTCCGAAAGGTGAGGTCTATAGGGATATAATCGATTTTTTTGCCATTGACAGCTCCTTGCTTCCCGTAATGCTGGAGGATCTGAACCAGAATTTTTCGAAGTATGCTATAGGTTATCCTGGGTTAATCGAAATGCTTATCGGTCTGAAGAAGGCCGCATTCAAATTAGGCATGATTACGAACGGAAGAGCGTTTTATCAGAGGGACAAAATACGGGCATTAGGCATCGAGGGTTATTTTGACGACATTGTTATCTCGGAAGCGGTTGGATTGCGAAAGCCGGATCCTGCTATTTTTCAATTATCCCTATCCAACCTGAACGTCTCTGCAGCGGAGGCCGTCTTTGTCGGCGATAACATAAAGAAAGATATGATACCGGCGAAGGAGCTGGGGATGAGGACCATATGGAAGCAAAGGGCCGATCCTAACGAGTATACAGACTTCGCTTGCGATGATTTATCGGAGATACCGAATCTTGTCTATAGCTTCGTTCAAACAAAAACCGGGTAACACCTTCGTGTTCCCGGTTTTTCCATTATTTTTTATTAGCGGCCAAAAACTTTTCCATCTCGTCCCGGTTCGCATTGTCGCCGGAGGGAGCGGTGTTCGTCACTCCCCAGTAATCGCGCTGGACGGTATCTTTATTAGGGAACGCGTATAAGTCCAAATCATGCAAAACACGGTGCATGAAACGCAAAGCATCCGGATCATGCTTCTTGCGGGCAATATCGGCAAGCTCGATCAGGTTGTTCATATCAATCTGCAGACCTTCGACGCTAGACAAATTTTTGCCAATGTCTTCGTAATTTTTCGCGTTGAAGACTTCCGACGCGAGAAACTCTTCCCAGGCGGTATCGTTGTCAGGCTTGAAATTATCCAGCCCGCCGCCTGTTACCTTGAGATCAAAGGTCGAATGATACTCCTTAATCTTCGCGATCGCTTTTCCTTCCGTCGAATTCGCCGCAAAGTTAACTTGCGGAACATGCAGCGGTTGTACTGTATCCGTTGTTTCCGTTTTATCGGTTGTTTCAGTCTTATCCCCATTATCCATGGCTTTAAGAACGTAATTCGCGCCGATGGCTCCCGCACCGCAGATGAGTACAAAAGCGATTGCAGCGCCAATCAGATTCTCTTTTACTCGCAATGTATAAATCCTCCCTTAGCTGACTGTGACAATCGTAACGTTTAGTGTACCAAAATATGAACCCGTATGGAAATGTTCGAAAGTACCAAAGTGCTCGCTTCAATCCTTCTAAAGTCTTTATTTCAAATATACATTTTCGTAAAGGAGGATCAGGATAAGACGGCAGCCCTTATGGTATTAATATTGCCATCTTCCTGAATTATACAATTGTACGTCATTATGGTTGGTAAGTTGCGGTGTGAAGGGGAAAAAGAGAACCTCAGCTGTCCGCTGAGGTCCCTATGCCTGTTGATTAATTACTCCGGGAGAAACTGAAACGATTTAAAGTTGAATTGGCTGCCCGGCAGGAAAATGAAGGTGACCGTCTGAAGGCCGGTTATCCGCTCGAGAGCGTATTCTTTCTCGCAATAATCTTCCGTATAGGCAAACTCCACCAGCTGCTTGGTTTCGCCTTCGGCACCGCTGAAAAGGATATGGATCGTATTATTGTCGATAGGCGATTGACCGCAGATGGCAAGCTTCCTTGTGCCTGTATCCCCAAAATCCATGTCCCGGAACACAAGCGAGACGTTGTTGCCGATGTTCTCGATTGCCTGATTCGTCAGCGTATACGTATCTCCGTAAATCTGGTTATTCTCCAGCGCTTCCAGTCGTTCAAATGCTTTAATTGCCTTCTTGAAGCGGAAGCCCTTCAGATGAATCTTGCGCTGCAGAACAAAGCTGAGGGATATAATGCCTGTAAGCCGGCGAGGCAGACGATACGTCTCTTCCTGGTACACATTCCATTTGGTCGGCTTCTGGTACGTCAGTTGGGCTAGCAGGGAAGCCGAGGGATCGCCAGGGATGCCTTCCCATAGATCAATCGTGAACCGTTCGCTATCCAGCGAAAAGATTGGCAGCGTAATCTCGTCCGCGCCATAGCTTCCGAAGTCAATGTTGTCAAAGCAGATCAAGCTTTCGCCGTCCCGGCTTGTCGCTACGCCGCGTTCATTCCCGTTTGTCAGATTGCGGCTCGATTCGCTATGGTAGCCTGCGGATACGAATTCATACGGATTAATAAAAGCTTGTCCGACACCCTCAGTCCGGAACTCCATTAAAGAATAAAGACGGATATTGTCTGCTCCGTTTTTTGTTGCGCAGCGGATGTAAAACTCGCCGTCGCTAATAGCGTGAACGGCTGCATGATGCTCGTCTGCCTCCAGGGTCGCAATATTGGCATCAACGCCGGCTGCGTTCGTAACCCGCCATTCCACGTCCCGATACGTTGCTTGGCTTGGATGGATAACGACTTGTACCGGCAGAGCCCGGTTCTTCGCCGTGAGCGCATTGCCTTCAGGACAAATAATTTCCAGCTTGCGTACGGGAATCTCATCGTCGGAAGCGGCTGATTCGCTTGATGTCCCAACAGCCTGTTCAGGTGCATAGGCATACAGACTATATTCATTACCCGGTGTTGCTGGCTTGGGAGCAGCAACGGCCAACTTCACTTCACCGGCAGTTAAACCTTTGGATTCTGCACGAACCGTAATCGTTCCACTTTCCAACGTAGGAGCAATGACAGCCAGAAGCTTGCCGCTGAACATGCGACGGCTTGCTCCTTTGTACGAATCGTAATCGGTGCTGTCCCCGTTATCGAGCCCAACGAGCCGGCCGGGACCTTCAACGCTTACATGAATGCGGTTATTGGCATTGGCTACCGGCAAGCCATCCCGGTCAAGAGTTGAGATCTCGATAAAGACCAGATCCGCGCCGTTTGCGGCTAACATTGTTTTGTCCGGTGTCAGAAGGACGGTCTCCGCATCCCCGAAGGAGGACTGAATGTCGGTTGCAATCACATTGCCCGCCTCGTCATAAGCAACAGCCCGAAGGATGCCTTTCGTATAGGGAATCTGCCATTCTCCCAGCAGCTGCTTACCATGGACATGATCGATGTCGTACGTTCCTAGCGAGTTATCGTTGAAGAAGAGTTCGATCTTTGGCGCATTCGAAGAGACGCGTACATCGATAAGCTGTCCTTCCGAGAAATCCCAGTAGGGGAAAATATGAACCATTGGCTTCACGCGATAATCGGTCCATTCCGCCTGATAAATATAGAAGGCATCCTTCTTGAAGCCAGCTGTATCAATCTGGCCGAAGTAAGAGTTCTTCGTATGGTAAGGGGTTGGCTCTCCGATGTAATCAAAGCCGGTCCACAGAAACTGCCCGAGTGAGAAGGCGGCATCACGGTCAGCGATAATACAGGCTTCCGTACTTTTTGCCCCCCAGCTGGTCGAGCTGTTGCCGAGCGAGGAGCATTGCTCGTCGTCGTCCGCCAGAACGGATTGGGCGAGCGGGAAATGATAGATGCCCCGGCTTTGCACCGTCGAGCAGGTCTCGCTGCCGTAAATGTACCAGTCCGGATGCTCCTCATGATGCTGCTTATAATATTTGTCGCCGTAATTATAGCCGGCGAATTGAACCAGATCGGCGCATTTCTGGGCATTCTCCCAAGGCATATAGTTCGAACCGATTGTGACCACCGCATTACCCTTCGGATCATGGAAATGCACTTTATCCCGCAGTTCTATCGTAAGCGTCTGCCCGCGTTCATCGGCATGGGTATCGTAGATTTCATTGCCGATACTCCACATCAGCATGCTTGGATGGTTCCGGTCTCTGCGGACCCAGCTCGCGATATCTTTTTCCCACCAGTCCTTGTAAAACCTCGCAAAGTCATACGTCGTCTTCGCCCGTTCCCACATGTCGTACGCTTCGGAGACGATAAGCACACCCATCTCATCGGCCAATTCCATCAGCTCAACCGCCGGCATATTGTGGGCTGTCCGGATCGCGTTAACGCCCATTTCCTGGAGGAGTGCGATTTGTCTTCTCAGAGCCGTCTTGTTGACGGCAGCACCAAGAGAACCGAGGTCATGATGCTGACAAACTCCTTGGAGCTTGACATGACGGCCATTGAGGAAAAAGCCTTTCTCGGTATCGAAATCGAACATGCGGAATCCGAAGGTCTGCTCTTCCGAATCCAACACGTTATTTTCAACGATTAATTCCGTTTGGAGCTTATAGAGGTTCGGCTCTTCTAAGTCCCAAAGCATCGGTTGATGAACCGCAAGTACCCGGTTGAAGGTTACGGTCGAGCCAGCCTCCGGTTGAATAAGGGTTTCGGAATGACTGATTACTGCCCCTGCGGCACTCAGAATCGTATGTCGAAGCTTAAATTCGGAAGAAGCGGTGAGATTCGCAAAAACAACCTCGGTATCGATATCAACAGACCAGGCGTCGCTAGTACTCTTTTTAGCGGAAATATAAATGCCGTCGGAGGCAATATGTGTATCCGGTGAGGTAATGAGCCAGACCGGCCTGTAAATTCCTGCCCCGGAATACCAGCGGGAGTTCGGGGATTCATGAATAACCTGGACGAGAATTTCATTATCGCCTGTTGTAAGCATGGAGGTGATATCGAACTCAAAGGTCGAGTAGCCATTCTTCCATGTACCGGCAATACGACCGTTTACATACACCGTCGAATTCATGTAAACGCCTTCAAATCGAAGCGCAAGCCTCTTATTTGCGGGGAGGTCTGAGAAGTTGAACATTTTGCGGTACCAGCCCACGCTATTCTCATACAGGTTGTGAGAGTCATAGATTAACCAGTCATGAGGGAGGGTAATGGGGGACCAGTCGATACCGCCTTGCAGGATGATATCTAGCTCTGTACCAAGCGGGTGCTTGGAGAAAAACCAGTCATTATTCAGCTTTTGTTTCTGGCTCATGGGAGAACTCCTTTCGTTCTGACGATTCTAATTCGATAGTGGCATCAGGTGTGCGGGAGTGCAATGAAATTAGAGAAGAAGTAATATTATTCGAGTATATTATTTAATTTTCTAAGTGAGCAATTAGACAATTGTGCAAATACGTCCAATCCTTTAATATTAAGAAATAAGTCCCAGTTATGTAAGGATCGGAGGACCTCCGGTAACAGAAGGGGAGTTGATAACAATCTCAACTATTCGATTGCACTTATTGCATGCGCAGATCGCACAGCAGTCTGTGGCCGTAAGAACCAGCAAGGGAAAAGTATGGTGCGGGAAAATAGAAAAGGTAGAGGAGCAGTTCGTGCAGCTGCGTTACCAGTCCAACGTGCTTGTGCATGTTCCTATTTCTGTTATCGAGGAAGTAAGTCAATCTTAGGCAAGGAAGAGGCGAGCCTGCATAGGTTTGCCTTTTTTTAATTCTAAGAGCTCATAAGCTGCCTGCCGTTAATCTTGTGCAAGAAAAGTCGGATAGGAAGAATTCCCTTTTGTTAATCTATTGGTGAGGAAAGGAGGGGAAACAGATGAATACGCTGGAACAAATGAATCAGGCTGTGAAATATATCGAGGATCATTTGGCCGAGCAGATTGATCTCAAGGAAGCGGCCAGAAGGGCACACTGCTCGGAATACCATTTTTCGCGCATGTTCTCGTTTCTTGCCGGGGTTTCCTTGTCTGAATATATCCGAAGGAGAAGACTGACGTTGGCGGCTTTTGATCTGATGAACTCTTCATCCAGAGTGATCGACGTGGCGGTCACATACGGTTATACCTCCGCGGATTCGTTCAGCAAGGCATTCCAGGCCATTCACGGGCTTACACCGTCCGAGGCAAGGCAACTTGGGCAACCTTTGAAAGCTTTTCCCCGCATGTCCTTTCAATTAACCATAACAGGGGGAGACGAAATGAATTACCGGATTGAAGACAAGGAAGCGTTCCGCATTGTCGGGCTGATGAAGCGGGTACCGATTGTATTTGAAGGCGTGAACCCGGAAATTGCCGCGATGTGGCAGAGCTTGACCGAGGAGCGGATCCGCGAGCTTAAAGCATTGTCCAACGTGACGCCAACAGGCTTAATTAGCGCCTCCGTTAATTTCTCCGAGGGCCGCATGGAGGAAAAAGGAGGGCTGGACCATTATATCGGTGCAGCAACGACTTCCGCATGTCCGGAGCATTACAGCGAGCTGATGGTTGAAGCCGGAACATGGGCCGTATTCGAAGCGGTAGGGCCATTCCCGGCAACGCTGCAGAATGTATGGGGACGAATCTATTCGGAATGGTTCCCGTCCTCCAATTATGAAGCGGCGCATGGTCCTGAGATTTTGTGGAATGAGCATAAGGATACCAGCTCGCCGACGTTCCGGAGCGAGGTCTGGATACCGGTCATTCAGAGAGAATAGATCAAGCGAGAAGAAGAGGGAGACCCTCTTCTTTTTTTGCTTTACATAGGAACATATGTTTGGTAATATTTTGTTTGTGAGTATAATTTCCAGTAACTGGGGAGTTGAATAGTGATGAAGAAGGCGAAAGTCGAGAATTCTCTTACGGTCTTAGTGGTATCCAATCTGTCTGATTCACAGAAATATTATGCGGAAGCTTTAGGGTGCGAAGTGAATGAATATTGGGTTATTCGGGATAACTTTGGCCTAGCCTTCAAGCTTATCCAAGCGGAGGACAGCAAGGATGTGCGTCCAAACAAAGGGATATGGAATACGTATGCTTACGTACAGACCCATCAAGAGCTGGATCTTCTCTATGCGGAATTGAAAGTAAATGGGGCAATCATTGAAACTGAGCCTGTCCTATCCGAGCATGATTGGGGAGTGTGGAAGGAATTCTCGGTAAAGGATCCGGACGGTTATGTCATCGGATTTGGTTCAGGGAATAAGAATGAGGAATCTTAATATGGCGTTAGCTGTTAAGTAAAGCTGAATATAGGTGTCAAAAGCTGTACAGGAACTATTCCTGTACAGCTTTTTTGTTAGAAGCGAGTTGAAATTGCAGCTTGATCCGAACTTCGTTGCATTTTCTATCTAAGATCAGTCATAACTCCTACGTGGCTTCTTTAAGCTTTCATATAACATAAGTTACAGGAGTGCGTACCACGCTGGTTTGGATATGATTTAAACCGAAAAATTAACCATTCTTTATAGGCGTCTTGGTGTCAATGCGACCGTGAATCCTGGTTTCCGTTCTACAAAGAATTGATTTATTTAAACGAAATTTGGAATAAGACTAATTTAGTTAGGAGTGGAACCTACGGGATGAACATCTCATTTGAACCGGCATTATCATACACGGTTGCTGCTTATGACCGCTATGAAATCGTTATTCATGTCGATCAACCGGAATTTCGCAATCCATTTACGGAAGTCCAGGTAATGGGGCAATTTGGACGCGATGAGGACTTATTTACCTTTAAACACGGCCTGCCTGACGCCCAGCATGGAACGGCGGAAAATCGCGACAGCTTAATTCCGGTAGACGGATTTTGCGATGCGGAAGACGGAAGCTTGTTTCGGATTCGTTTCATGCCGCGTTCGGCGGGCCGATACGTGTATACGGTTTCTTTGCAATATCAAGGAAAGGTATGGTCCCACGAAGGGCAATTCGATGCCATAGCGAGCGATCACCGCGGACTGATCCGGGTAGACAAGGAACATCCTTTTCATTTTGTATGGGAGGGAACGGGCGAGCATTTCTTCTATAACGGGATGACGGCTTACCATTTGCCCGGCATCCGCAAGGAAGAAGAGATTAAGCGTACGCTGGACCGCTTCCATCACCATAAAGTCAACCGGGTACGGTTCGGGCTAAGCTCCAGCCGGGTGCGAAATGCGCTGGCCTGGTTCGAACCGGTATACGAGTCGGAGGATTTCACATTCTGCTATGGCCCTTGGAAGGCTGAACGTCCGGACGATGCGGAGAATCCAGGATGGGACTTAACCCGATTCGACCTAGCTTATTGGCATAAGCTGGAGCGAATATTGGAATACGCCAGCCAGAAAGATATCGTAATATCTCTCATCATGTATGTAGATGCATACCGCCAAGGAGCGGATCCCTACGGCAAGCTTCTGATGGGCGGGCAAGACGAGCAGAGGTATTTTCGATATGCGGCGTCCCGGCTTGCAGCATACCCGAATATAACCTGGGATTTAACGAATGAATACCGGTTGATTCGTCCTCATGCGTGGGTGGAACGGATGGGACATTATCTCAAAGCCTGCGATCCGTATCATCATCTAATGACCTGCCATGGGCACGGAACCTTTGAATTCCGGACTTCGGGCTGGGCGGATTTTGCCGTTTACCAAAGCTGGGATGAGGGTGGCGGCTATTCGTATATGCGGCAGAATAGGGACGTTCAGCTTGGCACGGGCAGAATTATGCCTCAGGTAAATGAAGAGTTCGGCTATGAGGATCATTACCCAACGGCGTGGGGCGAAGGCAAAGTATATCCGATGAGAAGCCGCGATACGCTGAGGCGCAGAGCGTGGGAAATCTATATGGCGGGATGTTATCAGACAAGCGGGGAATACGCGGGACATGGCCTCGGCGGATGGGTTAACGGGCGCGGTGATGATTCGATGAGGCTGCTTGAAGGTTTTGCCCATATTGCGACGTTCTTCGAAGGTTGTAAATGGTGGACGGCAAATCCGAACGATGCTCTGCTCTCGCAGAAGGATGCGCTATGTTTGGCGGATGAGGGTGAACTGTATATTGTGTATACCCCGGTTCCCCGGAATATCGAGCTTCAGCTTCAAGCCGGAAGCTACGAGATGAATTGGTACAACCCGCGGACAGGCAGATTCTTCGAGCCGCAAAGGGTACAATCTGCGGGACAAGCTGTTTTGTTCCGGTGCCCCAATGAATCCAATGCCTTAAACGATGATTATGTGCTCCGTTTAAGACGAAGCGAAGCCTAATAACGTTATACCCGGCAGGCTGTGGAGTACCTTGAAGGTGGAACTCGTCACGGCCTGCTTTTTTTGCCGGCATAATCACCCGATCTTCCTACCTGCTGCAATCTATTGTCCCACTCTACTTTAGGAAGCCGCCTCTATAATGAGGAGGATATACGAAAAATATAAACTTTATAACGTCACGTACTAGGAGAGGATCCTTTGTGAATTATAAAAATCTCTATCTGCATAATGTCGCGCAGCTCAAACCGGTGCAAGGCGGCGATGCGGTGCAGCTGTGCCGTATTCCGGATGACCTGCGGCTGCAGCTGCACGAGATTGCGCATGATTCCGCGCTCAAAACAGGCTCCGTCGAAATCCGTTTTCATATGAAATCGGATCGCGTAAAGCTAAAGTTTGCCGTGCTGAACGCGGATCAGCTGACAGGAGGACACACCGTTGCCGAAGTCTATCACGGAACCTTCCAAGAGAATGCTCCCCGGATTCTAGGTGCCCACGTGACGGAAATCGAGGTTGAACGGCCGAAGGAAATGGAGCTTATGCGGATGATCGCGGGCAAGGAACATCTCCGTTTTCCGCCGGATCTTGTACGCGTCATACTTCCCTATGAGAGCCATATCGCTTTAGTTGGCGTGGAGGGGGAGACGGAGCTGCCAAGAGAGGGAAGCATGCCGGAGAGCAAAATGCTACTGTACGGTTCGTCCATCTCCAGCGGCGCGTCTGCCGTTCGTCCAACCGGTGCTTACAGCATGCGTACGGCCGAGAAGCTTGGCGTGGATCTTTGGAGCTTGTCCATGGCCGGAGCGGCTATGGTTGACGCGGAGATGGCGGATTATATCGCACAGCTGCCCGGTTGGGAATTTGCTTTTATCGAGCTTGGCATCAACATGATCTGGGATGTGAAGAACGGGGTCCCGGGTTCGCCGGAAGAGTTCCGGAAGCGCGTCGATTATTTTATTTCAACTATCGCGGATGCTCATCCGGATAAGTGGATATTCGTAACCGATCTGTTCACCTACATGGGCGACGTCAGAAACGGTGAGCTCGGAGAGCAATTCCGCAGCATCGTGGCTGATAAAGTCAAACAAATGAACAGACCGAAGCTGATTCATATTCCCGGCAAAGAGCTGCTTACCAGGACATCTCTGTTAACTAACGATATCATTCATCCCTCCGAAGAAGGGCTCCTCGAGATTTCGAATCATTTAGCGGAGCAGATCAGCCGCTATTTGCCGGTGACGGTATGATACGGCTCTTGCTTCGGGGCGATGATTTCGGAGGCAGCCTGTCGGCGAATCAAGCGATTGCGGAAGCATGCGAGCACGGCTTGCTGAAAAACGTAAGCGTGATGGCTCCGGGGCCTTACCTGGAGCAGGGTGCCTTGCTGCTTGCCGATTGCAAAGAGATTTGCTTCGGCATGCATATTACGATGAACGCCGAATGGGACCGCGTGAAATGGAAGCCTGTGCTTCCTGCAAATCAGGTGCCGAGCCTTATAGATGAACAAGGATACTTCCTGGCTCATCCATCCCTAATGGGGAAGGTGAATTTAGAAGAAGCCATTGCGGAGACGCTTGCGCAATATAATCGGCTCCGAGAAGTCGGATTCCGAATCTCGTATGTCGACGAGCATATGTTTTTTAGTTATTCCGTAAAGGGCTATGCAGAATGGCTGGACGCCTGGTGCAGACGTGAAGGACTCATCAACTTTCACCGTTACTTTCGGCCGCTTCCAAGAGCGGCCGAAGCCGCGGCAGGAAGTCCGGCAGAAACCGTTGATCTGGCGCAGATCTACTTATCCGATCATAGGCAAGATATTCAATCAGCCCCGGAAGGACTTTATACGGTCATTTTGCATCCAGGCCTGGATAGTGAAGAGATGCGTCAATTCGGCAATGCCGAGATAAGCGGAGAGCAGATTGCCGCAGAGCGGGATGCCGAACGAAGAATGCTGCTGGTACCCGATCTTGCCACATTTTACAGCCAATATGACGTGACCTCCGTTCGTTACGACGAATTGGAAGAAAGGAATTAAGCTATGAATATTCATCATCATTACCCAAAATCTTATCCCCGCGCTCATGAGGTGACGGTTAAAGTAAACGGCCGAGAGGTGGACGTGTTTCGCACAAACGTTGCTTATTTCGCTCCGGCTTCCTATTCCGGTCCGGCCGTAGTCGAGATCGAGGCAGCTTCGCCGATCCGCTCCGTGGCGATAAGCCCTCTAAAGCTGAATATTCCGGTGGAAATCTCGGGCAATTCCGCGCGTTTTACCTTGACGGGTAACCGGTACCTTCATCTAAAGATTGAAGGTATCTCGCTGCCTTTGTTCTTCTATGGAAATGAGGAGCAGGCGTATGACGGCAAAGCGACGTTTTACTTCAAGGGCGGACAGGTTTATGAGGTTGGCGAGCTTGTCCTCCGCGACAATGAATCCATCTACATTGAAGACGGTGCCGTAGTCAAAGGCAGCGTCCGCGCAAACGGCGCGTCGAATATAAAAATCTACGGCAATGGCGTGCTTGATGGCTCGTATTTCCACGGTACAAGAGATTACAGGACGATCCTGCTGTACGACTGCTCTAATGTAGAGATCCGGGATATTATTATGGTCGAGCCGCCATGCTGGATGATCATGCTGGCGAACTGCCGTCACGTGCATATCGACCGCATCAAGCAGATCGGCGAGGTTGTCAGCTCCGACGGCATTGATATTGTGGGCTGCCAGCATGTATTAATCGAGAATTGCATTCTCCGCAACAATGATGACTGCGTGGTTATTAAAGCGTTTGACTGGTCGGAGAGTCCGGACAGCCCTATGCTGTATGCGGCTAAAGACGTGCATGGCATTGAAGTACGCTCCTGCGTCTTCGTCAACGGACCATCCGGCAACGCGATTGAAATTGGACATGAGTTAACGATTGATGAAGTAAGAGATGTCAAATTCCACAATATCGATATCGTGTCCGTTAACGGTTACGGCGCAGCGCTCAGCATTCATGTAGGCGATCGCGCAACCGTTCGGGATATCGTATTCGAGAATATCCGCATCGAGCATTATTACGATAAGCTGATCGACTTCCGGGTGATGCGCTCCATGTATAACACCGATAAAGAAAGAGGCCGCATCCAAGACATTCTGCTTAAGGATATTGAAGTGATATCGTCGCCGTACAATCCCGGCTATTCCATTTCCGTGATTGGCGGATACGACGACAAGCATCTTGTTGAGCGCGTAACCTTCGACAACTTCAAGCTTGGCGGCCGTAAAATCATGAATGGCAACGAGCTTGACCTCTTCGTAAAAGAAGCAAAAGATATCAGGTTTAAATAACAGCCGATTATCTACCTTTTTCGAACGATTTTCCTACTATCTCGCGGAACCGTCTTTTTATACTTTAAATCAGGGGAGGCATCTCGAGTATGCGGGTAGATGTATCCAAAATACCTTTTAGTTACCCCGGCTCTTATTTCGCCATTAATCGAATGGGGATCTACGAGGATGAGCCGGAAGGAATTTATATAAGATCGCTTCATAAAGACGTTTATCAGCAGCGGGTGGCAAGGCTTACGCTGCTTCATGAGGGGAAGCCCGTTCCGTTCGCAGAAGAAGCGTCCGCCGCAAGCATCACGTTGAGGTCGGAATTTGGCAGCGCGGTTATTTGCTTCGAGGATCCGACAACCTTCCAGGTTCGTGCCGAGCAGGCAGCCATCCGGATTGAATTTATGAAAGCCTCCCATGTCGTTCCTTACGGGGAAAAGCAATGCGAAGTGAATTCGGACGGCTCGCGCGAGCATATCCGTCTGACCTCCGTTTCGGGAGATATGATCGTCAATACGAGCTGGAACGGCGATAATGCGGATTACGTCTATGTTGATTTTGCACCAGCTGCAGGCTCCGCAACGGCCGAAGGCGTTCTTGAGCTATACCGGGACAGTATTACGTGGAAGGAACGAACGTATTCCTCCTTCTCGGACAGCCTGCAGGCTGCAGCAGACAAGTTTGGGGCCTATGAAAAAGCATCTCTTCAGCTCCCCGACCGTTATTCGGAAGCGAGGCAGCTGGCCGTCTATTTGAACTGGATGGTACAGGTTCGCCCTTACGAGAATATTACGCGGCCAACGATGTATGCCTCCAAAAGCGGCATGTGCGGCATCTGGAGCTGGGACCATTGCTTCCACGCAATGGCGGTTGCGGAGCAGGATCCGGAGCTGGCTTGGCATCAATGGATGCTTGTTTTTGATCACCAGGATCGGTTTGGAGCCTTGCCGGATACAATCACGGACAACTATCTCGTAAGAGGTTACGTGAAGCCGCCAATCCATGGATTGGCGCTGCGATGGATGATGGAGCAAACGGAATGGGTGACGAATGACCATCTGCTTGAGGCTTATCCTTCGCTGGCGAAATGGACGCAATGGTGGTTCAATCACAGAGATAGCGATAAGGACGGCATGCCGGAATATCATAACGGCAATGACTGCGGATGGGACAACAGCACCATCTTCGCGGATGGCATGCCGCTTGAAAGTCCTGATCTCGCAACTTATTTGATTCTTCAAATGGACACGCTTGAGATCATCGCGAGAAAGCTTGGTATGCTAGCCGAAGCAAGCAGCTGGAAAGCCAGGTCGCAGCAGCTGCTGGACAACATGCTCGAGCATTTTGTCCATGAGGGCAGGCTTAAGGCTAGACGCGCCGGCAATCATGAGTTTGTCGAGAGCAAATCGTTAATTTTGTATCTCCCTTTATTGCTCGGCGAGAAATTGCCCAAGGAGCTCAGGGACCGTATGATAGAAGAGCTAAAAGTCGAAGGAGCTTTCCTTACCGAGTATGGACTCGCAAGCGAGCATCTGGACAGCAGCTCGTTCGAAGAGGACGGATACTGGAGAGGACCGATTTGGGCACCTCCCATGTTCCTATTGTCTCATGCTTTGCGAGAACTAGGCGAAGAGGCATTTTCAAAGGATCTTGCGGAAAGGTTCTGCAATCTGGTCGCGAAGAGCGGGATGGCGGAGAACTTCCATGCCAAGACCGGACGGGCTTTGCGAGATCCGGGAATTACTTGGACGTCGAGCATTTTCTTGATGCTTGGCAGCAAATATGTATAACTTATAGAGGTAACGCGAATTTAGGATGTCTCCCGCCAGCGGGGGCGTCCTTTTCCTATACAGAGCAGCGGGGGATCAGCATGGTAAAAGGATTAGCGAGAATTGTACGGACCAATACATTGATGTTTAAATTAGGCAGCGTTATGACGCTTAATCTTCTTATCCCGATACTTCTGATAGGAAGCATTTCCTATTATTCGATTTATTCCATTCTTCAAAATAACATCGAGAAAGGCGTGCAGAGCCGAATGAAGGAGATTGAGCATTCGATGCAATCTTCCCTTGATAATCTCGGCTACGCATCCAGACAGCTAACTTTGGACGGGGATATCGGAAAGCGTCTGGAGCAATATATGAATCCGACCATCCCGAACAACCTGAAATCTGAAATCCAGAGCGATATTGAGTCGCGGCTTACGTTAATCAGCTATGCGAACCAAGGCCTTGGCCCGATGTATTATTTTATCCCAGAGCAGCAGATGAATCTGTTCCAGACGATGCTGCTGAAGAAAAACGTAGATCCCATGGAGTATCCAACCCTGTTTACGGATCCGCTAACCTTGTACCAAGGGCCTCATCCGAGTATTTATTTGTACAGCGATAACATTGTGTTCTCGATTGTTCAGGAAATGACGGGCAACAAGAACCTGCCCAAAACCTATGTCTATATCGAAACCAACTTCAAAGTTTTTCAGGATCTATTCCCGAAAGACGCCTTTGGCTTTAACGTGAATTACCTTATTCTCGATTCATCGAATAAAATTTTATACAGCGATTTGAACGATTCGTATCCGATTAACTCCGAAATGTCATTATCCGGCTCGCAAAGCCAGGTAATTAACGATAAAGGGAAAAAACTGTTTGTCGAGCGCGGCGAAGGTAACTGGTCCATCGTTGCGGTCGTGAACAAGAGAGATTTGTCTGACGAGATTATATCCTGGTCCATCCGCTATGGGGCCATTGCAATCGGATCATTAATCATTTCCCTGCTGCTTGCCTGGATGACCTGGAGGTTCATTAACCAGAAGCTGAGTCTGCTCAAGGAAGAGATTAAACAGACGACCGATCTTCAGTTCGATCGTCCTTATGTTCCGATGAATATTATCGAATTCGACGAAGTCGTGGACAGGTTCTATCTGATGAGGACGCGGATCCGGGATCTTATCGTCGAGGTTGAAGAGAAGGAGAAGAATAAACGAAAGTTGGAAGTACAGAAGCTGAAGTATCAAATCAATCCGCATTTCATTCATAACACGCTGAACACCATACAATGGATCGCAAGAATGCATAAGCAGGAGGAAATCGTCAATCTGGTCTCTATATTCTCCAGGATTTTGCACTATAACCTGGGGAAAGAAGGGGAGATCGTCCATCTGCGCGAGGAAATATCCGCTCTGAAGGATTACGTAGCGTTGCAAAAGATTCGTTACAATCACCACTTCCATGTGCTCTTCGAGATTGAACCGGATACGGAGGAGCTGCCGATTATACGGTTCCTGATTCAGCCCTTGGTTGAAAATGCGATGTATCATGCTTTTACCGATGATAACGGGCAAATAACGGTGCGCGTGTTCAGAGAAAACGAAGCGTACTTCATTATTGAAGTGGAAGATAACGGGCAGGGAATGGATGCCGAAACGATCCAAAGACTGCTCTACTCGGATAACGAGAAGCGGAAGAGCGGCATGGGAATTGGCCTGAAATTCGTCAATCATATGATTCGGGAATATTTCGGCGAGGAGCATCGGTTCGAAATATCCAGTGAGCTTGGCAAAGGGACCATGATAAAAATCCGTCTTCCCATTCTGGACAAGGAGGCTGTGCAATGAAGACATTAATCGTGGACGACGAGCATTTTGTGAGAAAAGGACTGATCCTGACGGTCCCGTGGAAGGAATACGGATTTGACATTGTCGGAGAAGCGGAGAACGGGCAAAAAGCGCTGGAACAGCTGTCCGCGCAGCCCATTGATGTACTTATTACGGATTTGACCATGCCCAAAATGTCGGGCTTTGAACTAATGAGGGAGGTCCAACAGCAGTATCCCCATATCTGGATTGTCGTGCTTACCTGCCATCAGGAATTCGGCTATGTGGTGGATGCCATGCATGCCGGAGCCATCGATTACCTAGTTAAGACGCAAATTGAAGAAGGCAAGATGGAAGAAGCGCTCGCCAGAATCGAGAAGCGGATCAGCGATGGAACGAGGCACCGGCAGCAGGCGGTTGTTCAGAAAGCTTCATGCCCCGAGCTTATTCTTGTGCCTACGAGAGCAAACGGGAGGCCGGACGCCATTCCTTGGCCGGTCTCGCCAACGATTATTCCGATTGAACAAGGCTGCTTCCGGATTGCCGACTACGGTTTTTACGACGTGAAGCCGTTTCATAAGTTTTGGGAGGAAGAACAATTGTACGAAAGCTGGATTCCGGTTGTTTGCGAATCGGCTCCGGAGAAGGATTTTATGACGACCAAGGAGTGGGTTGCGCAGGTGAAGGAAAGCGTCTTCTACCGTTTTCGTAGAGATCTTCCTTCCCCGGTGCGATTCCAATCCGCGGTTAACCGGTCTGCGAAAGGAACCGAGCAGGTTGAGAAGATTAATCGGTTATTCCAATCCCTTCATTGGATATTTGATACGGGATTATTTCAGACCTGGATTCAGCTTGTGGAAGAAGCAGAGCCCAGTTCAGTTTATATTGCTGATAAAGCAGGCAAGTTCCTGAAAGCGTTGTCGGCTATTAAAGGCGCACCAGCGGTGTTTGAGAAGATTTCATCAGTGCCCGCACAATGGAATTGGCATGAGCTGCTGCAAAGTTTAACCGATCTTAGACTTTACCTGCAGCAGCGAAATTTCCCGGAAGAGACGGCGATCGGAATCTATAAAGCGATCCTGCTCATCCATGACGAATTGTCGGAGAACCTGAATCAGGAAAATGTCGCGCAAAGGGTAGCCTTAAGCCGAAGCTATTTCGGCCAATGCTTCCGTCCGATTGCAGGCATGTCGTTCCACGAGCTGTTAACGGAAATGCGAATCCGCAAAGCCGAAGAGCTTCTTGTCGCAACCAATGATTATATTTATTCCGTCGCCGAGCAGTCCGGCTTCCAGGACGAGAAATATTTCAGCAAGGTATTCAAGCAGCATCGCCATTTGCTGCCGAAGGAATACCGGGAGAAATACCGCAAATAAACGGATAGACAAATGAGTGAACGAAGTAGGAAAAATGAACGAAGAGTTCACGGGCAAGTTTATTTTTACAACAAAACTGCAATCTGTTATCTACCGGACCCCGACCATAACTACGAGTAGAATTTCGGGCTTGCTTGTTAAAATAAGAGAGCAAGAACGAAAGGACAGCATCGAAAGGGGCAAGACGAAAGTGAAACGCAGCAAGAAAATACTCTCCGTGGTTGTTGCATGCAGCATGATGATGGCTATAGCGGCATGTTCGAGCTCAGACAAGAACAATTCGAGTGAAGACGGGAACACGAATAACCCAGTCGTTGATGAGAACGCGGATCCGATGTCTCCTTATAAGGAGACGGTTAACTACACCGTTGTCCGCAGCGTCAATCAGGACCCTAAGTTTCCGGAGGGCGAAAGCTACGAGAAAAACAGCTTCCAGGATTATGTGGAGAAGACGCTTAACGTGAAAGGGAAGCTGCTTTGGACGGCGCCTTCCGACGGTGATCAATATCCGAAGAAATTATCTCTCGATATCGCTAGCAATCGCATTCCCGACATCTTTGCCATTGAAGGCCAGAATATCGTCAGCATGTTGAACACGCTGGTAGAGGGGGATATGATCGAGGACTTAACGCCGTATTACGAGAAATATGCTTCGCAAACCGTTAAGGATCGTTACGCTCAGAATCCGTATGCTTTCAATACCGTGAATTTCGGGGGCAAAATGATGGCCATTCCTTACGGGATGGAAAAGGAACAGCCCATGCTTGTCTGGGTGAGGGAAGACTGGCGCAAAAAGCTGAATTTGCCCGAGCCAAAGACGATTGACGATATTCGGACCATTTCAAAAGCTTTCGCAACCCAAGATCCGGACGGCAACGGCAAGCAGGATACGTTAGGCCTTGTTGCGCAAAGCAACAGCATGTACAGTTCGGCATTTGATCTTCATACGCTCGACTCTATTTATTGGGCAATGAACGCTTTCCCAGCGACTTGGATTCAAGACAAAGACGGCAAGGTCAAATACGGCGGCATTCAGCCGGAAGCCAAAGCCGCGTTGTCCATCCTGCGCGATATGTACAAGGAAGGCTCGCTAGATAAAGAATACGGACTGAAGGACGGCGGAAAAACAACGGAGGATGTGAGCTCCGGCCGTGCAGGCATGGTATTCGAAGCTTGGTACGCTCCTTATTATCCGCTTGGCAATACGCTGCAAAACAATCCGAACGCAGATTGGAAAGCGTATCCTCTGTTGAGTTCCGATGGCAAACTGAATGTAGGCGCAAACCCTAGTCCGGCTGGTTATCTGGTCGTGAAGAAAGGCTTCAAGCATCCGGAATTGCTTATGAAGCTAATTAATCTCTCTACGGAATTCAAGGACAAGACGATTCCGGAGCTTCAGGATGCATACGAGAAGTATGAACAGGCGGGAACGGTATCCGTAGCCCAGCATCCGCAATACGTGGACCTGGCTGTTATTGAGCCAGCCATGATCTATAACCAGCAGAAGAAATACAATGACATTCTGGCCGGAAAAGCAGACAAATTGATCCTGCTTCCGACTGAAATTTCGAGCTTTGAGCAAATCGAAGCGGAAATGAAAAATCCGCTTGAAAATGTTCTGAAAAGCAATCCGACGAAGGAAGCTTTGAATACGGCAATCGCAAACCGGATCGGGTTCCTGGCTTATAACAATGCCATGAAAACCGTGACGGATAATGAGAGCAATATTGTGGTCACGCCAAATGCTTTTGCCGGTCAGACGGCTACCATGGTCAAATCCTGGGCAGATCTGCAATCGCTACAGAAACAGGCATACCTCAAGATTATTATCGGATCGCAGCCAATCGATTCCTTCGATTCCTTTGTGAAGCAGTGGGGCGAGCAGGGCGGCGACCAGATAACGCAAGAAGTACAAGCCGAGCTGGACAAACGCAAATAAGACGATGAAATGGGCGCTGGCGGCAGTTAGCGCCTATTTCTAAAAATAACAGGGAAATGAGGGGGACCCATGCAATTATCCAAAAACAGTTATCACTATTTGCTCATGCTGATTCCCGGACTAGCGTTACTTGCTTTGTTCAGTATTGCGCCGATGTTCGGCATAATTATGGCGTTTCAACATTTTAATCCGGGTAAAGGGATGTGGCATTCTCCTTTAGTCGGGTTCGAGAACTTCAGCTATATGTTTCATAACCAGGCAAGCTGGCAGGCGATTCGCAACACCTTGATTATATCCATTTCCAAGATGGTAACGGGCCTTATCGTTCCTGTCGTTTTCGCTCTCTTCCTGAACGAAGTGAGACAAATGTTCTTCAAGCGAGTGGTGCAGACGATCGTTTATCTCCCGCATTTTTTATCCTGGGTTATTATCGCGGGGATCATTAAAGATATTTTGGGTTCCAACGGTTTAATTAATGTGATTCTCGCTCATCTTGGCGTGCACGATCCCATTCTGTTCCTTGGCAGCAATACGTGGTTCCGTCCGATCCTCGTCGTGACCGACGTGTGGAAAGAATTCGGCTTCTCGGCGATCGTCTATCTGGCTGCGCTAACGAATATTAATCCGTCCCTCTACGAAGCGGCGGATATCGATGGGGCTACCCGCATGCAGAAAATCAGGTATATCAGTCTTCCGGGCATAACGACAACCGTCATTCTGCTCGCGACATTAAGCCTTCAAGGCGTTCTGAATGCCGGATTTGACCAAGTATTTAATTTGTATAACCCGGTTGTAGAGCCTACGGGCGATATCATCGATACTTACGTCTACCGCATCGGCTTTGAACAGGTTAATTACGAATTAGGCACGGCGGTCGGTTTGTTCAAGTCGGTCATCAGCTTGCTCTTAATTGCTACGGCGTACAAACTGGCATCGAAATTTGCGGGCTATCGCATCTTTTAGAGGGAGGGACAATCAATGATCGCCTCAATTCGGAAGAAGAAATCGGCCTTTGATTACATGGTCTATTTGCTTATGCTTCTCATTATGTTGTTATCCATAGCGCCGATGCTTCATACGTTATCGGTATCGCTTAGCGCCCAGGCAAAAGCGGAAGCGGGACTCGTATCCATCTTTCCAAGGGATATCACGTTTCAATCCTATGTGAGCATCTTCAAGGATGCCGCCTTCTTCAAGGCAGCCTGGGTATCCATTGAACGGGTTGTCTATACAACGGCCGGGAGTTTCCTTGTAACGCTGCTGCTCGCTTTTCCGTTATCGCGAGATCCGAGACAGTTTCCGCTCCGAACCCCATTCATGTGGCTTCTAATTTTCTGCATGTTGTTCAGCGGAGGTCTCGTTCCGTTCTATATGATCGTCAATGATCTGGGATTGTTCGACAAGATGGCTGCGCTCGTATTGCCGGGGATTGTTAATGTCTACAATACGATTCTTGTCATCAACTTCTTCAGGAGCATCCCTAAAGAACTGGAAGAATCAGCCGGTATTGACGGGGCGAACCCTTGGCAAATGCTGTTCCGGATTTTTCTGCCCTTATCGATGCCGGTGCTTGCAACCGTTTCCTTGTTTACCATCGTGGGGACTTGGAATGAATATTTGAACGGTTTGCTTTTCATCCGCGATCCCGGAATGATGCCGCTGCAAACGTACCTGCAGTCGATCTTCATTCAGATTGACCCGTCCCGCATGACGAGCCAGGAAATTATCGAAGCCAGCCTTGTATCCAACAAGACGCTGAACGCGGCAAAAATCATTTTGTCTCTCGTTCCGATCATTGCGATTTATCCGTTCCTGCAGCGTTATTTCATTCACGGCATTATGATGGGTTCCGTCAAAGAGTAGATAAACGATAGAGGAGAGTTTAGGGTGAATCAAACATTAAGAGTCGGCATTATCGGAGCCGGCACAATCGGCAAAGTACATGCCTCTTACTTTCAGCAGCAGCTAGATACCGAGGTTGCGGCTATTGCCGACGTGCAGCTTGAGGCAGCCCGTCAGGTCGCAGTGCACTTCCATATTCCAACCGTGCACGAGAGTATCGACGCGGTGCTGCAAGATAATCAGATTGATGCGGTTATTATTGCGGTGCCCAATCTATTTCATGAAGCATTGGTCATTCAGGCTCTGGAAGAAGGAAAGCATGTCCTGATCGAGAAGCCGCTGGCCATTGATTTGAAAAGCGCGAGAAACATCGTAAGAGCACAAAAGGAATCCGGCAAAGTGGTTATGATCCCGCATCAGTTACGCTGGGATGCTGCTTCCTTGGCGATTAAAGAGCAAGCTGCAACAGGAGCGCTTGGTCAAATCTATTATGCAAAAACCGGATGGTTCCGCAGAAAAAACATACCGGGCTGGGGCTCCTGGTTCACCCAGCAGAAGCTGTCGGGCGGCGGTCCGTTAATCGATGTTGGCGTTCATATGCTGGACCTCGCCATCTACTTGATGGGCAGCCCGAAGCCGGTATCCGTCTTCGCGGCCGCTTATTCCGAATTCGGCGGGAAGAAGAAGGGAATCGGAACCTGGGGAACGCCGAATTGGAAGGGCAGCTTTGATGTGGAAGATTTGGCATCGGCCATGATCCGATTCGATAACGGCGCTACCTTGCAGCTCGAAGTGAGCTGGGCAGCCCATACCATCGCTGAGAATAACGGTTCGTTCCTGCACCTGATGGGCTCAGAGGGAGGTGCTGCGCTTCAAGGCGACACCGGAAGATTTCTTCTCGAACAATTCAATCGTACTGGTGACATTGACATTATGCCTTCGTCGGCCTCTGAAGATCCGCGTTCGCTTATGATCCGCCATTTTACCGATTGCATTCAGCAGAAGGCAGAGCCTATCACAAATGCTTACAGCGGCTTCGTGAACATGGCGATTATTGAAGCTATATACGAGTCCGCCCGCGAAGGCAAGCTTGTCGAAGTGGACCTGGGAGGAGTAGAAGAATGAAGCTGGCATTCATGACGGCCAACTATGTGGCTGAAGCTCTTCAATATCGTCCCGGCCTTGAATGGGGAGCTTACCAGGAGGAGACCTTCCGTAAGTTCCATAGCGCATCATTCGGCTATGAATTCGAACAATTGGTGGATCGAATCAAGCGATTAGGATTTGATGCGCTGGAACTATGGGTAGCTCATCTTGATCCCGTTCAAGCCACGCCTGAAATGATTCGTACGGCTGCGAACCTGCTGGAGCGCTATGAGCTTCAAGTGGTTTCCTATACGCCGTCCTTCCGCACGCCGCATGCCGGCAAGGATGACATGAAGAAGGTTTACGAGACGGCCAATGCGATTGGCGCTCCCGTGCTTGCCAATGGTTTTCATCCATCGAATGCCTCTGCAATCCATGAACTAGGCAGGCAATTTGGCATCAAGTACGGTATTGAGAATCATCCGGAGAAAAATGCTAAGGAAGTGCTGGATCAGATTGACGGCTTCGCGCCTTGGATCGGCTCCACGCTCGATACGGGTTGGTTCGCAACGCAAGGTTACGACCCCGTTCGAGCCGTACAAGAGCTGAAGGAGCATCTTGTCCACGTTCATCTCAAGGATGTCGCAGCAGCGGGATCACATGATTCCTGTTCGTTTGGACAAGGCATTGTTCCAATCGCGGATGTGATAAACGAGCTTAAAGCGATAAACTATCAAGGCGCGCTTACCATCGAGCACGAGCCGATGGATCATGATCCGTCGGATGAAGTAAAGGAAAGCTTAGCTTATGTAAGGCAGCTGCTTAACGATGGCCTCTGATCATTCAGAGGTCATTTTTTTGTTGACGGCTGTCGTTTTTAGTCGATAATCTTAGTAAGACAAGATACATTGGAATTTTGAGCGATTGGGGTGGAAGAATGGATGGAAATGCTTACATTGACATAAAAACAACCACCTTTTCTCTACCAAGCTGCGTCCAGTATTCTGACGGCTATTTCCCTATGGATTGGTACAATGAACTTGTTTGAAAGACATTTAATAAGGGGGAAGTAAGAAATGAAGCGCAGCAAAAAAGCATTATCCGTTGTTTTTGCATCTTGCTTGATGTTCTCCATGGTAGCCTGCTCCAACAGTTCAAATGAAAGCGCTGCAAAAAATTCAAACAATGCGGGTGCAACGGCAAGCGCAAACGCAGATGCAAGCGCAAGTCCAAGCCCGGATGCAGCCGTAGATCCGATGGCACCTTACAAAGACGTCGTGAATTACACGGCTGTCAAAAGCATTAACCAGGATCCCAAGTTCCCGGCAGGACAAAGCTATGAGAAAAACGCCTTCCAGGATTATGTAGAGAAAACCTTAAACGTCAAAGGAAAGCTGCTGTGGACGGCCCCTTCCGATGGCGACCAATATGCGAAGAAGCTGTCGCTGGATATTGCGAGCAACCGTATTCCGGATATCTTCCCGCTTGAAGGACAGACAACTGTCAGCATGTTAAATACGCTTGTTCAGGGCGATATGATTGAAGACATGACGCCATACTTCGAGAAATACGCATCACAGAAAGTAAAAGACCGTTACGCTGCCAATAAATACGCATTTGATACCGTTAACTTTGGCGGCAAAATGATGGCCATTCCTTACGGCATGGAAAAAGAACAGCCGATGCTTGTATGGGTGCGCGAAGACTGGCGCAAGAAGCTGAACCTGCCGGAGCCGAAGACCATCGATGATCTCCGCACCATCTCGAAAGCGTTCACAACCCAGGATCCGGATGGCAACGGCAAGAATGATACGTTAGGTCTCGTGGCGCAAAGCAACAGCATGTACAGCTCTCAATTCGACCTTCATACGCTTGACGCGATTTACTGGGAGATGAACGCTTTCCCGGCAACCTGGATGCAAGGGGAAGACGGTACGGTGAAATACGGCGGTATCCAGCCTGAGGCAAAAGCTGCTCTTGCCGTATTACGTGATATGTACAAAGAAGGCTCGCTGGACAAAGAGTACGGTCTGAAAGACGGGGGCAAAACAACGGAAGACGTAAGCTCCGGCCGTGCAGGCATGGTATTTGAAGCTTGGTATGCTCCATATTATCCGCTCGGCAATACGATCCACAACAATCCGAATGCGGATTGGAAAGCCTATGCGCTGTTGACATCTGACGGCAAGCTGAACGTGGGTTCCAACCCAAGTCCAGGCGGTTATATGGTGGTGAAAAAAGGCTTTGCGCATCCAGAGCTTCTCATTCAGTTGATCAATTTGTCGACCGAATTCCAGGACAAAACGATTCCTGAGCTCGTTCCGGTAAGTGAAGAGTATCAAAAAGCAGGAACGGTATCGGTTGCAGCGCATGCACAATACGTGGACTTGAGCGTTAACGATCCGGCACTGATCTATAACCAACAGAAGAAATACAATGATATTCTGGCAGGCAAAGCCGATGAGAGTATTCTTCTGCCTACGGAAGTTGACGGTTTGAAGCAGCTTCAGGCGGAGATTAGCAACCCGCTTGAGAACATCTTGAAGGGCAAGCCTACGGAAGAGGAACTGAACACGGCGATTGCCAACCGGATTGGTTACCTCGCTTACAATAACGCGATGAAGGTTGTAACCGACAATGAGAACAACATCGTTGTGACTCCAAACGTGTATGGCGGCCAAACCGAAACGATGACGAAATCATGGGCAGACTTGCAATCCCTGCAGAAACAAACGTATTTGAAAATTATTCTGGGCTCACAGCCGCTTGATTCGTTTGATACCTTCGTATCGCAGTGGAAAGCACAAGGTGGCGACAAGATTACGACGGAAATTCAAGCCGAAGTGGATAAGAGAAAATAAGAGGTGTGGCAACAAGACGCAAGCCGGCTTACAACCGGTTTGCGTCTTTTTTTGCTACCTTGCGCAATCAGTTGTCCCTCTCTTCCGAAATCCGTACCTACTTATAATAGGTATTACTATTGTACGAAGGTGGAGTAACGATGAAATCTAACCATGAATCGATCTTCTTTAATGCGCAGCATTCGCCGATCGGGGCCTTTGCCAGCTTTACGTTAGGATATCCGGGCGCAAACGGCGGGCTTGGCCTGGAGCTTGGCAAGCCGGCCGACCAGAATATTTATATTGGCTGCTCCGGCCCGGACGGAAGCTATGAGCTGCTGCCTTTTTATGCGGGAAGCGATAATGAAAGACAACGCTATGTGCAAGCGGAAGGAGAGTCCGAAGCGGAGTCGCCTGCCCTTAGGTCTTTCCCTCTGGATGCCGTTACGCGAGATTATAAAGCTGCAACCGATGAGTGGCGCGCAGGCGATCTGTCGTTCCGCATTCTGACGCAAATTCAGGCTGTCCCGGATCCCCATCTGGCAACTGAGGAGGAGGTTAAGGCAGCATTGGTGCCCGCGGTATGGGCAGAACTCACATTGGACAACACGAGTGGGGTTGAAGCCAGAACCTTGTTTTTCGGCTATCAAGGCAATGATCCTTACTCCAATATGAGAAGGCTTGACGACACGATGCCATCCGGGTATTGCGGAATAGGCCAAGGTCTCCGGACAGCGGTCGTGACCGAGCATGCTGGAACGTATTCTTCCCTTGGATTCGATATGGAGAGCATCCTGAGACCGCGGTCGAAAGCCCATCATACATTTGGTCTGGGATCATGCGGAGCATTATTGACCGAGGTTCCTGCAGGAGAGAAAGTAACGGTTCGTTATGCGATTTGCTTCTACCAGGCAGGGATTGTTACCTCGGGACTACCGGGCTCTTATTATTACACGAGGTTGTTTCAATCCATTGAATCGGTTGCCCGTTACGCGCTTGAGCGTTTTGATGCGGTAGATGCCGTTTCAGGCCAATTGGAAGAGGAGATGGAAGAGGTTGGCCTCTCGGAGGACCAGAAGTTCTTGATTCGCCATTCCGTTCACAGTTATTACGGCAGCACGGAATTGCTGGATGTCGAGGGAAAGCCGGTATGGATCGTCAATGAAGGCGAGTATCGCATGATCAATACTCTTGATTTGACCGTGGATCAATTATTTTTCGAGATGAAAATGAATCCTTGGACCGTTCGTAACGTACTGGATTTATTCGCCGAACGCTATAGTTACAAAGACGAGGTACAAGAATACGGCAACCCCGAGAAATACGAAGGCGGTATCAGCTTTACGCATGATATGGGTGTTGCCAACGTCTTCTCCAGACCGCAATATTCGGCCTACGAGATTTCGGAGATTGAGGATTGCTTCTCGTATATGACGCAGGAGCAGCTTACGAACTGGCTGTTATGCGCGCTTGTCTATGCGGAGAAGACACAAGACCGCTCATGGCTGGCGGATAAAATGGGGATCATCAAGAGTTGCTTCTCCAGCATGCTGAACCGGGATCATCATAACGCCGGCCTAAGAGACGGGATGATGGATTTGGAGAGCAGCAGGACAAACGGCGGCGCGGAAATTACGACCTATGACAGCTTGGATGTCTCGCTTGGACAATCCCGTCGTAATATCTATATCGCAAGCAAGTGCTGGGCAGTGTATGTGATGCTTGCGGATTTGTTTGTGCGCGAAAGGGAGACAGAGCTTGCTATCGAAGCGGCAGAGCAGGCGGCCCGTTGTGCGTCTACCGTGATGTCCGGAGTGGAGGCGGATGGTACGATTCCCGCTATATTGGACGGGGAGAGCGTATCCCGCATCATTCCTGCCATTGAAGGGCTTGTATACCCGTACGCAGCAGGTTTGTTTGATGTTTATACCAAAGAAAGCCCGTATGCGGGTTATTTAAGCGCCTTGAAGAAGCATTTGGAAAACATCCTTGTACCCGGCGTATGCCTTTTCGCGGATGGCGGATGGCAGTTATCGTCGACAAGCATCAACTCCTGGTCCAGCAAAATCTATTTGAATCAGTTTGTTGCAAGACAGGTGCTGGGAGTTATTCAACCAGAGCAGCAAATGGCAGCGGATCACGCTCATGTATCCTGGCTCAAGGACCCGCAAAATGCTTATTGGGCATGGAGCGATCAGACTCATGAAGGGTTCGTAAAAGGAAGCCGTTATTATCCGCGCGGAGTAACCTCTATTCTATGGCTGGAAGAACGACGCGGTTAACAAGAAAAAAATAGTTGGACGAGAGAAGACACCTTCCTTTTATCAAGCGGGGTGTCTTTTCTGTTTGCAGCCTGCGGCGAGGTAAGAGGATGGGATTCATGTAGTGAGAAAGAACGCTGATTCGAATGCATCCTAACCATGCGTTCAGGCCAAGTTCCGGCTTTCCCCGGCATTCCTTCCTACCTTGATCATTCTCTTCTCTCACTCCTTTTTTCAGCCGTATCATATACACTTTTACACGAAAGGAAAATATCCAATAAAAGGAGTGGGAAAGGAATAATCGCATCATTTTGCAACCGCTTACAATGAAAGTTGAATGTTGATGACCAGGAAGGGGGAGTAACGCGTGGCAAGACGCAAGAAGAGAAAACTATTCATCATGCTTATCGTAACAGCGGCACTATTCGTTCAATGTTTAGGAAGCGTTTCCAACAAAGCAATGGCGCAAGGAAACGGGGAAATCGTGCATAACGGTGAATTCTCGCAGGGACTTTCGGATTGGTGGCTGGATACGGGGAAAACGTCGTTCGAGACGGCAGACGGATGGGCTACCTTTACGCCATTGATAAATGACGATATGTGGGCGCAATCGTTAGGACAAACCACAGGCGCTCTTTCCAAGGACGTAGAATATACGTTTTCCTTTGACGCTAAAGCTCCGGAAGAACGGGGAATTGAAGTATGGCTCAGAGCAGCAGGAAGCGATGGCAATACGGTTGTTCTATCGCAGCAGACACTGACGCTTGGACAGGAGAAGCACTACTCCGTAACCTTTACGCCTGCTGAGGATTTAGAGGGCGCTACGCTGCAAATTCCGTTCGGCGGCGATATGACGGCGTTTTCCTTAAAGCAAATTTCCATCCGTCCAACCACCGTTGGGGCGCCTGGAGGAGAAGATCCGGGAGATGGGAATGGCGGCGGTACTACTCCATTGCCACCGGTTAATACCATGCTGCTTAATCCTGGCCTCGAGGACGGCATAAATAATTGGCAGGCATGGGGGGAAGGCTTCACGGCTGCAAGCGATATCTCGCATACGGGCAGCGCCAGCCTTAAAGTGCTGTTGAACAATGGAGGCCGTCAAGTGGTTGCCCTACAGCCAGGAAAGTTCTACAAGCTTGGCGTATGGGGAAAAACAGCGGGAACGGGTACAGGCACGCAAACCGCAACGGTCACGATCAATTACAAGAAGCCGGGGGATGATTCTTCCCAGACTTACGGTTCCTTTCAGTTTGGTCCGGAGGACACGGAGTTCACCTACAAGGAGATAACGTTTGAGACACCGGATGACATGGCCCGAGAATCGGGTACGCAGTTCGTTTCCGTGTGGAGCGAAGGCGCCGACCAGGTCTATCTGGATGATTTCACCTTGAGCGAGGTTTCGAATGGCGATTCGGGAGAACAACCTCATACACCCGGTAGTCCGCAATCCTTAACCGGGCTTCAAGTGGATGATACGGCTATTCCTGATTTTGATCCCGGTACTCACACTTACTATTACGATCTTCCAGTCGGAACCACTACCGTACCGACAATCACGGCAACGGCGCAGGAAGGCAATGAGGTAACGATCGAACAAGCGCAAGGATTGCCTGGACAAGCGGATATTACTGTATCCAATAGCGAAGGAACGAACCGCTTTATCGTACATTTCCGGCTCGTACAGCCAGCAGCGATTGACGAGAGCTTTGAGACAACGGAGATCGGGGGACTTCCCGCAGGCTGGAGCAAGAACGGCAGCAATCCCGATGAAGGCACCTACGAGGTCGTTTCGCAGGATGGAGGCAAGCAGCTGAAGGTGAAGCATGACTTGCAGAACTCCCCTAACGGTCTTACGAAATCGTTTGATCCGCAGACGGGAAACTTCACTTTTGAATACCGCATGAAAAATACGGATCAAGGAGCCGTATCGATCGTCCGTCTGTGGGACAGCGCATCCGGCCAGGATGCCTTGTCGCTTGTTGAGGCTTGGGGCCTGCGCTTTAACATGGTCGGCGAAAACTTTGACAGTACGGAAGCTCCGGGGCACCGGATCGTGGATGGCGATTTCAATACGAACGAATGGCGCGATTATAAACTGATCGTTCACGTTCCTACGCATACCTATGATATTTACTTGAACGGCGAACGGAAGCAGCAGAACATTCCGTTCCTCGGAGACGTGGACAAAATCGACCGTTTGTCTATCGGACATATTTTCTGGTCCACGGCAACAACGACCTTAATCGATGACGTAAAATTACAGCCGCTTCCGTTCGTGAACAATCATGTCCGGAATGGCGATTTCAACAGCGGTTTAGAACATTGGTCCGTATCGGGAAGCGGCGCTAAATTGTCTAATGATCACGGGCGCGGAAGAATCGACATCGTAGCGGACAAAGGACCGGCTGTCGTGAAGCTGGATGGCGCGGATGTGGCTCTTGGACAGAGCTATACGCTGCGGTTTTCCATGAGAGGGAATAAGCCGGCCGATGTAAACGTGAAGATCTCCGGGAACGAAGGCGAGGATTTGATCAAGTCGGCTGCGATCGAGACTACCGAAGTTCCCGGTCAATACGAAGTGACCTTTACGCCGGGGGCTGACGCAGCTGCTCCGCAGATGACGTCGATAACTTGGACCATTAACGGAGATTCGTTAGCGGGCTGGATCGGTTATCTCGATCATGTCCAGCTTCTCACCTCCGATGCCGTTGTCCCGCTGCCGGAATCGTCGGAATCCGTTGCGGTTGATTGGATTAAGGTAACCGATGGAGTGGCGGAGCTTCCATACTCGGGAGTCAACTTTAAAGACGCGTCTGTTCAATTCGTCAACGAATCGTTTACGAGCATTGAAACGACCTATGTCATTGAACTGCGCGACGCTTCAGGCGAGGTTGTGGACCGGTCAACGGTTCAGTCGGAAGCTTCTGCATCCGAATCCTCCGTTATTCATGCCGGATTCATCGTTCCGGGCAATGCCGCCGGATACCGCATTTGTGCTTACGCAATAAATCCCGAGCAATTATCTGCTTATTCGCCGGTTATTGCGGCTGACGTGTCTTAAGGGGAAAGGATGGAGGGATCTACCATGAGAAGGAACAGGAAATGGCTCTGCACCGTGTTTGCGATTGTCTTGCTCATCCAGGGTTTTAGTGCTATAGCAACGCCAAGCGTTCAAGCTTCGCCGGCCGAACAGACGGAGCAGCCTTGGGAATGGGACAGCGTTAATCTTCAGGGAATGGGCTGGGTTACCGGTCTTGTCGCGCAGAAGACGGCTCCTTATCTGATGTATGCAAAGACGGACGTTGGCGGCGTATACCGTTACGTGCGCGAAGAAGACCGCTGGGAGCCTTTATCGGACTGGCTCAGCCTTGATAATCGCCATGGCTACGCCGTGGAGAGCATAGCGATTGATCCGGGTGCCGCCGATGATGTTTATATGGCCGTTAACGGTTCGCATAGCGAAGGCGGAGAAATCTATGCCTCCCATAATCGCGGCGAGACATGGTCAGCTACGGGCATGGGAGCGAACGATATTTACATGGGAGGAAACGATGCGCTTCGCTCCGAGACGGGAGAGAGGCTGGCGGTTGATCCGAACCGTTCCGGGAGTCTGTACTTCGCCTCGCGCGGAGACGGATTATGGACGAAGAAGGGCAATGCTGCTTGGTCCAAGCTGACCGGCGGTCTGCCGAATACGCCAACCTGCCAGGACAAAGCGGGCTGCGGGGGATTTTCGTTTGTTGCCTTCGATAAGAATTCGGGTACGACGGCATCAGGGGATACGAAAATATTTTATGTCGGCGTCTATGAGGACGGCGTCTACAAAACGACTGACGGCGGCGCAAGCTTCGCGAAGCTCGGCGGGCCAACGGGCAGCGAGTCCAATCATTTCTTCCGCGCGGCGGTGAATGAGAACGGTACCTTGTTTGTAACAAGCGGACAAACGATTCTGCGAGCGGAGCGCACGGATTCGGCGCTTGCAAAGGTGTTTGATTCCCATGATCACGGCGAAATCGTGCAGAAGACGGTTGTAGGGATCGATATGGATCCGTCCAATGCTTCGCTGATCTACGCGCAGGCCGGTGATTCCGATGCAGGCAATGCCTGGATGTATGTAAGCTCGGATGAGGGCTTGACCTGGAGCCTCAAGCAGGAGCACAAGGGAATCGAGCCGGAGTATTATCCGGAATGGTGGTCGAACCATGAGCGCGCGCCGCTTGTAGTTGATCCGATCGACCCTGCGACGGCATGGACCTCAACAGGCTTTGGCATCTTGAAAATCCGGGGAATCAACACCGATACGCCAATTGCCGATGCCAATATGCACGGCAACGAGGAGTTGGTAGGCTATATCGCCAAAGTCCCGCCGCTTGCGGGTGGCTTCGACGTGCATGTCGGGTCGGCCGACTCCGCGGGCTTCTCGGTGCGGGATCGCAATACGGTGCCTGATACGAGGTTAATGGGCCAGAAATACGACGGACCGCCGATGTGGGGCATTAATTTGACCCAAATGTCGGGGCTTGATTACAGCTATCAGAATCCGAACGAAATGGCCTATATGGGCTATCATCAGTTCGCGCTATGGAACGGTGCGCCGTTCAATTTCTACGGGACAACGCATGACGGCGGACGTCATTGGGAGGAATCCGCCATTCCGTCAACCATGGAGACTACGGGCGGAATGATTGCCATGTCTTCCACGACGCCGAGTCGTCTGATCTGGTCTCCTTATAACGGCTATATGAAGTATAGCGAGGATGGCGGGAGGACGTGGAAGGATGCGAGCGGGATTGAAAGCCAGGTATTTGGCCATCTGTATGAGCGTAACAGCTACTGGTGGAGCTCCACGCAGAATCTGGCATCCGACAAAGTAAATGGCAGCAAATTCTATATGTTCACGGAAAAGGATTCAAAGATTGCGCAATTCTATATGAGCGAGGACAGCGGCAAGACGTGGAAGAAGACGTATACCGGGTACGAGGCGCAAGGCGACGAGGATTACACCGCATCCAATCCGGAGCATAAGGTAAACTTTGCTGCCCTTCCATTCGTGAAGGTCAAAGTTAACCCAGCCAAGGAAGGGGATGTATTCTTGGCCTCCAAGCAAGGAGATTTCGGCGATGACCACGCAGGCAAATATTCGAAGCTGTACCGCTCCACGGATGCTTCGATGTCAGACTTTATGGAAATACCTAACGTTCAAGCAGCAGTAGACGTTGCTTTCGGCAAAGGCGACAGTCCGGACCAGCCTTATATTTACCTGTACGGCATCGCGAACGGCGATAGCGCTTCCGGCGTGTATGTGTCCAAAGACAATGCGAAGAGCTGGCAGAAAATTACGGATGAACGCCATTCCTTTGGCGTGACGAACAGCATCGAAGCGGACATGCGCTATAAGGACCGCGTATATTTGTCGCTTGAAGGCCGCGGATTCGTGTACGGCCAGCCTGCCGGACTACCGGAAGTAAGCATTTCCGGCATTAAGTCCGATGATGAGCTGCCAAATGCGGTTCAAGCCGGACGAGTCTACAAGGCAGGGGCTAGCGTTGCCATTCAGGCAGATGCAGCCGCAGCAACCGAAAGCTCAATCTCTAAGGTTGAATTTTTTGAAGGCGCTAAGAAGCTGGGCGAAGATACAACGGCTCCATATTCGTTGCAAATAGATAACGTTACGCCGGGAGACTATTACATGGTTGCTAAAGCAACGGATAGTCAGGGCAGAGTGCAATACTCGTCACCGCAGGATTTCAGTATCCGTGATCTGACCGAGGTGACCGATATCCGTTACAAGAACGGTTCCGGACAGCCTCTAACCGCTCTTGCGGGCGGTCAGACCATTAAGGTAGAGACGTCCGTTCAGAACAATACCAGAATTGTGCAGCAAGTGAATCTGGTTGCTGCGCTCGAGGACGGTCAAGCGAATCCCGTCAAGCTGGTCAAGACAACGGCAAGCTTGAAAGCAGACGGCAAGGCTGTTCTTGGAGCCGAATTAAAACTGCCGGAAGCCATAGACGGCCATATCGTAAAGGTATACGTCTGGGATAACGGTCAATCGGCGGGCAAGCCCGCGATTTCGACGATCCCGGATACAACGGCGCCTTCTTGGCCCAAGACCGCGAAGCTCTATTATACGGAACGCGAAGCAAAAAGCGTGAAATTGTATTGGGCGAACGCGGCTGACGGCTTCGGCGTATCGCAGTATGAGGTTTATCAAGACGGCGTAGCGGCTCCAATCGCAACCGTTGGCGGTAATGACGTGCGTCAGTTCACGGTTAAGGGTCTTGATCCGAACACGGAATATACGTATCGCATTGTTGCAGTGGATGGGGAAGGTACAGCTTCCGAACCGCTTGGACCTGTTCAATTACGAACGTTAGCAGCGGATGCGGAAGCGCCATCCGGGACAGGAACAACGACCTCTTCAAGCGCGTCCGATCCAACCGTGAACGGCGGGACAATTCAAGCAGTTCCGAGCATAAACGGAACGTATGCCGCCTTGCATCTTAAGGCGCAAACCATAAGTGATGCTATCCAAGGCGCTTTGAAAGACAAGAAGGATGCTATCTCCATAGAGATAGCTGCCTCAACGGGCAAGTTCGATTCGCTAGATCTCGATATTCCGGCTGCATCCGTATTGGAAGCCAAGAAGCAGGGGATTAACCGGATTCTAATTGTAACGCCATTCTTTACGTTGACGTTGTCGACAGACGCAATTGCCGGACTTCATGCCGATGCTCAGACGATTAAGCTGCAAGTCAGCAAGCTTGCCGCTTCGGACAGCGCAGGCAAGCTTGTCTATGACTTCAACCTGTTGGTAGACGGAACAGCCGTTCATGCGTTTAACGGCTATCATCCCGTGAAAGTAGAAATTCCTTACAGCCTGCAGTCCGGTCAAAAACCGGGTACGGTTATTGCTTCTTATGTAGGCGAAGGCGGCAAACTGGAGCCGGTGAAAAACTCGCGTTATGACGGCCTGTCCGGCATGCTGGTCTTTTATCCGCCGCATTTCAGCCAATATGCCATCACGTCAACATCGCCATCCTTTACGGATGTAGGCTCGGTGAAATGGGCGCAAGAGGCGATCGACGGATTGGCCGCACGACAGATTGTCAATGGCCCGCAAAAGGGGCATTTCGCCCCTCAGAACAAGGTCACCAGAGCTGAATTTATCACGATGCTGATCCGTACTTTCGATTTGCAGCAGCCGAGTGCTGTGTCGTCCTTTAAAGACGTGAAGCAAGGGGCTTGGTATGAGCATGAAGTGGCTTCTGCCGAGAAGCTAGGAATTGTGAAAGGTTATATGGACGGCAGTTTTGGCGTGAACCTTACGATTACCCGGGAAGAGATGGCGGCTATGATCTGGAATGCGGCTAATGCTTTTGGATTGAAGCCAAGTACCGGCATTCCGGCAGCCGGGTATGCCGATGAGGCTTCCATCTCCTCTTATGCCAAGGAAGCCGTTCATCAATTAAGCGAAGCGGGATTATTAAAAGGCTACGGAAACGGAAGCTTTATGCCAGGAGGAAGCGCAACGCGCGCTGAAGCGGCCGTGCTTATTTATCGTATTTTGCAAGCAGCTAACTAATCTGTTTTTTCTGAAGGAGAAGGTGGAACGAATAGGCATGCGATAAGCTTATTCGTTCCGTTTCTACACGGCGGCAAACAACTAGAGGTGATCATGAATTGATTTGAAAACGCTTGAAAGATGCAGGTCTAACCGAGTCTTAAAATAACCGTCTTGTCGGCCTAATCCCGGGAAGATCGATAAGCGGATGACATAGATTCGTTTTTGCATAGGAGCAATAATCTTTCAAATACAAGGAGGAACAAGTTATGTTCAAGAAAGGCACCGCCATTATCGCGGTGGTAGCGCTGCTTGCGCAAATATCTATTTTATCATTCAAGCCTGCAACCGCCGAGGCGGCAACAAGCGATATTTCCGCATCCTATGATTGGCAGCAATTAAAAACGGGCGGAGGCGGTTTCGTAACCGGAATCGATATTCACCCTAACGGGAATGTGATTTACGCACGTACGGATGTAGGCGGGGCCTATCGTTTAAATGATGCGAAGACAGGCTGGATCCAATTAGTAACCGCGGGTAGCATGCCGGATGAATCGCCTGGGGGACATAAAGGAGTCGTTAGCATTGTTTCGGCACCAAGCAATGCGAATGCCGCTTACATGGCGTTTGGGGACAGCGTCTACAGAAGCAGCAACAAAGGAGATACCTGGAGCAAGACAAATGTATCGGGACTAGATAATAATGCGAATGGTGACGCCCGTACGACAGGCGAGAGGCTTGCGGTTGACCCGGCAAACGAGAATGTTGTTTACTACGGCACCATTGGAAACGGCCTATATGTAACACGCAACGGAGGCAGCAACTGGTCGGGCGATTCGGGGATTCCAAGCACAGGGGAAAGCGTGCATGGCGTGCAGGACGTGGCCATCGACCCTGGCAGCGGCACAGTGAGCGACGGCGGGATTACCCGTACCAAAACGGTATATGCGTCCGTATACGGCAAAGGCATTTACCGGACGGATAACGGCGGCAACAGCTGGTATAAAATTACGGGCTCATGGCCAGCGGACAATGGGAACTACACCGATATGGAGATCGTGTCCGGCGTATTGTACGTGTCTGGAGGCGGTGTATGGAAGTATACCGGGGGAAACTGGACGCAAATCAATAACAATACGGATATTTGGAGCATTGCGGTATCGCCATCCAACCCAAGTAAAATTTTAGCTTTCAACGGCGGCGGTACACCTTATCGTACGACGGACGGCGGGGGCCAATGGACGCAACTCGATAAGAACCGGACAGCCGGTTCCGGCGACGTTCCATGGCTGTCCTGGACGGACGAAGGCTGGATGTCGGTCGGCAACGTCGCTTTTGACCCCGTAGTGCCCGATAAGCTTTGGTTTGCGCAAGGCATTGGCGTATGGACCTCTACGGATATCAACGATAGTCAATTAACTTGGACATCGCTAAGTGCTGGCATTGAGGAGATGGTATCCAACGATATTGTGGTGCCTCAAGGCGGTAAGCCGGTGACGGCGTTCTGGGACCGTCCATTATTCTATCATGCGAGCAATGACCAATATCCATCCCAGCATCAGCCAAGCTCCAGATTCAACTCCGCATGGGATTTGGACTATTCGTACAACAATCCGAATTTCATGGTTGCCAGCATCTCGGATCACCGCTTCTGCTGCGAGAGCGACGGACAAGCCTACCCTAGCGGTTACTCGACCGATGGAGGCCAGACTTGGACGCCGTTCGCATCGGTTCCTTCGGACATGCATTTCGGAGATATTGCCGTAGCAGCCTCGGATACGAACAATATCGTCTACTTGCCGACCAGCAACCGGACGCCGTATTACACGACAAACCGCGGCCAGTCATGGAATTCGATCATTTTGCCGGGAACGGAGAGTTCGTATGACAACGGGCAATATGTGGGCGGATCGCATTTTGCCTACTATTTGAACCGTCATGCGCTTGCGGCTGATACCGTTAACGATCATACTTTCTATCTGTATCACAACGATAACGGCTTGTACCGTACGACAAACGGCGGTCAATCGTGGAGCCTGGTCAATACAACTCTTCCGAAGGGCTGGGCAGTCGGCTGGTTTAACCTGACCCTGAAATCGGTACCTGGCAAAGCGGGTCATCTTTTCCTTACCTTCGGTCAACTCGACGGAGCATCGTATTCGTTATACCATTCCATTGACGGCGGTACGACATGGTCGGAGATCAGTGCGGTAAAAGATGCAACGTCTATCGGATTTGGCAAAGCGGAATCAAGCGGCGGATATCCCGCGATCTATCTTGCAGGCAAGGTGGAAGGAGACTACGGCGTATGGCGTTCCACGGACGAAGGAGCAAACTGGAGCAAGATAGCAACCTATCCGAAAGGCATCTACGATAATGTCTCTGCCATTGACGGAGATAAGGATGTTTTCGGTAAAGTGTATGTAGGCTTTAAAGGAAACAGCTTTGTATACGGAGCGCCTAGCGGAAGCAATCCGCCGACGGGTGATTCCGGTGTAGGCAGCGGAACGGGATTAAGCGGTACCTACTGGAACGGACTTAACTTCGAGCAATGGGTAGCGAATCGGACAGAAAATATTGATTTCGACTGGGGCTTAGGAGCCCCCGTGCCCGGAATGAACACCGATAACTTCCTGGCCCGCTGGACAGGCTACGTCCAGCCGAGATATAGCGAGACCTATACATTCTACGCCGCTTCGGACGACGGTGTCCGCGTCTGGGTGAACGATCAGCTTATTATCGACAAGTGGATTGATCAGGCGGCGACGGAGTGGAGCGGTACCATCTCTCTTCAGTCCGGACAGAAATATAGCATTCGCGTGGATTACTACGAGAAAACCGGCGGCGCCTCAGCGAAGCTGAGCTGGTCGAGCGCAACGCAAGGCAAGCAGATTATTCCGGCGTCGCAGCTGTATACGCAGTAAGCAGGAAGCAAGAAGAAGACCAAGTCAGTCTGAAGCTGCCTTGGTCTTCTTGTCATTTCTACTCCGAATCCAGAAGAGAGAACAAGAGCATATCCGCAATCCATTGGACTTTGTGTTCCAAATCGCCTTCGGCTTCATTCGCTTTATAATGCATGAAGTCATTATTCGGTATATAAAATGATAAAAATGTTCGATGGAAAATATTATTTTTATAATCAATTAGTTATATAAATAATGTTTTACCTATATTATAATCCAAAATATAAAGCGCTTTCATTAATTAGCGAAGTCTGCAGCTTCCTAAAAAGGTGCTTACCCTCAGCCACGCAACTTCATGCAGCGCCTGCCATCCTGTCTAATCGCCTCATCCAACATGGTTAAACGGCCGTCTCATTTTACTCAATCCCTGAACGCTCCAAATCTTAACGCAGAATCGAATACCTGACGGAAGTCCGGATTTCTGCTGCTTGAACCTGCCCGTTCCCGGATTCCGATCTTCTATCGAAAAGAGGCAAGATAATGGGAAAAAAGTTAAAAAGGATGCGGGTAAAAACAATAGGCTTGGCTCTAATAGCCTGTTTGATGATCATTGGGGAAGCGAATGCTTTTGGCCCTTCAACGATGTATACTTCGCCTTCCACGGATCCAGGTCCGGGTACTCTGTACCCAAGAGCCATCCGGTTGCAGTACAACGGAACCTCAAACGGCACCATGCTGGCGACCTTTGAGCATTATGTCAACGGTACGCCAACTTTCCCGATTTATCGCAGTACGGACGGCGGCGTATCCTGGACTAAGATTTCGGAAGTGTCCGATACCGTGAACGGATGGGGACTTCGGTACCAGCCTTTCTTGTACGAGCTTCCTCAAGCCCTCGGCAATTTGCCTGCGGGCACGCTTCTTTGCGCCGGCAATTCGATTCCATCCGATTTGTCGCAAACGAAGCTTGATCTCTACAAAAGTACGGATAAAGGCTTGACCTGGACTTTCGTGAGCTCGATTGCTACCGGTGGCCGCGCGGATCCTAACGGCTCATACGATCCGGTATGGGAGCCGTTCCTTCTGGTAGCCAATAATAAACTCATTATGTACTACTCGGATGAGCGTGATGCCGCCCATAACCAAAAGTTGGTTCACGTTACTTCGACGAACGGCACGACCTGGAGCTCGCCTGTTGAAGATATTGCTCTAGCCGATTCGACGAAACGTCCTGGCATGACTACAGTTGCGAAGCTTGGGAACGGCAATTATATAATGACCTATGAGTATGGCGGATCGCCAAACGGCAATTTTGCCGTCTATTACAAAATCTCTTCCAACCCCGAGAACTTTGGCGCGGCTACCGATCCGGGTACTCTGCTGAAAACGAGAGACGGAGTTGTTCCTACCAGCTCCCCATATGTCGTATGGGTGCCGGGTACAGGGCCTAACGGAACAATCGCCGTAACCACCAATTCCAGCACGGAGCTATTTCTGAACTCGGAGAATGGGGCATCCGATACTTGGACGCGCGTAAGCACGGTCGTTCCGCAAGGCTACAGCCGAGCTATTCTGCCTCTTGCCGACAATCACAGCGTATTGGTTCTGTCGGGCGGACCGCTTGGCAGCGGACACAACTCGGTGACTTACGGCAGCAAGGACCTGGGAGATGCGGCACAGCTTCACCAAATCGAATCGAGCCGTTATGCCGGATATTATATCCGCCACTACAATTTCCTGGCCCGAATCGATGCGAATCCGTCTCCGGTTAACGATTCCAAATTCAGAATGGTACCGGGACTTGCGGATTCGGGCGGTGTTTCCTTCGAGTCCGTCAACTTCCCTGGCTATTACCTGAGACATTACAATTATGTCATGCAATTAAGCCGCAACGACGGAACAACAACTTTCCAGCAGGATGCTACGTTCTATCAAACGGCGGGTCTTGCGAACTCTTCGCAGGTATCGTTCCGGTCTTACAACTTCCCGACCTATTATCTCAGACAATCCAATTACACCGCTATGCGGATAGATCCGCTAAGTTCGTCCAGCTCCACGACCGATAAACAGGATGCCACGTTTATCATCCATTAATAAGAAAAGCTGCATGGAACTGCAATTGCCGTTCCCATGCAGCTTTTTTGCATAAAGCAGCCGACGAGGCTACTGATACGTATGCTTGATAGCACTGCGATACAAATGGGGTGTTACCCCTTTATGTTTTTTAAACAGCTGGGAGAAATACGGCGCGCTAAAGCCGCCAATCATTCGTCCGATTTCGTTAATGGAATAATCCGTATTCTCAAGCAGCGCACAAGCTTCGCGAATCCGGCGTCCGGCCACGTAATCGGAGATGGTCATTCCGGTCTGCTGCTTGAACAAATGAGATATATGGTAAGAGGATAAATGAAGCTCCCGGGACAGGGATTCCAGGGAAATCGTCTGACGGTAGTGCGTTTCAATCCAGTCTAGTATTTTCTCGACATGGCCGGAGTTTTTATCCATGGAAGCGTGCGTATCTTCTGATTCAAATACATGCAGTTGAAGATGCTTAAACAGGGATAGAAGAAAAAGTACCCGATCCTCTACGCTTGGCTCGCCTCCGGTAAGCGTTCGCATTTTATCATAGTCCGACAGCAAATTCGCTAAAGTCTTGTCATTGCAAAACGTAAATACCTGGCGCCTGAGCATACCGTACATTAATCTTCGCAGAAAGGCTTGCATTTTGGGATACGGCTGCAGATAGGGGTCCAATATACGGGCATCAAAGGTCAGGTTGGTTCTTATATAGGTAGCGCCGTCCTTTAATGGCACATCTACTTTATGAAGCTGGTAGGGCTGAAAACAAAATAACATGTTATCCTCGAGCTTATAGTGCTGGCTTTCAAGCGTTACCGTGCCGGATCCTTCGTGGATGTACAGCAGCTCAATCCCTTGATGCGCATGCAGCATGAGCCAATTCTCGTTGCGGGTTTCATATCTATGAGTAAAGGAAAAAGCGTTAGCACCAAGATTCATAGGCTGAACATTTGTTGGCATAACGCACCTCCGGCAAGGCGAAAATCGCAATTTAGCTACATTATAGCACAACTTGCCTTAAGCCTAAGAGTTTTATAATGAGGCTATAAACCTTATCGGGAGGGCATCGAAATGTGGAAAAAAGCCATTGAAGATACGCTGCAGATATCCAGAGCCAATATCGAGCGGTTTGGAAGCAAGTTCCCGCATGTTAGCGAAAACAGCAGCGGTCAATACGTACTTATTGAAAATGAAGGATGGACGGAAGGCTTCTGGCCCGGAATTTTGTGGCTGAGTTACGAGTATTCCGGAGACCAGGCTTACCGGGAAGCTGCCGTACAGACGGTTCATAGTCTTGGGAAGCGGCTCGAGAACAACCTGAGTCTGGATCATCATGACATCGGCTTCTTGTATTCCTTATCCGCAAAGGCGCAATGGATCTTGGAAAAGGACGAAGCTGCTAAGCAAATCACGATAGATGCTGCGAAAGTACTGATGAAGCGCTGGCGCGAAAATATGAATATTTTGCAGGCTTGGGGACCAAAGGATGATCCGGTTAACGGCGGCCGTATTATAATTGACTGTATGATGAACCTGCCGCTGCTGCACTGGGCTTATCTGCAGACCGGAGACAAGTCGTTCAGAGAGGCCGCTGAGCAGCATACGGATATGAGCCGCCGCTTCCTTGTACGCGGAGATGATTCTTCTTACCATACTTTCTGGTTTAATCCCGAGACCGGCGATTCCAACCGGGGAGGAACCCATCAAGGCTTTAAAGACGGCTCGACCTGGACGCGCAGGCAAGCGTGGGGGATTTACGGCTTTGCGTTAGCTTATCGTTATCTGCGCAAGCCGGAGTATCTGGAAACGGCCAAGCGGCTTGCCAACTATTTTGCAGACCGAATTCCGGAGGATGGCGCAGTGTATTGGGACTTTGACGCGCCGCAAGTGCCGGAGACCAAAAGAGACAGCTCCGCTTCTGCCATTGCGGCATCCGGAATGCTGGAGATTTGCGGCTTCCTGCCGGACAATGATCCCGTGTACAAAAAGCTGATGCAAGCGGTGAACCGCTCCATGGAAGGACTCGTCAGCCATTACTCGACGAATGGAGTGATAGGAGCGGAAGGCTTCTTAAACCGCGGTTCATATTCCGTACGCACAAATACATCGCCGGACGATTATACGATTTGGGGCGATTACTTCTACCTCGAAGCGCTGATGCGCCTTGAAAAAGGCATCCCGGGTTACTGGTACGAACGTTAGACGTAATTATAACGGCAATGAAGACAAGACAGCAGGGGGCAATAACGATGGCTGAAGTTAAGCAGGATCGCGAGCAGTGGATTAAGTGGATGCTTCGAATCGGAAGGCCGGTACTGGAGACTTTAGCAGAACGAAAGCTGAAGGAACGGATGCCGGTTCAAGCGGTAACGGATAACCGCAGCGAATACACATACCTGGAAGCCATGGGGCGCTTGCTTGCCGGAATGGCTCCCTGGCTTGAGCTGACTGGCTTATCCGGTGAAGAGGAGAAGCAGCGAAGCGGGATGGCGCAATTGGCAAGAGAAGCTATTGATGCGGCAACGGATCCAGCTTCGCCGGACTATATGAACTTCGCCGGCGGCTATCAGCCGATTGTAGATACCGCCTTTTTGTCCCATGCCCTAGTCCGGGCACCGCAAGAACTGCTGGGCAAGCTTGATGACCGGATTAAGAAAAACGTAGTCGGCTGCTTGAAGGCGACCCGCTCAAGAAAACCGGGTTATAACAACTGGTTGTTATTCGCAGCCATGACTGAGACGGCCTTATACCTGCTTGGCGAGGATTGGGACCCGATGCGGATCGATTATGCCCTGAAGAAGCATCAGGAATGGTATCTGGGCGATGGGGTATACGGGGACGGACCGGAATTTCATTGGGATTATTACAACGGATTTGTCATTCAACCGATGCTGGTCGATATTCTCCGGACAATAGGCCCGGAGTTGCCGGAATGGGAGCAATTAACGACTGTTGTTATCCATCGGGCCGCCCGCCATGCGGCGCAGCAAGAGCGCTTGATTTCTCCGGAAGGCACTTTCCCGCCGATCGGGCGTTCGCTTGCTTACCGGTTTGGCGCATTTCAGCTGCTGTCGCAGGCCGTGCTTCAAGGCTGGCTTCCGGAAGACATCGCTCCTAATCAAGTAAGGTGCGCACTGACGGCGGTTATCCGCCGTATGATCGAGCAGCCCGGAACATTCGACGAGGAGGGCTGGCTTCGAATTGGATTCTGCGGCGACCAAGAGAATATTGGCGAGGGATACATCTCGACAGGCAGCTTGTATCTGTGCGCCGCCGTGTTCCTGCCCCTTGGCCTGCAACCTGAGCACCCTTTCTGGAAGGGTGAAGCGGACTGGACTGCCAAGAAGGCTTGGTCAGGCCAGCCGTTTCCGATAGACAAGGCCCAAAAGTAAAAATAAATAACCCCCGGTTCTCGCTAGGCAGCGAGGACCGGGGGTTTTGTTTACCCTTGCTTCAAACGAAGCATCATCGTCCAGAGATCAGGTGTCTCATAGCCGAGGCGCCAGGCGGCAACGCCGGCGAGGTCGTATTTTATCGCGAGGTTGATCCGTGCCTGCACGCTGCTCGCAGTTTCCGCCCAAAATACATAGGTGAAGCCGTCCTTCACGTATTTGTATTTGGTCTGACCGGGCGTGGCAGGATCGGTGACGCCAACGGCATTCGTGTCCGCGACCAGCTTCGGAATGTCGCTCATCAGAACCGCGCGGTTACTGACGAGATTGCCGGAGCCGTCAAGCTTCCATTCCCGCACATAGAACGGAATGCCCAGCATCAGCTTGCTGCGGGGAACACCGTACGCTAGGAACTGCTGAACGCCTTTTTCCACCCAAGGAAGGCTGGCTACGGAACCCGCGGATGAGCTTCCGCTCCAATGCTCGTCATACGCCATAATGATGATCGTGTCCACCACTTGGGCAAGTGCGGCATGATCGTAGGCGGTCAGATGATCCCAGCTGACATCGCCGCGCGGCAGGTCGATGGAAACCTTCAGCCCCTTGGCATGCGCGGCTTTCGTCAAAGCAGTAACGAATGCGGTGTATCCAGCCCGGTCCGTGCCGGCAACTTCTTCGAAGTCGATGTTTACTCCGTATACGCCCAAGGTATCCAGCTTTGTTACCAGATTCGAGATGAATTGCTGCTGAGCATTCGAGTTCGCAAGGAAAGCCGTAGTCATCTGCTTATCGAAGTCGTTCGACACAAGCGGCATCACCTGAATGCCCTGCGCCTTCAGCGTCGTTACAACCGACGGATCCGATAGATCCGTTAATGCGCCGCTGCTATCCTTCAGCTCGAACCAGGAAGGGGAGTCGATGGACAGACCTTGCGTCTTAGACGTTTGATTCAGAATCGTCTGGCTGTTGGATGGACCATTCCATGCCAGAAAGACAAGGTTTTTCGTATTGCTCCACAATTTGCGGCCGTCTGCATTGATGACATAGCTGTTGGAATAACCTTTCGCGTAAGCGACAGCCGATGCGCGGGTAAAGAACGTTTTTAATTTGTTGTCGCCCTGATAGACCGAGAGATAAGGCACGCTAGTCCACCAGGTTGTTCCGTTATGTTTGACTTCGGAGTTTCCGAAGTATTTGGCATATTGCAAAGCAGGCTGCAGAGCGACAAAGGATTTGATCGTTTTACCGCTTTGCTGAACATCGTAAGTCGGCACATTGGAATGCACGACTAGTCCGGACACCTCATTTACAACGGTGCTGTTTGGAATAGCTGCAGCTGCTTTTATCGCATCGTACAGAAAAGCATACGTTTTTGTCCCATCCACCGGTACCTGATCTACCTTAATGGAGTAGACCGGGCTGCCGCTCCGTATTTTTTTCTCCGTAGCATCCGTCATATTGTCCCAGATCCAGCTGTTTGAGCTGAGTTCCATAATATGAGCGTTAGTCCAGCGTTTAGCTTCCTGCTTGGCTGCGTCGAGGGTTGTATAACCCCAATTCGCATTTGTTTTGTCGCCTTGATAGAGCTGATATTTCGGATAGGATTGATAAATCCAGCCCGGGCTTTCCAGATCCCGGATATGTACGTCTTTCATCTTCTTGGCTGCGGCCATTGCCTCGTTGTACGTGCGGTATTCCCATTTGGTACTGGAAGTGCCGCCTTGATAGATTTTGTACCTGGGCAGGTTGTCCCACACCCACTCACGGCCCGTAATCGCTTCCACATGACTGTACTCGAAACCTGACGCGTAAGCAATCGCCTGTTTATCGGTAGCAAATTCACGCAATGCACGATCGTTCTGATAGACGCGATACTTGGTCATTGTGCCGGAAACCGGGCTAGCTGCCATGCTGATCGCGGATGTCCCAATGGTTTGGGCAACGAACAGAAGCAGAACTGCCGCCGATAGTTTTTTGAGCATGCTTATCTACCACTCTCCTCTCAAAGTCTATTAATTAGACGCAACTAAGAGGGATAGGTTGCGATAATTTTCAGCCGGCGTTCAGGTGTAAATTATGGCAGAAGTTTTGCAAACCTCGGAAGGGATGGATAAAAGGGGTGGAAAAGAATAACAATAAGGACATGAAGGGAAAATCTGGATGAGGTGATGGAATGGCACAGCTGTTCGAACGGCTGGACCTGAAGGAATGGCTGGATGGGGATAGCGTAGAACCGGTGGAGCTAGAAAAAAGCCTTCGCGAAGTATGGGGCGTTAACCGGTATCTTGGCGGAAATCCGGCTTTGTTTGTTCATCTGGAGAAGCTGATGCGCAAGCTGGCGCCAAGCGAACCGGTACGGGTATTGGATGTGGCCACGGGTCTTGCGGACCTTCCGGTTGCATTTGTTGACTGGTGCAAAAAAAGAGGCAGGAACGTCTCGCTTGTCGCAGTGGACAACCATCCGCAAATTGTGCAGCTCGCTGCCCGACGGACGGATGCGTATCCATCCATTGAAGTTTTGCATGCGGACGGAACGGCCCTGCCTTTTGCAGACCGCAGCTTTGATCTAGCCTTTTGTAATCTTGCGCTGCACCATCTGGATGAGCAATCCGCTATTAAGCTGTTCGCCGAAATGGCCCGCGTAACCCGCGCAGGCTGGGTAGTGACGGATCTGGAACGGCATCGACTCGCTTATCTGGCAGCCAAGCTGCTGGCCAAATTCGTATGGAAAAGCCCGGTAACGAGACATGACGGACCGCTGTCGGTCATGCGTTCCTTCACTCCGCAGGAGACGCGGCGGCTCGTTGAGCTTGCTGGCGTAAACGCGGCGGTACATAAACATTTTCCGTTCCGGCTAGCCGTGGTTGGCCATGACTAGGTATGACGTCATTGTTGTAGGTGCCGGCCCGTCCGGGAGCGCATCCGCAAGATTGCTGGCTGCCAGCGGAGTTCGCGTGTTGATGCTGGATGCGGAAGCCTTTCCGCGGCGCAAGCCTTGCGGCGAGTCATTGAATCCGGGCGCGGTTGCCGCCCTTGGGAGAATAACGGGGTATTCGCATGTTCAGGAGGCCTTTGATTTCCCGTCCAGTCCGATTCAAGGCTGGAAAGTAAGCAGCGGACGAGCTTCGCTTGAAGCCATATATCCGGAAGGGCAGTATGGAGCGGGATGTCGCAGGGAACAGGTCGATCTATGGCTTGCTGAGCAAGCCAGCCGCTCTGGTGCGGTATTTGAACAGCGTACGAAGGTGGAGCGTCTGATCTGGGAAGGAGAGCGGGTGGCTGGCGTAATCGCCCGCTCCCCGGAAGGCAAGCCGATGTCCATACGCGCCTCTCTTATTATTGGAAGTGACGGCCTGCGGTCGGTTGTGGCGAGAAACGCCAAGGTGAACCGGTACGGATCGCTTCGCAAAGCTGCTTTTACGGCGCGTTTGAATGGGGTGCGAGGATTAAATGGCAGGGTCGAGCTGTTTACGGCCGGCGAAGGAAAAGTCATAGGCCTCGCCCCGATTGGCGCCGGGCTGGCGAATATGACCGTTGTGCTTGGCAGCTCCAAGGCAGCTTCATTGGCGGACAAAGACCGTTCCGGCCTAGTCCTTCGTGAGGCGAGGGCTGTGCCGGAGCTGACGGAGCGGCTGCGGGATGCGGAAATCGAAGACGGCGTGCTGACATGCGGTCCTTTCGATAGGCCGGTTATTCCGCAAGACATTGCGGGAATGCTTCTGCTCGGCGATGCGGCAGGTTATTACGATCCGTTAACCGGACAAGGGATCTATCGGGCATTAAGAAGCGCGGAGCTCGCCGCTCCCGCCATCGTCAGCATGCTTCAGACGCGCAGTCACGAGCCGCTACGGCAATATAGAATGGCCCGGCAAGCCGAATTCGCAACCGGTACCAGATTGCAGCACATCATAGAACGCTTATGCAGACAGCCTTTCCTATGGCGTTCAGCCCTTAGAATGATTGGCACTTCCTCGCTGCTGACCAATAAGCTTGCCGAGATGATCGGAGATTGCCCGAAGGAGACGAATACATGTATACCCGTAATGAAATCACCATAAATTGCGATAAAAAAACGGCTTTCCGGTATGCCCGGCAAGTGGAGAACTGGCCGGCGCTGCTTCCGCATTACCGTGGAGTACAATTCGAGCAGGGCGGCAGCGAGCGGGGCGGACTAGTCATGATGAGAGCGGTAAGACCGTTTAAACCGTTTAAATGGCCGGTCTGGTGGGTTAGCGAAATGAATGTGGACGAGCAGTTATGCTCGGTGTATTACAAGCATGTTCGCGGCGTTACAACCGGAATGGAAGTTGAATGGCTGATAGAAGCACTGGATGAGAAGGATCAGGTAAAGGTGACGATCATCCATCGTTGGCTGCAGCCGCCGCTTGGCCGAAGACTGGCAGCCGATATGATCGGCGAAATATTCGTTTACGCGATTGCGGACCGGACTTTGCAGGGCTTGAAACAGCAGATCGAAGAGCACAGGAACCAGCAGGACATCCAGGAAGAGGTGGGCTAATATGAACGAGATTAGAGCGGTGGTAACCGGCATTGGCTGCGTAACCCCGATTGGCATAGGAGTCGAAGCGTTATGGGCCGGCGTGCAGCGGGGAGAAAGCGCGGTTAAACCTATAGACCGATTTGTACCTGAAGGGCTTCGCAGCCGGATTGCCGCGCAAATTCCGCATTTCGACGCGACTGCTTTTATGGACAAGAAACGGGCGCACCGAATGGACCGATATTCCCAGCTGGCGGTAGCCGGCGGAATTATGGCTCTTCGCGATTCCGGGCTGGATGCGGAGGATCTGGAGACCGAGCGGGCAGGCGTCTTTATGGGCTCGGCTCTAGGCGGCATCGCCTTTGCTGAGGAACAATGCGGGCAATATTTCCAAGGCGGCTTCCGATCGGTGTCTCCAACGCTTGGATTCTCCGTATTTGGCGGGGCAGCCTCCTGCAATCTCGCAATGGAGTTCGGATTTACCGGACCTAACGAGACAAATTCGATGTCCTGCGGCTCCGGTGCGGTTGCCATCGGCAGGGCATTGCAGGCCATCCGGCGCGGCGAAGCGGATGTCGTGCTGGCGGGCGGATCGGAAGCGCCGCTGGCTCCTTTGTCTTTTGGCGCATTCGATATGCTGCGTGCGATGTCGACCCGCAATGAAGAGCCGGCAAGCGCGAGCAGGCCTTTTGACCGGAACCGGGACGGCTTTGTCATGGGAGAAGGCTCGGCTATTCTCGTTATTGAAGCCGAGCACCACGCACGTGCCCGCGGCGCAAGGATTTACGGGGAGCTGGCTGGCTTTGGATTAACAAACGATGCTCATCATATGAGCGCGCCTCTTCCTACGGGCGCGCAAGCTGCCCGGGCGCTTAAGCTGGCGCTCTCGAGCGCGGATATGTCGCCGGATGACGTCTCGTACGTAAATGCGCATGGATCTTCAACGCTGCTTAATGACGTCACGGAATCAAAGGTAATCCGAAGCGTATTTGGCAGCCGTCCGGTTGCGGTCAGCGGAACAAAAGGCTTGTACGGTCATCCGCTTGGAGCTTCCGGCGCAATAGAAGCGGCGATTACGCTGCTTTCCTTGAACCAGGGCTGGCTTCCGCCAACGACGAATTTGAACGATCCGGATCCGGAGGCTGAGATTGATCTGGTCTCCAGACAGGCAAGAGAAGTGAAAGCAGAGGCAGCCATATCGAATTCCTACGGCTTCGGCGGAGTCAACGCGGTATTGGCATTCCGCAAAGCATAGTGAAAAGGCCGTTTCCAATGTCACATTGGAAACGGCCTTTTTTCTATTAAAGCTCTTGCACGAACATCAGACGGTTACCTTCCGAATCCTTCACCGTAACAAAAGAAATATCGGGAAAACGTTCCGGCTGGCCAACAAGCTCAACCTGCAAATCATCCAGAAAGGCAACGGTTTCCTCGATATCATCCGTTGGAAATGAAAATAGCGGTAGCTCGGAGGGCTGGAAGGAATCCGCGCGGTTAGCGTCCAGAATCAAAAAGGCATTGTCAACCTTGAGCGGAAAAACGCTGTCAAAGGACGGGTCGATTAGTTCGATGCCGAGCAAAGCCGCGTACCAATTAGCTGCTCGTTCCATGTTGCGAACATGTATGAAAATAGATCCGATCGATGCTTTAACGGGATGAGGCTTAACGGGCATTAACGATTCCTCCCACAAATAATAAATAGTAAATATTACCATAAATAGATTACCAAACACGCGTTCGATTGTAAATACAATTTGAATCAAGCATCACTTGCCCGCAAGCGAATATTTTAATAATAGGATGGATGGAGTCGAAGCGATAACCGGATCGGAAGGGCGGGAACCAGCATGGAAATACCTGTATATCGCCCGCAAAACCATGTGCGATTTATTACGGCAGCCGCTTTATTTGACGGGCATGACGCATCAATCAACATTATGAGGCGGATTCTGCAAGCGTCCGGGGTCGAGGTCATTCATCTCGGCCATAACCGGTCGGTTCAGGAAGTGACCAGCGCAGCGATGCAAGAGGATGTCCAGGGGATTGCGATAAGCTCCTACCAAGGCGGTCATATCGAATATTTAACCTACATGATGGATGTGCTGAAGCAAGCCGGAGCTGGGCATATCAAACTATTCGCAGGCGGAGGCGGCGTTATTATTCCCTCCGAGATTGAAGCGCTGGAGCGTTACGGCATCGCCAAAGTGTTCTCTCCGGAGGACGGCCGCAGGATGGGACTGCAGGGGATGATCAATGCCATGATCGAAGCCTGCGATCATCCGACGCCGAGACAGGCCGAACAGGATCTTAAGCTGGTGAAGCAGCGTAATTGGGGAGCGATTGCAAGACTGATCTCTTCAGCCGAGGATCAAGCCGCGGGGATTTCTGCAGATGACTGTACCGTAGCCGTATTGCAGCAGTTGAGGGAACAAGTCCCCGGCGTGCCTGTGTTAGGAATAACCGGAACGGGCGGAGCCGGCAAAAGCTCCTTGACGGATGAGCTTGTGCGCCGGTTCCTGGACTATTTTCCGAACCGTTCGATTGCCGTCATATCGGTAGATCCAACGAAGATGAAATCCGGCGGTGCTCTTCTTGGGGACAGGATCCGAATGAATGCCATACATGATCCGAGGGCTTACATGCGCAGCATGGCGACAAGAAATTCAAAGTCGGAGATCAGCGAAGCCACAGGTGACGCGATCTCGATCGTCAAGCAAGCGGGATACGACTTTGTTATTGTCGAGACTAGCGGGATTGGCCAAGGAGACGCCGCCATTGTAGAGCTATGCGATATCGCTATGTATGTCATGACCAGCGAATTCGGCGCACCTAGCCAGCTGGAGAAGATCGATATGATTGATTATGCCGACGTTATCGTCATTAACAAATTTGAACGTCAAGGATCAGAGGATGCCTTGAGGGATGTCCGCAAGCAGTACAAGCGAAGCAGACGGCTTGATAGGGCTTCTAACGAGCAGCTTCCCGTATTCGGAACGATGGCGAGTCAATTCAACGATCCCGGCGTAACGATGCTCTTCCGGCATGTGATGGAGCTTGCACAGGACAAAATGGGAGGCAGCTGGCCGGTTCGTCTGGAGGAGTCCGGTTTAAGAGCGACAAAGAGAAACCTGATTATCCCGCAGGACCGAATCGGATATTTGCGCGAAATCGTTAAGACGGTCCAGCAATATAAGAAGGATATCGAGGATCAGGTTGCGGTTGTCCGCACGCTTGCTCAGCTGAAGGGCACGAGACAGCTGATTTATGCCAATCAGGAACGGCTTCTGACGAGAGAGGAAACGGCTCTCTTCGCGGATAAGCTTGATGCGATGGCAGCAGAGTGGGAAGAACAGCTGCACCCGGATTGCCGGAAGCAGCTGGCCGATTGGCCGACCATTCGCAATCTTTACCGGCCGGTTGTACTCGAATCGCTTTCGGGCAGCGCGGTGCCTAGAGTCAGCCTGCCCAAATTCCATGAGTCGGGCGAGCTTCTCCGCTGGCTTCTGAAGGAGAACCTGCCCGGGTATTTTCCTTATACGGCTGGCGTATTTGCCTTCAAGCGAACCGACGAGGAGCCCAAACGCCAGTTTGCCGGAGAAGGTTCACCGGAGAGGACGAACCGCCGGTTCCATTATTTATGCCGCAATGATGAGGCCAAGCGATTATCTACTGCCTTCGATAGCGTAACCTTATACGGCCAGGATCCGAGCGACCGGCCCGATATATACGGAAGAATCGGAAATAGCGGAGTTAATGTCTGTACCCTCGAGGATATGAAGAAGCTGTACGAAGGCTTTGATCTATGCCATCCTTCCGTAAGCGTGTCGATGACGATTAACGGACCGGCGCCTATCCTTCTAGCGATGTTCATGAATACGGCGATCGATCAGCAAGTGGATAAATTCGCGGCGGAACACGGCCGTCAACCCGATGAAGCGGAATACCGGATCATTAAGGCGGGAGCGCTGCGATCCGTTCGCGGTACGGTACAGGCCGATATTTTGAAGGAGGATCAGGGCCAGAATACCTGCATTTTCAGTACGGAATTTTCACTCAAAATGATGGGGGACATCCAGCAATATTTCATCGATCACGGCGTACGACATTATTATTCCGTCAGCATAAGCGGTTACCACATCGCGGAGGCCGGCGCCAATCCGGTCACGCAGCTGGCGTTCACGCTTGCGAACGGCTTTACCTACGTCGAGTATTACTTAGCCCGAGGCATGTCTATCGATGATTTTGCTCCGAATCTATCCTTTTTCTTCAGCAACGGGCTTGATCCCGAATACAGCGTCATGGGGCGCGTGGCGCGGAGGATCTGGGCAACCGTTATGAAATATAAATACGGGGCTAACGAACGCAGCCAGAAGCTGAAGTATCATATCCAGACATCAGGCCGCTCGCTGCATGCGCAGGAAATGGATTTTAACGATATACGGACAACGCTGCAAGCTTTGATGGCTACCTACGACAACTGTAACTCTTTGCATACTAATGCGTATGACGAGGCGGTCACCACCCCTACGGAAAATTCCGTCCGCCGGGCAATGGCGATCCAGCTTATTATCAACCGGGAGTTTGGACTGGCGAAGAACGAGAATCCGCTGCAGGGCTCTTTTATCGTGGAGGAGCTTACCGACCTGATGGAGGAGGCGGTGCTTCAGGAGTTTTTGCGCATCCATGAGCGCGGCGGCGTGCTGGGCGCAATGGAAACCCAGTATCAACGGGGGAAAATCCAGGAGGAATCGTTATTTTACGAGCAGAAAAAACATGCCGGGGAGCTGCCGATTATCGGAGTGAATACGTTCCTCAACCCCAACCCCGAAGAGATACGCACGGATATCGAGCTGGCACGGTCGACGGAAGCAGAGAAGCTGGCTCAAATCCGCCAATTGCAGGCGTTTCAAATGAAGCATCAGGAGGAGTATTCGGGCGCCTTGCAGGATTTGAAGGAGGCGGCTGTAACCGGCGGCAATCTGTTCGAAGCTTTAATGGAGGTCGTAAAAAGCGCCTCGATCGGCCAAATCACGGGTGCGTTATTTGAAGTTGGCGGCCAGTACAGGAGGAATATGTAAGGGTGGGATAGAAAATATAGGAAAATGAGGCCTGTTAAAGAAAACGTAATTACAAGCTTAAACCGAATCGGAGGGAAGCGCCTTTGCTTGTGCTGACATTTATATTAACTTTGATGAACTCGATATTGCTGCTCATTATTTACCTTAATTTGCCTAAGCGGGATGTTGCGCAAGAAGCCGTTGATCAGGCATGGGCGAATGACCGGAAGAGACAAGAGGAGAAGCAGTCAGGCGACACTTAGAAGCTCTAAAGAGAACTCATGAGATCAGAAAAAGCCTCCAACCTTAAGGATTGGAGGCTTTCTAGGAACCGGCTAGTCTTCGATATCCGCCCACATTTCCTCTTCGTCCACATCCAGCTTAATGTTGGTGCGGAAGACGCGGCGGTTGTACTGCCGGTACATATATTGCTCGATAGCTTCGAGCAGATTCGCTTCAATGATATATTGGCTGCGACCGTTAACCCATACTTCTGCGGTGAAGCCGTACTCTTCGTCCCAAGCCAGCTGCACCTCCACGTCCGAAGGTTGCACGCCTCTTCGGTCTGCCATGTGCAGACAGACGGCATTAATAATTTCGTCCGTGTAAATTCGTATCATTTAGTAAGGTCTCCGCGTATCGGGATTATTTTTCTTCTTAAACATTCGGAATAGCGAAATTACGATTCTTACCAGAACAAAGATCGCAATCAGGTTAATGAGGAGGCCGAAGAATTGACCCATGCCGCCCATGTTGCCAAGCAGACCGCCGAACAGCATGCCCGCGAGACCGCCGATTAGCATGCCTTTCATAAAGCCGCCGCCGCTGAAAAAGCCTTTGTTCGTTGTTGTTGCGCCGGTTTTATTCGTTGTTGCTCCAGTCTTTGTACCGGAAGTCGACTCCTGTACGTTAGCTTGTTTCTTAGGCGTTTGCGTGAAGCTTTGTTTTGGCGATTTGAATCCTCCGCCTCGTTTTGCCGCATCCGCTTGGCCTAGACCAAATGTCAGGAACAAAGCGAAAGCCATGATGACCAGTAACCTTTTTTTCATTGTGTACGTCTCCTCCTGCTTCGATGTGTAGCTCAATAATTGCTATGATACACATATACGGCTAATATTAACGGAGGTTTCAAAATATTTTTGTACTCAATGTTCCAAATCATAAATATGCAAAGGAGAGAACCCCTATGAATTATCCATCCGCTTATGTATCGTACTTGGCGGAGTTTAACGGGACGCGGGATTTCTTCGAATGCCATGAGCTTCTGGAGGAGTATTGGAAGGAGCATCCGGGCGATCCGCGGGCATTGTTGTGGGTTGGACTCATCCAGCTTGCGGTTGGGCAATATCATGAACGGCGGGGAAATGCGAAGGGTGCGTTAAAAATGTATGAAAAGGCACTTGGGAAGCTGGATCTTACTTCGCTCGAGCAGTTAGGTCTGGACGGAACGCGGACTATCGCGGATCTTTCGCATAGATACGACTTCCTGCAGCTCGGTCAATCGCTGCCGTATCAAGACATAACGCTTATCGTAAAGGATCCCGAGCTTGAGCGGCAATGCATTCAGCTTTGCAATACCTTGCAGGTGGAATGGGGAAGCAGCAGCCGCATGGATACGGACGCGTTGATTCACCGTCATAAATTGCGAGACCGCAGTGATGTATTAGCGGAAAGAGCAGCAGCCATCGAAGCGAAAAAAAGGAACCGGACCGCGGAATAACCACGGTTTCGGTTCCTTTTTGGTTAGGTTCTACTTTTGGTAGCCGTCGACGATCAGGTCAAGAGCGCCTGTGTCCGGGTGAATCGCAAGGCCGTGTACCGGAGTGTTAGGCGGAAGAAGCGGGTGGTTGCGCACGATGCTAACGCTCTTCTCAACGCTGTCGCGAAGGTTGTCAAAGCCGGTCAGCCAGCGGTTCAAGTCTACGCCGGAATGACGGAGCGTATTAATCGTTTGCTCGGAAATGCCGCGTTCCAGCATGTGGCCGACAACAGTCTCCGGATCGATGCCGGTCATGCCGCAGCCATGGTGCGCAATAATAAACACTTCGTCTGCTTTCAGCTCGTACAGCGCGACAAGGACGCTGCGCATAATGTTGCCGAATGGCTGCGTAATAATCGCCCCGGCGTTTTTGATAATTTTGGCATCGCCGTTTTTCAGGTTCAATGCTTTAGGTAGCAGTTCAACAAGCCGGGTGTCCATGCAAGTGACAACAACGATTTTGCGGTTAGGGAACTTATCCGTAAGATATTGCTCGTATTCCTTGTTTTCGACGAAAGCTTTGTTGTGGTTCAAGATTTTTTCCAGATTGTTCATTTGAATTACCTCCTATTAATAACGATTAAATATTAGTTCTTCAGAAAACGCAGGTCAAGCGTATAGATCTGGCCGTCGCTCTTGAGGCTGTACGCATCGCGCGCGGCATCGTAATCAATACGGAGCTCCGGCTCGAAAAACACTTCATGGCGAGGCTCGAACCAGAACGGGAACGGGTCGCCTTGGGCAAGCCGGTCGTCCGGGCCGCTTTGTTCAATGAGCTGAAGAGCCGGGACGCCGCTTACGACGCAGCCGCAGCCTTCGGTATCATGCAGCAGCTTAAGCTGCTTGCGGCCATCCTCTATGTAAGGGGTCAGCGACTTAACGGCAGCAGGAGTAAAAGTTATGCGCATGTAGTATTCTCTCCTTCTCTCTACTCTATTAACGACATAAAAAGGTTAAAGTTGATTATACGTTTTGTAATCGTTAAGATCAAGATAGGCTCTGTTCAAAATGAGCAAATTTGGAATAGGGAAGGTGGATGGAATAATGACGGTACATAAGGAAACAACCGCAAAGTTTATGGAGACAATCCGTAAAATTAAAAGCTACGAAGAAGCGTTAGGCGTTCTGTATTGGGATCTTCGGACAGGGGCACCGCGAAAAGGAATGGATACCCGCTCGGAGGTTATCGGCGCTTTGTCCGGCGATATGTTCAAGCTTTCAACCTCGCCCGAGCTTGGCGAATATTTGAATGAGCTGGAGCAGCCTGCTGCCCGGGAGCAATTATCCGATATTGAACGGAAGCTCGTTAGCGAAACGCGCAAAGACTACGATCGCAGCGTCAAAATTCCACCAAAGCTCTACCAGGAATACGTTGTGCTTGCTTCGCAGGCGGAATCCAAGTGGGAGGAAGCCAAAGCAAGTAACGATTATGCCAGCTTCCAGCCGCTGCTCGAAAAGGTAATCGATTATACGCAGCAATTTATTGATCTGTGGGGGCCTAAGGCAACCCGTTATGATACCTTGCTTGACCAGTATGAACCCGGAATGACGACGGCAGAGCTGGACCGCGTATTCGGCGGCTTGCGCGAGCAGCTGGTTCCGCTTGCAGCGGCAATTGCGGCGTCCCCGCATCAGCCGGATACTTCCTTCCTCGGGCAAAAATACGATAAGCAGGCGCAAAAAGAGTTCAGCTTGTATATCTTGAACCAGATGGGCTACAACTTCGAAGCCGGCCGTCTCGACGAAAGCGTTCATCCGTTTGCAACCGGGCTTAACCCGGGCGATGTCCGCATTACGACCCGCTACCTGGAAGATGATGTGACCAGCGCGTTGTTCGGTACCATCCATGAGGGCGGACATGCGTTGTACGAGCAAAATATTATGCCCGAGCTGATCGGCACTACGCTGTGCACGGGTACCTCGATGGGCATTCACGAATCGCAGTCGCGCTTCTGGGAAAATGTCATCGGACGCAGCAAGCCGTTCTGGGAGCAGTATTTCGGCAAGCTGCAAGAGAAATTCCCCGGCCAGCTGGATGTATCGGTGGAACAGTTCTACCGCGGCATCAACGTCGTACAGCCGTCTTTGATCCGGATTGAAGCAGACGAGCTGACGTACAACCTGCACATTATTATTCGCTACGAGATCGAGAAATTGATCTTTAATGAAGGCGCAAAAGCAGCCGATCTGCCGGCGATCTGGAACGACAAGTACAAAGAGTACCTGGGGATCGTTCCTCCGTCTAATGCGGAAGGCGTTCTGCAGGACGTTCACTGGTCCGGCGGCGCATTCGGTTACTTCCCGTCGTATTCGCTCGGCAATATGTATGCCGCGCAAATCGCCGACACAATGGAGCGGGAGCTTGACGGCTTCTGGAACCTCATCGGCCGCGGCGAGCTGCTTCCGATTAAGGAGTGGCTAACCGAGCGCATCTACAAGTACGGCAAGCTGAAGTCGCCGTCGGAGCTGATCCAAAGCGTTACCGGCAAGCCGCTGGATCCACAGCATCTGGTGACTTATCTGGAGCGCAAATATAAAGATATTTATAAGCTGTAATAGAAAGTGGCCGTCCCTTGTTGGGGCGGCTCTTTTTTTTGTGTTCCGTCGTGTTCTGTAGCACGGAAAAAGCCTGCTATCTGGGGTTGTATAGCAAAATGCCGTAGGAGATGGTTAGCTTTTGTTCAAGGATCCCGACCTCGGAGTGCCCACTTGCTATACAGGGTCTCCATTGTTCGGAATGCACCGACTTTTTTGCTCCTGCATAGGCTATTGTACTTACTACTTACTTTAATTGAGTAATCACGGGAGGTTAACGGATGAGAAGGAAGCTATGGCTGTCGCTGCTCCTCATTGTGGCGCTGACGACAACAGCCGCGCTGGCCGGCTGCGGCAAGGGAAGCTCGGAGAAGGTTAAGCTGACCATCGGCGAAGTAACGAGGTCGGTCTTTTACGCTCCGGAATATGTAGCTCTGGCGAAAGGATTTTTCGCTGACGAGGGGCTGGACGTTACGCTGACAACAACGGCAGGCGGGGACAAAACGATGACCGCGCTGCTCTCCAACACGATTGACGTTGCGCTTGTTGGTTCGGAAACTTCGATTTATGTGTACCAGCAAGGCTCTGACGACCCGGTTATCAACTTTGCTCAAGTGACGCAAACCGACGGTACGTTCCTGGTTGCCCGGAAGGATACGAACTTTGACTGGAACAACCTGAAAGGCGCGACGTTCCTCGGCCAAAGAAAAGGCGGAATGCCGCAAATGGCGGGCGAATTCACGTTAAGAAAGCATAACATTGACCCGCATGCGGATCTGGAACTGATTCAAAACGTCGATTTTGCCAACATCGCGCCTGCCTTTGCTTCCGGCACGGGCGACTATGTACAGCTATTTGAACCAACGGCTTCTGTATTCGAGAAGCAAGGAACGGGCAAAGTGGTTGCCTCCTTTGGCGTAGAGAGCGGACATCTGCCTTATACCGTCTTTATGGCGAAGCAAAGCTATATCAAGAAAAATAATGCCGCGATCCAATCGTTCACCGATGCCGTACACCGCGCGCAGCTGTGGGTGCAGGAAAACGATGCCGCAACGATTGCGGACGTCGTAGCCCCATACTTTGACAACGTGGATAAAGACATCCTGGTCAGCTCCATTGACCGCTACAAACAACAAGGCTCCTACGCAACGGATCCCGTAATCGACGAAGGCGAATGGAATAACCTTCTTGACGTAATGACTCAGGCTGGAGAGCTCAAGGAACGTACCGAGTACGGCAAAATCGTGGATAACAGCTTTGCCGAGAAATCGATAGAAGACGTTAAGAAATAAAATAAGGGGGACTTTCGATGGCTGGCGAAGATAATCGGCTGGAGCTGAAGGATGTGTCCCATGTCTACGTAAACGAAAAGGGTGCTTCCTTAGCCGTCGAGAATTTGAATTTGACGGTTCGGCGCGGTGAGTTCGTCAGCCTCGTCGGTCCGAGCGGCTGCGGTAAAACAACGATTCTCAGCATGCTTGCGGGTTTATTTCCTCCAACCGGAGGGCAGGTGCTTCTCGCGGGAGCGCCTGTCCTTGGTCCGTCAAGGCTCGTTGGCTATATGCTGCAGCAGGATTTCCTGTTTCCGTGGCGGACGATCCGGGACAATGCCGCAATCGGCCTGGAGATTGCCGGCGGGAAGACGGCCGCGGCGATGAAGGAAGTTGACCGCCTGCTGTCGGAGCTGGGGCTGCCGGGTTCAGGCAGCAAGTACCCTCATGAGCTCTCGGGCGGCATGCGGCAGCGTGTTGCATTGGCGCGAATGCTCGCGACAAATCCGGAAGTGATGCTGCTGGATGAACCTTTTTCCGCGCTGGATCTGCATATCAAGCTTCAGCTTGAAGATCTGGTAGATGAAACTCTCAAGCGTCTTGGCAAAACAGCCGTTCTCGTTACTCATGACTTGGCTGAAGCCGCGGCCATGAGCGACCGGGTAATCGTGCTGGCCGCGAATCCGGGCAGAATCGTGAAGGAGCTTGTTGTGCCGGATGAGATCCGGCAGGCCACGCCGATGGAGGCCCGCAAGCTGCCAGGCTTCCAGGACGTGTTTGATCAGTTGTGGGCAGAGCTTAACCGGGCGGAAGGAGGCGGAGGGCATGCCTGAGGCAGAGAAATCGGGCAAGAACGTATTGTTATCCGGCATCGAGGAAGACCGCGAGAGCGGGATGAAACAGCTTCATACGCAATTCAAGCAAAAGGCTAGACGGGTTACCGCGGCAGTAGGTACAACACAGATTACGATCCTGCTGCTGTTCATTGCCCTATGGGAAGCGGCAGGCAGACAAAAGTGGATCGACCCTCTGCTGTTCAGCTACCCGACCAAAATCATCAACCAGCTATGGAATTCGATGGCGGACGGCTCGATCTGGCCGCATATCGGAATGACCGTGTCCGAGACGATTATCGGATTTCTGCTCGGCACTCTGGTGGGAACCGGAATCGCGGCGCTATTATGGTGGTTTCCTTTTTTATCGAGAGTGCTGGACCCTTATCTGGTCGTCTTAAACAGTTTGCCTAAGGTGGCGCTTGGTCCTCTCTTCATCGTTACGCTTGGACCGGGCTTTACTTCGATTGTAGCGGTAACCTTGTCGGTGACGGTTATTATCACAACGATTAATATATACAACCGATTTAGAGAGATTGAAGCGGGTTATATCAAGGTGGTCCGGTTGTTTGGCGCGAGCAGGGCGCAGCTGTTTCGGCTTGTCATTCTGCCTGCCTCTTTTCCGGTCATTATATCGGCTTTAAAAGTCAATGTAGGTCTCGCCTGGATTGGGGTTATCGTCGGTGAATTCCTGGTCGCCAAGCTTGGACTCGGCTATCTGATGATTTACGGCTTCCAGGTATTTAACTTCACCCTCGTCTTATCCACCCTGATTGTCATTGCCGTAGTCGCAACGATTATGTATCAACTTGTGGCGATATTGGAACGTAAGTTGACGTCAGGCTGGCGGGAGCGTTAGGATAAGCGTATTAATCTATCCGAACGTGAGGGGAATAAGTGGGTATTCGCATTATCAAAACAGCTTTAGCAGCCATTATCGCCATTTATTCGGCTGTATATTTGAACTTGGAGCCGCCGCTTGGTGCGGGTATTCTTGCTATTCTCGGTGTAGAAGTCAGCCGGATGAAAGGGCTGAAGAGCGCTATCCAGCGTTTCGTCGCTTCTTCGCTGGGACTTTTTTTTGCCTCTTTGGTCTTTACGATCTTTGGCTTTCATATTTGGGTAGTGGCGTTATTTATTTTGATGACCTTCCCGGTATTGGCACGTTTTCAACTAAAGGATGGCATCGTAACCAGCGCTGTTATCGTATTCCAGCTGTTCAATCATGGGAAAGTCACCGTTGACGTATTGGAAAACGAAGTGTTGCTCATGATCTGTGGTCTGGGCTGGGCAATCGTGATCAACTTCATCTATATGCCGAAGGATCAGCACCTGCTCGAGTCGCTCAAAGCTTCCGTCGAGAAGCTGTTTGGCGATATTTTCACCGAGATGGGCAGGACGCTCCGCGAACCTTCGCATATTTGGAATGGCAGCGAGCTGCTTGAGGTTCACCGGATTATAGATGAAGGCGCCCACCGGGCCGTGCTGAACAAGGAGAACCGGCTATTCGGGCAAGAGCATTATTGGTCCACTTACTTCGAAATGCGGCGTCTCCAGCTCGAGTCGATGCAGGGAATGCTGGAAGAGCTGGCGCTCATCTACGAGAAGCTGCCCCAGAACGAACCGCTTGCGGAGCTGCTGGAGCTCCTATCCGGGGAAGTGAAATCCGAGGTATACCGAGGGATAACGGAGAAACGCTTGTCCGAGCTGAGGCAGCTGTACAAGTCGATGGAGCTTCCGCGCACGCGGGATGAGTTCGAGCTTCGAGCCGCTATTTTGAAGATGACGATGGAGCTTGAAAGATATTTGGCAATCGCCAAACGATTAAAGAAAAGAAATGTCATGTTAGACAAAGCGGAGCCATAAAATAAAGAGGGATAAAATTCGTGGCGGCGCGGGAAAGATTCAGTCACCCTAGACGAATGACCTGCATACACTTTAAATGAATGATTGTATGGAGGAGGTTAAATCGATGACATTTGCAGATAAACAGCTACAAGGTAGAGAGATTATAACGAAAGCTGTCTGCGGGAAAGGTCGTAAGTTTTCCACTGTCTCTCATACCGTAACACCGCCTCATCACCCGACCAGCATATTGGGTGCGTGGGTAATCAACCACCAATATGAAGCGGTTCGATCGGGCGACGGAATTGAGGTAATTGGTACTTACGATCTCAACATTTGGTATTCGTATAGCAAGAATTCGCAAACGGACGTAGCAAAAGAAACCGTGCATTACGTAGAGCATGTGCCTCTTTCTTATCTGGATCCGAAGCATCGGTCTTCTACGGAAGAGGTATCCGCCGATTGCATTCAGGAGCCTAACTGCATTGAGGCCAACATCTCGTCAAGCGGTTCCAGCGTTGTCGTTCGCGTTGAGCGCGAGTATGCGGTTGAAATGATCGCCGAGACGAAAGTTTGGGTAGCCTGCTTCCCGGGCGGCTACGACGACGGCAAAGAACTTGAGTTCGGTCTCGGCGACGGGGATTACGAGGATCTGGATCCAGACTTACTGGACGACGACCTGTAAGCCGGAAGCACTTATCCGCTTCTGTACTGTAAGATATGCCGCTAAGGCGGTAAATTCGAGGGCGAAAGCCCTCTTTTTGTTGAATTCATTTAATTTGGGCATTCGCCGCATGCCCTTAAGTCGTTATCGAATCCAATAAAAAGAAGGTGGGCGGGTATGGCTGGCAACCGGCTGAACCGGCTTGAGAACGAACGTCAGGCAGTTGCTTTGACGGAAGCCGAAATGCAGGCAAGATGGCTTCGCGCAGGTCTTTATCGGGAGCAGCAGGGAGATGAACGGTTATACCGTGTTCAAGCAGCCGATCTTGCGCTGGTTGAGCTTAAGCGGATTAACGGGGCAGGCAGGCCGTTAGGCAGCGGAGAACCGCTTGCAGCTGCCGCAGCCGGGCATCCGGCAGAATGGCCGGCGGATCCCGTGCTCCGCCGGGTGATCCGTAGGGCGATTGCAGGACTTTACGCAGTAGGAATAGATATTGGTGAGGCCGTTGTTGCGCTTGGGACGGACGGCCGCGTCTCGATGCGAGCGGCAAGGAGGCGCAAAATAGTTCCGCTGCTGCTGCCTGAGGCTGAAGCGGAGCACCGGGATCCGCCGCTTCTTATCGGGGCGGATCCTGAGTTTGTGCTTATTCGGCCGGATGGCAAGGTTGCTCCGGCCTCCCGGTATTTAGGAGGCATCGGCGGCGCCGCGGGCAGCGACGCCATGCTGATCGGGCGACGGCTGATGTATCCCGTCGCCGAGCTTCGGCCCGAGCCGGCCGCTGATCCGGCAGGGCTCACGGCGGGCGTCCGGCGGCTGCTGCTCCGCGCCGCCGGGCTTGTCCGCGACCCAAGCCTCCGCTGGGCCGCGGGTGCCATGCCCGTGCCGGGGCTTGCGCTCGGCGGGCATATCCATCTCAGCGGCGTGCGGCTGACGCCGCGCCTGCTGCGCTTGCTCGACAGCTACGCCGCGTTCCCGCTGGCGCTTGTCGAGGATCCCGCCGGCCGCGGGCGGCGCCCCCGCTACGGCGTCCTGGGCGATTTCCGCCAGCAACCGCATGGCGGCTTCGAATACCGGACGCTGCCGAGCTGGCTGGTGTCTCCGGCAGCGGCCAAAGCCGCCTTCGCGCTTGCGCTTCTCTGCGCGCGCGAGGCGGATGCCTTGCAGGACATACCGGCTCTTGACGAGCGGTATGTCGCAGCCTACTACGCCGGCGACCGCGCGGAGCTCGCCGGCTGCCTCGACGGCGTCGCCGCTTCTATGGCGGCGACGGCAAGCTATGCCGCGCTGGCGCCGTACATCGAGCCTTTGCTCGATGCGGCGAGGCGCGGCGCAACCTGGGATGAGCGGGCTGACATCCGCGTCAAATGGCGCATCCCGCGCCTATAAGGGATGCGCCAATTTGTTTGCTTTGCCCGCCTATATTCAATTTTCTGCGTCAGACATTCAACGAATCACATGATGCTTTTTCAGCTGCTCAAGCATATAAGCCGCGCGATGCTTGTAATGATGCTTTTGCACGGCTTCTAGGCCTTGCATCTGGATCTTCCTGCGTTCGAGCGGATGCTTCAGGTAGTAACGGACCAGTTTTTTAGTCTCGTCGGCAGATCCCGATACGACAAGCTCCTTGCCGGGGCGGAACAATTCCCGGACGGCAGGCGTATCGTTTGTGATCAGAAAACCTCCTGATCCCAATATTTCGTAAGTTCGCTGCGTAACCTGGGTCAAGTGGTTCTGAGGGGCGATAACGATTTTGGCCGAGTTGTACACTTTATGCGCGCGTGGATAGGCGAGATGGCCGTGGAGCCATCCAACGGGGACTTTCACGCCAAGGGCGGGTTTTATATGAGTCCATTGTCTGCCCCAGATATCAATGCGGATGCCGTCTTGCACCAGCGGTTTGATGAGCTGCTGCATCGATTTGATCCGGTAATGCTGCGGATATTTTTTCATAATCTTGGGGTACCCGTTAGCTACGGCGGCAATACGGCTGCGGTACTTTGGTGAGCTTTTGCCTGCGCGGTGCACCTTGGGATGAAAGCCGAAGTCCATATGGGCGGATGGAATCCCGATACCGGCATATTCCTCTATTTTGGACTTGCATATCGTAAATACAAAGTCCGGCTGCACAGCCTGTACATAGGGGAGAGAGAACGTTTCATGATGGGTGGGGTCTTCGGTAGCCCAAAAGACAAACGGGATTCCCGTCGGCCTCACAAGGTCATGGACAAGCTGCCTTTTCTCCGGTCTATGCTGAAGCGTCCAGCCGAGGCTTATGATCAGATCCGGCTTGAATTCGTCAAGCAGCCCGAGGATAACGGCTTGGCTTAACGGGCCGGAGATTCTCACTTGATGCCCAAGATCGCGGAAGCCGTTGGGCAGTCCGTGAATCCACATGGGATGGCTTTCGAGAAATAAAATATTCATGAGATAATACCTTCTCTCTTTAAAGCATCCAGCATGATCTGAGCTCTCTTGGTATACGTGTGCTCGGCAATGGCGAGTCTTCCGTTCTGCCGGATCTGCTCGCGTTCCTTTGAATTCGCGAGATAATGCCGGACAAGCCGCAGGGTTTCCTGCGGGGAAGAAGATAGAGCGGCGCCGCGGCCAGCCTGAAGCAGCTTTCTCACTCCCTCCGTATTGCAGGTAAGCAGAAATCCTTCGGAGCCAACAATCTCGTAAGTTCGCTGGGTGGCCATATCCGTATAATTTTGCAGTCCGAGCATGATTTTAGCGGAGCTGTACACTTTGTAGGCGTCTTTATAGGCAATCGGCTTTTTGATCCAGCGGGAAGGCAATGATCGTCCGAGGTAAGGCTTCATTAAATGCCAGTTCCGTCCGTAAAAATCGATACGGTAGCCGGCTTTAAGCAGCGGCCGGATGAGGATGTTCATCGCCTTGCGGCGGTAGAGCTTGGGGTATCGCCTCAAGACGCCCGGATAGGCATTGGCTACCACGGCGATATCCGCCTTATAGGTTTTAAGCGGCTTGATTCTTCGGTGAATACGGGGATGGAAAGCAAAGTCCAAATGTTCGCTGGCGTAACCCAGCTTGCGGAATCTTTCGGCTGTTTTGGCTGAAATCGTGAATACAAACGCGGGATTTATCCTTTTTAACAAAGGCAGCGTAAATTCGTCCGTAAAATTCGGGTCTTCCGTAGACCAGTAAATAAGCGGAATATCGTTGTCCGAAGCAAATTTCCGGATAAGCGTCTGCTTTGCGGGAGTGTGATCGCGGCCCCAGCCGACGTAGACAAGCAGATCCGGCTTATTTTCGCTCAGGTGGCGGGTTAACGAACCGGAATGAACCGGACCGGACATCCGTACCTCATGCCCCAGATCCCTCAAACCTTCGGGCAGACCGCAGCTCCAAATCCCCCCGCGCTCCAAAAATAAAATGTTGATGGATTTCACCATCCCCTCCAATGGTTAGTCCGTACCGTTCTTTCTCGACTTCGAGTCTAGTTAGTGGCATTGTATTCACCGCAAGATGCGGGGTATAGGCTTCGCCCTAGCTGATCGGGCTTTTTCTTCCGGTTTCTTCAGGTTGTCAGCCCGGCTTCGGCTATGCAGGTTGGCGCGCGGCAATCGGCTTGGTATAATAGCAGAATGATGTTTTTTTAAATATTAAATATAAGAAACTTGAATGCTATGTACCTGGGAGGGGCAACAGTGGCTGGTTATACCCCGATGATTCAACAATATCTCGCAATTAAGGAGCAAGCGAAAGACGCGTTCCTTTTCTTCCGTCTCGGCGATTTCTACGAGATGTTTTTTGACGATGCTATTAATGCTTCGCGTGAGCTTGAAATTACATTAACGGGCAGAGAGGGCGGCGTGTCGGAGAAAATTCCGATGTGCGGCGTCCCTTATCATTCTGCGGAAAACTATATTGCAAGGCTTGTCGAAAAAGGCTTCAAGGTAGCGGTCTGCGAGCAGGTGGAGGACCCGAGCGCGGCCAAAGGCGTTGTGCGACGGGAGATCGTCCGCGTTATTACGCCGGGTACCGTGATGGAATCGAAGTCGCTTGCTGACAAATCCAACAACTTTATCGTTTCCGTCGGTTCGGTCTCTACGGCGGCAATCGGCATGGCAGCCTGCGACTTGTCTACAGGCGAGCTGTATGCGACATCTCTGGCTTTCAATATCGATACGCTGATCGATGAGATTAACGTCTATCAGCCTGCCGAAATCGTTGGCGACGAAAACCTGCTGGCACTGCTCAAGGAGCAGGCGGTATGGAACCGTCCCGTGCTGCTGACTAGCCGCGAGCCTATGGCCGAGGACAAGCTTCGTGAGCAGTTTGAAGCAGAGCAGCTGGAAGGACTTAACGAAACGCGTTACCGCGCCGTTAGCCTATTGACAGGTTATCTCGAGGAGACGCAGAAGCGCTCCCTTGGCCATGTCCGCACGATCCGCGCTTATGAGCCTAATCAATATATGATTCTGGACCACTACACGCGGCGGAATCTCGAGTTGACCGAGACGGTCCGCGACCGTAGCAAAAAAGGTTCTCTTCTGTGGCTGCTCGACCGAACCCAGACATCGATGGGGGCCAGGCTGCTTAGACGCTGGATCGACAAGCCGCTGCTTAACCGTTCGAAGATTGAAGAACGGTACGAAGCGGTTGATGCGCTCTACCGGAATTTGATTGCCCGTGACGATATCCGTTCGGAGCTGAACCACGTCTATGATCTTGAACGGCTTGTTGGCCGGGTCGCTTTCGGCAGCGCGAACGGCAGGGATATGAACGCGCTGAAAAGCTCCATCCGCCGCACGCCGCAGCTCGTCGAGCTGGCGCGTCAAGCCGGGTCCGAGCGGCTTCGCCAGCTTGTTGACGGGCTGGATAACTGCTCCGATCTGGCCGATCTGATCGAGACGGTTATCGTGGACGAGCCTCCCGTATCGATACGGGAAGGCGGATTAATCCGGGCCGGTTACGACGATTACCTTGATCAGCTTCGAGAAGCCAGCACGAACGGCAAGAAATGGCTTGCCGAGCTGGAGCGCCAGGAACGCGAAGCAACCGGCATCAAAACGATTAAAATCGGCTTTAACAAAGTGTTCGGCTATTATCTTGAGGTATCCAAAGGCGCCTTGGGCATGCTGCCCGAAGGCCGTTACGAACGGAAGCAGACGCTGGCGAACGCGGAGCGCTTCGTAACGCCGGAGCTGAAGGAGAAGGAACGGCTTATTCTCGAAGCAGAGGACAAAATGGTTGATCTGGAGTACGCCCGCTTTATCGAACTGCGGGATCATCTGGCTCTGCAGCTTCATCGTCTGCAGCGTCTGGCCGAGGTTGTGTCAGAGCTTGACGTCTATCAGTCGCTTGCTACGGTTAGCGCGGAGAGAAGATTTATCCGTCCGGTTATAACCGATCAATACGATCTGGTTATTGAAGAAGGAAGACATCCGGTCGTTGAGGCGGTAATGGACGGCGTACCGTTTATTAACAATGCTACTTCGCTTCGGCAAGAGGAACAATCGATGCTGCTCATTACCGGACCGAATATGGCGGGTAAGAGCACCTATATGCGGCAGGTAGCCTTGATTTGCATCATGGCCCAGATCGGCTGCTTTGTGCCGGCAAAAACGGCGGAAATTCCGATGATCGACCGCATCTTTACCCGGATTGGCGCAGCCGACGATCTTATCGGCGGTCAAAGTACCTTTATGGTAGAAATGAAGGATATTCAGCTCATGACGGAAAAGGCGACGGCAAGCAGTCTCGTTATCATTGACGAGCTTGGCCGCGGTACCTCAACAAGCGAAGGGATGTCTATCGCTCAAGCGGTTATCGAGTTTGTCCATCACCATATCGGCTGCAAGGCGCTTGTATCCACGCATTTCCATGAGCTGTCGCATCTTGAGGCTTCTCTTCCGAAGCTGGCGAACGCCTGCATGGCCGTACAGGAAAGCGGCGATCATGTGACCTTCCTGCGCAAGCTGATTCCCGGAGCGGCAAGCACAAGCTACGGGATTTATTGCGCAAGACTGGCGGGGCTTCCGAACTCCATTATTGACCGGGCTTACGTACTGCTTGAGCATTTGGAGGAAGAAGCTTCGGAGAAGGTGCCGGCAGGCGCTGCCGTTGCCACCGCGAGTGTAGCGGCTGAAGCTCCCTTAGCTCCGTCTTATGCGGTTGTTCCCGAGTCCGGGCTGGTATTCAAGGAAACGGCTGCTGCTGTCCAGCTCTCTATCTTTGACGAGCCGCCAGCGCATGCTGTTCAGCCGGTACAGGAGCAAGGGCGCCGCAAAGCCTCGCCGAAGGCCGAGCAGCTCGCCGACCAGCTCCGCAAGCTGGACTTGTTCAATATGACGCCGATGCAGGCGATGCAATGGCTGAACGAGATGAAGCAGAAGCTGAACGATTAGCTCGAAAGTCGGCATAGAAGTTTTAGAAGCAAGGAGGGGTTCGCATGGGGAAAATCCAGGTATTGGATGAGCAGCTTGCCAACCAGATTGCGGCAGGCGAGGTTGTGGAACGGCCTGCGTCCGTCATCAAGGAGCTGGTCGAGAACGCGATTGATGCCGGTAGCTCCGTTATTGATATTACGATCGAAGAAGGCGGATTGTCGTTTATTCGGGTCACTGATAACGGCTCGGGCATAGAGCCGGCGGATATGGAAACCGCGTTTCAACGGCATGCCACGAGCAAAATCTCGTCTAGCAGCGATCTGTTCAAAATCGCAAGCCTTGGCTTCCGCGGCGAGGCTCTGCCGAGTATCGCAGCCGTATCGCGGCTCGAATGCGTGTCGTCGATCGATTCGACGGGCTTGGCCCAGCGCCTATTAATAGAAGGCGGAACGGTTACGGCGAATGAGCCTGCCAACGCTCCTCAAGGCACCGATATGTCGGTGCGGGATTTATTTTACAATACGCCGGCAAGGCTGAAATACATGAAAGCGATCCAGACGGAGCTTGGACATATAACCGATTACGTTTACCGGATTGCCTTGGCGCATCCGGGAATAGCGATCACGCTGAAGCATAACGGCTCGGTGCTGCTTCGGACGCTTGGCACCGGCGATAGACTGCAAGTTATTGCGGCCGTGTATGGAACGAATACGGCTAAGGCGATGCTGAAGGTGGAAGGCGAGACTTCCGATTACGATTTGCGCGGGTTTATATCGAAGCCGGAGCTGACGCGGGCGAACCGCAACGGCATGACCGTGATCGTAAACGGCCGCTATATCCGCAGCCATGCGGTTAATCAGGCCATCCTGCAGGCGTATCATACCCTGCTTCCGATCAACCGTTTCCCGATTGTCGTATTGGAGATCGGCATGCATCCAAGCCTGCTTGACGTGAACGTGCATCCTTCCAAGATGGAAGTCCGCTTCAGTAAGGAAAACGAGCTTAGAACGTTGGTAGAGCAGGCGGTAAAAGGAGCGCTTGGACAGGTACGGCATATTCCGGGGCCGGCTGAAAAGCAGGAGCGGGAGAAGCCGCTGTTCGTACAGGATGCGATTTCCTTCCACCGGCCCGATCCTCTTTCCATGCCTTGGGGGCAGGAACGGAGCCTATCCAACCCTGGCGGCGGATCCGGAGCTCCGGGCGGCTCTTCTAATCCGCCCGGAGGCGGCTTTAACACAGGCAAGCCAGCCGAATTGTCAACGTCTGCCGCCAGCACGGGCTCATCGCATAATTCTTCCTTCCCGCAGCTTCCGAAGCGCGATTACGTGCCGAAGGATGCGATGGAACGTCTGTACAAGCCTGCCGAGCAGCGCGAAGAATCCGTGCGTGAAGCAGCGGCTCCATGGGAGCAAGCCGCCCCGGCGCTTCAGGCGGCGGAAGAAACGGCAGCACCGCCTCCGGCGCCAGAATCAGAGCCGCCTGCGGGCGAGGCGAACGAGCGGCCGGACGGTACGCCGGCATTTCCGGACCTGTACTGGATCGGACAGCTTCATGGCACGTATATTGTGGCACAGGCTGAAGAAGGATTGTATTTGATCGATCAGCATGCGGCGCATGAACGCATTAATTACGAGTATTACTTCCAGAAGTTCGGCAATCCGCAAGCGGCAAGCCAGCAGCTTCTGGTTCCGCTCACCCTGGAATTTACCTCCGGAGAAGCGGAGCAGCTGCGCGGCATGATCAACTTATTCCTGGAAGCCGGCGTTGAGCTGGAGCCCTTCGGAGCTCAGACTTTTCTTGTTCGCGCTTATCCGGAATGGTTCCCGCAAGGCGAGGAGCAGGCCATTATCGAGGAAATGGCGGAATTGCTGTTAAGCGAACGCAAGTCCATTAATATCGCGAAGCTCAGGGAAAAAGCAGCCATTATGTGCTCCTGCAAAGCTTCGATTAAAGCCAACGACCGGAAGACCCGGGAAGAGGGAGAAGCGCTGCTGGCCCGCCTTGCTGCCTGCAATCAGCCTTATACCTGTCCGCACGGCCGTCCGATTGTGGTTCATCTTTCGACCTATCAGCTAGAAAAAATGTTTAAACGGGTGATGTCATGATCGTAACAACCTCCGACAAGCCTTCTCAGCGGGCATTAGCGACCGCCAGACGGCTTGCGGGAGAGCTATCCGCTCCGTATGTTTCGCGAGGCAAACAAACGCTTCGGCAGATGGCGGAGAGGATGGAGGAAATCCGTCTGATTGTCGTGACGGAAAGGGAAGTCCGCTATTACGACGGTCAGACGGAGTCGCCGCTTTATTTTCATCCCAGCATGGCTTTTGTAAGGGTGAAAAGACTGCGGCGCGGAGAAAGCGATCCCTTGCTTGACCTGACGGGCTGCAAGCCGGGAGACCGCGTCATAGATTGCACCGCGGGGCTAGCCGCCGATTCGCTTGTATTCTCGTATGCGGCAGGCGAATCGGGATCGGTGACCGCCATTGAAAGCGAGCCTATCTTGTGCGCGGTCGTGCGCGAAGGCTTGGCCGGCTATCAATCCGGCTTGCCGGATGTGGACGCAGCCCTGCGCAGAATCAACATGATTAACGTTAATCATGCCGAATATTTGGCGGGGCTTCCGGACAATAGCGTCGACATCGTCTATTTCGATCCGATGTTCCGCCAGCCGATTCATGAATCCAGCGCCTTGGAGCCGCTGCGCAAGCTGGCTAACGACAGCGCGTTGACGGAGAAAGCCGTGCAGGAAGCAATAAGGGTCGCGCGCAAGACCGTCGTAATGAAGGAGCACCGCGAGAGCGGGGAATTCGAACGGCTTGGATTCGAACGGCGGCATGTGAATACGTCGAAAATAGCTTATGGAGTGATAGAGGTTGCAGGAAGCAGCAAATAAGGAACGCAAGCAGCCGCTGCTTGTTTTGGTAGGACCGACGGCTGTAGGCAAGACACAGCTCAGCCTCGATCTCGCCAAAGCATGGAACGCCGAGATTATATCCGGTGATTCGATGCAGGTGTACAAGGAAATGGATATCGGCACGGCCAAGCTGCCGCTCGCCGAACGGCAGGGAATTGTCCACCATCTGATCGATATTTGCGAGCCGGATGTGGCTTATTCGGTCGCCGACTTTCAGGTGCATTGCAGGGAAGCGATTGCCGATATTTCGGCTAGAGGCAAGCTTCCTTTTATCGTAGGAGGTACCGGACTCTACGTTGAATCCGTCTGTTATGGCTTTGAATTTAACGAAAACGGCTCAGATCCCGCATTTCGGGACGAGCAGCAGCGTTATGCGGAAGAGCACGGCGCGGAAGCTCTTCACGCGAGGCTTGCGGAGGTAGATCCGAAGTCTGCCGAACGGCTGCATCCGAATGACCAGCGCCGTATTATCCGCGCGCTTGAAATCTTTCATCTGTCCGGCGAGATGATGTCGGACCAGCTGGAAAGACAGAAAAAAGAATCGCCCTACGAATTGTGTATATTGGGTCTGACTATGGATAGAAAAGTGCTCTACTCGCGTATCGAACAGCGGGTTGATCAAATGCTGGAGGATGGACTCGTCGAGGAAGTAAGAGGACTGCTGGACCGCGGCGTGACGGAGGACAGCCTTGCCATGCAAGGGCTTGGCTACAAGGAAATTGTCATGTACCTGCGCGGCGAATGTTCGCTTGAGGCGACGGCAGAGCTGTTGAAAAGGGATACGAGAAGGTTCGCCAAACGCCAGCTTTCCTGGTTCAGGCACATGAAGGATATCGAATGGATCGACATGGGGGAAAATTTTCACAACAATTTACGGCGGATTCATGGTATAATAGCAGGAAAGTTTCAAGTCAATCTTGAATATACTTCTAATCAATCTTTTTTAGACGGGGGTAACGTCCAATGAACAAATCGATCAATATTCAAGATACTTTCTTGAACCAACTGCGCAAAGACAACATTCCGGTTACGGTTTTCTTAATGAACGGCTTTCAGATCAGAGGCGTTATTAAAGCGTTCGATAACTTTACGATCATCATTGACAGCGAAGGCCGTCAGCAAATGGTGTACAAGCACGCGATTTCGACGTTTACTCCGCAGCGTAACGTATCATTAATGCAAGACAACAGTGCTTCGGAAGCATAGAACGTAACGTTATTTGTGAAACCTTCTACTTGCAGGTAACGTTTAACTTGATAGCGGAAGGCAAGAACAACCCGCTCCAGCAGGGTTGTTCTTTTCATTCCGGGGTATATTTAAGGGTAGAGAAACAGATTTTGGAACAACTGGAGGGAACCTTATGGCTGAACAACCAAGACGAAGCAAACAAAAGGAGATGAAGCGCGGGACCGTCAAGAAAAAGAAAAGAATGACGCCCCGTAAATGGTTCTTCGCATTTTTCTTCACCATCGTGTTTGCGATCGTCTGCGGAATCATCGGTTATTTGTTTATTACCTTGAACGGCGAACGGATCTTGACTGAAAATGCGGATAAACTTGAGCTCGGCGAAGCGTCGATTATATATGATGCAAACGGCAATGAGGTTACGAAGCTTTACGACGCAAGCGCGAACAGGGAAATTGCCGAATACGACGAAATGCCGAAGCTGCTCCTGGATGCTTTCGTAGCAACGGAGGATCAGCGGTTCTACGAGCATGCCGGGATTGACTTTTTCTCCATCGGACGCGCCGTCGTGAAGGACGTTATCGCCAGAAGCAAAGTGGAAGGCGCAAGTACCATCACCCAGCAACTGGCGAAAAATATATTTCTGACCGCGGACAAAACCTTCTTCCGCAAAGCGACGGAGGCTTCCATTGCGGTAGCGCTTGAGAATAAATATTCCAAGCAGGAAATTTTGACGATGTACCTGAATCGGATTACTTTCGGTAAAGGGATCTACGGTATTAAAGGCGCCGCGAATTATTACTTCGATACGGATCTCAAGGATTTGAAATTGTGGCAGATTGCAACGCTTGCGGGAATGCCTAAAGCGCCAAACCGTTACAATCCGATTAATGACCCCGAATCTTCCATGACAAGGCGGGCTGTCGTTTTGAAGCTGATGTATGATCAAAAACTGATTACGCAGCAGGAAATGGAAGAAGCGAAAGCGGTCGTTTATGAGCCGCCGGCTAACATCGATCAAAAGAAAAGCGATCCATATAAAGCTTTTGTGGATTATGCGATAGAAGAGGCAATCAAAGTAATGCCTGGAATGACCGAGGATGAGCTACGTATCGGCGGCTACCGCATTTATACGTCTCTCAACACGACGGCGCAGCAAGCGGTTGAGAAAGAATTCGCGGACGACAGCAACTTCGAGAAGAGTCCGGATGATCAGAAGGCGCAGGGCGCCATGATTATCATGGATCACCGGGACGGCACGATTCAAGCGATGGCCGGGGGCCGGGATTACGTCCGCAAGGGCTTAAACCGCGTCGAAGTGAAGCGCCAGCCCGGCTCTTCGTTTAAGCCTATCGTTTCTTACGGCCCGGCTCTCGAAACCGGGGATTATTATCCTTGGACGGTCCTGAATCAGGATTCGCAAAAATGTTTCGGAGATTATTGTCCAAGGGATCCTCATGGAGCGGGGCCGGTAACTATGCAGCAGGCGATTAAGGAATCCCGCAACCTAGCTGCCGTATGGACGCTTAATCAGGTGGGTATCAGCAACGGTATTGCCTTTGCCAAGAAGCTTGGAATTGAGCTGGCTCCGGAAGATCGCAACCTTGCGATTGCTCTTGGCGGCCTGACGCAAGGGGTAACGCCGATGCAAATGGCGGAAGCCTACAGCGTATTCGCAAACGGCGGCAAATCGGTTGATCCTCACACGATCACGAAGATTGAGACTGCAGCGAACAAGAAGGTTTATACGTATCGCGCACCGGCGTCGAAGCAACTGATGAAGCCGGAGACAGCCTGGTATATGACTCAGATGATGCAGACCGTTCTTGAAAGCGGCGGTACGGGGACGGGAGCGCGAATCGACCGTCCGGTAGCCGGCAAGACGGGAACATCCCAGCACGGCATTCCTAACTTTAACTCCAGCGCGAACAGGGATGCCTGGTTCGTGGGCTACACGCCGGAATGGACCGCTGCCGTCTGGATGGGCTATGATAAAACCGATAAGCAGCATGTCATCAAGAAGAGCAGCTCGCAGGCTGCTGCAATGTTCGGCAAAGTAATGAAACAGGCGATGAAGAACGTACCGAAATCTTCGTTCAAGCAGCCTGAAGGCATCAAGCAGGAAGTGAAGGAACAAGCACCGGTTACAAACTTCAATGCAGTGTTCCTGGAAGACCAGGCGAAGGTTCAGCTGTCCTGGACTGCGCCGGAGAACAGCAAAGGCGTAACCTATCGCGTATACCGCAAAGACTCGGAACAGAAGGAATATTCCGTATTCGTGGACGTAGCCAACAATACGGTAGACGATATGACCGTCTTCCCGGGCATGAAGTATCAATACTACGTTGTTGCCTATAACTCGGAAGAAGATAAGGAAAGCAAGCCTTCGGAGACGATTACGATTGACGTGCCGGAGACCGTAGTGGATATACCGGAGCAGCCTATGGAGCCGGATCAGCCGTCTGACGGCGAGCTTCCGGGCAATGGCAATAACGGAGGAGAAGTATCGCCTCCGCCATCCACGGATCCTAATCAGCCGGTTGAATCGGAGTCGCCTGGCAACGGAGGTACGGTGTCGCCGAGTCCCGGAAATAACGGGAACGGAACAGGCAACGGAAATGGCAACGGAACTGTGGGCCCTGACCAAGGTGCGGGGGCACCGGTCGAATCGACCGATCCGGGCACCGGTAACGGAACGGTAACGGGCAAGGGAACCACTGACAAAAACGAAGCCGGAAGTGCAGGCGGCAAAGCGTAAGGAGCTGGACTTAGGGTATGGGCAAGCTGGGGAAATTTAGCTGGAGCATCATCATAATCGCAGCAGTAGCCGTATTGTTAACCAGCTGCGGCTCATCCGGCGGCTCGTCCGGACTGAAATGGGATAAGATGCCGGAGATGTCGATCAATTTAAACAAGCAATACACCGCGAAATTTTCGACCAGCAAAGGCGATTTCACCGTAAAGCTTTACGCGGAGGAATCGCCGGTAACGGTCAACAATTTTGTGTTTCTCGCGCGTAACGGTTATTACGACGGACTTACGTTTAACAGCATTATCGAATCGTTTATGATTCAAGGCGGAGACCCGAAGGGTGATGGAACAGGCAATCCCGGCTACTCGATACCGGATGAATTTGATACCAGCCTGAAATTCGAGCCGGGTATCATGGCCATGATGAACAGCGGGAAACCGAATTCGGGAGGCAGCCAGTTTTTTATCTGTACCGGTCCTGACTCTTTGAATTTGAACCAGACGCCTACGTATTCCATCTTTGGCAAGGTAGACAGCGGTATGGATACGGTTCTGGAAATTGCGAAGACACCGGTGAATGACAAGCATGTACCGAAAGAAAAGGTTACTATCGAATCGGTTACAATCGTGGAAACGTAAGGAATAGGCTAGTATCAACGGGATATAGCGGTTCGTCCGCTATGTCCCGTTTTTTGTTTTTTGCCCGGCCTGCACCTAAATCCCGTGGAAAGCTTGGTTTATTTTTCATGCGTAGTGGAGATGAGCGTTAAGTTATGGTAAGCTTTTTACAACGCTATCCATCATCATCGAAAGCCAAGTTTTACAGGCTTATCTCAACGGAAAGGTACGTTCCGTATGAAACGAAAATTTTCGGACCGGGCAAACTGGCGTCGCATTATACGCAAAAGCTACAATTGTCTGGCGCTCGACAATGATGAATTCAAAGGTCTTGTCACGTTCTACCGGATTCATGAGTTGCGTGAGCCGCTATGGAAGGAATACAACGGGCGGCGTTTGTGTCTGGCAGACCGCGGTTATTTATGGATGCAGCATTTTCCGCGCGGCGAGCATTTTGTCGTAACAACGATGTTTGACGATAAAGGCCGAGTGGTGCAATGGTACATTGATATTTGCAAAACACAAGGGCTGACGGATCAGCATGTGCCTTGGTTTGACGACCTTTATCTAGACGTGGTTGTACTGCCAAGCGGGGAAGTTTTTCTTCTCGATGAGGATGAGCTGGAGGAAGCTCTCCGTGACGGAGAGGTAACGGGGAAAGAAGCGGCGCTCGCCCGCAAAACAGCAGGAAGATTGCTTTCCAGTATCCGGAACGGCAGGTTCCGGTATTTCACGCTCAGCTTGAAGCATCGCAAAAGCTTGACGGAGAGAGAGCTAAGAGAATCATGAAAAGTATCGTTCAGACGGGGAGCAAGTCACGCAAACGGCGCGGGCTGCTCCTGTTTCGTCTCTTTGTAGGATTATGTCTGTTAGGGGTATTGTGCTGTGGGTACCTGTTATGGCTGATTAACGGTTATGACGATTCCAAGCCGGTCGAACAAGCTGATGCCGCTATCGTGCTTGGCGCTTCCTTGTGGTCGGACAAGCCAAGTCCGGCGTTGAAAGAACGACTCGATTTTGCGGACAAGCTGTACAAAGAAGGCAAGGTGAAGATGCTGATTTTGAGCGGAGGGCTTGACCGCAACGGATCCAAGCTGACCGAAGCGCAAGGGATGCGGGTCTATCTGCTTGCCAAGGGAATTCCGGAAGATAAGATGCTTCTGGATAATGCGGCGCGAAGTACATACGAGAATCTGCTGAATAGTAAAGTAATCGCCGCAGAGCATGACTTGAACAAGCTTTTGATCGTGACTCATGACTATCATGCGCCAAGAGCGATGGAGATGGCCCGTTATCTCGATTACGAGAACGTTCAGGCCGCCGCCTTTCATTCCGAAGTGCTGAGTCCGTTTAAGAACCAGTCGCGCGAAGTACTGGCGTACGCCAAGTGGAAGGTGGATGCCGTCCTGCTGCATTTCGGTTACCGTTCTCCTGACTATCCGTAATAAAATCTGTTAATATGACCGATTCCGCTAGAATACACTTGTTAGAAGCGGGATATGCCGGGCTTATCTTACCGGCATGCCAAACGCTAGTGACGGTGCGAAGGATAGGTGATGCAATAGATGAGCGGACATGTCATGTCGGGATCGAATAACGGAGCAAGGCCGTCCCGTCAAATTAATGTGGTGTTGAGAAGCCAGGAACCGGTCCAAATGACGGCTTCTGCGCCTGTAGTGGATAATGAACCTTTGCCAGCCGTCAAGCCGCTCCCGCCGGGAGACCATTTTGCCGATATTCAGAAAGAGCTTGAGCCGATGGTGGGCATGGACAATGTAAAAGCCCTTATTTATGAAGTCTATGCGCTTTTATATATAACCCGCATGCGTTCGGAGGCCGGCTTGTCCGGCGGTTCCCATGTGTATCATATGATTTTTAAGGGGAATCCCGGAACCGGCAAGACAACGGTAGCCCGAATAGTGGCGAAGCTGTTCCAGAAGATGGGAGTGCTCTCGAAAGGGCATCTGATCGAAGTGGAGCGGGCTGATCTGGTTGGCGAATATATCGGGCATACGGCTCAGAAGACGCGGGATATGGTACGGAAAGCGATTGGCGGCGTTCTGTTCGTGGACGAAGCGTACAGCCTTGCGCGGGGTGGAGAAAAGGACTTTGGCAAGGAGGCCATTGACACGCTCGTGAAGGCGATGGAGGATCACCGCAATCAGTTTGTGCTGATTCTGGCGGGATATCCGGCGGAGATTGATCATTTTTTGCTGACGAATCCCGGTCTGCCTTCGCGTTTTCCGATCCAAATCGATTTCCCGGACTATTCGATTGATCAATTAATTCAAATTTCCGAGCTTATGGCAAAGGAACGCGATTATAATTTAATGCCGCAGTCCATATTTAAGTTAAGGCAGCATTTGATTCAAGAGAAGATGAGCGACATATTTTCGTTTAGCAATGCCAGGTACGTGCGGAATATTATTGAGAAATCGATCCGTTACCAGGCTGTCAGGCTGCTGAACCAATATTCCAACAGTATTCCCCCCAAGCAGGAGCTGATGGCGATCAAGCCGGAGGACTTCAAATGGGAAACGAAATAACTCCACTCTAGAAGGAGCAAACATGCGAGAAAAAACATTTAATACGACAGCTACGATGCTGGAACGAGCAGTATTGGTCAGCCTGGTTACCCCTAATATTAAGCGCGGCATTAGCGATCCGGAGCATTCGCTCGAGGAGCTGGTTGCGCTTGCCGAGACGGCTGGAACCGAAGTGCTGACTACGATGGTGCAAAATAAAGAAGCCCCCGATACAAAATGGTTTATTGGCAAGGGCAAGGTCGAAGAATTAAGAGCGATTGCCGATGAGTTGGGAGCAACAACGGCGATTTTTGACCAAGAGCTGTCCGGTGCGCAGGTTCGGAATCTGGAGGAAACGCTGGATCTGAAAATTGTGGACCGGACGCAGCTTATTTTGGATATTTTCGCGCAACGGGCCAAGACACGCGAAGGGATCATTCAGGTTGAGCTGGCCCAGCTCAGCTATTTGCTTCCGCGGTTATCAGGCCACGGAAAGAATCTGTCGCGGCTTGGCGGCGGGATCGGAACGAGAGGTCCGGGTGAATCCAAGCTCGAGACAGACAGACGTCATATTAGAGGCCGTATTTCCGATCTGAAGGCGCAGCTCGATGAAGTGGTTCGCCACCGGAAGCTGCACCGGGAGAGAAGGAAGAAATCCGGCGTTATTCAGGTTGCGCTCGTAGGCTATACGAATGCAGGAAAATCTACGCTGCTCCGGGAACTGACAAGCGCTGACGTCTATGTGGAGAATCAGCTGTTCGCCACGCTGGACCCGACATCCCGTACATTGGAGCTGCCGAACGGCCGTGAGGTCGTGCTAACGGATACGGTTGGTTTTATTCAGAACCTTCCTCATGACCTTGTTGCGGCATTCCGCGCGACGCTGGAGGAAGTGCTGGAAGCTGATCTGGTACTCCACGTCGTTGACGGCAGCTCGCCAATGCGCGAGGAGCAGATGAGAGTCGTGGATCAAATTCTTGGCGATCTTGGAGCGGCTGGAACAGCTAGCTTAACGATCTACAATAAAAAAGACCTTTGCGAAGAAAATCATGTGGAATTGCCGACGCCGGGCACGGATACGCTTGTTATCAGCGCTTATCAAAAAGAGGACCTCGAGCTGGTGCGAAATAAAATTCAGGATAAATTGACCGGCGACACGGTTGCGTTTATCCTGCCGGCCGATCGCGGCGATCTCATTGCGCTTGCTTACCGCAGCGGGGAAGTCGTGGGCAATGAAGTGAGCGAGGATGGCGAATCCTTGCGTCTGACCGTACAGGTAAGCCGTCAGGCATACGAACAAAACGGTTATAAGCTTCAACCGTATATTGAATAATAGAATAAGGTTTACGTTAACTTAAGGGAGAGACAGGCTTAGAATGAGTTACAATGCGCAAGAAGACAACGAATCCGTATGGAATGAACTTGAGAAATTAGCGGACGAAGCGGAGGAGCTGGCTGCAAGCCAGCTTCGTTCCATTGACCGCATCGCCGAAAAAAATCAGTGGAAGGTGATCCGTGCGTTTCAGCGGCATCAGGTCAGCGATTTTCATTTTACCGGCTCAACGGGGTATGGCTACAATGACCGAGGCCGTGAAGTTCTAGATCTGGTCTACGCGGATGTATTTGGAGCAGAAGCGGCGCTTGTGCGTCCCCATTTCGTATCTGGTACGCACACCATCGGGTGCGCGTTATTTGGCGTGCTCCGGCCGGGAGATGAACTCCTGTACATTACAGGTAAGCCATATGATACGCTGCACAAGGTGATCGGCAAGCCCGGAGACGGGACAGGCTCTCTGCAGGATTGGGGCGTCCGCTATAACGAAGTGGCTCTGCGCGAGGACGGAAGTCTGGATTGGGCTGGCATTGAAGCCAGCATCAACGAGCGGACGAAGGTTATCGGCATTCAGCGTTCGAGAGGCTACAGCTGGAGAGCGTCATTTACCGTTGCCGAGATTGGCGAAATGGTTCAGCGCGTGAAGCAAATTAAGCCGGACGTGCTTGTATTTGTTGATAACTGTTATGGGGAATTTACGGAGCTTCTTGAGCCAACCCAGGTTGGGGTTGATCTCATGGCGGGCTCGCTTATTAAAAATCCCGGAGGCGGTCTTGCTTCGACCGGGGGATACATCGTTGGTACTGCCGCAGCAGTGGAGCAAGCCGCTTTCCGTCTTACGGCGCCTGGCATCGGAGGCGAAGTTGGAGCGATGCTGGACACGCTGCGAGGTATTTATCAGGGCTTGTTCCTGGCACCGCATTTGGTTGGACAAGCTGTTAAGGGAAGCGTATTTGCTTCGGCTATGTTCGAGCAGCTTGGCTTTGAAACGAAACCGCATTGGTCCGAGCCCCGTACAGATCTCATACAGGCCGTACGTTTTGGCGGTGCGGAGCAGCTGATCGCTTTTGTACAGGGCATTCAGAAGGCTGCGGCGGTGGATTCGCATGTTGTGCCTGAGCCATGGGACATGCCGGGTTATGAGCACCCGGTTATTATGGCGGCCGGGACGTTTATTCAGGGCGGAAGTCTCGAATTGTCTGCGGATGCACCTATCCGCGAGCCGTATATCGCTTATATGCAAGGCGGTTTGACGTTTGCCCATGCGAAGTTTGGTGTTCTCACAGCGTTACGTCGACTCATAAACAACGGGCTTATCATAATTAAACGTAATTAAACCTAACACAACTTGACACGTTTTTGGTAGGGCGTTATGATAGGTATATAAATGAGCGACTGGAAGGTTGATGCGACATGGGTGACGATATTCGTAGAAACATGGCCTTATTTCCGATCGGTATCGTAATGAAGCTGACGGATCTAACGGCGCGTCAAATTCGTTATTATGAGCAGCATGAATTGATCGTTCCCGCCAGAACGGCGGGCAACCAGCGACTGTTCTCTTTTAATGACGTGGAACGGTTATTGGAAATTAAGGCGTTAATCGAAAAAGGCGTTAATATCGCCGGCATTAAGCAAGTCATGAATCCGGTTTCAAAAGAATCGGACGATGCAACAATCGTAAGCGAGCAGTCCGAAGTGAAGCGCAAGGAGCTATCCGACGCGCAGCTGCACCGCCTTCTCAAGCAGCAATTGCTGGAGAAACGTCCAGGCCAGGCTTCGCTTATTCAAGGTCAGTTGTCCCGTTTCTTGAACAAGCGCTAGCATGTCCTATTAATGCTGATGCTTACGAAGTAAGAATAGCTTCGCAATTCTTTAAGCGTATGCTTCCGAAGCAAGAATTGCTTCACAATTCTTTTGAAGGAGATGAATGCTGTGAGCTACACAAAAGAGGATATTAAACGCATTGCGGAGGAACAGAACGTTCGATTTATCCGTCTTCAATTTACCGATTTACTCGGTACGATCAAAAACGTAGAGATTCCGGTAAGCCAGCTGGATAAAGCATTAGATAATAAAATGATGTTTGACGGATCTTCCATTGAAGGTTACGTTCGTATCGAAGAATCTGACATGTACTTATACCCTGATCTGGATACTTGGGTAGTATTCCCATGGGTTGCGCAAGACCGCGTTGCCCGTCTGATCTGTGATATTTATATGCCTGACGGCACTCCGTTCGCGGGCGACCCGCGCGGTATTCTGAAGCGTGCGCTGCAAGAAGCGGAAGAAATGGGCTTTACGGCAATGAACGTTGGTCCGGAACCGGAATTCTTCCTGTTCAAGACGGATGAGCGCGGAGAGCCTACAACCGAGCTGAATGACCAAGGCGGATACTTCGACCTTGCGCCAATGGACATGGGCGAGAACTGCCGCCGTGAAATCGTACTGACGCTGGAAGAGATGGGCTTCGAGATTGAAGCTTCCCACCATGAGGTTGCTCCCGGCCAACACGAAATCGACTTCAAATATGCGGACGCGATCAAAGCCGCAGACCAAATTCAAACGTTCAAGCTTGTTGTTAAGACGATTGCGAGACAGCATGGCCTCCATGCTACCTTCATGCCGAAACCGCTGTTTGGCGTAAACGGTTCCGGTATGCACTGTCACCAATCGCTCTTCCAAGGCAACACTAACGTATTCTATGAAGAGAAGGATCGTCTGGGTCTTAGCCAAACCGCACGTTACTACATGGCCGGTATTCTGGAGCATGCGCGTGCGATGGCGGCTATTACGAACCCTACGATCAACTCTTACAAACGGATGGTTCCAGGTTATGAAGCCCCTTGCTACGTAGCTTGGTCGGCGAGCAACCGTTCGCCAATGATCCGTATCCCGGCTTCCCGCGGCCTTAGCACGCGTATCGAGGTTCGCAACCCGGATCCGGCTGCTAACCCGTACCTCGCTCTTGCCGTAATGCTGAAAGCCGGCCTTGACGGCATCAAGAACAAAACTGCCCTTCCGGCACCTGTAGACCGTAATATCTACATCATGACGGAAGAAGAGCGCCTGGAATCAGGCGTGCCAAGCCTTCCTTCCGATCTGAAGGAAGCACTCGACGAAATGCTCCGCAGCGACGTTATCTGCGAAGCACTAGGCGAGCATGCTTTGGCTCACTTCTATGAGCTGAAGGAAATTGAATGGGACATGTATAAAACACAAGTCCATCAATGGGAACGCGATCAGTATCTGACGCTGTACTAGGAAGGAAATCCCTTGGCGCTCTAAGCGTCAAGGGATTTTTTCTATCTCCTATATAAAGTCGGAGGGCTGACGGGAATAATGTTCGCAAGAATGATGTAGACGATAAGATTGCAGGGGATAAAGAGAAGGAAAAGAAGTCTAACAAACAAGGATGAAAGGTTGAAGTATTCGGCGATTCCTCCGCAAACTCCGGCTATGGATTTATCGAATACGGACCTCGTTAATTTCTTCTTCACGCTTAACCACCTCGTTACCAACAAGTAATACGATAATACCATAATCAGGTAAATAAAAAGAGGCTGTTCTCCCTAACCGAATGCAAATCGGATTAGCGGGAACAGCCTCTTTTATTCGAACGGATTAGTGGAAGTCACGGAACAAGCCAACTACCTTACCAAGAATGGTGACATTGTTCAAACGGATTGGCTCCATGGTGGAGTTCTCCGGCTGAAGGCGGATATGATCCTTCTCTTTGTAGAAGGTCTTAACCGTCGCTTCGTCATCTTCCGTCATGGCTACTACAATATCGCCGTTGTTGGCGGTTTGCTGCTGGCGGACGATAACATAGTCGCCGTTATGTATACCGGCTTCAATCATGCTGTCGCCAATGACATTCAGGATAAATACCTCATCGTCGCCTACGAAGTGTGCGGATAACGGGAAGTACTCTTCAATATTCTCAGTCGCCGTAATCGGCACGCCTGCCGTTACTTTGCCGACGATTGGCACTTGAGCCACAGCGGGGAGGATAATGCCGTCAACACCGTCTTGATCCAAAATTTCGATCGCCCGAGGTTTCGTTGGATCTCGTCTGATCAGGCCTTTCTTCTCAAGCCGATCCAGATGGCCATGAACGGTGGAGCTTGACGCCAGGCCAACCGCTTCGCCGATTTCGCGAACAGAAGGCGGGTATCCTTTGTCCCGAACCTCATTCTTAATAAATTCAAGAATCGACTGCTGGCGGTTCGAAATCTTAGACACGTGAATCACTCCAATATACTATTTGAAGAAAATTATAGCATAGAACCGGAGTTCGTACAAACATAAGTTCTTAAAAACAAAAGTTCGCATTTTTTATTGACTACAAACATTTGTTCGTGTTATTCTAAGGACATAAGAAAACAGAACAAACGTTCGGGGAGCGATAATAATGATCATGAATCCATCTTTTTATAAAAGTATCCATAATGAAGAAACTGCTAAAACGTTCAAATCGCGGGGACATCACCTTCAACGTCATGCATTTAAACTTATTGTGTGTGCCGCAGTGTTCATTCTTCTCTTTACAAGTTTCCTTATGATGCGTACGAATGCATCGTCCGATCATATTCAAGAGGCTGCAGCGAATGAGCAAACGGTTATCGTAACGGCTGGAGATACGTTGTGGGGGATTGCAGATCGTTTTACTGAGGGCTCCAAGGACATCAGACAATACATATACAAGATTAAGGAACGCAACCAATTAAGCTCGGTCGAGCTACGGCCAGGACAGGTGTTAATTATTCCTAAATAGGCTATATAATCGGAAGGATAGGCAATTCGGACACAGGATGTTCGAAATTGCCTGTCCTTTTCTTATTCTTCTATCATTGCCTTGACAATTGCTCGCGTTAAAAGTCAAAATAGGTAAGAAGGATGAGTAATAAGCAAATGAGGTGAAGGCAGTGGAAGAAGTCATCGCGCGTATTAACGAATTATCCCGTAAAAATAAAACGGTAGGTTTAACCGAAGAGGAAATAGCGGAACGTGCCGTATTGCGTCAGAAATATTTGGAGAATTTCAAAAGGAATTTCCGCCAGCAGTTGGATACGATTGAGATTGTAGACGGCGATCCTAACGATGTTGCTCACTAATGGCTTTACATTTATATAGCTAGCGTTGGCGCCGTTCCATGAACGGCGCTTGCAATATACAATAGGAGGAATAAGCTTGTCACGCACATGGGAGCGCAAAGTGCGCAAAAATACGAACCAAATTAACAAAGCGCGTAAAAAGCATGGAGCATCGCAGATTGGCACTTCATCTAAACCCAAGGTAGACCGTTTTACCGGCCGCAACTACATATTCCCGATTGTGCTCATTTTGTTGATCAGTATGTATACCGTTTTCGTTACGACGGATCCATCCTTTGAGCCTACGTCTATGTTCTGGGTAACGATCGGCTGCTACATTTTCCTGGCGCTTATTTTCTTCTTGCGCCGTCCTTACATTTCAATCGGCAAAGATTATATCCAGACCCGTAAAATGACGGGGGACAAGCAGCTGCATGTAACCAACATTAAAGGGATCAGCGTTCAAAACGGAGCTGTAGTGATCATGCAGCAAAAAGGCGCAAACTGGGTATTCTCGCGGCTGCTTAACCGTTATCCAACGGATGAGATCAGCAGCAGACTGCAGGATTTCGCCAAAACACACAATTTGCCTTTTGAACAAAAATAGAAAAAGAGTAGGAGAGTTATGCGAATTATGGGGAAGCAAGCGGTTCTATTTGATCTTGACGATACGCTGTTGTGGGATGACCGCAGCGTAAAAGAAGCATTTGAAGCAACATGCCAAGCCGGTGCGGAAGCTGCCGGCGTTGACTCGGAGCAGCTTGAAGAAGCCGTACGCAAAGAAGCGCGCGCTCTTTATGAATCCTATGAGACGTTCCCGTTCACGAAGATGATCGGTATTAACCCGTTTGAAGGGCTCTGGGCGAATTTTCGCGAAGGCGAGCAGGAAGAGTTCCGCAAGCTGGAGCAGCTTGCGCCGGGTTACCGCAAGGAAGCTTGGACACTCGGCTTGCGTGCGCTTGGCGTTGATAACGAAGAGCTGGGCGCTAAGCTGGCAGAGCAGTTCCCTGCGGAACGCCGCAAACGTCCGTTTGTCTATGACGAAACGTTCCGCGTGCTGGATGCGCTTAAAGGAAAGTACAAGCTGCTTTTGCTGACAAACGGTTCTCCGGATCTGCAGCGCGAGAAGCTTGCCGGCGTTCCTGAGCTGACTCCTTACTTCGATCACATCATTATCTCGGGCGAGTATGGTGAGGGCAAGCCTGCAGCTTCCATCTTCCGCCATGCGATGGAACGACTCGGAATCGAGCCGGATCATGGCATTATGGTTGGCGACAAGCTGACTACCGATATTCTAGGTGCGAATACGGTTGGCATGACATCCGTATGGGTGAACCGTCATGGTGCGGTTCGCAATGACGAAATCATTCCTTCGCATGAGATTACTCATTTGGAAGAACTGCTGCTGCTTCTCGAGCAATAATGAACAAGACAAAGCCCCTCGCCATCGGATGATGGAACGAGGGGCTTTTTTTAAAAGATCTTATTTAACGAAAGCAGGGTCTTCGAACGGATGCGCAATCCAGCCTTCTGTTTCGATGAACAGACGTACGGCTACGATTTGGCGGTTATCCATCAACGTGAAGAAGTGAGGGATTCTTTCCGGTACGGAGATAACGTCGCCGGCTTCGAGTTCAACGTCGAAGTAACCAACTTCTTCGGTACCTTTGATAACGAAGATGCCTTTCCCGGCTGTAATCGCGCGGACTTCATCTTCTGTATGTGTATGAACGGATTCGAATTTCTTCAGCAGTTCATCAAGGTTTGGAGTTGCATCGGATAATGTAATGATGTCCCAAGTTTTGTAACCGCGGCGAGCGGCAAGATCCGTAATATCAGCATTGAAAGTGGACAGAACTTCTGCTTTCTCTTCATCGGAGAGTACGAATTTCTCTTGAAGATGAGCAGGAAGTTTAGTTGCATCCCAATGTTCATAAAGAACTTCTTGATTTTCTAAAAATTCACGAACGTTCTGTTCTCCAAAAATACGTTCATTAGTATTGCGAATGCGAATTTCAGCCATTCTCAATCCCTCTTTCCCTATAGAAATTAACTGATAAGTCCAATTATATAGCAAATGTAGTCAAATGTCGATGGACTGCCTTTTCAGAGTGCGGCTATTCTGTTACACTATTTGTTAATGATTTTCGGAGGAAGGGTGTACGAAATTTGTTGAAACCGACCATACAAGAAATGATGCAGCAGCGGATACTCATCCTGGACGGAGCGATGGGAACAATGATTCAGCAGGAGGATTTGACTGCTGATGATTTTGGCGGAGACGAGCTTGACGGCTGTAATGAAATGCTCGTATTAACGCGTCCGGATGTTATTTCGAAGATCCATGAGAAGTATCTGGAAGCCGGCGCCGATATTTTGGAAACCAATACTTTTGGCGCGACTAGCGTCGTATTGGCGGAATATGACATTCCGGAAAAAGCCCGCGAAATTAACCTTGCTGCGGCCAAGCTGGCAAGAGATGCTGCGGATAAATTCTCGACACCTGACCGCCCTCGGTATGTAGCAGGCGCTTTGGGGCCAACTACCAAAACGTTGTCCGTTACCGGCGGAGTTACCTTTGACGAACTTGTAGACAGCTATTATGAACAAACCGTTGCCTTAATTGAAGGCGACGTAGACGCTATTCTTCTGGAGACATCGCAGGATACCTTAAACGTTAAAGCGGGAAGCATCGGGATCCGCAAGGCATTTGCGGCCATGAACCGCGAGCTTCCGATTATGATTTCGGGTACGATTGAGCCGATGGGCACGACGCTTGCCGGTCAATCCATTGAATCTTTCTACATTTCCCTGGAACACTTGAAACCGATTTCGATCGGACTGAATTGCGCGACAGGCCCGGAATTCATGCGCGACCATATTCGTTCGCTGAGCGAAATAGCGAATTCGGCTATAAGCTGTTATCCAAATGCGGGCTTACCGGATGAGAACGGTCAATACCATGAGTCTCCCGAATCTCTTGCGCGAAAAATGTCGGCATTTGCCGAGCAGGGCTGGCTTAACATTGCGGGCGGCTGCTGCGGCACAACTCCGGCGCACATTAAAGCCTTGTACGATACGATGGCGAATTATGCGCCGCGTACACAGTACGGTACTCATCCGGCAGCTGTGTCCGGTATTGATACGGTATATATCGAAGATGAGAACCGTCCGATTATGATCGGCGAACGGACCAATATTTCCGGATCCCGGAAGTTCAAACGCCTGATCAAAGAAGGCAAGTTCGACGAGGCTTCGGAAATCGCGCGTTCCCAGGTTAAAGGCGGCGCTCACATTATCGATATTAACCTGCAGGATACGGACATTGACGAAGCCTATGCGGTTCATGAGTTCCTGCCGCAGGTCGTGAAGAAGATTAAAGTGCCGTTAATGCTCGATTCGACGTATGACCATATTATCGAGCTCGGTCTGAAGTATTCGCAAGGTAAAGCTATCATCAACTCGATTAACCTGGAAGACGGCGAATCTAAGTTTGAGAAGATCCTGCCGCTGATTCATCAATACGGTGCCGCGGTTGTCATGATTCTGATCGATGAACGCGGACAGGCGGTTTCCCGCGAAGCGAAGATGGAAGTGGCCGAACGTTCTTATAACCTCCTTGTAAACAAATACGGCATGAATCCGGAAGATATCATTTTCGACCCGAACATGTTCCCGGTTGGCTCCGGCGACCCGCAGTATATCGGATCCGCCGTTGAGACGATCGAAGGCATCCGGATGATTAAGGAGAAGTTCCCGAAAGCAAAGACGATTCTGGGTCTGAGCAATATCTCGTTTGGTCTGCCTGATGCCGGCCGCGAGGTACTGAACTCGGTCTATCTGTACCACTGTACGAAAGCCGGTCTTGACTACGCGATCGTAAATACGGAAAAACTTGAGCGGTATGCTTCCATTCCAGAGGAAGAGCGCAAGCTTGCGGAAGATTTGATCTACAACACGAATGACGACACGCTTGCTGCATTCGTCGCGGCATTCCGCGAGAAGAAAGTCGTGAAGAAGGAGAAGGTATCGAATCTTTCTCTGGAGGAGCGTCTTGCTTCTTACATCGTGGAAGGCACGAAGGAAGGACTTATTCCCGACCTTGACGAAGCGCTCAAGAAATACACGGCGCTCGAAGTAATCAACGGACCGTTGATGCGAGGGATGGAAGAAGTAGGGCGTCTGTTCAACAATAACGAGCTGATCGTAGCGGAGGTGCTGCAAAGCGCCGAGGTAATGAAGGCGTCGGTCGCCCATCTGGAACAGTTCATGGAAAAGAATGAATCCTCCGTGAAGGGCAAAATCATTCTGGCTACGGTAAAAGGCGATGTGCATGACATCGGCAAAAACCTTGTCGAAATTATTTTGTCGAACAACGGTTACAAAATTATTAACCTGGGCATCAAAGTACCGCCTGAACAGCTGATTGAAGCGCAGCGCAAGGAAAATGCCGACATTATCGGTCTATCCGGTCTGCTCGTCAAATCCGCTCAACAGATGGTCGTAACCGCACAGGACATGCGTAACGCGGGTATTTCCGCTCCAATCATGGTTGGCGGCGCAGCACTTACGCGTAAATTCACGAAGACAAGGATCGGCCCCGAATACGACGGCTTGACGTTGTATGCGAAGGATGCGATGGACGGCCTGGATCTCGCGAACAAGCTGATGGATAAAGAGCATCGCGGCAGAATGGAAGAGGAATTGCGGATTTACAAAGAATCCGGCGGCGATGTGGAAGAGGAGAAAAAACCTCAGCCGCAGCTAACCCGGGTTGAACGCTCGAAAATCTCCGTGGATGCGCCTGTCTATATCCCGCCGGATACGGACAGACATATTTTGCGAGACGTTCCGATTCCGCATATCATTCCTTACGTGAACATGCAGATGCTGCTTGGTCATCACCTTGGTCTGAAGGGCAACGTGGATAACCTTCTCCAGGAAGGCAACGAGAAGGCCGTGCAGCTGAAAGAAACCGTTGACGGGATTTTGCAGGAAGGCACAACAAACGGTATTATTAAGGCGCATGGCATGTACCGTTTCTTCCCGGCGCAATCGTCCGGCAATGATATCATCATCTATGATCCTCAGGATCATACGAAGGAGATCAAGCGGTTTACGTTCCCGCGCCAACAGGTAGAACCATTCCTGTGCCTGGCGGATTATCTGAAACCGGTGGATAGCGGCGTAATGGATTACGTCGGTTTCCTCGTCGTAACAGCCGGTCAAGGCGTACGCGAATTGGCAAACGAGTGGAAGGAAAAAGGCGATTATCTTCGCTCGCATGCTTTGCAATCGGTGGCCCTGGAGGTAGCCGAGGCGATGGCGGAACGCGTCCACCATATGATGCGCGATATTTGGGGGTACCCGGATCCGGCGACAATGACGATGAAGCAGCGCTTTGGCGCGCGTTATCAAGGCATTCGCGTATCCTTCGGTTATCCGGCATGTCCGAATCTGGAAGACCAGGGGCCGCTCTTCGAGCTGATGAAGCCGGAAGATATCGGGGTGGAATTGACGGAAGGGTTCATGATGGAGCCGGAAGCATCCGTATCCGCGATGGTATTCGCCCATCCGGAAGCGCAATATTTCAACGTTGAAAAAGTAGAACGATAGATGCAAGCTAAGCCTCCGTAAGCGATGACTGGTTGACCAACCAGTACCAGCAAGCGGGGGCTTTCATCCTATTCATATGGTGATCTGGAGGTGGCAGCACAATGGAAATATGGTTTCTTGGAACAGGCGCAGGCCGCCCGATGAAGCATCGGAACGTAACGTCCATCGCGCTCAGGCTGCCGGATCCGGACTGTTCGTTATGGATGTTTGACGCGGGCGAAGGGACCCAGCATCAATTGATGCATACGCCGCTGAAGCTGAACAAGCTTGAGGCGCTGTTCGTTACCCATCTGCATGGCGATCATACATACGGGATTCCTGGGCTGCTCAGCACCCGTTCCTACGTTGGCGGCAATGGTCCGCTCCAGCTGTTCGGTCCGCCGGGCATCCGCGAAATGATTGAGACAGCGCTTACGTTAAGCAGTACCCGAATTGATTACGAAATTACTTACCATGAAGTTTCCGAAGGTGTGGTCTATAAAACCGAACGTTACACGGTTGAAGCACTGCCGCTGGAGCATCGCGTTCCTTGCTTTGGCTACCGCATAACCGAATGCGAAAGCCCGGGCAAGCTGAATGTCGAGCGGCTGCAGCAGTTGGGCGTCCCGGCGGGTCCGTTGTTTGGGCGGATTAAAAAAGGGGAAGATATTACGCTGCCTGACGGAACGGTTGTCCGAGCGGCAGACGTAGCGGGAAAACCGCAATGCGGTCGAATTATTACCATTGCAGGCGATACCAAACCTTGCGACAATGCTTTAAGGCTGGCGCAAAATGCGGATTTGCTCGTGCACGAAGCCACCTTCGCGGCCGGTCAGGAAGAGAAAGCCCATCTATACGGTCATTCTACGACCGTGGAAGCGGCAACCACCGCGCGGGATGCCAATGCCAAAAGGCTGATCATGACTCATTTCAGCACAAGGTTTGTCGATGAGGATCTTGCGGGCCTTGAAGAGGAAGCCAGGACGATTTTCCCGGAATCCTATGCCGCCCACGACCTGTATCATACCGAAATTCCTCGTCCCAAAGAGTAGTAAGCCAGCTCCTTACAAAATCAACACGGTTCGAAAATAATCCCATAACGGTCCCGTATTATGCTGATCTTAAATCTGCGGCTAAGGAGATGAGGTCAGGTGGATACGGGAAGTCATTTGCTGTTTGGCGCAACACTTGGCGGTCTTGCCATGCTGGACCCGGTTATTTCGGTTCATCCGGAGATCGGGTATGCGGTTCTGGCCGGTACGGTGCTGGGCAGTCACGCGCCGGATTTCGATGTCTTTGCAAGATTGAAGGGGCAAGCCGCCTACATTAGGAATCATCGGGGGGTTACGCATTCCGTGCCGGCTCCGCTTGTATGGGCTGCCGGGATTGGTGGGGCATTCGCATGGCTGTTTGGCGTGCTGGATCATGTCCTTTTGGTCATGTTATGGACGCTTGCCGCGGTATGCTTCCATATTGCTCTAGATCTGTTCAACACGTATGGCGTTCAATGCCTCCGGCCATTTTCCCGAAAATGGTGGCATTTGGATGCCCTTTGTCTGTTTGATCCTTATTTGTTCGGAGCTCATGCGATCGGATTGCTCTGCTGGATATTTGGCGTTCTCCCGCCGGGACCAATGTTTGCATGTATATACGCCGCAACCATTCTCTATATCGCCATACGCCTGCGGCTGCGGTGGCGGATCAAAAGAAGGCTTAAGCTCCAGCTTGGCAGGGTCACAGCCATAACGCTTGTACCCAGCATGTCGGGCAGGAGCTGGCAGTTTACCGCCGACTGCGGGGATTGCTATCGCACAGGCACCGTAACCGGCAGCCGGATCCAACTGGAATCCACGGTGATCAAATATGAGCCAAGCGAGCATGTTCCGGCGGTAAAGGCCGCACTGGAGGCTGACGGGGTAAAAGCATTTCTAGGTTTTGCCGACCAGGTGCATTTGCAGGTGGAGGAAAAACAGGACGGCTACGAGGTATCCTGGAAAGACGTACGGTTCTGGCGGGCCAATCAAATGGCGTTTGGCGTTGATGTTCAACTGGACAGGAATATGAAGGTGCTTGGCCATCATGTCGGCTGGAGCAAGCGTTCCTGGGAATCGCCTCATGTATAAATGACTGCCCGCCCCTTTCTGGGGGCGGTTTTTTTATCTGTCGCCAAAATATGTCTTCCTTGAATCCTCTAGCCAATCGAACAAATATTCGCTAAACTGTTGGTATCAAGGGGTGACGAACGTTTATGTTCAAGAAGAAAACTTTGCCTGAATTAATCGAGGAATTACGCTCAAATGAAAATATAGTGAATTGGCATGAGATGGAGCCGCAGGAGGCCAAAACCACGCCTTTCGACGACAGCGTGGATCTGCGGATCCGGGAGGCGTTGCAAAAACGCGGCATTTCCGAGCTGTACACCCATCAGGGAACAGCTTTCCGGCTTGCGTCCAAAGGAGAAAATATCGTCGCGGTTACGCCAACGGCATCCGGCAAGACATTATGCTATAACCTGCCCGTTCTCCAAGCGATTGCCAAGGATGATACAAGCCGCGCATTGTATTTGTTCCCGACCAAAGCGCTGGCACAGGACCAGAAGAGCGAGCTGAACGAGATTATAAGCGAGATGGGCATCGACATCAAGAGCTATACCTATGACGGCGACACTTCGCCGACGATCCGCCAGATCGTCCGCAAGGCCGGCCATATCGTTATAACGAATCCCGATATGCTTCATTCCGCCATCCTGCCTCATCATACGAAATGGGTCAGTCTGTTCGAGAATTTAAAATATATCGTCATTGACGAGCTGCATACCTACCGCGGCGTATTTGGCAGCCATGTGGCCAATGTCATTCGCAGGCTGAAGCGTATCTGCAAGTTTTACGGGAGCAATCCAATCTTTATTTGCACATCCGCAACCATTGCGAACCCTAAGGAATTGGCGGAGCAGTTAACCGGCAGCCCGATGCGTCTCATTGACGATAATGGCGCACCGAGGGGCCGGAAGCATTTTGTTTTCTATAATCCTCCAATCGTTAATGTGCCGCTGAACATCCGGAAAAGCGCGACCGTTGAAGTGAATCATCTGGCGAGGGAATTTCTGAAGAACAAGATTCAGACGATCGTATTTGCCCGCAGCCGCGTTAGAGTGGAGATTATCCTCAGCCATATCCAAGAGCTGGTCAAAAATGAAATCGGCACGAAGTCGATCCGGGGATACCGGGGCGGTTACCTGCCGAAGCAGCGAAGGGAGATCGAGAAGGGTCTCAGGGAAGGCGAGATCCTCGGGGTCGTCAGCACCAATGCTTTGGAGCTTGGCGTGGATATCGGGCAGCTTCAGGTCTGCGTGATGACCGGATACCCGGGCAGCGTCGCGAGCACCTGGCAGCAGGCGGGACGAGCCGGAAGAAGGCATGGCGAAGCGCTTATTCTGATGGTGGCCAGCTCCACGCCAATCGATCAGTATATCGTCCAGAATCCGGAATATTTCTTCGACCGCAATCCGGAATCCGCACGGATTAATCCGGAGAATCTGATTATTCTCGTCGATCATGTCCGCTGCGCGGCATACGAGCTGCCATTCAAGAACACGGAGGAATTCGGTCCGCTTGAGATCAGCGAGATTCTCGAATATCTCCAGGAGGAACGCGTGCTGCACAGAAGCGGCGACACCTTTTATTGGGCGAACCAGGCTTTTCCTGCAAGCGAGATCAGCCTGCGTTCCGCATCTCAGGAAAATGTCGTGATCGTTGATCAGACGAGTGTTGCCGATGTCCGTATTATTGGCGAGATGGACCGGTTCAGCGCGATGACGCTTCTTCATGACGAAGCTATTTACCTGCACGAAGGAGTGCAATATCAGGTTGAGAAGCTGGACTGGGACCACAAGAAGGCCTACGTCCGCGAAGTGGATGTCGAGTACTATACGGACGCCAATCTTGCGGTGAATCTGAAGGTTCTGGAGATCGACAAGTCCAGAATCTCCGGCAGCGGCGCCGTTCATCAAGGGGATGTGGCGGTTACGATGATCCCGACGATTTTCAAGAAAATCAAGCTTACCACTTTCGAAAATATCGGATCCGGACCTATTCATCTGCCTGAGCAGGAGCTTCATACCCGAGCAACCTGGCTTGAACTGAAGGATACCGATCCGGAGCTCGGAACCAAGGTGCTTGAGCAGCTGCTGCTTGGCATCGCGAACGTCATTCAGCACATCGTGCCGGTAATGGTGATGTGCGACCGGAGCGACGTTCATGTTACTTCCCAGATTAAGGCGGCCCATACGGGTCTGCCGACGATCTTTATTTACGACCATTATCCAGGCGGAATCGGGCTTGCCGACGACGTGTACAAACGCTTTGACGATGTGAAGCAGGCCGCCGCCAATCTAATCAAAAAATGCTCATGCAAGGATGGATGTCCATCATGTATCGGAAACGAAATCGAAGGAATCAACGGGAAGCAGAAAAGCGTACAGCTTTTATCCATGTTATAAATCTGCATGTTGATCTAGTAAAAGGGAGGAAGAACGGGATATGAGCAGTCTTCGCGATAAAATGAACCGGCTTCGCGGAAGCAGCAGCCCAGCTTCTTCTTCCGAAGAAGCCACAGCGGCCGTGCAAGCGCCGGCGCCGGCGCCAGCGTTGGATACGGACCATCTGGAGACCTTATCGGAAGAATGGTCCTCCATGGGAGTGAAGCTGCTTCATAATGAAGCGGGCAGCTTTCTGATGAGAAGGCTTGTATACCCTGCCGGCCACCAGCATGGCATTCATTGCTTGGGCGAGCTGCCTTCCGCTTCTGCCGGATTGAAGGCATTCCATGAGGTCCCGATTGAAGCGGAACAGCTATTGTATCTCGACCTTGAGACGACGGGGCTTGGCGTTGGCACGGGCAACGTGCCGTTTATGGTTGGCCTTGCCTATTGGTCGGGCTCCGAGCTGATCGTGGAGCAAGCGGTGATCCGCCACCCAGCCGAGGAGCGGGCGATGCTTTTTTACCTCAACGGCAAATTAGGCGGCTACCGCTATCTGGTGAGCTATAACGGCAAAACCTTCGATTGGCCGGTTATGCAGACCCGTTTCATTTTGCACGGATATAACCGGAAGCTGTGGGAGCCGCTTCATCTTGATTTTCTGCATCCTTCCCGCAGCATATGGAAGAACACACTCGCGTCGCTGCGGTTAAGCCATGTCGAAGAGGAACGGCTCGGAATCGAGCGGATCGACGATGTACCCGGCTCGCTTGCGCCTCAGCTGTATTTTCAGTTTCTCGCCGACGGCGATCCGGAGCCGCTGCGAGGTGTCTATCAGCATAATGAGATTGATATGCTGTCGCTGGTATGCCTGTCCATCCGCTTCGGCCATCTGCTAAACGGGAACTCGGCGGATGGCGGCTACCAGCTGCCGATGCCGGCGGAATCGGAAGAGCTTATTCGCACCGGCTTATGGCTGGAGAAGATGGGACATCAAGGCCGTGCGGAGCTTATGTTCGAAGCGGCGTTAAGCTGTGAACGTACCGCAGCCGCCACGCTGAACATGCTGGCCGCAAGGGACAAGAAAGCTGGCAATTGGCAGCGAGCTGTGTTATTGTGGCAGAAGGCTGTTATACAGTCGGTCCAGCATGGATCGGCTGGCTTGAATGCGAGCATTGAGCTGGCTATGTATTACGAGCATAAGCTGAAGCAATACGATTCAGCTCTATCATATGTGACAGAAGCATTGGAATTGGCGCTTAGCGATCCTCTCGGGAGAAGGGACGCGAAGCGCCGCGCCGAAATCGAAGGCCTTCGCAAGAGGAGGGAGCGGCTTCTGCGCAAGACGGGAAGGAAGCTTGCGGAATGAACGAACAATCAGCGCCGATGAAAGGCTTGCTCCTTGATCTGGACGGTACTTTATATCACGGCACTCAGCGAATTGACGGTGCGGACCAGCTTATCCGGCAGCTTCGGGAATGGAAGCTGCCTTACCGGTTCGTAACGAATAACTCGACCGTATCCCCGGAAGCCGTTGCCGAGCGGCTGCGCAAAATGGGAATCGACGCCGAGCCGCGCGAGGTATGCACCTCCGCGCAGGCTGCGGCGCAATACATAGCAAACCAAAAGCCCGGCGCATCTGTGCTGGTCATCGGGGAAAGCGGGCTCATTGAAGCCGTTGAAGCTGCGGGCTTGCGGATTACCGAAGAGCAGCCGGATTATGTCCTGCAGGGTCTGGATCGTCAGCTGTCGTACGAACAGCTGACAAGAGCGGTAAGATCGATACTCCAAGGAGCCGAATTTGTGTTGACCAACCCCGATCTGCTGCTGCCCGGAGAAGGCGGCTTATTCCCCGGCGCTGGATCGATAGGTGCCATGCTGACGGCGGCTGGCGGCAAGGAGCCCACTCTAATCGGCAAGCCGTCCAAGATACTAATGGACTATTCCCTGCGCCAGATTGGTCTGTCAGCGGAAGAGACTTGGGTCATCGGCGATAACCTGGCAACGGATATTGCGGCGGGCCATGCCTCGGGTTGCGGAACGATACTTGTGCTAACCGGATTAACGACGAAAGATAATCTCGACTACTACGCGGAACGCGCAGGCTGCAGGCCTGACGTCGTTTGCGACGATTTGCATAAGCTGGTCTCGTATATTTCGTCCTCAATCGGGATATAAGAGAAAGCAATAGAGCGGACAGGAAGGAAGCGAGCTTGCATGCCGGAACTACCGGAAATGGAACATTACCGATTACGATTGTCGGAGCTGATTATCGGCTCGCCGATTACGGGTACGGAAGTTACCCGCGACAAATCGATTAATATTAGCGCCGAGCAATTCGAAGCGGAATTGGTTGGCCGGACGATATGGTTTGTGGAACGCAGAGGCAAGCACCTTTTATTCCACCTCGATAACGGCAAGCGTCTCGTGCTTCATCTGATGCTTGGAGGGACGCTCTTTTTCGGCAGCGACGAAGAGCGACCTGACCGCACGGTACAGGTAACGATCCGTTTCGCGACGGGTAATTTGTATTTTATCGGTCTGCGGCTCGGTTACTTGCATTTTATGTCCGTGAAGGAAGCGGATGCGAAGCTTTCCGAGCTTGGGCCGGATCCGTTCGATAAAAGATTGACGCTTGAACGTTTTAAAGCACGCTTCGATAAGAAGAGAGGCGCGCTCAAAACAGCGCTTGTGGACCAGCATGTGCTATCAGGGATCGGCAATTGCTATGCGGACGAGATTGCTTTCGCGGCAAAAATTCGCCCGGATGCAAAAATTCCTTCCTTGACAGACGAAACATGGGAACGAGTCTATGATTCGATGCATAGTGTGTTAAAGGAAGCGATTTCAAAAGGTGGCTACATGGAGCTGCCGTTAACGGCTGGGGATACGATTACCGGCGGTTTCAACGATCACTGTCAGGTGTATGACCGCGGGGGGGAACCATGCTTTGTCTGCGGCACTGCTATCGAGCAGTTCGAGATCTCTTCGCGCAAAGCTTTCGTTTGCCCGGTCTGCCAGAAGGAACAGTAGAGCGATGTACATCGGCCGTCATCTCAGCATAAAAGAAGGCTATGCCTCCGCCGCCAAAGCCGCCTATTCGGGCGGCATTAATGCTTTTCAGTATTTTCCTAAAAACCCTCGCAGCCTTGGAATCAAATCTTTCGACCGGAGAGAGGCCGAGCGTTGCGCGGAAGTGTGCAGGCAACACGATATACGGACCATCGCTCATTCCCCTTATCCGACGAACCTTGCTTCGGAGCGGGAGGATGTCCGTCAGCGTACCGTTGAATCGTTGCTTAACGATCTGGATATTGCAAACAGCTGCGGCTCGATTGGCGTTGTCGTTCATTTTGGCGTGTATAAAGGGAAAGAACCGCTTGCCGGTTACCAATCCATTATTCAATCGCTGAATGAAGTGTCAAGCCGGTGGAAAGGGAATGCCAAGCTGCTGATTGAGATTCAATCGGGCGAGCATACGTTTATGGGGACGACCATCGAGGAGCTGGCCCAAATCCGGGGATTATGCGCGGAGCCTGAAAAGTTGGCTTTTTGCCTGGATACGTGCCATATGTTTGCGAGCGGTTTATGGCATGGGGAGACGGATGCGGAGTGGCTGAAGAAAGCCGGCTTATTAGGAGTGCTGGAGCATGTCGCGGCTGTGCATTTCAATGACTCGATGTTCGCGGCTGGCGCTCGGCGAGATCGGCATGCGGCGCTTGGAAGCGGTCATATCGGCGAAGATGGAATGAAGTGGCTGATGTCCGTTCCCGCGCTTGCCAATGTTCCTTTTATACTGGAAACGCCTTCAGACGAAGACGGTACTTATGGAAGGCAATTAAACCTGATGCGCGAATGGGGGACATGAACAATGATACATGTATATCTGGATGACTACCGTCCTTGTCCGAAAGGCTTCGTGCTTGCTCGGAATGCGGAGGAATGCAAGCTTCTGATTGATTCCGAAGCCATAGATATCTTGTCGCTGGACTATGATCTCGGCTGGAACGAGCCGACGGGTTATGAGGTCGTCCGTCATATGGTGGAATCTGCCCGTTATCCGAAAATAGTCTATCTGCATACCTCCAGCACGGCAGGAAGAATGCACATGTATCATATGCTGTCGTCCCATGCGCCGATTGAGATGAAAATTATGAACGGGCCAATGCCGGACTCGCTGCTTGACGAAATTGCGGCCGGCAGCCGATTATAGATGTTTGTTTGGGTTGGTGTAACAACGGAGGTGTTGAAGTGAGCCGATGGATTGGTACGGCTAATCAGGGGTATTCTCCCTATGCAATTGAAGAGCTTCGGCGGCTGTTAGACGGCGTTAAAGTAACGCAGCTCGCCGCCGGAGAAACTTTTTTATTCGACAGCGAGCGGTCTGCGGAAGACGTTGCCGCGGCTGTTGCGACGGACAAGCCGATTTTCCTGAGGCATCTTCAGCCTGTTGATCGTACGGTGGAGATCAAAGGCAATGCGGATGATCTGCAGGAGCTGTCGGAGACGATAAGACGTTCGCGTCTGCTGTTTGAGGACAAGCAGGTGGCTATCCATGTCCGCCGCTCGAACAAGACGGCATTCCCGTATTCCGCTTCGGACACAAAGGCTGTGCTGGACGCGGTATTGGAGGAGCTGGATGCCGAACCCGTCGTACAGAATCCGGATATTATCATTGCCATTTATGCCGCGGCAGGCGAGCTGTATATCGGCTTTGGCCGGCCGGAGGAAATGCTGTCCGACTGGCCTGGCGGAGCGATACGCTTCCAGCGGGAGGAAGGGCAGATCTCGCGCGCCAAATTCAAGCTTCTTGAAGCGGAGCGGGAATTTGGGCTTGATTATTCCAAGTTCCGGAATGCGGTGGACATTGGAGCGGCTCCCGGCGGCTGGACATCCCTGCTGCTTGAACGCGGTCTGCGGGTAACGGCGATTGATCCGGGAGACATGCACCCGTCGCTGGCCGGGCATCCCGCATTGACGTACCTGAAACGGAATGCATCGGAGGTCAAGTTCAAGCCGGGTTCCTTTGACCTTCTTGTCTGCGATATGAGCTGGAGCCCCATGCAGATGTGCCGTCTGGTGCTTGATTTGGAAGAGACGCTTGCCCCACATGCTACGGCTATTATTACGATAAAGCTGATGCACAAAAAGCCGCTTCAGACCATTCGCGAGGTCAAGGAGCGCTTTTCAACCGCATTTATCATTAAACGCGCCAAGCAGTTATTCCATAACCGCGAGGAGATTACGTTATACTTGGAAAAGAAGCAGTAGCGCGATATAACGAAATACAACAGGGAAAGCATCCCGGTTTGATCAGGAGTCCAGTTGGACTTTTGTTTCAAGCCGGGATTTTTTTGCGAATATTCATGTTTATCATAAGGGGGTTGTTATCATGCAAAATGAAGGAAGGTTGAATCATCTCGAATCCGGTACGGTGATCGGAGAGCGCTACGCGCTGGTCGGCAAGCTTGGCAGCGGGGGGATGGGGGATGTGTACGCCGCCGAGGATTTGAAGCTTCAAGGGAAGCTGCGCGCAATCAAAGTGACGGATTCGGACCGTGCTTCGGAAGAAGCCAGGATGCTGATGCGCCTCAGCCATCCGAATCTGCCTCATATCATGGACAGCTTCACGTTAACGGGTTATGGAGCTGAAGCCATCGTTATGGACTATATCCATGGAGTGACTCTTGGAGATCTGTTTAACCGTAATAATCGGCAGCTCTCTTTCATGGAAGTATTAAAGCTTGCGCTGCCGATTTGCTCGGCGCTTGTATACTTGCATAACCAATTTCCGCCAATTATTCATCGCGATCTAAAGCCAGCCAATATTATGGTTGAAAACAACGGACATGTCCGGCTGATCGATTTTGGAATCGCCAAATCCAAAACCGCCCTGCAGACGAAGACGACGATGAAGCTGGGAACGCCGGGCTTCGCTGCACCGGAGCAGCACCTGGGACGGAGCGAGGCCAGGACCGACATATACGGGTTTGGAGCTTTGCTCTATTACTTGCTTAGCGAAGGGAGTTACGTAAATCATGCAGAAATGGTGCACCGGAGCAGCAGCTTTATCCGGGGATTGCGGGCGGATGTACCAAGCAGGTTCGCGGATTTGCTATGGAGAATGATTCAGCCCCGTATTGAAGACCGGTATAATACGATGGTTGAGGTGGAGAAGGAGCTGCATGCTTTTGCCGGAATTTCCGCTAATAGAGCCACTTCTGTCCGTTTTAGCGGAACGTCTATGCTTGCTCAAGGAGGCAATCCGGAAGGCTTTCGTACGATGACGATTGCCGTCGTTCCGGTCTCATCCGGAGCAGGTGCCACGTTTGTGGCGATTACTCTGGCAAAGCTGCTTGCTGCTGGCGGAATCCCTTGCGCTGCCGCGGAATTTCCTTCCGAACGGCCTGAATGGGCGGCATTGCTGCGAAGTAATATGAGTGGACGAGATCAACTGGAAGACAGGTATTATAGCTGGAACGAGCAGGGGGTAAGGTGGCATGCCCGGAAGCAACCGGTTACCCAAGATTATAGAGATGAGCTGGATAAGCTCCAGCTGCGTTTGAGAGCGAAGGAGATTGCCGTATCCGTTACCGATGTATCCGGCGGCGTGTTAAGCTGGCGCAAGGAATGGCTGCTTGAGTCGGATCTTGTGCTCGTTGTTGCCGATCCTTATCCTTCGAGATGGAAGGCGGATCAGATTCTGGAGCTGGAGCAAATTGGCAGAAAGCTTGAAGCTCGCGGAGCTTCCCTGAAATGGATCGTCAACAAGGATGCAAAATTTTCGGGAAGAAGCGAATGGATCGGAATGCTGCCCGAACATCCGATTGCCGCTGTACCGCTGCTGCCGGCAGCCGAGTGGCTGGATGCGATTTGGCGCGGAAAATGGGCCACGGATATAAAAGGAATGGGCAAGGCGCTGGATAAAGCTTATAAGCCTCTGCTTGATTTTATCTCGCAAGAATCGCAAAGGAATGAAGCTCATGTCAGGTTTGGACGCTGACCTTGCTTGCAATTGAAATAAACCTTCTTTATGATGAATACGAGTCCATAGCATATTTAGAAGCAGGTGACATTCGTAATGAATGAACGAGTTCTGGTAGTTGAAGATGAGGCGGGTATTTCCCGCATTTTACAGCTTGAATTAGAGCATGAAGGATATACGGTCGGTACAGCAGCCGACGGACGGACAGGTTATGAAATGGCCTCAACAGGCGAATGGGAGCTGGTATTGCTCGATGTGATGCTTCCCGAATTAAACGGTATCGAGGTGCTTCGCCGTTTGCGGCAGGCCGGCAACCCGGTTCCCGTTATTTTGCTGACGGCAAGAGATACGGTACCGGATAAGGTCAGCGGCTTTGAGCATGGCGCAAATGACTATATTACAAAGCCGTTTGCGATGGAGGAGCTGCTTGCCCGTGTCCGCAACATTTTGCGCATCTTCCAGCAGTATCCGAAGGAATCCGAAGGCTCCGACCTGATCAAGGTGGGAGATTTAACGATCGAGCTGCGCACCCGCAAGGTATACCGCAAGGAAATCGTTATTGAGCTTACGCCGCGCGAGTTCGAGCTTCTTGTCTATCTGGTCGAGAACAAGAACGAAGAAAAGTCGCGGGAAGACATTTTATCGGAAGTGTGGGGCTATGACTTTATCGGGGAAACCAACCTGGTAGACGTCTATATCCGGTACTTGCGTCAAAAGCTGGACAAGGGGTACCGTCATAAGCTGATTCATACCGTAAGGGGCGTCGGCTATATGATAAAGGAGCCTGACGCATGACGCTTCGCAAACGGTTCACGCTCTTTACGATTTTCTGGCTCATCTTTATTCTCATTCTCTTTAATATCTTTGTTTATTTCTACGTGATCAAGATTACGACGGAAAGCGAACAGCGCGTGATCGGGAATAAAGTGAATCTCATGCTGGAAAATCCGAAAATACAGGACGGCAAAGGGATCTATGATCCCGATCTGCTAAGCGAATATTACAATGTCAATGAAATGATACGAATTATTAGGCCGGATAACAAAATCGTCAATATCACCGGGTCGGATCCCGTTCTTCTCAACCTTCCCGCGTCTTTCCAGGGTCATCACGATACCGGGATGATCAAAAAAGGCAGCGAGCGCATTATGTACATGCGCGTGCCAATCTATGACGGGCCTAACGTGGTTGCGATGCTGGAAATCAACCGGGTGCTGAATGAACTGGACGATTACTTGCAAATTTTGGTCGCAGCCTTGTCGGTAACCAGTGCGGGAGCCATTCTGTTCGCCATCTTCGGGACATATTGGTTCACCTCGCGGCTCACTTCGCCGATGCAGCAGATGATCAATACGATGCGCGAGATCGACAGAAGCGGCAAGCTGCGTAAAATCGAGCCTTCCAGTCATGAGGAATCGGCAGAGCTGCAGCAGCTGGTCCGTGCTTTTAACCAGATGATCGACCGGCTCGACCGAACGTTCGCGCGTCAAAAGCAGTTTGTTGCCGATGCCTCCCACGAGCTGAAAACCCCTCTAACGGTTATTAGCAGCTACGCGGGCATGCTGAAGCGTTGGGGACGCGACGATGCAAGCGTTCGCGACGAGGCTATCGAAGCCATCGATAAAGAAGCGAGCAGACTGCAAACCTTGACGAAGTCGATGCTGATGCTGGCGGAAGCCGAGCAGGAAGATTGGTTGAATCAAGAGATGTTCGATGTGGTGCTAGTGGTCGAAGAGCTGTCGGTTATGCTCCAGACGACCTTCCAGCGGCCGATACGGGTGAAGGCCTTGTCGAGATCCATCCGAATGTATGGAGATAAGGACAAAATCCAGCAGCTGCTTGTCATCTTGCTGGACAATGCGATTAAATACAGTAAAGATCCGATCGATGTTTCCCTCAGCGTGGCGAAAAATATCGTGAAGATTGAAGTGAAGGACAAAGGGATCGGCATTCCGGAGAATGAAATCCCGCATATGTTTGAGCGCTTCTACCGTGTGGACGGTGCAAGAAGCCGAGCGACCGGCGGAGCCGGTCTTGGGCTGTCGATTGCCAAACGTATTGTGGATCTGCATGAAGGCAAGATTGACGTATTCAGCTTGCCTGATCTCGGGACAACGATTACGCTTCAATTCAAACAAAGAAAGTAAGGGGAGAGGTTCGTTGAAATACCGGGTTGCCTCTGTGCAATATAAGCTTGAAGATATTGGATCGTTTGAAGATTTTGCTGTGCAGGTGACGCATTACGTTCGTAATGCATCCGAATACGGAACGGAGATTATTTTGTTCCCGGAGTTTCTGACTACGCAGCTGTTATCGATTGGCGACGATACGGGCAAAGCTTTGCCGATCGACCGTCTGCCTGAATTTACGGAGCAGTATGAAAGCCTGTTTGTTTCTCTTGCTGCCGAATACAACATGTATATCGTTGGCGGTACGCATGTGGTTGATGCCGGTAACGGCAAGCGCCAGAACACGGCTCACCTGTTCCATCCAGGCGGGAAGATTGACCGGCAGGCGAAAATTCACCTCACGCCTACCGAAGTCAGCGAATGGAATATGTCGCCTGGCGACGGTCTGCAGGTATTCGAGACGCCGTTTGGCACCATCGCCATGCTGACCTGCTATGATATCGAATTTCCGGAGATCGTCCGGATGGCTCGCGCTAAAGGCGCGGACGTTATTTTCTGCCCATCCTGCACGGATGACCGTCATGGCTTCTACCGCGTCCGGTACTGCTGCCATGCAAGAGCGGTGGAGAATCAGGTGTACATCGTAACGACCGGTACGGTAGGGGCATTGCGCAAGGTTGATTTTATGCGCGCGAACTACGGTCAAGCCGCGGTGATTACGCCTAACGATATACCGTTCCCGCCTGCGGGGATTTTGAGCGAAGGCGTCATTAACGATGACATGCTAATCGTAGCGGATCTAGACCTGAAGCTGCTGGAAGATGTTCGTTCTGCCGGTTCCGTAACGACCTGGAGAGACCGTCGTACGGACCTGTATACGGACTGGGCATAAGCGCAGCAGCGGAAGGAGGGCGTGAAATGCGCAAACGATTATTTGTCATTCATGACGGAGTTCCAACGGAAGCTATTATACGTTCGTATACGAAGGTAGATTTTCAAGGCTTGATTGCGGTGCAGAGCGAATGCTTCCCGCCTCCGTATCCGGAGGAGCTGTGGTGGAGCGAAGAGCAGCTGAATGAGCATATTACCCGGTTCCCTGAAGGCGCGTTGTGCTGCGAGATCGGCGGCAAAGTGATCGGATCCATGACCGGGCTTATCGTGGATATGAATCAATATCATGAATCTCACAGCTGGGAGCAGATAACGGACAGCGGTTATATCCGCAACCACAATCCCGAAGGGGATACGTTATACGTTGCGGACATTTGCGTCATTCCCGCTTTCCGTAAAGCGGGAATCGGCAAATGGCTGCTTCAGTCCATGTACGAGACGGTTGTGCATTTGCGGCTTAAGCGCCTGCTGGGAGCCGGAAGAATGCCGGGCTACCATAAGTACGCGGCGGAAGAAAACCCGGAGCAATACCTGGACAAAGTGATGAAGGGGATCTACAAGGATCCGGTCATAACGTTCCTTCTTCGCTGCGGCCGCACGCCGGTCGGAATTGCCTCCGATTATCTGGACGACGAGGAGTCCTGCAATTACGCGGCTCTGATGGAATGGCGCAATCCTTTTCTTTAGGTTAGTGCCATTATTTTTTCGACTTCGAATTTTATAGTCCGTGCAGGCACGGAGTGAAAGCTTGGAGCTTTCGGAGCGTAGCGTCCGCCTTTGTTTTTAATTTTCAACCTAAAAGAATATACAATTCGAGAAAATTAAAAACAACAGCGGCCGAAAGCCCAAGCTTTCTCATAGTGCCAGCCCACGGCTATCCATAGTGAGAGGAGAATAATCATGCAATACCACCGCATTACATTCATCAACGATCCTTACTTCGCATCGCTTCACGCGCTGCTCAAACGCATTTTTCCGCCTGAAGAGGTATTGGCCTACGAGCTTTGGAAAGAGCCGCTTGAAGATCCAAGCATTCATGTCTATGTTGCAGTAGACAATGGCGAAGTTGTAGGATCGACCGAATACCGCTATTATCCCGAGCTTCGCGTTGCGATGACCGACTTTACGATTATCGGCGTAGCGAACAAAGGGATTGGCCGTTTCTTGATGCGGGGCCGCGAGAAGGACCTTGCGAGACTATCCCGCGAATCCGGAACAGCGCCGATCGGCATGTTTGCCGAAATCTATAACCCTTACGAAAGAGGCGAGCATGAATTCGGGGGAGTAACGCCGATGAATCCGTTTGTACGCCGCGAAGTTTTGTCGCATATCGGTTACAAGATGATTAACTTCCCTTACGTTCATCCATCCTGGGAGCATAACGGGGAAGCGGTTGAAGGACTTAATCTGTGCTTCCTGCCGTCGGACGAAGACTTAGCTGCTATTCCTGCAGCCCTAGTTGTCCAATTCCTCGAGATCTATTATTCGGCATTGCCTAACAAGCCTCAGCAATGGCTCGATATGGTGGAAGGGCTTCGCGGACGCGATCAACTCGAGCTGCTGCCGATATGATCACCATAACGTTCCGGGGAACGGGGGATGCGATGGGGGTGCCCCGCGTGTACTGCGACTGCGAGGTGTGCGGGGAGGCTCGAATTGGCGGCGTTAACCGCAGGTACCGCTCCCTTGTCCAGCTTGATTCGCCATACCTTGGTACAATGATGATCGATTGCGGCCCGGATTGGGGCAAACAAATGGAAGCTGCGGGGCTGCGTTTCGTGAACCGTATTCTTATCACGCACGCCCATTTCGACCATATTGGCGGTTTGCCGGAATGGGCAGACGCCTGCCGATGGTTGGGAGTAAAAGGGGAAGCATACGCTCCTGCCGAAGTCATCTCGGAGATTGTTCAGCGTTTTCCTTGGCTCGGGCGGAACATGGCTTTTATACCGATTGATCAGCCTTGCACCTTCGGGAATTGGGAGGTATTAGCCTGGAAAGTGAATCACGGAAAGAACGGATACGCATACGCGTTTCGGTTTGACCAGAAGGATTCGGGTATGGCATGGGCATACTGCTCCGATTCCATCGGGCTTACATACGAGCAGCAGAAGCCGCTTTATGGATTGGACCTGCAGGTGCTGGGAACAAGCTTTTACAAGGAGAACTTCCGTTACGAAACAAGATCCGTCTATGATGTGACGGAGGCGCTTGAGCTCCTTCCGACTTGGGGACCAAAGAAGACTTTGTTTACTCATATGTCGCATGGTATTGACCTGAGAAAAATATACCCTCTGCCTTCCTATGCGGAGTTTGCGTTAACCGGTATGGAAGTATCTGTAGGTAAATAGATTGACAAATGGCAATCCGTTAGCGTACATTGTGTGTATAGCTAACGGATTTAGCTATTTCATAGCTTTTTTGCTTATTCCGAAAGGGGAAATTTTAATGTTTGCTGGTGTTCTTAACTCTTAATTGGATAAATCGGTCTTGTTAGATGCGCTTGAACGGCTTGCGGATGCAAAATTTGCATCATATCGCATGCTTCTATCGCGACGTCTTTTGACAAGGACCGGTGCCATGAGTTAAGGACATGAGGATTTCCGCCTGAATGCTATTCGGCAGCGGCCAATCACCCGTGCTCTTGCAGCACGGTTTTTTTGTGCGCTGCGGAGCCTATGACGGGATAGGTGCAGCCGATACAGGGACGGAACGCTTCTGCGTTCTGTTCCTGTTTTTTTGTACCCAAAAACCTTTAAAGGAGTATCTAATCATGAACGAAGCTGTATTTCAAAGACTGGAATATGACAAATTGAAAGACAAAATGATCGGCTACACTGTATCCCCTGCAGGTCGCCTTTTGGCAGAACGGCATGTACCAAGCACCAATCCGAAGCAAATCCGGGCATGGCTGAACGAGACGGAGGAGGCTGCGGCTTTGCTGGCGAGCGGAGCAAGCGTACCGCTTTCCGCCATGGATGGAATCGATCCGTTCCTGGCCTTGCTTGGCAAAGGCAGGATCTACACGGAGACGGAGCTTGACCAGCTGCTCGCTTGGCTTGTTTCCATTGGGCAGATGAAGCGTTACATGAACAATAAACGAATGATCGCGCCAACCATAGCGGGTTATGCCGATTCGATGAATGACTGCCCGAATCTCAGGCAGGAGCTTGACCGTTGTATCCGGTACGGCCGATTGACGGATCAAGCCAGTCCCGATCTCGGGACGATCCGCCGCCATCTCATTGTTATCGAAGATCGCATTCACAAGAAGCTTGAAGCTTCGCTCTCCAAATATAAGTCAGCCCTTCAGGATCCGATAATCAGCAAGCGGAGAGGAAGATCCGTCATATCGGTCAAAAGGGAGCATCGCAAGCTGGTCCCCGGTACCGTATGGGATGAGTCGGCAAGCGGCCAGACCTTGTTTATTGAGCCGATTGACGTTGCTGAGCTGCAGCAGGAATGGCAGGAATGGTCCACGGAGGAGGAGCGGGAGCGGACGATTATTTTATCCAGATTGTCGGATGAAGCGGAGCATTATAAATATGAGCTGCTGCTGAACCGGGAAGCGATGGCGTCGTTTGACTTCATGCTGGCCAGAGGCAAGCTCTCGCTGTCCTATGACGGTCAGCCCGTGACGCTTAGCGAAGAACCGGTCATTAAGCTTGTAGAAGCCCGTCATCCGCTGCTTGGGGGTCATGCAGAACCGATTAACGTCGAGCTGGGTATCAAGTGGAAGCAGCTAATAATAACGGGACCTAACACAGGGGGCAAAACGGTAGCGCTGAAGACCATAGGCCTGCTGGCATTGCTTGTGCAATCCGGTCTGCTTGTGCCGGCTTCGCCGCAAAGCCGGTTTGGCGTCTTCCGCCATATTATGGCCGACGTAGGAGACGGACAAAGTCTGGAGCAGTCGCTCAGCACATTTTCTTCGCATATAGCCGTACTGAAGGAGATGCTTCGTTCAGCCGATGAGCGGACGATTATTCTTCTGGATGAGCTCGCTGCGGGGACGGACCCCGGCGAAGGGATCGCCTTATCCATTGCGGTGCTGGAAGAGCTTCTAAAACGCGGAGCTTTAACGGGGGCAACAACGCATTTTAACGAGATTAAGAAATTTGCTTCCAGAACGCGCGGCTGCATGAATGCCAGAATGGCATTTGATTCCGAAACGCTGCGTCCTCTGTACCGGTTGGAGATTGGGGAAGCGGGCGAGAGCCATGCTTTTGCGATTGCGAGAAGGTTCGGTCTTCCCGAGCATGTGATGCAGCGGGCCGAGAAGCTTGCGGAGGGAAGAGTAGCGATTCGATTGGATGAACCGGCCGAAGAAGAAGGTCATGACGAGGAGACAACGATTATCGAACGGCATGCTCTGCCGAAACAAGCAGAGCAGCCGGAAGAGGCAAAAAACTCGAAGGAGAAATCCCCTGCTCCAGCCTACGCCATAGGAGACGCCGTATGGATCTATCCGCTGAAGCGTGCCGGGATTGTGTTTGAGCCCGCCGACGAGCGGGGAGAAGTAATCGTTCAGGTACAGGGGAAAAAGATGTCGTTCAACCGGAAACGGATAAAACCGTATATCAGCAAAGAGAAGCTGTATCCCGGAGCAGATTATGATATGGATATCGTGTTTGATACGAAGGAAAACCGGAAGAAGCGGAAGCTGATGGGCCGCAAATATGTAGAGGGCTTAACGATCGAGACGAAGCCTGAAGTAACCGGAGAATAACATGCTTCGCCCCGTTAATCTTTACTCTGGATAACTAATAAAGTACCTGTGCGAACGGTCAAGGTGCCGGCGGGATCAGCAAGAATATTGCTAATGCCGAGGGATTGGCCGATACGCAGCGTTGCTTCATGCAGCGGATAGACAAATCCGCGCAGCGTAATCCCGGTTACCTCTTCGGACAGCGGAAGGAGCGAAATATGACTGTATTCGCTTTGATGCAGCTCGGTAGTTCCTTCCTCTGCAAGGGAAATCGTATTATGCTCATCGGTAATCGATGCCTGAATGCCTTGTTCGATTGCAAGCTTCAACAGGTGGACATTTGCAAGGGAATGGTCGAACCTGCTCCCTAGAGCCCCGAGCATTCGGATCTCGGAAGGAGATTGCTCAAGCGCATATCGGAAGGCAAGCTCCGTATCCGTGTAGTCCTTGTCTATCGGATCATATGTGACCGTTTCCCGGCTGGCGGAACGGATAAGCCCAAGCTCCTCGAGAGTTACGGAGTCGAAGTCGCCAAGTGCCAGATCCGGCGTGTATCCATGCTGTACCAGGAACAAAGCGCCGCGGTCAGCTCCTATTAACCGATCGCCTGGACGGATATAGGGACGCACCCATTCTCCTAAACGGCCGCCCGTACAGATAATAATCCGTTTGTTCATCGTTAATCTTCCCTTCTGCCTGTGTAGTGCTGAAGCCAGTATAATGCGAAGCCGGGGTATAAAACTAGGTTTTTGAGAAAAAAGAAAGAAGAAGTGGCAAAAGTAGCAATTGTCAAACCGGATATCCGCGGCTAAAATGATGAAGGACATACCGACAGGAGTGGCGGAGCATGCGCGAATGGACGGTCATCATGGAAGCGGAGGAGTTTGGGAGTTGGACATCTTTGGCGTTTTCAGTATTATCGGTACGGTTGCCTTTGCGGTCAGCGGCGCGATCGTTGCCATGGAGGAAGAATATGACATTCTGGGCGTATTCGTGCTGGGGCTTGTGACCGCGTTTGGGGGCGGGGTTATTCGAAATCTGCTCATCGGCCGGCCGATTATAACGTTATGGAACCAGGGGAGCTTGCTGGAAATTGCTGTTATTGCCCTGACGATTGCATTTCTGCTGCCTGTAACCTGGATTAACAAATGGAAAAAAAGCGAAGCGTTTTTTGATGCCATCGGCTTATCCGCATTTGCTATTCAAGGCGCATTGTACGCTACGGAAATGAACCTTCCGATCAGCGCTGTTCTAGTGGCCGCGATGCTAACCGGGATCGGGGGCGGCATTATCCGCGATGTGCTGGCAGGCAGGAAGCCGCTTGTGCTGAAGGATGAAATCTATGCGGTATGGGCGATGCTCGCAGGCCTGGCAGTAGGCGAAGGCTGGTTCCATACGACCATACAGCTATTATTCCTGTTTGTTATAGTTATCGTGTTCCGCATGCTGTCGGTTTATTATAAGTGGAGACTGCCCCGCAGATCGCTTAAACAGAAGGAGGGTGGCATTATATGAATAACGCGCGCGTATTGTTTGTTTGCCTCGGCAACATTTGCCGCTCGCCTATGGCGGAAGCCGTATTCCGCAGCCTCGTAGAGAGGAAAGGGCTGGCCGACGTCATCGAGATTGATTCCGCGGGAACGGGGGATTGGCATATCGGTAAGCCTCCCCATGAAGGGACCCGCAAGCAGCTTGATCTTCACGGCATCTCTTATTCCGGGATGAAAGCGAGACAATTCACCGCTCAGGACAAAACGTTCGATTATATCGTCTGCATGGATACGAAAAATGAAGCCGATGTACGCCGCATTATCGGAGACGCAGCCCATTCGGCGAAAATTTTCAAATTTATGGACATGATCCCCCAAGTGGCTGAGGACGATGTGCCGGATCCTTATTACACAGGCAACTTCGATTATGTGTACGAGCTTGTAACCGAAGGCTGCGAACGGCTTCTCGATCAGATCGTTAACGAACTGAAATAAGTGCAGCGGCAAATAAAAAAGGCCTTCCCTTGTCAGAAGACAATCGGGAAGGCCTTTTTTCGATTTATTCCACTTCGATAAAATGCATCAGGCCGGCAGGCAGCTCCTGCTGCCAGAAGCCCCACTGATGGCCGCCGTCTTTTTCCGCATAGGTTACCTTCGCGCCGCGCGCTTCCAGAAGAGAACGGGCCGTCCGGTTGATGGCGAGGAAATCAAAGATGCCGTGGCCGGTATCGTAAGCAGTCTCTTGGAAGCCGGCAATCATATAGATCTCCAGCCAAGATAGGTCCTTTTGAGCTTCCATAATTTCACGGGAACGGTCATAATAGGCACCGGATAGCGACAAAATGCGCGTGAACAGCTCAGGATAAGTCAAAGCGAGGTGGAAGGAAATCGTTCCGCCCAAGGAGTCGCCGGCAAGCAGGCGGTGCTCGGGAGCGGTACGTACGGGATATTTACCTTCAATAAATGGAATCAGCTCTTGCCCGAAGAACCGGACATAAGCTTCATGACGGTCGCCGTTAGGCGAGTATTCCGCTGTTCGGTACGTTTTGTCGACATCTACGCCAACAATAATAAAAGGTTCAACGCCTTCATCGAGAATGATGCGGTTTGCCGTTGTGGCAATCCGGCCGAAATTGAAAAAGTCTTCGCCGTCCTGGCAGTACACGACCGGGTAGCTCAGCACCTCGTTATAGCCGGGCGGCAAATAGACGCGCAAGCTGCGTTCGCCCTCGGGCAAATAGCTGCTTTTTATAATTTCTTTAACTACGGTACGCTTTAAATATCGTTCATCAGTCATATGTGAATCCCCCTGAATGGAATGGTTGGCATGTGGGTAAACAATAGTAAGGTAATGAGAATCTGCCCGTTCTCCTGTCATGGTCTGGTATTGAACCTTGATTGTATTATGCTGTTATACAGAAAATTCGAATCTGTTACATATACAATTCATCAGTAAAAACGGCCAGATTAGCGAAAAACAACGGTTTTTATGTTTTTTTCTTTGACCATATTCGGCAAACAGGTGTATTATGATTCTATAACAGAGAGCTCCGATTTTCAAATATTAATGATCGAGGTGAGCGTTCAAAATGAGCAAAGTGCTTAACAAACTGCCATATGAAGTTCAAACGGAACCTGTAAAACCAATATCCGTGTTGTCGCTCGATGGCGACGTGGTTAACCCGGAATATATGCCGGACCTGACTGACGAACAATTGAAAGAAATTATGTACCGTATGGTATTTACCCGTACTTGGGATGAGCGCGCTGTAAATCTTGGCCGTCAAGGCCGTCTTGGCTTCTATGCTCCGGTATCCGGTCAAGAAGCTTCAATGATTGGCAGCGAATACGCGCTTAATAAAGATGATTTCATTTGCCCAGGCTACCGCGATATTCCGCAGCTTGTATGGCATGGTCTGCCTATGTACCAAGGTTTCTTGTATTCCCGCGGTCATCAGCATGGCGGCCAAATTCCTGAAGACGTACATGTGCTTATGCCGCAAATCATCATCGGCGCGCAAGTGCTTCATGCAGCCGGCGTAGCAATGGCATTCAAGAAACGCGGCGAGAAACGCGTAGCGATCACTTACACAGGTGACGGCGGTTCTTCTGAAGGCGACTTCTACGAGTCTATGAACTTTGCTGGAGTATTCAAGCTTCCAGTTATCTATGTTGTACAAAACAACCGTTATGCCATCACAACTCCTTACGAGAAGCAAACTGCTGCTCTTTCTGTTGCTCATAAATCGGTTGCTGCCGGTATCAAAGGTGTTCAAATCGATGGCATGGACGTTCTTGCTGTTATTAAAGCGGTATCCGAAGCAGCTGAACGCGGCCGTAACGGTGAAGGCGCAACTCTGATCGAGATGTTGACTTACCGTTTCCGTCCGCATTCCCTGTCTGACGATGCGACGAAATACCGTACGAAAGAAGAAGAAGCGGAATGGGGCCTTAAGGATCCTCTTATTCGTTTCGGCAAGTTCCTAGAGAAGAAAGGCCTCTGGACGGAAGAAGATACAAACCGTGTGAAAGAGGAAGCGAAAGCGGCTGTTAACGAGAACATCAAGAAAGCGGAAGCAACTGAGAAAATGACAGTTGCCGGCTTGATTGACTCCATGTTCGAAACAACGCCTCAGCATCTGGAAGAGCAAAAGGCTGATTTTCAATAATACCCTTGCCTGACGATGGGATTTTGCACGAGCAAAAATGAAGGAGGATCTGACGATCATGGCTCAAATGAATATGTTGGAAGCAATCCGCGACGCTATGCGCGTGGAGCTTAAACGTGATGAAAACGTACTTATCTTCGGTGAGGACGTTGGTAAAGTTGGCGGTGTATTCCGCGTAACGGAAGGTTTGCAAGAAGAATTCGGCGAGGAGCGCGTATTCGATACGCCTCTTGCCGAGTCCGCAATCGGCGGTCTGGCAGTGGGTATGGGTATTCAAGGCTTCCGCCCGGTTGCCGAAATTCAGTTCGTTGGTTTCATCTATGAAGCCATGGACCAAATGTTCATTCAAGCAGCTCGTATGCGTTACCGTTCCGGCGGCCGTTATAACTCGCCAATCGTATTCCGTACGCCATTTGGCGGCGGCGTAAAGGCTGCGGAACTTCATACAGACTCCCTGGAAGGTCTTGCTGTTCAGACTCCGGGTATTAAAGTTGTTATTCCATCCAATCCTTATGATGCAAAAGGTCTTATGATTGCCGCAATCCGCGACAATGACCCCGTATTCTTCATGGAGCACCTTAACCTGTACCGTGCATTCCGCGCCGAAGTGCCGGAAGGCGAGTATACGGTTGAGATCGGTAAAGCAAACGTTGTCCGCGAAGGTTCCGACGTAACGATCATCGCTTACGGCATGATGGTTCACACAGCCGTGAAAGCAGCGGACGAGCTGGCGAAAAACGGCGTAAACGCGGAAGTTATCGACCTGCGTTCCCTGGTACCGCTCGATATCGATACAATCGTGGCTTCGATTAAAAAAACAAACCGTGCAATCGTTGTTCAAGAAGCGCAAAAAACTTCCGGCGTAGCTGCGGAAGTTATTGCTCAAATCAACGAAAAAGCGATCCTGCACCTCGAAGCTCCAGTGCTTCGCGTTGCCGGTCCGGATACGGTGTATCCTTTCGCGCAAATCGAAGATACTTGGCTGCCAACTCCGGCCCGTATCGTAGATGCGGTTAATAAAGTATTGAGCTTCTAATGCTGCTCATCCTAACGGATGATGGACATACATGCCCGCTTAACAGCGGGCAGAGCCGTCATTAGGCGGCAAACGCATTGAATGCTTACTAGGCAAGAATTACCGCAAGTAAGCGCTAATTCTTTAAGCTCATGCTTACGAGGTAAGAATTACCGCAAAGTAAGCGATAATTCTTTTAAGGAGGATACTACAGTGGCGAAATTTGAATACAAATTTCCTGAGCTTGGCGAAGGCTTGCACGAAGGCGAAATCGTAAAAGTGCACATTAAAGTCGGCGACAAAGTAACGGATGACGATATCATCATGGAAGTACAAAACGATAAGGCAGTTGTAGAAGTGCCTTGTCCGGTTAACGGTACTGTACTCGAAGTACGCATGAAAGACGGCCAGGTTTGCCATGTTGGCGAAGTTGTGGCAATCATTGATGCGGAAGGTGATATTCCAGAGCAAGATACTCCGGCAGCTGAAGCGCCAGCTCCTGCAGCAGCACCGGCTCCTGCAGCAGCACCGGCTGCGCCAGCGGCAGCGCCTGCTGCACCGGCGGAAGCTCCAAAAGCTACTGGCGGTCTGGTTCTGGCTACGCCTAGCGTTCGCAAATTTGCCCGTGAGCAAGGCGTTGATCTTACGACGGTTACCGGCACTGGCAAAAACGGCCGCATTACTCGCGAAGACGTTACAAACGGCGGCGGTGCAGCACCAGCGGCGGCAGCTCCGGCAACGGAAGCGGCGGCTCCTGCAGCAGCAGAAGCACCAGCAGCTAAACCGGCAGCAGCGGCAGTAGACGCTTACCGTCCTGAAGAACGCGTACCGTTCAAAGGCATCCGCAAAGCAATTGCTAACGCGATGGTTAAATCGGTATACACCGCTCCTCACGTAACAATCATGGACGAAGTAGACGTAACGGAACTGGTTGCTCTGCGCGCGAAATACAAGCCATACGCAGAGAAGAAAGGCTCCAAGCTGACTTACCTGCCATTCATCGTGAAGGCACTCGTTGCGGCTTGCCGTCAATTCCCGATCATGAACGCTACGCTTGATGAAGCAAGCCAAGAGATCGTCTACAAAAAGTTCTATAACATCGGTATTGCTACAGATACAGACAACGGCCTGATCGTTCCTGTTATCGAAGATGCTGACCGTAAAAATATATTCATGGTTGCCGACAAAATCCGTGACCTGGCAGCAAAAGGCCGTGAAGGCAAATTGACTGCCGCTGAGCTTAAAGGCAGCACGATTTCCATTTCCAACATCGGTTCCGCTGGCGGTATGTTCTTTACTCCGGTTATCAACTTCCCTGAAGTTGCAATCCTGGGTACTGGCCGTATCTCCGAGAAGCCGGTTGTTCGCAACGGAGAAATCGTGGCAGCTCCTGTAATGGCTCTGTCGCTGAGCTTCGACCACCGTCTGATCGACGGCGCAACGGCTCAAAACTTTATGAACTACATTAAACAACTTCTGGGTCAACCAGAATTATTCATCATGGAGGTGTAACTACAATGGTAGTAGGAGATCCGTCTTTAGATATTGATACTTTAGTCATCGGTGCAGGTCCCGGCGGTTATGTTGCAGCAATCCGTGCTGCACAGCTGGGTCAAAACGTTCTTGTTGTTGAGAAAGAGAATGTGGGCGGCGTTTGCTTGAACGTTGGTTGTATTCCTTCCAAAGCGCTTATCTCGGCATCTCATCAATACGAGTCCATTAGCCATGCATCGGCGTTCGGCATCACTGCCGGCGACGTGAAAGTGGAATGGAATAAAGTGCAAGAGTTCAAAAACGGTATCGTTAAAAAACTGACCGGCGGCGTTGCATCGCTTCTGAAAGCGAACAAAGTGCAATACTTCAACGGTGAAGTTATGTTCATCAACGAGAACGAAGCACGTGTCTTCAACGATCAAGAAGCACCGCGCTACCGTTTCAAAAACTGCATCATCGCTACAGGCTCCCGTCCAATCGAGCTGAAAGCTTTCCCGTTCAGCGGCCGTATCGTGTCGTCGACAGGCGCTTTGTCGCTGCCTGAAATTCCGAAAAGCATCATCGTAATCGGCGGCGGCTACATCGGCATCGAGCTTGGCCAAATGTACTCCAAGTTCGGTACGAAAGTAACAATCATCGAAGGCGGAGACGCAATTCTTCCAGGCTTCGATAAAGATATGGGTTCGATCGTTGCTAAGAAATTGAAAGGCACTAACGTGGATATCGTTACAGGCGCAATGGCTCAAGGCGCTGAGCAAACAGATAAAGACGTTACACTGACTTACAAAGTTGGCGACAAAGAAGAGAAAGTAACTGCAGACTACCTGCTCGTTACGGTTGGACGTCGTCCAAACACTGACGGAGACCTTGGTCTTGAACTGGCTAACGTTAAAGTTGGCGAGCGCGGTCTGGTTGAAGTTGACGCGCAATGCCGTACAAGCAATCCGCATATCTATGCAATCGGCGATATCATCGCTGGTCCTGCTCTTGCGCACAAAGCGATGTACGAAGGCCGTATTGCTGCGGAAGCAATCTCCGGTCTGCCAAGCGTTATCGATTACAAATGCGTACCAGCAGTATGCTTCTCGGATCCGGAATGCGCAGCAGTTGGTCTTTCCGAGAAAGAAGCAAAAGACAAAGGCTACAAAACAAAAGTGGGCAAGTTCCCATTCGCAATCAATGGCCGCGCAATGTCGCTTAACGCGACTGAAGGCTTCGTGAAGCTCGTTTCCGATGCTGACACTGGTCTTGTTCTGGGCGCGCAAATCATCGGTCTGGAAGCTTCCAACATGATTGCCGAGCTCGCTCTGGCAATCGAGATGGGTGCTACTCTCGAAGATATCGCCTTGACTATCCACGCGCATCCAACGCTGGGTGAGATCGTTCTGGACGCTGCTGAAGTAGCGCTGGGACATCCAATCCACACGGTTGCTAAGTAATATCCGTTTTACGTTATTTGAGATTTAGTGAGAGAGGTCCCGCGGCTTGAACAGCATGCGGGCCTCTTTTTGCATATTATAATTGTACATAACATGAGGAGCGAAAGCTTTTGGAAAAGCCGGCTAGTGCATCCAGAACGGTCATGACGCAGATCATTTTTCCGCTGGATACGAATCATCACGATACGATGTTTGGCGGCAAGGTTATGGAGTATATGGACAAGGCGGCGGCCATTGCCGCAATGCGGCATGCCCGGATGCAGGTGGTGACTGCTTCGACGGACAGCCTTGATTTTGTAGCCCCGATTAGAGTAGGTGAAGTTATTGAGGTAGAGGCTTATGTAAGCTGGACGAACAATTCCTCCATGGAAGTGTGCGTGACCGTTCAATCGGAGAACCTGTATACGGCCGAGCGAACCACAACGGTTACGGCATTCTTTACTTTTGTGGCGTTGAACGATAAAGGCAAGCCCGCTATGGTGGCCAAAGTATATCCGGAGACCGAAGAGGAAATCCGTATGTTTGCAACCGCCCCGGAGCGGCATGAACTGCGGATGAAACGAAAACGGGAGCGCCAGCAACCAGCGAAAACGTGAAGACAAACCTATGGGAAAAATGTTAAACTAGTGAGAAAACCTCTATCGAGGCAATTCGAAGATGAACACGACCGCGTTTATAGGTTGGTTTTATCGCCAAATAGTATTTTGCACCTCCCAATAGTTAGGAAATGTATAAATTCTATTGTGGTTAAATCGTTTTCGAAAAACCTTGGACCGGCGCTGCATGCGGGAGAAGGATGTTGTGCCGATCAATGTCAAGGAGTTGATATAAAAGTGACTGTTCAAACAAGTGAGACGGAATATTTGCAATTACTGCGGCATGTGCTTGAGAACGGCGTGAAGAAAGAGGATCGGACGGGCACCGGAACGATCTCGACTTTTGGTTACCAGATGCGGTTTGATCTTGCCAAGGGTTTTCCGATTCTGACGACGAAGAGAGTACCGTTCAAGCTGATTGTCAGCGAATTGCTGTGGTTTATTAAAGGCGACAGCAATATCCGGTATTTGCTGAAGCATAACAATCATATTTGGGATGAATGGGCGTTCAAGAGATGGGTGGAGAGCACCGACTACAATGGCCCGGACATGACGAACTTTGGCCTTCGCTCGCAAACGGATGAGGCTTTTAACGCTTTGTACCAGGAGCAGATGGACAAATTCGCGAATCTGGTGTTAACCGATGACGCTTTTGCCGAGAAGTACGGCGATCTTGGCAACGTCTATGGCAAGCAATGGCGTGAATGGCGTACGACGCAAGGGGAGACGATTGATCAGCTCAAGGGGATTATCGAGACGATCAAGAAAAACCCGGATTCCCGCCGGTTAATCGTATCGGCCTGGAACCCCGAGGACGTACCGTCGATGGCGCTTCCTCCTTGCCACACGATGTTCCAGTTCTATGTGATCAACGGTAAGCTGAGCTGTCAGCTGTATCAGCGGAGCGGCGATATTTTCCTCGGTATCCCGTTTAATATCGCAAGCTATGCTCTGCTTACGCATCTGATTGCGCAAGAGTGCGGGCTTGAGGTTGGCGAGTTTATTCATACGCTTGGCGATGCGCACATCTATTTGAACCACCTGGAACAAATCGATATTCAGCTGCAGCGGGACATGCGGGAGCTGCCGGTGCTTGCGATAAATCCGGATGTGAGCTCGATATTCGACGCGGATGTTGAAGATATCAAGCTTGAGAACTATCAGCCGCATCCTACTATTAAGGCTCCGGTAGCCGTATAAGAAAGCAGGAAAAAACGATGTCGATTACGATGATCGCAGCAATGGACCGTGGACGCACGATCGGGATCGGGAACAGGCTGCCATGGCGGCTTCCGGCCGAGATGGCCTACTTTACGCGCCATACGACGGGGAAAACGGTTGTTATGGGTCGCAAGACGTTCGAATCGCTGCCCAAGCCGCTGAAGGACCGGACAAATGTCGTTATAACCAGACAACAGGATTACGCCAAAGAAAGCTGTGAGGTTGTTCATTCCGTGCAGGAGGCGATTGACCGGTACGGAGACGGGGAATTAATGGTAATCGGCGGAGCGAATATTTATGCACAGTTTCTTCCATTCGCGGACAAAATCCTGCTCACGGAAGTAGATACCGATATTGAAGGCGGCGACGCTTTTTTCCCTGCGTTTACCGAAGACGAGTGGGAACGCGTGGATGCGGAGAAGGTGGATAGCGACGAGCGTAATGCGTTCTCTTTCACTTTCCAAACATTTGCCCGCCGAAAAGCATAATATAAAGAAAAATGCACAAATGACGAACGTTGTGTTAATAAGTGCAAATGATTGTGCGGATAATCCATTAACGACAGAAAATAAGAATGATAGGCTTTTTTATACGATAATCGCGTAGGCAATGAAGTTTTTTGTTGAAATATTTAAAGATTCCCGATATAGTTTTAAGAGAATAATTATACAGGCTTTTCGGGAATATTGGATGGAGGAAATTCGCACATGTCTACACCTACAGGATTTATGCAGTATCAACGTGAATTGCCGGCTGATCGGGATCCTATCGAACGGATCAAGGATTGGAATGAATTTCATAAGCATTTGTCGGATGAACAGCTGCGTACGCAAGGCGCTCGCTGTATGGATTGCGGAACTCCATATTGCCATACAGGCATGGAACTTGCAGGTTCGGCATCCGGCTGCCCGGTAAACAACTTGATTCCGGAATGGAATAACCTGATTTACCGTGGATTGTGGCGTGAAGCCCTTGACCGCCTGCACAAAACAAACAACTTCCCTGAATTTACCGGCCGCGTATGTCCGGCTCCTTGCGAGGGCTCTTGTACGGTTGGTTTGATCGGCGAACCGGTAACGATTAAGACCATTGAACATGCTATTATCGAGCGCGGCTTTGAAGAGGGATGGGTTGTTGCACAACCTCCTAAAGTACGCACCGGTAAAAAAGTAGCCGTTGTAGGCTCCGGCCCGGCTGGTCTTGCGGCAGCTGCCCAACTGAATAAAGCAGGTCATAAAGTTACGGTTTACGAACGCGCTGACCGTCTTGGCGGACTTCTCACTTACGGCATTCCTACAATGAAGCTTGAGAAGCATGTTGTAGACCGCCGCATCAACCTGATGAGAGAAGAAGGCATTGAGTTCGTAACGAATACAGAAATCGGCAAAGATATTTCGAGAGACGAGCTTTTGAAAGAATTCGACGCGGTTATTATGTGCGGCGGAGCAACAAAAGCACGCGATGTTGAAATGGAAGGCCGCGAGCTGAACGGCATCCACTTGGCGATGGATTATCTGAACGGAACAATCAAGAGCTACCTGGATTCGAACCTGGAAGACGGCAACTACATCTCCGCAAAAGATAAAGACGTTATCGTTATCGGCGGCGGCGATACAGGTACGGACTGCGTGGCAACGGCATTGCGTCATGGCTGCAAATCGGTTACGCAATTCGGTACGGTAGCGAAAGCTCCGCTGGAACGCGATATCGTAAACAACCCTTGGCCGCAATTCCCGAACGTGTACACGCTTGATTACGCTCAAGAGGAAGCAAAAGCGCTCTACGGCGAAGATCCTCGCGCATTCTCCGTACTGACGAAGAAATTCGTTGGCGACGGCAACGGCAACCTGAAAGAGCTGCACACGGTACAAATCGAGCGTACGGTTGACGAAGAAACTGGCCGTAGAATTTATAAAGACATCCCGGGCACAGAGAAAGTATGGCCGGCTGATCTGGTCTTTATCGCAGTAGGCTTTGAAGGACCGGAGAAAACGCTGATCGATTCGTTCGGCCTTGAGCAAGACCGCCGTTCGAATGTGAAAGCAACTTATGGCAAATACAAAACCAACGTTGATAAAGTATTCGCAGCAGGCGATATGCGCCGCGGACAAAGCCTTGTCGTATGGGCGATCAACGAAGGCCGCGAGGCAGCTCGCGAAGTGGATAAATATTTGATGGGATCGTCGATGCTGCCTTAAGGTTTGAGGAGCCCGAGATAACAATCGATAACAGGAAGCGCCTCCGGGCGCTTTTCTTGTCGAATGGGGATTAATGCCTATTTACCTAGGAAGTAAGCATTTCTTACCAAACATTAGCTTTGAAATAAATCTTCCATACAATGTCAGGGTGAAGCTGTTTGTAGGACTGTTTAGGAGGCAGCGGAATGATTAAATACGGATTGGACAAAGTGACAGAGCTGCGGTTCAAGTCGATTACGGCATCCATGGAGCGCAGAGACAATCAGTGGGTGGATATCGTGCTGAGGTTTGACGTGACGGAGGAGACACCCGTGCCGGATGACCTTATTGATTTCGGCGGTCTCGTAATTTGCACATTAAGCGGCGTGATTGCGCAAATCGTGCCGCAGGACGAAGATATAGACTGCGAATATCAGTTTACGGCGTTCGAGAAAGAGCAGATTAAAGCCTTTATTGAAAGCGAAGAAATTCAGCAGCGCATTGCAAATCTGTCCTCCCCAATATAAAGAAAATTGTGGTAAAATCGGTTAGAGATGACGTAAAGGGGAGAGTTCGTCATGCCGGCCGAAGAAGCTTTTGTATTAACCCCGATTGATGTACGCAAAATCAGACAGTATGTTCAACATAAGTACGATGCGATGCCGCAGGATAAGAAGGCTGAGATTGTAGCCGATGCGGTAAGCCGCATCATTCAAAAGCAGCTTCCGCCTTTTGAGGACAAGCTGAAGCGGGAAGTGACGGCAAGACTCATTCGGACAACCGTGCTTGAGAGGCAAATGCCGGTCCGCTCGGACGATATTTTCGAAGCGTGCCTTTCCCTGGACCTCGCTGATTTCAATGTCGTTACGCCGCTTCATAAATGGGTGGAGGAGCAAAGCGGTACGCAGCTGGAGTGGGATTTATTCCGAATCCAGCTGGACAAGCTGGCGAAGAACGAGTCCGGGACATCCGCCTCATGGGAGCAGTTAAAGGAATGGCTGGGATCCGAGTACCGGTTGGAAGGGAAGAAAGACGCAGCTACCGAGCTGGCCGAGGTTATTCCGTTTCATCAACTTAATCCGGCTTTGAAGCCTTATCGGCGAAAACAGACGTTGGTTTATTCGTTTTATCCATCATGCTGGTGAGCGCTTCGCTCCTGTACGGCTGGTCGCTGCTCAGGCCATCTCCTAACAAGCTGCAGCCGCCGGTTACGCTGCAGTCCTTCGAGAAAGTGATGCCGGCAGTAGCGGGCAACGAGCTTCCGGATGAGCTGCGGTATACCGATGTGGATAAGGAAAGTCTAGTTGATTATTTAAACAGCAAAGATTCCCTTCTGGCTGAACAGCCTTATTTGGATGCCATCATCGACGCAGCAAAAACATTTGATATACATCCCCTCTTTTTATTCGCGATAACCGGTCAGGAGCAAGCTTTTGTACCGAGATCGAATAAACAGGCGATGAAGATCGCCAACAATCCGTTCAATGTTTTTTATAGCTGGAAAGAATACAATACGACCATCCACGATTCGGCGAGAATTGCCTCCCAGACTGTATTGAAGTGGAGCAAAAACCGGCCGGAGGGCAAGGACCCGATCGCCTGGATCAACCGCAAATACGCGGAGGATCAGAGTTGGGCAAGTGGCGTGAGTAAAATTTTTGCATCGATGAAAAGCAAAGTAGAACGAACAAGCTAGATATGAGAGGCGATTAATTGAAGACATTAATTATTGCGGAAAAGCCCGACATGGGGCGGACGATCGCTGCGGTTGTAGAGCCAAAGGCGGCGAATAAGCGGACGTACCTGGAAGGCGACCGTTTTATCATTACTTGGGCGATTGGTCATCTGGTCACGCTGGCAGAGCCAGACCAGTATGACGCGCGCTATAAAAGATGGAACGATCAGGATTTGCCGATTATTCCGGATAAGTTCAAGCTGTGGCCAAATGCCCGGACGAAGGATCAGCTCAAGACGATCGGCGAGCTTGCGAAGCGCTGCGGCCGTCTCGTGAATGCTTGTGACGCCGGGCGCGAGGGACAGCTTATTTTTCATCTGATCCGGCAATATTTGAAGCTCCCCCAGCCTACGGACCGTCTGTGGATCTCGGATTTGACGCCTGAGACGATCCGAAAGGGCTTTGACTCCCTTCGAAGCGACGAGGACTATGCCCCGCTTACAAGGGCAGCCAGGGCGCGCAGCGAGGCGGACTGGCTGATCGGGATGAATGCTTCCCGCGCATTTACGATCCGCCATAAGGCTTTGCTCTCGGTTGGCAGGGTGCAGACGCCGGTCTTAGCGCTGCTGTATGACCGACATAAAGAGATCACGGCTTTCAAATCGGATATGTATTATGTCGTAAAGGCTTTATTCGACCAGAACGGATTTCAATATTCAGGGATATGGCAGGGGGATCGGATTACGGATAAAGCGAAGGCTGAAGCGCTGGCCGCCAAGACCCAAGGAAAGCTTGGCATCATTAAGGATTATCAGACGGCGGAGAGCAAGGAATATCCGTTCCGTCTGCATGACCTGACGCTTCTGCAGCGGGAAGCGAACGGCCGTTACGGCTATTCGGCGAAGAAGACGCTGGATATTGCGCAGGCTTTGTATGAGAAGCATAAAGCCATTACTTATCCGCGTACGAACTCCAATTATGTGACCGAAGAGAATCTGCCCGTCATGCAAAAGGTGCTGACGATGCTGCAAGGGTCCGATTCTTACCGAGAGCTGGCAAACGGCGCGGACCGTGGCCGGGTGCATAAGGGAAATAAGGCGGTATGCAATCCGTCGAAGGTCGAGGATCACCATGCCATTATGCCAACGCCTAAGCGGCCTTCCGGTTTAAGCCCGGAGGAACAAAATATTTACGATATGATCGTACGACGGTTCCTGTCGCAGTATTATCCGCCCGCGGTGTACAAGAACCATACGGTTCTGACCGAGGTGGAAAGCGAGATTTTCCGGACAAAGGCGAAGGAGCTGCTCGAGCTTGGCTGGAAGGTTGTTCTGCAGGATCAGGGACAAGCGGCCAAGAAGACCAGTAAGAAGAAAGCCAGCGATAAGGATGAGGCTGAGAGCGATGAGGAAGAGCTGCTCACCGATAAACCGTTTGCGATTGAGCCTCAGCAAGGCGTCAAATGCGTAAAATCCGAATCGCTCGAGAAAACGACCCAACCGCCAAAGCCTTATACCGAAGGCACTTTGCTGAAAGCGATGGAAAGCGCCGGCAAATCGATGGAGGATGACGAGCTGCGCGAAGCGATGAAGGATACGGGACTTGGCACGCCGGCCACCCGAGCCGCGACAATCGAACGGCTGAAGCAGGTTGGTTATGTGGATCTAACCGGCAAGAAGCTGGAAATTTCCTCTAAAGGTTGTGCGGCTATCGAGTTGATTCGCGGGGCTGGCGTAGATTTGCTGGCATCGCCGGAAATGACCGGACGTTGGGAACAGCGCTTGCACCAGATATCGCGCGGTGAAGCATCCGATGACCAGTTTATATTGAAGGTGAAGCAATTTGCCGCGATGATCGTCGATAAGGTGCGCCAGCAGAGACCTGCGGCGCCAGGAACGTTCGAGGAACGGGAGAACGGCGGCAAGCGAGGTGCAGCTGCTTCCGGTTCGAAGCGGGGTAGCCGTACTTCGAAGACTTCTGGCGGAAGCCGGACATCTTCATCCAGGTCTGCATCCTCGGCTTCGGCAATCGCAACTGCCGCACCTAAGGCATCATCCCGGCCATCTGCAAGCCCTTCCGCCCGTGAGCCGATCGCATCTTGCCCAAGATCGGGTTGCAGCGGGCATATAATTGAAGGGAAACGCGGCTTCGGCTGCAGCGCCTTCCGGGATGGCTGTACGTTTGTGATCTGGAAGGAGCAGCAGGGTAAGACGATCTCGATTCCGATGGTGCGTTCCCTGCTGGAAAAAGGAGCAACAAGCCAGCTTACCTTCAAGCGCCAGGATGGCAGCAGCACGAAGGCCAAGCTGGTGTTGACGGACCGGGATAAAGGCACGGTATCCGTTCAAGGCGTGTAATCTATTGAATAATCGATCAACAGAAAAAGGAGTAAAGCGGAAAGTGTCGCTTTACTCCTTTTGTTTATGCCATTAAGTTTAAGGCTGCTTGCGACTCACATACTCATGAATCGCCGGAGGAACTTCGAGCAGGTTATTCAGGGTGAAGAAAGCGCCTTTGGGCTGTACCTCGATATTAATGACATTGTACTGCCATTCGGATTCCGCTCTCATATGGATGGCGTGAATGCCTGCCGTCAGAGCGGGTACCACATCGGTCCGGATCGAGTTGCCGATCATCCAGGTCAAGTGGCGGTCATGACCGCCTTCAGCCAAGATCTGCTCAAGCGCTTCGCTGTTCTTATGCCGGCGAATGTATACTCTCGTGTCGAAATAACGCTCCAGCTTCATTTGCTCGATTTTGCGGCGCTGAATCGTAATTTCGCCTCCGGTATAGAGATGAAGGGTATGACCTTCTCCAGCCAGCTTATCGAGCGTTGCTTCCATATTAGGATACGGCTCGGTCTCATGCTCATACACGCTTAAGCCAAGCTTCCACAGAAGATCCTGCTCCGTCTTGGACTTTTTGCGGCCCGTCAGGTCGCAATAATAATGATATGTATCAATAAAAGACTGCGGGAAATGCTCGCTCTTGAATCCGAGCACCGCTACGCCCGCAATATCGATCTCCGTCTGTTTATTGCGCACGGCATCAGCGCTTACCCCTTCATAACCCGCAAACCACGTTGTCATCGCGTCCACAAACTGTTCGATCACAAAGTAGAAATATTTGTTGCAGTGAATGAGGGTGTCGTCTAGGTCAAAGAAAAGGTTTTGCTTCATCTAAAGCACGGCTCCTTTGGTGAAGTTCGTCGTATGAACAATCTACCTTATTCGAAGCCCTACGTCAACGAAGCCCCAAGCGATGTTTAATTCGGGCGATTTATGCTAATCATTCTCATAAAGAGCAGGGAGGTGATGAGCATGCCATTCAATAAAGCCGACAAAACGCAAAACCGTCAAAACCAATCGAGTTTTAAATCGGAAGCAATTGGCCTTAAACTGAACAAACTCGCAAACCGTCCTCCAAGCATGAATGGAATTAATAAACAGCTGCCGTAAGGCAGCGCAGGCGGAATCCAGGAGCGATATTGTTCCAGTGCCCTGTATTCCGCCTGTCTCAAAAAGTTTAGTGTCATTAAGCATATTTCTGCTGCGCAGCGATCAATTTATTCTTAATAAAGGCGATACGCCTCCGTACATAGAAGTCCATGCTGTCACCCTTCAAATCATTTGGCGAAATCACCTCCTCTGCATGATTATCAATAATCGTTAATGTTCCGTCCGTGTAAAACTTAAACGTAAGGTCCCGGCGCGGCCATCCTTTCTCTAAATAACGAAAGTTCTCGCAGCTTTTATTCATGGTGATTCAGCCTCCTTTAAAATGATTGTGGGAACAATTTAGGGAACGTTTGTTCTGTTTTTATTATAGCAAACATTTGTTCGCGTGGAAACTGTTTTTTGTTTCTCGTAAACTAGATTCATAGAATGGCGAAGCGTTTACAAAAAAGGGGCATGGACTTATGTTGAGAATATCGAATCTTAGAGTACAAATTCCCGGTGGACCAACGATCTTGAAAAATATCAGCTTTGAAGTCCAGCCTGGCCAATTTATCGCGATAAAGGGGGCCAGCGGCAGCGGCAAGTCGATGCTGCTCAAAAGCTTGGCGCTGCAGAACAAGTGGAGCGGCGGCAGCTATTTCTTTGAAGGTGAAGACATTTTCAAGCAAGGGCTGGCGGGCAGGCTGAAAATCAAGCGTGCGGTAGCTTATCTGGAGGAGAAGCCTGTTCTGTACCAGAACAAGACAGGGCTTAAAAACGTGAGCATCGGTGCGGTTGCACAGACGCCTGCTTGGCGGAGATGGACGGGCATGCTGCGAAACGACGATTACATGGGCGCAATGGATACGATTGAAAAGCTGGGACTGCTGGATAAAGCCCATCAAAAGGCAAGCACCATGAGCGGCGGCGAGCGCCAGCGTATTGCGATGGCCCGGGCATTGGTGCACGGAGCAAAGGTGATTGCCGCAGACGAGCCGGTAGCGGGACTTGATCCGCATACGGCGGACCGCGTGTTATCCGATTTGAAGCGACTGACTACGGAACAGGGCGTTACGGTCATTGCCGTGCTTGATCAAGGAGATTGGGCGGAACGGTTTGCGGACCGGATCATCGGTCTGAATAACGGAGAGCTGGTGCTCGACGTAAAAGGCAGAAGATTGACCGAGCGGGAGAAAATGATGCTGTGATCGAGCTTCGTTTAATCAAAGAAAATGAACTGGAAGAGGCGCTTCGGCTGGAGCAGCAATGCTACGTTCCGGAAGCGGCTGCATCCAGAGAAGGTTTCCGGTACCGGCTTGAGCATTACCCGGGTTATTTCTGGTCGGCCTGGTCAGGAGGCAGGCTGCTTGGCATTACGAACGGAATCCGGACTTCGGCCTGGTCATGCGGGGACGAGATGAAGGGTGAGCAGCAGGATGAGGAGGAAGGCGATAACTTCTGCATCCTGACCGTTGCCGTAGCGGAGGAGGCAAGACGACAGGGAGTTGGAGCCATGCTGCTCGAGCGCCTTGTCATAACCTGCGACAGGGCTGGACACCATGCGATTATCCTGATGTGCGAACGGCATCTGATCTCCTTTTACGAGAGAGCAGGGTTTGCATATGTTGGAGAAGCAGCATCGTCTCACGGCGGTATTGAATGGCATGAAATGAGACGTACCCCGCATATAATGGAGCATCTGACCAAATAGGTAGGTGTCTTCGAATATGGCTTTTCAGTCTCCAGTCATTGTCCAATCTGCAAGAGCGGCATTTCCGAAAGCGGAGCTTTGGATCCCTCATGTAAGCGGAGGATCAAACGAGAATGCAATCAAGCGAATCAATGAATCCATCCGGAAAGCGGCACAGCAGCTGGTAGACGAGCAGGGCTCGCTTGATGATCCGAGGGCTGAAATGAGCGGGTATTACGAGGTGAAGACGAATGAGAGGGATATTCTCAGCCTGTCGTTATTCAACTATGCCTATTCGGGGGGGAGCCACGGCCTTACGCTGCAGGTCTCGCTGACCTTTCGCGTGTCGACCGGACACGCCTACAGCCTTCCTCAGCTATTCAAGCCTGGCAGTGCATATGTTCAACGCATATCGGAAATGGTCAGCGAACAGATTAAGGAACGAGACATAAGCACGCTCGAGCCATTCGGAACGATCCGTCCGGATCAAGACTACTATATCGCAGACCGGTCGATTGTCATTTATTTTGCTTTATACGAGTTAACGCCTTATGCTTACGGGTTTCCGTATTTTCCGATCTCGGCCTATGATCTTCAGGATATCGTGAACGAGAATGGGCCACTAGGCGCTATGGTGCCGAATAATTAGGAGAGCACTGGACATGCCGGGCGGTAAAGACCAAAGGAGCTGATCCGTGGATGGACAGGAAAAAATGGCTCGGAGCGATTGCTCATCTGATGCTCGGAATTGTATTTCCTTATGTGCTGATCGGCGGGATCGTACTTGTCTACGGATTTATGGCACCATCAACAGGCTCCCAGAAGGCTTACGGGATTGTCATCGTTCTGGTCTATGCCTTGCTTATACTCGGGGTTAATCTATGGATTTTAAGGCGGCTGGATTTTCGGTCAAAATGGCGCGGGCTCGTTATTCATACGCTATGCTGGGCAACTGGGGCGATTGCATCGTTTGCGATGCTTCGGTACACGGAGTCATAAACTTTCATAAGCTGGCTGACAGCCGGCATTTTCAAAAGGCTGCCCTTCGCGGGCAGCCTTTTGGCGCTCTGACATGACCAAACGCCCTTCCTCATACATTATCGTAGGGAGGGGTTCAATGATGCTGGCGGTATGGATCGGGTTGCTTCTGTTTGGGGTTGTTTGCGGCTGCGCTTTAATGCTGACTGCGAAGGCGCAGCGCAGTGTCAGGGCTTCGAGGCATATGAGTATGACGGCTTATGGCACGTACGCCCAAGCGCGTCAAGATAAGCATGACCTGAATCTGTTCGGGCTTGCCCAGCAGCTTCGGAGGCGTCTTGGAGCGGCTGCATCATTTGGGCTGTCGTTTCAATCTCTTGGCCTGGTCGGGGCTGCTTTTCTGCTTGCGGGACCGGCTTTGCAGAAGGGGGGACCCTCCGTTGTCAGTATCGGACTGCCGGTACTCGCATTGTTCGGCATTCTGGTCAGCGCTTCGCTTGCGGAGTTATCCTCGGCCGTGCCAACGGCGGGCGGCGTCTATCACTGGGCTTCCGCGCTTGGTACCCGAAGATGGGGCTGGTACGCAGCCTGGTTTCAACTCGCCGGCCATCTCGCCATGATGGCGCTCATGAATGGCGCCTGCGCTTTTATTCTCGATAAACTATTAGCCGTATGGCTGGACTATAACTCGTCATGGTGGACGACGGGAATCGTGCTGTGTTTCGTTACCGCCGTTCAAGCTGCGGTTAATCATTGGGGAACGGGACGGACGGGAGCTTTGCAGGAAGCTGGAATCATGCTTCACGCGGTTGTTCTGGCCGCGATAATCGGCGGAATCTTTATTGCGTTCGGGCGAAGCTTATACTCGCCAGAGCTTTTATATACGTTCCAAAACGCAAGTCTGGATGGGCATGTTACGCCATGGGCGTTTATTGTTGGAGTGCTTTTGCTGCAGAAGCTGTTTCTTGGGATGGATGGAGCCGCGCAAGGATCGGAGGAAACAAGCGATCCGCGGATCCGCGTGCCTTGGGCTATCTATTTGTCATCGGTTTATACGATGATCGCGGGTTTCGTCCTGTTGATGTGTCTGACTCTTGTTCTGCCGGCTATCGTCGGAACAGCCTTGTTCAGCAGCGGAAACAGCCTGTTTGCCGCAGCGGCGCTTGACGGCTGGCAGGGGAATTCGCTCGTTTTGCTCGTCATTGCCGCAGCCATTTGGGGAAGCGGGAATAGCGAGATGCTGGTCTGCTCGCGCGCAATCTTTTGTCTGGCTAGGGATCATGCGCTTCCTTTCAACAGATTATTGTCCCATGTATCGCGCGGGCGGCAATCACCGCTTCCGGCGATCGGTACGGCTGCCCTTCTGTCGGTTATTTTTTTTGGCGCGGGCAGGCTGGCGGATGGGGGAGAGGCTGGGATTCCAAGCTTGCTTGGCTTCGCGGTGTTATGCCTGCAGCTGGCGTATATGATTCCGATCTGGATTAAGATCAGGCTGCATGGGAGACACCGGCTGCTGGACGATGCGCCATGGCATCTTGGATCCTACGGTTTAATCGTAGACCGTGCCGCATTCGTCTGGCTGTTATTGTCCGGAGCGTTGTCTGTCTTTGCGCTTGGTTTATGGGGAGCGGTTGGAACGGGAGTATGGTTGATCTTCGTGACGGTTATGGACCGGAGATACCGCAAGCAGCATCTTGCAAAGCTTCAGAGTCGCTTGAAACGGCCCAAAGGGGAAATCATTCGAATTGAGCGAAAATTCCATCTTCATTAAAAATGGGCAATTGGAGTCCGGGAAATGAGGAAATAACAACCGCTTTTATTTCCCGGGGAAGCGCATAATCTTACACAAAGAAAACGTTTTCGACACCGCGGGCTCGAATGTTACAAACGGTGTCGAAGAGTAGTCTTGGAAGACTATTCACAAACGGCTGAAAAGCCCGTATTTATACCTGTTTTCGGCTCGTTAACGCTATTAATAATAGAGAGCCAAAAGATGTTTTTGCCATCTTCTCCCTTATCGGATTATAATAGTGGAAGGATAGAAATGGACAGGAGGCCATCATAAGCAAATGTCTCGGGAAATAATAAACAGCCGCATTGTCTCTTTGAATGTAGGAACGCCGGTAGCGGCGATGCATGGAAGCAAGCCCATTCAAACAGGTATTTACAAGACAGCCTCGAGGAGCAGGCATTATTTAAGCAAGACAGGGTTAACAGGAGATGGTCAGGCGGATCTGGTTAATCATGGCGGTCCGGATAAAGCGGTGTGCGTCTACTTCGAACGTCATTTCCCGCATTGGGAAGAATGGCTGGGCAATAAGTTGAGCTACGGCGCTTTCGGCGAGAACTGGACGGTGTCCGATTGGACGGAGCATGATTTGTGCATCGGAGACGTCGTTCAGGCCGGAGAAGTGATTGTGCAGGTAAGCCAGCCAAGACAGCCGTGCTTTAAGCTTGGCATCCGCCATCAGCGCCCGGAGCTCACCGCGCAGGTGCAGCAAACCGGATATACGGGATTTTATTTCCGAGTGCTGAAGGAAGGCGGAGTTGGGGCAGGCGAGGACTTGAAGGTTCTGGAACGGCATCCGGCAGCCATCACGCTGGCTGAGGCCAATCGTGTTATGTACAAGGGCAAGACAGACTTGGAAGGAATGTCGGCACTGCTTGCGGTTGAGGAATTGTCCGATAGCTGGAAGCAGACCCTATCCGGCCGCATTGAAAGACTGCAGCAAGAAACGCAGGGAGGCCATGCGGATTGAAAGACATCGAGATCGCCGCATTGATTGAGCAGTACCGGTTCGATGGTAGATGGACGGTTGTACCGGGAGACAGCGGGATGAATAACACAACACGGATGATCAAGGCGGGCGATGATCGGTACGTTCTTCGAGTGTATAACAATCATCGGGACAGAAACATTGTAACGCTTGAGCATCAAGTGCTCTTTGCGCTTTACCGGCAGCAGCCGGGCTTCAACGTTCCCATACCCGTGGAGAATCGTTCAGGGGATACGATTACCGTTGCGTCTAGCGGTGCGCTTGCCGCATTATACCGATACATTCCTGGAGAACGGCCAACTATTCAGCATAAAGCGCATATCCGCTCTCTTGGCGAGACGGCCGCCAGGGTCTCAAAGGCGCTTCGCGGCATGACGATTTCGCTTAAACCGATCTATGATCCGTATTACTTGCTTGAAGAAACCTATTCCTCCTTGATCCATCATGATCTTTCTGCCATTATGCAGTCTTCCGAACAATTTATTGCCAAAGCGGGCAAAGCCGCGGCAATCGTAAACCAGGTAAAAGATTTGTCCGGAAGTTTACCGGCCGTAAAAAAGCTGCCCCATCAATGGATTCATGGCGATCTTAACTTTAGCAACACGGTAGCGGACGGCGAATCTATTATTGGCGTGCTGGATTTTGAGTTTTGCACCGTAGATGTCAGGGCGATGGAGCTTGTTGTAGCGCAGATCGATTTCTTCAAAGGCGAAGATTCGGAAATATGGGAACGGCTTCGGTTATTCTGCGAAGGTTACGGAAGTATTGACAAGCTTACGCCTGCTGAAGTGGAGGAACTGCCGCTTCTTATCAAGTTGAGAATGCTTGATGTGTTTCTTCATTTTGCTGGCCGCTATAAAGAAGGTCTGGATGATGCGGCGTTAGTTGCTGGCTTTATCGACCAGACGTACCAGATCTGCGAATGGGTGGACCGGAGCGAAGAGCAGCTGCTGACATTGTTTCGGCATGAGCTTTTGTAAGAGGTAAGATCCAATTCCTTAATGTTGCTAATTAGAGAGAGGATGTGCCCGAGATGAATGTTGCAGCATCGCTTGGATATGGCAGCCAGGAACGATTGTTAATTATAAATGCGGATGATTACGGACTGTGTCAGTCAACCAATAAAGGAATACAGCAGCTGCTTCAGGAACAGGCGGTAAGCTCGGCAACCCTTATGATGCCGTGCAAGTCCTCTCGCGAAGCGGCTCTTTGGAGTGCCAATCATCCGCAATTCGACGTGGGCATCCATTTTACGTTTACAAGCGAATGGGATTCTTACCGTTGGGGGCCGGTTCTCAAAGGCAGCGATACGCAGTCGCTGGTAACCGCCGAAGGGTATTTCCCGAAGGAATGCAGAAGCTTCGAGCTTCAGGCTGAATCTCAGCAGGTGAAGAAGGAAATGATTGCCCAGATCGAATCCGCGCTTCAATTGGGAATGAATCCTACGCATGCCGATAATCACATGGGAAGCTTGTATGGGCTGGAGACGGGCAAGAACTTTCTGAAGGAAGTATTCGAGGTATGCGCGTCTTACGGACTGCCGTTTCGGATGCCCCGCAAGGTGGCGGCGGTAAACGGCCAGATGGTTCCGCCCGAGCTTGAGGAGCAGGCCCGCCAGCTGGGGTTGCTGGCCCATGCTATGGGAGTTGTCGTGCTTGATTATCTGATAGGGCTTCCGTTTCCGCTAAAGGCGGGAGATACCTATGATAACGTAAAATCAGACCTGAAACAGCAGTTGAAGCAGCTGCAGCCGGGCGTAACCGAACTCATATTCCATCCGTCCCTTGTGACCGATGAGCTGCTAGCTTTCCACGGCCAGCCGGAGAAGCGCGGCATGGAATTCCAATTGTTCCGTGACCCGGACGTCCAGCAGACACTGCGGTCGGAAGGAATTCGCCTGATCCGCTGGAGAGATTTGCAGCAGCTTCAAAGCACGGTATACGGAAGGCCGTAATATAGAAGCAGGACAAACCTTACGAATTCGACTTACGTGGGTTTTTGAAATTTTATTGGTTATAACTTGTTCAGCGCTTGCCGCCGTTACGAATTCTAGGCTGCTGGCGGTCATTGCGGCGGCGGTCGTTGTATTAGCGTTATTAAACTATGTTACCCAATGTATTGTTCATCCAAGGAGAATCGTCAAAGACAGAAAGCTTAACGGGGAATTCGAGTACAGCTTCAATTCCGATAATCTTGAATTAACGGTGGCGGATGGGACATCCAAAGCGAATTGGAGTAATTTCGCGAAGGTCTGGGAGAACGTACACTATTATTTTTTATTCCATAATAAGAGGCAGTATTGGATTATCCCGAAAGAATCGTTCCGCAACGCCGAGCAGGAGCAATTATTCCGCCAGATCGTTCAAAGCCATCATCCAATCGCAACGGGAGTCATCCGATAACCGGACAAAGGAGACGCACTTATGTCATTTCAATCGATTAACCAATTAGCGGAGAGACTGAAGTCAAATATCGGCCAGGTTATTGTTGGAAAAGAAAGCGTTACCGAGTTGTTATTTATCGCCTTAATTACTTCGGGTCATGTTCTGCTCGAGGATGTGCCCGGCACGGGGAAAACGCTTCTCGCCAAATCGCTCGCGCAATCTCTGAAGCTTCAGTTCCGCCGGGTACAGTTCACGCCGGACCTGCTTCCTTCCGATCTTAGCGGTATCCAATACTACAATCAGAAAGAGGGCGGCTTCGAGTTTCGTCCGGGGCCGCTCTTTACGAATCTGCTGCTTGCCGACGAGATAAACCGCGCAACTCCGCGGACGCAATCCAGCTTGCTCGAATGCATGGAAGAGCGGCAGATTAGCGTTGACGGAGAGACGAAACGCCTGGACAAGCCGTTTATGGTCATCGCTACGCAAAATCCGGTGGAGCATCAGGGAACGTTCCCGCTGCCGGAAGCTCAGCTTGACCGATTCTTATTCAAGATCCAAATGGGCTATCCAACAATGGAAGAAGCGCTTCAAATCCTTAAACGCTTCAATAATGCCGATCCGTTATCGCAATTGGATGCGGTTGCAGCCGCTTCCGATATTGCGGAAGCCCAGCGTCATTACGCGGAAATACGCATAGAAGACGAAGTGCTGCATTATCTGCTGCAGCTAATCGAACGGACCCGCACGCGTGACGATATTCTTGTAGGCGTAAGCCCACGCGGCAGCCAGGCGCTTCTGAGAGCTTCGCAGGTCCATGCGATTCTGCGCGGCCGGGATTACGTGACGCCGGATGACGTGAAGGCGATGGCGAAGCCGGTTCTGGCGCATCGATTGTCTTTAAGGGGAATGCAGAGGTCTCATAAGCATGCGGAAGACATTATTGAAGATATTATCCGGCAAACCGCGGTGCCTGCGGAAGCTGGAATCGGCTCCCGATAGGGGGGCAGTCGATGATTATATTCTGGGTAGCGTTTGCGGCAATCATTGTCTTTTTCCTGCAGGCCAAAATCTTTCATAAGTATGCTTTGCGTCAAATCGGGTATGAACGGCAATTTCAAAAAAGGGTAAGCTATCGGGGCGAAACGATCGAGCTGGTCGAGCAGCTGACTAATGCCAAATGGCTGCCCGTTCCCTGGATGCGGGTCGAATCCCAATTGTCCTCGGATTTAAGGTTTCACAGGCAGGATAATCTGGAAGTAAGCAGCGGCAAGCTGCTGCAAAATCATAAAAGCTTTTTCACCCTTATGCCTTATACGAAAATTACGAGAAGACACCGCATTGTATGCCAGAAGCGGGGCTGGTATAAGCTGCAGTCGGTTACCATGACGGCAGGCGACTTGCTGGGCTTTCTGCATCAGACGAAGCAAATTGGGTTAAATGGCGAATTAATCGTCTACCCGACACCTGCCGAGGTACCGGTTCATGAGCTGCCTTCCCATAGCTGGCAAGGGGAGCTGTCGGTCAGACGCTGGATTGTCGAGGATCCGTTCGTTGTAATGGGGACTCGCGAATACCGCTCGGGCGATACGTACAAAATGGTCAATTGGAAAGCAACGGCCAGAACCGGAAACCTTCAGGTTCATCAATACGATTATACGGCGGACCGCAGGCTGATGGTCTACCTGAATTCGGAAGACAACGAAAGCATGTGGCGTTCCATTAACGACGAAGAGTTGATTGAGCACGGAATCGAATGGGCGGCCGGTGCGGCCCAAGCGGTTATACAAGGCGGTATGGAAGCGGGCTTCTGCACGAATATGCCGATTATCGGGGAGTTCGGAAGTACGTTCGTTGAACCGCGCAGCGGCGGAGGGCATCTGACGGATATTTTCGAGGTCATGGCAAAACTCGAGCTTGTCCGGACGGAGCCATTTGCGGATCTATTAACGCGAGAAGCGGACAGCGGCTACTCCCAGCGTGATGTGCTTGTGATCTCCAGCTTCTGGAACGATCAGCTCGAGCTTCAGGCGGACAGGCTGCGCCGTAACGGGAATGCGGTAGTTCATTGGAAGCTGACTACTCCCAATCCGATTCAAGAGCAGGCAGGTGAGGCAGGATGACCCAATTGAAAAAGCATCAGCCAATGCTGCATTTGCTTCATGGGAGCATAGAAACGTTATTCGCTTTGCCGATATGGTTCATCGCGCTTTTCTATTCGTCAACCGATGCGTTTATGGCGTTATGGCTTCTAACCGTTCCGTTCATTTATATGGCGGGGGCGGTGTGGATCGGGAAGTTGAAAAATAACAGGAGAATATACCGGCTGCTGTTCGGGATTTTGCTTGGAGCGCTTCATTCGGGCGTGATCTACGCCGTGTTAATGGCCTTTCAGTCGGATCTACCGGGAGCAACGGCTATCCTTCCGGTATTGCTTGGAGCTTTTACCGCTGTTAGAGGAATGGGAACAAGCGCAAAAGGCTGGTATGTCGCTTTTCCGAATACGCTTATGTTTATCGGCATCATTTTGTATACGATATTAACGATTGTTGCCCATCTTCAGGAAAAGCTGCAGCCCTATTTTACGTTTCTGACCTTTTGCGGCATTGTTGCTCTTATTCTGATGCTTTACATCGTTAACGAACGGTTGCTGTCCTATGAGACGCAATCCGGCGGAGCTATTCAATCCTCGACGACAAAAGTGTTCAAGCGGCAAAACCGTTTTATGCTGACGATTGTAGCCGTGCTATTGCTTATTGCCGGATTGTTCCGCCAGCTGCAGTCTTCCATTGAATCGTTTTTCCATGCGGTTATGAATAAAATTTTGGGCTGGATGGACGGTTCGGCCGAACCGGTCGAAGAACCGCCTTCCGATACGCAGCCGCCTCCAAGCGGACTGCCTCCCGTAGAGGCGCATAATCCGCCGGCTTGGCTGGAAAGATTGGAGCTGGTTGCGAAATACATTGGCATCGTGCTCCTAATCATTGGTGTCGCCGTTCTCTTGTTCTTTATTGGCCGCAAGCTATATCGGCTCTTAAACAAGGTCTTGGGCAGAATCTGGGAACGGGCAGCTGACAGCAAGGAAGGTGCCGTTGGTTACACGGATGAGGTAGAAAGTCTGGTTGACCGATCCAAATGGAGCGTAAGGCTAGGCAAATCAAGCCGGAAGAAGGAAGCTCGCTGGGAAGAGTTGTCGACGGCAGGGGAGAAAATCCGTTATCTGTACCGGAGATACGTTACGGCAGCGGTAGGTCGGGGGTATGATTATAAACCTCACTACACGGTTAGAGAAACGACATCGGATATTGGAGCCTGGAGCAGCAAATCCGCCACACAGGCAGACACCGATACGCTTGCCCGACTATATGACGAGGTTCGTTACGGCGGACAGGAGCCAAAAGAAGAACTCGTCCAATCCCTTAAAAAGAAATTGGACGAGCAGCGTAAATAATTAACGAAGCGAAACAATATGTTCGGCAATCTTGTTGCCGTGGAAGCGGCCGGATTCAATGAAGATTTCATTCGCTTCATGCTTGGAGGCAACGACACCGGCCAGATAAAGGCCTGGTACGTTTGTCTCCATTGTTGTTTCATCAAAGTACGGGAAGCCTTCTTCCTCGATGCGTACACCGGAGCTCGTCAAGAAATCACGGTCGGGATGGAATCCGGTAAGAGCCAGCACAAAATCATTGGCGACCGGGTGACGCCCTTCCGGAGATTCGACGATAACATGACGTTTATCGATTTCAACAACTCGTGACTCAAATAACATACGAATGATGCCGTTATTGACTTTGGCTTCAAACCCGGGCCGTACCCAAGGTTTTATGCTCGATGAGTAGCCAGCGCCGCGGTAAATGACCGTTACCTTTGCCCCAACCCGTTCCAGCTCCAGTGCTGCATCGATTGCCGAGTTGCTTCCGCCGATAATCGCCACTTCCATGCCGGTATAGGGATGGGCTTCGCGGAAGAAGTGAGTGACTTTATCCATCTCTTCTCCCGGGATGCCGAGATAATTCGGATGATCGAAATAGCCGGTTGCGACAACGACATAACGGGCTTCATATTGTTTTTCTTCGCCGTAGCGGTCTGCGCTGGTTAAACGGAATAATCCATTGTCCTGCCGATCAACCCGGAGAACCGTTTCGTACGCATTCACGCGCAAGTTGTTGCGCAGCGCGGCAGTCCGGTAATAATTGATCGCCTCAAGCCGTGAAGGCTTATCGTTGGGCGTCGTAAACGGGATCTCTCCGATTTCCAGCCGTTCCGGCGTACTGAAGAAATGCATGTATGTAGGATACATGGAAATGGAATGCGCGATATTGCTTTTCTCGATAATGACGGGTTGAAGTCCGATCTTCTCAAGCTCAATAGCAGCGGCAAGACCGCATGGACCGGCTCCGATAATAATAGCTTCTTCTTTGATCACTTGTAGTGGAACCTCCTTAAACGAAAAAAGAGTATGACTGATTATTCATGCTTGTAAACATTACCCCTCATTGTACAGCTACCCGCGGATTTTATGCAAATTTGGCGAATGGCTATCTTGTACAGGGGAGGTATTATTGTATAATAATGTGGAACCGTGGTTAGAGAAGGAGGGGCAACTATGCGACGGCGATTTGTTATAGAAGCGGTTATGGTGGCAACGTATGGACATCTCCTTATTCCGAGCCGTCCGATTGATTACGTCGTGCCTTATTCATCCATTCTTGAATTGTACGATATGAGAGACGGGGCAGAGCCGGTAATGGATGATCCGGAGGATGACGCGCATGTAAAGAGCAAAATCGGCGAGCTCATTTCGTTCTTTGAGGATCCGCTCAACCGGAAAAAAATCGAACGCGCCATGCAAGTGCCATGGCGGGAAAGCTCTCCGCTAATCTTAAACGACAGGATTCAGTTCACGATTGTACATGCCGTAGATAACGCGCATTATGGCGAATATTTCGATCCGATCGAGACAGAGCTGCTATTGACCAGCTCGAAGCTGCAAATTCCGCTGTTGTCCGATCAATTCGAATTTCAAGATAAGCTGCTCGAAGCAAGAGTGCCTGTCCAGATATACGATATCGAAGATTTCGAGTTTGCGGTAGAAGAAGGCATCTCCATTAAGGATGCGAGCCAGTTCGGCGATTCCTGAAAAATTAATAGCGATTCGACAAAATCAGCTATTGCATGAGAGAGAGTCCGTCTGTTACGATACGAACAGATTACACGAAATACAAATCCGAAGGGAAAGGGGTGTCCGGTATGCGGAATCAACAACAGGCAATGATTGTTCTGGTTCGTTTTTTCCATGCATGCCGTACAGGCCGCCTTCGCGATGGGATGTCAATAAGCGGGTAACTATCTGTTTAATGGCGTTTACATCTTTGCAAGGATCCCGAGCCTAATTGCGGCTTGGGGTCTTTTTTTGTTCTTTTCAGGTGAGAAGGGAGGCATACAAGAGAGTGAAAGTATTATTGCGGGTGTTAGCGTACGTTAGACCAAGCGCGAAATGGGCGGCAGCAGCCATTGTCGTCATGCTGTTCGCTACGATCTTCGACCTCGTGGCGCCGTGGATATTGCGCGAGATCTTTGACGAAGGCATCAAGAAGGAAAATGTATCGCTTATTTTGTGGCTAACCTTGCTCTTGATCGGGGTTCAGGCGTTAAAAAGCGCCGGGATGTTCGTGCAGGGCTATTCCCAGGAGCTTGTCGGGCAAAACGTTGTGTTTAAGCTAAGAGAGCAGCTTTATGCACAGCTGCAGCGGTTATCCTTCTCTTATTACGACAAGGCACAGACCGGACAGCTGATGTCCCGGATGACCGGCGATATCGAAGCCGTCAAAAACTTTGTTGGCTTTGGCGCAATGGGCTTGCTGACTGGATTATTGACCTTTGTGGGCACGATGATCTTTATGCTATGGATGAATTGGAAGGTCACCTTGATTAGTACGGTTACGATTCCGCTTATCCTGCTTATTTTATGGTGGTTCAGCAATAAGGTTGGTCCTGCCTGGTCCAGTATCCGGGAGCAGACCGGACGGCTGACGACAACCCTTCAGGAAAACATTGCGGGCATCCGAGTTGTGAAATCGTTCGCAACGGAAGAGGTCGAGCAGCAAAAGTTCGCCGAGCGGAACAAACAAAACTTTGATACCAACATGGACCGCGCAAAATTGGAAGCGAAAGCATTCCCACTGATGGGATTGTTTGGGGGGCTAACCTTTGTCCTGATGATCTGGCTGGGAGCGGTATACGTGGCTCGCGGGGAGATGACGCTCGGGACCTTTATGGCTTTCCAATGGTATACATGGGGGATTATTTGGCCGCTCAACATGCTGGGCTGGCAGATCAATATTATGCAGCAGGCGATTAAGGCGGCTCCGCGCGTATTCGAGGTTCTCGATACGCCTTGCGATATTGTAACGCCGGAGAACGGAGTCCCAACCGACCGCATGCGAGGGCAGGTCTCCTTCCGCAATGTAAGCTTCTTCTTTAATGATCAGGATCAATCGAAGGATCAACCGATTCTGAGCGACATTTCCTTCGAGGTGGAGAAGGGTGAAGTCATTGCCGTATTAGGTGCAACCGGCTCGGGAAAAAGCAGCCTAATTGCGCTTCTGTCCAGGTTCTACGATGTATCGTCCGGCACGGTAGAGATCGACGGCATTGATGTCCGTGACTACGACTTGGATGGCCTGCGCAGCAGTGTAGGTATCGTACCGCAGGAGACGTTTCTATTCTCCGCTTCTATTCGGGACAACATTGCATACGGCTACCCGGATGCGACCATGGAGCAAATCGAGCATGCGGCTCAAAAAGCGCAAATCCATGATTTTATCACGACCATGCCTCACGGTTACGATACCTTGATTGGCGAGAGGGGAGTAGGGCTTTCCGGCGGTCAAAGACAAAGGGTAGCGCTTGCAAGAGCGATTCTGATGAATCCGCCGATTCTGGTCCTCGACGAAGCAACAGCCAGCGTGGATACGGCAACGGAATCAGCTATCCATGAAGCGCTGCTTGAAGTCATGAAAGGCAGAACCACTTTTATTATTGCGCAGCGTTTGTCCTCGATTCAGCATGCCGACCGCATTCTCGTATTGGAACAAGGTCGTCTGATTGAGCAGGGTACCCATAAACAATTAAGCGAGCGGAACGGATTCTTCCGACAGCTGTTTGAACGGCAGAAGCTCGCGGCAGGACGCTAACGGACGGGAGGGGAATACATGAGTCAAGTGGAATGGGATGACGACAGCGAGATTGAGGAGAAACCCTTTAATCCCTCCTATATGAAGAGGCTTCTTGGTTATTTAAAGCCTTATCGCAAGACGCTTACTATCATTATAGGCGTTGTCCTTGTTAATATGATTTTAAGCCTGGCAGAGCCTCTGCTGCTTGGATATTTGATCGACGATGGCATTACCAAAGGAGATTTTACCGCTATTCATCTGTTCGGTATTACCTTGCTCGGTATCAAGCTGATCGGCTGGGGCTGCGGCTGGGTACATACCAAATACATTAACTTTACCGGCCAGCGCATCTTGTACGATCTTCGCCAGCAGCTGTTTAATCATCTGCAGAAGCTGTCCTTCCGCTTCTTCGACGGACGCCCGGCAGGAAAGATTATGTCCCGTATCACTAATGATACAAACGCGATTGGCGAACTGATTAACGGTGGTCTGATCACAACCGTTATGGAAGTTACGCATCTGGTCGGAATCGTGGCGATTCTGCTCTGGATGGACTGGAAGCTGGCGCTTCTGTCCTTCATTATGATGCCGCTTCTGTATTTAATCGTAAATCGGCTGCGTCCGAGAATTGAAGGGGCGTGGACCCGTTCGCGCAAGACGATGTCGGCCATTAACGGACATTTGAACGAAACGATTCAAGGAATCCGCGTTGTTCAAGCGTTCTCTCGACAACATAAGAACAGCGCTAGGTTCGAAGGAATCAACTTCCGGAACAAGCAGGCTTTCATGCGCGCTATTATGCTGGAGTCAACCGTATACCCGCTGGTCGAATTGGTGGGAATGATCGGTACTTGTATCGTCGTCTGGTTCGGAGCAAAACAAGTCATGGACGGTGCGCTTACAATCGGTTTCGTTATGGCCTTCATCAATTACCTGTGGCGCTTCTGGGGACCGCTCAGCGCATTGTCCAAGGTGTACAGCCAAGTGCTGTCGGCGATGGCTTCCGCAGAACGTATCTTTGAAATTCTGGATACCGATGCCGAGGTAACCGATGCTGCCGATGCGCGCCGCATGCCGGCGATCCGCGGCGAAGTAGCGTTCGAGAACGTATCGTTCCGCTATGAAGAATCCAAGCCGGATGTTCTTCATGACGTCAGTTTTAGGGTTCGTCCAGGCCAGCGTGTTGCGCTGGTTGGACCAACGGGAGCAGGGAAAAGTACAATCGTTAACCTGCTTATGCGGTTCTATGATGCAACCGGAGGCAAAGTTACGATTGACGGATTGGATGTCAAAGACGTTACGCTGGAATCTCTGCGCAGACAGATGGGAATCGTACTCCAGGATTCGTTTATTTTCTCGGGAACTATCGAACAGAACCTGCGGTATGGCAATGACGGGGCAACGAGGGAGCAAATGATTCAAGCCTCGGAAAGCGTGCGTCTGGACCGTGTCGTTGCGTCCATGAATGAGGGCTATGATACGGAGGTAGAGGAGCGGGGTTCAAAGCTGTCGGTTGGCCAGCGGCAATTGCTTGCGTTCGGAAGGGTGCTGCTGTCCGATCCGCGGATTCTTATTCTGGATGAAGCAACCTCAAGCGTAGATACCGAAACGGAGCAGCATATCCAGGAAGCGCTGGAGACTTTGCTGAACGGCCGCACCGCCTTTATCATCGCGCACCGTCTCTCGACGGTACGCGACGCGGATCTTATTCTTGTTGTCCAGGACGGACGAATCGCGGAGCAAGGCTCGCACAATGAATTGATGAAGACTGGCGGTCTGTATGCGAAGCTGGTAAATACGCAGCTTAACATGCAAGAGGCCGTGTTAACGCAAGTCGAAGCTTAATTCGCGGCTTCGCTTGCTTGCTTAATCCGGTCGATCGCTTCGGCCATCGTTTTATCCGTAAGATGGGCGTAGATTTGGGTCGTCTCGGGAGAGGCGTGCCCAAGCTGCTCCTGGGTCATGTAAATATCGTTACGCAGGTAATAATCGGTTGCGAACGAATGGCGGAGCTTATGTACGCTTAAGTAAGGCTTGCCGAATCGCTTCGCATATTTGATTACCATTTCCTGAATGGCGCGTTTGGTCATTCGAGAGCCTTCTTTTTTGCCGTTAGCAATGGCAAGGAAGAGGGCTTTTTCACGTTTAGGCGCTTTATAATGGGAGTCCCTCATTTGCAAATAGGCCGTTAGATCATCAACCGCTTCCTGACGGAAATAGACGGGAGTCTTGAAGGTATCGTCGTTCTTGCCTTTTCGGTAGACATAGGCGAGCTTCTTCTTCACGTCAATATCATCGGTATTGAGATTTACGATTTCGGAGACGCGAAGGCCGGAATGAAGAATGAGACTGATAATGCAGCTGTCTCTGGTTCGATTTAGCTGATAGGAATATAGAGCCTGCTTGTTCTCCGCAACGTCCTTCTCGTAATCAGCATGTATATAGGCCAGAAATTCGTGTATTTCTTCTTCCTGCAGCAGCTTGCCTTCCAGCTTTGCCGCCGTATCTTTTGGCTTATGCGTTCGCTTGATCGAGACCTTGGCCATCACGTTCCGCTTTAATAGCGGATAGAACTCGTCATCCTCGGCGATCTGGCTCAAATAATGAAAGAGCGACCTTAGAGACGACAGCTTGCGCGTAATGGTTGTTCTGGTATTGCTATGGTTCGGATTGGTCGCAAGGAACATCCGGAAGGTATCGATACTGTCCATATGCAGCCGTTCAAGCTCGATAAGCTGGACATCCTTCACTTTTTCCGCGCTTGATAATCCTTCGGCGATCAGCCATCCCATAAACGTCTCGTAGTCTCTGACATACTCCAGCAATGAAGAGGGAGAGAGGTCGGGAAGCTTATAGTTGATAAATTTCTCCACATACCAGGGCATCATCGGAACACGCCGGTCTAGCTCCTGCCGATCCTTGATTTTGATCACATTCAATGCTGTTCACCTCGCTTTAAATCTTCCTATATTGTACCAATTCAAGCGATAGGGAACAATCGAAAGGATTCGAGCGTGAGGAAAAAGTTAGATTAGCAAATAAATGTAATTAATGTATTCGGGTTACTATATTTTTTTTTGTATGTTAAACTCGTTAAAAACCTGCCGTTACACAACAAAATTTTTCCAATTAATGATTTATGCAAATATTAATAAAATGAGAGGAGTATTAATATTGATTAATAATCAAATTTATAAATATAGTATTTCCATTATTCTAGCATTTATGATGACGGTTGCCATGCCGCTTCAGGCTGCGAAAGCAGCGGCGCCAGCGACGCTCAGTTATGGCAGCTACGGTCCGGATGTGCCGGATTTGCAGTTCCGTTTGAAGACGTTAGGTTATTTCGATAATACGGCGATTACAACGTTTTACGGAAAAATGACGGAAGAGGCCGTTCGCAAATTCCAAGTGGATTACGGACTTAAGTCGGATGGTGTAGCGGAGGAGAAAACTTGGACCCAGCTGAAGAAGGTTTCCGCTAATCAGAAAGAGCTTGATCTTCTGGCACGTATCGTTTATGCAGAAGCGCGCGGAGAGTCCTTCAAGGGCCAGGTTGCCGTTGCGGCGGTTGTATTAAATCGTCTTGATGCTGACGGCTTCCCGAAAACCATTAAAGGCGTAATCGAACAATCCGGCGCATTTACGGCGGTTGATGACGGCCAATATAATTTGAAGCCGGATTCTACAGCCTACAAAGCTGCGCTAGATGCGCTTGGCGGCAACGATCCGTCGCAAGGCGCGTTGTATTATTTTAATCCGAAGACGGCTACATCGAAGTGGATCTGGTCCCGCAAGCAAATCGTTCAAATCGGCAATCATATCTTCGCGGTATAAGATCCAATACGAAGGGCTGTGTACAAAGCTTGCCCGATATCGGCACGGTTTATTTAAAGAAATAAAAGTTATAGGCACATTCCCTACTCGGATCGAGCGGGAATGTGCCTTTTATTTTATAAAGAATATAAACCTGCCCTATATTTCCTAACATTCATTGCTTTGTTATACTAATTATTAAATCCTTTGCACAAATTCTAAATAAAATAAGGTGATCTCATGGAATCGAAACGTATTGCAGCAGAAAAAGCAGTTGAACTCGTCAAGGACGGGATGAAAGTAGGACTTGGTACCGGCTCTACCGCGTACTGGGCGATTCAAGCGATTGGCCGTCGGGTGAAGGAAGAAGGGCTAACCATTCAAGCAGTCGCAACTTCGGTTCAATCCGAGCAGCTGGCGAAAGAACTTGGCATTCCGATGATGCCGTTTGCCGATGTGGACGTGCTTGATCTGACAATTGACGGGGCGGATGAAGTGGATCCTGCCCTTCACTTAATTAAGGGTGGCGGCGGAGCTCTGCTTCGCGAGAAGATTGTAGCGGCTGCAAGCAAGCAGCTGATTATTATCGTGGACGAGAGCAAGGACGTGAAGCAGCTTGGCAAGTTCCCGCTGCCTGTCGAGATTGTTCCGTTTGCTTTCGAACTGACGGTGAAGAAGCTTCGCAAGCTGGGCTGCGAGCCGAAGCTCCGCAAGAAAGGTGAAGAGCTGTATGTGACCGATAACGGCAACTATATTGCGGATTGCGAGTTTGGCGCCATTACGGATCCGGAAGCGCTTCATGATGACCTGAACCGGATTCCCGGCGTTGTGGACAACGGATTGTTTATCCATATGGCAAGTCTAGTTATTGTGGGCTCCGCAGACGGTTCGATCCGGAGTATCCCAAAGGAATAAACCAGCCTAACAAGCAGGAAGGGTGGAGAAGCATGAATAAGAGGTTTGCGTTAATAACGGATACCCATGGCAATATGCCAGCGTTAAAAGCGGCCCTTCATGAGATCGACACTTTGCACGAGATTGACTCCATCTATTGCTTGGGAGATATAATCGGAATCGGGCCGGATACGAATGAAGTGCTTCATACGCTTTTCTCCAGGGATGATGTATCCTATGTGTCCGGTAATCATGATGAAGCCGTGCTCGCGATTATCAAGGGTGAACCTTATCCGGAAAGCCATTTCCATTCGGAACGGCATCATAAGTGGATAGCGGATAGAATGGACAAGTCGTTTGTCCCGCTGCTGGAACGAATGCCTCGTATGATCCGGACTGAAGCGCACGGCAAAAGCATGCTTTTTACCCATTATCATATTGCGCGGGACAAGTTTAACGATCCGATAAGCAAAGATCCGTTTAGCCCAATTGTTGAGCCAAGCCTGTCCAATCTGGAAAAGCTGTTCGACGGTTACGAAGACGCATTGATCGGTTTTGGCCATCATCATCCGGTTCATTATTTCCGCAGCGACAGACAAGCGTTTCTTAATCCCGGTTCCCTTGGCTGCAACAATAAGTCTACTGCCAGGTACGCGATCGTTACGGTGAGCGAGCAGGGTTTTGAGGTACAGCTGCAGGAGGCGGAATATGATAATTCGGCATTCCTTGCTTCCTACGAAAGGCTGGATGTACCCGACCGGGAGTTTATTTTGCGAGTCTTTCACGGAGATCAGCTGAGAGAATAGGCCTATAGAATTGAAAAATTTAGCATGACAAAACGAAAAATATTCGTTATGATGAGCAAGCAAATTGAATACGAGATAAGTATCAGGTGCCAATGATACCTTCCGCCAGTTAGGGCGATGGTATTGGATTGGTTAAAAGGGAAGTTGGGTGAGAATCCCACGCGGTCCCGCCGCTGTAAGAGACGAGTCTATGCGCATATCCACTGGGCAACCGGGAAGGGTGCATAGGCATTGACGCTCGAGCCAGAATACCTGCCTGATTCTTTTTACACCACAATTCTACGAGCGATAGGAGGGTGTTCATTATGCATGCTTACTTTGACATGTCTACTTGACCAAGCCCTTCAACTTTTACGAGTTGGAGGGTTTTTTGCTGTGCGGATGGGTAGTTGTGCCCGAGAGAATGAAAGAGTTATAGAAAGGGAGCTTGTAATGAAAAAGAATAAATGGTTAGTATGGCTGCTTGTTGTAGCAGTAACGTTATCCGTTACTGTAACGCCAGTCCGTGTGTCTTATGCCGACCCCGCAGATACGCCGGAAGGTTACGTCACGCTGGATGTGGAGAAGTTTACGCTTGGCCAGGGCTATATTAAAGAGCCCGTAAAAGTGCCTTTTTATGAAGGGGACAATGGGGCTGCCTTGGTCGACCGTCTTCTTGGGGAAGAGAACTACAAGCATTCGGGATCGATCGATAGCGCTTTTTATTTATCCAAAGTAAAAGATAACGATTCCAGGCCGGTTGAGCTTCCAGCCTACCTAACAAAGATGATGGAAGACAATCATGCGGTGTTTGGCGGCAAAGTGGATGAGAATTGGCTTGGTGAGTTTGACTACACCAATATGTCCGGTTGGATGTATGCCGTAAATAATGCGTTCCCTCCCGTTGGCTTTTCCAATTATGAGCCGCAAAACGGCGATGTCATCCGTGTTCAATTCACCGTATACGGATACGGAACGGACCTTGGCAGCGAGTGGGGAGATATCCGGCTCGCGAACAAGGATGGATTAACGGAAGCCATTGCTGAAATCAACAGCTCACCTGACAAACAGGAATTGCTGAATGATGTGAAGATTGGTCCAGCGTACGAACATGCATATGCTACATTACAAAATATTGAAAGTACGCAAGAGGAAGTTAATTCGGCTTTGACAGAGCTGGCAGGAGCTCAGGATACGACTCCTCCTTCCATCACGGTTAACGGATTTGTTAACAATCAGGTCGTAACGGCACAACAGCTTCCGTTCTCGGTATCGGTTACGGATAACGTTCAGCAGACAATCGACCCTGAAGTGAAGCTGAACGGAAATCTGCTGCAACCATCAAACGGACAGTATACAGCTGATTTAGTATCTGGCTTGAATACGCTTGTCATCAATGCGGCAGATGGTGCCGGTAACCAGGCAACGCAGACCTATACGGTTACATACAAGGCAAATGCTGCAGGTACAATCGATCAATACGTCGACCGCAATCTGGCTTATCTATTATCAACGGTAAGCAATCCCGTCTTCGGAACGTTAAACGGCGAGTGGTCAGTCCTTACCTTGGCACGCGGCAACTACCAAGTGCCGGATGGCTACTATGATACTTATTACAACAAGGTCGTAGCGGCTGTTCAAGATAAACAAAACGTTCTAGATCCAAATAAATATACCGAGCACTCCAGAGTTATCCTGGCGCTGACGTCGATTGGCAAAGATGTAACGAATGTCGGCGGATATAATCAGCTCGAGAAGCTGGCAGATTTCAATAAAGTTATTGCCCAAGGCATTAACGGACCTACCTTTGCCTTGCTGGCACTGGACAGCCACAAATACGATATTCCTGTCGTAGCGGGCGTAGCGGTTCAATCCACAAGAGCCAATCTTATTCAATACATGGTTGATAAGGAGGTTAAGAAAGGCACCGAAAATGCAGGCGGATGGGGCTTTGGCAGCTTTGTTGATGTGGACTTGACGGCTATGACGCTTCAAGCTTTGGCTCCTTATTACAACTGCAACCCTGATGTCAAATCAGCTGCCGACCGTGCAGTCACTTGGTTGTCCAAGTCACAGAGCAGCAATGACGGCGGTTATTCTTCGAGCGAGAGCATCGCGCAGGTCATTGTTGCTCTTAGCGCATTAGGGATCGATTCCAACTCGGATCCCCGTTTTGTAAAGAACGGCCATTCCTTGATTGATGCGTTCTTACTCTATGCTTTGCCTGATGGCGGTTTCCGTCATACCAAGACGGGCGGCGTCAACGGATTGGCGACCGATCAAGGTACGTATGCACTTGTAGCTTATGACCGCTACTTGAAACAGAAGAAATCTCTTTATGATATGACGGATGTCACGCTTTCCACTGAACAACAACCGGCGAATCCCGGTGATTTGACACTTCCGTCAGGCAATACACCGCAAGTAGCGGTTCCGGATGATTCGGCAGATTACCGAATACCGGTTACGGCAGCAGACAGCGGCAAACAAATCGGCATTTCGATTCCTGCTGGCAAAGCATCGGATGTAAAGCTTAGTCTTCCGCTTACCACTGCGCTGCCGCAGATTGAAGCGGTAAAAGGAAATAATTCGATCCTGATTCCGCAAGGCACGCAAGTGACATCCGGAGACTCAGCAGGCATTCATTTGCTTACTGCCTTAAATACTTCCGATTCCGTCTTGCAAAACCAGATTAAGAACATTGTTGCAAGCGGCAAAAAAATGGATCAGGTTGCAGTTGCCTTCTCGATGGGTGGGAGCGCACGCGTGCAATTCAATCAGTTCGTTACCTTGACGCTTAAAGGGATGGGCGGCAAAAGCGTTGCTTATATCGAGGGCGGCGTTGCCACTTCGATTACGAAATACACCAGCGATGCGCTTGGCCTTGCAAGCGGCAAGAACGAATACACGTACGACAACGGCTCTGATCTGATTATCAAGACGAATCATTTTACGGATTATGTAGCTTTCGCTGAGAGCACAATTGTTGTAGATGGAGGAGGAAGCAATCCGCCGCCGACGGCTACGAAATACGTAACCTTATCCGTTGACAAATTGACGATTAATAAAGGTTATACCGTTGCAAACACAAAGATCGAACTTCGTGAGGGAGATACCGCGTGGAGTTTGCTTAAACGTGTTCTCGACAGCAAAGGTTTGACTTACGAATACGTCTTTACTCCGAAATACAACAGTGCTTATGTTCAGTCCATAGCAGGTGACGGTGAATTTGACCATGGCAGCGGAAGCGGTTGGATGTACAACGTCAATGGCGTTTACCCGAACTATGGCGCAAGCCTTTATGAACTTAAAGACGGGGATAAGCTTCAATGGCGTTACACAACCAATCTAGGTATCGACCTTGGCGTGGATCCGGATGATTGGGAAGCGCCTGGCGAGAATGGCAACAACGGAGATGATGAAGGCGAAGATACAGGAGCGGGCGGTTCTGGCAGTACAGGCACGCCCCCGGCTTCTAATGGTTTGGAAAAGCTTTATTCCGATGCTTCCCAAATCTCGTCTTGGGCAAAGCAAGCGATTGAGCAGGCATCCGAAAAAGGCTTTGTGCAAGGCAGCGGCGGTAAGTTCCATCCGCAAGATTCGGTTACAAGAGCAGAGTTTGCGAAAATGCTCGTATCTATTCTGGGTCTGCCAACGACCGCGCCTGCGGCCGGTTTTACGGATGTAACCTCGAAAGACTGGTTCGCGCCGTATGTCAATGCGGTTGCCCAAGCCGGTTATATGAACGGCTATCAGCAGCACTTTGATCCAAACGCAAGCATAACGCGCGAAGAAATGGCCGTGACGATTGTCCGGGCACTTGGCATGAAGGCGGCACAACCGCAAACCGCGATCAAAGATTTGCAGGCTGCATCGGTATGGGCACAGTCTGATATCGCAACCATTGCAGAAGCAGGCTTAATGACTGGATCGTCCGGCAAATTTGATCCGCAAGCCAAGGTTACCCGCGAGATGGCAGCCGTTGTGGCGATGCGTTCTTACGATTATAAAAAGGCAGGCAACGCTGGCAGCAGTCCGGTTGACGCAAAGCAGTTGGAAGTTCAGGGTCACATTAAGACAACGGCTGCTTTCCTGCAAAAGACCGTAACCGATCCGGTGATTGCGAGCATAGGCGGAGAATGGACGGTTCTGGGGCTGGCGCGTTCCGGCATGCCCGTACCTGATTCCTATTACGCCAACTATTTTTCCAACGTTGAGCAGGCGGTAAAAGAAAAAGGAGGCAAACTTCACTCGGTGAAGTACACGGAATACGATCGCGTCATTCTGGCTTTAACGGCCATCGGAAAAGACATTCATCATGTAGCCGGCTATGATCTGGCAAAACCTTTGGCGGACTACGAGACCGTAATTAAGCAGGGAATTAATGGACCAATCTTTGCCCTGATTGCACTGGACAGCAAAGGCTACTCGATTCCAGCAGACTCCAGTGTGAAAACACAGACTACCAAAGAGCTCCTAACAGATTTTATTCTTAACCGAGAGATTGCAGGAGGAGGCTGGGCACTTGGCGAGAAGCCGACTGAAGCGGATCCGGATATTACGGCAATGGTGCTGCAGGCCTTTGCGCCATATTATAACGCTAATCCAACCGTGAAGGCGGCCGTTGACCGCGGCATAACATGGCTTTCCAAAGCACAACAAGCCGATGGCGGTTACGTTAGCGGCGGGGCGATTAACTCGGAGAGCTCGGCACAAGTCGTTGTCGCATTGACCGCGCTTGGCATTGATCCGCAAACCGATTCCCGATTTGTGAAAAACGGCCATAGCGTACTGGACGCATTACTTGGCTACTCGGCAACGGGCGGCGGATTTTATCATGTGAAATCCGGCGGTACCGGTAATGGCGGAGCCCAGCCTGGCGAAGTGGATCTGATGGCAACGGATCAGGCATTTTATGCGCTGGTCGCTTACGACCGGTTCAAAAGCGGAGATACCCGTCTCTATGACATGACAGACGTGAAATAAGCTTGGCCTCAGCAAGGGCATTCGTATGCCCTTGCTTCGTTATTTCTTCATAAAGAGGTGGGAATTAGAGTGTACAAGAAAAAATGGCTGTCCGCGCTGCTCATCATCGGTGTATTGGCGATTGCCTACTTCTGGGGAGGGAATTACGCAAAGAATCCATCCTCGGAGAGCGCGTCGGCGACCTCGCCGGCAGCTGCGGAAGAGCTTGCACCAACACCGCCGCCTAGCAATGCGGTAAACCAAACGCAATCTGGACCGGAAGAAGATCCGTTAAAGCAGCAAACGGAACCCGATAACTCTTCTGAAAACGCGACATCATCCGAGGAGCCGGCAGCTACGGGTCTAGAGCAGTCTCCGTCGACTGAAACGCACACTGCTATGAATTCGGACAGTGGTCATGCAGCGGAGACAGTTAAGCCGGCAGGTGATTCTAAAGCTTCACCAACTCCTTCGCAATCGGCTAAACCGTCCGGCAGCGGGACGAGGTCTGGGAAGGGTGCAGAAGCGACTCCGGCAACAAAACCTCCGGCTGCTTCGCCTGAAGAGACGAAGGATAAATATCAGACGGACCCGGTTCCATCAGGGAAGCCAAAGCCGGTTGAGTGGCAGGATGCAAAGATCGACAAGAAGAAGCCGCTTACCGTTACGCTGTCGGTGTCCGCCGCAACGATATTAAACAATCTGGACAGCTTTAACGAAGATAAACTTGAAGTTTTGCCGAAGGACGGCGTTATTTATCCAAAGCAGAAAGTTACCTTTTATGAAGGCGAGTCGGTCTTTGACGTCCTTCTCCGGGAAATGAAGAAGAACAAGATTCATATGGAGTTTGAGATGACTCCGATTTATAACAGCAACTATGTCGAAGGTATTCATAATATTTACGAATTCGACTGCGGGGAGCTTAGCGGTTGGATGTATAAAGTGAACGGCTGGTTTCCTAACTATGGAGCGAGCAGATACGCCTTGAAAGACGGCGATGTTGTGGAGTGGGTATACACTTGCGATCTTGGGCGCGATGTCGGCGGCTATTCCGCGGGAGCAGGGGATAAGTCATGAACCGGAGCGGATTTGCCGGCTATCATCCCTTTATAAACTTTATTTATTTTACGGCTGTATTGCTCTTTGGCATGTTCTTCATGCATCCCGTTATGCAAGGCATCGCACTGGTTAGTGCATCTGTTTATTCCATTCTGCTGAGAGGCAAGGGAGCGGTGCGGTTCCAACTGATATTTATGCTTCCGTTGTTGCTTTTTACTGCATTTATAAACCCGGCTTTTAGTCATGCGGGCGTTACGATCCTTTTTTATTTAAGAAGCGGTAACCCGGTTACGCTCGAATCCATCCTGTACGGGATTTCATCCGCATGTATGTTTGTAACCGTCTTAATCTGGTTCTCCTGCTACAACGCGGTTATGACCTCGGATAAATTTATCTACTTATTCGGCAAGCTGATCCCGGCAATGTCCCTTATCTTATCAATGGTGTTGAGATTTGTACCAAGATATAAGGAACAGATCAAGCGGATTTCTTATGCCCAGAGAAATATAGGCAAAGACGTATCGCAAGGGAACATCATTCAACGAGCCAGGAACGGACTGAAGATCTTATCGATTATGACAACCTGGGCGCTGGAAAATGCAATTGAGACAGCTGATTCGATGAAATCGAGGGGATACGGGCTGACTGGCCGAACCAGTTATTCGCTATATAGGTTTGATAACCGGGATAAAGGATTTATGGCCGTTATGCTCAGCCTGATTGTCATGATCATGATTGGGGAAGCGAACGGGTTGTATTCGATGAGGTTTTTTCCCTCTATTAAAGCAGCGGCTATTACACCCTTAAGCTTTCTGATCTATGCGGCTTATTTGGGCTTTTGCATGCTGCCGGTTATTCAACATACGATGGAGGCAATCAAGTGGAGATCTATCACATCCAAAATGTAAGCTTTACGTTTCCGTTACAGGAAAGGGAGGCCTTGCATTCTATTCATTTAACGGTTCAAAGCGGCGAGTTTGTCACGATTGGCGGAAAATCAGGTAGCGGGAAAAGCACTTTGCTGCGTCAGCTCAAGCCAATCCTGACTCCGCATGGGAAGCGGGAGGGCAGGATTGCTTTCCGCGGTGAGCCTATTCAAGAACTGGACCAGCGTTCTCAAGCTTCCGAAATCGGATTTGTCCAACAAAATCCCGATAATGGCATCGTTACCGATAAAGTGTGGCATGAGCTGGCTTTTGGGCTCGAAAGCTTAGGTTTAGATCAACAGACCATTCGGCTTCGCGTAGCGGAGATGGCTAGTTTTTTCGGTATACAGACCTGGTTCCATAAGTCGGTTGCGGAGCTGTCCGGCGGTCAGAAGCAGCTGCTTAATCTTGCCTCTATTATGGCCATGCATCCGTCGGTATTGCTGCTAGATGAGCCAACCTCACAGCTTGACCCGATTGCCGCAGCTGATTTTGTCGAAACCTTGCGTAAAATCAATCAGGAGCTTGGCACGACCATTATAATGACCGAGCATCGGCTTGAAGAGGTGCTTCCGGTGTCGGATCGCTTCATTGTCATGGATGACGGCAGGATTATTGTAGATGAGCAACCGCGTGAAGCAGGGGAGGCCTTGCGGCAGATGAATCATCCGATGTTCACGGCTATGCCGTCGCCAATGCAGATTTACGCCGGGGTAGCAGAAGACTTCCCTTATCCGTTAACTGTGAAGGAAGGCCGTCAGTGGTTCGACAGCTACAACAAGGGAAATCCCTTCATTCAGGAAGCAGCATCACTTTCTGCTGTTCCTACTTCTTCATCAGTTGTCAAACAGTCAGCCATCCGATTCAAGGATGTATGGTTCAAATACGAGAAGAATGGCCTTGATATTATTAAAGACTTGTCTTTTGAAGTGAAGGAAGGACAGTTCTATTGTCTGGTTGGCGGTAACGGAACGGGGAAGACGACTGTTCTATCTCTGGCCGGAGGGCTCTATCAGCCCTATCGCGGCAAGGTGTATATCGGAGGGAATAATGTAGCCTCGATGAAGGCTAAAGAGCTGTATCGGAACAATCTGGCTTACCTTCCGCAAAATCCGCAGCATCTGTTCGTGAAGAAGACGGTTGAACAGGATTTATTCGACATGCTTTCCGATTCCGCAATGACGAAGGAGGAGAAAGCAAGTAAAGTTCAGGCAGTATGCAAGTTTCTTGAGCTTGAGCCTCTCCTTGCCATGCATCCGTATGACCTCAGTGGAGGGGAGCAGCAAAGAGCGGCGTTAGCCAAGGTACTGCTGCTTGAGCCCCGGATCCTTCTATTGGATGAGCCAACGAAAGGGCTCGACAGCTTTTTCAAGGCTAAGCTTGCTTCCTACTTGAAGCAGTTGAATGAAACCGGCGTTACGATTGTGATGGTTTCTCATGATATCGAATTTTGCGCCAAATATGCGGATGTATGCGCCATGTTTTTTGACGGCGGCATCACATCAAGCGGACAGGCGAAGAACTTTTTCGCCGGAAACAGCTTCTATACGACAGCCGCGAACCGAATGGCGCGTCATGTCTGGCGACATGCGGTAACGGCAGAGGATGTGATCGAGCTATGCAGAAACATGGGATAGAAAAAGAACGAAGCCGGTTCGGGAAGCGAACGCTAATATCCGCAATTCTCATTGTTATTATGATCCCGGCAACCATTCTGCTTGGAGTATTTGCCCTGGATGACCGAAAGTATTATTTTATTAGTCTGCTGATTATTCTCTATACGATGCTTCCGTTTGTTATGCTGTTCGAGCGGAGAAAGCCGCAAGCACGGGAGCTGATCGTTATTGCCGTGTTATCTGCCATTGCCGTAGCGGGCAGAGCAGCGTTTTTTATGCTCCCTCAATTTAAGCCGGTCGTGGCCATTGTCATTATTGCGGGAGTGAGCTTTGGTCCAGAGGCAGGGTTTCTAGTCGGGGCGACGTCGGGCTTTGTCTCGAACTTCTTCTTCGGGCAAGGGCCGTGGACTCCCTGGCAGATGTTTTGCTTCGGCATCATTGGTTTCATTGCGGGCCTCCTGTTCAGGAAGGGCTGGCTTAGGACGAATAAGCTTTCGTTATGTTTATTTGGCGGACTAGCGACTTTCGTCATATACGGAGGAATCATTAATATCGGCTCGATGCTGATGTTTACGCCTTCTATTTCTCGAGAAGCTTTGATCGCAACGTACGCTTCAGGATTCTGGTTTGATCTCATCCATGCTGCGGCAACTGTCATTTTTCTATTTATACTTGCTAAGCCGATGCTGGAAAAGCTGGAGAGGATAAAGGTGAAGTATGGCTTATATGAGTAATGAATCAGAAAAAACAATGCTATAATAGGAATGCTTTGGATAAAAGGGGGTATTGTCTTGCTTGCGTTTCGCAATAGCACACAAGAAGATTTTAAGAGAATTGCCGCTTTTCCTGCCAATGCCTCAGAAGCCTTTTATATGTTTCCGAAAGGAACGTTTCCGATCGATCCGGAGTTTCTATACGAGGTGTCGTTAACGAGGAGGGTACCTACAGTAATCGAATATAACGGTGTGCCGGTAGGGTACTCCAATTTATACGATATAGAAGAAGGCAACAGCGGATGGCTGGGCAATGTGATCATCAGCTCGCAATACCGTCGTATTGGGGCGGCGAGGTTTTTAATCCAAACGATGCTGAAACGGGCTAAAGAAGAGCTTGGACTAAGAGAATTGAACCTGATCTGCCACAGCACGAATACAAAAGCTCTACTTATGTACAATCAATTCGGGTTTAAACCATACGACTTAAAAGCGTTAAAGAATGAGGAAGACATCGAGATTGCAGGAATTCTAATGAGGATGACCCTGTAAAACAGGAGTGGAACAATCAGCATGAGTATGTGGAGCGGGGTCCTTGTAGGATTGTCGATTGCAGCCCCGGTGGGGCCGATTGGCGTGTTATGCATGAAAAGAACGATCAACCAAGGCCGATGGTATGGCGTCTTGTCCGGGCTAGGAGCGGCTTCCGCGGATGCCGTATACGGGCTCATTGCGGCAGTTGGATTTACGGCATTAACGAATGTTCTGGTTGACCAGCGTATGTGGATCCAATTAATTGGGGGATTATTTCTATGTTACTTAGGTTATCAATCGGTCCGGGCTTTACCGCATAGCGGGAAAGAGCTTCCGTTAAATAACGGGCTGGCGAGAGCTTATTTGACAACATTCCTTCTGACTCTAACCAACCCGATGACGATCTTATCGTTTGCGGCTATCTTTGCGGGCATCCAGCATTCCGTTCAAGCAACAACAGGGGACTCGCTCCTGCTTGTGTTAGGAATCTTTCTTGGCTCCGTCTCGTGGTGGCTTCTGCTCGCCGGTCTGGTAGGGATAATCCGGACGGCTCTGAATGCGAAGGCCATGCGATGGATTAACGTTTTATCCGGCATTGTATTGCTTGTATTCGGAGTATGGTCCTTGGTGTCGGCAATTCGCTTGGAAGGATAGGAAAGCATTGACAATAGGTTATTTTTCCGATAATATCGTTATTAGGTATATATTATTAATTTAATAAAAATTAGTAAGTTAATAATGATGACTCGGAGGGAATATTCATGGCAAATTCGAAATGGGCAGTAGACTTCACGCATAGCAGCGTAGATTTCACCATTAAGCACATGATGATCGCAAAAGTTAAAGGCACCTTCCACAAATTCGAGGCAGAGATCGATGCCGATCCTGCAGACCTGACGACGGCGGCTATCAGTTTCACGGTTGATCTGAGCAGCATTGATACGCGCAACGCGGATCGTGACAATCATTTGCGCACCGGCGACTTTTTCGATATTGCCCAGTTCCCTGAATTGACTTTTAAATCAACCAACATCGTGAAGACCGATGATGATGAATATGAGGTAACAGGTGATGTCAGCTTGCATGGCGTCACTCGTTCGGAAACCTTCTCCGTTACCTTTGAAGGAGCAGGCAAAGATCCATGGGGCAATGAGAAGGCCGGCTTCAGCGGCAAAGGCTCCATTAAACGCAGCGATTATGGTCTGACCTATAATGCGGCACTGGAAACAGGCGGCGTATTGATTGGCGACGAAGTGAAAATCTCGATTGAGATTGAAGTAGGAAAACAAGCGTAAATTCGGCTAAATATTGATGAATAATTCACCTCATCCCGGGGTGAATTTTTTCTTTTGAAAAAACGGCCTAGCCCCTTTGACTTAAGAGCTATGGAAGTGATATATTAATCGAAGTTTGTTTTTACGCGTTAAGGAAAGGATGCAAAAAAAGTGGCTACAAGCGAAGACATCACGAAACCAAAACTAATACCGACCAAAATTTTGAAGTGCAAAAATCCAGATTGCAAAGCATGGATTCGGGATGAAATGGCTGCCGAAGAACAATTGTGTCCAATGTGCAAGGGACCGATGGGACGAAGCATGAAGCACTTGCCGGCTCTTCAGAAGAAAGCAAAGCCAAAGCCGCGCAAGCCAAAGTCGGAATTTGACTTTTAGTACTTAATTTACGGGGGAATAGCCAAACGGCTGCGTCAGGGAACGCAGCCGTTTGTGCTTTGTGGAGGAAGGAATATAAGTGAGCAATCATTATCCATTTGAGTTTGATCCCAAGCTACCATTCATTCAGCAGGCAAGCGACTGGATTGCGGATGTTTTTTATGAACAGCTGCCGGAAGCGGGCTTTGAAGTTCGAGACGAACAGATCTATATGGCCTTTCAGCTTGAAAGGGCTTATGCCGAGAAGCAGACGATATTTGCGGAAGCGGGAGTCGGTACGGGGAAAACCCTTGCTTATCTGCTCTATGCTATCAGCTATGCCCGTTACACCAGAAAACCCGCTATCATTGCCTGTGCCGACGAATCCCTGATCGAGCAGCTTGTAAAGCCGGAGGGGGATATCGCAAAGCTGGCCAATTATCTGGAGTTTACGATTGATGCCAGACTCGGGAAATCGCCCGATCAGTATATTTGTTTAAACAAACTGGACGATACGAGATCGGCTTTTGATGAGGACGCGGAGGTTTTCGATGAGATTTTCCGAGAGTTGCCTTCGTTTGTCCATAAGCCGGAGACGATGCAAAGCTTCCATCCCTACGGCAACCGCAAAGACTACCCGTCATTAAACGATGGACAATGGTCCAAGCTGGGCTGGGATGTGTTCCAGGATTGTCTGGTTTGCGACCGAAGGCATCGCTGCGGTCAGACCTTATCCCGCGATCACTACCGGAAAGCTGCCGATCTGATCATATGCTCGCATGACTTCTACATGGAACATGTATGGACGTACGAGGCACGCAAGCGCGAAGGTCAGCTTCCGCTCCTGCCTGAGCATAGCTCGGTCGTCTTTGACGAAGGACATCTGCTCGAGACCGCGGCTCAGAAGGCGTTAACATATAAGCTGAACCATGCGGTATTCGAGAGCATTATTACGCGCCTTCTGCAGGATGAGATTCGGGAAACGCTTGCGCTCGCGGTAGAGGATGCGATTGTGCAAAGCGATCATTTATTCGCGCTTATCGCCCGCAACAGCAAGGCTGTACCGGCATCCAGCCGGAAGGAAGTGCTCTGGAGCCCGGAGCTGGTCCGCGAGGTGAACCGTCTGCAGGACATGCTAGCTTCCATTGAGGAAGAGCTTGTGTTCGAAAGCGGCTTGTTTACGATTGATGATTATCAGCTCAAAATTGTGGAAGAGCATATCGAAATGATTCAGTTTGCCTTGTCTCTCTTCAAGCGTGAAGAGAAGCCGATCAGTTGGGCTTCGGAGGATAAGGACGGTCTTACGCTGGTGATCATGCCAAGATGGGTCAAGGAAGTGCTTAAGGAGCAGGTGTTCTCGAAGAAAATGCCAATCGTCTTCTCTTCGGCAACCTTGTCCGTCGGAGGAGCATTTGATTATATCAAAGAAAGTTTGGGAATCGAGCAGGCGTTATCTTTCTCGGTGCCTTCTCCTTACGTATATGAGGAACAGATGCAGGCGCTTATGCCTGGCGAATCGGAGGCCAAGCTGATCTGGACGGATAAGATGAAAGCTGCCGAGAAGCTGCTGGAGCAAAAAGGCGGACGTACGTTATTCCTGTTCCCTTCCATGGAGGAGCTTGAACGATTCCGCAAGGAAGCAGAGGACATTGGTCTTACGGGCAGCTATCGTTTCTTGTTCGAAGGATCGGCTGAGATCAGCCACCTCATCGCCGAATTCCAGAAAGACGAGACAAGCGTGCTCTGCGCGGTCACTTTATGGGAAGGGCTGGACATACCGGGTCCATCCTTGTCGCAGGTTATCCTGTGGTCGCTTCCGTTCCCTCCTAATGATCCGGTCTTTGAAGCGAGGCGCAGCGATTCCGCGAATCCGTTTGCGGATGTAGACATGCCTTACATGCTCCTGCGGTTAAGGCAGGGTATAGGCCGCCTAATCCGCGCCCGCGATGACCGAGGCACGGTTGTTATTTTCGGCCGGGAGCTGAATGACGAAGCTGTACGCAAGCAGGTGCTTCATATATTGCCAGAGGGTGTTAAGGTGGAGCATCTAGTAGTCTAAATGATTGAAGCCAAGAAGAGCATGATGCTTTTCTTGGCTTTTCTATACTACAATAGAATTTATAAGTTTAAGATAGAAAGGAAAATGACAATGATTCAATTATTAAGAGTAGCTGCGGACCATGTGGATTTCCGCGAGTTGATTATGCTGCTCGATAAGGATCTTTGGAGCCGATACCCGGACACGCAGCAATTTTTTGATGCGCATAATCAAGTCAAGCTGGATGCAAATGCCGTGGTTGCTTATCTTGATGATGTACCCGTCGGTTGTGGCTGTTACAGGGAGGCCGGAGACGAACATACCATTGAAATCAAGCGTATGTTTGTCAAAGAGGAGGCAAGGGGCAGGGGAATAGCGCAGCGAATCGTTAAAGAGCTGGAGCAATGGGCATCCGAAGAAGGAAAGCAGGAAGCGGTCCTCGAGACGGGGACGGGACAGCCGGAAGCGATTTCGTTGTACAAAAAATTGGGCTATGTCCAGGTTGCTAACTACGGGCCTTATATCGGCAGCGAAGAAAGCGTATGTATGGGGAAAAAGCTGAATTTATAAATAGTGGTTACAAAAGAGCCAAGAACAATTCGTTCTTGGCTCTTTCTTATTATTTTATCTGCTCGATAAACCGCTTGGCTGCGCTGGACAGCGGCATATTCCGCATGTTCATCATTCCGATGTGGGATGGAGGAAGCGGAATGTCGAGCTGGATCTCGAACAAGGAGCCTTCCGCAAGCTCCTTCGCGACAAACTCGCGGGTAACGTATGAAATCCCGAGACCTCTTCGCGCGAACTCGATCAGCAGATCGACGCTGCCGACCTCAATTTCCGGCTTGATCATGTAACCGTAGCTCTGGAAAATCTCCGTGATCGTCATACGAGCCCGACTGTTGCGGGAGAATAGAATGATGGGATACTGAAGCAGCGTGTTTAGGGACAAGACCCTGTTTTTCAGATCGTTATAAACCGCCCCGGCCACAAAGCAATCCTGAAGCTGAAAGCTTTCCTTGACTTCAAGCTGAGGATCCACGATTGGCATGCGGACAACTCCAAGATCTATTTTGCCCTCTTTCAGAAAAGTAATCACTTCCGGCGTCGTGCCGTGGTTCAAATGCAGCTTGATGCCGGGATATTTCTTGATGAAATCCTCCAGGTAAGGGAGCAGATAATGTTTAAACAAGGAATCGCTGCCGCCTATTCGAAGCTCGCCGTTGTCCAAATTTTTAAGCGCAATCATTTTCTCTTCGGCCATGTTGATCAAGATCTGGGACTGCTCGATATAGGAGTACAAAATCGTTCCTTCCTGGGTTAGGGCAACCCCCTTGGAATTGCGGAAAAACAGCGTCAGACCAAAGCTTTCCTCGAGTTGCTTGATCGCATGGCTAACGCTTGGCTGAGTTAGGTAGAGGACTTTTGCGGCCTGGGTCAAACTGCCTGTCTTGGCAGCCCAATAAAACACTTTGTATAGTTCATAGTTATTAGTCATAGATGTGGTCGATAGCTCCTGTAAAATATATTAATTACTTGTATGGCTCCTAATCGTATTATAGTGGAATTACAGAAAAATAAAACAGAAGCTTTTCAAAAAGTTCTGTTGGAGGGAGAGCAACCATGGAACCAGTAACGTTTGTTTTATTTGGTGCTACCGGCGATTTAGCCAAAAGAAAAATATATCCAGCCCTATACAATTTATTCGTTGACGGAAAGCTTCCGGAGGCCTTTTCCCTAATTGGTCTCGGGAGACGGGAATGGACCGACGAGTTCTTCCAATCGAATATCGAACAATCTCTCCGCCAGTTCTCAAGACGCGAGATTCAAGATCAGGATTTAATGCAAACCTTCATTCGCAAATTCCGCTATACGGTTCTCGATATCGGCCGTACAGATGATTATAAGAAATTGCTGGGTATTATCGAGGAGCGTGAAAGTGCTCTTCAGCTTCCGCCCAACCGGATGTTCTATTTATCGGTAGGCCCGGAGTACTTCACGACAATCGCTTCGAATATTGCGGAGAGCGGTCTTGGCTCCGCTGCAGGCTGGAAACGCCTGGTTATCGAGAAGCCGTTCGGCCATGATCTGCAATCAGCCCGCGATTTGAACGAGCAGCTGAGCAAATCTTTTTCCGAAGAAGAAATTTACCGGATTGATCACTATCTGGGCAAACCAATGGTTCAGAACCTTGAAGTTCTGGAATCAGCTAACCCGATCATTCAAGCTCTGTGGAGCAACCGATATATAGCAAATGTACAAATTACGGCAAGCGAAACGGTTGGTGTTGAAGAACGTGCGGGGTATTACGATCATGTAGGCGCCGTTAGAGACATGTTCCAGAACCATATGCTTCAAATGCTAATGATGCTGGCGATTCATCTACCGCACAACAGCTCGCCGGGGGGATGTAAGGAAGCATAAGAAGCAAGTTATGGAAGCCCTGATTCCGCTGTCGAAATCGGAGGTAAGCGCGAATGTCATTCGCGGACAATATACTTCCGGTTCGATCGGTGGCAATCCGGTAAAAGGCTACCGCTCCGAGCCCGGCATTGCCGCCAGCTCCATGAACGACACATACATTGCGGCGAAGCTGCAAGTGGATGATTATTTCTGGCGAGGAGTACCGTTCTATATCCGGACCGGTAAAAGGCTAAGCGAGAAATCAACCCGCATTGTGGTGGAGTTTAAGGAAGCTTTGCATCAAGCTTCAACGGTTGCGCTTGGCGGAGCTCCTAATCTTCTTCTGATTGAGATTAACCCTAACGAAGGCATTATGCTTCAGCTCAATACGAAGGAGAACGGCGAACTTAAGCCGGTTCAAATCCAGCTGCACGAGAGCAGCAAGGATATTCCCGAGGCTTACGAGAACCTGATCTTCGATGCGCTTGTCGGGAATCCGACCTTCTTCGCGCATTGGGATGAGGTGGAGCTTGCCTGGGCTTGGGTGCAGCCGATTCTGGATGCATTCCAGGACAATCTGGTTCCACTCGCTTCTTATGAAGCGGGCTCGAATGGACCGGCAGAGGCTGACGCTTTGTTAGCCGAAGACGGCTTCCATTGGTGGTTTGATTCGAAGGAAAATACAGAAACGAAACGGAAGGATGAAGAGTATGCTTACTAAATTGGACATTGATCAATTATCCATCGATACGATCCGTACATTGTCGATCGATGCAATCAACGCCGCGAATTCCGGTCATCCGGGGCTGCCGATGGGGGCGGCTCCGATGGCATACGCGCTATGGGGCAAGCATTTGTCGCATAACCCTGCAAATGCCAAATGGTTCAACCGCGACCGCTTTGTTTTATCGGCTGGTCATGGCTCCGCTTTGCTGTACAGCCTTTTGCATTTGACGGGGTACCAAGTTTCCATCGAGGATCTGAAGCAATTCCGCAAGCTCAACAGCAAGACGCCTGGACATCCTGAATTCGGTCATACGGACGGCGTAGACGCTACTACGGGACCGCTTGGTCAAGGGATTGCGAACGCGGTTGGCATGGCGATGGCTGAAGCGCATTTGGCTGCCAAATACAACCAGGAAGGCTTCCCGGTTGTTGATCATTATACGTACGCTCTTGTTGGAGACGGCTGCTTGATGGAAGGTATTTCCTATGAGGCGATGTCGATGGCTGGACACATGAAGCTGGGCAAACTAGTCGTGCTGTACGATTCGAATGATATTTCCCTCGACGGCGAACTTAATCTGTCGTTCGGAGAAAATGTTCGCAAGAGAGCGGAATCTGCTGGTTGGGAATACTTGCGGGTAGAAGACGGCAATGATCTTGCCGCTATTTCCGAAGCGATTGAGAAAGCGAAGCAAAACGTTTCCCAACCAACAATCATCGAAGTTCGTACGATCATTGGTTACGGCAGTAAAGTTGCGGGTACCAATAAAGTACACGGCAATCCACTTGGCAAGGAAGAAGCGGTTGCTACAAAAGCGGTTTACGGCTGGAAGTATGAAGAAGAATTTACGGTACCGGAGGAAGTAAAAGCTCATTTTGCCGAACTGAAGGGGCAGGGTGCTGCGAAGGAAGCTGCTTGGAACGAGCTGGTTGCTTCGTACACAGCGCAATATCCTGAGCAAGGCAGTGAGTTTGGGCAAGTACTGAACGGCACGTTTAAGCTCGATGCGGCTGACATACTGACCTTCGACACCTCGAAATCGATCTCGACTCGCGTAGCGAGCGGCGAAGCGATTAATCATTTCGTGAAAATCGTTCCTTCGATCTTTGGCGGCAGCGCCGATCTGTCCCACTCGACGATGACGGATATCCGCGGTGAAGGCAAGTTTGCGGTTGACTCCTACGCTGGCCGCAACGTTTACTTCGGCGTACGCGAGCATGCGATGGGTGCAGCCGGCAACGGTATGGCGCTGCATGGTGGCGTAAAACCTTTCGTTAGTACGTTCTTTGTATTCAGCGATTATCTGCGTCCGTCCATTCGCCTTGCTGCGCTTCAGAAGCTGCCTGTCACTTACGTGTTCACGCATGACTCCATCGCGGTTGGGGAAGACGGTCCTACTCATGAACCTGTCGAGCAGCTCGCGGCACTCCGTACGATTCCTGGTCTGACGGTTATCCGTCCTTCCGATGCGAACGAGACGGCTAGCGCATGGGCTTACGCGTTGCAGCAGCAGGAGGGTCCGGTAGCCTTGATCCTCAGCAGACAGAACCTGCCGATCTATGAAGAAACGAAAGCTAACGTGGAAAACGTGGCAAAAGGCGCCTACGTCCTGACGGAAACAAATAGCCAGCCTGATGTGATCCTGATTGGTACAGGCTCCGAGGTATCCCTTGCCGTTGACGCGAAGAAAGAGCTCGAACAAGAGAGTATTTCGGTTCGCGTTGTGGCAATGCCGAGCCGTGAGCTGTTCGACCGCCAATCCGAAGAGTACAAGCAAAGCGTACTTCCCGACGCGGTAGCGAAACGGATTACGATTGAAGCAGGTATCTCGCTTGGCTGGGACCGTTATGCCGGCAAAGAGGGCAAAATCATGTCCATTGATACGTTTGGCGCTTCGGGTCCTGGAACTGCAGTTATGGAATACTTTGGATTCAGCACGCAAAATGTAGTAAAATTAGCTAAAGAATTTAACTAATAATATTATTCGGAGGTTGTTAATAATGAAATTATTCATCGATACAGCAAACTTGGAAGATATTAAGAAAGCCTACAAAATTGGCGTATTGTCCGGCGTAACGACAAACCCGTCGCTTGTTGCCAAAGAAGGCGTTAAGTTCGAAGACCGTATTGCTGAAATTTTGCGCGAAGTACCCGAAGTTGAATCGGTATCTGCGGAAGTAACGCCAGATGCGCTGACAGCGGAAGAGATGATTGCGCAGGCGGACGAACTCATTAAAATTAACAATTACGATAAAAATATTACAATCAAGCTGCCTATGACTTTGGCCGGTCTTGAAGCTTGTCGTTACCTGACGAAAAAAGGGGTTAAAACAAACGTAACCCTGATCTTCACGGTTAACCAAGCGCTTCTTGCTGCACGTGCTGGCGCGACTTACGTATCGCCTTTCCTTGGCCGCTTGGACGATATCTCCGAAGATGGCGTTCAACTGGTTGCGAAAGTTGCTGAACTGTTCCGTGTTCATAATCTGGATGCGCAAATTATCGCGGCATCTGTCCGCCACCCTGACCATGTTACCCGCGTAGCAATGGCTGGCGCACACATTGCAACGGTTCCGTTCTCGGTAATCGAGCAGATCTCGAAGCATCCGTTGACGGATCAAGGCATGGACAAATTTGCGGCAGACTGGAAAAAGACGACTCAACAGTAATCATAAGTATTAAAAAAGGCCGTTCCATTAGTCGCTGATGACAATGGGACGGCCTTCTGTTCGTTTAAAAAGATGCCGATCATTCGACCGGCATCTTCAATTTTAAATTTTGACTAATGCAAGCTATTCGGTCATGCTTGAGCAGGATGTTTGGCATGAGGATTGCAAAGAACACGCCGCACATTTGCCTTGCTTAGTCTTGCGGATATAGCGGGTCAACGTCCAGCCGGCATAGCCGAATATTGCAATACCAGCCACAATGCTGAATACCAAAAAGCATCCTCTCCCTTTTGATAGACTAGTGGAAGCCTAGCAGCAAGCCTCCTCGATAAATGATAAAAGCAATGATATAAGCGACAATAAGCGCGTATCCGACCGAGAACCAAGTCCATTTGGCCGACTTGGTCTCCTTGCGGATTACGCCAACCGTTGCAAGGCATGGTACGTACAGAAGGATAAAGGCCATAAAGCTGTATGCCTGAAGCGGTGTGAAGAAATGCGTAATCGCGCCTTCAAGTCCTGCCTGGGTAGGTGCGGCATAAATAATGCCCATGGTGGATACGACAACCTCTTTGGCCAGGAACCCTGTAATAAGCGCTGCGCCAGCCTGCCAGTTTCCAAATCCCAATGGAGCCATGATAGGGGCGATAATAGAACCAATCGTCTGCAGGAAGCTTTCGTTCATCGGAACGTCCCAGCCTTGGAATCCGGTATAGCCTAGCAGCCATATGACGACGGAGCCTCCGAAAATAAATGTTCCGGCTTTGCGGACAAAGCCTTTGCCTTTCTCCCAGGTGCTGCGGGACAGCGAACGCCATTGCGGGATGCGGTAAGGAGGCATTTCCACTATAAACATCGATTCCTCTTCTTTTTCCAGCGTACGGCTGAAAATGAATGCCAGAAGAAGAGCAACAACGACGCCAAGGACATACAGCGACAATACGATAAGTGCCTGATTCGACTTAAAGAAGGTCCCAACAAACAAACTGTATACGGATAATCTGGCGGAGCAAGACATTAACGGCGTCAATAGAATGGTAAGAAGGCGCTCCTTCGGCTGTTCGATCGTCCGCGCCGCCATGATGCCGGGTACGTTGCAGCCAAATCCGATAATCATTGGAATAAACGCTTTTCCATTCAGGCCAACGCCTTCAAGCAGTTTATCCATTACGGTAGCAATTCGAGCCATGTACCCGGAATCCTCAATAAACGAGATGATCAGGAATAACATGAAGATCTGAGGTACAAACACGAGTACGCCGCCAACCCCGCCGACAATCCCGTCTAAAATAAGAGCTTTAATAAAGGCCGCCGCATCTGCCTTATCGAGGAGTATGTTCAAACTATCCCTGATAGGGCCGTTTAATAGGGAATCCAGCAAATCGGATAACGGTGTGCCAATCCAGTCGAAGGTCAGCTTAAACGTGAAGTACATAAAGGCCAGGAATACCGGAATGCCAAGATATTTATTCATGACGACCGCGTCTATACGCTCGGATAACGTAATTTGAGCCGTCTTCGATTCGCGGACTGCGCTTTGAAGCCATTCATCAATAATGGCTGCTCGCTGGTCGCGAATGAAATCCGGCAGCTTCTTGCCGTCAAACGCAGCTCGAATTCGTTCCTCGGTCTCACTGTAGAAAGCCTGAAGCCATACAGGATCAATGTATTGGCGAAGCATCTGCAGGACTGGAATATTCCCTTCGAAAAATTGCAAGGCAAGCCAGCGCTTTGGTTCTACGTTTTCCGGCAGCCTTTCTTCAAGCTTGGCAATAGCAGTCTCTAAAATAGTTCCGTAATCAAAAGGCTCCGGATGGGATGGATGAGCACTGTCTAATGGATTCATCGCTGTCTGCAGCAATTTATCGCAGCCATATCCCGAACGCGCAATTACGGGTATGATTGGAATGCCGATTTTTTGAGCCAGCAGCTCGACATCGATTTCAAGTCCTCTGTTCTTGGCTACATCAATCATGTTGAGAGCTAGAACAACCGGTTTGCCGTATTCCAGCAGCTGCACCGTTAAATGAAGATTCCTTGTCAGCTGCGAAGCGTCCACGACGTTAAGCAGCAGAGAAGGCGATTCCTCAAGCAGATATAATGTGGTTACCCCTTCATCACGGGATAACGGGCTTAGCGAATATATGCCTGGAAGGTCAACGAGTTGTCCTTGCTTGTTATTAAGGACTCCAACCTTTTTTTCAATCGTTACGCCTGCCCAATTGCCTACATATTCATAGGAATCGGTAAGCATATTGAAGAGCGAAGTTTTGCCGGTATTCGGATTTCCGGTTAAGGCAATGCTCAACATGCGCCCACCACAATGCTTACCGCATCCTTGCGGCGAATAGCTATCCATAGTCCATTAATTTCCAATGTGCATGGTCCGCCAAACGGCATTATTCTGCGCAGCGAAATGACGGATCCTTCCCTAACGCCGAGGTCTCCAAGACGGCGGCGAACCAGAGAATGGACCTGGTCCAAATTCATCACTTTTACTTTAGAACCAATCGAAGTTTCCAGCAAAACCATGTTAATCATTCCACCATTTTCTATTCTAAGGATGAAAATCATTATCAAATAACTGAGGATTATAATAGGTTAATCCGCTGCAAATTGCAATGGTTAAATTATTGAACAAGAGAACAACCGGAAAATTAATCAACAATAACTTCTTTGCCGGGATTTTGGAGATATTCGAACATCAACCGGACTTGCTCTACGGTATTCCTTTCAATAGAAAGCTCGGGCAGCTCGTCGAGGCCGAAGAATCCGACATCACTCGTTTCCACGCCTGCTTCAGCCTGGCCTCCAATGATCTCGCATAAAATGAACATTTTATAGACGTGGTAGGGGCTGGGAGGATGATTATGAAATTTCTTGTCCAGTACAACGAGCAGACGCACAGCAGCGGTATCGTAGCCGGCTTCTTCCTTCGTTTCTTTGACGGCTATTTCCTTAGGAGAGTAACCGATGTCGCTCCAGCCGCCAGGCATGGACCAACCGCCGTCCATTTTTTCTCGGACTAAAAGGATCTTGTTATCTCGGAACACTACCGCACGGATATCGGTTTTTGGAGTGGTGTATCCTTTGTCGCTTGCGAAAGCAAGGGCGATTTGCTCATGGCTGACGGACGTATATTCAGCCAGAATTTCGATACTCATCTGACGCAATGCCTCGTAACGCTCGATATCATAAACATCCGTCGCGTACGTCAAGCCCGTTTGGGCGATAGCTTGTATTTGCTTGGCCCACTCTAACCATTTTGGCTCCATGTCTCTATTACCATCCTTTTTTAAGAAATCGTAAAAGCGATTAACTTGATAGCTATATATTTATATAATAAGGGAAAAAGCAAGGAGAGGAACCTTTTAATTGAAGGCACTATTTGAAGTACTGGTCGTATCCTTTAAGCTTGGATGCACATCGTTTGGCGGTCCTACCGCACATCTTGGTTATTTTCACAATGAGTATGTAAAGCGTCGACGCTGGATGGATGAACGCAGTTATGCGGATCTTGTTGCCTTAGCGCAGTTCCTGCCCGGTCCTGCGAGCAGCCAGGTTGGGATTGGGATAGGCATCTTGCGAGCAGGATGGCTTGGAGGAGTAGCTGCGTGGATCGGGTTTACAATGCCTTCGGTTATCCTTCTTATCTTGTTTGCTCTACTTATGCAAGGGTTCGATATCGGAAATTCCGGCTGGATCCACGGATTGAAAATTGTAGCGGTTGCCATTGTTGCTCAAGCGGTATTAAGTATGGGGCAAAAGCTTGCGCCGGACCGGAGCCGGGCGACTCTGGCTATCTTGGCTGCGGCCATCACTTTATTGTGGCAGACTGCCGTAAGTCAGATTCTTATTCTCCTGGCGGCCGGTGGCATCGGTTATCTCTTGTATAGAAATGCCCAAGTAACGGAAGCTGGCACTGAAGTGCAAGTACCCATCAGCAGACGGGCAGGCATGCTTTGTCTGGTCCTTTTTGCAGCTATGTTAATAGGCTTGCCGGTTGTAAGGCAGTTCGTTGGCGGAGAAGGATTGCTGGCCTTGTTCGAGAGCTTCTATCGATCGGGCTCGCTCGTCTTCGGAGGTGGTCATGTGGTGCTGCCATTATTGGAGCGGGAAGTCGTACCTACGGGTTGGATGAGCAAAGCAGATTTCCTGGCTGGATACGGTGCAACGCAAGCTGTTCCCGGACCGCTGTTTACAATAGCGGCTTACCTCGGTGCGATGATAAGCGGCGTAAAGGGAGCTCTAGTGGCCACGGTAGCGATTTTTCTGCCGGCTTTTCTGCTGATGGCTGGAGCATTGCCGTTCTGGAGTACGCTTCGGCACAATGCGAAGGTGCAAGGCGCGCTTGTAGGCATAAATGCAGCGGTAGTAGGCATCCTGCTCGCCGCTCTTTATAATCCGTTATGGATTACTGCCGTGCAGGAGCCGCAGGATTTTGTGCTTGCCTTACTGCTGTTCGGAATGCTTGTCTACTGGAAGCTGCCGCCTTGGCTGGTTGTGCTTGCGGGGTTAGCGGGAGGATGGGTGCTGGGGTATATTTGATAGAGCTGATTGGTTTGGAGTGAACTGCGATGCATATTAATAAATTTGAAGTTAAAAAGATGAAGAGTAAATACTGTGTCGATGAACACTATTGCTTCGTCGTGGATGGCGCTTCGTTGGACTACTTATTAAATGAACAATATCCTGAAAAGAATATATTCGGACTGGTTCCGACAATTCCGGATTGGATGAGTATGCCTGCCGAAAAGGCATTTGTTCTGAGCCGCTATCATTCTTCAGATCCGGTTGTGCTCCTTCCCGTTCTTATGTGTCCCGATGATTGCGATCTGTGGTGTACATTGCTCGTTGCGGAGGTTGAGAAACAGGGCCGTTTAATTAGATGGAATCGGATTGGTTATGATCTAAGTTCAGGCGATGAAAAAATAGAGACCCTTGAATACATTGGGTACCGGGTGAATTGGCTCGAGAAGATTCCGCCATTTATTTTTAAGCAGGAAGAGTATGAGACGGAGATCAAGAAATTAGGGCTATAATTTGTGTGTAACCCCATTCAAAAATTTGAGTGGGGTTACATTTTTTTCTATTACTTAAAAAGGATATTGCCAAACATTTGGAGAACATACATTCTTATTGGATGATTAAGGGGATGAGGGGAATGACTATGTCCGGTACTACTATTTCATTTGGCAAAGAAGAAGAAAGCACCTACATTAGAAACAAACTAATCGAGTTTAACGCTAAGCATGTTCCGGAAGACTTAAGTTCGCGCTATGAAGAGATCAACTTAACGTTGAAGGACGAGAACGGCAGCATTATTGGGGGGATGTTGTCCACCCTTTGCTGGAACTGGATTGAAGTCGAAATCCTGTGGATTGACGACACTCAGAGAGGTAAGGGATACGGGGCGCAACTGTTGAATCAGATCGAGCAGATTGCTAGAGAGAAGGGCTGCACGTTTATTAAGCTAAACACGTTCAGTTTTCAAGCTCCTCTATTCTATCTTAAGCATGGTTATGTTCAGGTTGCCGTGTTTGAAGAAGCGCCTATCGGAAGCAATCATTATTACTTTAAGAAAACGATTGTATAGGATAGGAGAATTCGAATGAGCGTACAGAATATATCGGAACAATTGGATAAGGAACGGCTTGTTCATTTGTCTAACACCTGTACTGGGTTTGAGTTTGGCGTTATTACGGAATGGAGATGCGAATCGATTGGCCAGGAAAACAAAAACTTCGTAACGGACGGAGTCTATCGCATAGCGGGTACAAGCAAAAACAATGACGGTGAGCGTCGCACATGGTCCATTATTCTAAAAATCGTTATTCCTGATCCTATCCGAGATAACCCTGCACATTATAACTATTGGCGGCGAGAAAGCTTAGTTTATGGATCAGGATTACTAGAGCATGTTCCATCGACCCTTTTAACTCCCAAATGTTATGCCATAGACGAAAAAGAGGATGGTTCCATTTGGTTGTGGATGGAAGATGTGGGACATGAAGAACGGCCATGGAAGCGGGATGATTACAGCTACGTAACGGAAAAGCTTGGCGAGATTCAAGCCGAGTATCTGCTTGGAAAGCCGCTTCCGGAATACAATTGGATTAACCGGCAATGGATGCGATCGTGGATACAGGAGTGCGGAAAATACCGCTATGAGCCTGATGCTGACACTAGAAGGGTTTTGCTTTCGGATAAAAGAGTGGCCGCAATTTTAAACCAATTTCATTTGTTTGAACATTGGATCGAGGATTGGCTGATTGCACTAGAACAGCTTCCGAGAACATTTTCCCATCAGGATTTTTATGAGCAGAACATCATGCTGAATAATGTACGCCAGCGTGAAGGAAGGCTAACATTGATAGATTGGCAGTTCGCAAGTATATCAGGGGCTGGTGAAGATCTAGGACGGTTCTTGGGTTTAGGCGTGAGTCGTGGCCAGGTACCGGTCGATCGTTTTGAGGAGTATCGCGAGCTATTGATGACTTCTTATTTAAGCGGGTTAAGAAAGACGAGGTGGCAGGGGGATGAAGAGCTGGTCCGTTTCGGCTATCTTGCTTCGTTTTCTTTACGCTCGGTGTGGGAAGTTCCGAAGATGCTTAAGAAGGTCGCACATAATCCAGACTCACCAGAAAGTAGAAAACTGATGATTATTACGAAACTGCAGATGGAAAGCGCCATGGAGGCAGAAGGAATACGCGACTCAAAATTCTGACTTTAGAAGACACTGATTCCGTCTTTAAGCATTAAAATATATGGATATTACACCATGTAAAAATAGAGAAGCGCATTAATGCCTGTAATCGATTTTGGTTTCATACAGATGAACTTAGAAATCATTGATGCTACTGTTGAGCAAGAAAACGATAGATCAATAAAGTTACTACAAAAGCTTAATTTTAAAAGTGAAAGAGAATTAAGAGATCAGTTAATTTATTTTTACTTACAAAGGGAACATTGGGTTTTACGATAACGAAGAGCAATTGCTCAACACAACTCGACAGCCGCCGGCGTGGGATAATAAGTATGATACAGGGAGCGTATTGCGGACGGGAGTTGCTCCCTTTTGCATTTTGCTTGAATGCTTATCGACTACTGACTTCATTACTTGTTTGCCCGCTATAGGCATGCGAATGTGGAGATGGGGAAGCTGCTTAAGCCCTTACAGCTAAATGTTCGGATATACATCTATAAATATTCCAAATTCTGCAATAGGAATTATTAATAAGGCTAGCGATTGACACCTTGAGAGACGCAATGCTACGATGTGATAAATTAAAGAATGACAATTGGAATTATCGGACTTATACTCTACCAGATAACTGGAGACCTCATCCCTTGCGGGAGGAAGGTCTCCTTTTTTGTTTGGAAGACAGGATCATGCAGATTGGAGTGATGAAAATGCCGGATGCGCGACAACGGCAACGGGAGGAGGGAGACACCTTCCCTGGCAGAACTTACGCGGAGCTCGTTCTCGAGCCAGCGTACGAACAGGCCAAGAAGGCATTGTTAGGACCGATGATCGCGGTCAGCAAGGCGCACCTCATCATGCTCGAAGAGCAGGGTCTCGTCGCCGAAGAGGACGCTGCGATCATTGCCGAGATGCTTCAGAATCTCGATCTGAAGAAACTGGAGAACGGCCATTATACCGGCGAGTTTGAGGATTTATTCTTCGAAGTGGAACATGAACTCGAGCATTTAGGCGGAGAGACGACAGGTCATCTGCATCTCGCCCGCAGCCGCAACGACATGGGAATCGCGATCTATCGCATCGTCCTAAGGGCTAAGCTGCTGACCCTCATCGCCTCTGGGCTTGAGCTGCAGGAGCGGCTCATTGATTTCGCGGAAGAACATGCAGAGACGCTAATGATCGGCTATACGCATACGCAGCAAGCGCAGCCGACGACCGTCGGGCATTATATCGCAGCGGTGTCGGATTCGCTCTCACGGGATGTCCGTCGTCTGCGGGCCGCCTTGATCAAACAATTCGAAGAGCAGAACCCGGGCATTACCGGCCTCATCTCCGCTTTTGGAATCTTCCTCATGCGCCAGTTTATGGAGTCGCTGCCTTCGGAACTTCTCGACGCGGCGCGCATCGACGGATTGAACGAGTGGAGGGTGTTCTCCTCCATAGCGCTTCCCCTGATGAAGCCGGCACTAGCGACACTGGCGATCCTAAGCTTCATCTCTAGCTGGAACCTTCGTCACGGGACTTCGGACGGAAAAGGACGGAAGCGTGACAGTACATACGAAAGGAGGAAGCTATCATGCCGAACGAGTGATCCTAAGCGCGGGTGCCTGGTTCAAGATGCTTCAGTCGTTCCTGTCCCTTCCGATTCGTTCCGTACGTAAAGTCGTCGGATGGTTCGAGACGGCTGACTCAACGTTCGCCAGCAGCGTCTTTCCTGGATTTACGATCGGCACCAAGAACGGCGGCTTCTACGGGTTCCCGAGCATAGACGGCGCTGGTGTTAAGATCGGGCGCCACGATGGCGGCGTTCCTTGGGAACCGGGTAAAACGCTAGCTCCGTTCGGAGCCTATCCGGAAGACGAAGAGGATCTTCGGCAAGCTTTGGAGTCTTATTTGCCCGGCGCTGCAGGCAAGCTGCTTCGCGGCGCGGTATGCAAGTACGAATTGACGCCGGACGAAGACTTTATCATCGACCACCATCTGCTCTACCAGAACGTTGTCATTGCCGGAGGTTTCTCGGGCCACGGTTTCAAGTTCGCCAGCGCGATCGGCGAGGTCTTGGCAGACTTGGCTCTGAACGGGAAAACCTCACGGGATATCTCTTCGTTTCGCCTATCCCGTTTTGCTAGTTAAGAGTTAGAATCGTAAAACTTAAACGCAGAGGAGTGTTTCGTATGAGTAAATCCCTTCTAGTGATTATAGGTGCTGGTCCGGGTGTTAGCGCAGCCGTCGCACGTAAATTCGGTGCTCATTCGTTCAAGGTCGTTCTCGTTGCACGCAATCAAACTTCGCTCGATGTACTGGCCAGAGAGCTGAGAGACCATTCTATCGAAGTGTTTACCGTCTCGGCTGATGCTTCGAAATCGGAGTCGGTTGCCCAAGCTTTCGGGATCATTCGCGAGCAATACGGCACGCCCGATGTCCTGCTCTACAATGCGGCTGTCATCTCCAGATCGACAGTGTCCGCTTTGGACGAGGAACAATTGATCAAGGAATTCAAAGTGAATGTCGTGGGCGCTCTCACGAGCGTCAAACAAGTCGTGCCGGATTTCGTTAAGCGGAAGGATGGGGCGATTCTAATCACGGGCGGAGGTTTGGCCCTCTATCCGAACGCAGATTACTCCTCATTGTCGATCGGCAAGGCAGGTGTCCGTTCGCTTGCCTATTCATTAGCGCAGGAGTTAAAGCCCCATAACGTTTATGTAGGAACCGTCACTATCGGCGGTTATGTATCCAAGGGGACCTTCTACGATCCGGACGATATCGCGGAGAGGTATTGGCAATTGTACCAGACTCGCGACGAAGTGGAATATATCTTCGCGGAATCTTGATCGATAACGATAAGGATGAAGGAGCATGGCGATTTCGCCATGCTCCTTTGTTCTGTTCAACGTGCAATAGGACAGCGATGCGTCGCCAGTTAGACTCGTTACGCTCTACCCATTTTTCGCTGCCCTGCCGTTGGGAGAGGCAGAGCTTCCTCGGTATGCGGTCATTACCGCCGCGAAGCCCCGCACGACTCCCTAATAATTAGCTCCGGCATGTGATTAATACTGATTGCTTCTTCCGAGCCGTTGATCGCGCTAATCAGCTGCATAACCGCCATGCGGCCGAGATACTCGTTATGCAGGTCCATGGACGTCAGGCGCGGGATGCTGTAATCACTGTGAGGGAATTGGTCGCAGCTTGCAATAGCGATATCGGAAGGACATTCCAGGCCACGGTCCTTCATGGCACGGATTGCGCCAAGCGCAACCATATCATTAATCGCTATTATAGCCGTCGGCAACTTGCCGCTATTCTGATCTAGCAGTTGGTTCATCGCCGAATAACCGTCAGGCGCATAATAATCCGACGTTACGATGTATAAGTCGTTCACATCATGATGATAGGCTTTCATGGTTTGTTTGAAAGCTTCGATGCGGGAGGACGTAATGCGTATTCCTGGCTCGCCACCGACAAATCCGATCCGCTCATGCCCGAGCGCGATAAAATGATTCACGATTGAAGTCACGCCCTGCCTCGAATTGCGTTCTACGAACAAGCACTCGCATCCGTCAATTCGGGAGCCGACGATTACGACAGGCACTGACTTGTGGAGCTGATTCAAGGCATGGATGAAGTTCTCCGGTACGTCATCCTTATCGATCTGACCGCCGAGAATAAGGACGCCGTCTACTTGCTTCTCCAGAATAATCTTAAAATAGTCTTCTTCACTGAGAGGCGTATCATATTTATCGGGGTTGCGGGCAAACATCGTATTGAATAGAATCGTTGCGTACATATTTTTTAACGCGAAGCTTTCGATTTGCAAGAACAAAGAGGCAAAGTAAGGATTAGTGATATCCGGGAGGATAACGCCGATATTTTTCGTCTTATGATTGACCATGCCTCTTGCAAAAACACTGGGAGTGTAATTATATTCATCGATCATTTGTTGAATCAGCGCGCGCTTCTTCGGCGAAACGGAAGGGCTGTTGTTAAGCACGCGTGATACGGTGGATACGGAAACGCCGCATTTATCGGCAATTTCGGTAATGGTAATCTTACTTTTCAAAGGGGCACATCCTTTTGCAACCGGCATTTGGATAGATTCTAACCCAGTCGTTTTCATTTAGCAAGAACAAATTTGGTATCGTTACCAAATAAATTTCCGCTTAACGTGCTGACATATATAAATAATCGTTTGGACGCCGAAGAGACCAAATTTTTATGAAATTATCTGGAAAATTTCGTGTTGACATGTCATTTACCAGTCTGTTACATTGGCTGTGTAAAGAAATTGTGACGTTCAAATTTGGTAACGTTACCAAATATAAAGTCAGGGGTTGTTAGCTTTGGACAGAGAGATTCCATCTTCCATTCTTGCGGTAGATCTTGGCGGAACGAAAATGTTATTGGGAGAGATAACACCCGAAGGAAACATTCTCCGTTCAAAGCTTTATCCAAGCGACACTACATCTCAAGAGGCCGCTATGCAACAAATCATTCAAGCTGTTGAGGACTACATACACACCGTCCCTTTCGTGGCGAAACGTCAGCTTGGCATTGGAATCGCTGTTGTTGGACGGGTGGATCAGAAGCGGGGCATCTGGCATGAAATTGAACCGGGAAAATCACGATTGACGGATGTCAAAGCAATTATGGAATCCCGGTTCAGACTGCCTTGCGGCGTGGACAATGATGTCGCCTGCGCCACGCGATCTGAACAGAGGTTCGGTTGGGGGACAGAGTCCGATCATTTTATTTATCTTAATGTCGGCACCGGAATAGCCGCAGGCTTTGTCGCAAACGGGAGGTATGTTAAAGGTTCCCACTTCAACGCAGGCGAGATCGGACATACGGTTGTGGCTTCGGATTCGGATGTGTTATGCGGATGCGGGAGACTGGGCTGCGTAGAGCGGATAGCCTCCGGGCTTGGCATGCATGAGCGGGTAATGGCGCTGCACCAACGGTATCCGGGAACCTCGATCAAGATCAAGGAAGGCGAGCGCATAGCTGCGCGAGAGATTCTTCAGGCTGCGGAAGCAGGCGATAAGCTGGGACTCGACGTCAGTGAGGCAGCTGCGAAAGCACTTTCCTCCCTTATCATGAATCTCGTTCGTGTCAGCGATCCGGACACAATCGTCATTGGCGGAGGGCTGGCAGGAAGCTCTTATTTATGGAACAGGGTTAAACAACATTTGAATTCCCGAACTATGCGTTTTGTATCTAATGGGATTGTTACGACAAAGCAGGAGTCGCCGGATGCCTCACTTATTGGAGCAGCTTTGGTTGGGCTGGAGGCTTGGGAGACAACCGGCAAAAGAGATGAGGTGCAATGATGGAGTCGTTTATGAAGGATGTCAAAAAATCCGGCTATATTCATCGTCCGCTGCCATTGCGTAAGGAGCACTCCCTTGAGGAAGAGCAGAGTCGCCAATCGGTGCTTGAGGAGCGTTTGCTATACGAAGCTGGCCAGTTATTCACCGGTATGCTGGAATGGAAGCACCGCGGAGTCGGAGAGCTAAGCTGCACGCCGGAAGGTTTAGCTTGTCTCAGCTCGCCGACGCGTATGCCCCATTGGCCGGAAGGCGCACCTGCTGACGGGGATTATGTCAATTTCGGCACAGCATGGATGGCTGCAAGCTTCCAAGGCGAGAACTGGGACCATTACAATCGAATAACAGTGGAGTTGTTGCCTGATTTTCCAGGTGTTCCGAATGCTTATGTTATGATTTCATTCCGCAACGAGGGACTTATTCCGATTCCGGATATTTACCACCGCGAAGGAGTTCACGGCGTGAATCTGAACAATGGAGAATGGAATACGGTTCATCTCAATATAGAGGCGCTGCCAAGAGATGCGATTACGGAGCTGTCGATCAGCTATTTCCTGAACGGCAAGGAACGGGTGACCGGTGACCGGATGTCTCTTCAAATAAGGCTGGTGAAATTGGAGAGTGTGACGGGGCACGAAGTATCCAAAGGCTGGCTGCCAAAACCGGGCCAGTTCATCTACTCTCACAGCGGCTATCATCGGTCGGGCAGCAAGACGGCGCTCGCCGTTCAGATTCCTGAGAACGCTTACCGGCTTAGAGATGTGAATACCGGAGATGTTGTATACAGCGGCACCCCCGAGAACTTGAACAACAGCTTGGGTTCTTTCGACGTTTTGGATTTTTCAGATTTCAATAGTCCAGGCCGCTATTATCTTCAATCAGGCGACTCCGTCTCCGGCGCTTTTACGATTGGGGAAACGGAGGCGGTGTGGCACGACTCGATCTGGAAATCGCTGAACTTTATATTTTGCGAACGGTGCGGTTATCCTGTTCCCGGCATTCACGGCAGCTGCCATGCCGATGTCGTTGCTAAGCATGAGGATACCGTCATTTCCTTTAACGGCGGCTGGCATGACGCAGGAGATGTGTCGCAGCAGCTGATCCAGACGGCTGAGGTAACATTCGCTTTGTTTGAAATGGCGGAGAAGGTCAAGCTGCGTGACGAGGATTTGTATCTCAGGCTGCTTGAGGAGGGCGAGTGGGGACTTGATTTTATGCTGAAGACCCGTTTCGGTGACGGGTACAGAGCGACCAGTGCCGGCATTACCCGCTGGACGGATGGAAGAATCGGCAACATGGATGATGCTGAGGCTCGCGTCCACAAGCAAGCCTACGAGAACTTCTACTGCGCAGGAATGGAAGCGTATATGCACAGCCAGCTCATGGAGCAGCCAAGCGTTTCAGCGCATCTGCTCCGCATCGCTCAGGAAGATTTCCAATATGCGCTGGAGCAATTCGAACAGCATGGCTTCGACGAGAAGCCGATCTTCTGGGAGCACACGTATCAGACCTCGGAAAGCCTGTATATGGCGACAGCCTCGTGGGCGGCATCAATGTTATATGAAGCAACGGGAGAAACACGATACGCGGAAAAAGCCGCCGAGTTTATTGCCTATGTTCTCGAATGCCAGGAGCAAGAGGGTATCCGGCTTGACGTCGGTACAAAACTTGCGGGTTTTTTCTATCGTCACCCGGATAAGCGGGTTGTGCAGCATTTCAATCATCAGGCCAGGGAGCATTTGTACCTAATGGCGTTCGCAGCCGTTCACAAGTCACAACCCTCGCATCCCGATGCGGCACAATGGCTGGAAGCCATCCGATTGTACGGGGAATATGTAAAGTTACTGGCGGTGTACACCTTGCCTTATCCGATGCTGGCAAGCGGGGTATATCACACGGAAGAGCATCTTGATGAGCGAAGCTTTGGCTACCAGCATCTGTTGACCGACCATCGTGCCAAAGAAGATTACACCGAACAGCTGAAGAATGGCGTGAAGCTGAATGACAGCTATTATTTAAAGCGCTTTCCCGTATGGTTCTCGTTTAAAGGCAACAATGCGATCATCATGTCCGCCGGCAAAGCGGCTTCCATCGCCGGATTATATCTAAATGACCGTAAGCTCTTGGATATCGCAGAAGGCCAGCTGCATTGGATCGTCGGTAAAAATCCGTTTGGCCAGTCCCTTATGTACGGCGAGGGCTACCGTTATGCGCAGCAGTATGCTGTTCTGGGCGGCGAAATGACGGGAGAGATCCCGGTTGGCGTACAAACCTTCGGCAACGAAGACGAGCCGTATTGGCCGCAGTTCAACAACGCTACTTACAAGGAAGTATGGACGGGTAATGCAGGCAAATGGCTGTCGATTGTTGCGGACCTCTATGAAATGGATTTCAAAAACAAGGCGTTTCGATAGGAGGGCTAATCCCGAAATGATCAATGAAAGGTTAAAGAATTTGACTCTGGAGCAAAAGATCGGGCAATTGTTTATGTGCGGTTTTGACGGCACTGAGCCTAACGAATCGATACTTCAGCACCTTCGCGATTACCACATTGGCGGTGTGAATTTCTTCCGGCGCAATCTTCGGTCTCCTGAACAGGCGTCGGAATTAACGGCTAGTCTTCAAAGAGAATCAGCTATTCCGCTGCTCATCTCGCTCGACCAAGAAGGGGGGATGGTGTCAGGCATTGAGCAGGGAATCACGCTTATGCCCGGCAATATGGCGCTTGGCGCAGCGGGAGACGAAGCCGGGGTGTATAACGCAGCCCTTATCTCCGGAACGGAGCTTCGCGCAATGGGGCTGAATATGAATTTTGCTCCTTGTATCGATGTGAATAACAATCCGCTGAACCCGGTTATTGGTGTACGTTCTTATGGTGAAAATCCGGAGCTGGTCGGGAGGATGGGGTCGGCAGCGGTAAAGGGGTATCAGACCGCCGGCATCACAGCCACAGTCAAGCATTTTCCGGGACATGGCGATACGAGCGCCGATTCGCATCATGAGCTTCCATTGGTTGCCCATGACCGGGAACGGCTGCATGAGGTGGAGCTTGTACCGTTTAAACGGGCGATCGCGTCAGGCGTTGACGCCATCATGACGGCGCATGTGATTTTCCCGGCTTATGAGTCCCGGCCAATCCCAGCAACCTTATCGCATCCGATTCTGACCGGACTTCTTCGCGGGGAGCTGGGCTTTGAAGGCGTTATTACGACAGATTGCCTGGAGATGAATGCTGTTTCGCAAGGGGTTGGCGTCGGAGAAGGCGCGGTTTTGGCTATTGAAGCGGGAGCTGATCTCGTGCTCATCAGCCATCAGCTCCATTTGCAGGTTGAAGGACTAAAGGCGGCTATTAAGGCGGTAAGAGAAGGTCGGATCAGCGAATCCCGCATCGATGAATCGGTCGTACGGTTGCTGAAGCTGAAGGAAAAACGCGGCTTATTCAACCTTCAGCCTTCATCTCCCGGGTTGATTCGTCAATTGGTGGGGTCACAGGAACACCAGGCGGCTGCACGAAATATCAGCGAAAGAAGCATTACGGTTGTACGGGGCAATAATCAGATCCCTCTTAATAAAGAAGAAGCTACCTACATTGTATGGCCGAATATGCGTCCCGTCTCGGAAACGGCAGAGCCGCTTGGAGAAGAAACGACACTTGGCAGATTACTCGCCGGATGGCTTGCAGCATGTAAAGAGCAGATCATCGCCGTTAATCCGGACGAAGAGGAGATCGCTAAAGTGCTGTCGGACAGCCAAGGCTATCGCCAGATCATCGTCGGCACCTATAATGCCGTATTCTCGGAAGGACAACAGCATATGGTGACTGCGTTGGCAGCTAGGGAAGGCGTGCTGTTAACGATCGTATCGCTGCGGATGCCGTATGACCTGAACGTGTTCCCGGAAGTTAGCGGATATATCGCGTGTTACGAGAATAAACCGCTGACGATCAGGTCGCTGGCCAAAGTATTGACGGGAGAGATTCAGGCGAGCGGCATGCTGCCAGTTACCTTGCAGACGGCGTTCGACCATTAATAGATGACAACTGTTGGAGGGGTGCGCATGGATGCTCACGCAACAACGTCAGTCAAGCTAGAGAAGCAGCGCAATAAGAAAAGCAGAGTATACACGCTTGCGCGGAAATTCATGGCGCAAAGATATTTGCAGGCGATGGCACTCGTCGGAATTGCCTGGATGATTATTTTCAGCTACGTTCCGTTGTACGGTCTGATCATTGCCTTTAAGGAATACGACATTACCCGGTCGATTAGCGAATCGCCATGGGTCGGATTAGCCCAGTTCAAGGAATTCCTGACAGACGACAGTCTGCCTTATGTGCTTAAGAACACGCTAGCGATGAGTGCGCTCAAGCTTCTAATCGGATTTCCGATTCCGATTCTATTCGCTTTATTTGTTAACGAATTACGCTCGCTGCGTTATAAAAAAATCGTGCAAACCATCTCCTACCTGCCGCATTTCTTATCCTGGGTCATCCTGGGCGGCATCTTGACTACTTGGCTGGCGGACGTCGGTATAATCAACGACTTACTGATGGCCCTGCACCTCATCAAAGAACCGATCAGCTATCTGGCCGAACCCGGTTACTTCTGGACGATCATCGTGAGCTCGGACATTTGGAAGGAGCTAGGCTGGAACGCCATCATTTATTTGGCCGCGATCGCCAGCGTCTCGCCGGAATTGTACGAAGCGGCTACCATGGATGGCGCAAGCCGTTTTCAGAAGATGTTTCTGATTACTCTCCCGATGATTAAAGGCACCATCGCCATTTTGTTTATCCTGGCCATCAGCGGCATCTTGTCCTCGAACTTCGACCAGGTCTTTATTCTAAAAAACCAGCTGAACGAAAGCTCTAGCAATGTCATCGACACTTACGTCTATCAAGTGGGAATATCGGAAGGACGTTACTCATACTCCACGGCGGTTGGTTTGTTCAAATCGATCATTGCGTTCCTTCTCCTCTTGTCCGCGAATTATGTGACGAAAAAGCTCAACGATACTTCGCTTTTATAACCGGTAAAGGGATGATCCGATGCTGAAAAACCGAACAACCGCAGAAAGGCTGTTTGACTGGGGCAATATTGCGCTAATGCTGGTCATTTGCTTTCTCACGATTTATCCGATTTGGTACGTTATCGTCAATTCGTTCAACGAAGGCCAGGACGCTATGCGCGGCGGCATCTACTGGCTTCCGCGGGTGTTCAGTCTCGACAATTACAAGACCGTCTTCCAGAACAAAGGCCTGATGACGGCCATGGGCATTACCGTGGCAAAAACGGTAGTCGGCACTGCGCTCCACGTGTTTTTTACGGCGATGGTTGCCTATGCATTTTCCCGCAAGGAGCTGGTGGGCAGAACGCTGTATATGTACATCGGCACCGTGACACTCTTTTTCAGCGGCGGGCTGATTCCTTATTATTTGCTGATCCGCGACCTGGGGCTGCTCGACAGCTTTTGGGTATATATCTTCCCGGCGATGTTCAGCTTTTTCGATCTGATTATCTTCCTTGCTTTTTTCCGGGAAATGCCCGAAGGGCTGGAGGAAGCGGCGAGAATCGACGGGGCGAATGACTTCAAAATCTTTTACCGAATTATTATTCCCTGCTCGATGCCCGTCATTGCTACGATCTCGCTGTTCCACGGCGTGTACCAATGGAATGATTATTTCACGGCCGTCATCTTTACGAATAATCCGGACCTGCAGCCGATTCAAACTTTCCTTTACCGCATCGTCGCCTTATCCGGCTCGAACCAAATCGCTTCGATGGTACCCGACAATGTTGTCCGCAAAGTGACATCACAATCTGTAAAACTCGCCACGATGGTCGTTGCTACGCTGCCGATCGTCATCGTATACCCGTTTTTGCAAAAGTATTTCGTTAAAGGCTTTATGATTGGCTCCATTAAAGGTTGATTGGATCATTCACAAGCTTTGGTTCTCACAACAAAGACCATATAAAACAAATACGAGAGGGGTAATCATTTTGAGGAAAATGCGAAAGGCGTTAACGGTAGTGACGCTGGTCGGCCTGCTGGGCACAGCGGCAGCTTGTTCGTCTTCGAATGACAATAAGCCTGCGACAGCGAATAAGGGAACGGAGCCATCGGCGGCAGTGGAGACCACAAAGCTCGATCCGAACGTACCTGGCTGGAAAACGGACACGAAGCCAATCAAGTTCGACTGGTATGTTAACTTCTCATGGTTTACGAGCAAGTGGGGCGAAGACAACACGTCGAAGTACATTACGAAGAAAACAGGCGTCGATCTGAATCTGATTGTGCCTGCCGGCAATGAGAATGAAAAAATGAATACGATGATCGCTTCCGGTAAGCTTCCGGATTTCATTACCCTCGACGTTGGCGACCCGAACGTACAGAAGCTGATCGACAGCGGACTTGTGCTTCCGTTAAATAAGCTGGCGGATGAATATGACCCGTACTTGTACACCGTTGCCGATCCGGACAAAATCTCATGGTTTACCCAAGAAGACGGCAATTTCTACGGTTATCCGAACTCATCGTCTTCTCCTAACGATTACAAGAAATACGGCTTACAGTATACATCGAACCAAACATTCCTGGTCCGTAAAGACATGTATGAAGCGCTCGGCAAGCCCGAGATGAGAACGCCGGAAGGGTTCCTGAACGCATTGAAGGCGGCTAAGGAGAAATTTCCGGAAGTGAACGGCCAGCCGCTGATCCCGCTTGCTTTCCATGAATTTGGAGACAACGGCAACTATTCGCTGGAAGATTTCCTGCAGAACTTCCTGGCGATTCCGCAGCAAAAGGACGGAAAACTGTATGATCGTTCGACCGATCCGGAATATCTCAAATGGCTGAAGGTATTCCGCAAGGCTAATGAAATGGGCTTACTCTCCAAGGACATTTTTATCGACAAACGACCGCAAATGGATGAGAAGGAAGTGCAAGGCCGTTACTTCGCGATGTTGTACCAGATCGCGGACGTAGGCGTACAGAACGCCGCCGTCTACAAAACGGATCCGGACAAAATCTACATCCCGATCGATGGTCCGGCGAACGCTAATCTCGATCAGCCGACATTATCCGGTCCGGGCATCTCCGGCTGGACGATTACGCTCATTTCCAAAAATGTAAAAGATAAAAAACGCGCCATCGAGTTTATGAGCTATATGATCAGTGAAGAAGGACAAAAGGATTTCTGTCTGGGTGAAAAAGGCGTTACCTATGATACGATTGACGGCAAAGACCAATTCCTCGAAAGTTATCTGACGGCGACGGACGGAGCCAAATACGGCGCGGAATATACGTATTGGATGATGATGGACACGAACATGTGGCTCGAATGGGCACCGCCTACGCAAGAGCCTTATCTGTCTACTGGCCAGTGGACGAAAGGAAAGACGCATAACTTCTCTGAATTCACGCAGCTGACGCCAGGCGGTACTTCACCGGAAGGCGTGATCTGGACCAAAATCCAGCAGCTATGGGGCAAAACGCTGCCGAAGCTGCTCATGGCGAAAAACGATGGGGACTTTGACCAGCTCTACAATAAGTTCCTCAAAGACCGCGACAATCTGGGATATGCCAAGGTGCAGGCTTACATGCAGACGAAATACGAGGAAAATTTGAAGAAGCTAAACAAAGCGTAACGGATACCAAACAATCGGTGAGAGAGGGGCAGCGACAGTGAAGAAAACAGTGTGCATTATTCGCGATGACATGTACCATCCCAAGGAATTGATCGATCCTCAAATGGAAAAAGTGTTCGACCGCGAGGTTTGGAATGTCGTGCTGAGTAATCGTCTGCGCGATGCAATCGATTCCAGCGATTCGATTGATCTTCTTGTCATGTTGACGGTAGGTCGACCGGACGGTGAAGGGGATATTACCTTTGATGAGCAAGAGCAGGTCATCTCGCGCGTGAAAGATGGCATGGGTATCTTGTTCGTGCACGCTGGTCTTGTGCTAATTGAAGAAGACAGTCCATTTTATAAGACTCTAAACTCCGGGCGGTTCATCGGCCACTCTCATAATCATGTTCCTGTTGAAAATGTGCCAATCCGCAATGTGACTAATCCTATTCTGGAGGGCGTCGAACCTTTCACGGTAATGGATGAGCATTATTACTGTCAGGTTAACATCGCACGGACGGACATGCTCATGCTCAGTACATCGGAGGCGGTAACGGCCGCTGGAGGGTGGGCGCATTCCTTCGGGAAAGGGAAGGTTGTTGGACTCACTCCCGGCCATACGGAGGAAGCGCTTGGCAATCCGCAGATGATTCAATTGCTCAAAAATGCTTCGAACTGGGCAACAATCAACTAGTAAAAAGGCTGCCCCTCGTGATGACGAGGACAGCCATATTTATAGTATGAGCAACGGAGATGGGAACTGACACTTAGCTTGAAATGGAGGAATCTGCAGCTTGAACATTTACGAGAATGCCAGCGTACAGTTCGTGAAGCAAGGAAAGGCTGCTTTAGTTAAGGAGACGTTTCAGGAACGGTCTTTGGACGAAAGAGAAATATTCGGGAAAACATTAGTGTCGCTGATCTCTTCGGGCTCCGAGCGCGGAGGGTATATGGACTATTTCGGCGGCAGTCGCTACCCGATGGAGATTGGTTATGCCGTAGTCATGCAAGTGATAGGCACGGGAAGCAAGGTAAAGCATGCGAAGCCCGGAGATATCATATTTGCGAGCGCCCCGCATCGTTTATACAATTTTGTCTCTGAGGATGACATTGTTCCGATGATGGAGGGGATGCTGCCCGAGGAGGCCGTACTATGTCGCATCCCGGCCGTGTCGATGACGGCTATGCTGAAGACACAGATCAAACCGGTTGAACCCGTGTTGGTGACGGGGCTTGGCATTGTTGGGCTGATGTGTGCACAGATGATGAAGCATTGCGGTTATACCGTATATGCAGTCGACCCTGGCGAGAAAAGGAGGCAAATCGCACGCGATTGCGGTTTGCTCCATGTGTACGCTTCAATTAAGGATTGCCAAGCAGCCGGCAGGTTCGGTCTGGCCATGGAATGCTCCGGTGCGGAGCAAGCAGCGCTTGACGCACTGGACGTGCTGCGCAAGGGAGGGGAACTGTCGCTGATTGGCGTTCCTTGGTACAGGGGGACCGATACGTGGGCGCATGACATATTCCTGAAAGTGTTTTACGGATTTATTACGATGACTTCCGGCTGGGAATGGAGCATTCCGCGGCATTCCTCTGAATTTATGCCTGGCAGCAACTATGGCAATTTTGCGGTCGGTATGGAGTGGATCAAAAACGGCGCTCTGAAAGTGGACGGCATTTATGAGCTGGTCGATCCAGCGCGTTGTGACGACGCTTATCAGTCACTTGTAAACAAGACTTATGCGAAGACGTGTACGATTTTTGATTGGAGATCGATGTAGTAGATCTTATAACAATAATCAATTGGAGAGATAAGCATGAAAATTACGATTGAGAAAGATGAAAGAGCGTTCGATATCGCCGCCGCTTGGCGAATTGTAACGCAGATGCTGAAGAAACCTGAAGCGGTAATTGGTTTATCCACGGGGCAGACGACAGGCGGCATGCATGCCGTCGTATCGGAGCTATACGAGAAGTATCCGTTTGATGTATCCCGCGTGACTATATTCAACGTCGACGAGCTGACTAACCTCGATCGGAGTTATTCCGGAAGCTGCTATTCGATGATCTATGAGCAGCTATTTAAGAATCTTGGCATTCCAGATGAAAACTTCATTATGCCGCCTACGATGTCTGATGATTTTGAACGGGAATGCCGTTTGTTCGAGGACGCTCTTGCTTCTCGCGGGGGCGTCGACCTGCAAATGCTCGGAATAGGCTTCAATGGCCATGTTGGCATTAATCAGCCGGGAACCCCGTTCGAGAGCACGACCTGGGTATCGCCGATGGACCCGATCTTCGAAGCACGCGTCCGCAAAGAGACGGGCGTCGGCCCAGAGCATCCGCTGGGCGGATTGACGCTCGGTATTAAAAACATTATGCATACCCGTCATCTCATACTTGTCGCAAAAGGAAAGCATAAGGCTGACATTATTGAGCAGGCGCTGTTTGGGCCTGTTAATTCGGATATGCCCGCATCCATTGTTCAGCTTCATCCGAATTGTGAAGTACTGCTCGACGCGGACGCCGCGTCAGCCATTATCCACCGTTTATAGGGATAGCCGATGATGACGGAAAGAGATGGGGGAGATGGAAATGAAGTTTGCACTGGCGATGTATACGGTCTACGAGGATATGAAGCGGGATCTGGATGCTACGCTTGGCGCAGTTCGTGAGATGGGCTACGAAGGTATTGAAATGTACGGCGAGACTTTATGGCCTGCTTCCGTGGTTAAGGAACTCCTCGCAAAGCATCGACTGGAGTTATGCGGCTGGCATGTGGAGTGGAGACTGCTGCAGCCTGACACGCTGGAGAATACGATTCGTTATCATGCAGAGCTCGGCAATCCGAACATCATTATCCCATGTCTCGGAGGCCCGTGGAACGTCGGGCATATGCCGGAAGATAACCATGCAGAGACTTGGCTTCGTTATGCGGAGCAAATGAATGAGCTTGCGGACCGATTGGAGATGAAAGGCATGCGGCTTGGCTATCATACTCATGCACATGAGTTTCATGACAGCTTTGACGGCGTAACTCCATGGGATATTCTTATCGAGCATACGAAGCCTTCGGTGTTTTTAGAGCTCGATACCGGTAATTGTCTGGAGGGGGCAGGCGATCCCGTTCGTGCGCTTACTCAAACAGCCGGCCGGCTTCGGGTTGTGCATTGTAAGCCGTTTGATTCTAAACAAGGTACCGAGGCTGCTATTGCATCCGATGGCGATCTTAATGACTGGCCGTTAATTCTTCAGCAATGCAAATCGGGAGGCTGCGAGTGGCTGGCGATAGAGAATGAATCACGGACGAGAGGGAGCAAGCTTGCGGTTGCGGAGCAAGATTTGAGGAGCCTAATAAGTCAGTTAAGAGAAGCGACTTAATTGCGAAAGGGTGGCTTTCATATGGAACGAAAACATCCCAGCCTGCATCATGTTGGAATGACCTCCAGTCACTTCGAGCAGACCGTCAAGTTTTACGAGGAGGGACTTGGCTTCACTGTAAAGCATATATGGGGGAAAGATAAACGCGTCTATATGATGGATATGGGCGACGGCTCTTGCATCGAGGTGTCCGAGGGGGGAGCGGAGGATACGCCGGCAAGCGGCCGTTGGCTTCACGTTGCTTTGTGGACGGATGACATACGCACGAGCTACGATCGGGCGATTGCCGCAGGAGGGAAGTCTAAACTGCCGCCTACGTTTGCGGATATTATGGAAGCGAAGCCAGAGCCGGTCTACATGTACTTTGCTTATGTAATTGGGTTCGATGGCGAAGAAATCGAGTTTATTCAAGAAGTGAAGGGGAGGGAGCCTTGGGATCAGCGAACGACGATTGTAACGTAGACCCACAATGCAGAACATAACCGGCAGCTGATCATGAAGCCTATGATCAGCTGCCGGTTTATTTTAAGTTAAGGCTTAAGAAATATAAAACAGTTATTAATGTATTACCAACCCGCATGGATCCACGCGTTAGGCCAAGTTATAAAAACATTAGTCGACTTGGCTTACTTGCATCGCTTTTGAATAAACAACTAAGAAAAAGCCATGCACTTTTCATTTGCAAAATAACATCACAATTCTGCAAGATATTTGGCGGTGCGGATCATTTGGCTGGTAAAAGAGTTTTCGTTATCATACCATGCAGCTATTTTCACTAGAGTATCTGTTCCTAGTTCCATTACATTTGTTTGCGTGGCGTCAAACAAGCTGCCGTAAGTCATGCCAATAATATCGGACGAAACAAGCTCTTCCTCTGTATATCCGTATTGCTCCGACTGGGACTGCTCCATCTTTTCGTTGACCTGCTCCGCAGTTACGGATCCATCCACGACTACTGTCAGTTCTGTGAGGGAGCCAGCCATCACCGGCACTCTTTGGGATACACCATCCAGTTTGCCCTCTAAAGAAGGGATCACTAGCCCTATTGCTTTTGCTGCCCCGGTTGACGTTGGGATGATGTTGCCAGCCGCAGCGCGAGCCCGACGCAAGTCACCTTTAGCGTGAGGGCCATCAAGGGTATTCTGGTCGTTTGTATAAGCATGTATCGTTGTCATAAAACCTTTTTTTATCGGCGAAAGCTCGTTAAGGTAATAGACCATTGGAGCTAGACAGTTCGTAGTGCAGGATGCGGCCGAAACGATAGTGTCCTCTTTAGTTAGCGTGTGTTCATTAACGCCATATACAATTGTGGGAATATCTTTGCCGGCAACGGTGGAGACGACCACCTTTTTTGCGCCTGCCTCTATATGAGCTGAAGCCGCTTTTTTTGATGCAAAAAGGCCTGTACACTCCAAAACTAAGTCAACTTGCAATTCTTTCCACGGGAGCTTGCCGGGATCTCTTTCAGCATAAATCGGAATATCAACATTGTTCACGATCAGGCTATTAGCAGTAAAATCAATTCTTTCATCATAATCTCGCTGCGTTGTGTCGTGTTTTAGCAAATGCGCAAGCATCTTTGGACTTGTCAGATCATTGATAGCAACAATCTGATATCCTTCTGTACCAAATAGCTGCCGAAAGGCAAGCCTGCCAATTCTACCAAAACCATTAATCGCAATGTTGACTGCCATAATTATAACCACCTTTCTTTGTCTCGCTTAAAAGTATATCTTTCATATCTTTATGGTACACTGTTAAAAGTGAAGAGATTGACTATACTATTTGTCAGGTGAGAACCATGCCGCAAATCGACCGCCACAAAGATAGGACGGTAAATATTGAATTTATTGCCACTGAGGATTTGAACCGCCTTCCCTATCAGGAGCGTCTTACTATAATCTTTATTACCTCTGGCAGCATAAACGGGGTACTCAACGAGCGACCGATCGCGATTACTGCACCCGGCGTTCTCTGTTTGACCGAAAAAGATTCGATACAAATAATTGAAAAGCATAATGCTTCTGCGCAATCATTCAGTTATCATCCCGATTTTCTTAATACCGTCCCGATTTCTGAAACAGAAGACTACTTTCCTAGCCATCTGAAAATACAAACAGGTCTTTCGCTTTTTCAGGACAATCCTACGCGCACTGGAGTACCTTTTGTTACCGAGAAAGCATACCCGCAAATATTTGAGTGGTTTTTTGTGCTTGGAACTGAAGTGTTCGCGCAAAGCGATGCAAACTGGGTGTGTAGAATCAAAAAATATCTTATTCAGATATTAGGATTGCTTGAGGATTTGAATCGCCAAAGCGAACAATCCCCAGTTGATTTAGTACTGGAATATATACATACCAACTATGCAAATAAAGTCACCTTGGAAGATTTAACGAAATGCGCACACTTGAATCGTGTGTCGCTTAATAAGATGTTTCAAGAAAGATGCGGATGTACAGCCATAGGATATTTGCTATTACACCGCTTGAAAGTTGCGGGGGATCTTCTTACCCATACAGGTATGAGCTTGAACGAAATAGCGCGTGCCACAGGATTTGAGTATGACACTTACTTCATCAAACAATTTACAGCTAAGAAAGGATTGTCTCCAACCGTATATCGAAACATCTCCCGTCAATTCGCGAGTGCTCAATAGGGAATTGCATTGCTAGGTTGCCAATAGCGAGAAAATCCCCAATATGGCATATTCCTTAGAAACGATTATGAGAATTGTTTGTTCATGAAAGCAAAAGACACTGATTGAGTTTCTTCATCAGTGTCTTTTTTATATCGAGAGTGATTCTAAGCCTTTAGAATATGAACAACGGAAGAGGGAGCAACCGGCAAACGATAGAGAATGCGAGAAGTGGTAAAGAATGAAGAAGAAAGCAGAAGTGGTTGCCTCAAATCGATATAAAAGCAACCGTTCCCTGTTACATTCGAGAAGCGGACGGTGCCTGACACAATATTAGCTAGCAAGTTATTCATCAGCCTATGCAACCGGACCTCATCGTCAGGGTTAGGTTTTTACTAGAGTTAGTCAAAGGCGAACAACAGCGGACCGGGAAGGATGAAATATAGGCGTTATTATACAACTCACTCAAAAAGGGTGGTTTTATTTCGGATCCGGGGGGAGCAGCCGAGATTATCGCAAGCTCAATGAACCGCGGCGTATCTTTAGAAGAAGCGCATAACAATATTGGATTAAGTTCTCTATCTTATGAACTGAATATGAAGAACACTAGCGAAATCATCAAACGTTATACTAGCAGTAAATTATTACCTGTTGAAATCTAAAATCTAATCATGCTATATTATAACTCCGGCCGCGAGAGACAAGCGGTTCGGACGAAAAGCTAAAAATCATCGAGTAATTGGATGAAAAATAAAGCTTGACACTGAATTCGATAACGTGATAAGATATGAAACGTTGTTTAAAAAAATTGTTCTTTGAAAACTGAACAACGAGCGAAACTGCCCCGTTAGAAATAACGGAAAAGCGATTTTTTAAATGAATGAGCAAGTCAAACATCTGAGATTTTCCTGATCGATTCGATCGATCGAGAAAACTCTTTAATGGAGAGTTTGATCCTGGCTCAGGACGAACGCTGGCGGCGTGCCTAATACATGCAAGTCGAGCGGACTTTGCCTTCGGGTAAGGTTAGCGGCGGACGGGTGAGTAACACGTGGGTAACCTGCCCATAAGACTGGGATAACATTCGGAAACGAATGCTAATACCGGATACGCGAAGCGGTCGCATGATCGAATCGGGAAAGGCGGAGCAATCTGCCACTTATGGATGGACCCGCGGCGCATTAGCTAGTTGGTGGGGTAACGGCTCACCAAGGCGACGATGCGTAGCCGACCTGAGAGGGTG